>NZ_AGAV01000007.1 GCF_000224785.1 Lentibacillus jeotgali | reverse complement strand
GAGCGAGGAGGCTCGTGGTGAGCCCACGGAAAGCGAGTATATTCCAGCTGCGTGGTTAGAGATTCTCGCTAACTTCTGGGTTGTGTCGTAGTTTATATCAACCGCGTTTAGAGCAGCAAAGTTTACGAAAATAACCTAAAGGAAGAGCGGAAGCTGGTGGTGCTTCCGCTCTTGCTACATCGCATCAAGCATTTTAAACTGTGATTTAACCAGCTCAAAGTATTCACCGCGCTGGTTCATGAGTTCATCATGACTGCCATTCTCAAGTATTTTACCGTTTTCGAGTACGAAAATATTATCTGATTCCCTGATGGTTGACAGACGATGCGCAATAATAATCGCCGTCCTCCCTTTCAGGAGCCTTTGCAGGGCCTCTTGAATTTTTACTTCAGTTTCGGTGTCAATACTTGATGTCGCTTCATCCAATATTAGTATCTTCGGGTCAGCCAGCAGTGCCCTGGCAAATGATAATAATTGCCGTTCACCTGCTGACAGAATATTGCCACGTTCTTCCACTTCCGTCTCATATCCGTCTGCCAGTCTTCGGATAAAATCATCCGCTCCAACAACCTTTGAAGCTTCAATAACTTCTTCATCAGTTGCATCCGGACGACCAAACCGGATATTTTCTATAATGTTGCCGGAAAAAATAAATGTATCTTGCAACACAACACTAATCCCAGTGCGCAGACTGTTCAATTTGACATCCCGCAAATCATGACCATCTATTTTGACAGCACCTTTCGTCGGATCATAAAATCGGCTGATCAAATTGGCTATCGTCGACTTGCCGCTTCCCGTATGCCCGACCAAAGCTATTGTCTGACCTGCTTTAATTTCCAATGATATCTCATGAAGCGCAGTCCGTTCTTCATCATAAGAGAATTCCACATGGTCAAATTCGATATGTCCTTTCATATCAGTTAAATCTGTTCCATCTTTTTTATCAACAACATTCGGCTGTTCATCAAGGAATTCAAAGATACGTTCTGAAGCTGACATAGCCATCAGCAGCTGATTATACATCTGGCCAAGCCGTGATATTGGCTCCCAGAACATCCCGACATAGAATCCGAACGAGACAAACGTTCCAATGGCGATACCGCCGTTTGACTCACCAAGTAAAATAAGATAAGCACCATATGAGATCAAGATAACGGTTCCTAGCGCATTACTCATTTCAACAAACGGACCGAACATGGCACTTTTTTTCGTAGCCGTTCGCCAGCTTTTAAAATTATCGGTGTTAACGCCATCAAAATATTCTTCGTTCGCCTTTTCCTGTGAGAATGACTGAGTAATACGGATGCCCTGAATACTCTCATTGAGATGGGAATTGAGCCGTGATTGCTGAATACGCACATCCTGCCACGAGCGGCGGATATTGCGCCTCAGCTTTGTTGAAATATAAAACATGATTGGCAGAATGACCATAATGGCCAGTGCCAGCTTCGGACTCAGCACCAATAAAATAACGACGATTCCGGTTAATGTGACAACATCCATCAGAAGATTGATAATTCCGTTTGTAAACAGTTCCTGCAGGGAGTTCGTATCGTTCATGATTCGAACGATAATAGATCCCCCGGACCGTGTATCAAAGAAACGGTGTGACAGGCGCTGGATATGTGAAAATAAATGCTGCCGCAGATCATAAATAACATTTTGCCCTAGGATATTTACCCATTTTATCCGAAAGACGTTTCCAATATAGCTCAGCAAGTATAATACCGTGATACCAATCACCATATACGTAAGCATTGTCATATTTTCATTTGCAATAACGATATCAAAAACTACCTTACCAATCAGGATAGGTACAATTAACCGTACTGCAGTTGAGAGCATCATCGCCATAAAGGCACCGGGTAAATATGTTTTGGCATACGGCCTCAAATAAGTTAATAAGCGCCACATTTGCTGCCAGTTAAATGGCTTTTCCACCGCGTGGTCTACTGTATAATAGAACCGGTTTAAATGCCGGTTTTCTTTAGGTGTCTTCCTGGACATCACGTCGCCTCCCCTCTTAAGTTGCTGTTTCCATAATTTGTTCTCTATCCTGGTACTGAATATTGTAAATCCGTTCATACGGGCCATGATGGTTTACTAAGTCCTCATGCTTACCCTGTTCGACGATTTTGCCATCTTCAAGCACCAATATTTCATCTGCGTGTTTCAGCGACGAGATACGGTGGGCGATGATAAAGGTGGTCCGGCCTTTCATAACCTCTTTGAGTGCCTGCTGAATTTTGAATTCGGTGTCCATATCAACGGCTGATGTCGCATCATCAAGCACTAATATACTCGGATTGATGCAGATTGCCCGGGCAATTGCAATCCGCTGTTTTTGTCCGCCCGAAAGCCCCATGCCACGTTCGCCCAGCATCGTGTCATAGCCTTTTGGCATTGCCATAATGAAATCATGGGCCTGGGCTCTTTTAGCAGCATCGATAATCTGTTCTTCAGTAATTTCCGGATTGCCGTAACGGATATTTTCTCTAATTGTAGTTGAAAACAGAAACGATTCCTGCAAAACAAAGCCGATATGCTTACGCAAGGTTTTTAATTTATAGTCTTCAACCGGTCTGCCATCAATGAGTACCTCACCTTCTTCAGGCTCATAAAAACGGGGAATCAGTTGCGTAATGCTCGTTTTCCCTGATCCGGTCGCTCCGCTCAGACCGATGATTTTTCCTTCGGTGGCATCAAATGTGACATCGCTAAGTGCTTTATCATCATCTTCCGTATACGTCAATGTTACGTCTTTAAATGTGACATGTCCGGCTATCGGTACATCGATCGCTCCCTTTTTCTCCGTAACATCTTCTGTTGCCTCCAATATTTCCAGAAGCCTTTCTCCGGAAGCCTTTGCCTGGGAAAACATGTTAATGACAAACCCCAGGTTCATCAACGGCCCCATAATATACCAGACAAGGCTGAAGAATGCTGTCAGTGCTCCGAGGCTTAAGTCTCCGCTAATGACCAGATAACCGCCGTATGCCAGCAGCAGCACAACACAGATATTACCTATGAATTCCATCACCGGAAAATACTTTGACCAGATACTGGATGTAAATAAATAATTTTGACGATAGTTATCATTGCTGTCTGAAAAACGCCCGACTTCAAAGTCTTCTTTCGATAATGATTTCACCGTATTCATACCGCTGATATTTTCCTGTACACGAGTGTTCAGCCTGCCAAATGATTTACGGATTCCTCTAAATGCCGGATGAACGCGCTTATCAAATTTATAAACCACTACAGCTAAAAACGGCATAGCTGCCATCGTGATTAATGCAAGGGGTATGGAGTAATAAAACATAACGCCTAAACTAAACAGGATAAGTAGTGTGATTTCAATGAAATCCGATATCCCAAACGAGATAAAATTACGAAAACCTTCCACATCCGTCGTCTTCCGGGACATCAAATCCCCGGTTCTGGCATTATCATAATATTTGAACGATAATACCTGAAGCTTTTCATACAATGCTTCCCGGAGTTTATAAACCGTCGTAATTCCAAACAAATCCCCTGTATATTGATGAAAAAACGAAGCTATCCCCTTAAAAAGCATGATAAAAAAGAATCCTGCAGCAATATATGGGATCAGCTTATACCGCTCCTGTAACACGACTTCATCAATCGTTAACTGCAACACGACCGGATAAACCACAGTTATGGCTACCACAAAAAACAGGAAAAAAATTGAGGTATAGAAATACTTCCTGTGGGGCCAATAAAACCGTTTTAATTTTTTGAAGGTATTCATTGTTAAATCCCCCCTTATGATTTTCGGTAATATCTAATATAACGGGTTCCGAAATAAAATGCTATACTTTTTCACTAATTTTTTTAACATTCAAATCGGATTGCATGTACATAAAGCGTGTAAACTGCTTAGAAAAACGCGGCATTCACCCCGTGTTATAGCGAGCGCCGTAATTTTTCGGAAGGTCAATCACAATTAATACGTTCTTGGCATAAAAAAATGGCTTCTGCCTGTAATTGCAGAAGCTTTCATAGGAGTTATTATTCAGACTGGTTGACTATCCTATTAATTCGTTTTTGCAGCATTTGCAATCCGCCGGAACCCGAATGACGGTGCCTCAGTTTTCCATTAGTATCGAACAGGTAATAACCCGGGACATACCTGTTATTGAATTGATTCGTTAATGTATGCTCATTATCGACAAATATCGGATGAAAAATGTTGTGCACTTGTGCGGCAGACCGCACTTCCGATAAATCCTTATCGCGCTCAGAACGCGGCATGTGAACAGTAATAACGGCTAATTGATCGTCATAGGTATCATACAATTTATTTACTTTTGGTGTTGATTTTTTACATGTTTCACAGCTCACTGACCAAAAATAGATTAAAACCGGTTTATTTCCAATTACATCATTATGGGAAAGCCGTTTGCTGTTAAGCCATTTCCCCGAACGATCGAACTCCGGCATCTGATCTTTTAATCTCATCCCTAAAACCTCCCAAATTTGTTAGTCGGGCCTGACCTGAATAATAGCGCCTCTTTAATGGTTCCTATATTATATATGCTGGAAAGCTTTTCCCTGTACAGTGCTACGTTTTATTTTTCGTGATTAGGGAAAATTGTTGTTATCCTTCATAATATGTCTTAAACTGTCTACTGAAAGGAGAATACATATGGAAATTTTCGGAATTAGTATTGATTTGGCCGGCTTATTGGGGAGTGTTGTGCCGGTTGTCTTACAAATTGGCTTAATGATTCTGGCCTTCATTATTTTGGTGCCGATTGGTAAAAAAGTCATTGGAAAAACCCTGAACAAAGCTGGGTCGAATCAAAAATTATCACCATCACGTGTTAAAACTCTTGAAAAATTGTTACTGAACGTGTTTTCCTATGTCATGTTTTTTGTGCTGGTGTTAATGATCTTTGGGGCGCTTGACATTCCACTCGGACCGATCCTGGCAGGTGCCGGTATTATTGGACTTGCGATCGGCTTTGGCGCACAAGGGCTTGTCAGTGATATCGTGACCGGGTTTTTTATCCTGTTGGAACGCCAGCTGGAAATAGATGATTATGTAACAACAGCAGGCTATGACGGGATTGTTGAAGAAATTGGTTTGCGCACGACAAAAATACGCAGTTTTGACGGTACATTGAATTACGTCCCAAACCGTTATATCGAAGGGGTGGCGAACCATACCCGCGGCAACATGCGGGCCCTAGTTGATATAAGCATCCGCTACAATGATAATCTTGACCAAGCCATTGCCGTTCTGGAAGAAGTGTGTGCCGAATTCAAGGAAGATGAGCGCTTTAAGGAAGGACCTGATGCCATCGGGGTGCAAGGTTTTGGCACATCCGATATTGTGCTGCGTGTTGTCGGCCAGACTGAAAACGGCCTTCAGTGGGAGTGTGAGCGTGCCATGCGGAGACAAATTAAAGAAGCCTTTGACCACGCAGGCATTGAAACACCATTTCCTCAGCAGGTTGCTGTTCACAGCAATCAAGATTAATGTTAAAAAGCTTCGGCTGCGATTGAGCCGAAGCTTTTTACATTACTGCCGATTCAATTTGTCATTCACCATATTACAAACTTCCTGGGCATTGCAGCCGTCTGCGTTTATCACTGAACCGGCAATACTTGCTGTTGACATGCCCATGACATCTTTATCCTGACCTGAAATGACACAGCAATCGCAATAGGCGGTGTCGTCTTCTGATTTTAAATCAACAACATCATGCCCCATCTCCGCAAGTGCTTCTTTCACATCGGTCATGGTCTCTTCTACGCCAATTCGCGCCATTGTTGCAAACCTCCTCTGCTGCAGATACATTTCACAGGTAGTTTTTCTCAAACAGAAAAAGATATACAGTTGGTAATCACATGAAAAACACCCTCTGCTGCGGGAAAGGGTGCCGATTACTTAATCTTATACATGAGACTTAAATGTAAAATGGTCACGTTTCAGTTGCTTTAAGATAGCGCGTCTTGTCAGTATCCCGTCAAAATAGCCGTCCTCATCAGCGACACATACGAATGGATAGTTGATGACTACCTTCAACCCGTCCATGAATGTGTCCGATTTTGATAAACACGGGATATCCGAGTTCATGCCTTCATGTACTTGTATTTCGGATAGCTGCTCCATTTCAAACCGTTCCAGGCCAAGAACCTTGTTTAAAATGCGCGTTTTGCCGATCGTACCCACAAGTTTATACGACGAATCCAAAACAGGAACGGCAGAGTATCCCGATTTCACAAGTATCAGCAAAGCATGTTCTAAAGGGTTGTTAATCTGTACGTGTGCTACTTTTTCAGAGGATATCATTAAATCCCCAATCACAATATCTGTTAATTTCTTATCCTGTGTTGCACTCATAATAAAACGCTCCTTTTCAAATCCTAAACAATAAGGAGTTTATTATATTGACCACATATTTAGTTTACCATAGGACATGCAGATATAACATCATTTATCCCGTTTATGAACAGTTCAGTTTTCGTGACATGCGGGATAAGTCGCATATTTCACAATATGCAGGTCAAAACCAAAAGTAAAAAATGTCCATATAAGAGTCCTTTCTCTTTCTCTCTATCTATCATAGTAAAGTCTGATGACACAAAAGTCAAAATATTAACAGTTTCTAACATCTATATATTTCACTGGCATCATACATCATTCCCATTTAAAATAAACATATTAATTGATACATTTTGAAAGGTAGAAACATATGAACAGACGCACGTTCTTAAAACGGTCAATTGGCAGTATGCTTGCCCTGCTTGGTGTAAGTGGCGGCACCTATTACTATGCACACGATATAGAACCCAGTATGCTTGATATTAATCACGCAGAACTCGCATCCCGTAAAATTCCGCAGCCTTTCAATGGTTTTAAAATTGTTCAGTTTTCCGATACGCACATCGGATATCATTATACTATCGAACAATTCTCAAAACTTGTCAGGACGATTAACGCCCAAAACCCTGATTTAATTCTGTTTACGGGGGATCTTGTTGACGAACCGCACACGTATCACTGGGATAACGAAATCGCCCATATACTGCAGAATTTAAACGCACAATACGGTAAATACTGGATATACGGCAACCATGATCATGGCGGATATGGAACTGATATCGTTAAGAGGGTAATGGATCAAGCCGGTTTCAGCCTCCTGCAAAATAACCACACCACTATTGAAATGGATAATCAACAAATTGTTCTCGCGGGGATTGATGATGTCATGCTGGGCGATCCGAATCTTGGAGACACCCTGGCAAACGCAGATCCGGATTTATACACCCTTTTACTAGCACATGAACCTGACTATGCCGACAACACCGTGCGCTTCCCTGTCGACGTTCAGCTATCTGGGCACAGTCACGGTGGCCAGATCCGCCTGCCATTTATCGGCCATCTCTATACCCCGCTTTACGCACACAAGTATGTGCAGGGTAAGCACACACTTCAAAACGGCAAACTCATCTTGTTTGTCAATCGCGGGATCGGAACAACACGGCTGCCTTACAGGTTCTTATGTAAACCTGAAATCCATACGTATACCCTTAAAGCGGACCCTGCGTCATAAAAGCTGTTAAAAATAGCGGCACTTCGTTTTTCTCCAAACATTCGTAACAGTTTGTTCATAGTTTTTTTCTGAAAAACATGCTACACTTGAAAGTGATTACAACTAGGAGGAAAGCACATGGCGCAATTCAAGTGGGTTTTTCCGCTGTTATTATTCGTTCTTTTATTAAGTGCATGCGGTAATCAATATAATGGTGATTTCTCTTATGAAGTGCAGGACTTTACGTTTACGAACCAGGATGGCGAAAAAGTGAGTAAAAGTGATTTGGAAGGTGAATTTTGGGTGGCTGACTTCATTTTCACCAATTGTACGACTGTTTGTCCGCCAATGACGTCTAATATGGCCTCTCTTCAGGAGCAGCTGAAGGAAGCCGGACTTGAAGATGTGCGGCTTGTCTCATTCAGCGTGGACCCGAAAAATGATAAACCGGAAACACTAAAGAACTACGCTAAAGTACGCGGCGGAACATTCGATAATTGGGATCTCCTCACAGGTTACGACTTTGAGACAATCAAAGAGTTTTCCGTCAAATCCTTTAAATCAGCGGTTGAACAGCTTCCAGATTCTGACCAAGTCATGCATGGAACAAGCTTTTTCATTGTCACCCCGGAAGGAAATGCCATCAAAAACTATGATGGACGGAAGGCTGCGAACATGGAAAAAATAGTAGAAGACATACAAGCCATGAAGTAAAAACATTCAGGCGGCATAATCTTTCCGCTGAATGATGAATCGAGCGGATATACACTGTCTGGATTTATAAGCGTGAGCGGGGATTAAAACCCGCTCATTTTAAATTGAATTTGGACTGGCGATAAGGTACGATAGAAACAAGCAAAGACTATAACCATAGAAAGGAGTGTCCCTCTGAATGCATGCAAAGGAAAACGTTCCACTCGATGAACTTGGCAAGGCGCTTTTCACCATAAACCGCCATGCGAAAACAGCTCCGGATCCCAAACACCTTTATTACATCAAGAAGGAATCAATTAACCGCTTATTAAAAGAAAACCGCGCAGAAAAGGTTGGCCTGCACTTCTCGAATAATCCCAGATTCAGCAGCCAGCACTCGACACTTTTAGTTAAAGTGGACAAGTATTTCTTTCATATCCCCCCAACGAAAGACGACTTCAAAGAACTTGAACACTTAGGCAAACTGGATCAAAACTACCGGAACCCTCCAACAAAGATGTCACTTTCACAAGCGAAAAAAATAGTCTATCGTTACATAGACTGGCAGCCAGCCAAAAAACCAAGAAAAAAATACAGTTCTTCCTATTTCACGCCATCTTCACTGGGGAAAATAAACTGGCCGCCAAGCAAAACAAAACGAAGAACGCGTTAAAAGCACTTGACCGGTAAGTGCTTTTAACGTTTTGCTTTCTATAATCGCGGGAATAGTATCAGCCAAAGGGAGGTATCTGGTATGGCCATCGAAATGGAAGATTTTTTGTATGAGCTTAAAAATCACGTTGAACAGACGCATACCTTTAAAGATGCTTTTGAACGTCTGACACCTGAGGAACAAAACAAGGTTGCAGAACTTGCCCCGTCCGGCTGGTTAATGCCGCCAAAAGAACAGCAAACGATTATAGACTGGCTTGAACAAATGCAGATAGAATTTGGAATCACAGAGTAGTGCGTATCCGTCATACGCGCTTCTTTTTATTTCGGAAGGCGTGCACTAATAAATGGATAATCCCCAGACATCCGCCAAAAACAGCAAGACTATGCAATGTAACCTCTAATAAAGGAAGCTGGAAAACCGCTGTTAGAACAATTCCTCCCAGTAGGATCACCAGCACAAGCAAACTGCTCATAACATAGTTTAATAATTTAACCGATTTGGTAACAACAACCCATTTTATGAACGGGCGAATAATAACATAAACTGCGGTGATTCCGATAATCATCAAAATATAGGCAGGATTTAGTTGTTCTGAAAACGTCTGCATGGTCTCCGAAACGCCGATCCAATCCAACATATGACTCACCTCTTCCCCATCGACTTACTATTCAATATAAACCAATCAATTTCGTATTATACGTTGCATCAATCTGATATAATATCAGCAATAAGCATTGTTCGGGGGGGATTCCGTTGAATAAAGCGTTTCTTTATATTATACTCGGCGCCGCACTCTGGGGAACAATCGGCTGGTATGTGAAAAACTTGTACGCGTACGGTTTCACCCCCATGGAAGTCGTCACATTAAGGGTCTGGTCTGCTGCCATACTAATGGTGCTTTTTTTAGTCATCAAGGAACCGAAAAAATTGAAACTGACGTCCTTTTCTGACGTGAAATATTTTATAGGAACCGGCATTTTCAGTATTGTTTTCTTCAATTATTGCATGTTCACTGCCATTGATTTATCAACGATACCTGTGGCAACCGCCCTGCTTTATACGGGGCCGGCATTTGTTACCATATTATCTCTCATACTATTCCATGAGCCGCTGACCAAGCCGAAAATAATGGCCCTTGTGATCACGATCTTCGGAAGTGCTCTTGTTGTCGGTCTAATCCCTCTTGATTTGAACGCCCTTCAGCTGACAAGCATTTTATTCGGTCTGGGATCGGGTTTTGGCTATGCCCTTTACAGTATTTTCAGTAAGTTTGCATTGAAAAAATACACAAGTTTAAGCATTACAGCCTACACGTTTATCATAGCGGCAATTTCCTTACTGCCATTTTTCCCTTATCAAGAAAAATGGCCCTTACTCATGGAACCGCGTGTCTTATTTTTTGCTGTTGGACTTGGCTTTCTGCCGACAGCATTCGCCTATATCATCTATACATATGGACTAAATCAAACCGAGGCATCCAGAGCCTCCATTCTGACCACGATAGAACCGGTTGTAGCGACATTGATCGGTGTATTCATTTTTCAGGAGGCTTTTACATCAGCACAAATGATTGGCATGCTTTGTATCATTGGGGCAGTCATCCTAATCCAAATCAACCCCCGTCGGACAAAAATGTCTTAGTCAGTGATATGCATCACGTCATTTGGGAGCAAAATCCGTTATGATCAGGGTGAGTTCAATTTAGGAGGTAATCGTGATGACTGAATTTACTGTTGATCATAAACCAGCTGATACCGTCAAAATTTATCCCAAGGCAAGTGATTTATTTAAAAAGCGGCGCATTGATTTTTGCTGCGGCGGGGACCGGCCGCTCAGGGGAGGTTTTCAAGGAACGTAACATAGATGAAGCAGAACTGATGGCTGAGCTTAATCATTCCTATCAGAATTGGCAAAACGAAGGCCATGAGGCTATTGACTGGGAGGCCAAAACACCGAGCGAGCTAATTGATCATATCGTTCATAGCCATCATGCTTATTTATACGAAGAACTGCCAGAATTGGGGAAATTTGTAACAAAAATCTTGCGTGTGCATGGTAAAAATCATCCACATTTAAAAGAGCTTCACAGGCTTTACAACGCGTTTAAGTTAGATATGGAGGAACATTCGGTAAAGGAGGAAGAAGAGGTCTTCCCGCTGATTAAAAAATATGAAGAAAATCCAAGGTGAGGAACTTCTGGCGCAAATCCATACAGTCAATGGAGATCTTGAAAATGAACATGATGCCAGTGGGGGCATCCTGAAACGCATTCGGGAAATCACTGATGGATTCCAGCCGCCAAGTGATGCGTGCAACTCATATCGGATCACCTACGCCCGACTGGCAGAGCTGGAGAATGATACGTTCCAGCATATCCATCTGGAAAACCACGTACTGTTTAAACAATTATAGCAGGAACACTGAAAAGAGGAAGCATTTTGAAATGCTTCCTCTTTACGTTTCACAAAATTTGTACATCACACCATTTCGTTGTGATAACTTGTTTACGAGAATTGATTCATTTTATCAATATTTCGGTCGGCTGCTTTCTTATCAAGCCGCTGTTCGATCTGTTTGATTTTCTGTTCATCTTCAAGCAATTCCTGTTTGTTTTGCTTGACCAGATCTTCAAAATTCTGATGTTTTGGTCGCATATATGATACACTCCTTCAATATGGATTATCCAAAAAGACAAAGCCAGATTTTTTTGAATAATCTCTTTTATCCTATTGATAGTGTATCCTATTTTACATCATACTACTCAAAATTATTTGAACATTTTATAACATTTTTTCGATCTTTCTAAACCAACATTTTCTTAGTCTTACTTTTTGAACAGGATCAGACATTTACGGGTAGTCGATCCTTCACCTACTTAAACTCCTTGGCTACTCAATTTTTTGAGGTGGAGGTCTTACTACCCGTTATATGCTTGATAATAAATATTGAATTTGGCTGATGAAATAAACGGTAAGTTAGTATACCACTAGTGGAAAAGGATGGGATATTCTGTTTCTTTTCCGGCGCTTTCCTGCAAATGGAATAAGATTAGACTCAGTGCCGAAAAGAAAAGCCAGACAGTTTGTTATTCAATTGAGGGAATACTATATGCGCTTGTCTTACGCATATGATAAGTATACAATTAAGAGATAGTATCCATCGCCCCCATTTCATTTACGGCGATTAAAGATAATTCCTGTTTTATATCATTTTACTTTTTTTCGGTTTTTTGTGTGTTTCATGGATTCATAGAGATTTAACAGTTTGTCCAATTCCTGGCTGATGCTGACGGATTCCGGACTTGTAAAACCTTTCTCCATAGCAACATCGGTCATCTTGTTCCGTAAGTATTCGATGCGTTTTAAAAGCTTGTCTGCAGCACACATTTGATTTAAGGGGCACCTCCATTATAAAGCTTACTTAACTTTAGCACATTTCAACAAATAATGACAAGGTTCAATTGAAATTTCTGGAAAAAATTTTTCGTTTGGCAGGAAGTTAAATATGTTTTAGAATGACTTTTTGATGAACCAAAGTAATTTGTCTGATATCAAAAAATAGTTTAATGATGCAGCACGAAGTATATAAAGAATGAAAGGGTGTCACAGGTGGGGGAATCACAGAAGAAAAATGGATTGGGTGAATGGGTGAAACTTATTCTGTTCGCCCTCTTAATCGCCTTTTTTCTCAGATCATTCGTCTTGGTCACGTCAGTCGTTGAAGGTGAAAGTATGGAACCTGCCCTTGAAGATGGTGAAGTAGTGCTTTTCAATAAATTCACCTATTTATTCAACGATGCTGAACGCGGAGATATTGTCATCATTAACAGGCCGCGGAAAAGTTATGTGAAACGGATTATTGGTTTACCCGGGGAAACGATCTCTTCAACAAATCAGGCATTATATATCAATGGTGAGAAATACGAGCAATCGTTTATTCCAGAGGCATTCAGAGATGACACCGGCAACTCCGGGCCCATCAAAGTACCTGAAGACAGTTACTTTGTAATGGGTGATAACAGAAAATTGAGTAAGGACAGCCGCAACGGACTCGGTCTTATAAGAGAAGATAATATATCCGGAAAATCAGAATTCACCATTCTTCCTGTAAACGAATGGTCAATGACAGATTAGGTTTAGAGGTCAGACATGTCTCAAATCGTCTGACCCTTATTTTTATTCGTTATCAAAAATACAATAGCCGATATTAAGTGCAAGTAATCCCAAACAAACGATACCAAAAGCTGTTTCCCACACTTCCATTGTTTGTACCCCCTTCTTGCAGTTTATGTATGAAACCAAACCATACTTTCCCTTTTCATTTTACCAATTTCACCGTATTAATTAAAGTGAAACTTCATTCAGTGGGGGGCTTTTTCCCCACTGAATGTTAGTTGAACAAATCGGGCATTTAGGGACAGTTAGACGCCGTCCTTGGGCGGATTACTGTCCGTTACATGCGGGGAAAGTGAAACTTCATTCAGTGGGGGTGCTTTTTCCCCACTGAATGTTAGTTGAACGAATCGGGCATTTAGGGACAGTTAGACGCCGTCCTTGGGCGGATTACTGTCCGTTACATGCGGGGAAAGTGAAACTTCATTCAGTGGGGTGCTTTTCCCCACTGAATGTTAGTTGAACGAATCGGGCATATCATCTTAAATTTAAAGACAGAATCTGCTACCCGGTAGTGCGGGGCAGAACGAAAATATGATAAAATTAGACTAAATCAAACGAAAATCTCGCCTATGGCAATTTCAACGAAAGCAGGTGTGATGATGCACCACTGTCCTTATTGTGGCACAAATGTCCGGGATAATGAATCCTATTGCATAAAATGCGGCAAAAAATTGCCTGAAGATATATATCAACGTCTCACAGACACGAAAACATTCAATAAAAACTGGTATTTTCCCATATCCATTATGGCGCTCATCCTGTTGACTTGTGTATTTTTTTACCTGTTTTTGCAAGCCCAGACATCACAGGCAAAAGAGCTATATAATAAAGGCGAAAAAAATGCTATGGAAGGTCAATATCAGGAAGCAAGCGAGTCATTAAAATCCGCTCTTGAGCATAATCAGTCGTTTAGCCAAGCCGATATAGCTTTAAGTTTTGTCGAAACTGCAAAAAATGCTGAATCAGATATAGAACGGTCGTCAAAGCTTCTGGATCAGCAGAAATTTCAGGAAGCGCTGTCACTTATCAATGAAGCTGAAAGCAGTTTAGCCAATTTCAACGGCGATGCTGTTACCCCATTAATCAATAAGTTGACGGAAAAACGGAATACAATAAAACTGGAAGAGCTCAAATATGAACTGGAACAGGATCCGGGGATCAGTGAATTAAAAACGTTGCTATGGGAAGGCGATGCCATTCAGAGCGATAAGGCTGAGGAGCTGACTGCCGCTATTCGGACACGCATTATTGAACATGCGTTTTCACAAGCAAGCGAGCAATTAAATGATAAACAATTTTCAGATGCTCTGCTGGTGGTGGAAGACGGATTAAAATATGCACCGGAATCCGAAAAACTGCAAAGTCTGAAGACCACAATCGAAAAAGAAAAGACGGCATTTGAAACAGCTCAGCGGAAGCGGATTGAACAGGCTATCAGTTCAGCTGAAGAAGAACGGAAGCTAAACGAAAACGATGCGATTGAACTCGTGTCAGTAGATGTCGAAAGTGATGAGCAAGGGAAAGTGGTTGTAAAAGGAAACGTAAAAAGTGTCGCCACTATTCCGATAAATTCCATTTTGATTGAATATGAATTGCTGACTAATGAGGAAGCCTTTTTATCAAATAAGGTGTATGTATACCCGGACACACTTTATCCGGATGAGACAGGCGAGTTTGAGTTTACCCATTTTGATATTAATCAAAACAATCAAATCGACATTAAAGTGGACAGAATCAAATGGTACACTGACCAGTAAACACGCCATTCGACAGATCGTTTTCCACTGATATTTCCCTGTTAACTCTTGATTGCCTGGGATAAACGAATACGTAATCAGAGAGGTGAACATATGCAAAGAAAAATTCGGGGACCGGTGATTGTATCTCTATTGCTTGTTGCAGCCGGCATAATTATTTTGACTGTTATGTATAATACATGGCAAGCAAATCCCGTTGCGGTAAACAATCCCGCCATTAACAAGGTAAAATCAAATACCGGCAGCCTTGACCTAAAATCAATCATTCATAACGCGGAAAAAAGTGTTGTCCAGATAGAAGGTCAAAATGAGCAAAGCACGATCACAGGGTCCGGATTTTTATTTAATGAGAAAGGCGACATAATTACAAACGCTCACGTTGTGAAAAATGCTGACGTTATTAATGTTCGGACAGCCAATGGCCACATTTATCCAGCGGCGATCGTCGGAACAGGGGAAGATACCGATATTGCCGTTATCCGTGTACAGCAGTTGGCCAACCAAAATGCCTTGAATATCGAGACGGAAACAAAAGCTGAAATTGGAGATGAGGTTATCGCTCTTGGTAGTCCTCACGGTTTTCAAAACACAGTGACCCTTGGGATTATTTCAGGAACAGAACGAAATTTTTCAGTCGACGGTTTCAATTATGAAAATGTCTACCAAATTTCAGCGCAAATAACCCATGGCAACAGCGGCGGTCCCTTGATTAACCGTGAAACCGGCAATGTTATCGGCATTAATTCAGTGGGAACAAATGATGGAACAATCGGTTTTAGTATCCCGGCAAGTGAAATTTATGAACAAGTGACAACTTGGTCAAATGAGGCACAACATGACGAGCTGGTATATAAAAATGCCGATGATATTAATTCCCCCGACAGCCCAGATCAGCTGATCGAGGATGCTGAGTATGTGGCAGATTACTTTTTTGAAAATATCAGCATCAGAGATTATGTCGGTGCCTATACTTTGTTGGGAAGCTCTATGCAGTCGTCCCGGTCCTATTCAGAGTTTCGTGAAGGCTATATCCATTTCATGAACCTTGAATATTCCGGTCTTTCAAGTACCGTTACAGATGACAACCAGGTTAAAACGACAGTTACGGTCACTGCGGAAACAAAACCACCGGATAAAGAAAAAACAAAGGGAGTAGAAATCACTTATGAACTGACTATTGGACACGAGAATGACCAGTTAAAAATCCTTGGCATCAAGAAATCAAACAACAATTGAATGATACCGGAGGCTGGGACATAACTAAAACAACCAACTCTAAAGTCGAACAATATACTGCTTTAGCGTAGGAAATATACGAGACTCCTGCGGGAGAAATCACTAACCATATTTTCTATTTAGTTCGGATTTCTCTTGCATAAAAGCACTTTTGTCCCGATTCCTCCGGTTTATCAACTTGATAGTATTCTTTCCTTAATGGGATCTTTAGCCAATGATCATTTTCTCTTTTGGATAATGGTACTTCCCGGTCTTTTTATTATCCTTGAAAATAAGCAAGAAGGTAATAATCCCTACTCTTCCAATAAACATCAAAAACATAAGAACGATTTTACTAATATTTGAAAGGTTATCAGTTATGCCAAGAGATAAGCCCACCGTTCCAAACGCCGAAGTTGCTTCAAACAGGATTTCGGTCAGGTCAAATGGTTCCACAACGGAAATAATAATCATTGCGGCAAATACAAATATAAAACCCATTAATGTCACCATGACAGCTTTTAAGAGATCCTCCTCATACACTTCACGGTTAAACAACCGAATATTCCCCTTACCTCTTGCATAGGTAATGATGAATATGACAACCAGTGCGAAGGTGGTAGTCCGGATACCCCCGCCGGCACTGCTGGGCGAAGCTCCGATGAACATAAGCACTGACATGAATAAGTGATTCGGCTCGGACAGTTGACTGACATCCATTGTGCTCAACCCGCCGCTTCGTGTTGTAACCGATTGAAACAAGGAATAAAACAATATGTCATGCCAGGATTTCCCTGCAAAAAAGTTGTTTATATCCAGCAGCATAATGAAAATGGCCCCTGTGACAACCAAGGTAAAAAAGGTCAGTGTCGTGACTTTTGTAAACAGTGTAAACCGAAACGTATGGCCTCTATTCTCCTTTCCAAATAAGAATTCTTTGATCTCAACCAAAACCGGATAGCCTATAGCCCCAAAAATAATCAGCAGCATATTGATGAACTGAACGAAGTAATCATCCTTAAACAAAACCAGAGATTGACCGGTAATATCAAAGCCGCCATTTGTCGTCGCACTTATCGCTCCGAAAAACCCCTGGAAATAAGCTTCTTTTGCTGTCGGGAAATATTGCAAAAAATATGTCCCAAGAATCAGGAAGCCAATCAATTCAATAATCAAAACGACCGATAAAATTTCCTTTACCAACCTGACAATCCCTGCGAATGATGTCTGGTTTTGATCTGCCATGATCAAACGACGTTCCTTCAGCCCAATCTTCTTGCCGATAATCATCCAGATAAACGTTCCGACGGCCATCACCCCGACACCGCCTAACTGAAGAATGACAGCAAGTATCGTGATGCCAGTGGTGCTAAAGGTCTCGGCTATTGTCAAAGTGCTTAGGCCGGTAACACTAAGTGCACTGACCGCAGTAAATAATATATCAATGAACGGCGGTTCTGCACCTTCTTGATGAGCTACAGGGAGTGCCAGCAGCGCTGTAGCCGCAATAACTGCTATAAAATAAAACAGGAAAATAAGCTGTACTGGTGATAATTGGTTCATCCAGCGGAAAAAGGAATGCCTCATCATTCAATCCCCCTTGCGCTCACTTTATTATCAGCTGTATTGAAAAACTTAATCACCATTATAGCAGTCAACAGCGTTTAATGCTTCCGATTTGATAATTTTTTAAACGGAGACTTCAAATACTAAAAACATGAACAAAAACAACACATCTGGCAGCATAATTATAGTAAAACGGGAGTCTCTTTATCAGCACCCCGTTTTACTATAATTTAAACAAAGGCTGCTAACAAAAAGATTAAATTTTTGACATAGAATCTATAAACTGCGACGTAAAGGTTGAGTGGAATAACGTCGCTTCGGAAATACACTTCGCTTTCCGTGGGCGGCTGGTGAGCCTCCGCGTGCTGACGCACTGCGGGGTCTCACCTATGCCTTTGCTCCCACAGGAGTCTCCGTGTATTTCCTCCGCTGGTTTGGAGATATTCCACTTCCAATCATGATATTATGATGGTTGATTGGAGCGGAGGGCAGTTGACTCCTGCGGGAAAGCGGGCGGCTGAAGATCCCGCAGGAAGCGGTTTTTGCTTCCGAGGAAGCTGAAGCGTTGCCCGCGGAAAGCAACTGCCCAAAGCGGAAATCACCCTGTCACTATGTCGCATTTTATATCAACTGTACTGGTTTAAAAAACATCAAAATGTAATGAATGGGTCAATATTAGAAAAATTGTTATGGCGAAAGCCCAAGTTGCAATTATGTATCTATACTTACTGCTCAAAAAGCCGGCGCTCACTTAATAGCAGCACGCCGGCTTATTAAAGGCCGATTGACTTGAACTGCCCCATCTTCTAATAAACGGATAAATTCACCTTAAATCTGTTCTTTAAATTTATGCAGCAGCTCTTCTCCCTGATAGCCTTGTTCAATCAGCAACTTTAGCTTTTCTTCGATTATTTCTTTGCTCTGATCGACAATGGTACCGATAAACAGAACATTCATGTGATCGCCAATCACATTAATCCCTGAAATTGATGTAATGAACGTTGCAGGATCGTTACTCTCTTTTGTAATTTTAACCTCAATCATGACTTGCTCGTTATGACTGTGAAGATTTTGAAAAAAATCATATTGTTCTTGCTCAACATATGCTTCGATTATCCAGCTATTTTCCTCATCTTCCCTGTTAATAATCAAACCGTCCAAGAGAGGGATTGATTGCTCCAGCATATCAGCATCTTCATTATCTATGACTTTTAAAGACTTCAGCTTAAATGTTTTCACACAACCACCCCCATTTTATCAATGGACTCGTTCACAAATACTGGAACGACTTTAACCTCCGATATACGACATTTCAATTTTCTTCCTGTTTCGCCGGGTTTCTTCAGTACGTTCTTCTGAATAGCGATCTTTTCGTCTGCCCCACAAACTTGTCAGCTCGTGTTCCAATTCATCATCAGACAGCTCATCCTCGCGCATCCTGCCCCGGACATCAAATCCATCTGATGCAAAAAGACACGTGTAAAGCTTGCCGTCCGCAGACAGCCGGATCCGGGTGCAGGTACCGCAGAACGCGTCAGTCACAGAAGAAATGACACCTATTTCACCTTCGCCATCTTTATAACGGTATCTTGAAGCCACCTCACCGTAATAATTTTCTTCCGCCGGTTCAATCGCCATCTCCTGGTTAATCGTGTTGACAATATCTTTTTTGGAAATGACATGGTTGAAATCCCAGCCATTATGGTTTCCGACATCCATAAATTCGATAAAACGTAGAATAATGTCTTTTCCTTTGAAATAGCGGGCCATCGGTAAAATCTGGCTATCATTCATCCCTTTTTTGACAACCATATTGATCTTTACGCCAAGCCCCGCTTCTTTGGCGGCCTCGATTCCTTTCAAGACAGGGCTGGATCCGACACCTCTATCATTAATTGACTTGAATACGTCATCTTCAATCGCATCGAGACTGACATTGACCCGTTTTAGTCCGGCCGCTTTCAGCTTTTTTGCCATCTTTGAAAGCATAACGGCATTTGTCGTTAGGGCGATATCGTTTATTCCCGGAATGGCTGCCAAATCGGCAATTAATTTATCAAGATTTCTGCGCATCAACGGCTCGCCGCCGGTAATACGGATTTTTTCGACGCCTAGATTTGCAAATACTTTGGCAAGCCGAATGATTTCGTCAAAGCTCAATAATTCTTTTTCCGACAAGAACACATAGTCCTCGCCGAATATTTCTTTCGGCATACAATAGGTGCAGCGGAAGTTACACTTATCGATTACCGATATACGCAGGTCTTTAAGTACTCTTCCGAAGTGGTCCTTTATGGGTGCTGGTTCATTTTGCACATTAACCTCTCCTTTAGCCCTATCTAAATGGCCTTAAAATCACGCTGCCCATGCTGATCGTCAAGCAGCAATATGTCCACTTCATCACCGGCTTCAAAACCGCGGGTCCCACCCGGAAGTATCATCAAACCGGTTGTATGCGCCAGTGAGGTGACAACATTGGATTTATCCGTCCCGGCCAATTTAGCGTGAACCCTGCCATTTTCATATGTTAAATAGCTGCGGACAAATCGGGTGAATGGATTTGGTTTTGGAAAATCATCCGAAAGTGTTGCCTTGATCCTGCGCAGAAAAGCATAATCGCTGTATAAATAATGCTTTAAGAGTGGTCTGACAAACAGCTCAAAGCCAACATAGCATGCGGAAGGATTGCCCGATAGTCCATACAGGATTTTTCCGCCAATTGCCGCAACTGTCGTGACACTTCCCGGACGCATCGCCACCTTGTTGAAAAGAACATCCGCTCCAAGTTCTTCATAAATGGCAGGCATTAAATCGAAATCCCCAACTGATACGCCCCCGGTCGTAATCAGAATATCGACTTCTTCCAATGCCTCTTTTATCATGTTATAGCTGGAATCAAACTCATCTTCAAGCTTTCCAAAATACTTATAGTCTGCGCCGGCTCTGTTTATTTGTGATGCAATCATATAAGCATTGGAATTGCGAATTTTGCCTGGCTGCAGCTCCTCCCCTACATCGAGTAATTCGGTGCCGGTTGCAATCACACCAATCACCGGCTTTTTGGCGACTTTCACCTGACTGTAGCCAAACGTTGCCAGAACCGCTTTGATACCGGGGTTAATCATGGTTCCCTTCTCGATCAGTTTTTCGCCTTCTGATACTTCTGAACCTTCTCCGATGATATTCTGACCCGGCTCCATCGTTCGTTTAATCGACATATAGGAATGATTATCTTCTTCATACGTCTGACATATTTCAAACATGGCAATGCAATCTGCGCCATCAGGAATCTCAGCCCCAGTCATAATGCGTGTGGCTTCTCCTTTATGTAAGCTTTTTTCCGGAACCTGCCCTGCTCCGATATGTTCAACAACTTTAAACGACACCGGATTATGCCGGTTCGCTTCCTGTGTATCCTCTGAACGAAGCGCAAACCCGTCATAGGGTGACTTCGGGAATGGCGGAACAGGGTGCTTGGCCACAATATTCTCTGCCAGTCTTCTATTATCACAATTAGTTATGGAAACATGCTCTGTTTCTCCTGTTAATCGATGCTTCCATACGTGGTTAATCGCTTCTTCAACCGGAATCGGCTTTCGCAACTCTGCCATCTGCCATCAACCTTCCATAAATGTCTGTACCATCAGTTTAACAAAAGTGACAGAAAATTGATATCACCAGACCGGATTGTCACGAGATGTTTAGGAATGAATCTGACCGCACCCGAAAATCGTCATTAAAAAAGCATCCTGCCATGCTGCGGGATGCTTTTCTATTGGAAGGTCAATTCCTCCTGATGCGTGATTTTCTTTTGTTCACCATCAGCAATGAACCGTGTCTCGCAAAATAATGTATAAACGCCTTTTCCCGGTGTATCAAATGTTTTCGGTCCCTGCGGATGATAACTGTTTCCTGTAACCAGGATATTGGAAACAGTTTTTCCGGTATAGTCGTGATTGGGATGGTTAAATGATACTGAAACAAGCGGCGTTTGATGTTTGATTTCAACTGATTCACTACCGACATACTGAATCGCCCTGAACACTCGAAATCCTCCATCTACAGATTCAGTCCGAATATGTAAAATAAAGTCGCCTTCCTGTATCTGAGTTGTTTCATTACCTGTCAATTCTGCATCTGCTCCTCCATTTAACCAATAGAAGGAAGCGGCCGCGATGAGCAACATCACCCCAATAAACACCATATGCCATTTTTTCATACCCCATCTCACCTCATTTATTTATGACGATTTGACCCGTTCAAAAGTTTCATAAAAGTTAATAAAAAGGTAAAAAATAGTAAGCATAATTAAGGGCAATCATTAAAATTATAAATAGTGAAGTGCGTAGGAAAAAACACATCTGAGATTGGTGACACATTTTTTCTATTTACTTTTTGATTATAAGTGAGTTCCCTAACTTAAGGAGGATTAATCACCATGACCGTTTCATCGCAGGTTAAACAGACGATTGCCGGTTTAAAAAGTGCACAAGCGAGCTTTGAACAGTTCGCCCTTCAGACAGAAAACAAACAAGCAAAGCAGCTTTATCAGGATGCAGCTCAGCAGACACAAACCATTTTGCAAACTGTCGAACCGCGTGTACAACAAATAGAGCAGGAAGAACCTCAATACAAAGGATTTTAAATGGACGAGGTTGGCTGAATCAGCCAGCCTCGCCCCCATGGAGACATACAATGAAAACATGGCACATTATGTTGACAGTATTCGCACTGATTTTCCTGATAAGCTGCTCACCAAACGATGATACATCACAGAATAGTCAAGACGTCAACTTCAATAAAATCTCAACCAGCAATCCGATTGATCAGACTGCTGCAAATCGGGCAAAAGAAAAGATAAGCAGACATGAGCCTGTAACCGCTGTTAACGCCGTCAATACAGACAAGAAATTGATTCTTGCCTTTGAAATTAAACACAACAAGCGGCTTCAATTAGTTGATATACGCAAGAAAATGCAAAAAGAAATGGATAAGGAATTTCCCGATCATAAGGTTGAGGTTTCAACTGACAAAAGGCTCGTCTTCGATATCGGTAATCTCGAAGAAAAAATAGCCGGGAAAGACATATCACGCAAGAAATTGAAAAAAGAGGTCGACCGACTCATTAAACTAATGAAAGATAAAACGTAAGAAGGTGTGAAGATGTATGGCAGATAAGAAGAAGAAAAATTTACCGCCAAATGCACAGCGATATCAAGCATTTGCAAAACATCGGGAAGTTAAACGCCCGTTGCTGAAGAACTGTATCAAGGCTTTTCTGATTGGTGGTTTTATTTGTTTTATCGGCCAGATCATTTCCACTGTGCATATATACCTGTTTGGCTTTACTGAGCAAACAGCAGGCAATCCGACAGTTGCCACTCTTATTTTTATTACCATGTTTTTGACCGGTTTTGGTGTATACGACCGGATCGGGCAATTTGCAGGCGCCGGGTCTGCAGTACCTGTAACAGGTTTTGGCAATTCTGTCATTTCAGCGGCGATTGAACACCGTTCAGAAGGATTTATCCTGGGTGTCGGTGGCAATATGTTCAAACTGGCCGGTCCCGTCATCGTATATGGTGTTTTTTCGGCCTTTGTCATTGCTTTAATTAAATCGATTTTGATTCAATGGGGAGGCTTATAATGTTAACTGGACACCGTACCTGGATTTTTAAAAATGAGCCTGTCATTATATCCACCGGAACTGTCGGTGGTCCGTTTGAGGCTAATGGCAATATTCCGGATGCTTTTGATATTTTGCATGGTGATATGTGGCTGAAGCAATCATCCTTCGAAAAAGCACAACGGACACTGATGGAGGAAGCAAGCCAGGTTGCTGTTAAAAACAGCCTCATACAAAAAGAACAAGTGAAATTTTTCATCAGCGGGGATTTGATCAATCAGATTACCCCGAGCAGTTTTGCAGCCAAATCACTTGACATGCCATACTTTGGCTTATTCAGCGCCTGTGCCACATCGATGGAGAGTCTTGCGCTTGCTGCTTTCATTATTAATGGTGATGGGGCTGATTATATCTTAAGCGGGACAGCCAGTCATAACGCCGCAACGGAAAAACAGTTCAGATACCCAACGGAATACGGCGGACAGAAGCCCCCGACAGCCCAATGGACAGTCACAGGAGCAGGATGTGCGTTGGTTGCCAAAAACGGTGAAGGCCCTAGGGTTACATCAGCAACTATTGGAAAAGTTGTCGATATGGGCATTTCAGATCCGTTTAACATGGGTGCTGCCATGGCACCGGCCGCCGTTGATACAATTGAAACCCATCTAAGGGAACGAAATGTTGACCCAACGTATTATGACTTGATCATTACGGGTGATCTCGGGCACATCGGCCGTGAAATTTCAATGGATATGCTGCAGAAGAAAAACATCAATATAACCAGTGACATGTATCAGGACTGTGGTCTGACCGTCTATCGTGAGGGGCAACCGGTTCTGGCTGGCGCAAGCGGTACAGCGAGTTCAGCAGTTGCCGTTTATGGTCATTTTTTAAAGCTGATGAAAGAACAGCAATTAAACCGTATTCTCGTCGTTGCAACCGGTTCACTCCATTCGCCCTTAAGTATACAGCAAAATGATGCCATTCCTTGTATTGCACATGCAGTCTCAATTGAGTCAGGAAGTGATAAACCATGATTTTTCTCTGGGCATTTATTGTCGGCGGTACGATTTGTCTTATCGGGCAAATTCTATTTGACGTATTCAAGCTGAACCCGGGCGTAACACTGACCATTTTTGTGATTGCAGGGGCCATTTTAGATGGTCTGGGCTTGTATGATCCGCTAATTGACTTTGCCGGCGCCGGGGCAACTGTTCCGATAACGAATTTCGGAAATCAGCTTGTGCACGGTGCTATGCAGGAGGCACAGCAGCACGGCATAATCGGTGTGGTCACCGGGATTTTCGAAGTAACAAGCGCCGGTATTTCAGCCGCCATTATTTTTGGTGTCATTGGCGCCATCATTTTTAAACCGAAAGGATAGGATCATTATGACGGTCAGCTCCCAGGTTAAAGGATGCTTTTCCTCCATCAAAAGCGCAGAGGCAACACTTGAAACATTAGCAGCTAAAACAAAGGACAAAGAGGCGGAACAAATCTTTAAAGATGTTCAAAACACGCTAAAAACGGTCCAACTTGACTTGGAAAACCAGGTTCTGTACCTGACAAAAGAAGAACCTCAATATAAAAGCTGAAAAATTTGATCAGGTAGAAACCGATTAACCTAAACAACACAGAAAAGGATGGATACACATGCCAGGCTGGCTAGAAATCGTGATTCGTTCAGTTGTCTTTATAATCGTTTTGTTTGTGATAACGAAAGCACTTGGCAAAAAACAAATGTCCCAACTGGATATTTTTCAATATATTACCGGGATTGTCATCGGCAGCATTGTCGCTATCCATGTGACTGATCATACGACCAATGCTGTACACGGATTTCTGGCACTGGCAGTGTGGTTCCTTATTACGATAGCGATCGAATATACTGCACTGAAGAGCAAACGATTCCGCAACTTAGTCCAGGGTAAAGGCACCGTGTTAATTCAAAACGGAAAAGTTATGGAAGACAACATGAAGAAAGAACGGTTCACGACAGATGATCTGCTTGAAGAATTACGCAATAATAGGGTGTTCAATGCAGCCGATGTTGAGTTTGCCGTTCTGGAATCAACAGGAAAAGTAAACATACTTCCTAAAAAAGAACATCAGCCAATTACACCAAAAATAATCGGGGCGCATGTTGCGCCTGAAAAAGAACCGCAAACAGTCATAATGGACGGACATGCTCTATTGGAGCCTTTGGCAAACGCCTCACTGAACACAAACTGGCTGGAAACTGAGCTGGATAAAATGAATGTCAGTATCGAGAATGTCTTTCTCGGACAGGTCGACAGTGACGGACAACTAACCGTCGATCTATATGATGATAAGCTTACTGTTGCGGAACCAACTGAAAAACCGCTAGTACTTGCCTCGCTGAAAAAATGCCAGGCTGATCTTGAATTATTTGCCCTGGAGACTGAAAATCAGGATTCCAAACTGTTGTACCAAAAAAACAGCAAGCGAATGCAGGAGGCCATCGATAAAATAACGCCGTACTTACAATAAGCTGCGGCGTTTTTATGGTCAGGAACATTTTGTGCTGGTGTTCATGCTATTCTGCTCATGTTTCGCCTCTTCTGTCGATGTCCACCTTTTTTATAATGGGTCCACTTCTTTAAATAGTCAAAAACAGGCTCCCCTACCATTGAGAGCCTGTACACTATTATTATTCAGTGATTTTTAAAGCGACTTTACCGAACTGCTTATTTTCTTTAAGATAGTTCATGGCATCATGCGCTTCTTCAAGTCTATATGTCCGGCCAACCGTTGGATGAATCTGATGCTCGTCAATCAACTCGAGCATGGCACGGAGCTCTTCTTGACTGCCCATAGTAGAACCGATCAGCTTGTACTGCCCATAGAAAAACTTGCGCAGATTCAATTCAATCGTATCTTCTGTCGTCGCCCCGAATGTGACGAGACGCCCGCCTTTTTTCAGTACTTCCAGTGAACGGTTGAAGGTTGCCCGTCCGACACTGTCAATCACGATATCAATCGTTTCCTCTTTAAGTTCCGCTGGCCAGTCGCTGTTCGTATCCAATGCTCTGTCAGCACCAAGTTCCAGCGCCTGATTACGTTTTTCCCCGCTTCTGGAAGTCACGATGACTCGAGCACCAGCCTGTTTGGCAAATTGAATCAAATAGGTTGCCACACCACTGCCGGCGCCGGGTATGAACAACGTTTCACCTGATTGTATGTTCCCCTTTGTAAACAGTGCCCGGTATCCCGTCAATCCGGACAGGGCGAGCACCCCGGCCTCCTCCCAGGATAAATGTGCCGGTTTTTGTTCAATCTGTTCCGCCGGCAGCACAATATATTCAGTGAATGTCCCGTTATCAGGCATGCCCAAAATATCAAATTGTTCAGGCGGTGCTTCACTGTTTTCATACCAGCCTAGCGAAGGGTTTATGATCACTTCGTCCCCGACTGAAAATTCGGAGACTCCTTCTCCTACAGCCTCAATTACACCAGCACCGTCAGAACCAAGGATCAACGCACCGGCATCATTCCCTCTGCGACCGGGTACGGCGACATCTCTGCGATTCAGTCCGGCCGTTCGGATGGACACGGCAACTTGTCCATGATCCGCAAATGGCTCGTTCATGTCTTTCAGTTTCAATTCTCCATATTCATGTACAAATGCTTTCATCTTCTACCCCTCCAAATAATATTTACTGAATGCTTCGAGATGTCTTTTCTCGGTGATATCATGTGGAAACAATGGAACATAAATTTTTTCCTGCTTGACGAATGTTTCCTCGATCATATCTAGATAGTGCTGTTCATGCTCTTTCCGCTTCAGTAAAAATTCGCCTTCAGCTTCGTCAGGCAGCAGTTTGTTTATAATCAATGTTTTCACATGCAGATGGTATTGATCAAGCAGTTTGATCGCTTTTTCTGTTTCCACAATTGGAAGGCGTTCCGGATTGATAACAAAAACAAACCCTGTGATGCTGCCGTCCAACAATATTTCCCTCGCTTTGGAAAACCGATCCTTCCGCACTTTCAAAACCTCATAAATCGGATCGTCAACAGGATCACCATCGTTCAACAACTGGGTATAGTTTTCATTTGTCTTCTGCCTTTTTTTCAACATGCCTTCAATCCAGACACCCATCAGTTCAGGAAGCGACAACAGCCGGATGGTATGCCCTGTTGGTGCTGTGTCAAAAATAATCTTATCATAACGATCGCTTTCTTCCAGTATAATGGAAATAAGTTTATCGAATAAAGCGGCTTCTTCTGCACCCGGTGAGGCTTTAGCGGTATCAAGCTGCCGGTTGACCTCTTCCATCCTGCTGGACTGTACGACGTTTGTTATATTTTCTTTGACCCCTTTAATATACTTTTCCGTTTCGGCGGCCGGATCAATTTCAAGCGCGGCAAGATTATCTGAAATATCTGTTATTTTTCCGCCGATCGATTCATCGAAAATATCCCCCAAATTATGGGCAGGGTCAGTGGAAATTAAAAGCGTCCGGTTACCGTCCCCTGCAGCTTTCCAGGCAATTGCCGCAGCAGAAGTTGACTTCCCGACACCACCTTTGCCCCCAACGAAAATAATTTTTTTGTCTAAAACCTGCATGACAAGACTCCCTTTCTCTCGGCTACGGTTCCGGCTTCCTCAGACAGCGCTTATTAACAGCATCTGATACCGGTCAGCGGTGATTTATCCATTCCCATGCGCAAATGCCAGTCGTGGAAATCTTCAATCATATACGGATACAATTCAAGTGTATAATAATAAACGGGATTCGGGATACCAATCATTTCCGAATATAAAAGCAGTAAAAATAAATCATCCTGGTCACGCAGTTCTCTGGCGATTTCCTGGCGGTGCGGCATACTCAATACCTCTTCATAAAATGCCACAAGTTTCTTCAGCTGTTCAAACATGAGCTCACCTCTTTAAATCGTGAAGGGATCAGCATAATGCCTGATCCCTTTTGTTCACTATTTTGTGTTTTCATCCAGGTCTTCCGGTGAATCCATATTTTGCGTTAACGTACTGAATGCCGTTAGAACAATCCAGATAGCAAAAACAAATATGATGGAACCGAGCACAAACAGCAGCATTTTCGGATCGCTGCCGAACCATGACCATTCAAACACAACTTGTTCGAACATCGCCCACAATGTCATAAACATCACAAAGATCATTGGAATCAATGTGAACAAATAATTACTTCCCCGTCGTTTAAGCCAAATGGATACGAGCAGCAGACTGATACCAGCCAAGAGCTGGTTTGATGTCCCAAATAACGGCCAGAGCAAGTAACCGCCAGAGCCAAATCCTCTTGACCCTTCAGGCATCAACACCAGAACCGCACTCGAAATAACAGCTACAGATGTTGCCACATGCGTTTTAGTCAGCGCAGGCACTTTATATTCAATGCCAAGCTCAGCAATGATATAACGCATCAGTCTTACAGATGTATCAAGGCTCGTAGCTGCAAAACTGACAACGATAACCGATACAATCGTTGCAGCAATATCAGCAGGAATGCCTAAGCCTGAAGCCAATACGCTGGCCCCTTCAACAAACACATTCAGACCAGCCTCATTGGCTGCGGTAAAACTGCTGTAGGTCCCAAAAAATTCATCTGTCGTGCCAAAGAACGTTACGACTGCCAAGATGGAAATCAGCGCAAGTGACCCTTCGCCGACTGCTCCAAAATAACCGACGAAACGTGCATCAGTTTCTTTGTTGACCTGTTTAGAAGATGTACCACTCGAGACCAGACCATGAAACCCGGATATCGCGCCACATGCAATTGTGATAAATAGCAGCGGGAACCATGATGTATCAGCACCTGGGTTTGTAACCGGCGCCGTAATCTCCGGATTGGTAAACAGCAAACCTAAATATAAAATAGCAAGCCCGACGACAAGTTGATGTGAGTTAATAAAATCCCTTGGCTGCAGAAGTTTCCAAACCGGCAATGTCGACGCGATATAAACATAAATCATTAAAACTAGAATCCAGATGAAAAAAGCACTATTAACGGCGCCAAGTCCAAATAAACCGGCACTGCCCTCGCCGCCAAAGTATGAAACCAAATCAATCTGCAAAAAGCCGATACGGCTCGCCAGAACAGCTGTCAAATACATGACAGCAAGTGCAATGACAGACGGCAGAAGCATTTTTGTCTTTCCCTTATACACCGCATATCCAATCCAAATGGCAAGCGGAATTTGAATGAATACAGGAAGAACACTCGCTGGGAAGGAAACAAAGAGATTAGCAATGACCCAGGCAAATACGGCATTTACCATTAACACAAGAATAAGAATAATAAATAAGAACAGAATCTTAGCCCTCTGTCCGATCAGCTTATTAGCCAGTGTGCCGATTGATTGCCCTTTATTGCGGATCGATACTGCCAGTGTCCCGAAATCATGGACACCTGCTGCAAAAACGGTACCAAGAACTACCCATAAAAGTGCGGGAAGCCATCCCCAATAGACGGCTATAGCAGGACCGAGAATCGGCGCTGCCCCAGCAACCGATGTGAAATGGTGTCCCCATAATACAAACTTGTTTGTCGGAACAAAATCCACCCCATCTTTGTACCGGTGTGCCGGTGTAACATAGTCCGGGTCAAGACGGAATATTTTCTCCGCTATAAACTTGGAATAATAGCGATAACCCAGTGCAAAAACAACAAGACCAATAATGGCGATTAAAATACTATTCACTTCTCTGCCTCCCTTTTGTTTTTGGAAAGTTCAGAACATATGACCCTCCAGTACATTTTATGTATTATGGTTGTGGCTAGTACGACTCTATTTTATTGTAAATACAGTTAAAAGTAAATATTGCGAATCTTTGTTGTAGAAATTACCCCGACAACGCTTCCTGACGCTGCCGGGGCAATTATAGCTATTCTCTGCCCATACCCCGTAAAAATTGGAGCAGCATGGTGATGCTTCGATTAATTTCCGGATCTTTTAACGCTTTTATCAGATCCATATACGACGTTTTTTCCGGAGCTTCAGAAGCAGCCGCTTCCTTCACACCATGATTCAGACGACCGGCAAACGACTGCAGGTCCTCCATATTCATATCACCCAAGAGCAACACTAAATTTGTAAGGTTTTCCAGAATCTTTGAATACTGCGGTTTGTTTAACTCCCGCATAACATGCTCCAGCGCATCTTCACGATGTTTCACAAAGGCATTGACCATATCCAGAGTCCCGCTCTGATTCAGGGATTCCAGCAAATCGATCCCTTTTAAAATAGCTTCTTTATTTTCGCTGACGGACTTCGCAACTTCATTCAGATTTCTTTCCCGGAGGGTTTCTTCAGGAATCTCCTTACGCTTAATCCTGGAAATTTGTTCAGCCATGCTCCTTCACCTGACTTCCCGGGAATTCATAATCGTTTCGCTCCCATTTCCGCTCAGGCTGGACGCCGACTTGCGGCTGAGGGTTACCGCGTCTGAAATTATTCGGCGGAAGCGGACTTTTGCCTTTCTTCTTGAGCACTTCCATTTTCACGGCTATTTCCTTGAACGCCGGTGTATCGGTATCTTTATCAACCCGGTTGTCAGTTAAATAGTTAACGGCTGTTTTGCCATTATCATTCAACGGCATATACAATTCCCTTCCGCTCACTCTGCCTGTAATGTGTACGGGACCTGTCACTTCTCCGGCTTCAGAAATCAATTTCACTTCAGCACCCTCGTTTATACCGCGTTCTTCCGCCAGTTCGAGCGAAACTTCAATAAATGCACTCGGCATTTTACTCGAGATGGCTTTTGATTTATAGGTCATATTGCCCTCATGGAAATGCTCAAGCACTCTGCCATTATTGACATGTAAATCATATTCGTCGTTCGTCTCATACATCAGTTCATAGTCCAATGGATACAGCTTAGCCTTATTATCTTCAAACGGAAACCCGTCAACAAACAATAGTGGTGAATCTGTGCCATCAGCAGCAACCGGCCATTGCAGGCTATTGTAATCGGTCAGTCTATCATAACTGACACCGGCAAATAATGGTGCAAGCGATGCAGACTCATCCATAATATCAGATGGGCTGTTATACCCCCAGTCATACCCAAGCCTTGCTGCCAAATCAGTTATGATGGTCCAATCCGGCCTGGAATCACCGACGGGATCAAGTGCTTTGTACAGTCGCTGGATCCGCCGTTCAGTATTTGTAAACGTTCCCTCTTTCTCAAGACTTGGAACAGCAGGGAAAATAACATCGGCATATTTCGCTGTTTCCGTTAAAAATAAATCCTGAACCACGAAGAATTCCAGCTTCTCAAATGCAGCCGTTACATAATTGATATTAGCATCAACTATCCCGGTGTCCTCACCCAGCACATACAGGGAGTGAAGCGTGCCTTCATGGATGGCGCCAATCATTTCGTGGTTGTCTTTCCCAGGTTCAGCCGGAATTTCAACCCCCCAGGCATCTTCATAACGCTTGCGGACATCATCATCTGCCACTTTTTCATAGCCCGGGAAGAAATTTGGCATGCTTCCAAAATCACTGCACCCCTGAACATTGTTATGACCGCGTAAAGGATAAGCACCGACTCCATTCCGCATATAATTGCCGGTGACCAGCAGCAGGTTGGAAATCGCTGTACTGGTATCACTGCCCAGCTGATGCTGCGTTACACCCATTGCCCAGCAAATTGCAAGCTTATCTACGCTGACAATTTGTTCCGCAATTTGTTTAAGTTCATCTTTGGAAATGCCTGATAATTCCTCGGCATAATCCAACGTGAATTTTTCCAAGGATTGTTTATATGCATCAAAATCATTGACCCATTTATCGATAAAGTGACGATCCTCCCAGCCCTGGTCGATGATGTATTTCGTGACAGCTGACAGCCACACAAGATCTGTTCCGCTTTTCGGCTGGAAAAACTTATCAGCACGCTGCCCCATCTCATGCTTCCGCAAATCAAACACATAGAGCTTCTGACCGAATAATTTTTGTGAGCGCTTAATCCGTGATGCCAGTACTGGATGAGACTCGGCTGTATTGGAACCGATCGTTATAACCATATCAGCTTCCGCAATATCATCTATCGACCCGGAGTCACCGCCATGGCCGACTGTACGGAAAAGCCCTTTCGTTGCAGGAGACTGACAATAGCGCGAGCAGTTATCCACATTGTTTGTACCGAACACTTGACGGGCCAGCTTCTGCATGACGTATGATTCTTCGTTGGTAGCTTTTGATGAGGCGATAAACCCTAAGGCGTCGCTGCCTTTATCAGCTTCGATTTCGGAAAAGCGCTTAGCAGTATAATCCAGTGCTTCGTCCCAATCAACCTCAACAAAAGAATCGCCCTCACGGATCAGCGGTTTTGTCAGCCGCTCCTCCGAGTTCACGTAATCCCAGCCAAACTTTCCTTTCACACATGTTGAAATACCGTTTGCAGGAGAATCCTTCTGCGGCTCAACTTTCAATACTTTACGATCTTTTGTCCAGACATCAAATGTGCATCCGACACCACAGTATGTACACACGGTTTTTGTCTTTTCAATGCGCTCCTCGCGCATTGAAGCCTCTGTGTCGGAAACTGCAAATAGCGGGCCGTATCCAGGTTCAGCGTTTTTCGTTACCTCAATCATGGAACGTAATAACCCTGGCTCGTGATCGGTCATATAGCCGGCCTCTCCGACCATTGGGGTCTCCATCAAAGCGTTGCATGGACAGACAGTTACACACTGCCCGCAACTGACACATGATGACTCATCAATCGGAACGTCATTATCCCATACGACACGCGGCTGTTCACGTTCCCAGTCGATCAGCAGCGTTTCATTCACCTGTACATCCTGACAGACTTCTACACAACGACCGCAAAGAATGCACTGATCAGGATCATAGCGGTAAAAAGGGCTTGAACTATCGACCTCGTATGGTTTTGGCTCAAATGGTCGTGACTGGTGTTCAAGTCCAAATTCCGCCACTGTATTATGAATTTCACAAGTCCCGTTATTGTAATCGCAAACAGTACAATACAATTCATGATTTTCGAGAATACGGTCCAGCGCTTCCTGCTGCGCAGCATTGACAGGCTCCATTTCGGTATTCACTTCCATGCCTGCTTCAACTGTTGTCCCGCACGCCCGTACAATCGCTCCATCCACTCTGACCATACACGTGTCACATGTCTGGACTGGCCCAAGTGACTCGTTGTAGCAGATTTGCGGTACAAATTTGCCTGTTGTATTAATCAGATCGAGCAGATTCTGCCCGGGAGCTGCCAGGTATTCTTCCCCGTTAATCGTTACCAGAACATGCTCCTGATCCTGCATCTTATCCCCTCCAAGAATTATTAATGAATACCCTTGCAAAAATGTATACGCGATTTTTTGCCGCTTAATATATATTGCTATATTTTTAATATTACAATATATTATACTGAAAGTAAAAGCACAACTCTTTCGAATCTTTAGAACCTGTTCGGTAATCATTTTAAGTCTGTGAATAACGCATTTTCGCTTCTTTCATTCTCCGCATGACCCCTCTTATCCAAAGCGAAATTAATAGAGAAATAACATGCATGATACCAAATATGATCAATACCAATTCATAGCTGTTTGTATTATCATAAATCAATGATAGAAGCATTGGTCCGACAACGCCAGCAACCGCCCAAGCAGTTAGAATATAACCGTGTATCGCACCCAGCTGCTTTGTTCCGAATAAATCCCCAATGTAAGCAGGAACGGACGAAAATCCTCCTCCATAACAGGAAACGATCGCATAAACTAGAATCTGAAATATGATTACCGATGTTATAACCGGCAGCAAAAAGTATGAAACAATTCCGATGATAAAAAAGATGGTATACACATTCGGTCTGCCAATGTAATCCGAAATCGTGGCCCACCCCAGTTTCCCAGCACCATTGAACAGCCCCATCACCCCTACCATTGTAGCTGCGGCAACAGATGACATACCAGTTATTTCCTGTCCTATTGGGGATGCAACAGAGATAATGGCAATACCTGTCGTGACGTTAAAAAATAACATCATCCATAACATCCAAAATGGTTTCGTTTTAATTGCCTGATTGGCAGTCATCTGCGAAAGGTCCTCTTTTTCATACTTTTGTTCGTTAGCTTTTTCATCTTTCATTCCTTTGGGTTTCCAGCCTTCAGGAGGCGGAGCCAAATATTGTGAGGCAGCCATCATAATGACGAGATAACTTGCCCCCAAAATATAAAATGTATTTGATATCCCTACTGAACTGACCAAAGCCTCTCCTGCAGGGCCACTGATTAGTGACGCAAAACCAAACCCCATAATAGCAAGCCCTGTCGCCAGCCCCCGGTGGTCAGGAAACCATTTAACAAGCGTTGATACTGGTGCTATATAACCGATACCAAGTCCGATACCGCCGATGATACCATAGAAAAAGTACAATAAAATCAGTGATTCAAAAGCAGTGGCAAGGCCCGTTCCCATAACACCTGCTCCAAAGAACAAAGCCGATAACATACCGGAAATACGTGGTCCCCGTTTCTCAACAAACTTACCCATAAAAGCAGCAGAGAATCCCAGCAAAAAGATGGCAATACTGAAGGCTAACGAAATCTGGCTTGTGCTCCAGCCAAACTCATCGGCCATTGGGTTTGTGAACACACTCCAGGCATACGCTGAACCTATACAAATATGTATGCCTACCCCTGACAAAGCAATCAACCAGCGATTTTTCACTTTCTCCATACTACCCCTCCCAAATCTGAGGATATATAATTCTTTTGTTTGCATTTATATTTTTGCAATAAAGCACGTATTCAAGATTATTAAAAAATCTATACATGGCATAAAAAAAGGCATCCTGTAAGCGAATGCCTTTTTTTATGCCGGGTTATTAAAATAATTTGCCCTGCCGATAGATAATGGTGGAGATTTTCATCACCGCATGAATATAGCAATTTTGCCGTAACGGGAATGGATCGCCATAAAATTCAGGCAGTATCGTATCATACGTATGTTTCATTTTCTCAAACATGCGATCATATACTTGTTCTTCGCTCAGAAATTGCGTCTCTCTGCCCTGCAGCCATTCCAGATAGGATACGATCACACCGCCAGCATTTGCAAGAATATCCGGTATGATAATGACACCATTGTCACTCAAGTATTGATCAGCCTCACTTGTCACTGGCGCGTTCGCACCTTCGACAATGATTCGTGCTTTAACATCCTTCACATTCTCCTGGTGAATTTGCGATTCCAGGGCAGCCAGGATTAACACATCTGTATCAAGTGTCAGCAGGTCATCACGATCCCGGATAATCGCCTTAACGTCAGCTTTGGCCAACTGGTCTTCATTTATTGGCAAATCACCCTCGTGATCGTTTGCAAACTCAATCAGATTCGGAATGTCTAACCCCTCTGAATTATACATTGTGACATTGTGATCACTGACAGCGACCACTTTATTATTCAAATAGTTACACTGGTACGCTTCAAGCGCTGCAACAGAACCAACATTGCCAAACCCTTGCACGGCAATCGACAGTGGTTTATCGACATGTTCCAGAGCCGTTTTGGCAAATCGGTTATCACGTTCGGAGAGCCATTTTTCCTGTTTTTTCACAAAGTCGTTCATCATGTAACGAAAAGACAGGTAAACCCCTTTACCAGTCGCCTGTTTTCGGCCCAGCGAACCACCATTCATAACACTTTTCCCGGTGAAGCTGCCCCTGTACGGCATACCCGGATGGATGTTTTTATATTCGCCCATCATCCAGTCCATTTCCCTTTCACCAGTTCCCATGTCCGGTGCGGGTATATCCTTATCCGGACCAAGATTCTCATTGAAATTTTGAACATATTTTTTGCAAATCAAGTTCAATTCTTTATTCGAATATTCTCTGGGGTTAATGATGACCCCGCCTTTTCCGCCCCCAAATGGAACTTCGTGCAATGCATTCTTCAACGTCATGAGTGCAGCGAAATTACCCACTTCTTCTTCGGAAACTGTTTGATGAAAGCGAATACCGCCTTTATAAGGGCCCAAAATTTTATTATATGCTGCACCCGAAAGGCAGGAATTCGTTCGACTTCACCGTTTTCAAGCGAAACGCGCAGGTAAGATTTGTTGACGTGATCCGGTGTCGATAGAATTGAATGCAAGGAAGAAAAAGCTTTCTTCCGGTCTAGACCTTTCAAATCAGGTAAAAATGATTGGTCATCCATTAATGCATCCAATGATTCCTTGACAATTGCTTCAGTACTGTTTGCCATATTATCACCTTCTGTCTTTGGTATTTGGATAGTTAATAGTTCATTTATTGTATATATAACCGTTTATCACAAAATCTTAACATTTTTTTCTGAATGATTACTAGAATATGACCAATGCAAGAATGGCAGCTGCGAATAACCCGAGCATCACCGGCAAAAAGTTTTTCCTGACCAATTCCATAACCGACACGCCGCAGAAACCAGCAATTGCAATCAGTGAAGACCAGGCGACAATCGTTCCACCACCGGTCCAGATCGAGCCCATCTGTCCGATGGCAGCGAGCGTTCCTGCATCAACAGATGCGGTTTCCAGCGATGCGGCCAATGCACCCGTGAGTGGCAAACCGGAAAAACCTGAACCGTCAAGTCCGGTTATAATGCCAATAATCAGGATACTAAAAACCGTCAACAAAGCACTTTCCGGCAAATAACCCTGTGATGCCTCAACCAGATCAAAAAGGAATCCGGGTGCTTCTTCCTCTATGCCAAGAATGTTTCCGGAGAAATCCGAACTTCCCATGAAAAAGAACCCGGCAATCGGGATAACCGGTCCCATTGCTTTAAATGCAAAGACAAATCCTTCTGTAATATGGTTGGTAATGTAGTCCAAGGCTTTTTGACGCCCGAACGCTATCGTGGACAACAGCAGCAATATGACAGCAACACCACCGACAAAAGCTGCACCTTCCCCGCCTTCAAATCCTGTCATTCTTCCTGAATTAAGTTTTGTGAACATCATGAAAATAACAACAGCCAGGAGAGAGACCGGAACCAATACTGCAAATACTTTGCTCCATGTGTTTAAGTGGACTGATTTAGCCTTGTTTTCCGATTCTTTTTCCATTTGCATCTGGTTCATTTCAATTTCATTCAGTTCACTGTCTTTTGAACGGATGGTTTTCCTGTATAGCAAGTATGCTGTTCCAATGGCAACCCCACCGGCTATCAGGGACAAAACAATTGCTTTGTCCGCGACAAGTGCTGTATCGATTCCTGCTGCTGTCGCCGATAGATTAGGAGCAACTTGCACAATGTAGTCAGAGGACAGAGCCATTCCCTGCCCTGCCAGTGCAACGGCAACGGCGGCGGTCAATGCCGGAAGACCCGATCTGATAGCCGCCGGAACAAGCAGCGCACATATTAATGGTACTGCCGGAGTCGGCCAAAAGAATAGGGATATCACGTAGGTTACCGCGACCAATACAAAGAACGAAACGTGGCCATTGACCATTAACTTCTGGATCGGCTGAATCATTCGTTTATCAGCACCGAGGTCACGCAATGAATACAATAAAGCTATCATAAAGGTAATGATCAAAAAGATATTAAAAAGTTCTTTCGCCGCAACAAGGTTGGCATTAAAGATTGCAGTGAAACCATCCACAATACTGCCTTGATAAACCCAGGCGACTATAAACGTTCCCAGTAAGGTTGGCAGCACAACACCTTTACGGAAAATCATCGTTAAAATGATTGTTAAAGTGAATATACCGTATAGCCAATGGGAAAGGGTTATTTCCACGTCGAACACTTCCTTTCTAAACTGTGCTACAGCCTATGCACATCGAAAGGAAGCGGTGATTATGCCTCGAATGGCGTCTATTAAATTGTGAACTTCGGGATTTTCACCATTATGTCGATTCTTTTCATCGGCACATTCATTGCACAGCAATTTACCATTTTCCTGAACCCCGTCAAAAAATCCATTTTCACAATAGACATTTTTACCGCATTGCTGACATTCCCCAATGAGCTCCCGCATGAAAATCACTCCTTTTTATAGACAGTATATATGAAAAAAATAGCCTTTTTCATCAAAAAGACTATTTTTAAAAACAAAATCTTTCAGCCGGAACTGCTTAAGAACTGGCATTGTGAGCAGAGATTAGAATGTCTTAAGCCGCTAGCAGCAAAATTCTCGGCTGTTTGTGAAACAACAAAAAGACTGCAATCACGCTGATAATGATGGATGGAATGATATAGGAAGCATTATACAGGAACGAGTAAACCCAGACAGACTGCCCTTCCACAGCAGATTCAAAAAATACCACTCCTGCTGCAAAGTGGGCTGCAAACCGCACCATACTTCCCAGAATTACCCCGATCGTTATATACGTGAGATACACTTTTGTATTGCCTGACTGAACGGCTTCCTGAATCTGTTTTGCAAAAATGCCAGCAAAACCGATTACTGTAAAAGCCAATGCATAATCAATAAACCCTTGTATAGGATGTAGCACATAGCCAGTACCGACAGCTATTTGCAAGATCCCCCATAAAAACCCTGACAAAAGCCCGCCTCTCAGCCCCCATCGATAGGCAATGATAAACACCGGAATCATCGCAAGCGACACCGATCCGCCCTGTGCCCAAAGCTTGATTGATAAAAACGGTATAATGTCAAGCATGAGTGCCAAGGCTGTAAAAACGGCTACTTCAATCAAAAATAATGTACGTTTGGAACGCATCGTAACTCCTCCCCTTTGCCGGCGGAATGGCACCACCTGCTGAATTTGCGCACAAAAAAAGCAATGCCAAGGGGAAGCTTCCTGATGGGAACTCCGCTCACACTGCTATCTATTCCATCAAAAAAGCCACCATTCCTGCGCTAGTATTAACTAACAGGTTCGAAGGGTCAGAACAGCAACCTGTTCACTCTCAGCCAAACGGCTCCCCCTGCAGGCTTCTTAATTATGCTTTTTTTGCTACTTGTATTATAACGTATTGGTAAATCGTTTACAAACAATTCTTTATATATCCTTCAGCCCTTATAACAATCATTCTCGATTAAAACCGCCTTTTGCTTCTTCCCTGTTTCGGTGACATAGTTATTTTTGAACCATGCCCAAATAGAAGTCACCACTATAAAAACAAATGAAATCGTCTGGTCGACCATTTCGGCATCAATCGGAAGCGGCGATCTTCCAAACATAACGAGAATCTGGTTCAATAGTGCCACAGCAAGCGCTACCGTTCGTATAGCAGTGCCTTTATCCATCGTTATCCCCCTATCTGTCCTTCTAGATTGCACTATTATAGTGTGCGGACAGACAGCTTTTCGGAACGGCTGGGTTTCTGTGAATGAGTTAACCGCTTTTTAATATCAGCCAAATAATAAATACCCGCAGCAGACCTTGATCTGTGCGGGGTATTGTTATTTCTTCTGGTTTTTTCGCTGAATTGGAATAATACCATTTGTCATTTTACTGGCTATACCAGCAAATCCGACGCCTGCAATAGCAATGATAATAATAATCGCCAGAAACTGAACGATAAACGCAATCATCTCACCTGGAATGGCAGACGTGATATAGCGGCTGCCATAGTATAGAATGACTGCCGACACACTGACAACCCCGACAAACGTGATGAAGACCCCGATAATTTGAGGTATTGACAATTTCCTCCAGGTTTCTTTATGTTTAAAGGCGACATAAATCATATAAGCAATTAAAACGAGTGCTATAAGTAATGGGCGTGTCATTGTATCTGCTCCTGTTTCATTATATTGGGAAATCAACTGCCATTAAAGGACCGATTTTCACTTTTTATTCATGAATGGGAATATTTGTTTCAACTGATTGCTTCAGCGCCTGCAAGATGTATCCTATACCGCCGTATGGCAATAGAGGATACACCCGGGGCATATCTTCGGCAAAAGTGCCGTTAATGACAGGTTTATATTTTTTCCCGGTAAGAACAACGAGCCGATCGAACTGATCCAACTGCTTATCTATTACCTGTCTGATTAATTTATCACGTGTTATGATCTCATCACTTTTTTGGCCAAACGTGACATCATACTGACCGTCAACTATATCATCAGCCAGTAAAAAACCATGCTTGGCCGAGAGAATCACCCACTGGTCTGTGAACATTTCCGCATATTGTCTCGACCGCTGATGCAATGTGCCTATATAGGCATCTTTTGCCGGTACCGCACCCATTTCAGGCTGTTTATCCCAGATCTTTTTCCTGCCACATGGGATGATACTTAACTCCGTCATAATCGACCACTCCGAATCTATTAATAAGTATACCACGGAAAACATGTTTAGCGAAATATACACCGGGAAAATTTATACTGAATTCAAGATAAATATTGAATAATTACTTGACAGCATTTATTTATCATTATATACTAGGTTACGTAAAGTAACTAATGGAGGGATAATCATGACAAGAGAGAAATTTAATGTAGACACAGTACACAGTGAAGTAGGATTTTCCGTAAAACATATGATGATTTCAAAAGCAAAAGGACATTTCAATGATTTCGATGCTGTCATCGAGGCAGATCCAGACAACCTGGAAGATTCAAAGGTAGAAGCAACCATTGATGTATCCAGTATTGATACAAAAAATAAAGATCGTGATGATCACTTGCGTTCAGGTGACTTCTTTGATGTTGAAAACCATCCAAAAGCGACATTCGTTGCGACTGACATCAAGAAAAAATCAGACAACAACTATGATGTAACAGGAGACTTCACATTGGTAGGCACAACAAAGCCGGTTACATTCAATGTTGTTTCTGAAGGACAAAGTAAAGACCCAATGAGCGGCAATATCGTTGCCGGATTCAGCGGTGAGACAACCATTAACCGCAAGGACTTCGGTCTTTCTTGGAACGCTGCACTGGAAACAGGCGGCGTTCTCGTTGGAGAAGATGTTAAAATCACTTTCGAAATCGAAGCACACAAAGCTGAATAATGGAGTTAAAAAATGTCACCATTGCGGTGGCATTTTTTACTTTTTACCGGACCATACAATCCTTGCATTTCGCAGTGTTCCCCTTCGTTCAAGCACTCGTTAAGCTGATCAAAGTAACAATTTTAACGCATTGTTGATCTCTTTTTTGTTTAATGATGCCTATTATGAGGTATGGATTATTATATAGATATTTCCAAAGGAGGATATACAGTGGCTTTGAATGTAACACAAAAATTAATTAAGGACCATCTTGTATCCGGTGAGATGAAACCTGGCGCGGAGATTGGTCTCCAAATCGATCAGACTCTGACACAGGACGCTACCGGAACGATGGTCATGCTGGAACTGGAGGCAATGGGGCTGGACTACGCCAAAACTGAAGCCTCAGCTCAGTATGTGGACCATAACTTAATACAGGAAGACAACAAGAATCCGGATGATCACCTGTTTCTGGAAAGCGCGGCACAACGTTTCGGTCTGCACTTTTCAAGGCCCGGGAATGGTGTGAGTCACCCCGTGCACATGCAGCGGCTGGCTATCCCCGGCAAGACACTTCTCGGTTCAGACAGTCATACATGTGCCAACGGGTGTATGGGCATGCTTGCAATGGGGGCCGGCGGAATAGACGTTGCCATGGCAATTACCGGTGAACCGATTTACATTAAAATGCCGGAAGTGATGGGTGTCAAGTTAACCGGCAAGCTGCCTGACTGGGTAAGTGCAAAAGACGTTATTCTGGAAATGCTCAGACGCCACGATGTTAAAGGCGGTGTCGGAAAAATCATTGAGTATTACGGTCCTGGACTTGATGACCTGACAGCTATGGATCGACACGTCATTGCCAACATGGGAGCAGAGCTTGGGGCAACAGCCACCGTTTTCCCTTCAGACAATGAAGTCAAGCGCTTTTTGAGCATGCAGGACCGCGAGAATGACTGGGTTGAACTGACCGCAGACAATAATGCTGCCTATGACATACATGAAGAAATTAATCTTTCCGAATTGGAACCATTGGTCGCCAAGCCATCCAGTCCCGGAAATGTCGTTCCAGCCCGTGAACTTGCTGGGACCCCGATCTATCAATCTTATATTGGTTCATCAGCCAATCCGGGATACCGGGATTTTGCCATTGCGGCTGAAATTGTAAAAGATCGGAACATAGCAACCGGCGTATCATTCGATATCAACCCGACATCCAGACAAATGCTTACAAATCTGGTGAAAGAGATGCATATTGCAAGTCTCTTACAGTCGGGCGCCCGACTTCACCAGGCCGGTTGCAACGGATGTATCGGCATGGGGCAGGCACCTGCATCAGGACGTAACAGCTTGCGGACAACACCGCGTAACTTCCCGGGCAGATCGGGCACAAAAGAAGACAGTGTATTTCTGTCCAGTCCGGAAACAGCAGCGGTATCTGCATTAACCGGTGAGATTACCGACCCAAGAACAATGAATTTCCCTTATCCAAAAGTGACTGATCCAAGTGAGCCGAATGTAGATGACCGCCTGCTTGAAAAACCGCTTCCGCCTGAAGAGGCACAGAAAAAAGAGCTTGCTAAAGGGCCAAATATAGCATCCATTCCGGCTATGGATAGTTTACCGGACACATTGGATGTACCGGTGTTATTAAAAGTCGGCGATAACATATCCACTGACGAAATTCTTGCCGGCGGAGCTCGTGTGCTGCCATACCGCAGTAATCTGCCGGAAATCAGTAAATTCACTTACGAAGATGTCGACCCGACTTATGTGGACCGAGCAAATGTAACAAAAGAAAAATCCGGCCATACCATTGTCGGCGGCCTCAACTACGGTCAGGGCTCAAGCCGGGAACACGCTGCATTAGCCCCCCGTTACCTTGGCTTGCGTGTCGTTCTTGTAAAAGATTTCGCCCGCATCCACTGGCAAAATCTTGTAAACTTCGGAGTCCTGCCGCTTAAGTTTACGAATGAAGACGATTATGAAAAAATTGAGAAAGAAGCAGTACTCCATTTTGAGGATCTGCGCAGCCAAGTGAAAAACAATGATAACATCAAACTGACACGGACAGACAGCGGCGATGAAATTATCGCTGAACATAATCTATCTGAACGTCAGCGTGAGGTTATTCTGAGCGGCGGATTAATTAACTGGATCAAAGACCGCCAGCAAAAGGTATAACGTCATAATATAAGGTTGCTTTCTAATAAGTTGTTGCTTTGACGCAAAGTCCATAAACTGCGACGTAATGACAGTGTATTTTTTGTTCACGATTTCTGAGTACGAGGAATTCTCTCGCGCGAAATCTGGAGGGTGTCGCGCGATTCTGTGCCACTCTCGCGCGAAATTCAAGAGTGTCGCGCGATTCTGTGCCACCCTCGCGCGAAATTTAGAGCGCCACACGACCTTGTGCCAGCTTCACGCGATCGAACAACACAAAACTTCGATTGGAAGAAAAGCGAGTCATTCAGGCAGCAAAAGTATTCCTGCTAGGTTAATGGTTGAGAAATCGGGGCTTTGTCCGTCGTAAAATATAAAGTCCGTAAACAAAACTTAGCGAAGTGTATTTCCGAAGCGGTATTATCGCACACAAATTTTTCACCATGTCGCATTTTATATCAACTATGAAGAAGCAATACTTTTTACGAAAAGAGCCTGATAAAAAACCCGCCTGTTCCCTTTCATTCGAGAACAGACGGGTTTTTATTTCATTTCATCCTGCAAGCCATACCTTAAGCGCGTTTTCGCATTAACCATAAGAAATAGGGCGCGCCGATAATGGCGACCAAAATGCCGGATGGGATTTCATTTGGTGCGAGAAGCGTACGGCTCAATGCGTCAGCTATCACAAGCAAGGCGCCTCCAACGAGCATCGTTACAGGCAACAGCCTTTGGTTCGATGAGCCCACAAGCAGCCGTGACAGGTGTGGTGCAATCAATCCGATAAAACCGATAGATCCGACTGCCGCCACGCTAAACGCTGCCAGTATTGTCGCTATTGACGCAAGCTGAAATCGTGTTCGCATGACATTGACGCCAAGACCTTTTGCTGTGTCATCCCCAAGTGATAGCGTATCAAGAATACGGATCCGCATGAATAATAACGGTATCAAAATGAGCATAGGCCAGATCAGTAAATTAATGAGCTCCGACCAGCCTCTGGCATATGTTGTACCTGACAGCCACGTTAAAGCGGAAGCAATGCCCATATCGGCCTCAACAACTAATATTTGGATGATCGCCGAGCCAAAGGCCGAGACACCGATACCGAGCAGAGCAAGAATCGTCGGCTTAAACTGGGCCCGAGTGGCCATAAGCATCACAAACAGGAAGAACACAAATGAACCGGCCATGGCTCCGATCGGGACCCAGACGGCTGAGAGGCTGAACACATACATCGTCAGCAGTGCACCGACGCCGGCCCCGGAAGTAATTCCGATGACCGAGGGATCTGCGAGCGGGTTTCTCAGAACGCCCTGAAAAAGCAAGCCGCTGACAGCGAGAATCATGCCGCTGACCAAGGCGACCAAAGCCCTGGGCAAACGCAAATCCATCACAAGATCAAGCATAAAATCGTCTGATCCCCCGAACAGTGCGTTCCATAATAGAACCGGCTCAAACCCGTAGTTCCCTGACGCCAGACTGACGAACATCGTTGCAAAAATGATAGCGGCCAAAATAGGGATGATGACTTTCAGCGACATCTTTCCCGTTACTTTTCCGGCAATGACGGACGTATTTTCATCCCCGTATTTAGACCCTTTCATCTGCATAACCAGATAAATCAACCACGGCGCTCCGATAAGTGCGGTAATGGCACCCACAGGCAGTTCGGAAAAGGAGGGATCAATAAAACGTGCCAAAACATCCGCAAACAGCAGGACATTAGCGCCCCAAATAAATGACGCTATCACAAGCGGCAAATGTTTTCGATAGCCAATCAGCCGAATGATATGCGGTGCGACAAGACCGACAAAGCCAATCGGGCCAACGACGCTGACAGTAACAGACGTCAGCAATACAGCCGCCCCGACTGCAATAAATTTAACCGTGTGCACATTCTGACCCAAGGCGGTCGCAACATCATCGCCCAGCATAAGCGTATCCATCTTGAAAGTCATTAATAAAATAACCACAAGTCCGGCTGCCACAATCGGCAGTGAGAATTGGACACCGCTCCAATCATTTTGCACCAATGTTCCGGATCCCCATAAAAACAATCCGGCTGTTTCATTTTCATAAAAAATCTGCAGGACACTCGTCAGTGATGAAAACAGAAACGTCACAATCATTCCGGCCAACACCATGCGGACCGGTGATGCCTTATTCCCGCCAGAGAGGGTGAACACAATCAAAAATGTCATCACACCACCGGCGAATGCCGCAATAATGCCATTTCCGATCAAGGCTGCCGGAAAAAACACCGTACAGAAAACAACCGCAAAATACGTACCAGAATGAATGCCCAGCGTACTGGCCGATGACAGCGGGTTCCGCGTTACTGTTTGCAGGACGACCCCCGAAACAGCAAGCGTACCGCCCGCGATAACCCCCATCATGGCACGCGGCAGCCGCAACATGCGTACAGTATGGTGCTCTAAGTTATCACCCGGAGCAATGATTGCGTCAATAACTGTTCCTGGCGATAGCGAAACACTCCCCTGATTGATATGTATAAATGTCAGTATGCACAAAAGGACGGCTCCCCCTCCAAAGGTGAGAACCGCCAGCACTATATTCCGTAAACTTCTATTCATCCAATCACTCGTTTACCATGGCATCCACCAGTTGTTTGGCTAATACCTTATTTGACAGTACGCCGCCGAAAGTCCATGTATCACCGGGCAGCTGATGTGTATTGCCATTCTGCACGAAACTCAAGTTTTCCCAGACAGGATTCCCTTTAAAGTCTGATTCAAATATATTGTCTTCCTCCTGAACAATATACAGGAATTGCAGGTCCTCTTTGCCCTGGAAATTCTGCAGTGCTTCCACTGTCACTTCACTGTAGCCGTACACTTCCGGTTCATCAGTCGAATAAGCATTTTCAAACCCAAGTTTGTTCATGACTTTGCCTACCATGGAATTATCCGTGAATAAGCGTAGTGTTGGGGTATTCTGTGCCGTGAAAGCTTGTGTTGCGACAAATTGTGATCCTTTCAGTCCTGCATCTGCAACACGCTGACTTTGTTCATCGATAAACGCATTTAAATCCGAAATGGCCTGTTCAGCCTCGTCTTCTTTATCAACTACTTTTGCCAGCTTTTTGAATTCGCTAAGCATATTCCCGTAATGATCCTGAATAGCCTCTTCGCTATAAGGGGCAAACGTTATGACCGGCGCAATTTCTTTCAGCTGATCAAGATATTGCTCATGACGGAACTTCACTGCAATGATTAAGTCCGGATCCTGTCGTCTGATTGCTTCGAGATTCGGCTCCTGCCGCGTCCCGACATCTTTGACACTTTCATCAAACGCCTTATCAATGTTCACCCACTGATGAAAACCGTCCAAATCAGCAACACCCGCAGGCTGAATTCCCAGCGCAAGCAGGTTCTCAGCGTACGACCACTCAAGTGCCACGATGTTTTCAGGTGTTTTCTCAATCGTTTGTTCACCCATTGCATCTTCAATCGTCACGGATTCACTGCTGTCTCCATTGCCGCCATCGTCCTGATTACTGTTTTCCTGTTCAGCGTCCTCATCATTGCCACATGCAGCTAACAGCCCGATCATCAATAATAAAACCAAAACCGCAATTCTTTTCATGATCCTCGCTCCTCTATCCCGCAGTTATACCATTCAATGGAATCCTCAACAGGTGTACGGCCTTTAGTGCGGGGAGTTATTCTTGGATAGCCAATCTGTACAACTGCCACCAGCCGGTGCTTCTCGGGTGACAGACCAATATCATTGATGAATATATCATCCCGAAGTGTCGGTTTGGCAGTCCACATTGTCCCGATCTCTTTCGCCCATGCTGCAAGTTGGAAATTCTGTATGAATGCACAAACTGCTGCGTAATTTTCATCATCCAGATACCCGCCGTCATCTTCTTTTTCCATATAGAAAAGTGCATGATGTGGAACAGATCGGAAAAAACGATCATATGATTGCCGGGCACGTTTTAATTTTTCATCGGTAAGCGTATCCAAGAGACCCAGCCTTATGTAACTGTCAACAATTTTTTCACCAAATGCCGACCTTGCTTCACCTTCATATATTTTAATTTTCCAGGGCTCTTTTAAATGATGGTTCGGCGCATATGCCGCTTTATTAAACAAGTGAACCAGCAAATCCCTATCCACTTCTTCAGGTTGATAGTGAAGAATGGTACGTCTTTCCCGTATTGCTTCAAATATATCGATGACACTCACCTGCTTCAAAAGACTCAGTATAACTGAAAAAGATTCTCATTATCAACTATCATATTACGTGGCATAACCTAACCTGTCAAGAAATTTTTAGGCGTTGGTCATTTTCACGAATCAGCCAGTACAAGATAACCACGGGCAAGTTTAAAATCACACATCAATGCCAACTCACCCAACAGCATCCAATCAATCTCGGAGTGCTTATACAATCCGGAGATGATCTCGGAGGAAGCTCTTACCTCGCCGATTTCCGAGTGGCAGATCGCTTCAACCATCTTCAGTTTATCTGAAAGCTGTTCATCCAGGTCGCTTTGGTCTGTATTTCGATGTCATATTATCCTGAAAATGATCGTTCAAGTTCAATATATCCATACCCATAACCAAGACTCCTCTCCACTTTAAATTATAGCCAAATCCCCCATTAAATGAAAGCGGGGTTCTCCCCGCTGCATGTCAGATCAACTGATCATCCATTCGCGTGTATTATGACGTGGCCGAAGATAAAATTTCGATCGTCATATTACCATTATCAGCCGACGCCCGTATCAAAATCGGCCGTTTGTATTTGTTGGTAAACGCGAAATCAGGACCGTACCAGCTGACGGTCGCATCACGTCCGGGCGGTACATAAGGGACACTCCGGCTGTGTGAATAACGTTCAGTTATCTCAATGTTTTCCAAATTAACCGCATTATATAATGTCGATGAAACCTGACAAATCCCTCCGCCGATATCCTCGGCCAGTTCACCCTTCACGATGACCGGAGCACGTTTGTAGCCTTTCTCTTCCGTGCGTTTCCCAACGACATCATTAAAGGAAAAACGCTCCCCCGGAAAGACCACATGGTTATTAATCGCCTCGGCAGCCAGCTCAATATTTCGCGTTCGTTCTTTATTGCTTTCTTTAAAATTTGTCGTGTAATCACCAATTTTATGTTCACGGATTTCTGCCAGCAGTTCGCTGTCTACCCGCGGGTAAACCTTCCGTGTGGGCAATACTATCTTTTCAGGTGTTCCCCGGTAGAAATAATCCAGAAACAGTTTGTGGAACTTCTGACGGTCTAGTGCTTTTCCGGGCTTTTCTTCTATGATTTGCCCATCCTCATCCAATTTTGCATTGACAGGATCTTCATGCAATTTCTCATCAAGAACATCCATTTGCAGTTCGAGTTTTGCATCGTTAACCCATAACCGGTCAGCATAAAACATTTCAAAGTCCTCTTTCACGATTTTGTCCACCACCTGATCATCGTCAGTAACCGTCAGTGGAGCCGATGCCAATAAAAAGGACAGAATAACGGTCATCATCCAACCACCTCCTGTCCTGTAGTATTCGATAATAAGTTAAAAACATGAATGACGAAAGAAACAGATTAAAATACATAAATCGCAAAAACGATGAGTGAAACTGTGATCGTAATCCCATAAATCGCCAGCTGTATAGGGACATTTGTTCTCAATGAGGACGTTTCATATTCATGTGACCGTCTTAACTGATCTTCAAACGAATCGCCTTCCTCTTCATACTTTTTCATTTTGTCTTCCTCCTGTTTAAATGCAAAAAACGTTCCGCCCATAGCGGCAATAAATAATATGACAAGGAAAATAATCAATCCCATACTCATTGTAAAACCTCCCCTTTTACCAATATATACGAATAATAGCATGAAAACAGTGATAAATATCACAATTTAATAACAAAATGAATCTCCTCCGCAAGATACAAAAAACCACCCCGCCTGCCAGGCCAGGGTGGTTATCATGTTACAGGCTTCCGTCAATTAACGGAAATCCCTTGTGTCCTCAAGCGAACGTTTTGCCGCTGTGTATCCTACAATTGCTGCCAATGCCAGCAAAAACAAATATAATGTTCCGTTTTTCATGAAAATGTCCCTCCTCAATTGATTAAAGCATGCGCAGTTTCCCTTTTTTCAAGATAAGTTTCGGTCCGCCAAGCAGGAAGAGGTAGCGGTTGTCGATTACTTTTTTCATGGATACTGCAGGTTTGCCATACAATTTATTGTCATTGAATACCGTTCCCATAGCATCTTTGCTGCCCAGAGAAGCAACAGTACCTTTATCATCAAATACGAATTTGCTTAATGGTTCATTTCGCAGCAGCGCTTTTAAATTGTCCGAGCACGTATCAGCATGCTGCATTGCTGCCTGTGCGGTCGGCGGGAACGGCTTTCCTTCTTCTTCGTTCATAACCCATGCACAGTCACCAAGGATGAAGATATTTTCTTCATCAGGTGCACGCATGTCGCCGTCAACCGTTACTTTTCCTTTTGTAATGTCAAAACCGGACTTGGACAATATGGAGCTACCTGTTACGCCACCTGTCCAAACAATGGTGCCAGCTTTGATCTCTTCGGCGTCATCACCATCACCGATAACAAAGCTGTTTTTCTTGCACTCCGAGATTTTCGCACCTTCTCTAAATTCAACACCGCCCTCAGCCAGAGATTCCTTGGCATATGCCACAAGGTCATCATCAAAACCAGGCAGGACGCGCGGCATGGCTTCAACATTAATGATACGGACTTTGCTACGGTCAATATCATACTTTTTGCATAGCTCAGGTACTTTCTCAACGAGTTCACCAGCAAATTCGATGCCGGTAAAGCCGCCACCGCCGACAAGAATTGCCAGATCTTCATCTTTTGGATTCTTGGCAGTGCTATATTTGGCAAATTGATATTCAATATGTTCGCGGATCATGCGGCTGGAATCTATATCGGTAATAGAAAACGCATTTTTCTCCATGCCTTTAATGCCGAATGTATTCGTTTCGAAACCAAGTGAAATGACAAGATAGTCGTATGTAATCTCACTGTTTTTCAGAACAACACGGTTCTCGTCTTTTTTCACTTCGACAACTTCATCGTAAATCAGGTTGACACGGGTTGGATTGATCACGTCACTGATCATCATGCGAGCCTGGTTTTGATTTCTTGTCCCGGCGGCCACCTCATGCAGCCATGTGGTCTGATAATGGTAGTTATGCTTATTAACGAGCACTAACTCCGCTTCTTCAGGACTTAATTTTTGCATTAATCGTTTTGTGGTCATCATTCCGGCATAACCGGCGCCAAGAACGACTATTTTTGGTTTACTCATATAACTTCCACCTTTCCTGACTGGTTTAAAGCCTCTCTGTTAAGATCATATTTGATTTCAATTTTATCATATCAAAACTATCTTATTTAGGCTAGCAATTCAATACGTTGACGGCGTTTTTTGTCAAAATGTATAAAATCATTTACACTAAGTTTTAAACTGATCTCGAGGTGACCTATGGGAACAATTATGATTGATCGACATAATGATGCAGTTAACCAATTGAAAGCGGCCGATCAGCAAATGAATAAACTGATAGATATTGTCGGGGATGTTACAGTTTCGATGCGTCCTGACTATTTCAAATCACTGGTCCGCTCAATTATTGGCCAGCAAATTTCGGTACAGGCTGCAAGCACCATCTTTGGACGACTGGAAGCGCTGCTTGAGGGTCTTATCGAGCCGGAAGCCATTCTGAAGGTGTCTGATGAACAGCTGCGGACAATCGGATTATCCCGCCAAAAAGTTAACTATCTACGCGACCTGACCGCCAAGGTACATGACAAAACCATTGACTTTGCCCAAATGGATGATATGGATAATCGATCGGTCATCAAACTGCTGACAAGCATTAAGGGGATTGGAAAATGGACGGCCGAGATGTTCCTGATTTTTTCACTCGGAAGGATGAATGTGCTCGCCGTCGATGATATCGGTATCCAGCGCGGGGCAAAATGGCTGTATGAAGTTGATAAGTCTGAACGACGCCGGATTTTACTCGACAAAAAGCCCGTTTGGGACCCTCATCTGACCATCGCCTCATTTTATTTATGGGAGGTCGTTCATTTAGGCTTTGACAAGAAATATCAGTCAATTGACGCGATCATTTAAAAGGTCAGTGCCAGTTGGGAGCCGTTCTGGCACTTCGGGAAAAATAGTGTGACCTTCGGGAATTCTGGTAGATCCGGCCGTCCAAGAATCAACTATTCATAAAGCGCCCTAACCAGTATGCACTATGTGAGCTTTAACGGCGTGTCCCCGATTCAGTCAGTCTGACATTCACATTGACGTTAATCGGCATATCCGGATACGCTGACTTAAACTGATCCTTGGTATAATTCCGGTTTCTGCTTTTAACTTCCTCCTCAATAGCAAGCGGATCAATATTCAATTCCTGAAACCGATTAATCAATTTTTCTGCTTTTTGCTCTAAATCCTGTTCGATATCTTTTTGAATCACAGGTAACCGATCTGTGGGCTCTTGACCGGTGTACTCCCTAATAACGCCCCGAACCTTCACATTAAACGTCATCCCGCCACTCCCTTTTTCTGCTTCATAAACCACATCCCTATCTGATTCAAGATTTTCAATTGATATGTTATATGCATCACTTTTATATTGGTACTGCCCATCGCTGAGATTTTCATATAATAATTTAAAGACATTCGCTTTTACAATGGGTAATTTATCAACATATTTATCACCGTTGAAGAATGCAAGCGCTGTTAGCTCCGGCACCCCGCCTTCAATGCTGAACATCGGCATAAATGGATCACTCGTGTCACTTTTCAAGCTGGAATTAAACAGTTTTAAATTCGTTTGCGGCAGATTCCCATGCTTTATATTATGCTCAAAAAAATCACTGAAAAAAATACCTCTGCCCTTACCAGTTTTAACTGATTTAATCAGCTCCTCGGATGACCCTTCTGCCAGTGCCAAAAAGACATTGCCGCCAATTGATGGATCTCTTAATAAGAATTCGGTAAATTCGCTAAGCCCTTGTTCTGCTAGTTTCTGATTATAGAAAGCAACCTTTAGCTTGCCATTCAGCAATCGTTCAGTCGCTTTCGCATTTAATTTCACCCAATCGCCATACACTGTGTCAGCGGTATCTGTGTAGATATAATCCTCAACTTGAGCTTGCTGAAGATATTTTGGCGTTACAACGGTGCCCTGGATCTTATCCTGGTCAGTCGCATCGAACCCCGCTACTGTAATCATTTGAATTTGATCGATTATTTTTGTTGGCATCTGAGTGTTAAACAGTAAACTTACAATTACTAACACGAAAAAAGCAATATATTTAAGATACATTCTTACGCACCTTCCTGCGAATCAGGTTGATGACAAACAGAACAGGTATGTAAATAAACAAAAACACGAGGCCGATTTTACCGGCTCCATCATTTAATACATTCACACCTACCCTGCCCGTAGAACTCACACATGTTAGGAATAAAATAACGAGCAGCACAACAGCTGTCTTCTTATGGTCAAAGCCAAAGGTACGGTGCACCACGCGTGTGGACGCCCACATGTACAGTACGGCATTCGGCAAAATCATAAAGAACAGCGTGGCAATTCCAAAATATTCAAACCGCTCCATAAATGGCATTTCAATAATTTTCCATAGCCCCAATGATGCCCAAATGACCTCTTCCAATTCACTCTGATTATAAAAGAGATATGACACTAAGCATACAACGACATACAATCCTGTCGTATAGAGATTGCCATACTGGGCGTATTTTTGTGATTTGTTTGCTTCCCTTATAAACGGATAGAAAACGAGAAGCGTTGAAAAGCCCATAAAATTCAATATAGCTAAGGTCGACGATTGCATCAATTCTGTGATGGTATGATCCATAATGGGCAGTATGTGGTTCATATCCGCAAAACGCAATGGATAAATCACCGTCGGAATTAAAAGAGACGGATAGACAATACCAAGGAAACAAACCCCGACAACCGTCCGGAATTGATCGGATATCGTATAATAGATAAGTGGAATTAGAATCAATAAAAAGGCCCAAACCTTTAAATGCGGGAACATCCATACCTGGATAATCTCGATATACGTACGCAACACAACAGTTGCCATCAAAAGTAAATACATCGTGAATATAATCGTAACGAAATTTCCAAGCCACTTGCCGTACGTAAATTGATGGATTTCAACAATATCGCCCTTTTCAGCATTTTTCAGCATCTTATACATGAGATATATGATGCCACTGACAGCAAGGCCGGAAATGATTAATGACATCCAGGCGTCATGGCCGGCATATTTGTTAATGATACTTTCAAACCCGAGCACACCGACACCGATTTGTGAAGAGGTGATGAGAAAAAAAACCATCAACCCTGTTACTTTATCATCGAGTGAAATCATCGCTTACCCCTCTATTTATCAGTTTCTTCAGCAACAGGTCGCTTTACTTTAGTTGGACGCACTTGATATGGACGTTTCTGCTGCACGGAAAACGGCAGACGTATCAATGCGTCTTTGAAATCCTTAGGCCTGAACGGAAAAACCGGTGCAAAGAACGGCCGCCCGAGCGACGTCAGCCGCAGTAGATGTACCATAATATAAGCAATGGCAATCGTCAGACCAATTAACCCGTAAACATGCGAAACGATGATTAACGGGAAACGGATCAGCCTGATTGTGTTACTCATTTTATACACGGGCGTTGTAAATGAACCTAAAGCAGCAAGTGCAACAATAATCAGCAGTACATTGCTTGTCAGCCCCGCTTCAACCGCCGCTGTTCCAATAACAATACCGCCCACAATACCGATTGTCTGACCGATTTTGGTCGGCAGTCTGGCACCCGCCTCCCGCAGCAATTCAATGGTAAACTCTAGAATGAGTGCTTCTATTACAGGCGGAAAAGGCACCTGCGTTCTGGAATGGACAATTGTAGTAAGCAGTGTCTGCGGTATTATTTCAAAATGATGTGTCAGCACTGCAACATATAATGGTGTAATTAAAATTGAAAAAAAGACGGCAATTAAACGGATCAGTCGGAACGCAGACGCGGTCATCCAGTTTAAAAAATAATCCTCAAACGCGGAAAAGAATTCGATCAATGTTGTCGGCCCAAGTAAAACATGCGGCGAACCGTCGACAAATATAGCAATTTTTCCTTCAGCCAATATCGCGGCAATCCGGTCAGGCCGCTCCGTATCCAGCAGCTGCGGAAATGGTGAATTTTTGTTATCTGCAATCGTTTGCTGGATATACGAACTGTCAATCACCTGATCAATTTCAACATCTTTTATACGCTGTACCGCGGTATTGACATTCTCCTCATCAGCTATTCCATCTATTGAGACGACAGCCACATCTGTTTTCGTGATTGTACCGACTTTTAATTTCTTAACACTTAACTCGGGGATAGACAGCCTTTTCCGGATTAGATTCAAATTTGTGTCAATATCTTCAACAAACGCTTCTTTCGGACCGACAACACTGAACTCCACTTCAGGAACAGAAACCTGCCGTTTTTGATCGAGCGGCAGCGGAACCAGCAAATACGACGGGCTGACATTCGGCATGTAAATAAATACAAAACCCTTCACAAGCTTATCCTGAATATGATCGGAATTTTCCGCTAGTTCGGTTTTTGTGAATGGGATGTACCCATTTAATTCGCTTAAATCGTTATATATGTACTCTTGTACACGCGGCAGAATATATTTTTCGAGTTTTTGCGGATCAACAGCTGTTTTTAAATAGCCCAAATGAATCGTGCCATTTTCATGCTCATGCTGATAATGAATGAAAGAATCTTTCTTTTCTAATTCAGTTAACAGCTTGTCGAATCCCCTTTGCACTCTTTTCTGTGACGTCTTCTTATTCATGCGAACATCCTTCTAAGCTAAGCGATATGTTGATTTTAGTATGAAAGATTAAACACGTTATTATTCACCGATCGGATTTGGGTTCTATATAGTAGGACTTAGAAGAAACGTAAGGCTCGGTTAAATGGAAAAAAGTTTCAATTCACATACATATTTTACAAAGTATGCGGCATGATAAGTACGGAGCGCTCTTGCAGCGCAATAATTTTACTTGGAGGTATACTTATGGCACAACAAAACCAACAACAGCAACAACTGCAGCAAGCAGTTCAACAAGCACAGCAGGCTCAGCAAGCTGTTCAGCAAGCTCAGGCAAGTGCTGATCCGCAGCAGCTTCAGCAAGCTCAGCAGCAGGTACAGCAGGCTGAACAACAATTGCAGAACGCGCAGCAACAAGCTGGTGCCCAAGCACAACAAAACCAGCAAGTTCAGCAGGCGCAGCAGCAGCTTCAGCAAGCTCGCCAGCAAGCAACTCAAGCACAGCAATCCCAGCAAAATAACCAGTAATCTTTCGGGATTAAAAAGGGAGCCCAAAAAGTATGGGCTCCCTTCTGTTATTGATTCACCAATATCTTCACTATTTTATCTTCTATCTCTGGTCCATCTTCTTCATCCAACAGGTTATTAAGCATAATCGAAAATATAAATTTGCTTCCATTCGTCGCCTCTGCATAACCGGAAAGTGTACTGACACCATCAATTGTTCCGGTCTTAGCCTGTATACTGACATCGTTCATTCGGTGACGCAACGTTCCGCCCTTCATCCGATCTGAAGCGTTGGAATTCGGAAGCGCGTTTAAATACGTATCAAACCATTCTTTATCTTGCACGTTATACAGCAATCTGGATAGTTCATCCGGCGGCAGAAGATTCATATGAGAAATGCCCGATCCATCGCGAATCACAGTCGTATCGCTAGTCATGCCAAGACTCTTCATTTCAGACTCGACGACGTCCAGTCCTTTTTCCCAGCTTCCTTCATCATGAACGACTTTACCCATTTCCTTTACAAGAATCTCCGCATGTGTATTGTTGCTTAACTTCATGAATGGTACGAGCAATTCGGAAAGTGGCATGGATTTACCCGTATGCAGGACATCAGCTTTTTTTGGAGCTTGTCCTGTTTTCACCCTGCCGGTCCATGTGATCCCCCGCTCTTCCAGTGATTGTCTGAACAGATCCAGCGCATAACCGGTCGGCTCCCAGACGGCCATCCATTCTTTAACGTTGGCTGAATCAGCCGGAATGGTCCCGTCAATTGTAATCACATTTTCACCATGAATCCGATTGAGCGTTAAATCTTCCTCACCACCTGGCGTAGTCGTTTTTGCATTATTTTTGACCTGTACATAATCTGTATCAGGTGATACTGTAACTACCGGACTGTCCCCGGTATCAGCTGGTGCGACTTCAACAACAACCGTGCCGGCGTCAAAATCCTTATCAGGGGAAACCGTTAATGCAGAAATTTGCGCTCCGTAATACCAGTGCTCATCACTCCAGACAAGACCGGGCGACAGACGAACATCATCATACCAGGTATCATCAGCAATAATATCCCCATTGATCACATCAATTCCGCTTTCCTTCACTTTTTTGGCAAACATATCAAAGTCTTCAGGCATAAGCGTGGGGTCGCCTTTTCCTTTTAAAAACAGATTCCCGTCCAATTGATTATTTGTAATGGATCCCTCAGTCAACACCTCTGTGGTAAACCTGTAATCCTCACCCAATACAGAAAGTGCTGCTGCGGCGGTTAATAATTTCATATTGGAGGCCGGTCGCAACCGGACATCTCCATTATGACCATATAGTTTTTCCCCTGTTTCCCCATCTCGGATGCTTATCCCTGTGATAGCTCCTTGCAGCTTTGGTTCATTTTCAATCAAATGATTCAGCTTTTCACTCATATCGTGCCCCTCTCCTTCGCTGTCTATATGGTCAGGTTTATTGTCAGCGAATGACCCTGCCAGAAAAACGATTATAAAAAGAAAGAGCATTCCAAAGCTATAATGTTTCACGGTCATGGAATCACCCCGGTAAGCCTTATATTTATATTTCGTCATAAACAGTGCTGAATCCTTCTTGAAACGACACCTCTCCGTAAATGATAGACTTGCGGGGAATGATTTATACGTGCATGCAATTGTTGGATCGGCTCAAGCTGTCACAGAATCGGCTTAAATATCATGAAATCGGCTCAAATTGTCACAAACTCCGCTCAAGTTCACAAATTTTTCGCTCAAGTTGTCACAATTAGCTGAGCTGCGAACAAAGGTGCAAGCGTTCGTTTAGCAACGTACGCCCTACAGCTTTGACGCTGGAGCCGGACATGGCCTATAAAAAAGAGCCCCTTTTTTGAAAAGGGACTCTGTTTCCGATAAGGCGAAAATTGAATGAGCGCTGGCTTTTTTACCGCTTGGCCAGTTAATATATACAATACGTTAAAGTGAATGTTTTGCCAGGGCGATTGTATGACTATCCTCAAAAAGAGGCGCTTGACTGCTGGAAAGGGATTATTTGTCCTCTAATTTTCGGTCAATCGTTCCTTCCTTATAGTCATCAGACACTTGTTCATGCGTTTCCGCCATGCCTTTATCAAATTGTGTATTGCCAAGATAGTTGTCTGGTTCATAACCCCTCTCAGCAACGTTACGGCTGTCTTCCGGATTTACTTTATTTCGCTTCTTCGGCATACATAACCCTCCATTTAATTCAACTGTTGTTAGGTTGCCCAAACATTGATGGGGATAATATATCCTTTTTCTGACATTTATCGAACCACTAGTGTTCGATTTTTATTATTTTCTAAATCGCTTCTTTAATTCGTTGCGGATGTGTGTAAACGTTCATTTTGTCGGCTCTGACAAACCCGATTACCGTAATACCCAAATCGGTCGCCAGTTGAAGTGCCAAATCTGTCGGAGCAGATTTGGAAACGAGAATGCCCGCGCCAATTTTGGATATCTTAAGTAACACTTCGGAAGAAATCCGGCCGCTGAACACAATCAATTTATTTTTGACCGGAATGCGCTGTTTCAGGATATGGCCATAAATTTTATCGAGGGCGTTATGTCGGCCAATGTCCATCCGAATTGCAAACATATCATCGGGGGCTGCCAGGGCCGCATTATGAACTCCGCCGGTTCGGATGAACTGCTCCGATTCAGACTGCAGCTGGTTCATCAGGGTATAACACTGCTCAACTGTGACTGACAGACGACTGTAAACCGTTTTCGCCGTTCTGACATCACTTTTAAAATAAAATTGCCGGCTCTTCCCGCAGCAGGAACCGATAAAACGCTTTGTCTGATCCTGCGGGATGGCGTCGATATTTTTAGTGATATCAATATAAGCAAACCCTTTGCCTTCATCAACTGAAATACTGTTGATCTCATTATAAGAACGGATAATCCCTTCTGAGGCAAGAAATCCTATTGTCAATTCTTCCAAATCGGTCGGTGAACATACCATTGTGGCAAATTCATCACCGTTTAATATAACTGTCAAGGGAAATTCCGTGGCGATTTCATCATCCAGTGATTGTGGTTCCTCCCCATCAAACCGGATAATCTGCCAATTATGCTGTGTATTGTTCATTCTATCACCTTCCAGATCAACTTCCGTTCTTAATTCCATATTTGTGTAACGATATTTTTTCTTTTCTGTAAATTAAATTATCATGACAGTTGCAAGAACACAACCCTTCCAGCTTTTTTCGAGCATAGGTCATAAGAATCGTTACATCAACTAAAAATCCGAACGATGATTCAAAATCGCCAGTTAGATTCGAATCAGTTCGGATTTTTTATAACATTATCCGTTTCCATCAAAAACTTCTGCAGCGGTGGTTATAATTTCCCTGCTTAATCAAATCGCTTTTCCATTAACGTAGCAACTTCCTGAAAGCCAAGCCTCTGATAAAGCTGTTTGACTGAATTGCCGGCGAACACATTAAGTTGAACAGCGGCAACCCCCTTCTCCCACAATATTGCCGAAGCTTCATGACATAATGTTTCCGCGATCCCTTGCTTACGGTATTGTGGCAGGACATAAAGCTCAGGAATGACACCCACAGGTTTATCTGTATAATGATCAATTGTAGTTCCAACACCTATCCAGCCCTGAAGATTGTTACTCTCAGTGTGAACCAGATAATAGCCTCCGGAAGCCAAAAACGGGGCAATCATTTGCTGAGCTTTTTCCTGTTTTTCAGGAATATGCCCCATACTCGATTCCTTTAAAACGTCCATTGAATGACTGATAACCTCCCGGGTTTCACGTTTTGTTGCTTTTCGTATTGTCATCCGGTTATACAACTCCTATGCATCTACTGAATCAGCGTTTGGTAAATTTTGTGATCAGCGGGCTTACCTGTCCGTAAAGCTTTCCGACTTGCTGGGCTGTGGTCGTGATTTTGTCAATATCCAAGTTTCCGTCTGAATCCCGAAAATGATTCAAGATATTTTGTCCTGCCGGTTGCCGCTGCCTCTGAATTGCCGGACGTGGCGGGCCCATAGGAGGGCGTGGCGGCGGCATAGGCCTTTCTGGTCTTCCAAGATAGATCATCCTCATACCTCCCTGTTTTCGTTTTGTTATATCCTATTCAACTAAACAATTAAATGAAAAGGTGTTTGACTAATCCATTCACTTCTTTAGTAACATCGACACAGCCGGTGACATAGTGTATTAGATACAATAAGGTTAGGAGTATGCATATGAGTGTCATTCGAACCGACAAATGGTTGTTGGATACTTATCATAAACCGCTGGAACTTTGTGAAAAATTTAAAAGCCAATTTGATAAAGGTGTTTCAGCCGCCGACATTCATCAGCACTTAACAATGCATGGCATGTACCGAGAGCCACGGAAAAATGGGAATGAACTGATCGAAGGATTACAAAAAAACCATATTTGGCAAATCGTACAACGGGAAGCAAAAAATCTGAAGAAAGAATGGGACGGCCCAGATATCCCGGTTTTCATATTGCCCGCTGATACGAATAACCGAAAATTAAACCAAGAACAAAACGGGAAATCAGGACTGAGCTTCCCTGACAAACTCTTTTTGTTTGTTTCGGAAACCAATACAGAAAAAGAAATTCGGGCGTTGTTGACACATGAATACAATCATATTTGCAGATTATCCAAATACAGCAAAAAGGAAGCTGAATACACACTTCTTGACACCGTGATACTGGAAGGTTTAGCGGAAAACGCCGTCCGTGAAAGGTTTGGTGTCCGGTATACAGCTAATTGGTTATCGTATTACTCCGATAGACAATTACAAAGAATATGCATGAATCTGATACTCCCTAATCGGAATATCCCGAAATCCGGACGCAAACATTTACAAATACTGTATGGTCTCGGTCCTTATCCCAAAATGGCCGGCTATTGCGCCGGGTATCACCTGGTAAAAAACTATATGAACAAAGAAGACTTAACGTCACAAGACTTATTGCCTGTTAAATCGGAAACAATAATCGAAAAAACAGACGAACTCTGATCCGTCTGTTTTTCCGCGTTTGGGGACAAGCATTACCAGTAGAAAAATGGAAGCAAAGCCAGTGTGCCAATCGCTCCCAATGCGATACCATAGCCAAATCCGGAACCATATCCATATCCCGGTCCGTAGAAGCCATATCCGAAACCACCTAGATTTCCCTGGCAGCCAAACGGCTCTATAAATACACGATGGTTATCAACATCCCGGATCACACCACGGTGAACGACCCCATCACGTGTGGCTATTTTGACAGGTCTCCCTTTATATTTACAGCATAATTCATAATAATACCTGACCGACATTCTTTCACCTCCATTTTACAGAAACATACGACATTATATGTATACGGTAAAAATTCAGTAAGAGACAGATATACTGGGGAATCAGCGGAAAACACTCAAGCCAAAAACGTTACTTGTCTGAGCCCAATTCCTTTAATTTGGGGGAGTACCCATATCAATCTGCATTTACCTACATACATTACTAACAAAAGGTAATGGAGGTGTTGATGAATGAGTGAATATGTAGGCGGAGCAGGCTACGGTGGAGGCTTTGCCTTAATCGTAGTACTATTTATCCTGCTAATTATTGTCGGCGTTGCTTACGTTGGCTATTAATCCAAACATCAGCAAGTCTGGCTTTATCGTCAAGCCTTTATGACGAAAAGCCTTAGCTACACTTATACAGATAAGAAAGATTTTTCTTATCTGCCAAAAATACAAAATTTTTGAGGAGGAATTTAAATGGGATTTGGATCTAACTGCGGATGCGGCTTTGGCGGTGGCTACGGCGGCCAAGTTGCAGGAGCCGGCTACGGTGGTGCCGGATTCGGATATGGCGGTGGCTACGGTGGCTATGGCGGCGGTGCCGGCCGCGGCTTTGCGCTGATCGTCGTATTATTCATCCTGCTTATCATCGTTGGCGCAGCATGGTGCTAACCGCAGCCGTTTAAAATATCATAGTAAAAAACCCGGGCTGCCATGAACGGCAGTCCGGGTTTTTTACAGCATTTTTACCTTAATGATTAACGCGTTACGCTTATTCTTTAGCGCACCCAACACTCTGGAATAGTCTATTCATTATCTTTTCTTCCCAGTGTTAATGCCCCAGCAATCAGTGGAATTTGCAAAGGTAATCGTAACCATAGAATCCAAAGATTAGCTTGTTCCCCCGGCCGGAATGATATTCTTTTAACAGCCATGTACACATTCGCTGGAAAAACAGCGACCATAAAAAGTGCTAATAGTTTTCCTGTGATTTGTTGTCCTTTTTTTACCCAAAGCAAGACGGAAAGGATCATTTCAAATACACCTGAGACCAGCACGATGGTCCGTCGTAAAGGCAGTGTTTTGGGGACAATTTTACGAAAACCTGGTTCATGGATGAAATGCAAGATACCGGCTCCAAATAAGAGAATCGAATATAATGTTCGAAAAAACAATTTCATATGTATACCACCTTTTTATAACCTTTCCTGCTGGTATTTCTTACCAAGCCATTCGGTAGATCACCAGATTGTTTGACTTAATCTCTAAAAGCCATTATCAATTAACAATTGGAAGGAACCGATATTCCCAATGCGTTCGACATTCATTCAATTTATAGTACCCTTCTTGTTTATCCTTTGACATATAGCTACATTGCTGGCGTGCATTATTAAAAACATCTTGTACGTCATTTTCTGAGGCGCTATAATGACTCAAATCTGGAATAACCCCAATCCATGCCTGATCGGCATTTTTATCATATCTTGATTTCAAATCATAAATAAGCACACCGTTTGCCCCTTCATCCTTCACTACTCTAATTTCACTTTCATTGTTTTCGCCGTTTTCTCCAGCAACTTTCATAAACGCTTCAAGTATACCTTTATTTTTCAAATTATTATGCTTTAGTACAACATCATCTTCATTTGGAACATATTCTTCCAGTAGTTCTTCTTGGCTTTGTTCCTCCGCCTGATTATCGTGTGTTTTTGCTTCCTGTCCGGAATATGCGTCTTCAGAGGAATCGGTTTCTGTCTCTTGGTTAATATTAGGTGAATCTTGTGTACCTTCTTGTTCAGATGAGTTTCCGCAAGCAGCCAATATAAGGGATACTCCTATCAACATTACCATTAAAAATTTATGATTATTTTTCATTAAATTCTTCCTTTCTTGTCTTAGGGTCTAGTGTGCGTACTGATGCACTCCCTGTCTACACCTTATGACTAGTATAATAGAGGTGAGTTAAATAGTCACTACTTTTTAAGCTGCTTGTTAATTCCGCAAATGCGCCTGTCGTATAACGGAATAATATATAAAGGCCTGCAACGGGGGTGTCATCCATTTATCTTTGTACCAGAGAGTATAAATCACTTCCGTCCCCTTTGCTTATTGTCAAGATTCAATAATAAATTATTAAAACACGGGAACCATAAAAATCGAGGTGATTGAATGAATAAGGAACAATTAAAACTTACCTCTGCTGAGATCGGTACATTGTGGGGGGAGTATGTAAACGGGACTGCGACTGATATTGTAAACAAGTATATGGTTTCCATTATAAAGGATGAAAAGATAAGGGCTGTTTTTGAAGATGCTATACAGACATTTGATAAACAAAAGAAACAGATATCTACATTCATTAAAAACGAGGGGTTCCCGATTCCCATCGGGTTTACTGAATCAGACCTTAATCGAGGAGCAAAAAGGTTATTTTCCGACATATTCTGTTTACACTATTTGCACATTATGACCTTACACGGTTTATTAGGGCATACAGCATCGCTTACCTCTTCTGTAAGAAAAGACCTAAGAGATTTTTATGATTCCTGTGATAATGATGGAAAGAGAATGTACCACCAAACGATTGAATTATTACTGGAAAAAGGGCATTTTCAAAGAACCCCTTACTTTTATCCTGATAACCACCCTGAATTCATCTCTGGACAACAATTTGTACAGACTTTTGGGGGTAACCGTCCATTAACCGCAACGGAAATCATTAGTCTTTCGTTTAATATCAAAAAGAAAATAATGGAAAAATCGCTTTCCATTGGATTCAGCCAAGTGACACAGTCAAAAGAGGTTAGAAAGTTTCTGAAATCTGCACAAGACACGTCAGATAACCAAATTCAATCATTGGCTAAATTATTAAAAAAGGATAACTTACCTGTGCCGATGTCTTGGGAATCTGAAGTCACTACATCACAGGATTCTCCTTTTTCAGATAAGTTGATGCTGTATCACATTGGATTTTTATTGCAAGCTTCACAAAATTATCATGGTGCAGGACTTGCATCTGCTATGCGGGCAGACCTCGTAACAACATATGAAAAAGTCATATTAAAGAACATCATGGTTACCAAAGAATGGTTCAATTTAATGACCAAAAATAAATGGCTTGAACAACCACCACTAGCTCCAAACAGAAAGGAAATAGCAAAAGATAAATAAATATAAAACACCTTTTATAAGAGGTGTTTTAATTTGAATTCCGATCGCTCTAAACCTTTTTCCAATTATAGGGTACTAACAGACATGTGATTAGCACCCCAAAAGCTTTGTTATTTCATGTTTTCACTCTATACGATACGCCTCTTCTGCAAATCACCGCATAGTAGCATGCTCCCCATGAATCTGCCGAACGATTTCTTTTTCTTTTTTCGGCGGATGGAGAAATAATGCCAAAATAAATGCGATAAACGCAAGAATCGTACTGCCCATAAACGCCCATTCAAATCCAACCACTTGTGCCAGTTTACCAGCTATTTCCGGTGACGTGTTTCCATCTGTTACGAAACTATTAGTGCCCATTGCAACAAGCGTAACAAGGATTGCTGTTCCAATTGATGCGGAAATTTGCTGCAGGGTATTAGCCATCGCTGACCCATGCGCATACCATTTTGGCGGAAGCTGGTTCAAAGCAGATGTCATCACCGGCATTAATGCAAACGATAGACCAAACATGCGAATCGCATAGATTGTCGTCAAGTAGGCAAATGATGTTTCCAGTGATAATCTGGTAAACATAAATGTCGTTACAGTGACGATACTGAGTCCGATAAGCGCAAGCCATTTAGCGCCAAACTTATCAAACAGCCGCCCGGTAATCGGTGACATAATTCCAATTACAATTGCACCCGGAAAGAGCATCATACCGGACTTCAACGGTGAGAATCCCAGCGCATTCTGCATAAACAGCGGCAGCAATGTTTCAGCCCCAATCAGTGAAATCAGAACCGTCATCGTGATAGCGATTGCCAGAGTAAAAATCCGGAATTGGAACACCTTAAATTCTAGCATCGGGGTGTCCAGGATAAGCTGCCGCCAGATGAATAAACCAATCACCACTAATCCAATGGTGATAGCACTGATAACGACAGTGCTCCCCCAGCCGCTCTCTGATGCAATACTGAATCCATACAGGAATGAACCGAATCCGACTGAAGACAAGACAATCGATAGTACGTCTATCTTTGGCTTTCGGAGGTCAGTCACATTACGCAGAAAAAGCGCCGCAACAGTAATGGTTACCGCTACAATTGGAAGAACCGTAATAAACAACGAACGCCATGAAAAATGTTCCAATAGCCAGCCTGACAATGTCGGTCCAATCGCCGGTCCAAATGCAATCACAATACCAATCATCCCCATTGCGGTACCACGGCGTTCAACCGAAATGACCGCCAGGAGCACCGTCATCAAAAGAGGCAGCATAATTCCGGATCCGGATGCCTGGACAACACGCCCTAACAGCAGTACCGGATATGTAGTGGCTATCGCCGCAATGGCGGTGCCTGCACCAAATAGGCCGATTGCAGTTATAAATAATCCCCGGGTTGTAAACCGGTCAATCAGAAATGCTGAAACAGGAATCATAATCCCATTTGTCATCAAGAATGCGGTTGTCATCCATTGTACTTCCCCCTGTGAGATGGAGAACGCATCCTGAATTGTCGGGAGCGCTGTTGCCAGTAATGTTTCATTGATGATACCCATAAACGCGCCCGTCAACAAGGCCGCTATCATCAATCCTTTTTGTTTTGGCGGCAAATCCCAGGAAGTTGCTGTATCACTCATGTTAAATCCCCTTTCCATACTTCCCATGATGTCATTATTTTGGTTATTCCAGTTTTTAAATAAGTACGCCGATGCAGTTGAGCAAGCAGTGCATCGACCAGAAATTCCCTTGGTTTTTCTTGCGTGAGTTCTTCGATTAATAAATCGATTGTTTGTAAATCTTTTTGCGAGTAGCGGGCACGGTCTGTGTTCATTTCTGTCCGCAATGTATGCAAGTCATTGCCGATGATTTCTAAGATGGAAGCTTCAGAATCAGCATTAGAGTATACCGGAAGCAACGGTGATATGGCCTCATCATTTTCCACGATCGCTTTTATACATTCAGCAATAAAATCGCCCAATCTGTCCAGAGGCAAAGCAGGCCCTTTCCAAATAATCTGCATTAAATAACTATGAAGGATTCCTTCCAGAACAAGCGTTAGATCATCCATATATTTCTTGGACTTCGAACCAAATGCATCCAATAACGCCTGTTTGTGCCATTGCTGATGTGTCTGCTGTATCCGATCAAGGAATTCAGGAATCGGTCCCTTTTCATACGGAGGGAATTCAGTTAATAAAGCAAGAAAGAACGACCTGTATTCGATTGATTTTTCGAGTTCAATCGTAATCTTTCGCTTTAGTATCATTAAAGGTGACTGGTTAAATTCTTCAGTAAACCGATCCGCTTCCCTGAACATCTCATCATAATACCGCTTCAGCAATTCCAGTATCATGTTTTCTTTTGAGTCAAAATGTTTATAAAAAGCACCTTTAGATATCCCGCACGCTTCCGTAATATCAGCCACAGAGACAGCGTGAATACCGCTTTTCTGAAAGAGCTGAATCGCAGCATCCAGAAGCTCTTCATGCCGTTGTGTCATTAAGATCCTCCTGTTTTTGACCAGTTAGTTACTGTTGGTAAATTTATAGTCACCAACACATAATAACATTTGGTATGCTATGAAACAATCGATTTGAAGAATTTAAGTAAAACTTCATTCAGGGGATTTCCCATCAGAAAAAACCGGGCCAATTACAGCCCGGTTTTTTGCCTATTATGAGTCCTATGTAAAGCACCATACCACATTTTTTGGGTACCTCGCTTTTCTCCCAACCGAAACTTTGTGTTGTTCGATCGCGCGACGGTGGCACAAAATCGCGCAACACTCTTCGGATTTCGCGCGAGGATAGCACGAGATCGCGCGGCACTCTCCAGATTTCGCGCGAAGGTAGCACGAGGTCGCGCGGCACTCTTCGGATTTCGCGCGAAGGTAGCACAAGATCGCGCAACACTCTCCAGATTTCGCGCGAGGATAGCACGGGATCGCGCGGCACTCTCCGGATTTCGCGCGAGGGTGGCACGAGGTCGCGCGGCACTCTCCGGATTTCGCGCGAGGATAGCACGAGATCGCGCGACGATTCCCCGTACTCACTTGTCCTTTTGTGCCTTTCGATCAAATTTATCCCGTATCGATTGAAATTTAGGTCTTTCGATTGAAAATTCAACGCCCTCGATTGAATTAAGCTCACTGCCGACTTCTTATCGCGTTAAAAACAACTCCAAAACATATAAGCTGCTTAAAATCCATTAAATCAGCTTATTGTATTTTTTTCGATTTTTCCATCTTTCATAACCAACTGGATTGTATCGTTGTCTGTCAGCGAATTAATGTCGTCAAGCGGGTTGCCTTTCGCAACAACAATATCTGCTAATTTGCCTGCCTCTAGTGTACCAACTTGATCATCCCAGCCGAGACATTCTGCGGCTGTTTTCGTTGTGGCCACAATCGTTTCCATCGGGCTCATGCCAGTGTCTGCCATTAAGCCAAGTTCACGCAAATTGGTACCATGTTTCATGACACCAGCATCCGTTCCCATTGCAATCTTGACACCTGCTTTATGAGCTTTAGCTATACTTTTTTTATGCTGCTCAATTACTTCTTTAGACTTTTGGACTGCTGATGCCGGCATGCCTTTTTCATCCGCTGTTTCCAGTACTGCTACTGGAGCAAGTAATGTCGGGACAAGATAAGTTCCGTTTTCAAGCATTAATTCAATCGCTTCATCATCCAGGAAAATACCATGTTCAATTGAATGTACTCCCGCTTTAACCGCGTTTTTGATTCCTTCTGCACCTTGAGCATGTGCCATAACTGTAGTCCCCTTGCGAAAGCGGCCCTCTTCAACAATGACTTTCAGCTCCTCTGGGGAAAATTGAGTAAATTCTGGGTGGTCGGTCGGGCTTAGGACGCCACCTGTTGCATGGACCTTAATCACCTCTGCACCGGCACGCAGCATTTCACGTGTTTTCTTGCGTACCTCTTCAACACCATCACAACGTCCATCCGGCATACCTCTGTGACCTGATGGCAATAGATCCATCACATCACCCGAAACCTGATAACCATCTCCATGACCTCCGGTGGTCGTTAACGCATTAATGCTTAGTTGCAGACGCGGCCCGCTAATCAATCCGTCCTGAACAGCTTTCTTCACGCCGCGATCCGTACCAAGCGCGTCTCGGACGGATGTGATCCCGGTGTTTAGCGTCGTTTCCAAATACTTAGCTGCCTGATAATACATATACGAAAATGGTGTCGTTAATTTTTCCGAAACTGGTGTATATTCCATCATCATGTGAACATGTGAATCAATCAGACCAGGCAGGATGGTTCCGCCTTCTGCATCGATAACCGTTTCATCACCTTTTTTATTATAGTCTTGTTCAGGACCAATATAAATCAAGCGGTTATTTTCAGTCACGACAACCGAATCTGTTTGTGGTTGGCCACCATTGCCATCTACCAATAATCCGTTTTTAATTAATGTTCTTGCCATCTTAATTCCTCCCCTCGTTAACTTACAATGTAAATGAATTCGAACGTTCCAGTGCTTTTGGTTTAAACAGGCTCCTCAGAAAATTTAATCAACACTATATCACTCCGAATCTTGCTTGTCTACTGTCATTATTTTACTATTTTCTGCAATGTCACGCTTTAAATTTAATGTACTCTTTTAAATAGTCGAAATGAGGTAGTGACTAAACATGCAAATAGTTAGAAAGGTAATCGATTTCAATAAATATTAATGTATCGTTTACAAGCTATCATTGTATTAACATAAATTGGCATAAGAAAATCGCCCACCACTCTTACTTTCTTTAAGCATATTTTATTAGCAGCATGGTACAAAGAGGTGAAAAAATGAATTCAAAAAATAACAACCGGCCAGGAAAATTTGATATTGATATGTCACCATTTCGGGGTCTGATGGGTCAGATGGACTCCTTTTTCAACCAATCGTTCAAACAGATGAATTCCGTTTTCAATATGCAGCCATTTTGGGTCGATGTAGACGAATACGATTCCGAAATAATCGTCACAGCGGAATTGCCGGGTTACAAACGCAATGAGATCGAGTTAGAGATGATTGCTCATCGTTTACGGATTGCTGCCCAAAGGAGTTCCACTCACGAGAAACAGCAAACGGAACGCACCATTACGCTTCCATTTCCGATACAGAAAGAAGAAACAAAAGCAACGTTCCATGATGGGCTGTTGAAAGTGACGATCCCTAAAACAGATCATGACCGGACATATATCGATATTGCCGATGAAAATGACTGATGTTTCCAAGTTACACTTTAGAAGCCGGCTCCAACAAATTGGATAACCGGCTTTTATCTGGACTCTTGATTGTAGTTATTTAGTACATTGTCCGTCATTACCCTTAACAACCTTTAAGCTAAAGCAAATAAGATCCCCTAATTATTAAACCGAGCATCTAAAAATTCGAAATCCAAGTCTATCCTCATATAACTTTGTGAGACGGTCATGTTCCAAGAGAATATCCATCGTTTCATCACTCATATTTTCAGACAGAGAAAAATCCGGTCCATCGTTCAAGTCCACGTTTTCAACCTGTTGTTTGAAACTATTTGAAATTATCTGCTGGAAACCCACTTCCTGAAACAAATCACGCCATTCGCTTTCTGACAATAATCGGGTAACGCCATAGAAATCAATTATGGGTTTCATGTCGTATTCCGGCAGCTTTTTTTCCATTACCATTTCAACCGCATAAAGAACCCCATCCGGTTTCAGTATTCTGTTCAATTCCGAAATTGACTGACGGATGTCGGTAAAAGCGATGACTGATTCGGACAGAGCTGTTTCAAATGAATCATCGGGAAAAGGCAAGTTTTCGATATTCCCCTGTCTGATTTTAACCGGAAGATCTCCGTCTGAGAACCTTCTCCGGGCCTTATCAAGCATTATGTTACTGTTATCAAGGGCAGTCACATGACACTGGAATTGTTCGGCGATATATGCAGCTGTTTGCCCTGTACCGCAGCCGGCATCGAGAACAGACATTTCTTCATCTATGTTTTCCCTTGATAGTATATTTTTCGTCAACTGAAGACCACCAGGATGCGCACCTCCGACTCCCATTAATGCCAATGCGTCGATATAGCTGTTATTTTCCATTTCTATTCCGCCTTTTCTGACTGCTACATTATTTTATGATGTGAAACACGAATAGGTACCTTCATTAGCCAATAGTAACAGGAAGAAATTAACACAACTGCTAGAGGATATGCATCGTTTCCCCTACACTCAATGGTACATGAGATGATATTTTGTGCTATTTAAGACATAGGTAGTTTGCTGTCCACACTATCTGTTCATTCGAGCATAGTATAGAATTATCCACGCTAAGGAGGTGCTTTTTAATGAGTGCAGGATATGCAGGAGGCGGCGGTGGATTCGCCCTGATTGTCGTATTGTTCATTCTCCTCATCATCGTTGGTACTGCCTACGCTGGTGGAGGCTTTGGTGGAGGCTTCGGCGGCTATTAAGCTTAAGAAGTCTTTTAATCGCAAGGCTTGTTTTTTCCATTTGAAATAACTTGAGGAAACAGAAGGCTTATGGAACAACTCCATAAGCCTTTTACTATTACTGGAATGATGGACAGTATTAATACAACATATACTTAAACATAATTCCATTCGTTTTAGGGAAACTAAACCCAGAAAAAATGAAGGAGTGTCATTTTAATGGGAATGTTCGAAGGAAAACCGCAAGAGGAGCCATTCCATTCAGGAGAGGTGTTCCATCTATGGTCATATTTATACAGTACAAAAGCGACTTTAGTAACCCTGCAGGTTTTAACGAATCATACAGGTGATCATGATTTACAAACCTTTTTGGAAGATCTTACAGAAAACAGTTTTACACAAGAGGAGCAGCAGGTTGAGGCGATTTTAAAAGAGACAGGTATTCGGCTTCCACCTGCCCCGCCGGACAGGCCTAATGTCGAAGTACAGGATATTCCCGCCGGAGCCCGTTTTAATGATGCGGAAATTGCTGGTCTGGTAAAAAACGAATTAACGTCCGGGCGGCTTTTGTGCAGCTATGTCATCGGTATTTCCATCCGGGGAGACATTGCCGAATTATTTAATGAATTCCATACGCAAAAATCGGAGTATGAAAGCAAACTATTAAACATTACAAAAGAAAAAGGCTGGTTAGTACCGCCTCCTCTGCATCACAGTAAAGTTAACGATGATTAATTTACGAATCGGCTTAAATTGTCACAGCTCCAGTCTGGAAGGACACAAATACAGCATGTGACGTCTATCTTCTTGTCACTAAAGAGAGAACAGCAATCAATTCGAAGCTGTTCTCTTTCCTATCTCTATAAAACTGTTCGTCACGCCTTATAGCTAATAAACCATATTGATATCATGGTAATACTTAAATTCCAGCAAATTATTGGCAGGATCGATCAGGAAAAATGTCATATGTTCCTCCCGTTTTCCTTCAAAACGGACCATCGGCTCTTTAAAAAATGGAAGCTTCTGGCTGGTTGCAAATTCCAGTGTCTGAACATACTCCTCTTTATCCAGAAACGTGATGCCAAAGTGACGCGGGTACATTTTCGGCTGCTCATCGACATCATCAGGACTCAAATGACATACCACCTGGTCACCAAAGAAATCAAACGTTACACGGTCATTATATCGTCTGGCAAGTTTGCAGCCTAATTTTTTATAAAATGCCACCGTCTCATCCAAATCTTTACAAGGTATTGCTAAATGAAACACTTTACTTGTTTTACGCATGTTATTCCTCCTCGAAGTTAATCAACCATTACAGATTAAATGTATCTGAACGCAATCCTAAACGCAGCGTTTCCACTGAAATGACGTCTGCTAAAGCGATATTGGCAAGGTTAACGTCCGAGCCGACATGCTGAATGAAAAATGTTTGCATTTTTTTAGTCGGCGCTTCAAATATAAGCTTTTCAAAAGGAATACCGGAATCGACAATTTGGTCGAAAATATCTAATCGAATACCGCCATTTTCCCGACACATTCCACTCGTACCACTTTCCCTCGCCTCGGTTATAACCTTCGCTGCCCCTGCTTCTAAATCCTCCTGAATATTTTCAACCCATTCAGAAGAGTTCTGCGCATTAGACATGACAGTATCTTTGTTTCCAACTTCACTAAACACGGTAAATTCACGCGAGAACATCTTGACAAAGTAACCCTTTTCCTTATTCGAAATAGGCATTGTTCCATTCGATATTTCAACATAGTTACAATGAAATCTTCTGCAGTAGTCGTAATATTCTTCTACCCGATCCCGGCTGAGAAACTTTTCGAACAATGTACCACCGAAGAAAAATTCAATTCCCTGATCCCGCAAACAAGCGATTTTTTGCCTTATATGACTTGTTATAAGTGATGTGCCCCAGCCGAACTTCACAAAGTCAATATAATCGCTTGCACTTTGAATTGTATCGATAAACAAATTTAAGGGCGATCCATTGTCAATTAAAATCGTTAATCCTTTTTCTCTCGGTTTCAGCTCCCTTGCAGGCAGAATCAATTCTGTCTCCGTCATACATGAACCCTCTCAATCATTGGTATTTCTGTATTCTTATTTACCTTCATGACAAAGTCAGTATCCAGTTCCCTGATACAATGAACAATATCTTCATGGATAAAAGCTGTGTTGGCCTCGTCCTCAAAAAATTTTTCAGCCGCATGTGAATGCTTGATTCTTTCTTTTACCTCCTGAGCTGAAATAGAATTGTCGTTTTCCAGTATACTTTTTATATAGGCCGCACAAGCCAGATCATCGTCCCCGCTTGGGTGGGAAGCAATGATACGGACAGTTTTTTTTCTTTTATACGGCATTCTCTCTCTAATAAATTCCGCTGTCCGTCTCGCATTCGTAAAACCTGTAACAAATACATGATCGGATGACAAGCTGTTTAAGGCTGCCTGCACCCCGTTCGTCGTTTTTTGGACAAGTGTTTTTCCACTGAGATTGTATTGCTGGAGATGGTATGGCGAATTGCCGAAATCGAACCCTTTAACCGCTAAACCATCTGTCTCCCCTGCCAAAAGATATTCCGGATTTTCTTTCTTTATCGAAAATGCCTGATTGGCTGTCTTTACAAGGAAAACGCGTCTTGCGCCTTGCAGAAAAGCATAGTGCGCGACGGTAAATGCCCGAATAACATCAATTACAATCGTAATATCTGCAGCCGCCTGCGGGGATGTTCTACCTTGATGGATAGCAATTTGCATGACTTATTCTCCTTATCTTAATGGTGTTATATTGACAGGCTTCACAATGCCACATCAGTTAACTGGGCCCACAACTTACAAAAAGTATATTCGCCTGAGCAGTATCTGTTACTGTCTTTTTAGAAATTTCCAAAGTTGGACCGGTTCGCTTTAACAATCGCCGAGCCCATTGAAAAGTAGCTTAAAAAGCATACCAACGCTTGATTGGTACACTTTTTAGATCATTACATTTCAGCTTATGCCATCAGTGCTGCAGGAAGTCCTTCATGCTCTGCCAGCGTTCAGACATGAATTTCTCCGATTCGCCTGTATTGCCATTGATAAAAAACGTCTCATTGACCAGCCCGCTAAGGATCGCGACCTTCCACAGCGGCAGATACACCAGGAAAAGTTCCCTGATCTCATGTCTCGGCTTTTTCAAAATATAGGAGGGGTTCATCTGCTTTTCCTGGACATTTATCACATACCGTTCAGCATCTTCCTTGTCAGCTATATTAGATTCTATAAGAGAACTATGGCCGATTTCCTGGTCATGAATCGGCGGGACTTTGGAAAATACACCCCGATATCCTGATACAGCATCAACAAAGATTATATTTGGCTGGATTCGCGGTGGAAATGGCGGACGATCCGCAACAACCAATGTTTTGGCAAGCCAGAATGGATGATAGATTAACTCACACGTTTTTGCATTCTGGCGCAGGTAATGTTCATTTATTGAGCTGTTAACCCTGGCCTTCATACCGGCAGCTTTATAGATATACTTATATAATGCATTTTCCGAAACTATAACGTCATCTCCAATGACTTTGATGGTTCCTTCATTCGTTTGCACGCCTGCATCATCCTATCTATTTTCCAAATGTGTATGATAATAATCCACCTTCGCCTGAGTCTCCTGTGATGGCGGCTCAGTCATCAAACTGACGACGATCATCAGCAATAATGATATCGGTGCAGCAATAATCGGTTCAGCATTGGTCGGGAGCCATCGTCCGATTATCAGGATAAGAAATACGATCGAGCCGCCAAGCATACCAGTTAAAGCACCAAGCATATTGGCACGCTTCCACCATATACCAAGAACAATCGGGAATCCGAAAGCCGACAGCAGGAACCCGCCGACCCAGCCGACCATGACAGCAATCAGTCCCGGCGGATCAATCGCAATCAGAATACCAACTATACTTGCGGCGATCATGACAATAAGACCCAGCCCAGTTACGAACCGTTCACTGGCTTTTGGATTAATATGTTCCTTGTAAATATCGTGCGCGATGCCGGCTGAGATTGCCAAGAGCATAGCATCAGCAGACGACATAATCGCTGCCATCAGTCCGGCAAGCATGATACCGCCAAGAATCGCAGGAAGGTACTGCTCAATTACCGACACGAAAATCATATCCGTATTATCCAGTGACTCAACAATGCCCATACTTGCTCCAGCCGCCGTAACAAAAAATCCGGCAATAAATAATGTTAAATAAAGCAAACAAGCCCACATGGCAGAATGCCGGGCCGTTCTCGCATCACGCGATGCAAAATTACGCATGACAACCGAGGGTGAAATGATACCAAACCACAAAAATGCAATGAACAACCCAAAATAAGACATCCATGGCTGTGTAATGTCACCAAACGCCGGATCAACCGCCATAGCATCGTTGATCAGTGACACAACACCATTGTGATCAACCATGATAAATAAAGCCAAAATGACAATTCCGATAAGCATGCTTGAGCCCTGAATAAGGTCTGTATAGGTGATGGCCCACATACCACCAAGCGCAGCATAGAGGGTAAAGCCTAATCCTAAAACGACAACAGCGGTCTTATAATCAATGCCCAATACGTGGGAACCAATCAAACCTGAAGCCGTCAGCTGCGGTACCATGTAAAACGTCATGCCAATCACGACGACAGCAGCTGAAACGATTTGTACAGGTTTACCGAAACGCTGATTAAAAAATTCAGGAAGCGTTTTCACACCAGCTCTGCGAATTTGACCGGACACCAGAAACATCGAAAACGGAAGAATTGCGATAACACCAAACGCATATGTGAAAAAGTACGGTACTCCCAACGCGACCCCTGACCCGACTGCCCCCATCAGGGAACTGGAACTTGCCACTGCTGCAAAAATCGCAAACGCTCCGATAAACGTATTAATACTCTGTCCTGCTGTAAAATAATCGTTTTCCGAACGCCTTGCGCGTCTATAAAAATAAATCCCCATAAGTGTCATAGCGATTAGATAGATCAGCAAAATAATCGACTCAGTTACCTGCATGCCTTACATCCCCTCCCCCTTAAAACAAATTCATTCATCGCCTGCTCTCTATCTTTTCAATCCACACACTATAAATAATTGCCAGCAGAAACCAAAAAAACAATCCAGCAAACATTAGCCAGGCAACCAGTGAAATCTCGAGCATATAAATGTCTGTCGGCCACCAGATGAAGACAATCGCTGCATAAACAATCAGGACAATCGTCAAAATGAATCCCGGGTCCCGGAATTTGGATCGTGATGTCAATGAAATCCCCCCCTGTACCCATTTTTGGATTATATGAAATTTAAATAAAAATCATGAGTAATATCGAATTTAAATAATTTGCAATTAACCGACAAGTCATAAACAGAAAAAAGCACTTGCAGGACAAAAGTGCTTTTATCACTCTTTAAGGAAAGGATTAATGGTGTCAATTAGATTCTGGAGTTCAATAGATTGATTGTAATACATTTGCTTTGCAGTTTTATCGTCCGTTTGAATCGCCAAACTCTCCAACTCAGCCTGTATCTTACGCAGCTGTGACGCAAGTTGTGGTTTTTGTTTGACTTGCTGTGTCTTCTTTGTTTCATCATACAAATCAGCATAAACATTGCCTTTTGTATCAATTTGTCCCAAAAAAACATCTTTAAAACCACTACCCCCTTGCTTCATGACTTCACCGAGGAGCCATTCCTCAGAATAACCAAGGTATTTTAAACGCTTTGATAATAATACGCCGTCAACAATAATGAGTGATGGCTCATGCTCCGATTCCACCGACAGATTAATATCTTTCGGTGTCAGCGGGTTATATTCTGTCTTCTTCATCACACTTATTGTGCCACTAGTCTCCAGGACAGCCGTCTCAACATCGGATAATTTAAAAACATTTTTTTCTCTTAATCCCATCATCAGATCATCAAACGTTAAATTCGCTTTCGATAAATTCTTTTCCAGGACATTGCCATTTCTCATCAACATAAGCGGGCTTCCCTCAACCAATTTCCTGAATTTCAGGGAACGCATCGCCCCTTTTGCAATAAGGATTGTCATGATGGTAAATATTGTTACCCCTATCACAGCATCAATTGGCTGTAATGTCGTGTCAATAGCCATTGCGGCCGCCATATTTCCAATCGTAATGCCTGTAATATAATCGAAAAAAGTCAGCTGGGCAAGTTGTTTCTTTCCCAAAATCCTCGCCATCAACAGGATGAAAAAGAAAGAAAATAAGGTCCGGACAGCAATGACCATATATTCCGGCATATATATCCTCCATTCAAAAGAATCATTTATATCTTTTTTTATTGTGGTTAAGTTAGGAAGAAAGATACTGCAGGAAGAGTGATTATCAATCTCCCGGGATAAAATCTGCAATAAAAGAAAACATAATGATTAGAAATGGAGGGATAACCTAATGGATAAAAAGAAACGAAAGGAAACAACAGACCGCCATGTAACAGCACCAGGCATTGATCCGGATGATTCTTTTGGTGAACCGGCAACCGAAGAAGACATTGAAAACGGCGAATCCACCAGGGTGACCAGAATGACATATGATGAGTATGATCCAAGCGAGAAATGATTAAGAAAGTAGGTACAATCAATGGAAACTTCTGAAGTACTGCTCCGAATTCTCATCTCTTTTTTTCTGCTTTTTTTATTAGCAAGAATTATGGGCAGAAAAGAAATCAGTCAAATGACATTCTTTAATTTTGTTTCTGCAATTGCGATTGGCTCGCTCTCAGCAAATTTTGCTCTTAGTCAGGATATAAGTATTCGCAATGGTATTCTGGCAATCGTGGGATGGGCCATATTTACACTGTTAATGGGATTTATTGACATAAAATCAAAAAAAGCACGAAAACTGACAACTGGGGATCCATTAATTGTCATTAAAAATGGAAAGATTATGGATGATTCTCTGCGAAGTGCCCGACTGGATATCGATTCTTTGAACGCATTACTAAGACAAAAGAATGTATTTGCGATATCTGACGTTGACTATGCCATATTTGAGACAAGCGGAAAACTTTCTGTCATGAAAAAAGAAACCAAACAATCCGTTACAAAAGGTGACATGAATCTGGCAGGAACACCTAATATACATCCCATTGGAACGGAAATAATAGCTGATGGAAAAGTTAACACAAGGAATCTTTCTGCATTAAACCTGGACATGAACTGGCTCGAGCAGCAAATGGATCAAGCCGGTATTAAAACATTTTCACAGGTCTTTTATGCACAGATCCAGCCGGATGGAACGCTTTATATTGATAAAAAAGATGATATCGTACAATAGTACTTCAGATCAAATACAAAAACGTGCATCGACTGATATCAATGCACGTTTTTGTATTGCCTTGTCATTCAGATTCATGGTTACACAGCAATGAGTCTTCATGCGGGTGTTCTTCACTTTCCATCTGAACGGTGACATGGCCGATACCTTTTTGCTCCAACTCCTGCTCAATCGTCCGCAGCAGTTGTTGGCTTTCATGTATCGATAACCCCCCGTCAACTACCGCATGGCAGGAAAGCGCATTTTGTCCGCTTGTAATACTCCATACATGCAGATCGTGTAAATTGATTATCTCCGGGATATTCTCGATTGTATGGATAATCTCATCCATGTCGACATTTTTAGGAGTACCTTCCATCAGTACGTGAACGGCGTCTTTGGTGACGCGCCAGCCGCTGACCAATACAAGTATCGCAACAATGACACTTGCCAGCGGATCAGCCCAGCCCCAATCGAAAAACATAATGAGCAAGGCTGCTGTAATGGCACCAATAGAACCCAGCAAGTCACCTAATACATGTAGAAAAGCTGCTCTCAGATTCAGATTTTCCTCTGTATCACCACGCATTAAAATCCATGTAACGGCGATATTCACAATTAAACCAATGATGGCGATCGTTAACATGCCGGTCGATGCAACTTCAGGCGGCGCCGCAAAACGCTGATAAGCTTCATAGAAAATGTATAGTGAGATTAAAATGAGCGTGACCCCATTAAATACAGCCGCCAATATTTCAAATCGTTTATAGCCATACGTATTTCGATAATTGGCCACTTTTTCACTAAATATGAAAGCCAAAAAGCCAACACCAAGTGATATTGAATCGCTTAACATATGCCCCGCATCTGACAGTAAAGCTAGGCTATTGGTCAAGAAGCCGCCGACTGCTTCAATAACCATGTATATTGTAATAATGATAAAACTGATCATTAACGCCTTTTTGTTGGCACCGTGTGTATGATCATGACTGTGATCGTGTCCCATGTGAATACCTCCCCATCGAACTGGTCCAGAAATCGCGCGACGGTACTCCGGTTTCGCGCGGCACGGACCTAAATTCGCGCAACAGGGCCTCGATTTCGCGCAACGACAAATGATTTTCGCGCGACCCGCACGTTAACCGGCACAACACCCCTAGATATCCCTGCTAAATAAAATTGCTAACTGTGATGAGCGTGATCGATTGTTTGTTTCAACAAGTTCATCACATGTTCATCGTCATGTGAGTAATACAATGTTGTTCCTTCCCTGCGGTTTTTAACGAGCCGCAAATTTTTCAGAAACCGTAATTGATGTGATACGGTTGATTGTCTGAGATGCAGATTCTCGGCAATCTGATTAACCGAATATTCATGCTGGAAAAGCAGATGGAGAATTCGGATTCTTGTTGGATCTCCCAGTGCTTTAAATGTCTGTGATACAACAAACAATGTTTCTTCATCCAGGTCTTCATATGAATTGGTTCCCTGGTTTTCATCCATTAGAATTCCCTCACCTTTAATATTAAATTCCCGTGTTCTTCAATTTGTAACACACATCTGTTATGTGCTTATATTAGCATATGTTCATATTATAAAAATGATTATCTGATTTGTCAAATTCACAAGGTGAAACATATACAATGTTACGATAGGTTTAGAAACGGTTAATCCTCCCGTCTTGTATCCGTAAAACTGATTAAAAGACGCATTCCATATGTTAGGAATGCGTCGCTCAGTGCGATAACTATGATTGATATAAAGCGTTTGAAAGCAGGCATAACAATTTCAAACAGAAATGGGATGATTTCCAACAAATAAACCTGTGGAGTAGGTTAAATCTAATGTTGTATGTCTTCAGAATCGCTGATCTGTCTACTGTCCCGGTCCCACTTAAATATGTTTTCCAGCAGGAGGGCAAGTATAATGCCTACTAACAATCCGCTGCTGAGAAGCGGGCGGACAGTACCGGGAATTGTTTCAAAATAAGATGGCGGCAGTGTCATGATAATAATGCCGACAAACAACGGAATTGCCGACCGATATACATTAAGGGAAGTAAATTCCACTTCCTGAAAAAAGTTCCAGGATGAGTTAAGTAATTGCAAATAAGATACGAATAAAACAGCACTGCCGATACTTAATGGCAATAAGGAGAAAAAGTGTCCAATTGGCGGAATTATACCCATTACAAAAAACATCAATCCACCTATAATGAATGGAACACGTTTAATAATGCCTGTCTGATTCAAAAAGCCAATGGAAGAGACATATGGCGCATATGGAACAAGACCAAGCACACCGGCAAGGCTTGTAAAGATTCCCGTGATCGTAAACGATGCACGATACTGACCATTTGTCGTTTCCTTTTGATACATATTATCTGTTCCTTTTAATGCTCCAAATGTATTCGCTGTATTAAGCAGACCAGCAAGTATTGCCGTTATGATAACCCCGGTATTCCATACTGGTTCACCCAGCGGGAAGAATGCGAATCCGGACGACGCTGTCTGTTCAACGGTTGCTTGTCCTCCAAACGTTAAATTATAGGCAATCCAGCCAATCACAATACCAATCAATAGTGCATAACGGCGAATATTGGGTGGAGCTTTAATGCTGATGACAATGACAATAATTGCTATAATAATCGACAACAGCGATACGGATAAATCAATCGTTGCGGAATCCGCATCATTTCCAAAAGGTATCCCAAGCATTCCCTTTAAAAATATGCCGATCAGTTTAACACCAAATAAAAACATAAATACGCCCATCACAGCCGGATTAAACAGCTTGGCAAGAATCGGCCCCAAACCAGTTAATCCAATGGTAATGGTCAATAAGCCGGACAGTATGACCCCAATGGCAAGGCTGCCACCCAGTACCGCTAAAGGCATATCCTGGGCGACGGCAATGCTGGAAAGTGTCAATATGACGCCCCACCACAAACCGGATTGGCCTTCCATAATCGCTCGCTGATGTCCAATAAGTGCCTGCACCATACATGCAATCCCCGTCACAATAAATGACAGCTGCAGGATGCTTGCTATACTCCCCTGCGACAATCCAAATGCCGCTCCGACTGTGATCGGAATAACAACTGTGTTCGTGAAAATGAAAAAAAGCCATTGCAAGCCGGATAACCAACTGCTTGACTTCCAGAATTCGTTCATTTTACTCTTCTCCTTCTCCATCTATAAAACTGTTCAATCATAACTCTCCATCAGTTGCCGGCTCTTTATCCCCAGTAAAATACCTGACACCGTATCTGCACCGGATGTGTGACCAATCGTTTTCATCGTCTGTAATGCAGCCACTAAGCGCTCATCATCAGATTCCAGCATAGCATTGCACATATCTAGCACATGGGTGTGGTATTGCTGAAGCGCGGCATACCATAAATATTCATATCCTACAGGGGTTGTCCGCTCCATTCCCTTTTGAAACACATAGTCATGTAATCGTTCCTGAAGTGTTGAGGACAGACCTAAAACGGATAACATGGCGCACATGCCCGTCACAATATCGTCACCACTTGGTGTTAATCCAAGTCCACGGCCAATCCAATAATCCAGAACATCATCAGGCACGATTGTTTTTGACCCGTTCGCTAACCTTCTCAGATCATTTAGTTTGCCAATAAACGAAAGCTGTCTGGAAGAAAGTGAGGTCTGGATATAACGCATGAACAACTGATGCTCTTCTTCTGTCTGTGTCAACCCGGTTTGCCAGTTCTCTTCCAGCATTTTGCCCACTGCAAAACGCAAATTGTCCGTCAAAACCTGTTCATCAAAAGGCTTTGGCTGCAGTAAATGGTTTGTCCTGGTTGCATGCCCCAACGTTAAGGATGCACCACTGGCAAACATAAAAGCTTGTGCCTCAGTATTCCAGACAACCCTCTCCGCTTGTTGAATCGAGCGCCTCAGGTGCCGGGACGCCTGGCGATCCAATCCAATTCCAAACGGCGCCACCCCATTCGTGTAGACACCAATATGAATCAGACGTTTACCAAACACTAAATTAAAGCTCGAATCAAAAACACTATGAACCATTCCGCTCCGCTGCCGCTGCAGAATTTGATCAACACAATCACTCACAGAAGCGGCATTGACCTGTCTTGTATGAAAATTTTGGTTAGGTGTATACCCCAATTAGCTCACTCCTGGCCAGCAAATAATTTCTGCTGACATGGAATCCGAATGAAAGCACCACTTACATATGCAGTGGTGCTTTCATTGTCATCGCAACATAAATTCGTCTTCGCTTGGATTCAAATACTGCAGTTTACTTGTTTTCAGCGTAAAATGCTAAGGCTGCCTGTACTGCAGCTCCACAGTTTATATCAGCACCATGATAAAGTAATGTGGCTTCCAGTGCCCCCAGCACCTGTAAAATATTATTTTTGCGGCAGCTGTATCCCATCGAACCGATACGCCACACATTGCCTTTCAGCGGCCCAAACGCACCGGCTATTTCAATGCCAAATTCATTGATCAATGTTTGGCGAACCTGTGCCTCATCGATACCTTCTGGAACTTTAATCACGGTTACAACCGGCATTTTGTTCTCACCATCACCAAACAGCTCAAGTCCCATAGCTTCAAGGCCTGCTACCAGGGCCTCGCCATGTAATTGATGGCGCTCTAACCGCTGTTCAATCCCTTCTTCTTGAATGAGCCGTAAACCTTCACGCAGCGCATAGAGCATCGAAGTAGCTTCTGTATGATGATTTAGACGATCCGGTGACCAATAATCCTGAATTTGACTCAAATCAAAATAGTTACTTTGAATTCTTCGTTCATTGTCCGAATCATCAGCTAAGCCCCGCTCAATATCTTTTCGTTCCATAATAAGTTTCTCAACACGATCATTGTATGTGAGTGGTGCCATGCCTGATGGAACAGCAAGACATTTTTGCGTGCCGGCAATCGCAGCGTCAATGCACCATTCATCGGTTTTAAATTCAACGCCCCCAAGGGTTGCCACAGCATCCACTACAAACAGTGCATCCTGTTCACGGCAGAATTGGCCAATCTCTTTTAATGGCTGCATTTTGCCTGTTGATGTTTCCCCGTGTACCATTGCTACAACCTTAGGATTCACTTTCTTCATCTCGGCTTTTACTTCTTCCGGATCGAATACCTCGCCCCATTCTTTTCCCATCGTATAGATGTCAGCACCACAGCGGCTGGCGATTTCTGTAAGCAGGTATCCGAACCGACCGAAAATCGGGATTAATATTTTATCCCCAGGTTCAATGATACTGCACAAAACAGCTTCAATTCCAGCCCGGGAGGTTCCGTCCACCGGAAAAGCCCAGCGGTTATTCGTTTGAAAACTATACCGCAATAACGCCATTGTTTCATTCATAATTCTTAAAAATTCCGTGTCAAATTGCCCAATGATCGGCGTTGACAGCGCTCGAAGCACCCTTGGATCAGCCTCAACCGGCCCCGGTGTCATAATCGTACGTATTGGTGTCGATAAATCAGTATAAGACATATGCCAATTACCTCCTTGAAACGATTCAAATCATCCATCTATGAACAGTTGGAACAACTATGATCAATAGCCATTACTGCCTCTAACAGAAAGATGCGTATAGACTTTATCTCAAATTCAGTATTATTTTAACCATTTTATTTTAAAAAAAATAACATCAAAAGTCATTGTTTAAATTAGCTAAATAACATTTTGATTTTTGTCTATTTTTGACGTATAATACACTTGAAAGGTTTCTTATTAATTCTTTATAAGAGAGTGGTGTTGCATGAAAACACTTAACGATCTATTCATACTTGATGGCATGAAGGAGTGCGTTGTATTAGCAGGACACCGTGGCCTGACAAGGAACGTTGAATCTGTTAATATTTCCGACACGCCCGATGTCATACAATTTCTATACAAAAACCATCTGCTGCTGACAACCGGTTATGGTTTTTACAATGATACGAATCAATTCTGTGAACTGATTCGGGAGATGCATGATTTAAACTGCTCAGGGATCATCATTAAAGTCAATCGTTTTTTCTATAAAATCCCGGAAGAAGCAAAGCTGCTTGCAGACGATCTGGCATTTCCGATTATTGATTTGCCAACGAACCGCACACTTGGGGACTTATCCCGTCACATCCTGAATTATCTTAATGATCATGAAGCAGAACAATTATATTATGCACTGCATGTACAACAAGAATTCTCAGATATGATGGTAAAAGGCTACAATCTTAATTCATTAGTGGAGCACTTGGGCCACTTTCTTGTCCGCCCTGTCCTATTATTAAATCATCGGGGAGAAATGATTGCCCGAAGCCATGATTTTCGTATGGATTCTATGAAACTAGCTGAAACAGAAATCGTTGCTGCCATTAGAGAAGAAACAGCACCATACCAGGATGGAACAACATTTAACATACCGTCTTTAAAACAGCAGACCGTCACCACTTTCCCTGTCAAAACGAAACGACAACAGCCCAGCATGCTGGTTATCATCAATTTTCAGACATTGCCATATCCATCATCACAAATGGCTGTTGAACAAGCAGGAAACGTTATCTCTTCTACGCTAATTAAGGAACAGGCGATTGAAGAAAATTCAAGACTCTTAAAAAACAACTTTTTTGCGGATTTAATTGAAAAACGAGTACAAGCTGAAGAAGAGATCATGAGCCGGACGGCATTTTATGGGCTGCTTCCGGACAAGGAAAGCATTTGTGTCTTATGCAGCGTCGATTCAGAAGGGGACAACTATGAAACATTGCAGCTCTACGAGAAAAAGATTGGCGAGTTGCATAACAGCATCTATGATCAACTGGAAGATGAAATTATTAATGGCAATATGCAAGCCACCCTGTTCACTAAGGAAAAATTTTTTGTGATGATTTTGCAATTTAACCAGTACACCGAAGCAGAAATCAGGATGGTTACGGAATTTACGAAACAAGCTCAGAATCATGTGCAAGGAGAATATTCCGTTTCATTTGGTATCAGTAACCCCGTAGAGTCTGTTACCGAAATTCCAAACGCATACCAGGAAGCCGCAGAAGCGATTGACAATGGATACGATGATAATATGACAGGGTTCATCAATTTTTATAAAACGAGAGAAATCAAAGAATTACTAAACACACTTCCTCGTAAAGATATCAAAGCACTTTACGAAAATGCCTTAAAATCACTTGCTTATCCAAAAACAAAAGAAGATCAGGAACTAGTCAAAACAATTGAAATCTATTTAGACTGTCAATGTGAAATATCAGATACAGCCCGCAAGTTATATATCCACCGCAATACCGTTAAATACCGGATAAGTAAAGCGGAAGAATTGTTGGATTGTTCATTCCGCAATCCGGCAGATTCTTTGCGGGTACGCGTCGCCCTGACAATTGGGTCTATTCTGGAAGAAGAGGCTCAAACACCTTCACCCCAGTAACACTGGGATGAGGGTGTTTGTTTAAGTCCATTGTGAATGATTCCAGCAGTTGTGTGTATAACAAGCTCGAGGAACCGCACACCTTGCCAAATTGCCTTCTCGTTAACTCCATTGAATGACCTGTGCAATAATAAGTGACATCACGGATATGGATGCCAATATAACAAATAATGGAAAGAAAAACCGAAGCCACTTCTGATACGCAACTCCCGCAATTGATAAAGCCGCCATAAAGTAACCGGATGTTGGATAGAGAATATGCGCAAACCCATCCCCTAATTGAAATGCCAGTATGGCTGTCTGCCTTGTTACACCGATAATATCAGATAATGGCGCCATAATTGGCATCGTTACGAGGGCTTGTCCGCTTCCGGATGGGATAAAGAAATTGATAATGAGCTGTACAAAATACATCCCCACAGCGCCCAGAACTGGCGGCAATTCATTTACAGCTGCCCCCAGCGTATGTACAATCGTATCCATAATTTGGCCATCTTCCATCACTACAGCAACTGCCCGGGCAATACCAACAATCATAGCACCCATTAACACGTCACGAAAACCTTGGTTAAAGCCTTCACAAACTTCCGTTAAGGTTAATCCGGCAATAAGCCCGACAACCGTCCCCATGATAATAAACAAACCTGCCATTTCAATCATGAACCAGCCTTGCCCAATCACCCCATACACTAATATCCCGAAGAAGATCAGGGCAGTGACGGCAGCATATTGTTGCCTGGTGCTCATATGCTTTTCGTCTACTTGATCCTGATGCTGGTAAAGGTTTCGCTTTTCCTGGTCATCCGCATATACCAAACTATTCATCGGATCCTGCTGAACCTTTTTGGCATAGCGCATAATATACAATACCGCCGTCACGATAGCAATAATAAAGATCGTCAAACGAAATCCGATTCCTGAAAAAACCGGGATTCCGGCTATTTTTTGTGCCAGTCCTGTATTAATTGGATTCAACACACCCGCTGCAAATCCAATAACCGTGCCACAAAGTGCAATAGCTGCAGCGACCAGTGAATCATACCCTAATGCGATCATAAGCGGCATAATCACCGGTATATAAACCAGTGATAATTCCGGAGTTCCGATAACCGTGGCAACAACTGCAAAAACTGCTGTCAAAACAGGAATAAGCATAATACTTTTATTTGAAAACTTACGGGTTAGCTTATCAACAGCGATCTCGATGATGCCTGTGTGACGCAGCACCATAAACATGCCGCCAATGATAAACGTAAAGAAGACCACTTCTCCTGCATCAATGAGTCCACGAGGGATAACCGTCAGAAAGTCAACTATACCAATAGGTGTCTGCTCCACGGCCGAAAACGAATTTGGATCAATGGTTGTCCTGCCTTCCGGTCCAGGAACACGCTCATACTCCCCGGCCGGAATAATGTACGTCAAAATGGCGGCAACCGCACTCAATACAAATAATATGACATAAATATGCGGCATTTGAAACGTTCTTTTTTTCGCTTTGTTCCCTTGCATTCCAATCTCCCCTTTGCCATCATCAGTCCGTGTATGTCGTGTTTAACTTAGGTTCTCCTGGCGATCATTTCAATTTCAACTTCTGCTTCGAGCGGTAATTCCAGCACTGCCACACATGTTCGGGCCGGGTAAGGTTCCCTGAATTGTGTTTCGTATACCTCATTCATGGTAGCAAAATGCTTCATGCTTGTCAGATAGACATTTACTTTGACGACATCGTCACTCGTAAGGCCGGACGTTTCCAATACGTCAAATAAATTTGCAAAGCATTGCCTCGTTTGGGCTTGAATATCGCCGCTCATATCCGCTGCAGTTGGAGCGTTCTTTGCTGTCTGCCCCGAAAAATATACAAATTCACCAGCATCAACCGCGTGCGAATAAGGACCTGATACAATTGCATTTTTTGCTTCATAGGTTTTTCTTGTCATCATGAATTTTCTCCTTTTCCATTTTATGGTTGCTGATAATTCTTGAATGTTATATGTGATTTGTTATGGAGCTTCCCATCTGAACGGATTATATATTGAAATCGTTTCACCTTACCATAAACGAATACCTGACATAAGTAAATGTTGGTATAGAACCAAATTAACCGCTTTCAATTGTATAAGTTGTACAACCGTTTTTTTTATTTTGTTATCATTAAACAATTGATTATACAAGTTAGACGATAATCATTTATCAGAAGATACCTATAAAAAATCCCAAACCCTTGTCATAAGGATTTGGGATGTTAACGGAATCGTCCGTTAACCACATGAAAAACGTTAGCCGGCCGTTATATCACCATTGTCAAAAACAATCGCTCCATTCACGATCGTTGTTTTAACAGCTCCCTGATACGTTTTACCGACGTATGGCGAATGCTGGTGACGATAGAACAGATCTTCTTTCTTCAATTCAAAGTTTTCATTTAAGTCAACCAGTGTTATATCGGCATCAAAGCCTGCAGCGATCGTTCCCTTTGACGTCAACCCGAACAGTTTTGCCGGATTTGCTGAAGCTAACTGAACTAAATGCTGAAGCGTGAGTCCACGTTTAAAATACCCTTCCGTCAACAGAATATTCAATGTAGATTGAGCGCCGGAAATACCGCCCCAGCCTTCGAAATAATTATCCGTAACCTGCTTCATATCTGCAGGTGCAGGGGAATGATCGGAACCGATGACATTAATTTCCCCTTGCAGTACGGCATTCCATAAATCTTCTACTTCATCGCTATCGCGCAATGGTGGCATGCATTTGGCAATGCCGCCCTGTTCTTCCAGATCTTTTACCGTTAATGCCAGATAATGCGGGCATGTTTCAACGGTTACATCAACACCGCGCTCTTGTGCATCTTTTACAATCTTAACGACTTTGCGGCTGCTGGCATGAACAATATGAAGTTTGCACCCGGTAGCTTCTGCATAAGAGATGAGGTGTTTGACAGCGTCGATTTCTGAAATAATGGGTCTTGATTCTGCAAAATCTCTTGCAGATGTTTTTCCTTGACGCTGTTTTTCCTTTGCCAGTTGTTCACAGATAACCGGACTTTCTGCATGGACGGCTAAACGGGAACCCAGCGAAGCTATTTCCTGCATTCCTGTAAAAATGGTTTCATCATCAGCATTGTCAAAGTCCTCAATGCCACTTGGAGGCATAAAGGCTTTGAATCCAATGACACCGCGATCATGCATGTCTTTTAATTGATCCACATTTCCTGGAACAAGTCCGCCCCAGAAATTTGCGTTTACAACCGATTTTTCGGCTGCCAGTTCTTTTTTAGCATTCAGATTTTCTTTATCAATAACTGGAGGCGTACTATTCAGCGGCATATCAAAAAATGTCGTAGCACCGCCGGCAGCCAGACTTTTACTGCCTGTTTCCAGTCCTTCCCATTCGGTTCTTCCAGGCTCATTAAAATGCACATGCGGATCGATTAAGCCAGGAAGTACGTGCAGGCCTTCTGCATCAATGATTTCAGCTGCATCGTTTTCCAGTGGCTTATTCGTCACGACCTTTGTCATTTTACCGTCTTTTATGGCGATATCTCCCTGAAATGTTGAATCGGCTGTTACAATGGTTCCATTTTTTATGATGACATCGTACATAGCCATAATTATTTCCTCCCAAATCTCTGATTAAAAATAAACTTACTGGTTGATTTACTGATTGGCTGACATCAATCGGCCAATCGGTTCGCCTGCAATTCCTTGATCCAGATCATATACGACATTTCCGCGAACGATTGTTTTGGTGACGCGTGCATTGATTTTTCGGCCTTCATATGCACTGTGTTTATTTTTATAATAAAGATCTTCCTGTTTCAGGGTATATGCGCTATTCGAATCGACTAAAATGATATCGGCATCTTTGGAAACAGCGATTTCGCCTTTATTCGGCAGGTTGAAACGCTCTGATGGTGTTTTTGCAATCAAATCCGTGAACCGGCTGACCGACAAGCCATGCTGTTTCACTGCCAGATCAAACATAAGGTCAACATTGTTCTGTGCACCGCTGATACCACCCCAGGCATCAAATATATTGCCTTCTTTTAAATCCTCTGTACACGGGGAATGGTCAGACGTTACCCAATCAATATTGCCATCCATCAGTTCATCCCACAATTTAGCCTGATCTTCAGCTTTTCGCAATGGCGGCTGACATTTTGCTTTCGGACCAATTTCTGCAACATCTTCTGCTGTCATGGCAAAATAATGGACACATGATTCAACTGTTACGTCCACACCTTCTCTCTGTGCCTGCAGAATCGCTTGGATTGCTTCCGAACTGCTGATATGAACGAGGTGCAATTTACAGCCTGTTTCTTTGGCAAATAGTAAGGCGCGCTGAACAGCTTCCACTTCTGTAAAAATTGGCCGGGACTCAACAAAATCCATTGCGGTTGTCTTCCCTTGCCGCACTTTTTCTTTAGCAAGATTGTCTGTTACATCCGCATTTTCCGCATGAATACATAATAATTGATCCCGCTCAGCCAGCTTTTGCATACCTTTATAGAGCGTATAGTCATCCACATTTGTGAAATCACCCGGTATATCACTGCCGCAGTTGGCAGTAAAACATTTAAAAGCAAGAACACCTGCATCTGTCAATTCATTCAGCTTGTCCAGATTATCTGGAACAAGTCCGCCATAAAACGCATAATCGACATAGTTTTGTGACTTGGCTGCCTCCAGTTTCAAATCAAGTGCTTCTTTATTCGTTGTTGCAGGCAAAGCATTTAAAGGCATTTCCACATAACTTGTCGTACCGCCTGCAGCAAGCGCTTTGGAACCTGTTTCAAATCCTTCCCATTCGGTGCGGCCCGGTTCACTGATATGAACGTGTGTATCAATCATGCCCGGCATCACGTATTGGCCGCTTGCCTGGATTACCGCTTTGGCTTCATCCTCAATATGTGTTGCAATGCAGGCAATCTTTTCATCTTTAATGCCAATATCAACTTTGCGGACACCATCGTGAAAAACAACGTCGCCACCTTTAATTACTAAATCATAAACCATGTTAGAAGTTCTCCTTTCATGCAAAAATCAGATCTTTATTTATGTCCCGCAGCAGTCTTTGCCCTGTCCAGCTGCGGCCTCGATGCTTTCGGAAATTCAAGCAATGTATAAAGAATGAACGCTGAGGCGATACCCACAATCCATGAGATTTCATAGAGCGGTTCGAAAAATGGCACGAAATTCCCGATCAAACCAAGAACACCAGCAACAATAATGGTTACAATCGCATTCACGTTAAAACCATTTTGATAGCTGTACTTTCCACCGGATGAATATAATTCCTCTAAGTCAATGTGTGTTCTATCGATGACAAAATATTGTGCCAGCATCACACCGGTAATCGGACCCAATAAGCCACTGACAATATTTAAAAACGTGAAAATACTTGTAGAGTTCTCCATCAGCTTCCATGGCATAATAAGAATTCCAATGACAGCAGCTACAGTAGCGCCAGTCTTGAAATTCAGCTTTTTTGGAAATAATGCTGCCAGCTGATAGCCAGCCGGTACGATATTGCCTGTCACATTAACGGATAATGTGGTCAGGCATAATGTCAGAACCGAAATGCCGATTGCAAAGGTCCCGTCAAAACGTGCAACCACATCCAGCACGTTCCAAATTGGGGTGCCAAATGCAATTTCAGATCCTACAATAATCGCTATACTAGCCACAGCAAATAACACATAGGTCACAATCAAGCCGATTGTCTGTCCTAACATTTGATCCTTAGGCTTACGTGCAAGCATCGTAAAATCGGACACATTTACCATCGGCGCAGACCAGGCAGCCAGAACCGCAACGACCGCACCCAAGAACACAATGAGTTTATTGCCGTCAATACCATCTGCTGAATAATTTAGAATTGGTTCAATACCACCAGCCAGGTTAATAGCCCAAATAGCCATACCGCCAAAAACAATATAAACTAATGGGGAAAGAATATTGGTGAATTTGCCAAGCACTTTCATACCACCAAAAATTAAGCCTACATTAAATAACCAAAATAACAAAAACGAAATCATTGCCGGCAATGTCAGGCCGAAAAAGTCCCATTCACCACCCAATGTTAAATAAGATGGCCATAATTTTCCTATTAAGATGGAGAATGCCTGACTTCCCGCATAGGTTTGAAACCCAAACCACATAATGGCGGCGATAACTCCGCGAATGACACCAGGAATCATCGCACCCTTATGACCAAATGAAGCACGCAAAAGCATTGCAAACGGCAGGCCATATTTAGACCCTGCATGTCCATTAAGCACCATCATGGCCGCTATAATAACAGATGCACACATAATCGCGGCAAATACTTGGCCAACAGACATGCCGAGCGCAAACAGCCCGCCTATGGCGATGTAGTTGGGAATGTTATGAACAGCACCCATCCACACCGTTGCAAAATTGCCGAAGTTCCAATTTCTATCAGCCGGTTTCGTTGGTAAAACGTCTTCACTAAACCCTGCTTCCTTTAGCTGATCTCGTTTAATTTGATCCAAAAATTATACCCCCTTGCAAGATTTAACATTTCCTTAGGTTCGTTCTTTTGGTGTATGAGGCGGGAGTCAATTTTTTACAAATTAACAAGCTTAAACAATCCGTATTCAATAAACGACCATTAAAAAAGCCTTCATTGCTTTTTGCTTAGTCATAAAGGACTTTCATAACGCTTATGATTCTTTCCCGAAATACTTAAGCAATTATACTACATTTCAGGCCTCAGGTCGTTATACTCATTAAACAAATTATGCACAATTAGTTGGTTCTTTTACATAACACCCACCTTTATTTTTATTCACTTTGTACATTTTATTGTTTAAATTAAATAAAATCATCCCCGACCTCAGTCAAAAGATCGGGGATTAATGCATGTACAGTGTTTCGTACAAGCTATCATTTCTCAAATATTGTACCTTCTTTAAATCTGGACCCTTGGAAAGCGTATTTCGATAACAGCGGATATACAATGCTTGCAACAACAAAGCCGATTATCCAAGCCAAGTCAACATTAATAAAGGCAAAAGCTGCACCGATAATCATCGCCAAAAAAGCGTTTAAATTATACCCGGCAAATGGGCCGTCCTGTTTATACAGATTAGCTACATTCAATTTCTGTTTTCGCATCAAATAATAATCGACTAACAATATCGCAACGATCGGTCCTAAAAACGCAGAGTATGTTTTAATGAACAAGTCCAGACCTTGTGAGTTACTTTCCTGAACAAGCATCCATGGAAAAGCTCCCATCGCCAGTAGCCCAGTAATAGTAACAGCCACTCTATACCGAGCTTTTGTGATCAATGAAATCACATAGGTAGGGGGAATAATATTTGCAACCATATTTGTTGCAATGGTAGCCATTACAATGAATGCGGATACCCCAAGTGTTACATACGAATTATCAATCACCATCGCTAAAGCAGTAGGAGGGTTAGTTACACCTGTTACGCTGGCCGTCATCGCACCAACCATCAATATAAATCCATAGGAGATAAAAATCGGTGTGAAATACATGAATCCGCGCTTCCCATCACTAATGCCCGTTTCAAGCTCTCTTGAATAATCGGATGCGTTAAGGAATATGGCCGCATAGTTCCCTAAGAAAACCATAATATAACCAAAAAATGGCAATCCCCAGCTTCCATCAATTTGTACCCAGTTTGTAACTAATTCATCTCCATATGATGTTACCAAAATAGTGAATACGTAAACCATGGAAATCATGATAACAAAGGATGCTACTGTTTCAATCCATTTAATAGAATGGAATCCATACCATGAAAGAACAATTTGTACAAGCGTCAATAAGACGAAACAAATGGCAATGTTATCAAACGCACCATCTGTCAAAATTATCATGATCTCATTTAGCGCCGAACCCCCGATCCAGCTCTGAATGCCATACCAGATAATAGCCGGCACACCACGCAAGAGTGATGAGATAACGGTTCCTTTCACCCCAAAAGACATTCTAAGCTGAATGACATATGGAACACCATCTTTATAACCCATTCTGTCATTAAGGGCAAAAACTGTCGAAATAATTAATATGGATATAAAAGCTGCCAACAATGTCTGGAAAATATTAAGGGTTGCAGCTCCGGCAACTACAATGCTGGCTCCGAGTGTCATATTACCCATATTGACACCATCGCCAACCCACATAAACAAATAAGGGATTTTGCCGACTTTTCGGTCATTTGGGCCATTCGGCCTTAAAGATTTTTCCACATTCGGAAAACGCTGTTCATTCACCTCTTCTGAGTTGTGTATATCCTTTGCCATGTCTTCTAACTCCTTTTGTGCTTTCTGTATTTTATAAAGCGCAACATGTTCATCATTTCATATAATTCTCATGGGCAAATGTTGGCATGACGTATATGAACCGCTTCCAACGCTAGTACGCATTATATCGCATTTTCCTGTACTAGTCTTCATGTCGAATGGACAAAATAACAATCATTCGTTGTATAGCTTGAACAAGCCTTCTTTGAATTTTGATCAAGATGCATATCATAATGTTAAAGTTGAACAATATTCTTTCTGAACATGCAAAATGGAGCCACTCGCCAAAACACGAGCAGCTCCACTATTTTTTTCCCTTCTATTTTGCAAACGGATCTTTATGATTATAATTGTCAAAATGGATGGCATCGCCAACTAAATAGTCGTATATTTCATCCACAATTTCAATGCCATTTTTTTGATAACGTTGTGCTCTTTCAATACTTCGCTGACCGGGATACGATACATGTTCAAAGCCTGGTGCTGGTTTTACCGCATTTAAGTCTTTCATTGTCTGCGAAATATTTTGTTTAAACGTCGCTATATCAGTAAAGTAGGCTGGGTTAATCACGATATGGAGCTGTCCCAAGTTCCGTCCTTCACTTAAATCTTGATACATGGAGGATACATTGCTTCCAAATGGTACACCAAGAAGAACACCGGATAATACATCGACCATCATCATTAAGCCATATCCCTTTGGACCTGCGATTGGCAGTAAAGCTTTTACATCAAACGGATTGGTCGTTGCTTCACCATTTTCATCTACCGCCCAAGTCTCAGGGATCGCTTCATTTTTTGAACGTGCATGCAAAATTTTTCCCCATGCTTGTACAGTCGTTGCCATATCAAAGGTGATGAAATCTTCTTCTTCACCAGGAGCTGAAAAGGCAATTGGATTCGTACCATAATATGCTTCAGCTCCGCCAAATGGAACAACCATTGGATCTGACTGGCAAACGGATAAGCCGATTAAGTTTTCTTTAGAAGCTTGCTGGACAAAGTAGGATAACGATCCGCTGTGACTAATTCTTTTAACACCGACAACCCCAATACCATTCTCTTTTGCCATATCAATCGCTTCATCCATTGCTTCTTTAGCAGCGACATGACCGGCACCATTATCACCATCAAACATCGCAGTACTTGGGCCTGTCTTTTCAAAGACAAACTGGGGATTGGTATTAATACCACCTTTTGCGATACGCTCTGCATAATATTCCACTCGCATCGCTCCGTGGGAATGAACGCCCCGTAGATCAGCATGCACCAATACATCTGCTACACCGTTTGCATGGTCTTCTGTCAGACCTGCCTGATGAAGTTTATTTTTCATTAATTCCTTTAATTTTTGCTCGGATACTTTCAACACTATCACCTCTCAGTCAATTCTTATATAAACATAGATTAACTTCCAATCGTCTCTGTATGATTATTCAGCAAACGGGTCTTTCGAATCATATGCGTTATAATGAATGGCATCCGACGTTAAATAATTGTAAATGTCATCAACAATTTCGATACCATTCGCTTCATAATCCGCTTGAATGACCTCCAGGTTTTGCCCCGGATAATAGACCTGATCAAAGCCTGGGGCTGGTTTGATATTATTTAGATCGTTCATGACAGTTGTTATATTATCCTTAAACTGATTGATCGCTGTAAACTGTTCCGGATTAATCACAAGATGAAGCTGCCCGAGGTTTCTGCCTTCAGTCAAATCGTGGTACATGCTGGACACCTTGTTGCCAAACGGAAGACCAAGCAACACACCAGCCAGCACATCCACCATCATTCCCAGGCCATAGCCTTTAGGACCAGCAATTGGCAGAAGTGCTTGAACCTTAAACGGATCTGTGGTCGCCTCGCCATTTTTGTCAACCGCCCAAGTCTCAGGAATCGATTCATTTTTGGAGCGTGCATGTAAAATTTTGCCCCAGGCCTGAACGGTTGTAGCCATGTCAAAGCTGATACACTTGCCATTTTTCCCCGGTGCAGCAAACGCAATCGGATTGGTTCCGTAATAAGCTTCTGCACCACCGAATGGCACGACCATCGGGTCTGACTGACAAACGGAAAACCCAACTAGATCCTGCGCCGCAGCACGTTCAGTGAAATAAGAAATTGCCCCGCTATGACTCATGTTTTTTACACCAACAACTGCTACACCAGTTTTCTTAGCCATCTGGATCGCTTCATCCATGGCAAGATTTGCAGCAACATGACCAGCGCCATTGTCGCCATGCAAAATACCTGAACTTGGACCTGTCTCTTCGAAGTTAAATTGCGGCTGATTATTAATGCCATGCTTTGCAATGCGTTCAGCATAGTACTCAACACGCATGGCACCATGGGAATGAATGCCTTTTGCATCAGCAAACACCAACACATCAGCCACAACCTCCGCATGCTCCTCGTGTAAACCGGCTTTCGTTAATTTTGTCTGGATTAGATCGGTTAACTCTTGTTTTGACACTCTCACTGAGAACACCTCTTATTTCTTTCTTATGGGTAAAATGAAACTTCATTCAACAGGGCGTGCATCCCGCTGATGAAAGGATCCCCATTACATTCTGGATAGTTCCGCATAAATGAAATGGTAAAAAGCAAAAAATGCCTTTTACCATCCATCATTGTTTATAGAAATGCATCCCGATTGCAGTCTTTGGAATAAACGTATGATAACTTCTCGCGTCCTACTGCATAAGCCGCTTGAAGGCAATAGGTATCCATGAAAATATAATCATCTTTTTTCACCGGAATCCATTCATTATCAAGGTTGTACATCCCTTCACCAGACAACAGATAAGCACCATGCTGCTGATAATGTGTTTCGACAAACGGGTGGCTTGCCGCCGGATCAAAAGTTAGAATATGGAAATTCATATCGAATGCAATATCGGTTGGAAGCAAATCCTGAATATGAACATTTTCCATGTCATCATAAATAACTTCTTCATTCTCATTTGAGTTTCCGGCATGAATCCATGGTTTATGCCCTTCTAACGCAATATGCTTTTGTTTGTAAAGAAAAAGTTTTGAATCTGCATCCTGCAAATTTTCCAAATACATGGTTGCAGATGGCGGGCAATATAAATAGCCGCCTTGTTCGAGAACGAATTCTTCCTTGTCCGCAGATGCTTTTATTTTTCCATCTAATACATAGACAAACGATTCGACATCTTTACCACTGCCAAAGCCCTGTTCATTCTTTCCACCTTTATGCATTGTGACGATGTAGTCGACAAATTTGGCACCTGTCTTAGGCGTTGACAAGATACTCATCGATACATTTTCGAATCCTGGCACCACATTATTGACTAATCCTTCAGGAGGTAAGAGCATATATTTACCGGGCTTCACAACAGCTCTGCTAGTCAAAATATCGTTCGGATACCCCATTTATGAATCGCTCCTTCTTTTAAATTATAATGTTTAAACTTTGGATATCATTGCTTGGAAATAATCGTTCCACTGTTACCCCGAACGGCTTCATCCACTTTCTCAAGAGAACAAATGATAGATCTGCCATTCTCGGCGTTTTTGGCAAAATTCAACGCTGATTCAACTTTCGGCCCCATGCTGCCTTTACTGAACTGACCTTCCGCAACATATGATTCCAGTTCAGATACCGAAATTTCTTTCAATGCCTTTTCTTCAGGTTTTCCAAAGTTGACAAACACATGGTCAACATCAGTCAGAATCATGAATACGTCAGCATTTACTTCTTCTGCTAGTTTATAGCCACTGCGGTCTTTGTCTATAACCGCTTCAATACCTTCGTATTCCCCGTCTTCTTTTTGAATAACCGGAATTCCCCCGCCGCCGCATGCAACAACGACATTACCTGCTTCTGCAAGCTGCTTGATAGTACCTGCTTCCAAAATATTGATCGGTTGCGGAGATGGTACCACACGACGCCATCCGCGATTGGAATCCTCTTTCATGTTCCAGTTCCTTTCAGCAGATAACTTTTTTGCTTCATCTTCTGTATAAAAGGTACCAATTGGTTTCGATGGATCATTGAAATCTTCATCATTTTTTGAAACTTGTGTACGTGTTAATGTATTTACAACCGGAACATCTATGCCAAGTGCATTCAATTCACTCTGCAGACATTGCACCATCATGTATCCGATGAATCCTTGTGATTCACCGTTCAATACATCCATTGGCATTGGCGGAACAACATTTTCTGCTTCTTCATTTTGCCGAAGAATGTTGCCTACCTGGGGGCCGTTGCCATGTGTTACTACAAGTTTATAGCCTTCCTGAATTAATTTAGCCAGAAACTTGCTGCTTGTCCGCACATTGTTTAATTGATTCTCGTACGTGCCTTCCTGCTTCGGCTGTAATATAGCATTACCGCCTAAAGCAACTACAATTGTTTTGCTCATCCCTCAACCTCTTTCTGTGTCCTGCATAATCTTTACAAACTGCCAATGAAAAGCATTCGACATAGAAGCCGTATGCTCTTCATAGCTGTTCATTCCACTTCTACACCATATTTTTCCGCAAGAGCTTCCAACGCTTTTTCAAAACATTCTAATGGAACGCGAACCGTACCAGCACCAATTTGTCCAATGCCTGCTGTTTTATGGGCAATGCCTGTATTGATAACCGGTGTAATGCCTGTTTCGACTACCTTACGAATATCAATGCCCAGGCATGCACCTTGGAAGTCCCACGTCGGAATAGATAAGTTCGGGTTATTGCCAACACAAATTTCGCGCATTTCATCACTTGTCTCTACGGCATCATTGAAGCCACCTGTACCAACAAAACGTGTAACCCCTGGCGCAGCAATCATTGCCATTCCACCGACACCATAAGCTTCTGTAATGGCACTGTCTCCCATGTCAGGGTTTGCATCATCTGTGCTATAGCCGCTGAAATAAAGACCATCCGGTGTGTTAACCGGTGCTGTAAACCACTGGTCTCCCAGACCGCTGACTTTAATTCCAAATTCATCGCCATTTCGTGAAAGCGCCGTGATAACACTGCCTTCTTCAATCTCAGCTGCAGAATCCATTACAACTTTGCCTGTTGCCATCATAATGTTCAAGAAGAATTGATCCGTATCAGCCAGGAATTGCGTGACTTCCTGCAATTCTTTTTCCGGTAAATCGGCAGTTAATAGATATGGAACAATATCTTTCAGGAACAATGCTGACGCTGCAATATTACGCTGGTGAAATTCATCCCCCATAGTAATAGCTTTTGCAACAGTGACATTGACATTCATTCCACCGTCGATTTGTTTCAATGCTTTTGAAAGGGCAGGTCCAAGTATATCCTTCATCCACTTCAAGCGATTGATGACCTCATCGTTATACGCTCCAAAACGCAGCACCGCACCAATGCCTTCGTTCAGGTTGCAATAAGCACGCTTTCCATTTACTTTATTCTCAACGATAACAACCGGCATATTGGCAGATGTAATGCCGCCCATCGGTCCTACCGCATCTACCGAATGGCATGGGACGAATTTGATTTCGCCTGATTCGAGCATTTTTTTGGCGTCATCTTCATTATCTGCCCAGCCTTCGAACAATGTTGCGCCGATGCAAGAACCTTGCATTGGGTGTGTCATATTTTCCCATTTGATAGGGGGACCGGCATGCAATAACACTTTACCGTCCAGTTCGGAGATGACATCTTTAGCCGGAACAACATCCAATAAAAATGGTTGTGATTCTAATATTTGCTGTGTCACAGCCTCATTAGCTTCTTGAATTGATTGATATTCCATCATTATCCTCCTATTCGTTATCGCTTATTTAAGCTTTTCCAAAATTTTTGCCAACCGTTTATTTCCGCCTGCAATCGGCGCCCATTGATATTGAACAACGTCTCCGCCATGTTCCATTATAGCGTCCGCAAAATTCCTCAATCCAATGTTGATCACTCGAGGTTTATTGGAAATTAATGCTTGGACTTTATCGTTTTCAACTTCCGCATTATCAATATTTTCTACTTCGGAATTTTCACCGTTGAGATAGTTAACCATCTCCACTGCAAGCTTGGTGGCCTGTGCGTTGCTTTCCGTTACAATGACACCAGCTGCTTTAAGTTTATCGACCTGATCCTGGAACACTTGCGGGTCCTCTTCCGTACCCGTAACCGAAGCAATGGCAACGAATGCTTTGCCTTCACTGGCCGCTTGTTGCTTTGCCTTTTCAATAACCGGGGCAAATACACCGGCCATATCATCGTGTGCACCATACCCGATGACATTATCCAGTAAAATAACAGCCGTTTCATCGTCTGCTGCAGCTTCTTCCACTTTTTCCACACGCAAGGTCGGATCAATCATAGGGTGTGCACGCCCCTGTGTATAGGCATCATCGCCAAGATCAACAACTTCATGACCTTCATACTGCAGCATCATACCTTCCGGGTGTTCATGGGACGCATCAAGCTTAAGTGCGTCTTCTATCACCATAGCTGCTTCATTGGCTAATGTACCGCCGCAGAAATAGCCTTTGATATAACGCTGCTGATTGTTTTCTTTGATTTTTTGCAGATCTTTATCTTCAATGAAATTGCAGCTGTAATGATTGCTGCCATTAGCCAGCTCCAATGCTTTCCGAGCCGTATCTTCCAGCGTCCATGTATAGTGAACATTATCATGTGCTTCTCTTGGCTTATCTCCCATAAATATCGCGACAACTGGTTTCGACAGTGTTTTAAAGACTTCAACCACTTTTTCACGTACTGCCGGAGCAGGCGGCTTTGAAATATACGTAATGACATCTGTTTCCGGATCCTGATCAAGCACCTGTAAACCGCGAATCGTTGTGATCGCCCCAATTTCCGATGACAGGTCGCGCCCGCCAGTACCGATAGCCTGCGATACACCGCTGCCATTTCTGCCAATGATCGATGAGACCTCCTGAATGCCAGTACCAGATGCACCAACAATGCCAATGTTTCCTTTTTCCACAACATTCGCAAACGCCATTGGCACACCATCTAAAATGCCAGTACCGCAATCAGGTCCCATAACAATAAGGCCTTCCTCTTGTGCGCGTGTTTTCAGCTGCAATTCATCTTCAACCGGAACGTTGTCACTAAACATGAAGACATTCAAACCACGATCCAATGCTTTATTGGCTTCAGCTGTAGCATGCTCACCAGCGATCGAAATCAATGCCACATCTGCAGTCGGCAGTTTGTTCTCCGCCATTTCCCATGTGCGGACGGTTGGAATGGTGCTTTGCTGGGATGCTTCCGTTTGACTGTTCAAGTATGAATCAGTTTCTTCTACAACATTCTCTACAACACTTTCGTCATCTGTATCAACCACAATACAAAGGTCACTCGGATTTGCTTCTTCCAGTTCTTCTGTATATAAACCAGAACTTTTGAAAATGTCTTTGTTAGCTGGTGTGCCCATCATAACTTGCACTTGTGTCACACCTTCTACCGCAGACAAGTGATTGGTCAACAGCATCAGGCTGACAGAATCCTGATACAAGTTTTTCTTAATCACAGTATATAGCACTATTTTCACTCCAAACGAATAGTTTTTGAATACTTCTTGCCGCGTTTATTCGGCATACCCTAATTCATACAGGGTACCAATTAAAGCTTTTACGCCTTCCGCCAAATGTTCAGGGCTTGTGTACTCTTTCGGATTATGGCTTATTCCTTGATGACTCGGAACAAAAAGCATGGCTGTCGGGATAATAGGTGCAATCACTTGGGAATCATGCCCTGCACCGCTATGCATCAACTTATAGTGAACATCATTTTTATCACATTGTTCCTGCATAACCTTGACAATCTGTTGATCCATCGGTACAGGATCGGCATCCATCCACAAGTCAATGTCCACTTCAACACCGATTTGTTCTGCGATTTCCTGCAATTTAGCTTCCACATCCGCTGTGAAATTCGTTAATGCATCTTTTTCAGTATGCCTGATATCGATTGTAAATGTGGCCTTACCCGGCACAACGTTAACCGTGTTAGGTTCAAGGAACATTGAACCAACTGTGGCCACTAACGGATCGCCTTCAGCCACGGCCATATCATTAATGGCACAAGTCATGCGGGAAGCTGCATTCATGGCATCCGCGCGGTACCCCATCGGAGTGGTACCTGCATGGTTCGCCTCACCGTTCACGGTAATGGTGTAACGGCGCTGTCCGACAATATGCCGGACAATTCCGACTGGTATATTTTCTTTTTCCAGCACATTACCCTGCTCAACATGAACTTCAACAAAGGATTTCAAATCTTCACGAATTTGTTCAGGGCTCTTTCTATAATCAAAGCCAGCCTGATGCATTGCATCGTCAAATGACGTCCCTTCAAAATCCTTGATGCCTTGAATATCCTCCGTTTTAGCCTGACCGGCAATATTTTTTGAGCCCCAGAATGAATAAGGGAAACGGCTCCCTTCTTCTTCAGCCATCGACACCACTTCCAGATTCCTTAGTGGGGCGCCATATTTTTCTTTCAAATAACGAAGGGCAAGAAAACCGGCAATAATGCCATATTGTCCATCATACAACCCACCATTTGTCACACTATCCACATGGGAGCCTGTTAAAATAGTTTCATCCGGATAAGCTGTCCCCTCAAGTCTTCCGAACAGATTACCAACTTCATCAAATTGAGTATTCAACCCTCCGTCTTCAAACAGCTTTTTCAATGATTGCTGGGCGTCAACCCATTCCTTGCTGTAAAGCAGCCTTGAAATGCCGCCTTCAGAATCACTTCCGAATTGGCCTAACCAATCAAGCAGTTCTTTAACGGCCTCTCCGGAGATCACATCATTTCGAGAGCTCATACCAATCGTCCTTTCTATATATAATACTCGCTGACGTGAGAACTCCTTGTCAGCTTCAATTTTCCTGCAGACATAAGTTTTCCCCCATTTACTTTTATAAATGGATGTCATAACTCGTGTAACGTGTCTTGTTAACCCAGGCTTAAGGTAGCAAACACTTGTGAAACACCTGGATCAATTCTCTTAAACCATCATTCATTATAACCAATAGTGTCATAAAAGTAATTGTTTGTTTTAGACAAATTTTTAATGTTTTTTTAAGTATATTGGACAATCGTTTTACGTTGAAATCGCTTGATGGACACCAGTATGATACGAGACTGGACGATTTACTTTAAAATAGGTATACTTACCCTCGTTACTTGGCATGAAATTAAACCAATGAAAGCCATATCATTCCTCATACCTTAGTATGTGAAAAAACCGAAATTAAAGCGAGTTGAATCAAAATGAAAACAACATTTACATACAAACACGTAAAAGATTGCACTATTAAAGGGGATTTTTACCCGGTCGAAGAAAACAATGCACCACTGATCGTTTATATTCATGGCGGTGGTTTGATCTGGGGATCACGGAAAGGTATGCACACGGAGCAAATCAAACGGTACCGTCAGGCCGGCTTTAACGTCTGTTCGATTGATTATCGTCTTGCCCCCGAAACCAAATTACCGGAAATCACCACAGATATTGCCGATGTTCTTCAATGGCTGCAAGATGAGGGTCCCGAGGAATATGACTTTAACTCTGATAAAATTGCCGTAACCGGCAGTTCTGCAGGAGGTTATCTGGCACTCTTATCCGGCACCCTGCCTGTGAGGCCTAAAGCTATCGTATCGTTTTACGGCTATGGAAATATACGAGGTGATTGGTATACTGATCCCTCACCACATTTTTTGAAAATGACCAAAGTGCCGGAAAAATTGGCCAAACAATTAATTCAACATAAAACGATTGCAGAGGCACCAATTGAAAGACGTTATGCCATTTACTTATATTGCCGTCAGCAAGGTAAATGGATTGATTACATAACGGCGCTAAACCCCAGGATAGAAGCTGCAACAATAAGGAAGTATTGCCCTTTGGAAAACATTGATGCTAATTTTCCGCCAACCCTTTTGCTGCACGGAGATGCAGACAAAGACGTCCCGTATCAGGAATCCGTGAACATGTATCAAGCACTTTCAAATGCTGATATAACCACGCAGCTTATTACGATCCCAAATGGAGAGCACTCATTTGATGAGGATATGACTAATTCGACCGTCATCGAATCATTTGAACAAGTTATTTCATTTCTAAAATCAAATCTGTAGGGAGGAAATATTGGAGACAGAGCCATAGGATTATAAATCATCCCTATGCACCGATACGATCGAAGCGCAGGGGTGATGGCTTTGCTTCTCCTGCGGTATTTATAATGGAAAAGGTTATTGTGCGGATTGAACTACCTAGACTGTGCAACAGTTGGGCACACCCAAAACCCAGCATCGATTAGACGATGCTGGGTTCGTCATGATTACATATTTCACAAAACAAACCCGCCGTACACCAGCGTCCCTAAGATCACAAAAGCGGGATGAATTTTGAAACGTTCCAACAATAAATAACTGACGACAATGAGAACGCCTGTTTGCCAAATGCCAATCCCTTCATATGAATCAGCGAAAAACCGCCATGCCATCAGACCGAGCAAAATGGCAATAACAGGGCGCACATATAGTGTCAGTCGTTTGACCTTAGGGGAATCTTTATATTTATATAAAACACCCAGTAATAAGATCATCAGAATCAGTGATGGTGCCACCGTGGCAACAACTGCCACAGCTGCACCCGGGATCCCGGCTACCTCATACCCGATATAGCCGGCAAGTTTCGTGGCAATTGGGCCAGGCAGCGAATTGGCCAGTGCCAGCACCTCACTGAACTCCTGTACGGACATCCATTCAAAACGCTGTACCACTTCATTTTCCACCAGCGGTATCGATGCAGGTCCACCACCATAGCCAAGGATTCCCGGAATAAAAAATGCGATGAAAATGTTCCAGTAAAGCATCAAGGGGTATCACCTTCTCTTGCTCGGCCTTTATCGGGCTTGAATAAAGCCGCGATGATCAGACCGGCGATGATAATGCCCGGATGTATACCCATTAATTCCAGCAAAACCAAAATAATGGCGCTCATAATGATCGTTTGCAGCCAGCCCATGCCCTTGCCTGCTTTTTCGAAAAATTGCCATGTCAAAACAGCCAGCATAACACCAACCACCGGGATGACTGCTGCCGTCATGCCACTCACCCAATCAAACTCCCTGATCGAGGATAGCGACATTAACAGGATAATCATTAAAAGGATAGTCGGCAATATAACCGCCACAATCGCATTGAACATCCCCATTACACCGGACACACGATGCCCAATATAGCCGGCGAGTTTCGTCGCAATCGGGCCGGGAAGGGTATTAGCCAGCGCCAGAATATCGCCAAATTCCTCGTCGTTTGTCCATTGATACTTATCCACTACTTCTTTATGAATCAGCGGGATCGAACCAGGACCACCACCGTAGCCGAGTATGCCGACCCGGAAAAAAGCCAGGAACAGATGAAGGTGCTGTTTTCCGTTATTCTGTTTTTCTTTTGCTGCATTTTTATTATTCACCAGCATGCAACTCCATCTTCTATTCGTATCTCGATGCCACCATCTTAACGACGAATATGTATAATTGAGGTTATCAAGATCTTCATTCACGCATCCCCCCACAACAGCGTATAAGCCGTAATCCGGGATACTGCGCTCCATCAGCATTATAATGGCGGCCGTCCTACTCCCAGCCCGGTTCTGCCTGATTGGTCAATTCGATCAAAAATGGATAAATGCCAGCAGCTACTAGAGCACCGCCTACTAATATGGCAAAGCTGGCCAATGGGGGCACTTCGAGCATTAAGGCAAGAAAAAGCGCTACCGGTACAACGAAATTAAGGATAGAGCTCTGTTTACGTGCTTTCGTTGTCAGGTGCTGCTTTTGTCCACAGTACGGACACGTGAGCCTTACATCCAATGTGAACATCACTTTGACCGTTTGGGCCCAGCTCCATTGTTCATGACAGTTTTGACACGTTGGCATGCCATCAGCTCCTTGAAAGTATAATCATCCCTTATTGTCAACGCTACCATCGTTCTTCTCGCACGAGTTGATGCCGCTACTGCTTATGTTCGAGCGGTTCTCGCTCATGTTGCTGCTGCTAACGCTCAAGTTCGGGCGGTTCTCGCTCATGTTCAAGCGAATCTCGCTCATGTTGGCGCTGCTGACGCACATGTTCAAGCGAATCTCGCTCAAGTTGATGCTGCTCTCGCTCTAGTTCGAGATCCCCTACTTTGCCGTATACTTTTTGACAGCTGGTAAAATTTCCGTACCGATTAAATCTATATTTTTCTTCAGCTTGTCAAACGGCACACCGCCGAAATCCATTTGGGCGATGTAGCGCTGATGCCCGTATTGCTCATGCTGATAAAGGATTTTTTCAATGATTTGCTGCGGGCTGCCGACATTGATGACGCTGCGTGTATCCTGCGCCTGAGCAAAGCCCTGTTTCGGAAAGCCTTGACCGTTTGTCTTCTTCATACCTTCATTAATATGCGGGTAATACTCTCTCAAGGCGTCCTGGGTGGTTTCAGCGGCATAGAAAAATCCTGCTGTTGAAACAGGCAGTTCAGCCGGATCATACCCGCTTTGCTTTAATGCGTCACGGTAAGCATCAACCGTCCGCTTGAACGCAGACACCGGGCCGCCTAAGTGCGCCATATACATCGGGACTCCGGCAAATCCTGCTTTAATCGCACTGGCTGGTGTTCCGCCGACAGCACGCCAAATCGGCAGCGAGCCATTCAGTGGACGCGGCAATACTCTGGCATTCCTGAGCGATGGCCGGAATTGCCCACTCCAATTGACAACTTCTTCTTCATTAATTCTATTCAGCAGATCAAATTTTTCTTCGTAAAGTTCTTCATAATCACGAAGATCATAACCTAATAAATCATAAACCCCTACCCTGGAAGCACGTCCGGCAACAATTTCAGCACGGCCACCTGATATAAGGTCAATGGTGGCAAAATCTTCAAACACACGTACGGGGTCAAGCGTGCTGATGATCGTTGAAGAACTGGAAATTTTTATAGTTTCTGTCGCCTGTGCAATCGCTGACAGCACAACCGAATGTGCCTGTGTCGCGAAATAGTCCTGATGACTTTCCCCAACACTGAAAAAGTCAAGGCCCGCCTGTTCAGCTAGCTTTGCCAGTTCAATCATTTCATTTATACGCTGCTTTGCCGGGATCCGTTCACCCGTTTCAGGATCCGGCAAATGATCACCTAATGTATAAAGACCAAATTCAAGCCCTTTACTTGGATCAATGCGATATTTTTGCATATGTAATCACAACCTCCCAATGGGACAAAGCGTCTGACCTTGCCCCATTCTTTGTCTTAAACTGGTTTCAATATGTGTGCCCAAACGATCAAGTGGGGATCCCAGACTTTTTCGCCATGGATTTTTGTAATACTGTTTATATATTCTTTCAGGCTCCCGTATCCTTCCTGCTGCGCATCGTCATTTGTTACTTCTCCAAGTTTTTGAGGGTATACATCCTCAACTATAACCGTGTGTCCGTTAAGCTCAAATTTGTCGCCTGGATCTGCATACCGGTCATTACGCCGTACAGACGTTTTTTCACCGCTAATGATTTTTTGTATATCCTTCTGGATGGTGACTAATTTATCAATAGCATATTTTTCGGGCCAGTTTTGTTTATTCTTTTGCATGTTATCATCTCCCCTTCGTATTTTCCCATTTTGCACAAAATAATACAAACATATAAATCTGTTGTTTAACACATTTAGAATGTCGCATACCTCTATAATGGATTTCCGATTAACAACGCTATAAAATAAAGGGAAAGTGCAAAAGTCAGGAGAAACATAATGAGCCTAGCAGAGCAAAAACTCTTAACCCAAAGTGTGACAAAAAGCTTCTTCCACTATTTGCTTCCAACCCTTGTCGGCATGATGCTGATGTCAGCGAATATTGTGATTGACGGCATCTTTGTCGGTAATGGCATTGGTTCGGTGGCGCTGGCAAGTGTCAATATTGCCGTACCAGTCTGGTCGATCATCATCTCCATTTCACTCCTGATCGGTATCGGTGGCGGAACACTTTATTCAATCGCAACCGGTGAACGGGATACTGACCGCGCGCAGCGGGTTTTTACGCTTTCCATGCTGCTTGTGACGATTGTGATAATGATTATCGGCCTGACCGGTTATATTGCTTCCGAGCCGCTCGCCCGACTATTTGGGGCGAACGCGGACACATTAAGCTATGCAATGGACTATATGCAAATCATCTTTCTATGGGCTCCCGTCATAGCTTGGGAAAACACGCTCAGTATTTTTGTTCGCAATGATGGCGGGCCGCAGCTGGCGATGGCAGGTCTTATTGTATCTGCTTTACTCAATATTATCTTGAACTACTGGATGATCTTTATATTGGGAATGGAAGTGGCGGGGGCTGCACTCGCGTCAGTTATCGCAACAGCAGCCGGTTTGCTGATTTATACCATTCATTTTTTCAAAAAGGATGCCGGGTTAAAATTCATCCTCACAAAATGGAAAAAAGACGATATGCTTATGGTCAGCAAATTGGGCTTCCCTAACTTCCTTTCTGAAGCTGGAACAGGACTTTTTGTGATTGGATATAATATTGCATTGTCTTATTATGCAGGCACAACCGGACTTGCAGCATTCTCGGTCATCAACTATCTGCATACCTTCGTATTTCTGGCCTTTATCGGGATAGGAACGTCCATTCAGCCAATGATCAGTTTTTATTATGGTGCAAAGAAGTATGAATCAATCAAAAATACGGTAAAAGTTGCTGAAATCACTGGGCTTGTTCTCGGTATCAGTTTTCTTGCAATCGGTTGGTTCGGTGCCGGCGGTCTTGTTTCAATTTTCGGAGTGGAAACAGAAGCCATACGCCAGCTAGCCATAAAAGGGATTACACTATTCTTCACAGGCTATTTGTTCATGGGGATCAACTTTATCTACATGACATATTATCAATCGATTGCTTATGTTGTACCATCAATCGGTATCACACTGTTTCGCGGTTTCATTTTGCTGGTTGCTGCGTTGATTATTCTGCCGCTCTTATTCGACACGACTGGTGTCTGGTTGGCGTTGCCTGCTGCAGAAGGACTTACCGCAACCTTCCTTGTTCTGTTTGCAAGACGAGGTGTGATGAATCGTCAGTGGCGGTCACAGGGGTACTGATGAAACCAGCTTGACGCACATACGGTTAGCTGATTACCCACTTATATTCCCGGTCCTGGAAATATTGAAGTGGGTGTCATGCTCGCCTGTAAGCCTAGATAACATTCCGTGAATGAACTACTAAGACGTTACTGTTACTGCCGTTTCCGGATAATAATTTATTATTTCCAACACTACCGGTGAATTTCTGGGAAGTGCACCGCTATCAGCTGGAACATTTATCACTAATGCTCCCGTTCCAGATGCCCCAGGAGTATAAGTGGTAAGTCCTTGCATCTGGAGAACACCATTTACATATACATTATAATAACTATTATTTGCCTCAAGCTCAGGGAGTGCTGTTACAGCTGTTCCATCATCAGCAAAAAAGCTGGCTGCGTCAATCGTCAGAGTAGTTCCCGGTGCTATTCTCTGATTAGTCACATAAAAAAACCTCGAATCTGTTGGGACGACATCCGTCGTTGTTGTATCTTACTTATATAACAGATAAATTGTATGTGCTGATGACTGGAAACTCTTAAACTGAGAAAGCAGTGTAACCAAATATACCTTCATTATTTAATGTTTGAACCCCCATCGTGTTTTTCGTGAACTCATACATTTTTGTTCATAAAAATCGAGTAGGAGACTAACCATTGTTTGATTAATCTCCTACTCGATTTCATAGTACATCATGATTATTTTGCTGTGCTTCCTGCAGTTGCTGGCGGGTATCATGCAGTTGTTCATATGCCTGCTGAAATTGCGGGTTCTCTGTCGCTTCAGTTCCAGCTTGTTTAGCCGCTTCTAATTGCTGCTCGGCTTGCTGCAACTGCTGTTCTGCCTGGTCAAGGAGACGTTCGTCTGAACCCTGCGCCTGCCTTGCTGATTCCTGTGCCTCATGGATTTGCCGGCTTGCCTGCTGCAGCTGCTGGTGTAAGTTTTGTTGTGTCATGTGAGTCGCCTCCGTCGCATGAATTATGAATATATCTGCACATTTAGTCTACCCTCAATTTTTCATGATATGTACAGAACCCGGAAGTCCTGCTTCAGCGTTCCGATAAATCTGCGCACTGCCATCATCCGATGATACAACTTCGACAGTCTCCTCCAGCACTTGTCCCGCCTCCTGCTGATGCAGACCCCTTGTCTCAATATTTTCTTCGGCTGTTTTATTTTCATCAGCAGCTATAAATAATATCAAGCCCAACACAATGCCCACTGCAAAAATAGCTGCAAAGAGACCTAAATATAAATACATCGACTTCAAACAACCACCCCATTGTTAATAGGGTTGACAGTTTTTGATGATGTAAACGTTTATACTAATGTAAGTCGTGATCTATCGGCGGTCTACGGTTTTTTCTCTCTTTTTCACAACAACATTTACGAGCCACATCAGCCAGCGTATAAATAATAAAAATAAAAATTGAGTAATGAATGAACTAAACCAGCCCCAGTGAATGTAATCAATAAGGGCTGTTTTGATTTCAAGCAGTACTTCAAATGTTGTCAGGACGGCACTATAAAGGAAAGCCTGCCATATACAGCTGAATATACCTTTATGATAAGTGGATTGGAAGTAGAATAGACACATGAGTGGAAGCAGCAAATATTCATAAAGGATACTCGACTGGAATTGAGGAAACAATTGAACAGGATAAGACAGAAATTCATATTTTACCACCAGGTCACCAAGAGGGCTGGCAAAATATGCTGCAGCTAATAGACATAACAGCCAGTCTTTAAGCGGTTGTTTTTTTAGTGATACGGTTAAAAGGATTATGCCTAAAATAAGAAAGAGCCACAGTAAGATGATTTCCATGCTAACAGCTCCCGTAATAGTCGATAACTTCAATGAATCCATGGCACGTCAAAAAGACTTAGCAGGGCGGCAATGATGATAATGGACAGGCCATATGCAGCTAACGGGCGGGCGTAATGCAATCTTAGAATCGGAAACATGACAAGGACAAACAAGAATGACCAGCCAATCGACCAGCCATTTGCGTATTCAATTGCCCCCAGATGCTGCCCGGCCCATTCAAATATGATATACAATAATACCCATTTTCCGATATACAATACTTTATGAATGCGTCCATCTGGAAATTTTGACAGGAAAATCATAACGGTCAATGGAAGAACAATAAATGCATGTAAGAGATCCAAAACGTGCTCCGGTACACCAAAATCTGAATGAAAGCTCCAAATGGGATAATCAGTCGTAAAAAAGAAATACAATAAATTCATAGCTGTAATGTAGAGCATTGTTGCATGAAATTGATAAAAGCGGGACCAGTCTCCACAGCGCCACGCGGCTATAACGACCAAAAAGATAATTAATATGTGCATGTCAATTCACCTGAATGATAAAATAGTGCCCTGAATATAGAATGCCCAATAGATTAAACACAATGCGCCCTTTAATCTCATATCAAAGGACGCATAACGTAAAACTCAATCCTCTCAAGCCCGAAGCAGGGGTCTTACTGCCAGTTACACGAAATTTATTAACCACTCATCTTCCCATCTTTATTTTCCCTGGCCCAATGACGGTGCTGGGCAATGTTATCGATCATCTCCTGTGTGAATGCGGTCAGTTCATTCGTATCATGTATCGTAACGACTCCCAAGTCCGTCACAACCTGATTCGTTGTATTTGTATCCGCCAGCATGATTTGCCTAATATCAGCCGCCATAAGCAGATCAATACCTGAACCCGCCGCACCAATCGTCTTCGCATGAACGAAAGCATCGTTCACGAAACTTTTCGCATCGAAGTGCTTCATGAGCTGGTCGGTTGACTGTTTACCGCCCGGGATGTAGAGCGCATCATACATAACGGAACTGCTGATAGCATAACTTTTATTTGCTTCAATCTGTTGTCCGTCAGCAGACGTAATCATGCCCTGATTTTTACTGATAATATCCGCATGCAACCCGGCACTGCCAAGTTGTGTCGTAACCTGGACGACGTCATCCATATTAAATCCATTTTCGATCAGTATAGCGAGCTTGCGAGTAGTAGCAGCTTTCACGGTGTTCTCCTGACTGACGGCCGGTGAAGCAGCTGTTTCACCACTGCCGCCGGGACTTTCAGGCGGGTTAACCCCGACTCCCGTAGCGATTTGTGCTGCCAACTGCCCGTCCACATGATTGAACATATCAACAACACGCTGTCTGATAGTCTTATCCTTCACTTTTCCAACTTCAAAGTGAAAAGCTTTGATAATGTGCTGTTTTTCCGGCTGTGACATACTGTTCCAAAAAAGGGTTGCCTGACGATAATGATCGTTAAAGCTGTCACTGCGCTTACGGGTTTTTCGTCCTTCAACTTTTTCAGCATGATGCTTATAACCATTTTCGGGATCTGGAGCAGGTGAATTTCCCCGCATCGAATTGGCTGAATAGCTGACAGCGCCTTTATCAATCGACATCCGATGAAAACCTTCACGCTGGTTATTTTTAACTGGAACAATAGGACGGTTGATTGGAATCTCAGCAAAATTCGGTCCACCCAAACGGAGCAGCTGTGTATCCAAATAAGAGAACAGTCGGCCCTGCAGCATTGGGTCATTGCTAAAATCAATACCCGGAACGACATGCCCCGGATGAAATGCTGCCTGTTCTGTCTCTGCAAAAAAGTTATCCTGATTCTGATCCAGCGTCATCTTGCCGATTATCTTCACTGGAACCTGTTCTTCCGGCCAAAACTTGGTTGGATCGAGAATATCAAAGTCAAAAGCAAATTCATCTTCTTCCTCAAGGATCTGCACACCCAGTTCAAATTCTGGATATTCTCCCTGGTTAATCGCCTCCCACAAATCCCGGCGCAGAAAATCCGGATCTGCCCCTCTCAATTTTTCGGCCTCATCCCAGACCAGCGAATGTGCGCCAAGCAGAGGCTTCCAGTGAAATTTGACAAAACGTCCCTTGCCCTCAGCATTCACAAACCGGAACGTATTAACGCCGAAGCCTTCCATCATCCGGAAGCTTCGTGGAATAGCCCTGTCTGACATGAGCCACAGCATCATATGGGCTGATTCCGTATTATTCACGACAAAATCCCATAATGTATCATGTGCTGCAGTTGCTTGTGGCATTTCATTATGCGGTTCTGGTTTGATCGAGTGCACAAAATCCGGAAATTTCATCGCATCATGAAAAAAGAAAACCGGCATATTGTTCGCTACCAGATCATAGTTGCCATCGTCGGTATAAAACTTGGTCGCAAACCCGCGAACGTCACGAACAGTATCATCAGAACCTTTTTGACCAACGACCGTCGAAAAGCGGACAAATACGGGTGTTTTCACGGATGGATCCTGCAGAAATTTGGCACTTGTCAATTCAGTCAGCGGTTCATATACCTGAAAATAACCATGCACACCGAACCCGCGCGCATGCACAACCCGTTCAGGAATCCGTTCATTGTCAAAATGCATCATCTTTTCCCTGAAATGGAAATCTTCCATCAAGGTGGGACCGCGTTCGCCGGCTTTCAATGAATCAGCTGTGTTTGAAACGGGCATCCCCTGATTCGTTGTAAGTGTGGAATCTTTGTGGTCTTTACGGTACTGATCCAGCTGTTTGCTTTTCTTGTTTTGCTGGTTAGGCTGATTGGCTGGTTCGTTCTGTCGATTTTTAGCCATATGTGATCCTCCCATTATCGGTGAAACCTGAAAAAACTTCAGGCAACCGCCAAGTTAATTTATCCAGTATAGTTTTGCTGTATTGTTTACGATTTATGCGCTGAATAGTGATAAACCAAGGAATGTGGCCACTTGAACGTGAACGGAAATAAAATGCGGGACTACTAAAGGGGATTCCTGACAGCTTTTTTGCGGTCTGGAGCCAATAGGGGTTGCTCAAGCCAACCATTACTGATCATCATTTTCTGCCCCTGGTTGGAATATAAACCGATTTCACCAAAAAACTTGGCATATTTAGCAAAGATATCGTGCCTGAACGTTCTGGACATCGATATACCGATATTCTCCATTCCAAGCTGATTGGCTATTGCAACGTGATATAGCATCAGTTTGTCACTGAACGCAGGAACTTTCGAGTCAGTGACGTGCGGATCCATAAGTGCTGGCGATGAAATATTATCGTTTGCCAAAATTCCACCATACTGTTTAATCTGTTTATCTGAAAGCTGCCAGCCGTTTTTGAAGTAATTTCTTAATTTCTGAGAGGATGCGGTTTGAGCAAAACCCATCATTAAGGCTTTCCCCAAAGTATTTGTAGCAATATTTAAGTTTAAATATTTAATTTCGAGTCCTGCTAATGGGCGTGTTTTAACGGTAAAGAAACTGTTGAAATACCTACTGTCAACGAACTCTACTCGTTTCGGATAAGGAATATTAGGTGTTTTCATAATCACACCCTTTTCGATAAGCAGGTGTGTCGACCGTTCATAAACTTCATTTAACTCCCGAATGCCTTGCTGGTAAAAGTTGATCACATCCTGCCGAATAGCGGTTGATAACGCTCTTGTATATTGACCAAACGCGCCAATCGCCATTTGCTGGACATAAAATACCATAAGAACATCTTCAAATAGACGTGGTGCTCCCTTAAAAACATCTGATGAACCAAACGCGGCCGGTACGGGAATACCTTCTTTAACAAACAATTCGGAGATCGTATTTATATGCCGCTTCGATAAACTTTGATTAAACAACAGAAGATCTTTTATCTCCTCATCTTTAACCACTTCCAATAAATGCTCGAATACACAGGAAAACATCGAATCGCCCATATAGTTACTCCACAAATCATCCATTTCAGCGGCGTTCAGTTTTAAGTGCTTCTGGTGCTCATAGATTTGTGACTCGATTTTCTTGTCTTTTTCTGAACTTTGATTTTTTGAATCATCCATTTAGTTCGCCTCCTTCGACTGTCTATTTTGATGATGGCTGTCCCCAATCGGTCTTCAGGGTTTCCACGATGGCTCTAGCTTATTGCGTTATAGCGGTCATGTACCTTTTATATCTTCCCAACCGCCATGTAAATTATGTATACAGTGAAACGCCGGTAGTTTTTAGTAAGTAAGCAGTGTTTACCTGTTCATTTACATAAATGACTGACGCCATTATGGTTAATACCATCCTCATAGAAACAATCAATTGACTACGTGAACAGCCTTTCCTCTTAAAACACCCTCGACATACAGTGTTATTAAATCCAAAAAAGGAGGAAATGAACATGTGGAAAAAGTTTGATAAAAACGGAAATCAAGAGGTTAGTTTCTCAAAGGCCAAAGCAAAGACTGATGCCAATTCGAAGTCAAAAGTTGATTTCGACGGCGATATAAAACTAGACAATGAAAATGACAATGATAACGAAAACGATCTAAAAAACAAACACCGTAATATCAATATCGCAAGAGTCGAAAACAGCGGGAACTCTTATACAGATATTAGGGTTGACGCCGATTCCGAAGCCGACTTCAGTGAAGACGTTGAAGATGATAATAACGAAGTGGGTGGCGTACAGGATGATAGAGACAACCAAGACAGGCAGAAAAAGCGCAGAAAAAAGAAGTGCTATTAGTATAGTTTAATTATCAAAGTGGGATAGAACTATCCCACTTTGATAAGATATTTCAAACAAGAAAGGAGCAACCATGGAAAACCTAGACAATGTGTTCCCATTAGAAGACAGGAAACAGGCTGAAGTTAAGAAATCAGTTGAATCGATCGTCCGGGACAGTGGTAATTCGGATGTTGATGTAAGTATCCTCATTGATACGACACCCATGGCATATGCTATGCTATGTTCGTTAATGGCTACAAATCAACTTACGAGACAAGAGTTTGAAAAAGCTGTCCGGAAATTAGACGATTTAACGAAGGATAATGAACATTATATTAAAGAAAAAAACGATTCTGCACCGGTAAGACTAAAAGAGAGAGGCATGAGAAGGTAATCATTTACCTTCTTGTCTTACATAAATGCATTCCATGATGGTTTCTCATCCTATAAAGATACCACAGTGAACACACTGTGGCAGGGCCAAGATTTTTTACCTATTTTTCAAAAAAGAGGTCGAGACAAAAGTATCATTAGTTATGTCCCAACCTCTTATTTATTTTTGAACAACTACTATTAGAGAGTTGTCTTAAACAACAACATCGTAGCCTTGCTCTTCCACTGCCGCACGCATTGATTCAATGTTTGCGATTGCTTCATCATATATGACATTAACTTTGCCAGTGTCAAGGCTTACTTCAACGCCTTGTACCCCTTCTATTCCTTCTAGTGCGCCTTTAACAGCACTCTCGCAATGACCGCATGTCATTCCTTTTACATCCAGTGTCGTTTGCATAATGACATCTCTCCTTTTAAAAAATATTTGTTAAAGGTTTCTCAACCTACTGTGGAGGAAACCGCTCCACAGTAGCGCTCTATATCTTAGCTCGCTTTAAGCGAAGTGAGTTGGATACAACGCTTACGGAACTTAGTGCCATGGCTCCGCCGGCAATCCATGGCGCCAGCAATCCGGCAGCTGCGATTGGGACACCGGCACTGTTATAGGCGAACGCCCAGAACAAATTCTGCCGGATATTTCTGATTGTGGCTTTACTGATGCCAATCGCTTTTGGTATCAGCAGCAATTCACCGCCGAGGATCGTCACATCTGCTGCTTCAATAGCAACTTCAGTGCCCGTACCGATGGCAATCCCGATGTCTGCAACGGCTAGTGCCGGCGCATCATTGATGCCGTCACCGACCATAGCGACCTTTTTTCCTTGAAGCTGTATCTCTTTTACTTTATCCGCTTTTACCTCTGGTAAAACTTGTGCAATAACCTGATCGATGCCAACCTGCCTGGCAATCGCCTGTGCAGTGCGTTCGTTATCACCGGTTAGCATGATGGTTTCAAGCCCCTGTTCGTGCAGCTGATTGATTGCCTCAACAGCTGTATCCTTAATCGTATCAGCTACCGAAACAATCCCGCGGTACTCACCATTTACAGCAATCAGCATCGCGGTTTTACCATCCGTTTCATAGCCGGCCATGTCATGGTCCGCACCTTCGATTGTGACGTTTTTTTCAGCCATCAATTCGCGCGTTCCTACGCGTACGTCCTTACCGGAAACAACTCCTTTGATGCCCCGGCCTGGCACAGCTTCAAACGCATCGGCATCAGCCAAATCGACATGACGCTCAGTTGCATATGCGACAATCGCTTCCGCCAGCGGGTGTTCAGAGCCTTTTTCTGCACTGGCCAGCAACTTCAACGTTTCTTGATCGCCGGTGAAATCCGTGACTTCAGGTTTACCTTTTGTAATGGTACCAGTTTTATCCAAGATCACCGCATCCAGCTGATGAGTCCGTTCTAGGTGTTCGCCGCCTTTAAACAAAATACCGGTTTCAGCAGATTTGCCAGTACCGACCATAATCGATGTCGGGGTTGCCAGCCCCAAGGCACACGGACAGGCAATGACGAGCACGGCGATTGAGGCAACCAGCGCCGGTTCAAATGCGCCCGGCTGTATAAATACAATCCAGATAACAAATGTCAAAAGAGCAATCCCCACGACGATCGGAACGAAATAGCCGGAAATAACGTCTGCCAGCCGCTGGATCGGTGCTTTGGACCCCTGCGCATCCTCCACCACTTTTACAATCGATGCGAGTGCTGTATCCTTGCCGACTTTCGTTGCTTCCATTTCGACTGTTCCGTTTTTATTGATGGTCGACCCGATGACATTTGATTGAAGTTCTTTTTCAACCGGGATCGATTCACCGGTGATCATCGATTCGTCAACTGACGTTTTGCCTTTCATAACGATCCCGTCAACCGGGAATTTTTCGCCTGGTTTGACCATAAGTCTGTCACCGACTGCCACATCCTCAACCGGAATCATCACTTCCGCATCATTGCGAATGACACGCGCCTGTTTGGCCTGCAGATCCAAAAGCTTCGACAGGGCAACGGTTGTTTTACTTTTCGCGTTCGTCTCCAGATATTTACCGAAAAGAATGAGCGTGATTAAAATGGCACTTGTTTCAAAATAGAGATGCGGCATATACGCCGGGTTCCCGATTGTTTTCGCGGCTTCGTACAGGCTGTAAAAATACGCGGCACTCGTACCTAATGCGACAAGCACATCCATGTTGGCCCCGCCATTGCGGAGGTTTTTATAAGCGCCTACGTAAAACTGCCAGCCAATAATGAATTGCACCGGGGTTGCCAGGGCAAATTGGAACCACGGATTCATCAGGATATCCGGTACACTCATGCCAAACAGGTGTACAAGCATTGTCATCAGAAGCGGTACCGACAGTACAGCGGACGTGATTAGCTTCATTTTCATCCGCTGAATCTGCTTTTCCTTCTGTGACTGCTTATCTTCCTGATCGGCTTTTACATCGGCATCATAGCCAAGTTTCCGGATCCGTCCAATAATATCGTCTGCTTCCATCAGACCCGGGTTGTATTCAACAGCTGCACTTTCCGTTGCCAAATTAACATTGGCAAGCTTGACACCGCTTTGTTTATTAAGCACCTTCTCAATACGGTTGGAACAAGCAGCACACGTCATCCCATAAACGTCAAATTCTGCTTTTTCGGTTTGAACGCCATAACCCAGTTTTTCGATTTTAGCACTTATATCATCAATAGATGCCGAAGAAGGATTGTAGTCTACAGAGGCTTTTTCTGTTGTTAAATTGACTTTCGCTTCGACACCATCCATTTTATTGAGTACTTTTTCAATACGGTTGGAGCAGGCAGCACAGGTCATCCCTGTTACACCAAGCGTTGTATGTTCTGATTCGCTCATTTTTTATCCCCCCTACTTGGAAAACTGCTTCATAACCTCCATTAATTCCTCAATTGCTTCATCCCCTTCACCGGATTGCACTGCATCGCTGACACAATGCTTCGTATGCCGTTCCGCGATGGAGAAGCCTGTTTTTTTCAACGCAGCGTTGATCGCACTGATCTGCACTAATATATCAACGCAATAACGATCTTCTTCAACCATTTTCTGGATACCCCGTACCTGTCCCTCAATCCGCTTCAGGCGGTTCACAACCGCCTGTTTTTCAGAGTCGGACCGGGGCGTTACCGGGTGATCACGCAAATGTTCGCCCATCTGCCTCACTCCTTTCATTTTCTAATTATAGGATACCCCCCTTTCGTATATTTGTCAACGTAAAAACACAAAATAATGTCGGATAATAAAAAGGAAACCGGCAGCAAGACCGATTTCCTTTTTAAAATATTACGCCTTTAACAGCTTGGCGTTGATCGCCACAATAATCGTACTCAGGCTCATCAGTACTGCACCGACTGCCGGACTGAGAATAAGGCCAATCGGTGCCAGCACCCCTGCCGCCAGCGGTATGGCGACAATATTATAGCCTGCTGCACACCACAGGTTCTGGACCATTTTTCGGTATGTTTTGCCGGAAAGATTCATCAGTGATACCACATCTTTTGGGTTGCTTTTAACGAGAACAACATCGGCTGATTCCATCGCAACATCTGTACCAGCCCCGATGGCAATGCCCAAGTCGGCTGTAGCCAGTGCCGGTGCGTCGTTAACGCCATCACCCGTCATAGCGACTTCCCAGCCTTTTTGTTTAATCTTCTTCACCTGGTTCGCTTTATCATCAGGAAGCACTTCTGCGTAGACCTCATCAATCCCGATTTGTTTTGCTACCCAGTCAGCGACCTTTTGATTATCGCCGGTCAACATAATAGTGTGTATTCCTTCTTCTTTTAATGATGCGACAGCCTCTTTGGCCGTTTCGCGAACCATATCCGCCAAAGCGATCATGCCAGCCAGTTCATCATCCAGCAGCAAAAAGACGACGGTTTTGCCCTCTTCAGATAAATGTTCAAACTGATCCTGGTCATAATCCATAGTGTTATCAGCGACATAACCGGGACTAACAACATTGACTTTCCTGCCCTCGATTTTGCCTTCAATGCCTTTTCCTGTAATCGATTCAAATTCCTCTATTTTTTTCAGTTGAAGATCTTTGTCCTTAGCAGAATTGACAATGCCGGCCGCAATCGGATGTTCCGAATTCTGCTCAAGACTTGCCGCCCATGTCAGAATATCATTTTCTTCGTATCCTTCCTGAGGCACGATATTGGTGACGCCGAATTCGCCTTTTGTCAGCGTACCGGTCTTATCAAACACAACCGCATTTAAATTGCGTGCGCCTTCAAAATTGGCACGATTGCGGATCAGAAGTCCCTGTTTAGCCGAAATCGATGTTGAAACGGCAATAACGAGCGGCGCTGCTAGCCCAAGTGCGTGCGGACAGGTGATAACCATAACCGTGACCATCCGCTCCAAAGCAGCATCGAACTGATAGCCTAATAACAGCCAAATGAATAATGTGATAAACCCTGATGCAAGGGCGATGTAAAACAGCCATTTGGCCGCACGGTTTGTCAAATCCTGTGTCTTTGACTTTGATTCCTGTGCTTCCCGGACTAAGGTAATGACCTGGGAAAGGTACGAATCTTCGCCGGTTTTTTCAACGGTAACTTTAATTGAGCCTTCCTTGTTAACCGATCCGCCAATCACTTCATCGCCCTTTTCTTTCTCGATTGGAACCGACTCACCAGTCAGCATCGACTCATCAATCGCTGAATTGCCTTCAAAAATCGTCCCGTCGACTGGTATTTTTTCGCCAGGTTTTATAAGCACCTTATCATCATGTTTCAACTCAGAGGTAGGCACATCTGTCACATTGTCATTCTCATCGAGCTTATGTGCTTCATTCGGCATAAGTTTGACCAGTTCTTCCAGGGCATTGGATGCACCCATGACCGACCGCATCTCAATCCAGTGACCAAGCAGCATGATATCAATCAATGTGGCCAGTTCCCAGAAGAAATCTTTGCCTTCCCAGCCGAAAACAGTCAGTGAGCTGTATCCATATGCGACAAGAATGGCCAGTCCGATCAGTGTCATCATACCTGGGTTTTTATCTTTAAGCTCACTTACACCGCCAGTAATGAACGGCCACCCGCCGTAAAAGAATACAAATGTCGCAAGCGCGAACAGGATATACTGATCAAATGGAAAACGCCAATCGACACCAATAAAATTCTGAATCATCGGTGACAGAATTAATATTGGTATGGTAGTAGCTAAAGAAATATAAAATCGTTTTTTGAAATCACTGACCATATCGCCATGATCATGATGGCCGTGCCCATGATGATCGTGCCCCTGGTGGTCGTCATGGCTGCTATGATCATGGTGTGCGCCATCATGATGGTGATGATGCTCGTGAGTGCTCTTATGGTTTTGGTCATGTTGATGTTCCTCTTCCCTATGCTGGTGATCATGCTGATGTTCAGCATGACTACTATTATGTTTCTTATGATTGTTACTCATTATATGGTCCTCCTTTCTCAAGCCACTTACTTTAATAGTTTTCTACATGGCGGAATTTTTATGATTCATTTATACATATACCCCCTTAGGGTAATATGTAAACATTATAATCCTGCAAATTATTAAAGTCTACTGATAATATTTTGTGAGAGTTCGATTCTTCTTGCATGATTTTCAAGATGTCTACTTTGATGGGTACAATTTCACTGTTCCTGCACGAGTTTCAAGTGTCTCTCGCACGAGTTGGGGCTGTTCCTGCACAAGTTCAAGCGTCTCTCACACAAGTTGGGGATGCTGCCGCACAAGTTCGGGCGCCTTTCGCACAAATTCACGCTGTTCCGACACAAGTTCAACAGCACCTCGCACAGGTTGGTACTGTTCCCGCATAGGTTCGAGTACCTCTTGCACAAGTCAACCTGGTTCTCGCACGAGCCGGAAGATTGTCATTGTGCTTTATCGTGATCTTTTTCTACTCTATAAGTAAAACACCGGCGTACAATAGCGCCGGTGTTTTTAAATAAATCTATCCCGCATAACTGGCAGTAGTATTCCTACTCAAAGACGATGCGGTAAACCAAAAAGGCCAACTGCCAATTAATGCCCGATTCTGTTCAACTAACAATCAGCGGGGCCAAAACGCTCCCACTGATTGAAGTTTCTTATACTTTTTCGCTCTAATCGCATAGTGTCATCACTTACCACCTGTGATAAGGAAGCTTTTCTATCAGCAGGCGTTATTTTTCAACATCCTCATCCCATTGAAGCATGCCGCCATCCACATTGGTGATATCATAGCCTTGAGCATCCAGAAATTCACTCGCCCTGCCGCTTCTGCCACCGGAACGGCATACCATATAGTAGTGTTTGTTTTTGTCTATTTCATCAAGACGCTCAGGAACTTCTCCTAATGGAATATGCTTTGCACCTGGAATTTTTCCTTGTGCCACTTCCTCATCTTCCCGGACATCAATCACGTTCACGTTCTCATTATCTTTAATTTTTTCCGCCAATTGTTTGGTTGTTATTTGTTTCATAAGATTACCTCCTCAAATTTTAATACCTATAAGGGCAAGGATATATGAATGTTTTTTAAAAAGGCAAGTATTTGAGCACTTAACGCCTCTTTAATTCCTCATTTTATTCCGCATGCATATCCTGGAACAGATTGACTAAACACCTCCGACATGCTATCGTTTGTACGTATCAAACGACGACTTTTTAAACAAAATAAAGGAGAATCTTTCCGATGTAAATTAAAATCCCCCATCGAAGTCAGAATACAAAAATAAAATCTAAAATGGAAGGGATTTTTATGGAAGTACATGATGAAGTGAAAAAGCGGCGAACATTTGCAATCATTTCGCACCCGGACGCCGGGAAGACTACAATGACCGAGAAACTGCTGTTGTTCGGCAATTTGATTCGCTCAGCCGGTACCGTGAAAGGGAAAAAGTCGGGCAAATTCGCCACATCAGACTGGATGGAAATTGAAAAACAGCGCGGCATTTCGGTGACGTCCAGTGTGATGAATTTTCCATATAACGGCTATCAGGTCAATATTCTGGATACCCCCGGACACGAGGATTTCAGTGAGGATACGTACCGGACATTAACGGCGGTGGACAGTGTTGTCATGATCATTGATGCAACAAAAGGGATTGAAGCACAGACAATCAAATTGTTTAAAGTATGTAAAATGCGCGGCATCCCTATTTTTACATTTATCAATAAACTTGACCGTGAAGGACGCGAGCCGCTCGAATTGCTGGAAGAAATCGAAGAAGTACTTGATATTGAAACATATCCGATGACCTGGCCGGCCGGCATGGGCAAACGATTTCTCGGCACATTTGACCGGCACGGGAATCAGTTTATTCAGTATAACGGGAATGAAGAAGAAACTTATATTCCCTACGAAGATCTCGATAAACCGGAGCATGACGAACTCGTGTCCAACGCAACTTACGAGGCGGCCAAGGATGAACTCTCACTGGTTGAGGAAGCTGGTGATGAATTCTCACTCGAGGCAATCCTTTCCGGCGAGCAGACACCGGTCTTTTTCGGAAGTGCACTGGCTCCGTTTGGCGTACAAACCTTTTTTGACACGTTTATTTCGATGGCTCCGGAACCCGCACCGCGCAAATCAACGGAAGGTGTCATTTCACCGGATAACCCGGATTTTTCCGGTTTTATTTTCAAAATCCAGGCTAACATGAACCCTAATCATCGAGACAGAGTCGCTTTCCTGAGAGTTTGTTCCGGGAAATTCAAACGCGGCATGAGTGTGAAACTGGCACGTACCGGAAAGCCAATCAAACTAGCACAATCGCAGCAGTTTGTCGCTTCTGACCGTGACACGGTTCAGGAAGCGTATGCCGGTGATATCATCGGTGTTTACGACCCGAACGCTTATCAAATCGGTGACACATTGTTGGAAGGAAAAGACCTATTCGAATATCAGGAGCTTCCGCAATTCCCGCCGGAGCAATTTAAGCGCGTCACAGCCAAAAACGTCATGAAGGCCAAGCAGTTTAAAAAAGGCATCGAACAGCTCGTCCAGGAAGGCGCCATTCAATTGTATAAACATTACCGTTCCGAATCATACATTCTGGGTGCGGTCGGTGAGCTGCAATATGAGGTCTTCCAATACCGCATGCGGAATGAGTATAATGTAGAAGTCATGCTCGAGCCAATTGGCGAACGGGTACCACGGTGGCTGAAGTCTGACCAGGTGGATCCATCGATGTACGATGAGCGGAATATGCTTGTCCGGGACCGCTCCGACAATTACGTTGTCCTGTTCAAAAATGACTTTTCGCTGAACTGGTTCAAAGATAATCACCCGGATATCGAATTGATCGATCTGTTTGATGTGAACCAGTATGATCAGACAACATAACCGTATAGCCTGCGGAATTCTCATTCTGCGGGCTGTTTTTTATGGGCTATTGACTGTGGTTTTAATCTGATGGTCTTCTTTTCTTGCTCTTCTGCTGATTTCCACTCTCTTCTGTCGATATCTCCCCTCCTCTGCTGATTTCCATCCTCTTCTGTCGATACCTCCCCCTCCTCTGCTGATTTCCACTCTCTTCTGTCGATATCTCCCCTCTTCTGATGATTTCCATCCTTTTCTGTCGATACCTCCCCCTCTTCTGCTGATATCTGAACCGTTTCTGCCGATATTCGCCGACCTATACACCAAACAAAAAACAACCGCCCCAAAAGTTCCCCCTTTTGAGACGGTCGTTTTAACGCCAAGATTAAATCAGGAAAGTTTCCCGGCGATAGACTAATTAAATCAGCTCATAGCTGGAATACCGCTTTCCCGTACAGCTATATATTCCGGACGTTTTCTGCCGCCCGAGTACGGCTCAACTAAGCGGTTTTCCACGCTGTTGTACACCATAAACAAATTGTTGCGCGGATATGGCGTGATGTTGCTCGTTGAACCATGCATCGTATTGCATTCAAACAGTGTAATCGAGCCTGCTTTTCCTGTTGGCACGGAAATCCCGCTGCCATTTTTAGTAAGCCAGCGCAGGCTGTCTTCATCAGGTACACCAAATTTCTGTTTTTTCAGCGATTCCTTATAATTATTATCAGGTGTTTCCCCTACACAGCTGACATAGTAGTTTTGGGACCCCGGTATAAGCATCAAAGGCCCGTTAAATGTATAGTTGTCGGATAAGGCAATCGATAAACTGACCGCACGCATCCGCGGCATGCCATCCTCAACGTGCCAGGTTTCAAAGTCTGAATGCCATTCAAATTCTTTCCCTTTGAAACCAGGCTTATAATTAATACGCGACTGGTGTATATAGACATCGCTTCCAAGCAGATGGTTCACGATATCGAGTATCCGCTGATCATTTGCAACATTTTTGAAATAGTTGTCGTCTTTATGGACGTGAAAAATTGAACGGATGTCATCACTTTCCGGCTCACGGATCACTTTGTCGGAAGTGACATCTTTGTTCGAATCCTGTAATTCAAAAATGGCTTTCTGCATGTCTGTCACTTCGTCATCAGAGAAGAAACTCTCGATCTGCAAAAACCCATTTTTCTCATAGGAATCAAGCTGTTCTTTTGAAATAGGGGCCTGATTATCTTTGGATCGATCCGTGTGTATCACAGGGTCCTTCCGTTCCAATATCTCCGGCTGGTCCTTTTTTCGTGATGGATAAAGATCTTCCATTATAACAACACTCCCTATTAAAATTTTTCACTTTAAGTTATATATGCTATTAAGTTTCCTGGTTAGCCGGGAAACTTTCCTGCATGGTTGTTTTAACGACACCTCAACCTTCTTAATTAACTCCTAAATTACCTAATATAAAAATCTTTTAAAATTATTGTACAAATAAACCCTAATGAATGCAAGTGAATAGACATTGATAAAAACAGTTACGATCCGCTTTCCGTTATTCTAAAAATAAACTGCCCCACCGACTCCAGTCAGTAAGGGCAGTTTCAGCGTTTCATTTTTTCTTTGTCCAGTTCTTCTCTTTATCAATTTTAAGCGCTTTATAAAACGAAGCAACCATCAGCAGCATAATAACTGAGAATGGAAGCGCTGCAGAAATCAGCGCATTTTGCAAGGCTTGCAAACCGCCCGTGTAAAGTAATACGGCTGCAATTGCCGACTGTGCAAATCCCCACGTGAATTTTACCGTTGTCGGGGGTGACATGGATCCATTGGTCGTCTGCATACCTAGGACAAATGTTGCCGAATCGGCTGATGTAATGAAAAAAGTACTGATCAAGAGAATCCCTATAATCGATAAAATCATCCCGAACGGCAGCTGATCAAACATCCCGAACAATGCCTGCTCATCTGGGAGTTCGGCGATATCGGCGCCACTATTCTGTGCGTCAATGCCTGATATGCCAAATGCTGAAAACCACAAAAAACTGACGACTGACGGCACAATCAAAACACCAGCCACAAATTCCCTGATCGTACGTCCTTTTGATACACGGGCAATGAATATCCCGACAAACGGGGACCAGGCAATCCACCACGCCCAGAAAAAGACCGTCCAGTCCAATACCCATTGCCGTTCATCATCATCATTCGGAGCCAATCGAAAACTTTCGGAAGGGAGCTGCTGCAGATAAGAACCGATTGAGTCCGTAAATGAATTAATGATATATAAACTGGGGCCGAGAATTAATGTAGCTAAAAATAATATCGCACCCAGACCCATATTGGCATTGCTCAAGTACTTAATGCCTCTGCTGAGCCCGGTGTAGGTGGAAATCATAAATAAAACAGTTACGATCAGAATAATAATGAGCTGGACCCAGAACGAAATGGGAATATCAAACAGGAAAGCGATGCCGCCATTAATTTGCGTGGCTCCAAAACCAAGTGTCGTTGCCACACCGACTATCGTTGCGAACACAGCAATGACATCGACAGCCTTCCCCCATGCTCCCTTCATTTTGTCGCCAAATAACGTTTCCAATGAAGCACTTACCAGACCGGGTTTTTCATGACGGAACATAAAGTACGCCAGGACAAGCGCAATGACTGCATAGATTGCCCATGCATGAATGCCATAGTGGAAAAACGTCACGCGCAGTGCATCTTCAAGTGCTTCTCTGGTCCCGGCTTCAGCTGTGGGGGGTGTTTTAATATAATGAGAAACCGGTGATGCGACCCCGTAAAACACAAGACCGATCCCCATACCAGCACTAAAAAGCATGGCGAGCCATGATGTATAGCTGAATTCCGGTTCTTCGCCGGGTCTTCCGAGTTTGATTTTGCCATAGGGACTAAAAACCAAATATATACAAAATAACACGAACAACGTGACAATTAATAAATAGAACCAGCCGAAGTGGGCAGAAATATAACTCATAATCAACCCCGAGATACTTTCAAATCTGTCCGGGGTAATGACCCCAAATAGTGATAATGCAAGTGTAAGTGCCAGGGTGATCCAAAATACCATTGTTACCTTTTTCATATCCTCAAAACCTTCCTATCCGCATGGTTATTTTAGTTTTTCTGAACTGAATTCTTTCTATACAGAAATGCGGATCAGAAACAGATTCATTTGCTTTCACAGACACATCCCTTAAACTGACATTAGTTTAAAAGAAAGAGGGCTGACTGCTTTGAAACAATTCTGGAGCGACGTTATACAATATCGGGGAACGCATTATGATTTTGGCTATATACAAGGGGAACAGCTCAGGGACTCCCCTGTTCTGATTAATCGCAGGAAACAATGGGAACCGAAAAAAGACCGGCATTTCCTGATAAATCCCGATGAGGTCAAACAGGTCATCCTTAGGTTTGCCCCCGGTGTCTGGGGCGAAATCCGCGGACTCACTGATGCATTGCAGCTGAATATGGAAGAGGCCATTCGCATGTTCGGCGGCTATTATCTGGAATATAACCGGAGCGGCTGTTCGATTTTCACAGATTCTGACTACATGATTCGCAATTATGACAGTCATCCGATTGGCTATGAAGGGCGTTATATGATTTATCAGCCAACTGACCAAGGGTACGCCGTCATCGGACCAACCATGCAGATAACCGGGCGGGTTGATGGTCTAAATGAGAAAGGGCTCGTCATGGGATACAACTTCACCCATCGCAAACAATCAAGCGACGGTTTCATCTGTAACATGATCGGACGGATAATCCTTGAAACCTGCGCGGACGTGGATGAGGCCATTTCACTGCTAAAAGAAATACCGCATCGGCACTCATTCAGTTATGTACTGTTGGATAAAAGCGGTGAATCTTATGTCGTAGAGGCATCGCCAAGAGAGGTTGCCGTGCGGAAGTCCAATGTTTGCACCAACCATTTTCATCTGCTTGATGAGGAGAACCGCTACCGGCAGGATGAGTCGCGCAGGCGGGAAAATGCGATTCAGGAGCAGCAGCAGTATGCCGCTGACCCATACGCGTCATTCAGGCTGATGAATGATTCAGATAAGGATATCTACTCATTCAAATATGATGCAGCAGCCGGAACGCTTCATACGGCAGCTTATTTTCCAAAACAAATGAAAGCCTGGTTCGCAATCGGCCCTGACCGAAGACCGGTTATTTTTGATTTTGGCAAATGGCTCCATGGAGGAAACATTCACATCAAACAGATTAAAGGCGAGCTTGATTATCCTAAGCCATTTGTGAATATGGCGTTGCAATAGGACGATTGTTCCTTAAATCTGACCCCCTCAAAAATACCATTATATGTTAAAATTGGTATACTGTTTTGTTCAATTGGGGGGAATTAAAATGACTGAGAAAGTATTGTCGCTCAATGACCTGACTATCAGCCTGGGCGGAAAATATGTCTTAAATGGCATCAATTTGGATGTGTATCAGGGACAAATCATCGGTTACATCGGCCCGAATGGTGCCGGCAAAAGCACAACAGTCAAAATCATGCTCGGTTTAATAGAAGATTATCAGGGCACTGTTGAAATATTCGGCCGGGACATTGCAACCGGTGACCATACATATAAACGGCGAATCGGTTATGTTCCGGAAAATGCGGAAATCTACGACAATCTTACGGCAAGCGAATATCTCACCTTTATTGGCGAGCTTTATGGTCTTGATAAAGATGTGGCAGAAACCAAAGCACGCCAATTAATGCAGGAATTCGAACTGGACCATGTATTCCACACACGCCTTTCCGCATTCTCCAAAGGGATGCGACAGAAAGTTTTAATCATCTCGAGCCTTCTGCACGACCCGGATCTGCTTTTCCTCGATGAGCCGTTAAACGGGCTTGATGCCAATAGCGTGATGATTATAAAAGAAATTCTCGCTCAGCTGGCAGCACAGGGAAAAACGATCTTTTACTCCTCGCATATCATGGATGTTGTCGAGAAAATCAGCAACCGGATTGTTTTATTGGTTGACGGGGCAGTCGCGGCTGATGGCAGTTTTGCCGAGTTAAAGGAACAAAGTAAAGAAGGATCACTAGAGCAAATATTCAATCAGTTGACCGGATTTGATGAACATCATGATGTCGCCGGAAACTTCGTCAGCATTGTAAGCGGGGAATCGCGCCATGAATGATTTCAGTTCATTAAGATTTCTCGATCGTTTTCAATTTTTGTTCAGGCGGCTCGGAATAGATTATGACGATATGCGCAAGATCCTACAGCTGAAATTGACGATGGATCAACGTCGGGTGCCTACCATTTTCAACATGGATTCATCGAAAAAGAAACAAGGCAATCAATTTCTGAAATCATTATGGCTGTATGCGCTTTATGGACTCATCAGTGTTCCGTTTTTATTTTTCGGCGACCATTACATGCTGCAGATGAGTCTCCTGTTTGGCATCACCATGTTTTTTCTGATGACATCGATGATTTCCGACTTCACTTCTGTTCTGCTGGATGTCCGGGACAAAAATATCATTGGCACAAAACCCGTCAGCAAAAAAGCCATCAGTGCAGCCAAAATGGTGCATGTCGGTATGTACATCGCCTTGTTGGCAGGCGCTTTTTTAGCAGCCCCATTTATCGTGATGATTTTTACAAAAGGGATTCTTTTTTCATTGTTGTTTATAGGCGTTATTCTCCTGAACCTGATCTTTATCATTGCACTGACAGCTCTTATATACATATTCACGTTGCAAATCTTCAGCGGGGAGCTATTAAAAGACATCATCAATTACGTCCAAATTTTGTTATCAGTTGGTATTGTTGTGGGTTACCAGCTGCTTGCACGTTCCTTTGAAGTGATTGATTTAACCGTATCGTATACGTTCAGCTGGTGGCATGTTTTTATACCGCCGATTTGGTTTGGGGCGCCGTTTGAGCTTCTGTTGAGGCAAAATATGTCCAGTGGCATTATCTTTCTGTCTTTGCTGGCATTATTTGTTCCCATCATTTCGATTATCATATACGCACGGCTAATGCCTTCATTTGAGCGGAATTTGGAGAAGCTTTTGAACGAATCCGGAACAAGCAGGCAAAAATTATTCAAATTGGATCATCTTTGGTCACGCCTTGTCTGTTTCAACCGGGAAGAACGCGTATTTTTCCAATTTGCCTCTGCCATGATGAAAAAAGAACGGGATTTCAAATTAAAGGTGTATCCGTCATTAGGCTTTGCACTATTTTTTCCGTTTGTCTTTTTGTTTAACTCGTTCAATAATGAGTTGACCGGGAATATCGGTGACAGCAAAATGTATTTAACCATCTATATAGGCAGTATTATGATTCCAGCCGCCATTCACATGCTCAAATACTCGGAAAACTACAATGGTAGCTGGATATTGCGCACGGTATCGCTCGCAGACTCCTTATCACTGCATCGCGGTGCTATTAAAGCCTTTTTCGTTAAACTTTATCTGCCGGTTTTCGCGGTGCTGAGTGTGGTGTTTCTATTTATTTTTTCTCCACGGATTGCACCAGATCTGGTCGCGGTCCTGCTGGGTGGGTGGCTGCACACAATTATCTCGTATAAGCTGCTTAATAATCGCACCTATCCCTTTAGCCAGTCATTTGAACTAGCACAGGACACGAATACAGCTTTTAACATCTTACTTAGTCTTATGGCAGGATTGTTCGCTCTCGTTCATTATATCGTGCTATCGTTCAGCTATGGCATTTATTTTTACATCGGCGCCTTACTGATTGTGACGGTCGTTAGCTGGCTGATTATATTTCGAAATAATGATGCACAGTTGAAGCAAGGTTGAAAACAGAGGCTGGGACATAACTGAAATACGCAATACTAAAGACCAATGAAAGTCGGAAAATTCTAATACAATGTTGGTATATCTTATAACGACCGCTTCGGAAAAATACTACGCTTTCCGGGGGCGGCTGATGAGCCTCCTCGTGCTTCGCACTGCGGGGTCTCATCTAGGCCTATGCTCCCCCAGGAGTCTCCGTATTTTTCCTCCGCTAGTTTAGGAGCCCATTTTTCTTTACCTTAAATACTTTTGTCTCAGCCTCTGTTTTTGTATTGCCTTGCTTGGAGTTGCCTCGTTGGAGCTGGGGCGCCGTCGCATGAATTTGTGTGGTTTCTGCACGGGTTGAGGCGGATCCCGCACGAGTTTGGATGTTTCCCGCACAAGTTGTAGACGGGCTCGCACGAGTTTGGATTCATCCTACTTCCCTAACGGAAAATGTTTGGCTACTGCCAAAATCAATCTTCTCAAATACTAATCCGAAAACGTTAGCTCCACCATTTTATCAACATGAATTTCTGTCGTGTTCAAAAGCGGAATATCGACATCCCCGTCTTTCAGGATCATCGGCAGTTCCGTACAGCCAAGAATCAGGCCGTCCAGTTGTTCTTGCTTCATCATTTTGTTGATGATTTGCAGAAACGCCTGCTTCGTCTCCTCTTTTACAATACCATTTTCCAATTCATCCACGATCCGCTGATGAATGAATTGCTGGTCTTCTTCAGAAGGCGCCACAATTTTTTTGCCGCCTGACTGAAATGGCTTCTTGAAAAAGTCATGTTCCATCGTAAATTTTGTCCCCAGCAGACCAACGTTTTGCAGACCCAGCTCGTCTGCTTTATCATACGTTGCTTCCACGATGCTGATCATTGGAATCGTTACGTGTTCCCGGATCTGTTCAAACACGATATGCGGGGTGTTCGCCGATACGACAGCAAAGGCAGCTCCGGTTTCTTCCAGCTTTTTCGCTGCTTCGCCCACATAATCGCTAAGGTCATTAAGCCGGTCTTCGCTGATAAATTTAAAAATATGATACATATTGATGCTGTTAATATACAATTCCGGCAATGTCTGTTTGCTGTTCATCCGGTCCTGATACTTTTGAATGAATGATTGATAGTAATCAACTGTTGATTCAGGTCCAAGCCCGCCGACTATTCCTGCACGTTTCATCGTATCCACCCTTTAGCTGAGTATTTTAATCGGAAAACTTATCTATTATTATTATATCACACATTATTCCCGTTGTATAAATTTAACACTGTGTTCCAATACTATTACTATCAACTCGTCATTCACTGCTGGTATCCGAAGTTTAAATCGATCCAGAAAGGAGAAATCAAATTGGCTGCAACAACGGAAGAAAAAACAATTCATTTAATCATAGAACGACAAAAAGATCCTAGCTCCGAACCATATAAGGAAGAATTCTCAATCCCGTACAGTCCTAACATGAATATTATTTCTGCACTCATGTATATTCGGGAAAACCCTGTTAACAAAGATGGTGAAGAAACCATTCCGATTCAGTGGGAAATGAGTTGCCTTGAAGAAGTGTGCGGCATATGTTCCATGCTAATTAACGACGTTCCCCGTCAGGCTTGTTCAACGCTGATTGATGACCTGGAACAGCCCATTCGAATAGAGCCAATGCGCACATTTCCAGTGGTAAGGGATCTGATCATTGACCGCGAGAGCATGTTTGATTCTCTGAAACAGGTAAAAGCCTGGATACCGATTGACGGTACATATGACATTGGGCCCGGTCCACGGATGAATGAAAAGAAGCGTCTCATGGCCTATGAACTTTCGAAATGTTTCACATGCGGTGTCTGCCTGGAAGCATGTCCGAATGTTAATGATAAGAGTGAATTCATGGGGCCGTTCGTCTTCCCTCAGGTACGGCTTAAAAATGCCCACCCGACCGGAGAAATGAATAGTGAAGAGCGTATTGATGGCTTTATGGAAGAAGGAGGTCTGCAAGGCTGCAGCAATTCACAAAACTGTGTGCAGGTTTGTCCTAAAGGTATCCCGATCACCACATCAATTGCGGCAGTCAATCGGGAAGCCACCCTCGAATCCTTTAAAAGCTTTTTTGGAAGCGACAACTATTAAGATCGGGATAGGGTCGTGCGGGTGTTCTGAATTTCGCGCGAGGGTAGCATGAGATCGCGCGACACTCCCTGAATTTCGCGCGAGAGTAGCATGAGATCGCGCGACACTCCCTGAATTTCGCGCGAGAGTAGCATGAGATCGCGCGACACTCCCTGAATTTCGCGCGAGGGTAGCATGAGATCACGCGACACTCCCTGAATTTCGCGCGAGGGTAGCATGAAATCAGCAATCTGTGCGGTAGGAATCACCGGTTTTCCACCTTATTCACCCATGAGATTCAAATGACCACTCAAATAATTAATATTATACACTTGCAATCGATAAGGGAAGATTTACTAAAAAACCCTTATCCCTCTTTCCGGATCATCCAAATCAAAGCAGTCTGGGATGTTGCATAATGCGCGAGGGCATTTGAACCTATCGTCCCGGCGGGCAAAAATGGGGTCAGCAGCTGCTGCTCCACCTCCGCTTCAGCTGGTCTTAGTTCCCACTTTTTATGATGAATGCCACATCTATACAGGTTGCCATTCCTATAAGTCCAAAGAAAATAGCGCTCCACCAGCCAGTCTTCAAGGCCCTCCCTTCCGGATAAAAACGTTCACCTGCCGGCTGATATGCAGCCCTTAGGGACCCTAGCTTCTTACCTTTACGTTCACTGCGAAAAGAAATAATGCCATCCCGCATGTTCATTGACATAGCTGCATAGCTGTATGGAAGTGTTGCCATCCTTGCTCCCATCACGACTGGCAGCTTATCTGCATCAAGACTGAAAAAATAGACCCCCTTCATACCGTTTCGTTTCACATAGGTCCGGACGTTCACTTCTAAAAAACGGTTCAAAAACGGAATAGGTGGAAATCCACGAATGCGTACATGACTTACTCTAAACGTAATAACACTTATCCAAGCATCCCCGTCATATGTATCCAGTTTAAGTCCCGGAGGAAGATAATGTTCAAGCACCCGCCGCGGAAAGCGCTGGTGCATAAACAATAATTGTTCCCATTGCTGCATCATGACCCATGGACCACACGGCAGCTGGCTGTTACGATGTGCCGTACTGTTTAAGATGTACTGATACATTTCTTTTCGCCCTCCTTCATATCTATATAATTATCAGGTTTTCTCATTATCTTTTCCGCTTGTAAATGATTCCAAAACTGATAAATTGTTAGATGGTCAGATGACTGATATAATTTCTCGTATATGGAAAAAAGGAAGTGTCGAATTTTGGAATACGAGGCAGGTCTTATGTTAGAAGGCGGAGGTATGCGGTGTGCATTTACAGTAGGTGTACTGGATTATTTTCTTGATAAGCAGATTGAATTCCCTTCTGTCGCCACAGCATCAGCAGGGGCGCTGATCGGGAGTTCCTATATCGCTAAACAGCGTCACCGGAACACGAACCTGCTTGCTGCCATAGGTAAAAACCGCGACGCCATATCAATCATACGGCTGCTGAAGAAGAAGGAACTGTTCAGCATGGATTTGATTTTTGACAAACTGGCTAACCAGACGTTCCCGCTCGAATTTCAATCTTTTTCACAGGCGAGCACCAGATTTATTGTCGGCACAACCGATATTAATACCGGCAGACCTGTTTTCTACGATCAATTTGATAAACAGAAAGATCTGTCAGCTATAATCAGAGCCTCCTGCTCACTGCCTGTTTTGGCTCCCAGCATTGCCTATAAAGGAAAACAATTAATTGACGGCGGAGTGTCTGATCCGATACCAATCACCCCCCTGATTGAACAAGGATTAAGCAAGCATGTCGTCGTACTTACCCGGAATAAAAACTATGTCAAAAAACCAACAAAATTAAACTGGTTTTATAAGCGTTTGTTTAAAGAAAAACCTGAACTTATTAAGTTATTGCGTAACAGGCATCTGCGCTACAATGAAATCATGGATAAAATACGTGCCATGGAAGCGCGCAACGAAGTTTTTATCATCCAGCCCGAGGAGCCGCTGGAAGCCAGCCGGATTGAAAAAAGCCATCACAAGCTCGAGGCCTTATATTATCAGGGTTATCAGGTAGCCCAAGAGAAACATCAAGCGTTACTGGACTTTCTCGAAAGTTCAGAAAAACCCTCATCATATGTGGAAGAGAATTTGTCTTCATAGTGTTATATTTTAAAAACGTTCTGGAAATAGGGTTCAAATCCGGGAGAGTAAATTGCTAATATAAGAAAAAACACACTAACTGTTATCTTTTTCAACTGCGACCGCTCCATGTACCAATGGGCGGTCTGATTAAACATAAGAATGACAGAGAAGCCATGAGACGATCTCATGGCTTCTCTATTTTATTCATCGGATTCAGCAAAACGTTTGATTCTGTCTCAGATTTCATCTCGTACATGTTGGAAAACGGCCCATTTTTCTTCTTTTGTCCCTAAAGAAACATAATTGTCAACTTATTCCGATTTTGTGAAGGTGAATATTCTCGAAACCTTTTCACATATTACAGATAGACCTAATGAAAGGAAAGGTGGCCAAATGGATAATTCGAGAAACAACGAAAACCTCAAAAATGAGCAATTGAATCAGTACCGCGTCCAAAACACAGGCAAGCCAATGACGACAAATCAAGGGAAAAAAATATCAAACGATGAGGATCAATTAAAAGCCGGTGAACGGGGCCCTTCATTACGTCAGGACTATGAATATTTCGAGAAAATGACGCGTTTTGGCAAAGAAGAGATACCGGAAAGAGTGGTTCATGCAAGAGGTTATGGGGCCCATGGGGAATTTGAATGCTATGAGTCAATGAAAGAATATACAAAAGCTGGGTTTTTGCAAGAAGCCGGAAAAAAAACCCCTGTATTTAACCGGTTTTCTACCGTACAAGGAAGTAGAGGATCCAAGGATACGGCAAGGGATATGCGCTGCTGGGGCACGAAGTTTTATACAGAAGAAGGAAATTACGATCTGACAACTATCGATATGCCTGTAAAAATTAATCAGGATGCAATGAAGTTTCCGGATATGATGCATGCATACTTCCCTAATCCGCGCACAGGAATGCCGCAAGCTAGTGCTGCACACGACAATTTTTGGGATTATGTCGCCAATAATCCGGAATCACTCCATCAGGTGATGTGGATTATGTCTGATAGGGGTCTGCCAAGAAGTTATCGAATGTTAGAATCATGGTCGATTAATACGTATCTGTTTGTCAACGAACAAGGGAAAGCAACCTTTGTGCGATTTACTTGGAAGCCCCTCCTTGGTGTCCATTCGCTGCTTATGGATGAGGCACAAAAAATTGGTGGAATCGACCCGGACTACCACCGGCGCGATCTGCGGGAAGCAATTGACCGAGGTGCATACCCGGAGTATGAACTAGGCGTTCAACTGATCCCAATGGAGGATGAATTCAAATACGACTTTGATGTTCTCGATCCTTCAAAATTCTGGCCGGAAGAAATTGTTCCATTTCATCCTGTCGGTAAGATGACATTAAATCGAAATGTCGATAACGAGTTTGCGGAGTTGGAACAAGTCGCATTTAACCCGGCAAATGTCGTTCCTGGCATTGATTTTTCCAATGATCCTGTCCTGCAGGCAAGGTTAATTGCTTATCAAAGTACACAATACCATCGTCTCGGAGCTAATTTTCAGGATTTGCCGATCAATCAACCAATTTGCCCGTATCATAATAATACGCGACGAGGCACTATGAGATACCGGATCGATGTTGACCAGGTCGACTATCATAAAAATTCGTTGGCAAATAATACGCCAAACACAACACCCCCGGAAGAAGGCGGATATGAGCATTATCCAAAAAAAGTGGAAGGACAGGCTGTACGTGCCCGGAGCGAGTCGTTCAAAGACTACTTCACACAGCCTAGGATTTTTTGGAACAGTATGGCACCAATCGAAAAGCAGCATACGATCGAAGCGCTGAGTTATCAACTTGGCAGAGTCAAAAACGAATCTGTCCGCCAGCAAAACGTTAATTTACTGGTCAATGTTGATAAGGAAATGGCCTCTACCGTCGCTGATAATATTGGTGTCGAACAGCCAAGTGGATCTCATGTACCTGTTACAACAAGTTACCCGTCTCTTAGCATGGTCAATAGCCCCTATTCCGCAGCAACGCAAAAAGTAGGGATACTGATTGGTGATGGTTTTCAGGATGAAGAAGTAACAAATGTACGTAACACATTAAGTCAAAACGGGGTTTTTGTTGACATTATAAGCGAAAAGCTTGGTACGGTCACTGGTTCAGGTGGCACAAAACTCAAAGCTGATTATACATTTATGACAACAAGTCCATATCTGCTTGACTCGATCTACATTGTTGGTGGAAACGCCAACAACCAGGCAAAATTTAATGCTGATATTACGTATTTCATGCACACAGCATATAAGCACTATAAGCCAATAGGTGTTGCCTCATCTGGCCAGTCTTTTATTCAGGCATCAGAAGACAATAATTTACTTGGCATCGTTTCAGCCGCAAATAATCCAAATTTCGGACAGGAATTTGTCTCCGCCATTACGCAGCAACGCTTTTGGGATAGAACATAGCTTATATCAATTTCAGGGAAGTAACGTTTGTTATTTTCCTGAAATTACTTTATACCCTCAAGGTCTTCCCTTTTAACGATACTTTCTTCTTTCAATTCCGGTGAAGCAATAATAAACGTTCCCTTATGCCGGATTAATGTGGCGTTTGGAATCATAGCTCTCCATATTTCTTTTTTAATAAAGAAAAAGAACCCTAACATTAATCCTAGGATTCATAAAACATTATTAGGGGCAGAGTATTGTAATTTCAAGGTACAAATTGTGCAAGCATTTATGGATTTGTAGCCGCTGATTAAAATTAAGAAATGATGAATAGTTTTGTATGGAAACAAATAATATGACATTGGTTGTTATTTTCCGAAGTCGATAAAAGGATCGCAAGTTTATGCTTGCGACCCGGGCAGTTATCCGTAAGGGCACGGTGACTCCGAATCGGGATTTTCACAAAAGAGTAATTACCCCACGTTTACGGAGACGACAGGGTGATTACTTCTTTTTATCGCTGTCAACAAGTAATATAACGAGTGTTCCAAACATCAACATCAACTCGAGAGTCTTGTCAATTTCAATCACTCGCTCCCCCCTTTCTGAGGGGATTCGAAGCCGCCAAGTAAAAAGCGTAATACTTTTTACTGCTTCCCGCGAGAAGCGTCACCCTGTATAACATGCCTACTTTAGTATACTACAAAACATATGTTTCATGTGTTAATTTTTGGCAAATGGTACAAATTTCCCATAAATCAGATTATTTTAGTTTGTGTTTCTGTGAATCCATTACATACTTAGAAAAGCCCAATCAGAAATAATTGAACTTATTATAAAGGATGATCAAATATAAAAACAAAAGCTAAACCGCAACAATTTGCGTGCTGCCATTATACCAATGCTGATGGTACGTATAGCCGATTGTGTAACCTTCAAAATGATGAATGTGACCACCTTCCACCGGGATTGCCGGACCGGTTTTCCCGTAAAGCACGTGCCGATGACCATCAACAAAGAAAGTCCAGGTTAGATAGTCATGAAAATGTTGTATGCCAGATGGTGCCGGTTCGGTTAGACCTACATATTTATGCTGATGACCTTCCACAGTATCGGTAACCCCGATAAATGGATGTACATGTGTCTGGTGATTCCAGTCATTATCATACTGTGAATGCAGATGAATTGGCTGCGTCATATAACCTTGTACAGGATACCTCATTAATTTCCATCCTTTCTAATAACTGCTTCATCCATACTATGCAAGCATCTGGTTATATGACCCAGAGAAGGTTTCGAGAAAAGTATTCCACTTGGTTCAAGAATATTGATAACACAAAAATCATATTTTGATAGAAGGAAATTGGCATAATATTAACATAGCCTATACCGTTAGGAGGAGGATAAATGCATTTAACCCAGCGGGAGCAGGAGCAATTGCTCATCGTGGTTGCAGCGTGGCTTGCTAAGGAAAGGCTGGCTAAGGGATTTAAGCTAAGTTATCCCGAGGCTGTGGCACTGATTACGTTTGAAGTTATGGAGAAAGCGAGAACGGGGACAATGACAGTTTCCGATTTACAGGTATACGGTAAAACGATTTTAACAGAGGAAGATTTGATGGAAGGGGTTCCAACCATGATAAGCAGGATTAATGCACATGCTACCTTCCCGGATGGAACGAAATTAATTGTTATTTATAATCCAACAGAACCACCGAAAAAACCTGATTTAGGAGAGTATTATGATCCAATTGGCGATTAACCGGATACGAAAATACAGCAAGGAGGGATAACATGAAGCCGGGAGAAATTATTCTGGATAATCATCAGATTTTAATTAACAGGGGAAGAAATACGAGAAAAATTAATGTTATTAACCTTGGTGACAGACCAATGTTTGTTGGTTCTCATTACCATTTCTATGAAGTCAATCCGGACCTCTATTTTGACAGGGAACGATCTAAAGGAATGCATCTCAACGTTCCAGCAGGTGTATTCATCCAATTCGAACCAGGTGTGGAAAAAACAGTTGAACTGGTTGAAATTGGCGGAAAAAAACTGGTTTATGGTTTTAGAGGATACGTAAATGGACCGGTCGAAAATGTCATGACCAATCAAACCAGTAATCATTACATATCAAGAAAAAAATATGTTAAACGGTACGGTCCAACGGAAGGGGATAAAATTCGTTTAGCTGATACGGACCTTTTCATTGAGGTGGAAAGAGATCTGCTTGTTTATGGGGATGAAATGGTGTACGGATGGTTAAAAACAATCCGCAGTGGAATGGGGATGTCTGCACGTGCGGCGAGGGAAGAAACACTTGATTTGGTTATTACAAATGCGATTGTTTTTGATTATTGGGGGATTGTAAAAGCGGATATTGGGATCAAAGACGGAAAAATTCAGGAGATAGGTAAATCAGGGAATCCCGATTATATGAATGGCGTTGACCCACGTTTAATTGTGGGGGCATCAACTGATGTCATTGATGCTAATGGAAAGATTGTTACAGCAGGCGGGATAGATCCGCACGTTCATGACATTTATCCCGAAGTTGTAACGACAGCACTTCAATCGGGTGTTACCACTCTGCTTGGCGGGGGAACCGGGCCTTCAACCGGAACCAAGGGTACGAATATTACTCCTGGCGCATGGAATATTCACCGGATGCTTGAAGCGGCTGAAGAATTTCCGATAAATTTTGGTTTCTGGGCAAGAGGTAATGCATCATTTCCAGAACCACTAGAAGAACAAGTTATGGAAGGTGCAGCCGGTTTTAAAGTTCATGAGGATTGGGGAGCGACACCAGCGGTTATTGACGCCTGCCTGGATATTGCAGATCGATACGATGTTCAGGTTTGTCTGCACGCGGATTCCAGTAATGAGTCCGGCACGGTTGAATCAACCTCCATTAGAGCGATTAATGGCAGAACCATTCATACCTATCACGTGGAAGGTACCGGTGGCGGACACGAACCGGACATGATGAAAATGGCAAGAGCAGGCTCGATATTACCATCTTCTACGACACCAACACGTCCATTTACGATTAACTCAGCAGATGCTAACATTCAAATGCTGTTCCAGGTTCATGGGGTACTGCGCAGTGATCCGGTGGGTGTTGCCATGGCAAAGAAAAGAATCCGCCCTGAAACGATGGCCGCAGAGGGATTTTTGCAAGACATGGGCATCATAAGCATGATGAGTTCTGATTCCATGGCAATGGGGCATTTGGCAGAAACAATCCTCAGAACCTGGCAAACGGCACATGTCATGAAAAAATGGCGGGGTCCTTTGCAGGAGGAAAAAGGAAACAATGACAACTTCCGTGCAAAGCGGTATATTAGCAAATATACGATAAACCCGGCAATAACCCACGGAATTTCTGAAATGGTCGGGTCGATTGAAACAGGCAAAATGGCTGACCTAGTCATTTGGAAACCTGAATTTTTCGGGGTTAAACCGGAACAAATTATCAAAGGCGGATTTATTGTTCATGCCCCGATAGGTGAGGCAAACGGGGCAACTTCAGCCGATCAACCAGTCATGTACCGCCAATCATGGGGTGCCTGCGGAAAAGTACCTGAAAATGTTGCGTTTACATTTATGTCCAAAGCTGCCATTGAAAGCGGTGTTCCCGAAAAATTGGGACTAAAGAAGAAAATTTATGCCGTACGCAATACACGTACTATTGGAAAAAAAGACATGATATTAAATAATAATAACCCTGTTATCACCATTGATCCTGCCACATATCAGGTTTATGTTAATGGTGAATTGGTGGAGAAACCACCTGAAGAAAATGTCCCAATGAGTCAGAAATACTTCATGTTTTAGCAACAACATCAACACTAAGGAACGAGCTCAACATCAGTCATTATTTTTCACAAGGATTAATTCCGTTAAATGCCCTTTTATATCAAAAAATGGGCGCAAGGGTTATTCCATTCTTGCGCCTGATTGTATGTTGGTGACGGGTACAGATACTATGAATACCAAAAAGTCACTAAAACCCTGCTGCTGATATGCCGGCAATGGCAGTCAGAGGAAGAATGAGGCTTCCAATACCGCCAAATCCACCGTAGCCATAACCCGGGCCATATGGGCCATATCCTCCAAATCCGTAACCTGAACCATATCCTCCGTAGCCATAATCTGGATATCCAAATTGCCTTGAAGACGTCTCCATCTGTTGGCTAGCCAAAGTAAGATAGACATTTTCTGCATCCACGTGGTCAACATAAACATTGAAAAAATCACCGGTAAAGGTTTGTATATGCACCTTTTGATTCATATATTTTTTGACGTGTTGATACATGTTCTCCTTATTTTTCAGATCATTAGCTATGTGCCCCTGTGGATTTCCGTATACATAATTATGCATAAATTCATCCCTTTCCTAAGCAAATATTCCTTAACAGGGTATTCATATGTAGGGTACATGTGTATATGTCTAGGAAAAAGGGCGAACACCTAGCTACTTTTTAAAAAGCTTACTCTTATTCTATGATATTTAATGGTGTTAGATTGCTATCCACACTATCTGTTTATTTCGAGCATAGTATGAAACTACCCACGCTAGGGAGGTGCTTTTTAATGGGTGCAGAATATGCAGAGGGCGGTGGATTCGCCCTAATTGTCGTATTGTTCATTCTTCTCATCATCGTTGGTACTGCCTATGTTGGTGGAGGCTTTGGAGGGGGATTCGGCGGCTACTAGGTTTAAGAAGCCATTTAGCCGCAAGCCCTCTTTTCTATTTAAATACACTTGCAAAAGGCTTATGGAACAAATCCATAAGCCTTTTGCATTACCGAATAGACCGCAGCAGTGAGATCTTCTCATTTGCCGTAAATTTACATGAACATAATTTTTATCGTTTCAGAGAAACTAAACCCAGAAAATGAAGCGTTTCGTTTTAACGGGAATGTTTGAAGGCAAGCTACGGGAGGAACCATCCATTCTGGAAAGGTGTTTTATCTATGATCCTATTTGTACAGTAAAAGAAGCAGTGACCCTGCAGATCTTAAACCACCATAAAGGTCATCCATACGGGAGATCAATATTATGTTCTACTCCAAAAACGTTGTATAGCAACTGCTTCGACAAATTCATTTCCAAAATTTGGATTGTTAGCACCGAAAACGACGCCAGCCAAATTGTTTTCCTTGGATGTTGGAATATAGGACTGTGCACTTGTCGTAACTCCAATCGGTTTATAATCTTTGTATGCGACTTTTGTGTAATACATGATATCCTGGTAGTATTTCGCCTCGTTGTTAGCACTTCCTCCAAGGATAAAAAGAGAGTCAAGCAGATATGGACTGGATGTAAGAAATGTTTTATCAACTTCGAGTTTTGTACCATCTGCACCAGTTACTGTACCAAGCGTTTCACTTACAATGTCCACAAAAACGCCATGTTGTTTCAGCAGGTTTAGCACATTTATGACTTCTTGGCTATTAAACCCATCGCCAATCAGTACCCCTACTTTTTGCGTATAGGCGTAATATCGTGTATTGAATATGCTGAGGGAAGGATAACTTGTTGACACGGGAACATTCGTCCCACTTGGGTAATCTACACCAACATTGTAAGCTACAATACATGCCATCTCTCTATCGACATTGACAAGCAGATTAACAGCTTGCTCACGAACAAATTTACGTTCCACCCGTCCGATCTGATAGCTGAGTGCATCAATCAAGTGCTGCTTTTCAACTGCTGTCATGCTATTCCAGAATATCCTTGGTTGCGAAAAGTAATCTTTGAATGATTCACTTCGCGCCCGGATTGTGTGTCCATCAACTTTCTTTGGTAATGTTCATATCCCCCTTCTTCTGGAGGCGTCGTGTAAGGCGTATTATTGGCCATCGAGTTTTCATGATACCATACTCGATCAACATCGATTGAAATGGCATTGCTTCCTCTTCGCTGATTACTATGAAACGAACATATCGGTCTATTGATCGGTAATTCCTGATAATTCGGACCAAGCCGATGGTAGTGTGCAGGTAGATACGCAGCCAACCTTCCTTGAAGGACATTGGAACACTTCCAAACCAATTTTAGTCCGAACTGATTCCTATAACTAAATAATACTTGCTCAAAAGGGTTACAGGAAGACGTTCTCATCCATATCAAACTTCGGATAATGATGCGGGTATTTGCTTACATCTCCCTGCATGCCAATATGGACAAATGCACCAGGTTTTTCTTGTGAATAATAGGAAAAGTTCTCTGACCCCATTACTGGATCGATCGGTTCAAGTCAATGAGCGGATACCTTTTCATCGCTCAGAACTTCACTTAACAAGTCCACAGCCTGATCGATTTCCTCCTTGCTCACTATCAGAGGGGGCAGCAGCCGGAGAACGTTTGGACCCGCACTTAAAACAAGCAGTCCTTTTTCAATCAGTGCTTCAACCAGATGTGATACATTCTGTGAGCATTCGATGCCAATCATCAGCCCTTTGCCGCGGATTGATGAAACAACTGGTAATGGCTTGATCAACTCGTTCAGGCAGTCCATCAAATAATTGCTTTTGTCCGTTACTTCCTGCAAAAAACCATCCTGAAAAACATGTTTCAGAACGGCTTCTGCTGCTGCCATCGCAAGCGGGTTTCCGCCGAATGTCGCCGCGTGACTCCCCGGTCCGAATGCATCACGAAGTTTGTCTTTGGCAATCATAGCGCCAACAGGGACACCGTCGGCCAGCCCTTTTGCTGACGTGATGATATCCGGGGAAATTCCGTAATGCTGATACGCAAATGGCTTTCCTGTCCGTCCAATGCCTGTTTGGACCTCATCAACAATCAACAGGACATCATTTTCCTGACATACACGCTCCAGTTCCTGGACAAAATCAGTATCAGCCGGGTTGATGCCGCCTTCTCCCTGAACCACTTCCAGCATAACGGCAGCCGTTTCGCCGTCAATAACCTGTTTGAGGGTCTCATTGTCATTAAAGGGCACATACTGAAATGTCTCCAGCATCGGGCCAAACCCGTTATGGATTTTTTCTTGTCCGGTTGCTGCCATGGCTCCAAGCGTCCGCCCGTGGAAAGACTGGTTAAATGTAATCATTTTATGTTTTCCGGTCGCTTTCCGGGCTAACTTAATAGCTGCTTCATTCGCTTCCGTTCCGCTATTGCAGAAAAACACCTGGTCACCTGAACTGTATTGGGTAAGCAAGTTCGCCACGTTTTCCTGGACTGGATTATGGTATAGATTTGATACATGCCAATAGGCGTTAAGCTGGGTTTGCAGAGCTTCCTGAACCGACGGATGCCGGTGTCCGAGGCTGCAGACGCCAATGCCTGCCCCAAAGTCCAGATACGATTTACCGTCTGTGTCTTCCACGGTGGTTCCGGACGCTCGCTCTACTGACAAATTAAAGCGTTTATAGGTTGGAAATAGTGCTGTCATACGATACGGCCTCCTCTGATCGTTTAATCATCGTACCGGTGAACCCGGCATCACTGATTGCCTGGTTCGCATCAGCAATCATAACGTTTTGTAAATCATCATTTAAACAGGCAAGGGCCGCTTTCACTTTAGGAATCATCCCTCCATGGATAATCCCCTTGTCAATGAGTCCTTCAATTTGCACCCTTGTAGCTGAGCGAACCAGTTCCCCGTCTTGCATAATGCCCGGCACATCGGTCACAAATATAAGCTTTTCCGCATTCATTGATTCCGCTATGTTTCCCGCAGCCGTATCAGCGTTCACGTTATAACTGTCACCATCTTCCCCAACGGCAATTGGTGCTACGACTGGTACAATATGTTGTTCAAGCTGACTTTGCAAAAACACGTTATTCACATCCACAACGTCGCCGACATAGCCATAGGTCTGAAAATCTTTCGGGACACAGGTGATCAAGTTGGCGTCAGATCCGGAAAAACCTGCTGCCTGAATACCCGCTGCATTCATATGTCGCGTTATGGCATTGTTAACATGCCCCGATAACACCATTTCCACTATATCCATTGCTGCAGCAGAGGTGGTTCTGAGCCCATCGATGAATGAAAACGCTACCCCGAGCTTCTCCAGCATGTCTTTAATCGCCGGGCCACCGCCATGGACGATAATCGGTTTAACCCCGTTTCGCTGCAGCTGCCGGATGTTTTCGAAAAAGCCGTCTGACAGGCTGTCAATAATACTGCCGCCGCATTTGATGACAGCAATTTCACTCATGATCACCCCTCCTTATGTCCGGTAACTGGTATTGATACGCACATAATCATATGTCAAATCACATCCCCAGGCTTTGCCGCAGCCGCCGCCGACGTTCAAGTTAACCGAAATGGAAATATCTTCATTCATCAAATAATCAGAGGCTTCTATTTCGGAAAATGGAAGCGGCTGACTGTTTTGCAACAGTGGAATTGACCCCAGGGAGACATCAATCGTATCAGCATCTGCTTTTACGCCACTTCGTCCAACAGCGGCAATGATTCTTCCCCAGTTGGGATCTGCTCCGTAAACAGCTGTTTTGACAAGAGATGAGCCGACGATTGTTTTGGCTGCTTTAACTGCCTCATCGTCATCATGTGCCCCGTCGACCCCAACTTCGATTAACTTTGTGGCACCCTCACCATCACGGGCGATCATCTTCGCTAGATCCTCACAGGTTTGCTGCAATAATCCGGTAAATGTCTCCCAATCACTGTGCTCCGGCGTCAGACTGTCATTCTCTGCTTTTCCGCTGGCCATTGTCAGCACCATATCATTTGTCGATGTATCGCCATCCACCGTTATACAATTAAATGTCTTATCTGTCGCCTCTTTCAGCGCCAGATGAAGCATATCGGGCTCTATGGCTGCGTCCGTTGTCACAAACGCCAGCATCGTTCCCATATTTGGCTCAATCATACCGGAGCCTTTTGCCGAACCAGCCATTGTTACTGTCTGCCCGTCAATAACTGCCTGGTGACACGCAGATTTGCTCCCGGTATCGGTTGTCAAAATCGATTCGCCAAACGCTGCTGCAGCCTTATCATCCGTTGCCAAATGAAGGTTTTCGATATTCGGAATAATATGATCCATCGGCATATCAAGTCCGATTATGCCGGTTGAGGAAACGGCAACTGTATGCTCCGGCAATGACAGTTGTTCAGCAGCAGCCCGGCGCATCGTATAAGCATCCGTTTCGCCCTGTTTCCCGGTACAGGCATTGGCGTTGCCGCTATTGACAATCACAGCCTGAAGCTTTCCCCCTTCAGCAATGCTTTCCTTTGTCACCTTCAATGGTGCTGCCTGAATGATGTTCTGTGTATACAGCGCAGCAGCACTTGCGGGGACGTCACAATAAATCATCCCAAGATCATTTCGTTTCCGTTTCACTCCCGTATGCATACCTGATGCCTGAAAACCCGCCGGTGTCACAATCGTCCCCTTTTCCATTTTTTTAATGCTGCTTTCTTTTGTCAGCACCATTGTTTCTCCCCCTTTCATGGATTTTATCTCAAATTAATGGACAAAGCCGCCCGATTCGGTTCAACTAACATTCACCCTATGGATAGACAGGTGCAAATGCCAGACCTGCTTTTTCATCGATTCCGAACATGCGGTTCATATTTTGCACAGCCTGCCCTGAAGCACCTTTTACAAGATTATCAATCACTGAAACAATCATAATCCGATTGGTCCGCTCATCATATGCCACTGACACATCACAAAAATTTGAGCCGTATACTTCTTTTGTACTTGGATATGTACCCTGTTCTCTGATTCTGACAAAATAGCTGTCCTTGTATGTTTCTTTGTATAAGTCTGATAGTTTCGCTGCCGTCATATCCTCTGCTGCATCTGCGTAAATCGTCGTCATAATCCCACGTGTCATTGGGACGAGATGAGTGCCGAATGTTACCGGTCCTGTATTTGGATTCCATCCGGCAAGCACCTGTTCAATCTCCGGTGTATGCTGATGTTCCAGGACTTTGTATACTTTAAGATTATCGTTCATCTCCGTAAAATGCGTGACGGCTGTGGGGTTTTTCCCCGCGCCGCTGACCCCGGTCTTGGCGTCAATGATAATCGAATTCGGATGAATAAGCTGATTTTTCACCAGTGGCGCCAGCCCCAACAGTGCTGCCGTCGGATAACAGCCCGGATTGGTCATCAGCTGCGTTTCTGTGGCTTCTGTATCCAGCCATTCGGTCAGCCCGTAAACAGCATTTTCAAGGATCGTTTCATCAGGCGCTTTCTTCTTATACCACTTCTCATATTGCAGCGTATCTTTCAGGCGAAAGTCACCCGATAAATCAATGACACGAGCACCCGCTTTGATGAACTCAGGCACCAGTTCCGCTGACACACCAGACGGCGTCGCCACAAATACCACGTCAGCATCCTGTGCGATGTACTCTGGATCAATGCCTTCCAGATCCATTTCGGACACAGCCTTGAAATGCGGGTATTTTTCCGCCATCGATTCCCCCTGGTGGCTTGATGAATGATATGACTGCAGAGTGACGTCTGGATGCTGCTGCAAAATGCGAATCAGTTCTGCTCCCCCATATCCGGTTGCACCAACAATCGCTGCTTTCATATGACACGTTCTCCTCCTGAAATTCATTTATTTCTACCTATTATAAAATGTATAAATATAATGTCAAGTGTATAATTATAAATTTTATAAAAAGATTAGCAGCTATGACCGGTCTACTTTAAAATTCGTGTAATAAGCTTGGTTATCATAAATAAATAAAAAAAGGCGCCCTATAAGACACCTTTTTAACCTGAATTCATTAATTTCTCCGATCGCAACCCCGTAACAAACTCACGCACTTTCCTGACGTACAACATGCGCTTGTTTTTTCGTTTTTACCGGGGTCATATTAAACACGATATTCAAGACGATTGCCGTTACACTCCCTGCCACGATGCCGTTGCTCGTTAAAATCTGAACGCCTGATGGGAATTGAGCAAACAGTTCAGGAACAGCAGTAACGCCCATGCCCATTCCAACCGAACAAGCAACAATCATTGAATTCCCGGGCGATTCCGAGATGACACCGCTCAACATTTTAATCCCCTGCGAAATAACCATACCGAACATGGCTACCATGGCACCGCCCAGGACGGCGGTTGGAATAATTGTTGTCACGGCTGCAATTTTAGGGATAAATCCGAGTGTCACGAGCATCAGCCCGGTTATGAAGATGATCCTGACTGATTTAACACCAGTCAGCTGCATCAGTCCAACATTTTGTGAAAATGCAGTATATGGAAAAGCATTGAACAGTCCGCCGAGCAATACTGCCAGACCTTCTGCACGATAGCCGTTGGAAAGGTCCTCTTCCTTCAAATCCTTGTCGGTCATATCACTAAGCGCGAAATAAACCCCCGTTGATTCAACCAATGAAACCATTGCTACCAAAATCATGGTGATAATTGCAGACCATTCAAACGTTGGCATTCCAAAATACAATGGATGAACCATGTGAAAGAAAGATGCTTCCCCGACTGCGGAAAAATCTACTTTTCCCATAAGGGCTGCCGCAATCGTACCCGCAGCAAGACCGATCAGGATCGAAATGGAGCGAATAAAGCCTTTTGTAAACCGGTACAGCAAAATAATGAACAGCAGTGTTCCAAATGCAAGTGACAGGTTCGCTGCCGACCCGAAATCCGGAGCGCCTTCTCCACCGCCCATATTATTGATGGCAACAGGAATCAATGTGATACCGATAATCGTTACAACCGTTCCTGTAACAATCGGCGGGAAAAACCGGACCAATTTGCCAAAGAAGCGGCTGACAACCAGAACGAACAAACCAGATACGATGATCGAACCATATATGGCTGTTATACCGAACTGACCGCCAATCGCAATCATCGGCCCGACAGCCGTGAACGTACAGCCGAGGACAACCGGAAGACCAATACCAAAATACCGGTTGCGCAGTACTTGCAGGATCGTTGCTACCCCGCACATCAGGATATCAATGGCGACGAGATACGTTAGCTGTTCAGAGGTTAACCCCAGTGCCTCTCCCACAATCAGCGGTACCAGAATTGCTCCAGCATACATCGCCAGTAAATGCTGAAGGCTCAAAGCAGCTGTTTTCATCATATTGTTTCCTCCCCGTTTTGAAATGTGACCTGACCATTCTTAAGTGACGCAATCGTTGCCAATGACTCAACGCGAATCCCGCGTCTGCGCAATAACTCGCCACCTTCCTGGAACCCTTTTTCAATCACAATACCAATACCTTCCAGCGCTGCACCGGTCTGTTCGACAAGGTCAATCATCCCCAATGCGGCCTGGCCATTCGCCAAAATATCATCAATAATCAGCACAACATCATCACTGTCGATATAATCTTTGGAAACAGAAATTTCATTTGATTCTTTTTTGGTGTACGAATAAACCTCAGCGGAATAAAGATGATGATTTAACGTGAGCGATTTTCGTTTCCGGGCAAAAACGACCGGAACCCCCAGGCCCAGCCCCGTCATCACAGCCGGGGTGATGCCTGAAGACTCGAGCGTGATAATTTTATTAACGCCTGTAAGTGCAAATTTTGACGCAAATTCATCTCCAACAAGTTGCATGAAGCCAGGGTCAACCTGATGATTCAGAAATGCATCCACTTTTATGACCGAATCGGACAAAACCTTTCCTTCTGTTAAAATTTTCTGTTTGAGTGATTCCATTCCGATCTCCTTTCCAGGAATAAAAAACCCGAAAAGCAAGCTCCCACTCAAACTATGAGGAAAGCAATGCTTTTCGGGTTATTGATAATGACATATAGATCAGCACATGCTATACGCCTAAATCCGAACATTCAACTAAAAGATTTCACCAGACAAGTCTCAAGTCAATGATGGCATCCTTTTGTTGTGCTTCCTTTCATAGTCGGTTCATTTATGGTGAACCGGTAGAAACTTGCAGGCCATATTCCCGCGATTATATGAAATAAGCTATTGAATTGCTGTCTATTATAGCACGTCACACACAAAAAACAACCCTGTAATTGAATTCAGAATACTCCGCTTGTTCGCGAACACCTCTATGGAACGGATTGACAGATTGATAAAAGTCATGTACATTGAAAATATACGAACAATTTAAATACAAACGATATTAACATTCGTGTTTAGGGGTGTAACGATGGAAAATGTATTTGATTATGAAGATATTCAATTAATACCTGCCAAATGTGTTGTCAACAGCCGATCTGAGTGCGACACAACCATTACCTTTGGCGGACATACGTTTAATTTGCCTGTAGTACCTGCCAACATGCAGACGATTATTGACGAAAGAATCGCACGCCACCTGGCTGAGAATAATTACTTCTATGTTATGCACCGTTTTGAACCGGAAACACGAATCGATTTTATCCGTGACATGCAGGAAAACGGGCTGATCGCTTCTATCAGTGTTGGCGTAAAAGAAAATGAGTATGAATTTATCCAGCAATTGGCAAATAGAAAACTGACACCGGAATATATTACGATTGATATTGCCCATGGTCATTCTGAAGCCGTGATTAATATGATTCGCCATATTAAAAAATACCTGCCAGAAAGTTTCATCATCGCCGGAAACGTCGGTACACCCGAGGCAGTCAGAGAACTGGAACATGCCGGCGCAGATGCAACAAAAGTAGGGATCGGACCTGGAAAAGTTTGTATCACCAAATTGAAAACAGGATTTGGAACCGGCGGCTGGCAGCTGGCTGCACTTAAATGGTGTGCCAAAGCAGCAAGCAAGCCGATCATCGCTGACGGGGGCATACGCACGCATGGTGACATCGCCAAATCAATCCGCTTCGGTGCATCAATGGTCATGATTGGGTCCCTGTTTGCAGGTCATGAAGAATCACCAGGGAAAACGATTGAAGAAAATGGCAAGCGTTATAAAGAATATTTTGGTTCCGCCTCAGAATTCCAAAAAGGTGAAAAGAAAAACGTTGAAGGCAAGAAAATGTACGTCGAGCACAAAGGATCACTGAACGACACACTGGCTGAAATGAAACAGGATCTGCAATCTGCCATTTCCTATGCTGGCGGAAAAGAACTGCATGCGATCCGTTATGTCGACTATGTCGTCGTCAAGAATTCGATTTTAAACGGGGATAAGGTTTACTAGATGTTTTTTGTTATTGCCTTTTCATGGAGCATTCCCCGAAGTTCACAGGGAATTTCCTGAAGTTCACAGCTTTTTCCCCAGAGTTATTACAATCTGACGATAAAATAAATTCCTATTATCTCGCGGTTTATCAGTAAAACGATATAAGCTGCGAGGTATTTTTTCATTTAGACTGTTTTGATTAATGGTTTATCCGCCAAAATTCAGTTATACTCAATCGTAATGGAATATATCGATAAAAGAGGGATTGTATATGGAAAAGGCAATACCTAAGAAAGCCGTCACGCCAAGCAGTGACAATACAACCGTATACCGTATACTGTTTATCATTGCAACCTGTCATTTGCTGAATGATTCGCTTCAGGCTGTCGTTCCTGCGATGTTTCCCATTATAGAAAAATCCATGGGGCTGACCTTTACACAGCTTGGCCTGATTACGTTTACGATAAATATGGTTGCATCAGTCATGCAGCCTGTCGTCGGGACATTCACCGATAAGCATCCGGTTCCCTATGCGCTTCCAATCGGCCTCGGGAGCAGCATGGTTGGGATGGTCGGTTTAGCCCTGGCTCCGGATTTTTGGCTGCTCATCATCAGTGTTGTATTTATCGGCTTGGGTTCTGCTATTTTCCATCCAGAAGGGTCCCGGGTTGTTTACTTAGCAGCAGGCAATAAACGCGGTCTGGCTCAATCGATTTTTCAGGTTGGCGGGAATTCCGGGCAGGCGCTGGCTCCCGTCATCATGGCACTAATCCTTGTGCCGCTCGGACAAATAGGGGCACTTTGGTTCATATTGATCGCGGGCCTTGCGGTTGTTTTGCTGACATATATTGCGAAATGGTATAAAAGCCAAATGGCATATAATAAGGAGAAACGAAAGCATACCACAGCTGCAAAACCAAGTAAGTCCGTTTCCAAAGGGATTAAAAGCGCGATCTTTATACTTGTTTTCCTTGTATTTGCCAGATCCTGGTATACGAAAGCTATTTCCAACTTTTACGCTTTTTATGCGATTGAAACATACCAGGTATCGATTGCAAAATCACAAGTCTATCTGTTTATATTCCTCGCTGCAGGAGCCATTGGCACGTTTATTGGCGGGCCTTTAGCAGACCGATTTGGCAGAAGAAATATTATCCTATTTTCGCTCGTTGCGGCAAGCCCGTTGACGATCCTCTTGCCATATGTTGGTCCGGCAATAGCAATGGGACTCCTGGCTGTCATTGGCATTATCTTAATGAGCAGTTTTTCCGTAACGGTCGTGTATGCGCAAGAACTCGTACCCAGTAAAATCGGTACAATGTCCGGCTTGATCATCGGGCTGGCATTCGGCATGGGAGCGATCGGTGCTGTCGCTTTAGGTTCATTTATTGATTTATTTGGCCTGACAACAACGATGATCATGGCATCCCTGTTACCCCTGCTCGGCTTACTCACCTTTTTACTGCCAAAGGATGAAAAAGTGCGGGAATGGTATCAACACTGAACACTGAATGAAGCGGTGATTGTGTTGTTCGGCCGCGTGAACGAGTTGCGTTATGAAATTCGCGCGGGGGTGACACGAAATCGCGCGAGGTTCTTGGGATTTCGCGCGAGGCTCTTCGGATTTCGCGCGAGGGTGGTACAAGATCGTGCGGCACTCCCTGAATTTCGCGCGAGGCTTTCTTGATTTCAGTCATTTGGCTAAAAACATTTTGAAACGCAACTAACAAACTAGCAATGTATCGGCCAAAGTCCCTTCAAAATCAAAACTGGTTCCGAGCATCAGTTTTTGAAGATCGGAACCATTTTTGTAGTATTTTTTCCATTTTTAAGTTTTGATAGACAGTCATGACAGTGTAATTGCCTCACCCTAATTTCTGTTCCTTTGTGAAGCAGAGCTATATTATCTTACTTCACCACGGTGCCTGCGTCTTTCGAATGTACGCCATGACGATAATAGTCCTTATACTCAGGCTTCATTGGTTTTAGTCCCCGGATGATATCCGCTGCTTTTTCTGCCAACATCAACACCGGCGCATGGATATTTCCATTCGTCGTATGCGGCATAGCAGACGCATCCACTACCCGTACGTTGTCCAAGCCATGGACCTTCATGGTCAGCGGATCTACGACAGCCATCGGATCAGAAGCGGGACCCATTTTTGCCGTACAGGATGGATGGAGTGCTGTTTCCGCGTCATTCGCTACCCACTCCAAAATTTCTTCATCTGTTTGAACAGAAGAACCAGGTGAAATTTCGCCCGAACTGTAAGGCGCTAACGCCGACTGCGAAAGAATTTCCCGTGAAACGCGTATTGCTTCAATCCACTCACGCCGATCCTCTTCAGTAGACAGATAGTTAAATACGATACTTGGATGCTCAAAAGGATTACGGGAACGGATTTTCAAGCTTCCTCTGGAGTTGGAGTACATCGGCCCAACGTGTACTTGGAATCCATGCTCCGTATTCGCTTTTTGCCCATCATATCGAACCGCAAGCGGCAGGAAATGGAACATCAGATTCGGATAATCAACATCTTCATTCGAACGGACGAACCCGCCGCCTTCAAAATGGTTCGATGCTGCCGGACCAGTACGTCCAAGTAGCCATTGCAAGCCGATCCAAGGCATTTTTGCTTTATTTAAGCTAGGTTGTTCCGAAACCGGCTGCGGACAAGCGTGCTGAATATATACTTCGAGATGATCTTCAAGGTTTTCACCTACACCCGGCAAGTCAACGATCGGATCAATGCCAAGTGAGCGCAGATGGTCAGCGTCTCCTACACCGGACAGTTGAAGCAGCTGCGGTGTGTTGAATGCCCCACCGGCCAGGATCACTTCGCCTGCCTCAACATGATAGGTTTTTCCATTCTTTTGGTATGTCACGCCATTAGCACGGGGACCATCAAAATTAATATGGGTAACAAAGGCACGTGTCTCTACTGTAAGATTTTTGCGTCGCATAACAGGCCGCAAATAGGCACGTGAAGCGGAAACCCGTCTCCCATTATGCACGTGGCTGTCGAATGGTCCAAACCCTTCTTGACGAAAACCATTCACATCGGGTGTTCTCGAGTAACCAGCCTCCACAGCTGCATCGAAAAAGGCTTGAAATAAAGGATTCTTGGCAGGTCCACGCTTTAATTTAACTGGACCATGGTGACCGCGGTACTCGTCAGAGGAATCTGCTCCAAAGGTTGTTTCCAGCCGTTTAAAGTATGGCAGACAATGGGCATAGTCCCACGTTTCCATACCGGAATCAGACCCCCACCGTTCATAGTCCATCGGGTTGCCACGCTGGTAAATCATGCCGTTTATGGAACTCGATCCTCCTAGGACTTTCCCCCGGGCATGCGCGACCTGCCGTCCATTCATATAAGGCTCAGAATCCGTAGAATAGATCCAGTCATAGAAGCGATTGCCTGATGGAAACATCAATGCTGCTGGCATTTGAATAAATAGGTCCCATGGGTAATCACTACGTCCCGCTTCCAGGACAAGAACACTGCTCGATTTATCCTGACTTAGACGGTTACCGAGTATAGAACCCGCACTACCGCCACCAACGATTACATAGTCGTATGTTTGATTCATTTGTAAAACCTCCTGAAAGATGGTAAATGAAATACTAGTGTGCAAAATAACTTGCGAACATTCATCCAATACTTCTTCGTTGCGGTCATTTCTTGGTGATCGGAATAGACCTTTCACGAATTGTGACCGCATGATTCTTAACTCATTTCTGATGGATGAACCTTCTCGGTTATTCCACCTGTGCCACTTGAAATTTATTTTATTAAATAATTTCTTAATGTATTTAACAAAATAAATATAGCATTATCTATTAAAATTGTAAACCCTGAGCTAATAGATTTGCGTCAAGCAATTGGGTGATTGGAACGTAAACCGGGTGGATGGATGGCCAATCGAACTTTTTATGTAGATGGAAAAGTGAATTGCGCCGTTTTGATAAGCAATTTGCCTGACATTAGAAAACTTGGCTTAGCGCCAAGCATTAATGGCGAAAGCCTTAGTTGCACTTATGCAGTAAGAAAGAATTTATACTTCTTAACTGCAAAATAAAAAGATCATTCACACTGTTCTTGATCAGCATGAATGATCTTCCTTTGTATTTAACCCGATGGTGTTATAGATTCTTGCCTTAATAAGCATGGCTGTCCACTAAATTTCGGACTGTGACAGTCACTTTTGATTTTCATTCCACGCCACTTTCTAATATCGAAAACGTTTCCTGAGTACAATGGATTTCTGCCATTGCACCGTACGGCAATACGGTTTTAGGCTTTGTGTGGCCAAAATTCAGGTCAAAAAGGACTGGTAAATTTTCCAGGCCATTTTCTTTCATCACTTCTTGAATGACTTCTTTATAGTCGTCATAATACTTCTCGTCTTGCGGTTTACCAAAAATAATGCCATTTGTCATTTGCAGAATACCTTGTGCAGCGTAGTTACGCAGCCATGATTTTATGCGCTCAGGTTCCAGTGTTCCATCTGCAACTTCCAGGAAAAGGATGCTATCTTTCCAATATTCAAGTTCAGGCCAAATTTTTGTGCCTTTCGCGGTTTCTAATACATCCATACAACCGCCGATCAATCTTCCTTTCACAACACCCGAACCTTGCAGACATTCATATCCAGGATTCGGCAGCATTGTGAGAGGTTGGTGCTTATCCGCTTCATCCCATTCCAAAACCTCAACAGCCCATTCGTCGGCAGGTCTGATCTCTCCAATGGTTTCATTCGAAAAAAGGACACGTTTCACCATATCAATGGTATATGCGTTCATCTCAACATTTTCAGCAAAGTCGGTTAAAATGTTCGGACCATAAAAAGAAGAAATTCCTGCCTTAACCATAAGCAAATGGGGAATCGTTATATCAGAATAACCCATGAACACTTTCGGATTTTCGCTGATAACGTGAAGATCAATGTAAGGAAGTAATTGAATACAATCCTTGCCGCCAACATTCGCAATAATTCCTTTGATACGGTCATCCTTAAATGCCGTCATCAAATCTTCCGCACGTGCTTTCGGATTTTCATATAAATAGTCTGCTCCCTTTAAACTATTAGGCATTGGAACAACTTCAAGACCAAACTCATTTCTCAATCGCTCTACACCTTGCTCGTAACGCCATCGCGTATCGGGATCACCTGCCGCTCCTGAAGAAGGACTTATGGTCGCAATCTTATCTCCTGACTGCAGTTTTTCTGGTTTTTTTAGCAATGTACGTCCACCTTTCTATGCATATCTCACAGTTCTGTTCTACAAATAAATCATACGTAAGCCCAACCCGTTAAATCTATAAACCAAACGCTTCAGCCAGCAGCCGGTAAGAATGAACTTTCGCATCTAAATCATAGATATTGGTTATAATCATAAATTCATCGGTCTGATAATAATCGCTTAGCCGCTCCAGTTCCTGTTTCACCTGGTCCGGTGTACCGATTACAGCCCGGCGGCGGTTTTTCCTGATGATATCAAGCTCCTCCTGCCGGTAGGTCCGTTTTTTAACTTCTTCAATCGATGGGACTTTTATATCCGAACCTTTCCCGACGTTTAGCAGCCACTTATCCTGACTGATGGCTAGTTCTTCCGCATCCTCTTCAGTATCCGCACAGACAACAAAAATACAGACCGCGTTCACCGGATGATCGAAATCTGGCGACGGCTGAAATTGCTCCCGGTAGGCTTCCATGGCAGCTTGTCCCTTGTCCGGGCTGATGAAATGTCCGAACATGAACCCGGCCCCGATCTCAGCAGCATTCGCGGCGCCCCTTTCCGACAACCCGAGAACCCACATTGGCGGAGCTTTTTTTGTTCGTGGAGCTGCTTTGACCAGGCGGTAAGGATGATCTTTGGGAAGTGAGTTATGTAAAAACCCTTGCAAATCCTGCAATTGCCGCGGAAACGCCCGCATGCTTTTATTAATGCCATCCGTCAGCGCCATGCGTGTATCCTGAGAGCCCCCAGGTGAGCGCCCGATCCCTAAGTCAATCCTGTCTGGAAACATCGCCTCAAGCATTTTGAAGTTCTCTGCCACTTTATACGGACTGTATTGCGGTAATAACACGCCGCCAGAGCCGACACGTATTTTTTCCGTATATGAAGCGATCCGGGCAATCAGTATTTCCGGTGCTACACTGGCCAAACCATTCGTATTATGATGTTCCGCCACCCAATAACGGGTGTATCCAAGGTCTTCTGTTATTTTTGCCAGCTTTAATGTATTGTTCAATGCCGTTTCAGGATCAGACCCGCGTGAAATCGGTGACTGATCAAGTACACTCAGCTTCATCCGGCGATAATCCCCTTTCATATAACAATCGGAACACCTCTATGATGACATATTTAACTACCAATTTTAATAGATACAACTTGGAGTTCTCATTTCACTGGACAAAGCATATCTATTTAATACTACGCTGAAGGGAGGGAAAATGTGTCATGGCTGCCAAGCTTAAAAATATGAGCCTGTTGTCGCAAATTTTAATTGCCTTTGTTCTTGCCATTTTAGCTGGTATTATCTTCGGTCCGGGTATCACCGTCATACAACCGCTGGGCGATCTGTTTTTACGTCTTATTCAATTTATTATCATTCCTTTAATTGTTTCATCACTCATTACAGGTGTTGCCAGTACAGGGAGTATGGAAACGCTCGGCCGGATTGGCGGCAAAACCATTCTTTATTATATCGGCACAACCTTTATCGCTGTCTCCATCGGACTAATTGCCGGATTTTTGTTTTCACCCGGTACAGGTGTTGATATCTCTACGTCACAGGCTGTGCCAGAGGCTACGGAAACAGAAGGTGTCGTCAGTATATTGCTGAATATCATCCCGACAAACCCGATTGAAAGTCTATCAAGCGGTAACATTCTGCAGATCATCTTCTTTTCCATTTTTATTGGCATCGGTATTACAATGGTCGGGCAAAAGGCTGAACCAGTACATCGTTTCTTTGATGGCTTTGCCGAGATTATGTACAAAATTACCTGGGTTATTATGAAACTGATTCCTATTGGTGTTTTCGGACTGCTGGCTCCGATCATCGGTGAATACGGTATGTCCGTTTTAATGCCGTTGATCAAACTGATTTCGGTTGTAGCAATCGCCTGTATTGTTCACGCACTGGTTACCTATTCTTTTGCCGTCAAGACATTTGCCAAAATGAATCCGCTTAAATTCTTTAAAGGGATTGCACCGGCAAGTCTTGTCGCTTTCAGTACGCAAAGCAGTTCCGGAACATTGCCGGTCACAATCAAAAGTTCAGAAGATAACCTGGGCGTGTCGAAGAAAATATCAAGTTTCATCCTGCCATTGGGTGCAACGATTAACATGGATGGAACATCGCTTTATTTAAGTGTTGCTGCCCTGTTCACCGCTCAAGCCTTTGGGATCGAATTATCATTTGCCCAGATACTGATAATAGTGCTCATTGGAACACTAGGCTCGATCGGCACAGCAGGCGTACCAGGGTCGGGTCTCGTCATGTTGACACTTGTGCTGACAACATTGGATCTGCCGCTTGAAGCTATTGCATTGATTGCCGGTGTCGACCGTTTCATGGATATGTTCCGTACGGCTGTCAACATTACAGGTGACGCTTCCGGGGCCGTTGTGGTTAATGCGACGGAGCGGCAACTGGATGACAGCACCTATCCAGACAATGCAAACAGCTAACAGATTAATGAAAGGCGCAGAATTTACTATGCGCCTTTTTTCATGAAGAAACATGTGTCATCACTCTGTAAACCTTTGTTAAATAGCGACCTTTCTTTACCTGTCAAACCAGAATCTGCATACTATTATTTCTTGGGAAATATTCCCTTGATGGTTGCAAGTACAGATGAATAAAACGTTGAGAAAGGCCCATTCTGTACAGCCATTTTTTGGTTAATGCTAAATAATATTACATTGATTAAACTCTTAGTTGTGAACTTTTCAGCTAGGAGGTCAACAAAATGAATAAATTAAATAAATTCTCTTTTACAGCAATACTATTATTTATAATCGCATTTCCGACAGGTGCATCCGCGGAATCATATACCGTACAACAAGGTGATACATTTCACTCGATAGCCCTGAAAAATAGTCTATCATTAACGAACTTACAGATTGCCAACGAACGATCAGGTTTCCAGCTAAAAACGGGTGAAACAATCGCTATTCCGGATTCCGTTTCCGATGAAGATAAGGAGTTGATGGCCAAGCTCGTTCATGCGGAAGCTAAAGGTGAACCGTATGAAGGGAAAGTTGCTGTTGCGACCGTCGTTTTAAACCGTGTCGATTCAAACGATTTTCCTGACACGATCAAAGATGTCATCTATGAAAAAACCGGCGGCGTCCATGCGTTTTCGCCAGTGAAAAACGGTGCCATTAACAATGAATACGATTCAGAAGACATGAAAGCTGTCAATGAAGCAATTGCCTTCAGAGGGCAAGGAATGGGGTCATTATACTTCTATAATCCGGACAAAGTCAGCAGTGATAACTGGGTGTTCTCACGTGAGACCATCAAAACAATTGGCAACCATCGCTTTGCAAAATAAATAAGGAAAAAATCAGGTCAATTACAAACTGGTGGTATTTTGCCTATCATAAGTGCTATATGCAGTACTGTATCAAATTCTTTGCTGGCTCGGTGACTCGCTTTTCTCTCGATTGAAGCATTGTGTTGTTCGATCGCGTAAGGCTCTCTGGATTTCGTGCGAGAATGGCATGAAATCGCGCGACACTCTCCGGATTTCGCGCAAGAATGGCATGAAATCGCGCGACACTCTCCGGATTTCGCGCAAGAATGGCATGAGATCGCGCGACACTCTCCGGATTTCGCGCGAGAATGGCATGAGATCGCGCGACGCTGCCACGATTTCGAGCAAGAGTGTCACTTACCCTTTAAAAAAGCTGAAGACCTTCTTCATAAGGTCTTCAGCTTTTTTACATATGACGCCAATCAGCTAAAACGACTGGAATACATCATAAATATAATGCATGCCGTAAAGCGGAACTAGCGTGTAAATAAATAGCGTAACCGGCTTGCAGAGCAAAAAGTAAAAGATAAATTTTTTCAATGAGAGTTTGGTAAGACCGGCAATCAGACAGATAAAATCATCCGGAAACCCCGGGAAAACCATCGAAATCCAGAAAAACCGTTCGAACCGCTTCCCCTTATTTACCCAGCCGATATATTTATCATATGTTTCCTGTTTGACGAAATAACTTGCAAAACCGCGTCCGAATCGCCGTGCCAATAAAAAGTTGGCCAGGGAACCGAGAAAAATGCCGACTATATTCAGTATAGATCCAAGACCAATACCAAATAACATCACTCCGACAACGGTTGAGACATTGCCGGGCAAAACCGGAATAACGACCTGAATGAACGTTAATCCCAAAAAAGCCAGCGGTGCGATGCCGCCGAATCCTTCGACCCAGTTTTGTACACGATCCGGATTACTAAAAAACCCGCTTTCAATAATAAACCAAGCAAACCCGATCAGCAGGATAATCCCGATAATGGTGGTAATTTGAACGATCGGTTTTTGATAATTTATGAGGGTTTTCTTTAGATGACTCATGCCAACACCAGTTTCAATCAAGTTACCTGAATATTATTCTTCACCCAATATAATTAGAATACCATATAAATCTACGGGGACAAAAATTTCTGTCTCATTGAGCAACAAAAAGGCTGGTCCTCATATAAATATTCGACACAAAAGGCGGTGCTTCCTTCCCCGAGTGGAAATGCAGCGTTAGAAGAGATTCATGAACAAAGGGGCCCTGGGGACATAAGATAAAGAGATCACACACCTGGAGGATGATTAAAATGGATAACTATGGAGTTCCTGAGATATTTGAGTCAGAAGCTAAGGGGCTGACAGCACTTATTTATCAAGATATAAAGTATGTTCTTAAGGTGCCAGTTGTTAATTTCATGTTTAGGACGTCCGCATTATATGAGGAATTCTTTGAAATTGCATGGAGCCAGATCAGGCTGAACATGTTGACCGTCAATATGGAAAAAGCTGCCCAATTGTTACGTTTTCCACACCTATCTGTTAATCCGCCAAAATTAGACTTGTCCCAGGCTTATAATGAGCCGGAAATGCTTCAAATAAAAAAAATCTTGTCTATTTTTAATTACGTGAATCCAAAGCTTCTTTTAATTGCCTCTGCATGGTCAGAGAGCCTAGCTAATAGACCCATCAGAGGTACTCATTCGATTGAGGGCTTTATCAAACCAGGGGTGTTTCCCCCTCTGCCACAAGTTAATTTGATGCATATACCTAACGCTTCTTCTGATGTGAAAGACTTGCTCCTGGACATTGCTGAAAAACATCAATCATTTGATGTTGCAAGCGACTTTCGCGCATTAGCTTTTTATCCAAAATTTCTGTCTGAAGTTTGGAAGTACTTGGGGAACTACGTTGGGACGGATGAATATAACGTAATTTCTTCTAATTTAAAATCACAGAGTATTCAATATGCACATCAAATGCCATATCCAGTAACAATAAATAGGCAGACTCTGGAGAAGTATCACACTGATGCTGAAATAGCTGGTATTTACGGTGTTGTTTCAATGTTTCAAAGTTTTTTAGCCAATCTCATTGTCGATGGTGAATTTTTAAGGAGAATGATAGAGCAGGGACAATTCACCCACAGATGATTGGAAAAAACGGTTTTCCTAATGTACTCCAATTTAATTCAAGTGTCTTGAATTTACTCTGATGCCTTCTACACTACGGATCACCACCCTCCTTTCAAGACACCTTCAATATGGATGGAATGTAGACTAGCTCTCGTACATACATATCCTAAAGTGAAGTTTAAATTAAAGGGATAGGTGATTAAATGGATCATTCAAATTCAGAAAACAAAAAAGGAGTCCGCGGATACAGCGAAAATAAAAAAGATGAGCAATTGGATCGGTACCGTATAGAAAATACCGGGGAGCCGATGACGACAAATCAAGGAAGGAAAATATCGAACGACTCAGAGACGTTAAAGGCCGGTGAGCGTGGCCCTTCATTACATCAAGACTGGCATTACTTTGAAAAAATGAATCATTTTGTGCAGGAAGAGGAACCAGAAAGAACGGTTCATGCAAGAGGCTACAGTGCCCATGGGGAGTTTGAATGCTATCAGTCGATGAAACAGTTTACAAAAGCAGGATTTTTACAGGAACCCGGGAAAAAGACTCCTCTAACTGTCCGTTTTTCTACCGTACAAGGACCAAGAGGTTCTTATGATACGGCAAGGGATCTACGTTGTAAGGGTGTTAAGTTTTATACGGAAGAAGGAAATTACGATCTGACAACAATTGCTATGCCTGTATTAATTAATCAAGATCCAATGAAATTTCCAGATGCGATGCATGCATACCAATCTAAACCGGATGATGATATACCAACAGCCTCAGGTGCACACGACTATTTTTGGGATTATGTAGCCAATAATCCAGAAGCACTTCATATGGTAGAGTGGATCATGTCGGACCGAGGCATTATAAGAAGTTATCGGATGATGGAATCGTGGTCGATTAATACGTATTTATTTGTTAATGATCAAGGTGTCGCAACTTTTGTCAGATTTGTCTGGAAGCCTGTTCTTGGTGTTCATTCCCTGCTTCAGGATGAGGCACTGAAAATCGGTGGACTTGATCCGGATTTCCACAGGAAAGATTTAAGAGAGGCTATTGACAAAGGATGTTATCCAGAGTATGAACTAGGCGTCCAAATGATTCCACTCGAGGATGAATTCAAATACGACTTTGACATTCTCGATCCTGCAAAGTTTTGGCCAGAAGAGCTAATCCCTGTTCAGCTTATCGGGAAGATGACTTTAAACCAAAACATCGATAATTACCATACGGAATCAGAACAAGTAGCATTTAATCCTGCGAATGTTGTTCCGGGAATTGATTTTTCTAATGACCCCGTATTGCAGGGAAGGTTAATTGCTTATCATATGGCGCAAGTACACCGAATCGGAACGAACTTTCAGGAATTACCAATCAATAAACCGATTTGCCCATTTCATAATAATCAAAGGCGAGGCCCTATGAGATATCGAATCGACGTGGATCAGGTCAACTATCATGAAAATTCGCTGGCAAATAACACGCCATACACGACACCTCCTGAGGCAGGCGGATATGAGCATTACCCGAAAAAAGTCGAAGGACACGTCATCCGGGGTCGAAGCGAATCATTCAATGACTTCTTTACGCAACCGAGAATCTTTTGGAATAGCTTAACACCTGTTGAAAAGCAACACACAATCGGTGGGTTTAGCTATCAACTCGGAAAGGTTGAAAGCAAATCTGTCCGCCAGCAAAATGTCAATCTGCTGGTCAACGTAGATAAGGAAATGGCTTGCATCGTTGCTGATAATATCGGTGTCGACCGCCCAAGCGGCTCCCATGTTCCAATTTCTACACGTTATCCTTCGCTTAGTCAGGCTAACACACCGCATTATGCGTATACACAAAAAGTCGGTGTACTAATCGGCAATGGCTTTAACGGACAGGAGGTCACAAACGTACTTAATCACCTGCAGCAATGCGGGGTATTTATAAAAATCATAAGTGACCAGCTTGGAACCGTTACAGGAGCAGATGGCACAAAACTTAAAGTTGATGATACATTTCTTACGACAAGTCCTTATCTGCTTGATTCACTCTATGTCGTTGGCGGAAACTCAAATAATCAAGCTAAATTCGACCAAGATATCACTGATTATATTAATAATGCCTACAAGCATAATAAACCGATTGGTGTTGCAACAACCGGGCAGTCATGTATTCACGCATCAAAAACAAATAATTTAGCCGGTGTAGTCTTTGCCGCAAACAATCCTGACTTCGGGAAAGACTTTGTCTCCGCCATTGCGCATCAGCGTTTTTGGGATCGAATATAGTATTTTTAAAAAAATAACAAAAAGATCCAGGGAAATAAAATACTTATTTCCCCATCTTTTTTTATTCTGTCAGTCAATAGCCAGATTAACAATAGGGAGGTAAGCTATTTGAATAATACACATTTTGTAAAGCAAGGCCTGTACCTGCAGGGTTTACCTATTTACGAGGGTGACATTCCATATATCCATAACACACTTACCACCATCAATCAGGCACAGGTGTCCCTTAAAGCATACCCTGATCTAAACCAAAAAGTACCGATTACGGTGGTCGACAAGAGGTTGATGCTATGGCAGAACTAGCCTTCTTAACGGCTACTGAACTAGCCCCTTTAATCGAGTCAAAGCAACTATCTCCAGTCGAATTGACAAATCATTTATTAACGCGCATAGATACAATTGATCCAACCATCCATTCGTATATTACCCCTCTTCCCGAACTGGCTCTTAAACAAGCTAGAGAAGCTGAGCAGAACATTATGCACGGTCGATATAAAGGACCTCTACACGGCATTCCAGTCGGTATCAAGGATAATTACTATACCAAAGGCATACGAACAACAGCTGGCTCGAAACTTTTTGTTGATTTCATCCCCAATAAAACTGCCCCAGCAGCAGAAAAACTGTTAGCAGCAGGCGGGATTATGCTAGGAAAACTAAACATGCATGAACTTGCCCTCGGATCCACCGGAACCAATCTGACATTTGGTACGACACGAAATCCATGGAACATTCATCATATGCCAGGCGGCTCAAGCGGTGGAAGCAGTGCAGCCCTAGCAGCTGGGCTGACAACACTTGCAACTGGAACAGATACATTTGGCTCCATTCGCTTACCTGCTGCTATGTGTGGTGTTTATGGCTTAAAGCCAACCTATGGGCTGGTTAGTACTTCTAATATGTTCCCATCAGCTTGGTCTTTGGATACAGCAGGACCAATGGCACGGTCTGTTTCAGATTTGGCGCTAATGCTTAATGACATGGCAGGGTTTGATGCAAATGATCCCGCAAGCCTTCGTGTATCAACGCCTGATTATGCCGAAGACCTTAATAAAGGAATAAGAGGGATAAGAATCGGAATTCCCACTTACTATCTTGAGGGGTTAGATACAGAGGTAGAAAGACTTTTTAAAAATGCAATTGAAACCCTACAAAATTTGGGAGCTGAAATAAGAGAAATAGTGATCCCCGAATTATCTATGTCTACGTTTTCAGGCTATAGTATTGTGGCTGGGGAAGCATCTGCGTTTCATTACGAATGGCTGCAGACCCACTCAGAGGATTATGGAGCGGATAATCGGATTTTCCTTTTATCCGGTACATTGACAAATACACCACACTGCGTCAAAGCCCAGCAGGCTCGCAGAAAGATGATAGAAGCATTTCATAACGCTCTTGAGAGTGTGGATATTATGCTTGGCCCTACGATACCTATCACAACCCCCGCGTTCGCTCAGAATTGGGTCGAGCAAAATTTAGAGGTTATTAGAAGGTGTTTGCCATTTACCTCACCTGTAAATTTACTGGGTACACCAAGCTTATCCATGCCAATGGGATTAGACCTAAGAGGCCTTCCTGCCGGCATGCAATTCATCGGAAATCATCTTTCTGAAAAACAATTACTTCAGGTTGCACATGCATGGGAAAGAATCAACCCTTTCCAGTTTCAGGTACAGTGAAACTTCATTCAGCTGAGTCGTTTTCCCCGCTGAATGTTAGTTGAACAGAATCAGATATTTAGAGACAGTTAGCAGACGTTATTTGCCGGATTACTGTCTATTCCATTACAAGCGGGATAATGAATTGACTTAACGTAAGTTCCAAATCACCCCCATCTATTATCAAGATGGGGATTTTATAGATACCTCCACGTAACCCTGTCCGGAAAGACCATTGGAAACATTTGACCAAATTCACCTCTTAAGAATATTTTCATCGGACAAACATACAACCAAACCTGTCTTTTTTTCATAGGGTAGGTTGAGGTGGTAAAAATGAAAAAAATAATCTTATTTGCCGATACGGGTATAGATGATAGTATCGCGCTGACTTACGCACTGAAGAATCCCGAAGTTGATCTGATTGGAGTGGTCAGTGGGTACGGTAATATCGATCGGGAAAAAGCATATAGAAATGTCGAGTACTTGTTGGAACTGGCAGGTCGTACAGATATCCCTGTCATTGCTGGTGCTACACGCCCCTTGAGCGGTGAAGAGCCTGTCTTTTTTCCTGAAATTCATGGCATGGAAGGACTCGGTCCGATAGATCCTCCAATTCCAGAGGAGCGTTATGCCAATCGTACGAATTTCAGTAAGCTGTTCAATTTGATTAAGGACAATCGTCATGAAATAACGATCGTTAATGTCGGACGATGCACTTCTCTCGCTATAGCCCATTATTTAAGCCCTGACGTGATGCAAGATGTAAAAGAAACCTATGTGATGGGTGGCGCTTTCATCGAACCCGGCAATGCAACCGAAGTAGCGGAAGCGAACTTTTACGGTGATCCGCTTGCAGCTAATTTCGTTTGCCGGAATGTCGTAAACCTGACAGTCGTACCTTTAGATGCCACAATGGATGCCTTATTGACCCCGGGCGTTGTCAATCTCATCGATACCCGTTCAGATTCACCTTTAGAAGAGATAATCAAACCGATCCTGGATTTCTATTACGACTATTATCGACAGCAAGATCCAGGTATTCCCGGAACACCGCAACACGATCTGGCTGCTTTAATGGCAGCCCTTGATATCAGTGGGTTATATGAGTACAAAAAACGAAAGGTTAAGGTCGAATATAAAGGTAAGTTTACAGACGGTCAAAGCATCGCAGACTTCCGACCAGGGTCGGATAATTGTTTTGGACCAGAATGTACACGTATTGCCCTGAAAATTAATCAAAATGTCTTTGTCTCGAACGTCCTTAAAATCTTAACGAATGATAGGTAAAGTGAAACTTCAATCAGTGGGGGGTTTTTCCCCACTGATTGTTAGTTGAACGGAATCGGGCATTTAGGGACAGTTAGCCGCCGTCTTTTGGCGGGTTACTTGTCCATTAGATGTTTCTATTCTCATTTTTCGTTTACTGATAATACTGCAGGAGGTCTGCTCCTCTTCTAACTTCGAAGCTCTTTCCGAAAAGCATAAGAAAAGACCAGGGAGATGAAAATGGTTCCACCAATGATATTGCCGATGCTTGCTGGAATTAGATTAAACAATAAATATTCATGCCATGCATAGTTGTCCGAGGCGAACAGACCGAGACTGAAATAGCCCATATTTGCCGCGCTGTGCTGAAAGTTACCTGCCACAAACAGGATGACAGGCAAAGCTGTTCCCATGATTTTCCCAACCAAGTCCCTGGCAGAGCTTGTTAAAAAGGCGGCCATGCCGATGAGCCAATTGGCAACAACCCCTGATAAAATAACTTGAAACCAGCCGGTCCAGCCATGCTCGGCAAATTTCATTTTTTGGCCCAAAAGGGTTTCAAGCTCTTTCGTGAACTCGGGTGTCATGGAGCCTGAACTGATTATTAAAAGAGCGACAAACAACGCGCCTGCGATGTTGCCGATATATGTTGCACCCCAGAATTGGAGGTATTTATGTTTCCTCCAATAAGGTTTTTCTAAAATATAAGTTGGCAAAAGCACATTCACTTCGGTAAACAAAACGGATCCTGATATAAATACCATAAGATAACCCGTAGTAAATCCAAGCCCCTCCAACAGATAGGCCAGTCCTTTAACATCAACGCCGATGGCAAGCAACACTGAAAAAACAGCCCCAAAGGACATAAATGACCCGGCTGTTAAAGATAGAAGCAATTGAGATGGAATATTTTTATCAAGATGCTCTTTCCCTTTTTCACTGAATACCCGTATGACTTGTGACGGAAGGAGAAACTGTCTTTCAGGCATTCCGTTAGCGGCTTTGTGTGATGATTCTTGATTGTCTTTATCTCCCATAAGATTTCCTCCGATCTGTTTGTGATCTAAGCCTGCTAAGTTGATTATAAAGTAATATGGGGCGTACTGGCTAGTTTTGTATGGTCATTTTCTCTCCGACGTCAATGGAGCAGTTGTTCCTGTTGACGATCACAGGTGGTTGGACTGTTCAATAAAAAATAGATATGTGAATGGGAAAGACGGAAAGTAGTCACAAATTTGCAAGAGAACGATTTTCCCCTGTAAAATACTACTTAGGGAGGTGCAAAAATGCCTAAATTTGATGTTAATAAAGCATTGAATAAAATTAATGAATACACAGGTTCCAACAATGATAATGATGAAGACCAAAAATGGAAAGATGAAGTATTAGAACGATTAGCGAGAATTGAAGAAAAACTAGATAAGAAATAACAACCATCGGGGTATCCATTAAAGGGATGCCTCTTTTATATGATAAAGGGAAATAAGATATTGACATTCTAACGAGAAATTCAGACTCCTTAGGCTGCCAATGGACGATGCATACGTAAGAGTAATATTGGTACTATCGATTACTGCGTCCGTGAAATTAAGGAGTCTTAACCCCAGGCTTTGGTCACATTCAGGTTTTTCTTATAACCTAACAAAACATACCCACTCAGGCATAATTGAATGATACTTAATACCAGAAACTCTATAGTTGCAAGATATATTTCGCCTAATATAATGACCTGACAAATCAGGCTGACACAGAAAAACCCTCCCATAATGGCAGATACAGCCCATGAGCTATGACCTTTTTTCATAGTAAAGAATGCCGCCAATATATTACCTAATCCAAATGTAACAATGGCAAGGGCACCTGGAGTAACCCAGCTATTAAAGGGGAGTCCGGAAGCCCACAGTTCAGGGTATTCAACAAAAATTCCTGCACTCGAATTAATCATCATAACGCCTATCCAAATTGAACCTGCCGCCAAAATCAAATCATAAAATCCCAACAATTTTAATCGCCTTGTCTGTTTCATTTTTCTCCCCTCCCCTCTGAATACAGTTTCATTTCTTTTTAAGGTGTAAAGGAAAACGAATGTCCCACGTTCTCTAAAGTTTATCACAGATTACTGCTTAGATTTTCTTCTCAATTGCCCTCTTATTAATCAATTAACGGAAACAACTCCGACTTACGGAAGATCATTATGTTATTTTCCATAATAATACCCTTTGGACAAATCATATCCAAAGGGGTAAAATCGGACAACTTTTTATAACCCAACCAGGAAAAGGGTTAAAGCAAGACGGTACATATGCCTGCTTTCACCCTTTGTTTATAGCTTCCTGTATACGCATCTTTTCGAATTCACGAATTTTGTCATAAGATTTTACTAATTGTTCAGGTACCAGTGTCCTACCATATTCCCAGGCATTCACTTCTATTTCCGATTGAAGTTCTTCTTTTTCATCATCGTCCCCATATATCAGTATCTTTAAATCACGCTTGTTTTTCTTAAAATCCAGATAATAACCAAGTTCATGATAGAGGATTAGTTTAACAATGGTTTCATCCGACTCTCTTAGTTTAAATAATTCACTGATATATCCATTTACTTGGAGGTAATTAAATTTTATCGTCTTTGTTGATACGTTATAACTCATTGGTACAGTTAAATCATTGTTAAACTCACAGTTAAGGTCTAAATTGAGTTCCTTTAATGCAGCTTTAATTATCCGCTCAATATTCCATATATAAAGCATATTTTCCATCACATTCCTTATAAAATACCTGCCTCAGTTCTAATCTTTAAAATTATTCTTACACAGAATAAGGTACTGCGTCAATGGAATCGCTTACGTTCATTTTTGAACATTAGCTTAACTGAAAATCGAATGAATAAGAATTACTAAAATAGGAAGCTAAGAAGAACGCTCGGGAGTTGAAAATGGAAGAAACAAGTCTGATTAGGAAATTAGGTGCAGGATGAAAAATTTATCTGATGTCTTAATTCCTGTAGTATACAATCGGGCAAAGGTAATAAACCTCGTATTCCGCGAACTGAAAATCTCTTTGTCGGAAATAAGAAAATCTAAGATTGTGTCATGAGAATTCGCGTAACTTAATTAAATTCTATAAATCTTCCTTTATAAAAAAAAGAACATCGCCATGGACTACTTTGTCCCCAACTTTCACAGCCAATGTCTCTACTGTTCCGCCTATCCCGGCGAGAATTTGCTTCACATTCCCCCATTCTGCCCGAATCATTATTAACAATTGCTGTTCGTGAACTTGTTCTCCTGATTCGACCTTAATGCTTTCCACATTTCCTTTAACCGGGGTCGTAATAATATGTTGGTAACCCCAACGTCTTGGGAATACTTCAAACTTCATCTTAGATTCATCTCCTTTAATTGTTTCGTTCAACATAACAGTGTTCCTCAAATTTTCGGAGAGTAATTGCAGTTATACCTTTGCCAATAATTATCATACGATTCGATATTTACTGTATATTAATAATTATAGGTTATCAATCTTATCGAAACAATATATACTTTAGATTAAATCAATCTGTTTTTGATATGAATCCATTCCAACCTAACAAAAAAGGACCAATTCTTTTCCCGATTAGCGCCCGATTAGTTTCCGACGTTAACTATTATTTTCACTCCTTTTCGTTACACCAATGATCAACATAGCTACTCCCATATAATTGATAATTAGCCCCGAAACAATATAGCCATATCTTATTTCTTCAGATAATAAACCAACAAGTAACAGACATAAGCTTAACAAAAATAAAATCGGACTAAATTTAATATAATTCATTTCAAATGTGCTCCTCCTCCATCACCTCTGAATTAGTTGTGGGGCACATATTACGGCTCACGGCGCAAATCCGTAAAAAATTAATATAAATATAAACGGTAATACAGATCCAATACCAACCAGCACAGCCGCCCAAAATATCAACATAGTAATTTTTACCCAAGTTTTTCTAAATGCTTTATTCGTGATTTTAAATAATTTATAAGCCATTAAGATAAACAGTGGGACAAAATAAAAGTATAAGAATAAATAAACCCAGTCGAAAAGCTTTCCATCAGATAATTGATACGTTGAAGAAATATATATTTGTCCACTCATAAAAACAATTGATAGTAGCAAAAAATATATAAGAGAACTATACTTTATACTTTTCCTTTCTTGCTTAAGCAAAATATACATAAGCACCAAGAAGATAAGCAAAACAATTTAATTCCTGGAAATATTCTTCCTTTGTATCCGATGTATTATTTGCTGTCGAGTTTTCTTCTTATTTAAACGCAACCAGTGTCGATCCATACTTTGCTCGGCATTTTTCTAATGCTGAAGGCTTTTCTTCATTCAAAATGATTCACTACAAAATCTCTCCCAAACCTTAGAGAAAAAGTTTCTATGTGATATGGCCATTCTCACACACTATTATTGAAGTCATCCTAAGCCACTTTTTCGTTTTTCTCGTTTTTGCTATCGAATACGGGTTCCAATACGGCTAATAGTAATGAAATAATTAACTTCGCTTCCAGTGAAAGTTCAATACTCCCCACAAACACATCCACTGTAACAAGGGCAATCCAGTTCGATGCGAATCCGAAAAACAATTCAACAAGAAATGCAGCTATGTTTCCTGTTAATTTTTCAACGGACAGTTTAGACATCGCCTCAAAAGGCAGATCAATCAAAAATCCCAGAACAAAGAAACTGACAACAAAAATAACTAATGACCAAATGGATTGATACTGAACCCCGAGTAATTCAAAGACCCCCGCAAACCCAAAAAAATAAATTCCTAAAACAAACCCGGCGATTAGAATAGTCAATAGTGTCATTCCAATAACTGTTGCTGTTTTTTCTTTTAAACTCATATTTTTAAATGAATTGTTGTTATGTTGACTCATATAGAAAACCCCTTTATGCTTTTAACCCTTGTTGAACTTGATAGATTAGAAGAAATAGTACGCTTAACTGTTTGCTCGCCTAAAACTTAAGGTGGCAAGCAAAATCAGGAGCGCTGTGAATCCCATTAAGAAGAAGACTTCCCCGGGCATCGTTACAGGTTGGTCAAAAAATGTAAGATTGAGACCCATTTCCTCTCTCACAACCGCATTCAGGCTCTCCACGTCAATCATAATATGTTTCATTAGATCAACCCCATAGGTGACCGGGTTCAATGTCACAAGGTAACTGACCCATCCAGGCATATTATTTAGCGGGAATAAGGCACCAGATAGAAAGATCATCGGCATAACAAGAATGTTTACAACCAGCTGAAATCCCTGCATGGAATTGAGCAGGCTCGCCACGAGCAAACCCAGCGACGAGAAGGCACAAGCAATCATAAACATAACGGGGAGTATTTGGACAAACGAAACCGGATCAATTCCTATACCGAGTACAGGAAGGAGAACAAACATCATCACACCCTGCATAAAAGCGACAGAAGCCGATCCGAGCACTTTGCCAATTGCAATATTCACCCGGGACACCGGTGACACAAGAATTTCACGCATATAACCAAAATCACGGTCCTGTATAATCGAAAGTGATGAAAAAATGGATGTCATCAGCAAGGTCATCGCCACAATCCCCGGGAAAATAAATTTTGTATAATTGAAGTTCTCTGCATTGGTTCCCGCACTAACTAATGACTCCATCGAATCGCCCATTCCGATGCCAAACAAAATAGGCATGGAAAACGTTTATTGAAATTTGTACCTCGATCAATGTTGATCCCCCTTTTTTGCTACGCTGCCTTATATCAAGCTCACATGGACAGACCTGATCACAAAAGTAATTATCTACAGGCTAAGTTTCCAGGTCCAGTGGCCGTTAGCGGAAATCCACATACATGTTTTACTTCTTACTTACAACCAAAGGCTAAGTTTATCATTTTACCAAGGCGACGATTGCAACCGTAATAAGGAAGGCGCCCCTATTGTTTAAGGAAAATTACACTATTTTTCTGTTATACTTTTATTCCAACATATGGTTTTTTGCCCAGTCCCAAAAAGGATAAAACAAAAACGCAAAAACAATAGACATCCAAAAAGGGGAAAAACTTTAATAAATATTATCATCTTGCGGGAGTACCTTATCCCCAATCAAGAAACCAAAGAAAGCTGCTAATGCTAGGATTAAAATTGATATTACATAATTGGTATCGGGAAGAACGAACTCAGAAATAAAGGTAATAATCCCTACAAATAAACCCTGTAAATAAAGCCCGATCAACGTTTCGTATATTCATAATCACTCACCTAAAACTATAATGCTAACTTTAAAATATTACGTTTACATCGACAAAAAGTTTCGCGTTCTTATTCCTGATTTGCGCCCATTACTGCAAAAAGCTTTCTTTAAGCTTGATGTTATTATCTTAAAAGAAGAAAAATTAAAATTAATATAATTGTACTTAACCCATATAGTACGATTTTTTGCCCTAGATTACTTTTGTGATAAAGATACACAAATAAAAAATAAATAGCAGCTGCCACGAAGTAAAATACCAATCCTGAAATGATTTCATCTTTACTATATTCGTGAGTATAAGCCATAAAATAAATTATTACTGACACAATTGATACCAGCCCAATTATATTTAAAAGTTTATGTGTACTCATTTCGCTCCCTCCCCCCAGTCTTCTTTGGTAATCTGCAACATTAATGATACAAGAGCGCATTCCCTTATTTAAGAAACTTGCCTGTTACTGAAAAAGCTATAGTTATTGTTTATTTTTGTTATGTCTGTACCAGTAAATAACCACATCAATGATTGCTCCAATTAAAGCGCCGAAAGTAATTCCAAGAGCTAAATTATTAAAATATGCTGATCCGAGCGCAACACCTACTGCAGCACCAACTGCTAAGAAGGCGCCTTTCCCTCCAATCTTTTTATCCAAAAAACTTCCTCCCTAAATTGTTGCTTGAACTCAATCTACCTTATTCCGCAGAATAGCCCTTATATTCGGCTTAGACGCTAAGAACCTATTCCAGATATGCGCCCTTTAGCTGAATAATAGTCAGGTAAATTTACCAGTAGGGTTCTTCCTCATTAGATAGCTTTAAAATGAATGGATATAAACCTAATATTATAAAAACCAAAATGATAGCAATAAATAATGCTGTTCCTACTGAGAACCCGAATCCGGCATTAATAGGTAGAATTACTAAAGGAATAAGCCAAAAAACACCACTTCTTATTCTGGATGATGCAGATTCGTATTGTTTTTCACCGCAGTAAGGACATTTTAACTTGAATATTGTTTTAATCGTTTGTTTCCAAGTCCACCTTTTACCACAACTTTGACAGATTGGCATCTAATTATCCCCCCTGTAATTGAAGAAACATTGATAAACCAGAGCCGCCCTTCGCCTTAGTTATTGTTCAAAGTGATGTATGTATATAATTTACCTCGTATCTATCTCCGAGTTCGAATTTTAACTTTTGATACAACCTCCTTCCTTTTTCATCATGAGATTTAACTAATATTGCCGTATCACGCTTTATTTTTTCGCCGTAATCAGTCTGTTCTAAAATTTTCCCATACTCAATTACCCAATTCATTAACTCAGATTTCAATTCATCAGAAAGAGGAAAGCCATCAATATCAAGGTTACAGCCACACTTTGAACACCACAGAGGATCAGAGCTATGGTCAGCTTCCATCCTATATTTATCGTGCGAACATTTTGTTCCTGAGAAGTTTGTCATTATCTTCTAACCCCTTTATTGTGCTTAGCCTTTGAAATATCCTGTGTTTCCACATTGGCAACGATTGGTTTAACTTTCATTCTTACCACCTCCAGTTGCTATTAATTTCTACAATCTTTTAAATAATCCTTGTCAGAATCAATTTCCTAAAAAATACAAAAAGAAAGGACACCTTTTATCCCAGATAGGTGTCCGTTAACGGAGCAATTTTTAAAGATAAAAATGGGTCAACTTAAAACAGCCCCACCTTTTACCTATTGCTCAAAAATATCTAACTCTGATAGTGTGTTTTTCAGTTTCAAACCGAATATCGATGACCATATATCAGAAGCGGCAGCGCCTTCATGGATCGAATACAGTACGATGTTCATATAGTGGCCCCTCTATACATATTCATGATATTCGTTGGGGTCCTGCCCTTCTACACGGCCGGCTTCCCCTTTATCCAATGAATCGATTGTTTCAATATCCTCAGGGGCTAATTCAAAGTTGGTATTATTGATATTATCTTTTTGATGCATTGGATTACTCGATTTTGGAACAGCAAATACGCCGGCCTGATAGTTCCAGTTTAAAATAATCTGTGCAGGAGTTTTATCGTATTTATCCGCAATTTCTTTAATTGTGGCATTTTTCAGCACGTCATTCAGATAACCCCGACCAAAAGGGCTCCAGGATTCAGTAAGAATACCCCGTTTTTCATCTTCCTCAACCATACGGTTATTATTAAAATACGGATGACGCTCCACCTGGTTTGTAGCAGGAGTCACACCTGTTTCCGCGATAATGTTGTCCAGATGTTCTGGTTCAAAGTTTGAAACACCGATGGTTCTGATTAATCCTTGTTTTTGAGCATCCACTAAAGCATTCCAAGCTTCTACATATTTGCCGTCTTTGGGATTCGGCCAATGAATTAAATACTTGTCAAAATATTTTAACCCAGTGCGTCGTAAAGATTCCTGAATAAAGATAAACGCCTTGTCGTATTCATGGTAAGAGCCGGGCAATTTCGTACTGATTAAAATTTCTTCTCTGGGCAGTGCGGATCGACGCACAGCTTCACCGACAATACCTTCATTGTCATAGTTTGTTGAAGTATCGATTAAACGGTATCCTGTGTTTAAGGCATTTAAAATTTCAAATGTACCTTGATCACCGTTAATGCCGATCGTGCCTAATCCCACAAGGGGAAGCACTGAGCCATCATTTAAAATAAAACTGTTATTATCAACAGTCAAAGTCTCATCTCCTTTAAAATCTTTGTCATGTAAGTTGAGAATGATAGAAAAAGATATTTCCTTCACGTCTGCCAATATAAGACCAACAGGCTGTCTTCACCAAACAGTGGTTTCGGTTAAAAAGCTCGCGGTCAATCATCAAGCTCAGGTCACATTACCAGTATTTCATGCTTTCATCTCTCTCACTAAGATGTCCATAATTATTATACCCAATTTAAAATGATCCTACACCAATCGCTTCAGCAACCGACAGGCGGAACCACGTACCCAAAAAGTCCTTGGACTACCAGACACGTATGGATGTAGGCAGGTTGTCTAGCTTATTTTGACAAACGAAGCCTTCAAATGTCGACAGCTATTAGCTGGTATTCTTGGAGATTTGATTTCAAAATAAATAATCATCTTCATACCAATTTTAATATTATCACTTGTTCAAAGAGTTTTTACGACATCAGTAGTCTCAAAGCAAAGAAAAGCAATCAAAGGAATGATTCTTAACTGCTTCTGTTTTTATCTTTCGGTTTGTATTCTGCTCTTATCGATTTCCATATCGATATAATCATGATCAGAAGGATGACTGTAAATGGTAAAGCTGCTGTTAATGAAGCTGTTTGCAATGCATTTAATCCACCTGTAAATAATAATACAAGGGCAATTGCCGTAATAAGAACACCCCAGATTATTTTCGTTATCATAGCCGGATTTAGACTTCCTTTGGATGTCATGGTACCTAAAATATAAGTTGCAGAATCAGCGGAAGTTACCATAAATGTAAAAATCAGCAATATCGAGATAATCGATAAGATGTCTGTAAAAGGCACAACGCCGAGTGCTTCAAATAAGGCTACTGTTACATCTTCGTTAACAGCCTCTGCAATTTGTGTCCCATTATTTAAATCACTGTACAATGCAGTTCCACCAAATACGGCAATCCAAACACAAGCAATAGCGGGGGGTATTACCATCACACCTGCTACAAATTCACGGATGGTTCTGCCTTTGGATACCCTTGCAACAAATGCACCTACAAATGGAGACCAAGCGATGGCCCATGCCCAATAGAATATTGTCCATTGGTTTACCCATTCGCCGCCTGTATATGGCGTCAGGCGCAGACTGTACTGAACAAAATTAGCTATATAATCGCCTAAACCCAGCACAAAGGAGTTTAAAATAAATATCGTTGGTCCAAGTAAAAATACAATTAACATGATAAGGAGCGCCAGCCCCAGGTTTAAGTTGCTCAGCCATTTTATGCCTCGGTCCAATCCCGTACCAGAAGAAATTAAATAGCAGGCCAGCATAATTAGAGCGATTACTACCTGGACCCCAAGATTATTCGGAATATTAAATACGGATGACAATCCGCCATTCAGCTGGCTAAACGATAACCCGATGGTTGTCGCAACACCCATGACTGTAGCGATGACAGCCAATATATTCACCGTATGCGCTATACCTCTGTTTTTTCCGACAACGGGGTCGATTGCAGCGGAAACCAATCCACGCCTTTTTTTTCGAAATTGAAGAAAAGCAATCGCCAGTCCGGCAATCGCAAAAACGGCCCACTGACTAATCCCCCAGTGGAAAAAGGAATAACCCATTGCCACCCTAGCCGCTTCCTCTGTCTGAGGCTCAATGCCAGGAAACGGGGTTTCAAAAAAGTGACTCATCGGTTCTGCGACACTCCAGAAAATAAGAGATACGCCAAAGCCTGCCGAGAACAGCATACCAATCCATGTAAAAAACGGGTATTCCGGGCGTGAATCAGAAGGCCCTAACCGTGTTATCCCATATTTACTTATGGAAATTCCAACTAGGAAAAGAATAATAATAAATACTGCTAGTAAATAAAACCACCCAAAATTAACCGTTGTAAAATCAAAAAGTGTCTGGGCCACTGTGCCAAATTGTTCTGGTATGAAAGCACCAATGATAACTAACAAGCCAACAATAATTGCCGAAACAAAAAACACCGGATTTTTATAAGTCTCGTTTTTCTTCATAACATATCCTTTCCGTTATATGTGAATGTTTTGAGGAGAAAGATTGTAACATATTATAAATTACCCAACACCTAAGCTGTTAAACATTTTCGAGCACTGAACTTCAATCCTTGTTGTTCCAGGAAAGCGACCCGATTGCGGTACAATTCCAATTTCACCACAAACACCTTTTTTACTTTAATGCAAAAAACCATTGAAGCACTCCAGTTTTTAATTTGGATGAACAGGAGTTATAAGCCAAATAAATCCAATAAAAAAGAACAAAGCAATTCCAGTTATTAATCCTAAGGTTATACCTATATTAGCTAATAACCTTTTCTCGCCTTTTTTCCTTAAAGCTATTATGCCAAGTATTATAGAAATAGGAGCGCTAATTACTACTAAATACACTGTTCGTAATAAAACCCAAGGTAGTACGCTGGAAAAAAAAGGAAAAGTTATAACGGTAGACAAAATTCCTGATCCAAAAGATGCATAGCTCAACCAAGAGTACTTTTTCTCATCTTGCAACATTATCCCCACCCTTATTGTCCATTCGTATTACAAAAGAGTTATCTCACAAAATGGCCCTTATGTATGGAACGGGCGCCAAGTCTTTTTCCGGAATGGCGCCCTTCGTTGTGCAACATATATCCCAAACCCAATAACCATGATCTTTTATTTAGATCTTGCTTCCTTTACTTTTTCAGAAAGCCATGTTTCAAAGGTGTAGGACATCTCCCAAAAGGCAAGTTCATATTCTTTGGCGATAATAAACTGATTCTTAATTTTTTCCTTCTCTGCTTCGCCAGCCTTTTCAACTAATTCATCCAACAAGTCAATCATTTCCTGGGTTGATTCCTGGAACCAGTCATCAGCATACATATTCAGCCAGTTTTGATAGATTTTTTCTTCCGGTTTTGCATCCCTATATTTTAAACCAATATCAGCATAAAGCCAGTAACATGGCAGCATAGCTGATACTATTTGGCCCAGGCTTCCGGATAACGCCGCCCGGTATAAGTGGGATGTGTAAGCATAGACGGTTGGTGCCGGTCTGAAATTTTCCAGCTCTTCATCGGTTATCTTTAATATTTTAGCATGCTCCTTGTGCACTGTCAGCTCTGCTTCTGCTGTATATTTTGCTTTTTCGGCCAGTTGAGCGGAAACATGAAAGTCATCTGCATGTGCTGCTGCGAAGGCATGCACCTTGCCATAATGTTTTAGATAATAGATGTCCTGCATAATGTAGTTTTTGAAAGTTTCCAGTGGCAAGTCTCCGTTGACAATCCCCTGTACAAACGGATGATTTAAGCTTAACTCCCAGCTTTGCTTTGTGGATTCTCTCAACGACTCTGAAAAACGCATAAAATCCCCTCCATTTATATCCACCAGAGAAGCGAAAAAGAGTCGCCCTAGAGGAAACAGAGCGACTGGTCATATATACAGTATCAGATATGACTTGTAACTCCACTTCCCTACGCTGGTATGAACCAGATCAGGTTCCAAGGGTCAAAGCTAAGCTTTTCTCAGCCCTTCAAACGGCTCCCCTAGTGAATAATTTTTTAAATTTCTCACTTTATGAAAACACATTATTAGGAGTTGTACAATAAGTTTAGTGAGAGTCAGGAAATGATGTGTTTAGCGTATCTTTCCTTATTCCAGATAGGCGTCCGTTTCATGAAGAAAGGCAGGGCTTATATTAACTGGTATTGAACGCCAACCTTCCCTTTTATCTGGAGTAAAAGTAATTCACAAGAAAGTCAGACAGACCACAATATACTTAATTTAGCCAAATTCGCTTGAATGAATTGAAATCATATTCTATTCCATTTAACGCTTAAAATGATATCCCCATGGCCATTTCCATAATCCTCTTTGTTGCCAAAATTACTTCTTTAATTTTTTCCGAAAATTACCTAGACATCGACCCATCAAAGGAGTAACATAGCTATTCGTGATTAAAAAAGCTAAGGAAAGGGTGTGCCTATAATGCGCTTAAACTTCTCAAGAAACATGATCCTAACCGTATTTATGCTTGGTACTTTTGCCATTGGGATGACAGAATACGTCGTGACAGGTTTATTGACACAGTTTGCTGCAGATTTAAACGTGAATGTGTCAACGACAGGATTGCTACTGAGTGTCTACGCGATCAGCGTAGCCATCTTTGGGCCACTCCTTCGCATGACAACGATTAAATTTCCACCCAAACCGCTTCTCCTAGCGCTGGCGGGTGTATTTATCATGAGCAATATCATTGCTGCCACCGCACCAAACTTTGAGGTCTTATTACTATCCCGACTATTATCGGCAACCATGCACGCACCATTCTTCGGCGTATGTATGAATTTGGCTGTGAATATATCTAAACCAGAAGAACGAACAAGTGCGATTGTTGCCGTTCAAGGTGGGCTCACGATGGCCGTCATGCTTGGTGTTCCTTTTGGTTCATTTCTCGGGGGAGCGCTTGACTGGAGACTTGTTTTTTGGTTTATAGCTATCCTTGGGGTTTTGACGTTTGTTGGCCTTTTGTTTGTTACACCAAATTTTAAAGCAACGGAAGCCCCGAAATTGAAAAAAGAACTTGGAATCTTTAAAAATAAAAATGCACTCATGGTGATTGCCATTATTGTGTTTGGCTTTTCTGGGAATTTTACCGCATATACGTTTATAGAACCAATGATGCAGGAATTTGCTGATTTTGGCGTTACTGGCATTACGACCGGGTTATTTTTCTTCGGACTTGGTGGTGTCGTTGGAAACCTTGTTTCCGGTAAATTTCAACCCCCTCGTCTAACAGAACGACTTATGGCAGCCTTGGGCATATTTGCGGTCATACTTGCGTTGTTTACTTTCTTACTCCCATACGCTCCCTTAACATTTGTGATGTGCTTCTTGTTTGGTGCAGGAGCGTTTGGAGTCGTGCCCATCTTAAATTCCAAGATTATTATTGGTGCACCCGAAGCACCATCCTTATCAGGAACCATTGCAGCCTCCGTCTTTAATTTGGCCAATTCCATTGGTGCAACATTGGGAACCATATTGCTAAACACTGGATTAACGTATACCATGATCACCTTTGTAGCCGCAGGTATGATGATGTTTGGAGTGCTTCTCACACTTTTCATGCACAGAGTTGAAGACAAATCGTTATTCCAGACGCACGGAGAAGCCGGGCAATCTTGAGGCTCGGCTTTCTTTCTATTTCTAGGATTATCTTAATAACCTGAGCTCATAAGCCCCGAAATTTCATGTTTGATATTTTACTTTGTTCACCCTTATATGCTAATGGCGCTGTTCCTTATTAGGGAAAAGCGCCCGTTTACAGAATAATTTTATGTAAGTTTTCTATAGTGCGCTTACCCTTTTGAATCGTTTGTGCACCTCTGTTAATAAAATCCGTATTAATGTAAATAATAAACCTACATGAATATATTCTCAAAGGAAGGTTACTTAATGAATGAAGCGAATATTCCCCTAACATCATCAGAAATTGGTTCTCTTTGGACTGGCTATATGAATGATAGTATGTCGAAGCAAGTACTGGGTTTTATGTTGAAGCACATTCAAGATGAAGATATAAAACCTGTTGTGCAGTATGCCTATGATATTTCGTCCAACCATTTGAATACATTAGTACCTATTTTTGAAAATGAACAATTCACTATTCCAAATGGGTTTACAGAACAAGATGTAAACATGAACGCACCGTGGCTTTTTTCAGACACACTTTGTTTAATGTATGTGAATCATATGGCGAAGGCTGGAATGTTAATATACAGCGGTTTTGTTTCGATGAGTTACCGGGATGATGTATGTAACTATTTTGTGCAGGCGTTAAATGACACCAGTAACCTTTATAAACAATCACTCGAAACGGGTCTTTCCAAGGGATTAATTGCCAGACACCCTTATATGGAAGTTCCCAAAGAAACAGACTATGTTGACAGTAAAAAGTATTTAATCGGCTTAAACCCATTCAGTGATAAACGGCCATTAAATGCTGTTGAGATTTCCCATTTGTATCAGAACATCCTAACAAATTCAATAGGGATGCACTTATGCATTGCATTTGCACAAACGTCGCCATCTAAAGATGTACAGGATTACATGATTCGTGGAAGGGACATCTCGAAAAAGCATCTAAAAATTTTTACAGATACACTTTTGCAAGATGATGTTGAATCTGCACAGTCCAATGTAAGTGTAAGTGGCTCTACAACTCAAACTTTTTCAGATAAATTAATGATGTTTCACATGAATTTGCTTATATCTGCAGGAATGGGGAATTATTCTACTGCTGCATCTACCAGTCAACGAAGTGATTTGATGATTAACTATGAACGATTATCATTTGAGATTTCTCGGCTTGCCAAAAGTGGAGCTAATATCATGATTAAACATAATTGGCTGGAACAACCACCTGGAATAAAAGATCCTAAAAAATTAGCGAAGAGTCAACAAAAAGGGTGACTTTGTTAAGGTCAACCTTTTGTTGATTCTGTTAAAACAAAGACCGACCCGATTGTGCCAACAAATATACTTCCAGAAAATGGACTTTTAAAGTGATAGTGGCCACAGTTTTATTCAGAATGGCGCCCGTTGATTGAACAAGTAGTGTTCAAATTGCACTACTTATTCTTGCTCGTCCAGTTCAATAAAAAATTGACCTTTACGGTACGAAACAGCATCCATGGTAGCAATCAGATTTTGCCCATGATAAATGTCAGTTCGGTAGAACCCGGTACGATAATTTCGTTTTATTTCCGTTGTACGTGCAACTATCTTGTCACCAGGTTTTGCAGATTCAATAAACTGAATGGTTGTCGAGAGTCCCAATGATGTTCTTCCATATGCGTTACAGGCGGCAGAAAATGCATGATCTGCTAAAGCATAAATAACTGCCCCATGAACAGTTCTATATGCATTTACCATATGGCTTTGCACATCTAGCACGGCTTCTGCAAAACCAGCTTCTAATTTTGTTAACTGGATACCTAACGCCTGAGCATATGGGTCGTTTTTCACTTGCTCCCGGATTTGTACGTAGTGTTTTTCGTGAATTTGAAGCTCATCAATTCTCTTCCCCACTATTATCCACCCCTTCTTTACTTTATTTTTTACTCCTATCTATTTCATAAAATGTATCCAAAATACCTGTAATTCTTTTATCGTCAATGTAATTAAAAAATCATTTGAACCAAGAGCATGTATACAATTGTTCCTCCAGCTATGGAGAGAAGCATATTCTTCTTCCAATAGTGAAGCAATGTAACGACTGATACCCCAATAATTTCAGGGATACCATGATTTCCCGATAAAAAGCTCACATCTTTAAAACAATAAATAACCAAAAGGCCTAATACCGCTGCTGGTAATACTTTACCGAGATACTGTATATAGTTCGGTGTCGGTTTACCGGATGGGAACACAAGAAATGGAAGAAACCTTGTGATAACTGTACCTAAAACAACCATGGCAATCACAATAATCTGCTGAGATATACTCATCGTCATACGACTTCAGCCTCGGCTTTCTCCAATGATTTTCTAAACAGGGTTAAGAGACCTAAAATTGCTATCATTGCAGGAATAATGAATTTACTTCCGCCAAAAATAATCAGGCAGACAATGGAAGCTCCCAGACCTACAAGTGAACTGGTATGCTTTTCTTCCTTCATCCATTGTTCAAGAAAAATGACTACAAATAGGGCAGTCATGACAAAATCGAGTCCTTCAATATTGAAATTGACAAAAGAACCAAAAATGCCGCCTAGAGTTGCACCTAATACCCAATAGAAATGATTAAACAGTGTGACAAAAAACATAACCCAGCCTTTATCGATATTTTTCGGTACATCCATTGTACTATTGATTGCAAAGGCTTCGTCGCAAAGTCCATACACCATATACCACTTCTTCTTCCCGATGCCATCATACTTTTCAAGCATGGAAAGACCATAAAATAAATGCCGTGCATTTACCGTCAGAGTTAGAAAAAGAGCAGTAAGTGGACTAAAAGTACCAACCAATAAATTTGCTGCAACAAACTCCATGGAACCTGCAAACACGATAAGACTAATCAGAATGGGGTAAATGGCACTAAAGCCCAATGAATTCATCATGAGGCCGTAAGCAATTCCCAAAAATACAAATCCAGCAAAAATTGGGACTGTTTTTGGAAAAGCTACACGAGCTGCAATCCATATTTGATTACTTCTACTCATATCTTTATATTGACTGGAGGAATTTTCATTAGGTGAATCTATATTTTCATGCAAATTTATAGCCCCCTAAACTTCATCAATGGGTACACTGACAGTTCTTTTTTCTGTACTCATCACCATGCTTGTATCAACGCCGCTGACTGCCGGATTCTGCATTAATGAATCAATGATAAAATTCCTATAACTTTCCATGTCCTTTGTTATGATCTTGAGCATATAGTCATGGCTTCCTGTAAGTGTGTAGCACTCTTGAACCTGCGGATATTTGTTTATATCTTCTAAAAATGAATGAATCGTTTCTCTATTCAAAGGTGATAGGTTGATGAGAGCTATGGCTGTGACTTCAATTCCCAGTTTTTTCTCATCAACAATCGTCGTAAACTTTTTAATAACACCTGTTTCTGCCAAATTTTTTGTTCTTGCAAGACAAGCCGATGGTGAAAGTCCAATTTTTTTTGATAAATTTAGATTTGAAATGGAAGCATCTTCCTGTAATTCTCGTAATATTGCCTTATCATGTTCATCAAGATTACTTGTCATTTTGCACCTCCTCAAAATAATAAAATTATATTTTGTTTAATAAGCATTTTACCAAATAATTAACCGTTAACCAAGCAAATATTTAAATATAATTCATGTTAAATGAATGTTCAGGAAATCTATTGCATCAGCTCTTTCACACTAAAATGAGATATTAATTCAAGCAAAACCCCCTACCGTTTTGGTGGGGGGACAAAGAACGTAGCGATATTTTATTATTCTGCCTTTAGTTAAAGTAAAATCCTTCATAACCGTCCCTATTGCTTATCGGAAGTAAAATTATTCATGTGAATTTAGTTTATACTTGTTAATTAGGTACATGTAGTTATAAAAAAGTTGTTCAACAATATGGCTCAATTCTGATGGACGCCTTCTTCCGCGAACGCACACTGTTTACAGAAAATTGTAATTATTATCTTAATTTAATATTAGCCTTATATGTTCTTAACGATCACCAAAGTTATGTTTTTTATATGCCAATGGCGTTATGTTCATCATCTTACGGAATTTATCAATGAAATAGCTTGTACTGTTAAAACCTACTTGATAGGCAATTTCCGTAACATTGGCGTCTGTATGTTGCAGCAGACTTAAGCTTGCTTGAATTCGGTAGTCAGTTACATAACGTAATGGCGTCGTTTTTAACATGCTTTTGAAATATCGGCAGCATTCAGAACGGCTCAACCCGCCAGCACTTGCAATATCATCTAGCATAATTTTCTCTCCATAATGGCGATGTATCCAGTTTAACATTTGCTTCATCCGATGATTCTTTAGCGCTTCCGTTTGATTGTATTCTAATGAAAAGCCATTAATAATGAGGTTTTTCCAAATAAACGTGGTCTGTAAGGCAATTTCGATTTCAAAGTATGGGGGTTCCTGTTCAATTCTCTCCTTAATTTTCATAATAGCCCCTAAAATGTTACGCCCCCAATTATCATTTGCATCAATGTATAAATAAGGTAAATTAGTTGCTTGAATATAAGGGTATACATAAGTTGTATAAAGTTCTTGAGGTAAAATGAAATGAGGAGAAACATTTAAACAAATATAAATACAGTCTGACTGGTTCTTTTCTTCGGCCATATGCAGACAACCACTATTTATAAACAGCCCATCTGCTTCTCGAAGCTCTATTTTTTCTTCATTTATTTGAAAGTTTGCTTCGCCTTTTACAACCAAAACAAATTGTATTTCATCATGCCAGTGAAGGGGAATATAACCTTGTATATTTTGACGAATCACCGTTTCATAACAGGCTATTGGTAAGGAAATTGTACGATGGCTAGTGAGTTCTTTCAAGTTTTCCCCCACTTCAATATTTTTAAATTTCAAATCATCACCTCAATATATTTATATTATTTGATTCAATCTATGTATTATTACAGCGAATTTTCGTTTATCATAACATTATCCTTATAATTTGAGGTGAAGAAAATGATGGATAGACCTAATAAAAAAATAGGATTAATTCTTGTTATAACAGGAGCCACCTTTTGGGGTGTCGGGGGTACGGTTTCACAAAAACTCTTTCAGCAATATGCCATCGATGTTAATTGGCTCGTAATCGTTCGCTTGCTCATAGCTGGTATCTTACTTTTAGTCGTTCAGGCGTTAAGAAAAGACTTTTCTCAAGTTTTCAGTGTTTGGAAAAATAAAAAGACAGCAATCAAGTTAATTATTTTTGGGTTACTCGGCATGCTTGCGGTTCAATACACATATATGGCATCTATTAATCACGGTAATGCAGCTGTTGCAACGCTATTACAATATCTAGCTCCTGTCATGATTATTATATATTTACTTGTGCGCAAACAAACGGTCTTAACACGCCAGGATGTGTTGACGATTTCATTATCTTTAGTTGGCTGCTTTTTCTTATTAACAAATGGATCCTTATCACAACTATCTGTTCCAATACCTGCCATCATTTGGGGGTTATTATCCGGACTTGCTTTGGCCTTTTATACGTTATATGCTGTTCCCTTACTGAAACAATACGATTCCCTTGTTGTTGTTGGCTGGGCTATGATTATTGGCGGTTTGGCATTAAGTTTGATCCAGTCTCCTTGGCAAATGGATTATACAAACTTAACGGTAGAAATTTATTTATACCTCGCTTTTGTAGTCATTTTCGGTACAATGATTGCGTTTTGGTTCTATATTGAAAGCTTACAAAGTCTTTCACCTAAAGAGACAAGTCTGTTAGGCAGTCTAGAACCTCTATCAGCTGTTTTAACAACAGTCATTTGGTTAAATGAGCCTTTTGGATATTTACAATGGGTTGGTACAGCTTGTATTCTTGGGATGACTGTATTACTTGCATTCAATACAAAGTCTTCTACAGAGAAAAAATCAGGTAAAAATGGAAAGTCCCCCAGAGTTGAATAATTGTCCTTTAAACTTCAGGGGGGACTTTTCTTTAAGTCCTAATTCTCAATTTTATTGGTATGGTTAGTGCAAAATATGATTTTGCGATACGTAATGGGACCCGTTATCAAACTTGATGAGGTTTCTTTCGTTTTTCTTCATGGAATACTCTTCTAATTTTTCTTTCGGCATTGTTACGAACCTGGATAACACGACTTCTGGATATGCATAAAGTTGAAGCTAATTCATTAATAGGAGTTGATTCTTTTTTCAAACCATAAAACTCGTCCAAGATAAACAATTCCCTTTCTGATAACCTGTCTAGAAGCAGAGGACGTACGGTTCTGTATATCGCTATAAAACGTATAAATCTTTCTGATTCCCGGTCTTTTAGTATTTTATAGTAAGATCTTCGTGCACCCCAGTTTGGAACCTCAATCATTTCCTTAAAGAAAATCATGTCATCATCATTTAATTCATATCTATTATTCATTAATATATCTCCCTTGTTGACTGTTCTAAGTCATTTACAGTGTTTTCCAATCAAGTAATTGTGAAATGCCGCGGATTATAATACCATTGCATTATTTTTGCAAGTAAGCTATTAAATAACTGACGCATATCCCATTTTCCTTGTAATTTAAATCCTATGAATATATTTCTAAGTATCTCTAAACATTATTCAACATGCCCGATGAAGCACGTTAATTTAAGTGTACTTCTTCACAAACTTTACATAAGAGTTACTATTTATTAATAACAATCGATAATTTATAGTTTGCATATTCATTTAATTCTTCCAAAAATTCATCTAATACTTCATTGGATGGAAATTTACATTCAAGAAGATAGCAGCCATCTCCACTAATTTTATAGTTATATATAACGTATTGTTCTTGTGTTTTTATAAATGAGATATAAGGTTGGTGATTAATACTTTGTGTCATGATCGTAATAAAGGCATGTACATGACACCCTAATTTGCTTTGGTTAACCTTTATCGTATACCCCTCAATCACGCCACTGTCCTCTAGCTTGGCTATTCTGTCTGAGGCAGCCTGTCCAGTCAAATGAACTTTTTCACCCAATTCTTTCATCGTAATCCGACTATTTTTGGATAGTTCATCGATAACACGCATATCTGTACTATCTAACATTATTCAAATCCTTTCAGTTATCAAGTAGAACGGCAAAAAGACTTGATTTCATCCATGTATGTCTTCATTGATGATAATATATAATAAATGTAAATAAAAGCAAAGGAGTTATAACCATGAATATACAACAAATTCGCAATGCAACTCTGATCGTTGAGTATGCAGGGAAGAAATTCTTAATAGATCCATTTTTAGCGGAAAAAGGGACTTACCCTCCTTTTCCGGATTCGGCAAGACAAGATCAAAATAATCCGTTAGTTGATTTACCAACTTCTATTGATCATATTATTAATCATGTAGACGCCGTCATAGTTACACATCTTCATTTAGACCACTGGGATAATGTTGCCAAAGAGGTACTTCCAAAAGAAATCAAATTGTTTACGCAAAATGAAGAGGATGCTTCAGAAATTAAGAACAGTGGTTTTAAAAACGTGGAAGTTTTGCAAGAAGATACCGTCTTTGCAGATATCCAATTATCTAAAACCAAGGGTGAGCATGGTAGAGGGGAAATACTAAAAGTTGCTGGTCCCGTATGTGGCGCTGTTTTTAAACACCCAAATGAAAAAACATTATACGTAGCTGGAGATACAGTTTGGTATGAAGGCGTTCAAGAGGAAATTGAAACACACCAACCAGAAATCATTGTAGTAAATGCCGGAGATAACCAATTCCTCGAAGGTGGTTCTCTCGTAATGGGAAAAGATGATGGATATGAAGTATATAAGGCGGCGCCTAATGCAAAAATTATTGCTAGCCATATGGAAGCTGTCAATCATTGGACCCTATCACGAGAAGAATTAAAAAACTTCATAAATGAAAAAGGCATCTCCTCTAATGTCTTAGTTCCCGACGATGGCGAATCATACTCGTTTTAGCAGTTAAAGCAGAAAGAAAACATTCTTTCTGCTTTAAGTTATAAACAAAGTTATTAAACATAGTTACTACCTATCCGTTTTTGTTATGTACATTACGCTTACACCTTTTGCATCAGATTTACTCCCTTCGAAATAATATCTCTCAATATTCAAGTCTTCAACAATCTGGCCCTTATGTATAGAACGGGCTCCATGACTTATTCAGGAATGGCGCCCTTATATTCAATTTGGTTGCTGATACTTATTCCTGAGTTGCGCCCGTTGATTGAACAATGGGAAGGTTATATTAGCCTTGGAAAGTGTAAGGGACGAAAGATTCAAGCAGTCCTTCTATGCCACTGGGATTATACGGCATTAACTTGTTTGCTGTTTGAAAATCCACCCACTTTTTCTCTTCAATTTCATTTTCATATTGAATTGAAGGGCTTCCGTTAATTATTTTTGCTTTGAATGTTGTAAACAAAGCGTGATGACCCCTTTCCTTAAAAAAGGCTTCGTTAACCGAAACAATGTGTTCAACTTCTACTGTTAACCCTGGCTCTTCTTTAACCTCGCGCATAACTGCCTGTTTAAACGTTTCCCCTTTTTCAACTGCTCCACCAGGAAGAGACCAGCCACTCCCCCTATTATTAACCATCAGAACCTTTTTTGCTCACAAATTAAGTCCGTATGCTACATCTACCCTGATCACTTTCTCACCATCCCACTATTTTAAAACCACTATTATCTAACAAGATTATAACAGAACCTTTATTCCGTAATATGGTCCAGCTTAGGAAGCAGTTGTTCGATTACCGCGCCCTTTTCCTGAAGATTTGAATTCAAGATAGTATGAGAAAACCTGTTAATTTCAAAGCACCAATATAATTACATACGCTACCCCTTTATTACTGTGGTACAGTAGTTTCACGATTTATGGCTTTAACCGCTTGAATTTATTGTTTATAGATAAATAAAAACTCGGGTGGTTGACTTAAAGCATCCAGTCAATTACAATATATTAGTTGTTAACCGTATGGTCATTTTTGACCGATTAGTCGTACGATGAACAACGAATTTTCGGATGTCAAAATCCAAAACGGAAACTGTGCGTTGTTCATCATGTATTTAACCAATTATTCGAGTACAAGGCATAAGTACCTTCATGTTACGAAAGAGGTGAGTGCGGGATGACCAGAAAAAAAGAAGAAATTATGCAGTCGGCGACCCACCTTTTTTCGGAAAAAGGTTATTTCAACACATCCGTACAGGAAATTGCTGATGACTGCAAAATTTCAAAGGGATCATTGTATAACGTTTTTAATTCTAAAGAAGAACTTTTGATCCAGGTCATTGAACACAATCAAAATAAAGTCTTGCAAAAGGCTGTGAACATCAGCCTTGAATCCTTTTCGTCCCCAAAAGAAAAGCTCATCAAAAAAATTGCTGTACAATTTGAGGGCATTCGTGATAACAGGGCTTTTATAACCATGCTGCTTCGGGCAATGCCCCCTCATGACAATCCAAGAATTCCATGGCTTATGAAAAAAATCAGAGTGACAATGATGAATTGGTATAAGGACTGCCTGATGGAAGCCTATGGAAGCCGGGTGGAACCCTATATCTGGGATCTTGTCATCATGTTTCAGGGAGCATTGAGGGAATATGCGAATTTGGCTATTCATGAAAATAAGGACATAGATTTTCAAGTCGCTGCCCGCTTTGTCATAGAACGATTTGATACGATGATCCACCACACATCGGACGTGGAACCCTTCTTAACGTCTCAAAAAATGGAAGAATACGAAGCGTTTGAACCGGACCAACAATATGAATCACCCCAGGAACAAATCCAAAAACTTTTGGAAGAACTTCGTGGGAAGATCGAACGATTATCAATGCCCAGAGAAATCCAACAAGAATCAATATCTGCCGTTCAATCGTTACAAGAAGAGATTAATGAAAACGAACCAAGGAAATTTCTCATTAAAGCCCTATTGTTGTACTTGACGGAAATCAAGGAATGTCACCCCTTGGTTCATCGCATTGAGACTGTTTTGCAGGCAACATACTACTAAATATTAAAAGTCTGGAAATATGACTCATGAAATAACGTAAACAGCAAAAATTTTACGCAAACAACAAAAACTTCTACAAGAAGGAATTAATAATCGCAATTGCATATGCAATGAAATTTTACTGCAAGGAAGATGGTATATCATGGAAAATACAGAAACGTTTAATTGGAAAAAATATGTCCCGCTTTTCGCGGTGTTATTATCAGGCGCTTTCATTACCATTTTAAATCAGACACTTCTTGGTACTGCGCTCCCACCCATCATGCAAGATCTCAATTTAAGTGAGAGTACAGTACAATGGCTGCAATCCGTTTTTATGCTCGTAAACGGGATTATGATTCCAGTTACGGCTTTTTTAATCGACAAATTCACAACACGAAAGCTATTTCTAACTGCAATGGGATTGTTCGCCACAGGAACCCTTGTTGCCGCGATTTCACCGAATTTTACATTCTTAATGGCTGCGCGTGTATTACAAGCATCTGGAGCTGGCATTATGATGCCACTCATGCAAACCATTTTGTTTCTTACCTTTCCAGTACACAGAAGAGGTACAGCGATGGGACTGTTCGGACTTGTTATCGCATTCGCCCCGGCCATCGGTCCGAGTCTTTCGGGCTTTCTCGTTGATCAGTTCCCATGGCGCAGTGTGTTTTATGTTATACTGCCAATCGCCGTTTTAGATATTATAGCGGCTTACTTCTTACTCAGAAATGTGACGGAACAGAAAAACCCAAGTTTGGATATATTATCCGTCATTCTTTCGACAATTGGATTTGGCGGACTTCTATACGGATTCAGCACCGCTGGTAACGCGGGATGGCTCAGCCTTCAGGTCATATTATCCATTGTGATCGGCATCGTTTCTCTCTACCTGTTCATTACAAGACAATTGAAACTGAAAGAGCCGCTTCTTGAATTCAGGGTGTTCAAACATGGCACTTTTACTTTGGCGACGGGGCTTGGGATGGTCGTCTTCGCTGCGATGATTGGAACAAATATCATTTTGCCGTTATACATGCAGAATATGATTGGATTCTCAGCACTTAAATCCGGACTTGTGTTGTTACCCGGAGCAATTATTATGGGCTTTTCGAACCCGATCACCGGTTATCTTTTTGATAAATTCGGGGGGAAATGGCTTGCTCGGGGAGGCCTTTTGCTATTAGCGTTGACAACTTTCGCATTCACGAATTTATCCATGGATACAAGCTTCACATATCTGGCAACCATGAATGGTATTCGCATGATTTCCATCGCAATGGTCATGATGCCTATGACAACCTTAGCCTTGAATCAGTTGCCGGACCAACTGATTCCGCACGGGACTGCGATGAATAACACATTCCGTCAAGTTGCCGGTTCGATCGGTACGGCAATTCTTGTTACCATCATGTCTACAGCTGCCATACCAGATGAGACAGTATCGGGGCTTATTCATGGTGTAAATGTTTCCTTTATCGCAGCGGGAATCGCAGCTATTTTGGGATTCATACTTTCTTTTAAACTTAAAGAAGACGTAAAACCGGGAGATCGTTTATCTAAACATTAACTTAAACGACTACCTGCTAAAGCAGGTGGTCGTTTAATTCTTCAACAATTATTCCAGATTAGCGCCCGTTCGTATTATACAAGAGTGTTTCAAAGAACTTATTAAAATAAATCCCCTTTAACGGACTAGTCATTTAGCTAAATGTTTCTTATTAATAGGGATAGGGTAATGTAATTTCAAGATACAAAAATATGCAAGCACTTATGGACTAGTAGCCTCTGATCAAAATTGAGAAAAGATGAATAGTTTTGGATAGAAACAAATAATATTAAAATGGTTGTTATTTTCCGGAGTCGATAAAAGAATCGTAAGCAGCAACTTGCGACCCGGACAGTTATCCGCAAGGCACGACGACTCCGAATCAGGATTTTCACAAAAGAGTAATTACCCCACGTTTACGGAGACGACAGGGTAATTACTACTTTTCATGGCTGTCAGCAAGTAAAACAACGAGTGTTCCAAACATCAACATCAACTCGAGAGTCTTGTCAATATCAATCACTCGCTCCCCCTTTCTGAGGGGAATTCGAAGCCGCCAAGTAAAAGAGTAATACTGGACCTATGTCAAGAAATTGGACACTTAAAATTTGGAATTCTTGTTAAGTATTTATCAGGCTGCTCCTGTAGCCTTCGCTGCAGAGAAACAAATTCTCCCCATCATTACTTTTTAGGTAACAGAAATTCCACTCCGTTCGTTCCAGCCATTCGTTGCGCATACTTTTTCTCATAAGCTATCGGTGACAAATATCCTATAGACGAATGAACACGTTTATAATTATAGAAAGTCATGATGTAGGCAAATATACTTTGCTTTGCTTGTGCACGTGTCTGATATCTTTGATGAAATATAAGCTCTTTCTTCATGACACTATGAAAAGATTCGATAGAAGCATTGTCATAACAGTTGCCTTTTCTGCTCATACTTGTCGTGATCTTATAGTTTCGTAGAATGGCCTGGTAGTCATGGGCTGCATATTGACTGCCACGGTCAGAATGATGAATCAGTCCCTCCTGTGGTTCCTGTTGACGAATCGCTCTTTGTAAAGCTGTCATCGTTAAAGCCTTTGTCATTCGCCTGCTCATTTCCCAACCGATGATTCTTCTTGAAAATAAATCCATGACAGTGGCTAAATACAACCACCCTTCATTGGTCCATACATAAGTGATATCACTAACCCAAACTTCTCCTGGGTGGTCTACGTGGAAATTCTGATTCAATAAATTAGGATAAACAGGATAAGAATGCTTTGAATTTGTCGTTGCTTTATATTTCTTCACTGTTTTCGAACGTAAGCCATTCTCCTTCATAATACGGGTCACAGTCTTTTGTGATACGTCCCAGCCTTCCTGTTTTAATATTTCTGTGATTTTTGGGCTGCCGTATCTTCTATAGGACTCTATATATACTCGCTTCACCTGTGCTGTGAGCTTTTCTTTTCGCTTTTCCTGGTTACTCTTGGATCGAACCCTCCAATCGTAATAGCCACTTTTCCAAACACCTAATACCTCGCACATCTTCGCCACACGGAATTCGTGTCGGTGTTTTTCGATGAAGTCATAAATTACTTCCGGCTTTTTGCGAAGATGCCCATAGCCTTTTTTAGTATGGCATTCTCCTCTTCCAAGTCACGAATACGCTTATCCTTTTCATACTCTACTTTATCTTTGGCAGGAAGGTTCCCGCTCCCTACAAAGGCATCTTCTTGTTCTTCTTCATATTTAGCCACCCATTTTATGCAATGTTTGATGGACTATATCCAGTTCTCGTGCTACTTCTGCCACCTTTCTGCCATCTTCCGTCACCATCTTTACAGCATACATTTTAAACTCTTTATCGTATCGTTTCCCGCTCATCTTGGACACTCCTAAGAATTAATAGTTTCAGTATAAAAATCTCTGTTTTCTGTGTCCAATTATTAGGCTAACATCATACTTTTTACTGCTTCTCGCGCAGACGCTCCCGATGTATCAAAAAAGGACGCAATTCTTATTTGAAGTACGTCCTTTTATGTAATAAGCATTTTAATAATCACTTTTTCTTTTTAATATACGCTTTTAATGAAAGACTTGCTTTTTACTCTACCACACTGTTCGCCTTTTTTAGCCCTTTAATCGTTCCCACATGCATTCCTTCATGATACATTGTGAAATTCAGAATCTCACCGATGGTTGATAGTGATTGAAAAGGTTCCGCAGCTTTTTCATCCAACTGTCCGGATAAAGCCTCCCTCAGTTTTACTGGCTGTTCTTCTAGAAGTTGCCCCAACTCATCAAGTGTCGGTACATCTCCTTGCCAATCGGCTGGCTTTGTCCCTGGGGCAAATAGTTCAAGATAGCGAGGTGGTGTTTCGATATTTTTACCGCCAAATTTCGAAAGCAAAACATTTTGAACCGTGTAAATGTGGCCTAGATTCCAACGGATCGTGTTGCGGAATCCTTCTGGTATTTGATCTGCCTGTTCTTCTGACAAATCTTCCATTTCATTCAATGTGTTTTGCCTGACTAAGTTAATTTGCTGGAAAATCATTTCTTCGTTCATCTTTGCATCATGCTCCTTCCCTTTCCCCTTATTTTACCCTCTGTAACTACGGTCCTCAACAATATGGTCCGATAAATCATAAAAGGACGCAATTTATTCCTGAACTGCACCTCCAATTTGTTGTTGTGTCTAACAATTGGGGTGTCGTTCAATTCCGCGAAAGCGCCCGATCGTATAATTTAAGATTTAAAACTCTAGTCAATGTACTTTTCTACTGAATGATCATCCGCAAATTTTATAAGATTCTTTGAGGTCCAAATAAGAAATAATCCAAATCCAAGTATTGTAAACCCCAAAAGCCAATATAAGTTGTAAAAGGTTCCATAGATAATTGACGCAAAAATTAAAAATACCAAAATACCGATCCCAATAATGGTGACCACCCAGCCAATTATCAGTATAAAACTGGAGAAAAATTCTATAATGCTTTTCAAAAAACCATCCTAACAGTATTCCGGATTTGCGCCCGTTGGCAGAACTTCAATCCACTCAAGCAGTTTGAGCTCATTCCACCATTTCAGGAGGACGTACAAAAACACCCAATTTGCAATTTTAATTTTCCAAAACATGTATATTGTAGTGATTTTGTAGTAGTGATACAAATATAAATAATCATAAGTGGATTTTGGAGGTGAGAAGAATAGCAAGGGCAAAGAAATTAAAATTTCTTATTCCATTGTTGCTTTTATGCCTGATTTTAGCTGCTTGTGGAGAACCGAAAGTGGGAGACACTTTTAGATTAGAAAGGAATACCGTAGGAGGTATGGATATCAACTCTATGGACAAGACAGTTGATGAGATGAGGAAACTTCAAGAAATGGGAGATCCCGATTCCGTAGAGGAGCACCTAGACCTTAGTGAAATAAACAGTTTTAGTGTAGGTACAGTAGTAAGAGTGACAGAAATTAGTGATAAGCATAATATGTTTCAGATTGAAAGCATAAATCCGAAAACAGGGGATAATATGAAAATGTGGATTAAAGGAGATGAATTAAAAAGGGCTCTTCACTAAAATCTATGGCTGATATCTTAGGTTATGGTGTTAATGGCATCTAAAAAATGTACCATTTGTCAATCAAGCGTATTCATAAATTCTGTAAATACAACTTTACATGGAGAAGTAGTGATGGTAGACTAATTTGCCAAACAAGACCAACCCCTGCCCTATTGCCTTTCACCATTACCACAGAGGCTCCATGTCAAGTTACTTTGAGTATGAATATATATACTGCCATAAACGTATTTTAAAAATTTATTGCGAAACTGAATCTTACCAAAATATACATCTACGAAACAGGAGTAAAGACCCCCTCCTATTAAATATACAGGTAACGAATACATAAAATATATGATAAAGAGCCCTTTAAAAGAAAAATAAGCAATCCCAGCCTGTTGCTCGGTCATTGGTGTATATTCCCAAAATGCTAAAGACAGAGAAAGAATTAGTGTAGAGAGTACAGAAACAATAATTTTTTCTAAGAACTTCATTTATTCGACCTCCTTTCCCTCGACACTAATTCTTTAAATAATCTAAGCCATCTCCCCAAAAAAAGGATGGTTATCCTTATTCCGGATAGGCGCCCGATCGTATTGTGAAATTGTATATTTCATAATGACGGCTTATCTTCTAAAAACCAATTAAGAAATATATATACCCAAACAGAAACGGTAGCAGTAAGGAAAAATATCACTCTCACAATAAAAGAAGAAATGCCTAAATACTCCGCTATCCCCCCGCACACTCCGTATAACGCTCTATCTGTTGATGATCTCGCTAACTTTTGTGACATTAAAATTCCTTCCTTACTTCACAAAATTTATTCAATAATCTGGCTCTTATATCCGATATTAGCACCACTCCTTATTAGGGAAAAGCGCCGTTAACGGAACTTTACTCATTAAATAAATCCTCTTCTGGATAAGCAGCAGTCCAGTGATAAGGTTGCACCTCTGATAAAGTTTTAAAGACTATATCTTTTCCTGGTACACTGACTGCCACCTTTACATCTGGTCCCCATAAATTAATCTTTCCTGGCATACTCCACACGGAGACAAGACCTTGAATTCTGAATGTTCATCATCACGTACTACGCATATTGAATGAGTCACTTTTTTTCCTAGTTTATGAGCTTCAAGGATTGCTCCTGTTTCTATACAGAGTTCAGTGGAAGCAACAATGACTTCAGGTGCTATACTTGTTAAAATTGTATCATCTTCTAATGCCATCGCTGCGGCACCGCCCCAATCAGAAGGGTATTTTTCTTTAATTAATTCAACTGCCGAATCATATAATTTCTTTTCTATATCCATTGTTATTCCCCCTAGTAAATGATAATTGTAGTAAATTTTTGTGATTTGGATTGAGCTATGTTGTGCCATTAAATGGCCCTTAGTGTTATTTCGGAATGGCGACACATTATTGAAGACCGGAAACACTAAATAGAAGGCTAGAAATAGCTGTTTTATATTCTAATGAAAAATGAAAATTTCCGACTAGACCCCATATAGACTTTCTTTCAATTTAGCCTTTTAGAGCATTTCGCCTGTATAGAAAGAACTGGATAACTCATCGAAGTCATATTCTTTAAGTTCCTTCAAAGTGATATTTGCGTGTGCACCTTCATGCACCATTAAATTACTGTTATCACCGACATGAACTAAAATAACAGGTTTGTCCGTAGCATAAGCATAACCAAATTCCCAAGCTGTTCCACTGTCGGAATAGTTGCCATGATAAATACCTACAACGATTTCTGCCCACTTAATGTGTTTTATATCATCCATAAATGTTTCAATTGACCATTGGCGCGAACCAACCTTGACATTTTCAGCAATTGGCTTTCTCCTTGGTGAAAATACTTTCAAACCCTTTTCTGCCAAAATTTCCTCAACCTTTTCCAAATAACAAATCTCTTTATCATTAAAAAACGGACTAGCTAAATAAACTCTTTTCATTTTCCATTGACCTCCTGAGCGATTTATACAGCCCTATAACGGAATACCAGATGATCTTCTATTAGCCATAAATTCATTTTCTAAAATGCTCATTTCCCATAGGCTCCAGTAGTCATCACCATTTTTTCTAGAATCCCTAAGTAATCCCTCTTTTTTAAAACCGGCTTTTTCATAACAACCGATGGCAGACACATTAAAATCAAAAACGCCAAGACTAACTCTATGTAAATTTAGTTCATTAAAAGCAATTTTAAGTATTTCTGTCATCATTAATTGACCTATTCCTTGGCCTCTTACATTTTTATCACCGACTAATACTTTTCCTACCCTCGCAGACTTATTTTCTTTATCAATTTTACTCAAAGATATATGACCAACAACATTTGACGTTTCTTTATTGATCACCTTATACACCAATGTATCAGAATTAACATCATTTGCTTTCTCAATGTATTTTTCTAACTGACTTTCATCTAGGGGATAATTGAACCCGGGTCCTCCCCATTGAAGTAAAAATTCAGATGAATCAATCCAATTGATAAGTTGTCTGAAATCCGAACGTTCAAAGTATTTAAGTTCGACCATCATTTGTTCTCCTCTTTTATTTTTGATTTATACTGAAAACTATTGTATTCAAATTGTACCATTTCAAACCCCTTTTGTTGGCCGAAACTTTATCCCATAAAATTACCTACATACAAAAGAAAGGGTGCCTCTTATTCCAGATAGGCCCCCGTTCGTATTGCTGAAAGGTCTGCTGTATATCGTCGTCTTAATGTTTCTGGCTTTTGATATAATCAATTCGTTCTTGAACATTCCCATTAAACCTATGTTCTTTAAAATCAAAGAAGATTTAACCCTTTACTTTTTCAGCTATTCATTTTTATCTTCAGTTATACCACATTCAAATTTTTTTATTTCTAAATCTACCTTTTTTTGTTCCAACTCTATTTCCTTTCCCTTTAATTCGTAGCTTTTCTTTTTATCATATCCATAATAAATAAGAGAAAAGCCTATAATAATTGTTATATAAAACCAAAAACTCATTCCTTGCACCTCCAACTCTCCCAGCACTATGCCTGATTCATTCTTATTCAACTAACAATCCCTTTTCAGAGTGACGTCATCTTATTAGATTACTGCGCCCGTTAATGTGAAAAGCTAAAAAATAGGTGTCATTAATGAAGCACTGGAGTTATTTATTATCCTTTTTGGATCGTGATGGTATAGAGGAAAGAACCAATACAATTCCAATAATGGTTCCTATCAAGGATAAAATCCCTTTTAAACCTTGGTTAAAGGTTTGTTGGATGCCATATTTAAATTGAATTATTGTCAGACCGATTAAAATTATCCATCCAAAAGCACCTAGGATAATTCTTGTTTTTATTTTCATTTTTAAATCACCCATTTATTTGAGAATATCACCCTTATGTGCTATATGGACGCGATTTTATCAGAAACGCGTCCGTTTGCAGAATACTCAACTCACTTGATTATAAGTATTTTTTGCGTTAAAAAATCCGACTCTTCCTGTCATCCGCAAGAATAGTATTATACTATCCTTACGATGCAGAAATTTGATAACCAAAAAACATAATAATGAAAAAACTAAAAGACATAATCAAATTCAAAATGGTTAATATAACACTTTCACCTAAAACGCCAAAGGCTATGCCGATTGGACCAACAATATAGACTAGCATCCAAAAAGGACTGCTAATTTGGAAAATGACATTAGGGATCCAAAGTAAAAGGCAAATAATGAAACAGAGTAATGACCACTTCTTTAATTTAGGATTCACTCTAAATCAACTCCATTCCTATGGTGTAACTTTAAAACATCTATTAAATAATACGAATAAAGCTGCCAATGAAATGATGGTAAATCACAACCCACAACGGTAATTCATATTATCATCACGTTTAGAAATTGAACCTAAGGAAAAGAGTATCCTGTTTAGAAGCACACTTTCCTATTCGATTACCGCGCTCGATCGTATTATATGGTCAGCCAGTCATTGAACTGGTTGACCTATTTTTCATAGGTTTTATGCTTGAGGAAGTCGGGGGAGGATGCTCGCGCCCGTGGGACATCGGCCCCGTCCGTAATACTGTCACCCCCCCTACTTGTAGAAACATGTTTGAGGCTGGTTGGGACACGATCCCGCATAACAAGCGAAGCTATGAAACTACAAGATTGATTAGGGGCGCACCGGTGAATCTATTAAAGGAGTTGTGATCACATATGGACCCTGTCATTGGCCTGGATATCGCAAAAGGAGAAAGCCAGGTCCAAGCCTTTTTTACAAAGGAAAGAGGTTTATCCGGTTCACTGGATCCATGCCATGTTAAAACGTCAGGAAGTCTTTGTAGATCAATAATAAGAGATAATTTTAATTCATAATCTTCTAATACCTTATCGGTTCAACGGTAAGGGTATTTGGTATGCCCAAATTTAGTGTAACACGTTTTTTAAAACTTTTTTAGACTTGAGTGTTGACAACTATTAGCTGGTATTGTTTAACTATTACTATTGTTATTCCTTTTGGCTAAAAAGTAAGTGCTGCTTCCCATTACTCCGCCACGATGACGTAAAATAGTTTGTG
>NZ_AGAV01000008.1 GCF_000224785.1 Lentibacillus jeotgali | reverse complement strand
GTGCTTCTTCAGCAACTGCGCCTCGATAACGGCATAAAACACTTATTTCACTTCAATTGAGAACACGTAATTCACGTCTCCTTGATTCCAATCAGCTAATACATTATAAACATATTTTCCTTTTTCTTTTGGAGCCAGGATTGAATTAGTCTTCACTTCAATGTTACCTGTATTTTCATTATCAATCCATTGCTCCACTTCTATTGTTTTAGGTTCTTTCTTAAAATCAATTTTAATTTCTTCATTTGGGGAGACAACTGTTTGCTTATGTTCTTTTGCCATATCTAACGGTCCTGTATAAATTTTATCTACACACTGAGCTGAAAATAATCCGTCCCAACAATATGACCCTTGTGTAGTGGGAATTTTTGTGCCTGCTGCCGTTACAGTTGGTGTAGGTGGTTCCGAATTAAATGGTACAAAGATAAACACCCCTGTAATAATTAATCCAATGACAATAATTATGGTAAAACTTTTTTTAATTGCACTCACCCCTTATTGAAAACAGACGTATCAAATCAATAAATAGTTGCAATTGTTATTCCGCAAAATGGCTCTTATATGCGATATTGACACGATTTCTTATTAGTGAATTGCGCCCGTTTGTTGAAGATCAAAGGTAAAAAACCTGTCTGATAAATTTTTAAAACGGGCTTTTCCGGTGCAACTTTGTTTTAAACGGATCTTTGTTATGAACGGCGTAACTTTTTATTTTAAACCCTCACCAAGGTCTTTTAAATGATTATCGATTAACATCCTTATCACGATTCGCAAGAAAAGCTTCCACTTCTTCTTCGGAAAATTGATTATAATCTCCGTAGACCATATGCTTCAACACACCTGAGCCAATCCCAAATTCAATCACTTCCTCAGGAGCCAGGCCCGATATAATCGTATGTAACACTCCTGAGGCAAATGCGTCTCCCCCACCGATTCGATCTAAGATTTCAAATGACACATGATCGCTTTCATATAAATAGTCTTCAAAATAAATATAGCCTGTCAGTTCATTTTTCGATGTGGAGAATACCGTTCGCCTGGTAGACGCAAGATATTTTATCTTGTAAAGTTCAGCAAATTCTCGATAAAACCGTTCCAAAGTCTCTTTATCAAATTCATCCGGACCTTCAAATCCGAGAAGATACACAAAGTCTTTATAACCTGCAAAACAAATATCAACGTGAGGCAAAATTGCCAAAAAGGTTTCTTTAGCCTCTTCTACGCCCCATAGCTTACTACGGTAATTAAAATCAAAACTGACTTGAACATTCCGTTTTTTCGCTTCCTGGATACCGGCTAAAGTGAACTCTTTCATACCTTTACTCAATGCCGGTGTGATACCGGTTACGTGCAAGAGGTCCACCTCATCATACACTTGATCCCAGTCGATATACTGATCAGGCAACTCAAGAACAGATGAAGCTTTCCGGTCATAGATGACTTTACCCTGTCGAAGCGAAAAGCCTTCTTCATAAAAATAAATCCCCAAACGTTCGCCAAGACGAAATACTGATGATGTATCAACACCAGATGCTTGCAAATGAGACAGGGCTGCATCTCCGATATCATTTGGTGGAAAAGCCGACAAAAAAGAAACATCATGACCAAATCGACTAAGGGATACAGCAACATTTGCTTCAGCCCCGCCATAGTTCGCTGTAAAATGCCCACCTATGTTTAATCGCTGATGGTTTACAGGGGTGAGTCTTAATAATAATTCACCCATTGTAAGGATTTTGGCCATGGTTTATCCCCCCTGTACCTTTTTCTGAAACTCGTTTGCGAGCTGCTCCACTTTGTCATAATCACCGTCTTTTGCCGGACGGGTAATTTCCCCACCGACACCAACCATGACCGCCCCTGCTTCCAACCAGGATCCGACGTTGTCAACCGTAATCCCTCCCGTTGGCATAATATTCAAATAAGGGAGCGGACCATGAATATTTTTTATAAAAGAAGGCTCATAAGATTGGCCCGGAAATAGTTTCAAAACCGAGACACCATATTCAGTCGCCCGCAACATCTCATTAATCGTCATACATCCAGGTAAGTACGGAATCTGGTATCGATTGCATAACTTTGCCGTTTCTTTATCAAAAGATGGACTTACGATAAATTTCGCTCCAGATATGATAGCGATTCTGGCAGTCTCACTGTCTAATACGGTACCTGCCCCTACAAGCACATCTTCATCGCATCGGGCGATCAGCGTTTCTATAAGATGTCCTGCTTTAGGTACGGTAAAGGTAACCTCCAATGTCTTTATTCCGCCCTTTTCACACGCCACAGCGATTTTTTCTGCCATTGTCAGGTTATCTCCGCGAATGACAACTGCCAGTTTACTCGCTATCATTTGATTTAAAATCGTATAGGTTTGCATCTAATCCCCTTTCTAAACACCTGAATATGTCGAAAATCCTCTATCACCCGGTACAACAATGTCAAACTGGATGACTGATGATCAACTAACCATAGTAATGTTACTCTCTATTCCCTTTGCTCCCCAAACCGTTCCAAAGGTGTTTGCGATAAAATTTTATGGGCGCGATCATATAATCCATAACCGGGTCTGCCTTCTTCTCCCCAAATCATTCTTCCATGATCAGGCGAACAGGTCCTGTAAACCCAATTTTCCGTAATTTATGAATGATCCCTACCATTTCTTATGAACCATCTCTTGCAAGATGGGATGTTTCTTGAAATGATAAATTACCAATCCACTCCACATTACTGGCGTGAACAAAATGAATTCTTCCCTTCACAGCCTCAATTATCTCAAGTAAATCCTTTGAAGGATTAGTACGATATGAACCTGTACAAAATGTAATGCTATTATTTGTGCTGTCTACTGCACGCAGCATGTATTGAACATTTTCTTTATTTTATTCTCTGCAGTGTCGCGTAGTAGAGTGTTTTAACCTAGATACGGTGACTTCACCGAGAAAAAAACCACTCTTTTCCAGAGTGGCTCATAATTTCCCGAATCGCTGCCATATCCACAGAATGGCCGCTCTAGTTTCACCCCAATGGTGGGTGAACTTCATTTATTCCACTCTTTCCTTCAGGTAAGGGATCAAATCAGCCCAATCGTAATCTTGATGATAGTAATCCTTAACGCTGAATTTTAAGGTGTTGGTGTCAGCCAAGGATTTAGGTCCAGGAAAGCCGATGACCTTCCAACCGACATAATCCTTGTTACCCCCGTATACCGGGTCGGAATAGTATCCTTGACGGGTGTGGAGAACCAAAGCACTAAAGAAGTCCAAACCCTCGTCAAACGTACCCTGAAGAAAGGTATTGTGCTCACCCGAAGTATCAAATTTCATATGTTCCGGCTTCGGCCTTCCTGAAAGGTCTTCCAGAATCTCATTCTGCTTTTCATCGCTCAAATCCTTAAAAACAGAACCGAACTTCTCATGCGAGCTCTCGTCCAGCTTTCGGATACCCTGACGATAGGTCTCCTGCATCTCTACCATGCGCTCTCGCCAAGCGTCTACCTCTTTGCCTTCTATCTTCAGAAATCCTCCACCGTCTGCAGATGCATAAATGTAATCTACACTCGAAAGATAACGGTCAATAAATCGAACCACGCCAGCCTCTCGAGCTCCAGGATCGTGATCTGTTGGTATGATCCGAGCTGTCGCTTCTTCTATAGTCTCCCACTCGTGTTGGTTAAAAAATAAGCGAGTGTCGGACGCTTGATTCACTGGGGAATTTATAACGGGCCAATCTGCTTTACTTGCCATAGGAAACACTCTCCTTTTATTAAAATAGCCTCTCGGAAATTAATTTTCCTTATTATCTCTAGCATCTTTTTGACTAAGTCTTTTGCTTTTTTAATTCCTCTGCTTAATGATATGGAGATATTACGTTTAAGATCATTAATTAAATATGAAGATTATCTGGAGTTTGTCTTTGAACAGCAAGACAAACTCTTCAAAAACTTTATACTTTAAAGCCATTTTTTAGTATAATTAACTAATGATACTATACCAATAAAGCAATAAAATTCTGTGATATGCTAAAGCTTTTCTTCAAATACAAATATTTTTTAATAATCCATTACACGTGTTTTTATTATACATACTGTTCTTGACGACCCTTGGCATGGACTTCAGTGATATACTCGGAGACCCTCCAAGCATTGGCCATCATTGTTAGTGTCGGATTAACCCCTAAGGATGTTGGGAAACTACTTCCGTCTAGAATGTAGAGGTTCTCAACATCGTGGGCCTTGCACCACTTGTCCAAAACACTCTTAGCTGGATCGTTACCCATTCTAGCAGTACCATGTTGGTGACAAGTATTACCAGTTAATTCGTTTTCGGGAATTACCTTGATCGTCTTTGACGCTCCCGCCGCTTCAAGGATTTCAGCGTTTTTGTTTATCATCCAATTCGCCATGTTAATATCGTTCGAGTGGGGTTTGTATGTGATTCTCGCAACCGGTAAACCCCAGGCATCCTTAACATCGGGATCAAGATCCACTCTATTAGATTCTTGAGGTAAGTCTTGAAGAATAATCCCAATCTTCATTGAGTGGTTGTAGAAGTCGCGATCAGCATCCTTCATGGCTATCCCCCACTCTGGTCTGTCTGGGCAAACCCAGTTAATTGGGTGTCCTACTTGTGAAGAAGAGGTAATACAACCTCCGATGTATCCTCGCTTCTCATCAGTCTCGTAGAACTGCATCGAGCCTGCGCTAATGTAATGACCTGCAAAACCGTGAAGAGGATCATGTACGTCCTTATCGAAAATCCCTGTTGCGAACGCGTATTCATGGAAAGTTGCATACTTGCCGACCAGCCCACTGCTGTTCGCCAAGCCATCTGGGAATAAGTTAGACTTCGACATAAGTAGAAGCCTTGTTGATTCTATGGCACCAGGACATAAAATAACAATGCTAGCCTCCTGTTCAAACTCTTGGCCATCTGAATCTATGTAGATTACTCCCTTAGCATGACCTTCTTTATTTACGGTGACTTCTCGAATCATACAACCTGTTCGCAGATCGCAATTTCCGGTGGCTAAGGCTTGGGGGATAAAGTTAGTCAGTGTGCTCGACCGAGTGGTTCCTGGATCTCCATACTGATTCCAAAATCCCGTATAGTTCGCTGGAGTTCTTCCCTTATAGGGCTTCGAGATTGAAGCGTGAGGAATCGGGAACGCATTTATCCCTAGCTTCTCAGCACCCTCGTAGAATTTCTTCCCAAACTTCGTAGGCGGCAATGGCGGAGTTGGGTACCCTTTGCTACGTCGTGGTTCATACTTGTTTGCTTCTGCAAGTCCAGATACACCAAACTCCCACTCAACCTTAGTGAGATAAGGCTCAAGATCATCATAAGTAATAGGCCAATCCGCAAGATCAGCACCTTCAATATCTCCATGCAAAGAGTGCATCTTAAAGTCTTGTTCCAACGGACGAGGGACCCAGCCTGCCCAATGCACTGTACCACCGCCTACCATCTGCGGAGTAGGAGAAAACTGGAACGTCTTGGCTTTAGATTTTTCATCTGCTCTAACGGTCCTTGGGCTAATCTTCGGGTCCGGCCAAAGATAGTTTCGGTTAAGATATTTAAGTTCATCACCCGAAAAGTTTTCTATCTTCATACGAGGACCTTTCTCTAACACTACTACCTTTAATCCTGCTTCAGCTAGAACCTTAGCGGTAGTGCCACCGGTGGCACCTGCCCCTACGATACAAACATCAACCGGATCTAGCTTCTTAATAAAAGTCATATAATTTCTTCCCCTTTCTAAAATCAAATTCGCCGCAAAATGGATGGATTTTGCTGCTAACCCATCGACTTCGGGGGTTAGTGGTTTTCTTTTTTCAATATCAACTTTCATAGACTCATAGTGCTTTCGCAACACATGCGTTTCGGATCGATTTCGGTGCAACCATGACGTTCATACTCGATCAAAAACTCGGTGCATCCGCGTTGCTGGGTGTGACCTTCTGCGACAGGATGTGTTGTTGACGCCGCTTAATGTACTCGGCACAGCGGACGGCAAGAGCCTGCAAGGTACTGGTCGGATTGACGGCGGCGCTGGTCGGAAGCGCACTGGCGTCAACGATGAACAGGTTAGGCACGTCCCAGGACTGATTGAATTTGTTGGTTACTGAATCTTCCGGCGAATTTCCCATCCGGCAGGTGCCCATAATGTGCCATCCTGGCGATGGATGATCCTTAACACCTGTAACCCCCGTACTACTCGAATCTATTAGGCTGCCAGCGGCCTCGGCGGCCTCTCGAGCCCTTTGCCTGCCGAACTCAATGAGTCGACGGTCGTTTTCGGGAAGCTCATAGTGCAAGTGTGGCGCGGGAAGCCCGCTTGAATCGGTGACTTTGGTGTCTAGCGTGACCCTGTTCGTTCTTACCGGGAGATCTTCTCCCTGTACGAAGACGAGTACATGCCGTCCGAAGTGCTCGTTGAAGAATTTCCGGTGGTCTTCCCCCCACGGCGCAAGATGACTACTCGTCGTTCCCATAGCAGTGTAGGCGGAACCGTTTGCCCGCCCGACTTGCAATGAGAATCCGTTGACGAAGTCATGATCTGGATTCGTGTCATAGAACTCCTGGCTGTACAAGGACGCTGGTTCTGGACCCTTATAGTCCTCTATGGGTTCATCGAACCAAAAGTCTTCGAAGGCCCAGCTGTGGAACATAAGGTGCGTGCCTACTAGTCCGTTACTGTTCGCCAAACCGTCCGGGTGTCCGTTCTGGGCGGACATAAGGAGCAAGCGGGGGGTACCGATGGCGTTCGCACACATCACGACGATGCCCGCGCGAACCTCGTGCCGCTCGCCGGTATTTCGGTCGATGTAAGTCGCACCAGTGGCACGCCCGTCGTCGCCAACGTTAATCCGCTCAACCCGCGCGTTAGTGCGCAGATCGACGCCGTTTCGGATTGCCTTGGGCCAGTAAGTGACATTTGTAGAGCCGATCGAACCGCGCGGGCACCCACTTAAGCAGGGTCCGCACGCATTGCAGGGGAGACGGTTATCTTTATGCTGGGTCAGGATGGCGTAGTCTGCTGGCCACCAGTGCCACCCAAGTTTCTCGAACGCCTTTGCCATCTTCAGGCCGAGCTTTCCTGGGGGGATAGGGGGGCCATATCCCGTAGGTTTATTGGGATTCCCCGGGTCGCCGACTACACGCGCCACCCCGACCTCTAAGTCATTGATTTTGTAGAACGGCTCTAGCTCCTCATAGCTGATCGGTTAGTGGTTTTCTTTTTTCAATCTCCAACTTTCATAGACTCATAGGGCTTTCGCAACCGCCTAATGCCTCGGACGGGTGAGTGTTACTAGTCCTCGTCCATCGGCCGTCTCCCGCGCTTGCTTAGACGCTACTGCTCACGGACGCCGGTTCCAGGTACTTGACTATCTCTCGGCCGAAGGCTGGTAAATCGACAGGTGTTCGGGACGTAATCACATTCCCATCGCACACGACCTCAGCATCTACCCATTCGCCTCCAGCGTTTTCTACGTCGTCACGAATAGGCAAATAGCCTGTCACCTTTCGCCCGTGTACTGCACCCGCAGAAGCAAGCATCCATCCACCGTGGCAAATAGCCGCTATTAATTTTCCGGACTCGTATGCCTCTCGGACCAGATCAACCATTGGTTTACAGAGTCGCATATGATCTGGCGCGAATCCACCAGGAACTATTACAGCGTCAAAGTCATCGACCTTCACTTCATCTGCGGCTTTGTCAGCGTCCATTGAATAGCCAAGCTTACTGTGATAAGTTGATTTTCTTCCAGATCCAACGACTACAACCGTCGCCCCTTCCTCTTGCAATCGATATGTTGGATACCATGCTTCCATTTCCTGATAATCATCTTCGATAAGTAATGCAACACGCTTACCTTTTAATCTCATTTCTTTCGCTCCCTTCATTGCGTCCTGTTAGTGCTACGATCAATCAAGTGCTCACATCACGCTTTCTGGTATTTGCTCTTAGATGCTTCCAACCTTTCGAAACATTCATCACTAGTGATAACGTCTCCATAGTTCATTTGGATATTTCTTAAGAATTCCCAGTGTTGGCCATAACCTTCTGGTACATCTAATGTGTGGGAACTAGGTACCGCTGCCGCACCGTCCGCAATCACTACTACCTTGTAATTTTGATTCCATGCGTCGATAGTTGTCGTTATGACGCAGTTAGCAGTTGATATGCCAGCGATAACAAGGGTATCTGAGTTATTTTCTCTCATGAATTCTCCTAACGGCGTACTCTGGAAGGCGCTGAAGCGACTTCTTCGTACAGTAGGCTCTCCTTCCCGTGGTTGAAGGTTACCTGAAAAACTATCTGTCTGAGGGTTACCCCAACTTGCAGGCGACTCAGGAGTACCCGGGTTTAATGGCGGCCACTTTAAAGCACAAATTCCTTTATCCAAACCGTCAGGACGAAGCCCCCACTGACTAAAGACAACTTGGCTGCCAGCCTTACGGAACTGCTCAAGGACTTTCTCAACCGGTTTAATCACGTCCTGCCCACTCGGCGCACCTCCGACACTTGGAATATATAGCCCACCATCAGGGTTGTTACACATCGGCTGCATATCCAACACAAGTAACGTTGTTCTTTTCGGATCAATCTCCGGTGAGGCCATGAAACTCCTGTCAATTACTTTATCAATATTTTCTAGCGTGAATTTCAAAGATGACATATTAATTCCTCCTTAAAATTTTGGTTTTTTCAATTATTTTTGTGGCATTACTACTAGCGTTCACATGACTTTCACCCCCTTTAAAAAGCTCTACTCTATAGCCGCCTTTCGGGCCGCCAACGGCCGCGCTAGTATGGCTGTGACCAGGTCTCGATGCCCTTAGTTGCTTTTTCTCTCCGCCTAGCGTGAGTTTCCTACACTTTCCTCCAGAATGTTATTATGACAGACTTTACAGAGAGTTTTATGTATAGACTAAAAGAATAAGGACTTAAACCCCCTATTGACAACGTTTTGAATATGATGTATAAAAAGTTGGCAAGTACACATACTGGCAAATCGTTGAATCCAGGCGGGTAAACGGCAAACCCCGCCCTGGTGTAGGAAACTCACGCTAGGGAGCCTAATTGTTCGCAGCGAGTACAACGCCCCCTACCTCTCCGCCTGCCCTGGTTCGCTTTATAGGTCGGATTGAAAATGCCATTTCGTCACCCACACCGTATTCGTATTTGGTATTATTTCCCTCTTTATAGAATGCGCTTTCAAAAGCGCGTTAGGTTATAGAATCTTTTCATTGTATTATTAATTGTTTTATATATTACTAGAACCCTCTTTTTCCAATCTCATACCGTCTTCCACGATGCCCCTGACATCAGTTGGGCTGGTTTTTAACATATCTCGGAGTAACCCTAACCAGCTGTAGCTCCTGTAACAATAACATTCCTTTTGTTAAATTGACCCATTTCGGCACCCCCTTATCCAATGGTTAGTGATGGATGTCTTTCGAATATTTTATAATCATGTGCGGGTAAAAGCGTTGCATTTTGTTTACGCAACCATTCATACCCGGCCAATACCTCACGATAGTCAGTACAATATCCAATTGGAATATTGTTTTCAATATGATCGTATAGATAAAATGCATCCCCCACAATAATAACAGGACCTTCATTTGTTACAACTTTGACTACCATTCCACCTGGTGAATGACCTCCAACCCAGTGCATTGATATACCAGGACATACTTCATACTCATCATCAATTAAAGTTAGACGGCTAAACGCTTCCCCTGCTAAATATGCTAACGGTTCTCTTGGAAAACCCTTGATAGGGTTGATTGGTAGATTTTGTGGGTCTATAACATGAAACCATTCTTTGCGATTTACAATAAAATTCGCTTTTGGAAATTGTTCTACATTCCAGTAATGATCAAAGTGTAGATGTGTTAATAAAACAGTGTCAATATCCTCACAAGAAGTACCAACCTGCCTTAATAATTCATTTGTATCTTTACTTGAGCTCAAATGATCAAACTGGTTTTTTTGTTCCTCCGTATAAGTTTGGTCAATCCCATCCATCCCTGTATCAACCATTATTTTCCGACCTTGTCCTTCAATTAAAAAACAAACCAAACAAATTTTTACCGGGTCGTGTACCCCATAGGCATGATCATATACAACCGTACCAGGGGCAAACCAGTCTGCATTTTTTAAGATGCTAATTTTATACATCTTTTTAAAACTCGCTTCCATATTTTGATATCACATCTAAATTGACTTCAATTCCTAGTCCAGGCTTCTGAGGAACTGGTACCCTTCCATTTTGTAAGGTAATTGGTGTTTTTAAAAGTTCATCCCTGAGAGGATTAGGGTTTCTATCGAACTCAACGATTAGCTCATTTTGTAATGGAACAGGATTTGCCGTATGCGGACTCGGAGGGATCACTGCTAATACCTGAAGTGCCGCAGCCAGGGCGATTCCTGACCCCCATACATGTGGGATGACAGTTACACCGAAACTTGAAGCCAGTGCCTGAATTTTCATCCATTCAGAAAATCCTCCGGCAACACAAATATCCGGTTGGGCTATATCCACACAGCCTTCCAAAAATAAATCCCTAAAACCAAATCTCGTGAACTCGCACTCTCCACCCGCAATAGGAATGGTTGTTGAAGATCTCACTTCGCGGTAACCCCTTCGGTCTTCTGGAACAACTGGTTCTTCCAACCACATTACATTGAATTTTTCAAGTTCCTTCGCCATTCTCACCGCCGTAAAAACATTATAAGAATGGTTACAATCCACCAAAAGGGAAGTATTAGGCCCAATGGCCTCTCTAATAATTTTAACCCTCTCTATATCTTCTTCTATTGACAATAGACCTACTTTCATTTTTAATATCTGAAACCCCGCATCGACGTAAGAACGAGCTTCTTCAGCCAATTTAGTCAATGAATCCTTGTAATTGAGAACATCCTTGCCTCTGTAGTAACAGCCTGTTGCATAGGCAACTATGCTTTCTCGAAATGAGCCTCCAATTAAGTTATGTACCGGTTTATTTAACATCTGACCATATATATCCCATAAAGCGATATCTATTGCGCTTAACGCTTCAATATACGTCCCTTTTTGTCCGAAATCTCGCGTATCCGCATAATTTTGTTCCCAAATTTTAACCGGATTTTGTACCTCTTTATTAATTAATTTTGGTGTTAAGACGTGTTTAACAACAGCTGCGACTGGTTCAGGAGGACCATATTGCCCTCCCTCTCCCCATCCAATTAGCCCCTCATCCGTTTCAATTTTAACTATGAAACTATTTCTCTCAGGGAAAGCACATTGGGAAGAGTAAAAACGATCATTACCTAGCGGCGTTCGTAAAATATACGTTTGAATATCTTTTATTTTCATAAACAACACCTCCTAAAATAGTTGGGAATTTATTCATTCAGTGACCATTACATAGAATTAGTTTAACAATTCTTTATCACTTAATTATGATGACGGGTAAGATGATTACATATTAGATACTACCAATTCTTTGATTAAAGATTCCTTTAGGCCACGGCTTTATTATTCTCATTTCATTTATATTGTTGTAATTTTATTTTTCACTGTAAATATTATGGATTCTTTGGTTCCCTTAATATGTTTTCTCATTCTTTGCTCCGCAAGTTCACCATTCCTGGCTTGAACAGCCTCAAATATTTCCCAATGTTCCTTATTGGATAATTCTAATCTTCCAGGAATATGATAAGAAAAATAATGATATCTCTGAATTTGGTTCTCAAAATCGGAAACTATAGTCAAGATCTTATTGCTGCCTGCAACGTCAAGGACAATCTCATGTAATTTTTTCCCCAATTCAAAAGACTGCTCCTTGTCTCCGTTTTCAAGTTCTTGATCCGCCTTTTCTAGTACCTCTTGCAACAAGGTTATCTTTTGTTCATTTATCACACTTGCCGCAATCCTAGCGCTAATTCCTTCAAGAGCTTCTCTTACAGTAAAAATTTCCTCAAGATCTTTTATCGTAATTTCTTTAACCAAAGCCCCCCTTCTTGGAAAAAAATCGACCAATCCATCCTGGGCTAGTTGCCTGATAGCTTCCCTGATGGGCGTCCTGCTCATCTGATACTCCTTGGCCAGTTTTTCTTCGACTAAGGGAGTATTTGAAGGTAAATCACCTTCCATAATCTTTTTCTTTAATGTTTCATATACCACACTAAACCTCGAATTTCCCTGAACATTGTTAACCATTGCTTCTTTCTTCACTTTGAACACTCCATTTGAACGTAGTTATGTTGATTATTATAAATATAATTATAACATTGTATACAATTACGTTCAAAATTATTATTAAGTACAATTTTGACTAAATATCGTATATCCACTTTCAAATTGTATACTGTAATATCCGGGTTCGTTACTTAAGTTTGATATGATTGTATACAATTTTGTTAACACTTTCAATTTATCATACCTTTTCAAAATAATCAACACTTTTCCCGATTTTTCAAAAAATGTAAATGTTAACACTAAGGATGTTAAAAAACATGCAGAGGAATACAAAGTTGAAACCAGAATATTTTTATCAACTGTGTTCTTTTTTAGGCGAATCTTTTGGGAATAAAACTCTAAATGAACTTTGTGCACAACTTTGCTCTTTTTTTGATTTGGACATTTCAACGGAAGGGTTAAATCAACGATTCAATACGGAGGCAGTAGAATTCATGAGACGGATTTTTCAATCGTTATGGTTGAATCAGATATCCGGATCTCACTCTATTGTGGACAGACATCTGTTTAACCGAATTCGAATTTTGGATTCTTCCTCGTTTGATCTGCCTTCTGATTATATAGGATACGAGGGACCAAATGGCACGGGAGTCAAGGTTCAACTCGAATATGAATTATATGAGGGCGTATTCCGTCACCTCCAGATACAAAATGGAAAAGGAAGCGACATTAACTACGCCAAAACTATTGAGGATGATATTCAACCAGGCGATTTATGCCTGCGTGACTTAGGCTATTTCTCACAGGAAAATTTATCAGCCATTGCTGAAAAAGGGGGTTTCTTTGTTTCCAGAATAAGAAATAACACAAATTTATACCAACAAAACAATGATGGAAAATGGGAAAAAATAAATTTAGACAGAATCATGGAAACACTACAACCAGGAGAAGTAACTGAATTAAGCCAAGTACGTGTAGGAGCAAAGTCAAAAAAACAGCTTTGTGTGCGAATCATTGCTGCAAAGCTGACTGAAGAACAAAAAGAAAAGCGGAAAGAGCACTTAGGTCAAAAAAAGAAGAGAAGAAAAAGCACACTTTCCGCTCAGAGAAATATTTCCATGAATATATTTGCCACCAATATACCACAGGAGCTGGTGAAAAAGGAAGAAATGTACTCACTTTACTCTCTAAGGTGGCAAATAGAAATTCTCTTTAAGACATGGAAATCATTATTCAAGATACAAGAGGTAAAGAAAATGAAAAAGGAACGCTTTGAATGCCATTTATACGGTACGTTCATCCAGCTACTCTTATGCTCATCCGTTGCCTTCCAGTGCCGAAGAATGCTTTATCATCAGTATCAGATGGAGGCAAGTGAATACAAATCTATTGATATCGTGAAAGAAAGCCTGACCGTGTCTCAAGCGGTAATTAGCAAAGGACATAGTCTTGCCGAGGTGCTTAAACGAATATACAAAAGCATATTTATAAACGAAAGGAAGTCTCATAAACAACAGAAGAAAACCGTGTTTGACATTCTTCATATTGCGTATAAACAAAGTGTATTCTCTGCAGCGTAAAGTCATGGGACCAATATTTTAAAAATAATTAAAAAAAGCCTTTTTATAAGGCTTAGTTTGTCATGCGCTATTTTAAACACACGAAGAAATAAATATAAAAAGCTAACAAAAAGAGGGACTTTGCAAAGTATCATTTTTGTTAACTTGATGGCTATGGGGTCCGTGCCCTAATGGATTGGATGAAGATCGGCTCTGCGCTTCAATTGTTTGCCCATGTCTTCGTTTTCAAGTTAGCTTGGTGACGTTTTGTTCCTTTTAAGCTGCTTCCTGTGTACACATCTGAGGTATATCGCTAAGCATTTTTTCACCATCAAACTTACATTGCTTTGTACCGATGACAAAGAATACCCGAATCAGCTTACTACAAAGGGCAATGAGCGATTCTTTGGGTTTGAGCGGATGATCAGATCGTGACTTATAATAGTCATGCAGTTTCCGGAAGTATGGGTTATGAAGCACCAGGGAACGGGCAGCCAGGTATAACGTCTTCCGGAGCCCCTTTCGTCCCCGTTTGGTTATTTTCGTTTCCCCTTTGTAAACGCCGGACTGATGCAGTCTTAAGGTGAGTCCTCCAAGATTTTGAATCTGCTGGGGATGCTCAAATTGGGTGATATCTCCCACCTCGGCAAAGAAGTTCGCCACGGTCATCACGTTGATGCCTTTAATGGCAGTCATTTCTTTCGCGCCTGGAATCGTAAAAACCAAACCCTTAATCGCTTCGTCTGTATCTGCCATCTCGTGCTGCAACTGATGATATTGCTGGAGTAGCGTCCCGAGTTCCCGTTTTCCCATCCGAGTACCTTTCGTAAGACCCACGGACTGCTTGGCAGCTTTTTGTAACGTTTCAGCTTTTTTCTTGCCTACGGCACGTTGAACAACCGTCTGCCAATGCTCCAGGATTTCTTCGGCTGTCATCGCTGTGATCTCCCCGGGTAGTGGAAAGTGTTCTAAGGTGTAGAGTGCAGCCTTTCCCCGCCAGCTTTTAAAAACGGTACGGAATTCAGGAAAATACCGATCCAGCCAATTATCGATGCGCCCTTCGACCATTTGGATATCTGAAGACAACTGATCGCGGATTTTCATGCCTTCCCGAAGTTCGGCATAAACACCTTCCGGAAGATTGGGTACTGCGTATCGGCCGTCTTTTATCAACTGAGCGATCACGTGCGCATCTTTCGTATCGTTCTTCGATGGCGAATTGTCATCGAATTCCTTGGCTTTTTTTACATGCATGGGATTGACAACGACGAATGCGTTATGGTTCTCTTTGGCCCAATGAGCGAGATTAAACCAGTAGTGACCAGTCGGTTCACACCCCAAAAGGATATGTGTTTTACCGTGGTCTGCCATCTTCTCATTTGCCCATGTCATCAACCGCTCAAAACCGCTTATATTATTGTCAAAGACCACTTTTCTGCCAAATTCATAGCCACGATCATCCACGGCCCGTGCAACATGCTTTCCTTTCGCAATATCAATTCCGACTACCAATGTTTCTGGTGTGATTTGCTTCAGCTTCTTATTACGGTTATAATTCATTTTGAGTCCTCCTTGGTTTGGTTAATTTAGGAGTCGATCGATCGACATCCCGTATGATACCAAGGAGGCTCATTTTTTGTTAAGCCTCAAATTTTTTCGTGACAGGAATGCTCCCTTCATCAATAGAATAGCAGGAAGTATAGTACATTATCCGACTTATCGTGCACACTTGTGCAGGATTACTTACTATGCAACAATCTGGGCCTTATGTGCGATATTGGCGCGATTTTATTAGATAATCGCGCCCTATTGCTTAAGATTGATGATATTTACAAAGGCATCAAAATTGTTTCATGTTATTCAGTGAAGTTAGCCAGATTCTCTAGTGTGGATCTTAAACCTGTGTCGTGGTCCCCTTTTCGTATTCCTTCAGGTACGTTTTCACAAACGATAGTGACCTTTGTGCCTTCTGGTAATGGCTTCTAAGAGCCATTTCTGTGTCATCTCGCCCGAGAACGCCGGGTCCTCGGAATCAAATTCTACTGATTGCACAATTCGCTTGTCCGGAACCAACTCCACAAATTTCCCTTGAGCTACATCAGTGTTTTCTGAAGTTTTCCCAGGGTTTGATTGATCTATTTCGTACGTGAGAGTCACTCTATAAGTTCCACCTTCGTGGGGTTCAAACATATCAATATGACCCGACATTCCTTTTGGCGGAAGCCAAGAAACCAATGCTTCAGGGTTTAAGAATGACTGATAAATGGTTTGCGGTGATGTCATTATCACTCTTGAGGCAGAATCCGTTCTCTTGTTATTTGGTGCACTCGCCATGAGAGAATCCTCCTTATTGACGTTCTAGAATCAATTTTTTTAAGTTTATCACATATAAATGCGAAAAATTCTTCTCGATTGCTCAAAAACCCTTCTATTGTTCAATTTGATTCCCCATATATGGTACAGGCGCCAATTCCGGATTTGCGCCCGTTTGCGGTACTAGGGTTTTTACACTGTAGTAATAATCGGTCCTTCATTCGTGAGAATAATCGTATGTTCGTATTGAGCGACAAAGCTTTCATCGGTTAGGAAGGTCCAACCATCTTCGGATTGAAAAACTTCCTCTTCAGATGTGGAGATAAAAGGTTCAAACGCAATTACCATACCATCTTTTAAAATTTCGTCATCCCAGCGGGTGTAGTAATTGAAAATATGTTTTGGCTCTTCATGAATCGAACGCCCAACGCCATGTCCAGTAAGATTTTTTATGACTGTTAAGCCATACCGTTTCGCTACATTGTGTACAGCTTTGCCCAACGCATTTTTTTTCGATCCTGGTTTTGCCTTCTTAAGTCCAATATCGAACGCTTCTTTAGAAACGTCACATATTTTCTGTAAAGTTGTCTCTCCTTTCCCTACTACAAAGGAAATTCCAGTATCTGCGAAATACCCATTTTTTGAACCTGAAACATCGATATTTACAATGTCTCCTTCTTGAATGATCCGTTTTCTCTTCGGAATCCCATGAGCTATTTCTTTATTTATGCTAATGCACGTATATCCAGGAAAATCGTATTCTCCTTTTGGTGCAGATTGTGCCCCCGCTTTTTCAAACGTCTCTCTTGCAATTTCATCGAGTTCTTTTGTGGAAATTCCAGGTTTCGCACTATGGACTAATTCATCTCGAATTTCTCCACAAATTTTACCAATTGCTTTTAACCCATCAAAATCCTTTTTAGTTTTCGCAACCATTATATATCCTCACTTTTTAATGTATTTTATGGTTAGTATTCCATTTAGTTTCTTGCATAAACAGAACGGATTTTTATGCAACAATCTAGCCCGATACGCTATACGAGCGCTAGGCATGATAACCATTATTCCGGATAAGCGCCCGATTGTTTAAATGCCAGCAACTCTATTTTACTGAATCCACAACTTTTTTTGCATCTACCAAAGACAAACCATATTTCTCTCTTAATGATTTAACGGCCTTTACCTCAGTTGAAGTGCTTAATATTTCCTTTGCTTCACTTTTTATATCTTCATATTCCCCAGTTTTCTTTAACAGTCTGTTGTTTTCTCGTTTTAAAGCGTCGTTTTTACGCATTAAACTAAAGCACCAACACGCAAGTGCAATTATAATTAATAATGAGCTAATATCTGACCACGGCATTTTCAAGATCTCCTTTAACCATTGGTTTTGGTCAATGACCTACTTAAATTTTAACATATTCTACTCCCCAAAATGGTTCACTCTCAGGAGAAAAGAACGCAATTCTTATTCCGGAATGGCGCCCTTTTCAGGAATAACATTATTTACATGGAACATCTATTTTTAGATCAATGGCTTTGTTTTCTATAACCCATTCATTTTCCCTATATATTTTAATAGAATTGCCCGGTATTCAAATCCATCAAATTATTTAAGGAAATGGAAGGCCTAAATTGCTCTCCATATTCGCCTTTTTGGGTTTGTTTGTCATATTTAAATGAAATATTATAGTATTTACCGTTTTTGGTTTTTCTCACTAGTCCATGATCAATTAAAAATTTTGCTAAACCCTTTAGGGGCTTTTCTTCATCAGTGGAATACCAAATTATCACCCAGTCATCTTTTGAATCATCTATTGAATATGGATTAAAATCTTGCAGGTCAGGATCGGGATGTTTAATTAATGGCGTTATCCCTTGATTGATTGCTTTAAGTATTATTTTTTGCGTTTCATTTGAAATATCACCTTTTCCAAACGTCATAAATTTACCTACATTATCTGTTTCCTTAAATGCGGGATTTTGTGTAATGTTAATTCCATAATAACACCATCCACCTACCCTATAACTTACTAATTCATCTTTCATTTATCTTCCTCCTTATCTTTTCATAATCAATAACCTAATGCGGTTGGTGACAGAACTAACATATGTGAAAGTCAACGTCACTATAAGGTATGTTTACAAAATCACAATGAAAAATTTAGCTAAAGCCTTGAGTACTTTTTCTTCATCAGTAGAATACCAAACAATCATCCATGAATCATCTTTTGAACGTGGATTAAAATCAAGCGTATCAGGATCATTATGTTTAATTAATGGAGTGAAACCTTGTTTGATTGCCTTAAGTATTAATTCTTGCATTTCATTTGAAAGATCACCTTTTTCAAAACGTCATAAATTTACCTATATTATCTGTTTCTTTAAATGTTTATGAATAATCTCGAAGTGATGTTTGGATGGCTGGTTTGAGTGTCTATACTAGAACGTTTTCTCCACCCATAATTACCCTTCATCGTTTACATATTTAAATGTTTTAGTTAATTGATTATTGGAGCCAGGGACAAATTTTAATTTTACAGTCTCACCATCTTCCATATCAGCATATTTTCTTTTCGCCTTTTCAGGGTCTTTTAAGCATACATTATTAAATTCTTTTCTTGATTCAATTCCTGTAATGGTTTGTCCAAATAATTCAATAACTACTGATTGTGTTATCATAAACCAAAATTTTTCTTGTTTTTCATAACGTATTAAACCATCAAGGCTTTCCCTTGAATGACATTCTAAATTTAGCTCATCAAATGTTCCTTTTAATGATCTATCTTCAATTATTGAGCACAATATTTCTACACATTCATGATCATCAGCTTCTATTTTTTCAGATATAGAGAAATTAACATTAAAGTACTTTTCAATTTTAATTAACTTTTTTAAAAAGACTAATTCCTCTTCTAACTTTGAAATGGAAGCCTCCTTATTAATATTATAATTTTTTAATACAACAAAAGCTTCCCCAGTCTCTAAGTTTACAAGTCTAAAATTTTGACTCCTTAAAGTATTCAAAACAAATATATCTAGTTTATAGATTGCATTTACATTACCCTGATGTTCTTCCTTAATTGAAATATTGACCTTTGAATCAGCTTCCATAAGTTTGCCTTTGGTTTTTTGTTTATCAAAAGAACCTTTGTTTATTGTTACTGTTACAAGGTGAGGAGATGAGGCTTGCTTAGAGTTATCAAAAACTATCACATTACTTTCATTATCAATATCACTTAAAGAAAGTTCAATATAATCAATGATTGTAATATCATCAACATCATCTTCTTTTACAATCTTAATTTTCATTGGAGGGGGCAATTCTTGAGGCATAATTTTCCACTTCGCACTTTTTACAGCCTCCCTCATCAATGTACCTTCATCATCAATTTTCATGTCCCCAATCCAAGTTTCTATATCCTTCATATTTATTTCAATTTCATCTTGATTAATAGTGGCTTTCTCTAATATTTCATCAAATGTTTTTGTTTCCCCTGAATACTTTTGATCAACTATTGTAAAGTTGGCTTTGTATTTTAAAGGGTAATCTTTTGAGACTTGTTCATTTACAGGAACATGATCAAAAACAGTCTTCTTTCCAATAGAAACAGGTTTAAAAATATAGTGTGGGTTGACTGGATGTGCACTTTCAGATAGCCTATGAATCCTGCCCAAAAATTGAGCAGCTTCTTCAAGATTTCCAGAATGAAGTAGGTCCTCAAGATAATCAATAGGACTGTTAATTATTTTAACCTGAGCATTATCAGAATCCTGTATGGCAACTTGTACATCTGCATCTTTTTGACTAATTTTCTTTTTTGTACTCATCTTTTTCACCCACATTCACTTCATTATTATCAGAATCCTGTATAGCAATTTGGTTCTCACCATTTTTTTGAGTGATTTTTCTTTTGTTAAAATACCACTTGCCACCTGCAAAGATACCTATGATAGCTACTACTATAGCCACCACACCTTTAATAATTTGTTCTTCCATGAAATGCCCCCTTTTTCAGTCTTTATACATCTAGTACAACTACCATGAGGTATTTGCAGGATAATCGCAAGGTTTCACAATTTGTATATTAATTCCCATGATAAAATTGTAACCCAATTCAGATTCAGTCCATTTTCAGCTAAAAAGTTTTCTAAATCACTTTTAAACCTGTCTGGTAAAATAATGACTTCTACATCATCTTCTTTAAAATGAAAGTCACCTAAACAGCGCCATTCCCTTTCCCCATAAAATGATTCCTCATCACTTTCGCTAAATTTGGTATTCTTTATAAAACTAGATAAGGAGCCAAGACTCTCTTTATCCAATCCTAAAATATAATCTAAGAATTCCCCAGCTGGTGAATTTTCATTAAATGTTTTATCAGGGTCTATTTTTCGATCACTGAAGATTAAAGGAGCATTTTCTATATCTATATACAGAACAGGATTGAATTTTGGGTGTATGGATTTCGCCCTAAATCCTATGGCAACATCCCCATAATACCTTTTGTGGTTGTCTAAATACTTCAATGGAATATCACAAACACAACAAAATTTTTCCGTTGACTCGGTTGAAGAGACCTTTTCGGTGCTATTTCCAATTAATTTTTTTGATGATAAAATTGATGTTAAAATATTAAAGGATTCCTGTGAACTTTTAGTCGGTTGATTCCAGAGATCCTTTGGGGAACTAACGAACTCCCAATCCACCTTAGGTCCACCCGTAAAATGCCAATATATATTTGAATAATAATCTCTCATAAACATCATCCTTATTAAATAAATTATTATTTTTGTGTTCAGTCATTTATCCCCCCAGATGTTAATAAAATTATTCAACAATATGGCCCGTTAATGGAATAGTCCATCAGAGTTTTTTCCATAGAAAAACCCCTTAAGATAATCATATCTCAAAGGGGAAAATCTTCGCAACTTCATTTTAAATTTATTTCTAAAATTGAATTATCATGGATCAAATCAAATTTGTTAATCAGTTGGTTCATGTTAAATCCTTGTGCAAAAAATAAGAAAGAGAATGACGAATGGAATTCCTAGCACCCACATCCAAAATTCAGGTGAGTTGACCATGTTTAAATAAAAGTCAGTGTGCATAAACCACTGAAAGAGAGACAAAAACACAATACCACAGAAAACTGAAAAAGCAATAAACAAAAATATAAGCAGCATAGCGAATAACGTTTTCTTAACTGAATCAATTTCATAATAGCTCTTTTTAAAAACACAAAGACCTGCAGAATTTTTAAAATGGATTTTTTAAAAATTCCTTTAAACAGCTTGCTAGGCAGCCTGTTGTTGGTTTAGCTTCGCATTAATACGATCTGCAGCTAGTTTTGAAGCATTATACATCAAGGTAACGATATCAAAATGAACTTTGGCGCGTTTTCCTGTACGATGACGAACATTGTTGAGTTGAAAAAATTCCTTTAAATACGCATTAACACGCTCAACTGCCGAACGACGTTTGTAGATGTCATCCCAAGCTTTGGAACCCCGGGCTGGCGCTGTGTATCGTCTGAGATCTTTGGTGATTTTCATCTTGAACACTTTTTGGCATAGGCCTTCATTGGCTAAAGGGCAGTCTTTGCATTCCTTCGGGCTCGTGTACTTTAGGGTTTCATATTTGGCATCGTAACTATCATAGCGGTATGAATGTTCACGGAAACACGTTGGGGCAAAATGCTTATCAAATCCAATCGGTTCCGATTCATTTCGTTTGTTATAGGCAATAATGGATTGCTGCCCCATTTGGTAGACTTGCTCATAAATCGGTTCAAAGTCATAGCCGGCATCCATCGTCTGATAACGCAGATCTGAAAGAGGCAAGCTTTCATCCATCCCTTTCAGTAAAGGAATCGCAGCTTTTCCGTCGTTCAGATTTGCGGATGAAAAAAGGGATTGTAAAATATATTGACTCGATGCACCGACCGCCAGATGGCCTTTATAGCCAAACCAGGATTCATTTTTGCCTTTACTGTTTTTCTTGACGCCCCATTGGGGATCCCGGGGAACTTCATCACGCAGTTCGGTTAAGGAAACGCCCAATTGGGCTTCAATTCGCTTGTCATAAAGTGCCATGTTAGCTTCTTTTTCAGCTTGTTTCTTCAGCCACTGATCACGCTCTTCCTTGGATTTGCGGCCGTGCTTTTTTGGTTCCGGCTTTGACTTTTCTTGTTTAGGCGGTGCCTGATCCCGTGCTTCAAAGTGGGTTGCATCGATGGCGACTGTATCATCAACGATAAACCCTTCCGCAATGGCTTGAAGGACAACGTTTTCCTGTGCTTTTTCCAAAGCATTTGATTCGCTCAGCTTCGCTAAAAGCCGGGAATAGGAAGCTTCAGAAGGAATACTGTCAGAAACCAGGAATCCGCAATTCAATTTGAAGGCAATGTCGTCATTTAGGCGCTTTATCGAGTCTTTCATGGTTGGGATACGTTCAACATAACGAATGAAAATGGAAATAACCATCGCTGCATAATTTAGCTCTTCAGGCGCACCAAGTCGCGATTTTTTAGTGATTTCGTGATAAATGGCATCCAAATCAATTGCGGAAATGATGGCCTCATATTTTTGGGTAGGTTCCATTTCATATAATTCTTGGATGCCAAATAAGCTCGTTTGTCGTATAATGGTCATAGGGAGTACTCCTCCAATCTTTATGGATGTTTTAGTCAACTACCATTATACAAGACTTGGGGAGGTACTTCCTTTTTTATGTTTTTGAGCCCTTGCGACAGAAGGGTTAAGAATTATGAAATTCACTCAACTGTATGAACAAAAGTAATCATTAAGAATATCCTCTTTCAGAAAAAGCCCCATACAGTTTGCGCCCCAATATATCTAATGCTTCTCTTTTCATTTTGTAGTATTTCTTTCTTCCAATGTATAGTTGGGGATAAATAATTTCATCACTATACCTTGATCCATCATTTCGTTTTCGCAAATACTTTAATTCAACCAACTCTTGTTCAATTGAACTTAAAGATTGAATGGCTGAATGTAGCGTCTCCAACCATTCTGATGCTTGTATTGCCTTTATGGCATACATTTCCGTCTTGCTCTTTTTGAAATTGCTGGACCCATGAGGCATATCCGATATGGAAGAAACAATGCTCGGTACTTGCGTTTCGTTTGCCATTGCTTTAACTTTAAAATACCGGTTTAGCCAGTTTTTTTCCGCATGTTCAATATAGAAATTTTGTTCATCCTTTAAAATGTCTTCAATTTCGGCTTGCGTGAATATGTTCTCAACATCCGAGCTGAATTGCATGAAGCGATTCACCCTTTCTGACATCTTAGATATTGATTTCAACCCTGATTTTCGTCAATTGGCATGATGATGCTTAGCCAATGAATGCATTACCCATGCTATCCTTTGAAAATATATTGAGGCATGATCCAAATCATTTTGTTCGGTAGCTTCCAAAGCTTTAGCCAGGTTCACATCATAATAATCCCATTCTTGATTCATGTATGCTTGAACAATTTGAGACACGATTACTTCCCCCTTAGTAAGCTATAACTTAAAATCTTATTGACACAATCATATAAATCTTCTTTATTTGAATAGCATTCATGGTTAGATTCTGATGCCATTTCGTATAGGCCATGCTGATTTTTTGTGAGCGTCACTTTAATTTCTGGAATATGCTTTGAAGAACCTTGTTGAATATGGCAAATGGCATGAAATAAAGGATCATACGCTTTTCCCAAGTATTCATAAACGCTTAATTGCCGGATTATTTGTTCACTCATCATGACCTTCCTTCCATTTCATGGCACGTTCCGTTTACCGTTGGATTCATAATTGTATGCCTTAACGCCCCTACCAGCATTTCTTCTTCGCTGTTCCTACCATGTAACGTTTCCAGCCATAAACGATACATGGTTAATGCCTCAGAAATAAGATGGGCTTCAGAATATCCAGCTTCAATCAGGATCTTTCCTTCATCACGTTTATTAATGGCTTGCACCTTAGCCCTCCTCGATTAAGATTATCTATTTGACGATTTCACATATCAGCTAAGCATGGTATAATTGAAGCTACCTCCTTGGACATCAGAAAGTTTGATATTTAGGCGTGTCGTTGCTTTCTGTTTTCCAATTTATTAAGATATTTTCTTGTTTCAGCTGCCGTTGGTACATATTTGTCACCAACGGCGCTTTTATGTTGCATCCATTCCCGCCATTTCCTGTCGGTCTCCACTTGGCTATCCTTCGGGTCAAACACCATCACGCTTTTCATGCCTTGCCACATCTTAAAAACTCCTCCTTCTGTAATCTGAGCCATTCATGACGATAACGTTTGTATTGTCCATCATTCTTGAGAAATTCCGTTCACTCACCCGTTCTTTGAGTTCATCACTACTTAAATTGGTCGTATAAACGGTTGCTTTACCCGAGCGATCATCCAGTATTTCGAAAAGTTTAGACGTCGACCATTCTGTTTTTTGTTCCGCCCCAATATCATCCAGCACTAATAAGTCCACACGCTGAATAACGTTTAGCAGCTCATCTTCTGTGACACCTTTTGTATTATAGGTTCGCTTGATCTTCGTTAGCAGTTTTGGAAGTGAGAGAAACAAGCATTCATAGTCTCTTTTCATCAACGCTTTCGTTATCGAAACCGAAAGATGACTTTTTCCGGTTCCATAATCGCCTGTCAATAAGAGATTCTGTTTTCGATCAAACGAATGGGTGTACGCCAATGCCTTTTCTTTAGCCCGCTTTAAGTTGCTGTCAGGTGCATCAAAATCATCGAATGTTGCTTCTTTCAGCGAGTCATTTATCAACGAATAATAATTAAATCTGTCCATCAGATTACGATGCTTGAGCTGGTTGTATTTTTGTTCGGCTTCCTTTGCCAACTTGATATCTTCACATCTGCATCCGTAATTGGCTATGACTCGCCCCCCTTCGCGTGGTCCAGAAGGGATAATCAATTCTGTTTGTGATATGTGCTGATGGCAACCATCACACACAAACGTTTGAAGTCGTTTTTGTTCTGGAGTTGATATATGCTGTTTAATACTTTCCATCAGGAAGTCCTCCTAAAATCCATAATTATAACCATCATTCGTAGCAGCTTGTTTCTTATGTTCTTTTTTGCTGTACTCGATTTCTTCCAGTGTCAATAACGATTGGTTTTCCCAGTTTCGGAGAATCCCCTCAATGTAATTCAACTGTCTTTTATTGTTGGCACATGCTATCTCCATAGCCTTGCGTATAACTTTTTCAGGTTGCTTAAATGATGAATCGTCCAACCACGACAACAGCTGGTTTTTTCCCTGAATATTATTTAACCCGAATCCGTTACCATCCCAAAATTGAATGATTGCTGACGTCTGTTGTTGTTGTTCTTTTTCTATTTCTCCTTCTCTTTCTATTTCTTCTTCTCTTTCTTCCACCAAGTCTATTGATAGACTATCCATAGGGTATTCATACGGTATCAAACCCGCGTCATTATGGGTTTTTTCGTTTTTTTCATCCATACCGTTTTTATATGTTATGGATAGGGTATCTATACGATGTCCATACTCTTTGCATTTTTGCAGGAAAATCCTTATGAACTCATGATTTTTAACATCATTCAGTTCCTTATTAATTAAAGAAAGAACTTTTTTTGAGTTGATCCAGTTGTATTTAATCCAATTCACTAACATAATTTCCCTGGTCGACTCGTTATAAAGAATTTTTCCATACTCTTTGAACCGGTCGAGAAGCTTGTCGACGGTTTCGCGGTTATACCCCGTTTCAGTTTCGATAATCCGCTTTGGCAGTTCGTAAATGCCACATTGCGTTGTTTTGCTGTTGGTCATTAAATACAAGTAGAAATACTTTTCTTCTGGTGTTAGGTCCAAAACGAAGCCATCCTGCCAAAAATCAATGTGAACTTGCCGGTATTTAGCCAATCGCCGCACCCCCTATCTATGTATCTCACAAACCGCAAACCAACCTTTTACCTTTTTCACTTCATTTCCCGGATAACGTTGCATATACTGTAGCACAAGCTGTTTTTCTTGATTTTTGGTAGTCGCCTTCCATAAACAATCCTAATGATTGTGTGAGCCTGTACATATAGCAGCCTTTTTCTTGTTTTTCGTTCATTTAGCTTCCTCCTTTTCCAAGTCCTTAACATTCGACAAATCCGAAAAGTCCTTGCCAGCATTGCGCTTCATAAAATCGTCCAATTCAAACGTTGATACTTTCATGCTGCCCAATTTCAATCCTTGTAGGTGTCCGTATCGGATTAAGGCATATACGGCATTGCGATTTACGCCCAAAATCTTGCTTGCTTCGGTTACGGTGTGTAGTTGATTCATTAAATACCTCCTTTAGTCCTCCCTTTCTGTTAGAATGAAACATCCCGCAACTGCTCTCCAGATACACTATGGTTCTTCATCATCGGGAATTGTTTGTTCTGATTTCGTTTTCTTCAAAGTTAAAAATCTGTAATTGTTTCGTTGAATTCCCTTCTAATCGATGCAATATTTCGCATTTAATGCGATTTTAATATTAAAAAAATAGAGATTGCCTCCTCATTCGTCAAATTCAATAATTTGCAAATCTGCTGAACTTCTTTGATTGTAAATGTGTCGCCGTTATCGTTCATTCTACGGTAAAATGTCGCTCTATCAATTTTCATTTGTTTGGCAAGGTCGCCGACATTCATTCCGTTTTCGACAATTTTCCCTTTGAGTTTCATGATGTTTACCATTTTTCATCCCCCTTTCCGCCAATTTAATTTGCATATAATGCGATTATTTAAATGATAAGTCATTTTTTGACGAAGTGCAAGGCGTTTTCGCAAATCATTTTAAAAAATACTGTCCAATCTATTTTATTTGTTGCAAATATGCGATTATACATATATAATTGATTTAAAGGAGGTGATAAAAAATGAGCGTAGGAAATAGAATTAAAGACCGAAGAAAGCAATTGAAGTTAAGTGTGGATAATGTCGCTGAAAAGTTGGGTAAAAATAGAGCTACTATATACAGATATGAAAGTAGCGAAATAGAGAATATGCCATTAGATATACTAGAACCTTTAGCGAAGGTGTTGAGGGTAACACCTGCATATTTAATGGGCTGGGAAACTGAAAAAAACTTGCCCACACTATCAAACAACTACCCATTCGTACCTGCCAACGTCGCCGCTGGCCTACCGGAAGCCATATTGGCAATTACAAACAGTGACATGGATTATATCAGCATCCCCGATTCAATAATGGGTAAATGGGCAGGACAAGATGACATATTCCTCATGCGGATAAACGGTCAGTCTATGAATCGTGTTATACCACATCAGTCACTAATAGCTGTCAAACCTACTAAACTAGCAAACCTAAACAACGGCGACATTGTGGTATTTAGTGATGAACACGAATATTCGGTTAAACGGTTTTATCAACATGACGACAAACTGATTTTTAAACCGGATTCCAACGACACTAGATTTACTGACTATATCATGAATGCTACTAACTCTGATTTAAAAATCCACGGAAAAGTCGTCATCTATATTGTGGAACAAGATTAATTTCTAACGTTAGGTATTAATCAGGGCGGGTAGCTCCCGCCCATTTTTATAGGAGGGATAACGTGCAAGGCGGTGTAAGAAAACGAAATGGAACCTGGTATTATTACTTTGACTTGGGAATCGTCGATGGTAAACGAAAGAAAATTGAACGCAAAACAAATGCTGAAACAAAAGCTGATGCCGAAAAAGTGCTGCGGCAGAAAATGAGCGAGTACGAAAATACAGGCATCGTCTTTGAACCCTCGCAAACGTCCGTCCATGACTTCTTTCAATTTTGGTTGAAAGAATACGTCGAAATGAATTTAAAACATAATACAGCTGTGGCTTATCGTGGGATTATCAAAAATCACATTGACCCGTCATTAGGAAACATGAAACTAAAATCACTCACACCAGAAAGGCTGCAAACGTTTTTGAATAATAGACAGCGCGCAGGATACAAACACCGGACATTATCATTAATACGCGCTGTAATGCAACGATCATTAAAGCAAGCTGTATTTCCGTACCAGTTATTGAGGGATAATCCGATGCAATATGTCGAACTCCCCAGACAGGAACGGAGAAAGCCCACACGGGATGATTTGAAGATACTGGACATGCAATCCATTAAACAGATTATAAGCTATTTAAATGAGGAAAACACGCTTTATTTGCCTTTTCACATCGGATTGAATACCGGCGCAAGGCTCGGGGAAGTCTGTGCTTTAAAGTGGCGCTGTGTAGATTTAGAGGAAGGTACTATTACAATTGACAGTACGATGATAGACCATAATGGCCGATGGGATATTGGAACGCCTAAAACAGCGTTGTCGTATCGCGATATTAAAATAGGGGATACACTCATTAGTATACTAAAACGCCATAAGACATGGCAGAAACAAAACAAGCTAAAATACGGTGAGTTTTATTTTGACAGTGATTTCCTCTGCACAAAAGAAAACGGGCATTTTGTCAGCCCAACACATGTTAAATATTATTTAAATAAAATGAATAAGCAACTTGGTACGGATTTACACTTTCATGGGTTGCGGCACACCCATGCTACTTTGTTATTAGAGCAGGGTGCGCCCATTAAAGATATACAGAAACGGTTAGGGCATAAGAAAACCAGTCTTACATTAGATACTTATTCGCATCTAACCGAAAAAATGAGTGATAAAACCGTAGATATTTTTGAAAACCTCATGAACAATTAGCCGTGCCACCGAAAAAAATAATTACGGTGGCAGGACGGTGGCAAACGGCTAATTTTCAACTTCTAAAGCTCTCATAAACACTGATATGATTGACTTCTTAATATAATACCTCTATAATAATCACTTGTGGGTTGTACGTTGAAATAATGTATGATCGGGCGGGAGAGGGGCAGTAAAATAGCGGTGTATCATATGTCCTATCAAGACAACATGAGATCACAACCTGCAAGGGGAACATGGCCTACAGACTTGACGGCCGGATTAATCGGCTACTTGACGACTGTCTATATAGTGGTGGTCAACGGATCAATACTGAATGAAGCGGGTGTTTCGCTTGAAACCGGTATGGCCGCCACCATTCTAGCCAGTTTTGCCGGAACCATCCTTATGGGGCTGTACGCTAAGCTCCCTCTCATCCTTATTCCCGGAATGGGGATAAACGCTTTGTTTGCCTACTCCATTGTCGGAAGCACTGGTCTTTCGTTTCAGGAAGGTTTGGCGGTTGTCCTCGTTGCCTCCATTCTGTTTGTTGTAACAGCCTTCTCAAAACTGGGAAGTGTACTGAAAGAGGCAATTCCCGAATCATTAAAACATGCGATTACAGCCGGACTCGGCTTTTTCCTTATTTTAATCGGGCTTGAAAAAAGCGGTCTTGTTGTAAGCGGAGAACAAACGATTGTTGCCATCGGTGATTTTACATCACCTGCATTTATCGTCAGTCTGCTGACATTGTTTATTGCGATATTTTTATTTATGAAAAATATCAAGGCGAACTTCCTTGTTACGATGGTTGTCGGAACCGTCCTTGCATACGGGTTTGGAGTGCTTGAGCCAACAAAACAGTCAATTCAAATCAGTACGAACGATGTGCTGTTCATACCATCATTTTCAGCAATTGGTGAGCTGGAATTTTGGCTGGCTGTTTTCCCGCTGACCATTATTCTTATTTTCGAAAATATGGGACTGCTGCACGGACAGCTTCATATGCTGAAACGGCATAACACCTATAATAAGGCTTACAGGTCGACAGCATTTTCGTCATTGATGAGTGCGTTTTTTGGAACATCGCCAACGGTATCAGCTGCAGAAAATCCTGCTGTCATCACCTCTGGCGGAAAAACGGGAAAAGCTGCTGTAACGGCGGGGTTGCTGTTTTTAGCAACGCTGTTCGTCATACCCTGGATCTCCATGATTCCGAATGCGGCCTTCAGTCCAATATTAATTATTGTAGGGGTGCTGATGGCACAAAATCTCCGAAACATACCGCTGGATGACCTGTCAGAAGCATTGCCTGCTTTCCTGATTGTAGCGATGATTCCATTCACCTATAGTATTGCCGATGGGATGGCATTTGGATTTATTGCTTACCCGATCGTGAAAGTAGCTATGTCCAAACACAAGGATTTTTCGGCAATACTGCTGATTATTTCCAGCTTGTTCTTGTTTTATTTTATCATGCAAATGATCGGAGTATAAAAATGGCCTCCCTTTACAGTCAGGGAGGCTTTTTTCAGATTTAACGCCTATCTTGAAATGATGTTTTGGAATAAAATCCATAAACTGCGACGTAAAGTCTTATTAGAGCATTTAGGTAAGCTTTCTGGAGACGCAGCTGGAATATACTCGCTTTCCGTGGGCTCACCACGAGCCTCCTCGCTCGCAAAGAACGCTCGCTGTGGGGTCTCTTAGGCTCGCTGTCCCACAGGCGTCTCGCATATTCCAGCTGCTGGTTTAAATCGTTACTAACGTTTCTTTTTTCGCCATATCGAATAAAACTACAGTGAGCAATTCTCAGCGGAGGCAATATACGAAGACTCCTATGGGAAAAGCACGTGTCCGAAGACCCCGCAGAAAAGCGATCTTTGCTTTTCGGGGAGGCTGAGGCCGTGCCCATGGAAAGCGAAGTATATTGCCGGAGCGTCTCAAAGCACTTATCGATAATCAGAATGATAGGACCATTCCTTATTGAAATTTTCACTATGTCGCAGTTTATATCAACTGTTAGGTTAAAGATCAACGATAGTTGCGAAAAGAGCCTTAGATTTTTATTCTACGGAAAGAATAAACGCATAAATCGGCTGGTGGCCTTTATGAACTTCTATTTCAATGTCTTCAAATGTTTCTTCAACATACCGCTGAATGATTGTTACATCCTCATCACTGGCATCCTCACCTTGAAGTATGGTCAGAATTTCATCATCGTCCGTAATCATTTCAGCAAGCAATGACTTAACGGTTTCGATTTTATCCTGATTGGAAGCTTTAATCGATCCATCTGCCAACCCCATAAAATGACCTTTTTCAATTGTCATGCCATCAATTTTCGTATCTCTGATTGCGTATGTAACCTGTCCGGTTTTAACTTCGTTGCCGGCAGCTTCCATTGATTGCTGATTCGCATCAACGGCTGCTTCCGGATGGAAAGCCAGCAGTGCACTTATACCCTGTGGTATTGTCTTGGTTGATACAACTGCGACGTTGACTTCGGCCATTTCCGCAGCCTGTTCAGCTGCCATTACAATGTTTTTATTGTTCGGCAAAATGAGGACATTATTTGCATTCGCATTTTCAATTGCACTTGCGATATCCTGAGTGCTCGGGTTCATTGTTTGTCCGCCTTCGATGACAACTGCTGCCCCAAGACTTTCAAACAGTTCTTTTATTCCGGAGCCCATTGCCACGGTCACAATCGCATATTCAGTTTTTTCCTGTTGTCCCGCGTTTTTATTTTCACCGACAATGGCTATATGTTGATCACGCATATTTTCAATTTTCATATTTGTCAAAGAACCAAAACGCTGTCCAAGTGTCAGCACGTCACCCGGATATTCCGCGTGGACATGAACTTTGACAAGCTCGTCATCCGAGACAACCAAAAGTGAATCGCCATATTCACTCAGTTCATTGCGGAATGTTTCTTCATCAAACGGATGTTTTTTCAGCTTGTCCGCTTCAAATCTGACCATAAATTCCGTGCAGTAACCATACTCTATATCTGAAGTATCCATAAAATCCTGAGCGATTTTATGATGCTCAGCATTGACCATTTCATCCATTTCAATGTCATCTGCATCTGAATCGGGGACATCTTCACCTTTCAGTGCTGCCAGAAACCCTTCATAAATCGTGACAAGTCCCTGGCCGCCAGAATCCACCACACCCACTTCTTTCAATACAGGCAAAAGATCAGGGGTGCGTTTCAGTGATGCCTTGGCTTCGGTTACGACCGCCTCCATTAAAGCGGTTACATCCTTTTCTGTTCCCGCTTCATCGGCTGCTGTTTTTGCTGCGTCCCTGGCTACGGTCAAAATGGTGCCTTCAACGGGTTTCATAACCGCTTTATACGCTGTGTTGACCCCACTGTCAAAAGCATCGGCCAGATCTTCTGCTGAGAGCGACCGTTTCTGATTCATCCCTTTTGCAAACCCGCGGAAAAGCTGAGACAAAATAACACCGGAGTTTCCGCGTGCTCCCATCAGCAGCCCTTTTGAAAAAGCGTTGGCTACCTCTGAAATATTTTCGCTATTTAACTTTTTCACTTCTTCCACACCGGAAGTGATTGATAAATTCATATTCGTACCGGTATCACCATCCGGAACAGGAAAAACATTTAACGTATCTATTTTCTCGGCATTATTTTTCAAATGGTGCGCACCTGAAAGTACCATCTGCGTAAACATCGCACCGTTTAGCGTTTCTGATGTCACAATACTTTCCTCCCTCATAACAACAATAAAACAAAAGCGGGCAATCCGCGGTGTCACGCTTAATCGTTCGCCACACGGACACCCTGAATATAAATATTCACCGAGTCAATTTCAAGACCCAAAGATTTGCTCAGTGTATATTTCACCTGTGATTGAACATTATGCGCAACTTCTGAAATTTTCGTTCCGTAACTAACAATTATATACATATCAATATGGAGGCGAGTATCCTCTTGTCTGACAATGACACCTTTTGAAAAGTTTTCTTTCCTAAGAATCTCGGCAATACCGTCCCTTATTTGACTTTTCGATGCCATGCCGACAATACCATAGCATTCAACGGCTGCACCGCCTGCAATTGTAGATATCACATCATTCGTAATGGTTACCTGACCATCATTTGTATTGAGTTCTATGGACATCATAATCCTCCTTTGACACCGTGCTCATAATGTTCCTTTGTCCTCTTTTTTTGAACACGCATTATACGGTTATTTTACTATAAGCCTGCATTTATTAAAAGCGTTTGATGAATTTGCCTCTTATAACAATGGATGATTACCTCTGTTCTGTCAAGCAATTTTTCTTTATCATGCATGACACGCAGCCCCAGTCCCTAGCCGACAGCCGGATCGCAAAAAGCCTCGCTGAATGCAATGTCAACTTACTGTTCTCCGCAGGTAATTGCATTACAGCAACAACTATGATAAATTGGATAAGTAATTGTAGGAAACAGTTTTTAACAGGAGGGATTACAATGGCTAGAAAATGTACCGTGACCGGACGTCAAACCCGCAGCGGAAATAATCGTTCCCACGCTATGAATGCAAATAAACGCAATTGGAAAGCGAATGTTCAAAAAGTACGTATTATGGTGGACGGCAAGCCAAAACGTGTTTATGTATCTGCCCGCGCCTTGAAATCAGGCAAAGTACAACGCGTTTAAGAATACAAATGAATGCATCATCAAAAAGCATCCCTAAGTTAGGATGCTTTTTTTATCCCGCTTTTATCCAGCATGCAACAGGCAGCCAGTCCCCACTGATTGAAATTTCACATTACTTAGCCTTTTTGCAATCAATCTTATTCGATAGCATATAATTAGATAACTTGGCATATGGCCAGGCTCTAATGCTAAAATCTTTCATAATAACTCTTTTCCTCCACCCCAAACTCCAAAAAAATAAGCTTCTGCCACTAACATGACAAAAGCCGATTAAACATCATTACTTATCTTTTTTGAAAACACCGGCGATTACCCTTACAAATCCACCGATAAACCTTGGGAGCTTAATAGTATAAAATTTCATGAGTTCTCCGCCTCCTCTGTTTACAAACAAAGCTTTCAATGAAATCGCATTTACTGGACATCACGACTCTTTATTACTAATAGTATGCCTTCGTTGTACGAAAAAGTACCAAAATCTGAAATAAGCTTGTTTGAAATGCAGAGTGTCGATCCCCAGGACACCGTCTCATCGGTCAGTGGATAATAAAAACCTTCCAGTGTTAGCCCATTCACAAAAAGGGTGTATGGAACAAAAGAAATGTTGGGATAGTTCTTGTCATAACTGATTCTATGTGTGCCGGGTTCCGTTAATTCGAGCTGATTTTGACTATCCGTAATCATCCCTTGAATGTTCCGGTCCATTATGGAATAAAGCAGCTGAATATTGATCAATTCGTGATCAAGGCGTCCGCCTGTAACTCCGAATAAATATATTTTTTCCGGATTTAACGCATAAGCCTGCTCCAGCGCAATTTCAAGGTCAGTCTGATCCTTTTCAGAGGGATATTGTTCAAACACTTTTGACTGATTTAGAACCATGTCTTTATCCGGATCACTCATGGAATCGAAATCACCGACAGCGTAATCCGGTGTTATATTATTCTCAATTAATGTCAGTGAACCTCTGTCAGCGCCGATCCAAGCATCAATAAAAGGTTCGTATCGGGATAGGTCCGGTATCAATTGCTGCGGCCCATTTCCCATAATAGCAATGTGTGACACAGATTATTCCGCCTTTTCCGCAGCCTGGCGAATTTCACTGATTGCCTGTTTGCGGTCAGATTGCTTAAATACGGCACTTCCCGCCACCAGCACATCAGCACCGGCATCCGTGCATAATTGTGCCGTATCATGGTTGACACCGCCGTCAACTTCAATTTCAAACAATAATTGGTATTGTTCTCGCCAGGCTGCAACCTGTTCTATTTTTTTCACAACACGGTGGATAAATGATTGACCGCCAAAACCCGGGTTAACGGTCATAAGTAACACCAGGTCAACATCATGAATAATGTCCCGAATCATCTCAACAGGCGTCGCCGGATTAATGACGACTCCTGCTTTTACTCCCTGATCCTTGATCAATTGAATCGTGCGGTGCAAATGCAGACAAGCTTCCTGGTGAACCGTGATGATTGATGCGCCCGCCTTTGCAAAAGCAGGAATATACTGATCCGGGTTTTCTATCATCAGATGCACATCCAATGGCAATTCCGTGTGCGGCTTAATAGCATCCGTGATAAGTGGCCCAATCGTGATATTGGGAACAAAATGGCCATCCATCACATCAACGTGAATATAGTCTGCGCCGCTTTGTTCAACTTCTTGAATTTCTTTACCAAGCTGGGAGAAATCAGCTGATAATATAGAAGGTGCTATTTTCGTCATACTAATACCTCGGCTTTCGTGAGTTAATTTCGTCTAAAAAACGAAGATAATGATTATAGCGGCCTGAAGCAATTTGTCCGTCCGTTACGGCCTGTTTCACTGCACACCCAGGCTCTTTATTATGAAGGCAGCCGCGAAACTTGCAATCTGCTTTCAGTTCAACCATTTCCGGAAAGCAATCACCTAATTTACCAGCTGTGATTTCATTGAAGTCTAGCGAGCTAAAACCTGGTGTGTCAGCTACAAGACCATCACCCGCCTCGACCAGCTCGACATGTCTTGTCGTATGTTTTCCTCTCCCCAGACTTTCAGATATATCGTCCGTTTTTAACTCAAGGGAAGGATTGAGAGCATTCAGCAATGATGATTTACCGACACCTGATTGCCCGGCTATGACAGAGACCTGATCAGAAAAATAGCTTTTTAAACGATCAGGGTCCTCAAGTTCCTTGGAAGAAACCAGTTCGATTGGATAACCAATCTCCCTATATAGCCTTTCATAGGTCATGATCGATTCCATTTCTTTGTCAGACAGGAGGTCCTTCTTCGTAATAAAGATAACCGGACTGATTTCCTTTGATTCAATCAGCACAAGGAAACGATCCATTAGGAGCGGATTGAAATCAGGCATAATAGCTGAGCTGACAATGATTGCCTGATCTACATTCGCCACCGGAGGCCGGATCAGCATATTACGTCTCGATTTGATGGAAAGAATATATCCCTCTTCCGGATTATCACTATCGAATTCCACAAAATCACCGACAAGCGGTGTAACCTTTTGTTTGCGGAATATACCCCTCCCCCTGCATTGAAATATGCTATTACCGCTCTTAACGTAATAAAATCCGCTTATTGCTTTCATAATTCTGCCTTCAGCCATTTATTCACCTTCCACTTCTTCATATGGAATCGACTTGTCGATTACCACTTCATCATCGCGTAGAACCCGATAATTTGCCACACTGTCGGGTGCTATTGTCAGCGAGATTGTAAATTCTCTGTCCTCGGTTATCTTGGATTCTTCGTACACCTCTGAAATCGACCGATTATTATCACCAATATAAATTTTGACCGTTTGTTCTACCGGTTCATCACTGTTTTCATCTTCCTGTTGCGGGTTGTAGGTTACCGTAAATGTTTCCTCGTGATTGACCGGCGGCTTTTCCTCGGGACCTGTCGAAATATAAACATTAACGGTATCACCCGCAGACAGTTCGGTTCCTGCTTCGGGTTCCTGGCGGATAACCTCGCCTTCCGGTGTGCTGCCGGAGTTTTCCTGCTTAATTGAAGCGTTCAAGCCCTGCCCCTCCACGGCATTAATCGCTTCCCGCTCGGTCATTCCTTTCAGGTTATTCAAGCTGATTGGCTCAGGCCCCCTGCTGACTTCAAACACAACTTCTGCTTCACCCGGAATAACTTCCGTCCCCGCAGAAGGGGAAACATGACTAATAATTTCACCTGTGTTATAATCACTTGAATACGTTTCGTTCGCTGAAATATCTGTAAATCCTTGATTTTCCAGTATACGCTTGACCTGATCAAAGTTCTGGCCGACATAATCTTCAAATGCTACTGTTTCCTTTCCCTGGCTGACAACAAGCGTCACGTTATCTCCTTCTTTTACGGTCTCCCCGGCTTCCGGTTCTGTCCGTATAACAGCATCCTCATTAACCTCATCCGAATACATTTGCTCACGCTCGGTATTCAGATTCATGTCACGTAAATCGGATAATGCTTCTTCATATTGCATATCGCTCACATCAGGTATCTCAACGTCTTCAGGCTGAAACACGCCGGGAATAAAGAACAGTGTCGCTAATCCTCCCGCCAGCAACAAAAAGATGATCCCAAGGATAATCGGCCACTTTTTTCGTCGCCGTTTTTTTCCGGGTTTCTCATCCTTATCACTATTATTTTCGGCCGTATATGACTTCGTGGTATCATTTGGCGGACCAGCAATCGTATCACCACTTGGATCTTCTTCTATTTGATTATCGGTTATAATTGGAATAGCCTTTGTTTCCTCCCCCTCTTCTTCGGGGGGAACAAATTTTTCTTCACTGAGCCTTTCCGGGTCCAGTGCCGTTTCCAGATCATCTTCCATATCATATACTGAATCATAACGATGAAAAGGGTCTTTGGCTGTCGCCTTTAACACAATGTTTTCCACGGATTGCGGAATGTCCGGATTATACCGTTTTACTGACGGTGTATCATTTTGCAAATGCATCAGGGCAATTGAAACAGGTGATTGGCCTGAAAAGGGCAGTCTCCCCGTTAACAGTTCAAATAGGACAATCCCAAGCGAATAGATATCGGATTTCTTGGTTGCTGTCCCTCCGCGGGCTTGCTCGGGCGATAAGTAATGAACAGAACCCAGAATTGAATTCGTTTGGGTTAATGCCGTTGAACTTAGAGCCATCGCAATTCCAAAATCTGTTACTTTCACCTGACCATATGTATCAATTAAAATATTCTGCGGTTTAATATCCCGGTGTATGATGTCGTTGTCATGGGCCTGGGCAATGGCTGATGTAATCTGCGTCATAATATCCAACGCGTCTTCCACACCAATCGGTGCATAACGTTGTATGTATTCCTTAAGTGTTAATCCATCCACATACTCCATAGCCATGAATAATAGCCGATCTTCTTCTCCAACATCATAAACGCTTACAATATTCGGGTGGGACAAACTTGCTGCTGATTGCGCTTCACGGTCAAATCGGGCAATGAACTCTTCGTCATCGGCATAATCAAGGCGTAATACTTTAATTGCCACGTTACGATCCAGAATCGTATCTTTTGCAAGATAAACGTCGGCCATACCGCCGCCGCCAATGGATCCTTTTATCCTGTAACGTTCATTCAGCAGATGACCGTCCAGCATTAGGTCTCACCCTCTTCCACGGTTGTATCATGATGCACAATAACAAGAGATATGTTGTCCTCTCCACCCCGATTGTTAGCAAGTTCGACCATGTCATTACTGACTGCCCCAAGATCTGGATCTTTCTTAATAAAAGATGAAAGCTCTTCATCCGTTACCTTGTTGGTCAGACCATCAGAACACAGCAAGAGTTTATTTTCCCGCTCCCATTTCATTGATTGGGTATCAGCGGCTATGTCTGTTTCTGTCCCAAGTGCTTTCAACAAAACGTTTTTACGCGGGTGGTGTTCAGCATCCTCCTCACTGATCTGACCAGACCTAACGAGTTCATTTACCAATGAATGATCTTCCGTTATTTGCACGAACCCCTCGCCACTCAACTTATAGCACCGGCTGTCACCGACGTGGGCAACAGCGATAAATTCATCTGTACAAATTACGCCGACTACTGTCGTTCCCATACCGGCACATGCTTCATTATTTTGAGCATGTTCCAGAAGGGCAAGATTCGCTTCCTCAAGGGTTTCCTTCAACCATGTCTCAGATGCTTCAGATGAATTAAAGTCATCGGTCTGCTGCCATTTATCCCGGACAAAGGATGTAGCCATTTTACTTGCGACATCTCCCGCCTGATGACCACCCATCCCATCAGCAATAATTGCAAGCATCTGGCCTGTCCGGTTATAAAATACGCCGCCATCATCTTCATTATGGGGTCTGACGCGTCCTTGATCTGTCTGAAAATATGCTTTCACCTTTTTCACCTCTCAACAGCACTCATTTTATAGCCTGCACGTTGGTTATACTCGCTTGATCCTTGTCAGAAAAAACCCGTCAGTTGAAAATGTTTGCGGAAATAATTGCAGACCAATTTCAGAATGCCCTGGTGAATGCTGAATCATGGATGGTAATTGTTCAAAAAAGGCTCTGTCTAACATAAATTCTGGATTTTGGGTCAGAAAGTTTGCTGCAACTTCGTCATTCTCCGTTTTATCAACCGTACAGGTGCTATATATCAAAAGCCCACCTCTTTTTAATAATGGGGCCACATTCTCCAGTATATCTGTCTGAATCTGTGCTAAACGATAAATATCGTTTTCCGTTTTATTATATTTGATGTCCGGCTTACCGCGGATCACACCAAGGCCCGAACACGGCGCATCAATTAAAATACGGTCAAAACTTCCCTTTTCGTGTTTTTCCAATAATTTACGGGCGTCCCCGGCATTGGCGTCAATGATCGTTAAATCAAGTTCAGCTGCTTTATGGTTTATTTGTTCTGCTTTCTTGGCATGAAGGTCATATGCACAGATTGACCCCTTGTTTTGCATTTTTTCGGCGGTATGTGTCACTTTGCCGCCTGGTGCACTGCAAGCATCCAAAACAGACATCCCGGGCTCGGCATTAAGCATCTCCGTTACGAGCATTGAGCTTTGATCCTGAATCGTGACATAACCCTCTTCAAAAAGTCTTGTCCGCAAAATATTTCCCTGATCAACAATAATGCCCTGACCGGAGAAATCGGAGGGTCTTGTTTCAAACCCGAGTTCATGCAGCTCATCCATCGCTTGCCGGCGACTGATTTTTAATGGCTGTACACGGACTGACAAGGGTTTTCTCGCCAGATTGGCGTCACACATGTCTCGTGTCATGTCATAACCATACATGTCAATCCATCGTTTAACAAGCCATTCAGGATGACTTGTTTCAATGGCAAGCTGTTTTGCTTTACTTTCAATTGCGTCTGTATCCGGAGCACCTTTGCGCTGCATGCTTCTCAGCACACCGTTAACAAATGAAGCAATCCCCTTATGTCCCCTATGCTTGGCAATTTCAACTGCTTCATGGATGATGGCATGATCCGGGACCCTATCAAGAAAATGCATCTGATAAACAGACATGCGCAAGAGCATGCGCACCCATGGTTTTATTTTTTTCTTTGTATCGACAAAAGCATCCAAATAGTAATCCAGGGTTAGCTTTCGCTGAATGGTGCCGTAAACAATTTCTGTCATCAGAGCTTCGTCTTTTGAGGGAATGCTGCGGGATTTGATTTCATGATCAATCAATAAATGACTGAAGCCGCTGTCCCGCTCGATACGCACGAGCAGTTCAACAATTGCTTCTCTTACCTGAAAGCTTTTCATCTAATCACCCATAACAATGCCTTTTTTCATCCGGTCAGGTGCTCCCTGCAAATATTGGCTAACCGTCATCCTTTTTTTTCCGGCAGGCTGTATTTCCGTTACCCGGATGCCTTTCTTGTTGCCGCATACGACGACAAAGGCTTCATTGTCTATGATGTCAACAACTTCTCCGGGCTTGCCTTTATAAATTTGATCATCCATTTCACCCCACCATATCTTCATCAGGTCTCCATCATACTGTGTAAATGAAACCGGCCACGGATGTAATCCTCTAATATGATTATAAATAACGTTATGCGGGTTTTGCCAATCGATTCTTTCCTGATCGCGTTTAATATTAAATGCAAATGTGGCCTTACTTTCATCCTGACTCTCGGGAGTAATCTTTCGGGCGAATATTTCCGGTAATGTATCAGCCAGAAGATCAGCACCTATTTGAGACAGTTTGTCATGAAGCGTTCCGACATGATCAGTGTCAGCGATCTTTACAGGTTGCTGTGCGATTATGTCACCAGCATCCAATTTTTCTGCCATATACATAAGGGTGATGCCCGTTTCTTCTTTCCCCTCTAAAATAGCATAATGAATTGGAGCGCCGCCCCGGAGTTCAGGCAGTAATGATGCATGGACATTAATACAGCCGAATTCAGGGATGTCAAGCAGTTCTTTTGGCAATATTTGTCCATAGGCTGCTGTAATAATGATGTCGGGCTCATATGCGAGTATTTTTTTATATTCATCTCTCAGTTTTTCCGGCTGCAGCACCGGAATATTATATTTTTCTGCTGTTTTTTTAACGGGGGGCGGTGTAACGGTTTTTTTTCTGCCTTTAGGACGATCAGGTTGAGTCACAACCAGAACAAGTTCATATTCGGTATGCACAAGTGTCTCCAGGATTGGCACCGAAAATTCCGGTGTCCCCATAAAAACAAGTCTTTTCATTAGGCGGTACTCCTTTCTTGTACAGCGTTTATCACATTAGCTGGTACGGCTGCATATCCACGACAATCTGCAAATCGTCTTTGCGCATCTCCTCGTCAAATTGCCGGATAATTTTATTGATTAGTGTCCGCAGTTCGGGTTCCTGTTTGTATTTTACCATGCATTGGTAGCGATATCTATCCTTCATCCGTGATATTGGTGATGGTGTTGGCCCTAAGATGACTGTACCTTGCCCGACATACTCCCATAAACGTTTTACAATTTTTTGGGTGGTTTGAACCGCTGTCACATGATTCTGATGTGATACCGTGATTAATGCCAGGAAAACGTATGGCGGATATTGAAATTTTTTGCGGACTTGCATTTCCCGCTGATAAAACTGGATAAAATTATAATGGCTGGCCAGTTCAATACTGTAATGTTCCGGTGTGTATGTCTGGACAATCACTTCACCTGGCAGTTCGTGTCTTCCTGCCCGGCCGCTCACCTGTGTCAGAAGTTGAAACGTTTTTTCGGAGGAGCGGAAATCCGGCAGGTTCAGCATCGAGTCAGCAGTCAGAACACCGACTAGCGTGACATTTTCAAAATCAAGCCCTTTTGCAATCATTTGCGTTCCCAGAAGTATATCTGCTTCTTTATTGGCAAACTGATTCAGCAATTTTTCATGTGCCCCTTTTCTTCTTGTCGTATCCACATCCATCCGCAGCACCCTTGCTTCCGGAATCAACTGGGTCAGCGATTCTTCTATGCGCTGTGTTCCCGTGCCGAAAAAACGGATTAAGTGACTGCTGCATGAGGGACAATACATTGGCATCGGTTCTTCATAAGAACAATAGTGGCACTTTAGCCGGTTGTTGTGTTTATGGAAAGTCAGAGCGATGTCACAATGCGGGCATTCTTTGACATGACCGCATTCCCTGCACATAACAAACGTTGAGTAGCCGCGGCGGTTTAATAACAGGACAATTTGTTCACCTCGACTGATACACGCTTGTATATTTTCTTTCAGGCTGCGTGAAAACATTGACCGATTACCGGCATGCAGTTCATCACGCATATCCACAATATTGACCTCAGGCATCGCCTTTTCATTGGTTCGTTTACTCAGGGTTGCCAGCTGATAAACCCCTTTTTGTGCCCTCGCATATGATTCCAATGTCGGCGTCGCACTGCCAAGTATGACCGGGCAATAATGGTCCTTTCCGCGATGAATAGCCACATCACGTGCATGATAGCGCGGCTGATCTTCTTGTTTATAGCTGTTCTCATGCTCCTCATCGATAATAATGATACCGAGATTTTCAAACGGGGCAAATACAGCTGATCTGGCACCGACCACTACTTGGACCTCTTTACGGTGGACGCGCCGCCATTCGTCGTATTTTTCACCATGGGATAGAGCGCTATGCAATACAGCAACATTCGAACCGAACCGCCCCTTGAACCGTTTGACCATTTGCGGTGTCAGGGAAATTTCAGGGACAAGGACAATCGCCTCCTCCCCTTTATCAATTACATCTTGAATAGCTTGCAGGTAGATTTCTGTTTTCCCGCTGCCCGTTACACCATGCAGCAGAAATACATCATGCCGGTCTTCTTTAATATGTTGTTTCACTGGCTTAATGGCCGCCTGCTGCTGTTCCGTCAGTTCTAAAGCCGATGTCTTCTCGAATGCATGGTCTTCATACGGGTTTCTGAATACTTCTTTCTTAAACGCATTCAGCAAATTTTTATTAAGTAATGCATTTATGACAGATCGGGTTGTCCCAAATTTTTTCAGTACTCGGTTTAATTCGATTTCTTCCGGTCTATTAATAAAAAAGGCAAGTATTTCCTTCTGTTTTTTGGCTTTGTTCGACATATCCTGCAGCGCTTCCTCCAGCAGATGAATGTCACGTGACGGTTTGAGGTAAGTTATATGCTTTTTTGTAACCCTTGATTTAACCGAGTAATGAACAGTAATATCACCAGCTTGTATCGCTTTCTGCACCTGGTAAAAACTGACTCCGGCATTATCTAACTCTTCATACGAAACAAAATCCCGTCCAGCAAAAAACGCTTCAAGCTGCTCAGGAAGCGGTTCACTCGTCAATCGTTCCAGTTCTTTTTTATAGTTTGCTTTCAACACTTGAGGCAGCATCGCCTGAAAAGCCGTGATGTATAAACTTAAAGTCTCTTCCGCCAGCCATTTGCCCAAATCCAGCAATTCAGATGTCAGAATCGGGGTCAAATCAAGTATGTCGATTAATTCCTTTAATTTATCAAAGGAAGATTCACTTGCTCTTGCAACGACATATCCCATTACTTTTCTTGGGCCAAATGGAACGATGACCCGCATCCCCGGCTGCAGAATCTCCTGAAACCGTCCAGGTATCCGGTAATCGAATGTCTGGTTAATCGAACTGGCAGGAACATCCACAATTACTTTAGCAATCACTTTGGTTCATCCTTCATATCACGGGCTATGAGTTTCAGTATTTCCTTAGCAATCTCCTGTTTGGATCTTAACGCAATGTCTTCTTTTTCCTCTGTTTTGTTGACATATGTGACCACATTTGTATCTCCGCCAAACCCAGCGCCTTCAGCAGCTACGTTGTTAACGATAATGGCATCAAGATTCTTTTTCTGCAGTTTGGTGATGCCATATTCCACAGGGTTGGTTGTTTCAGCAGCAAATCCGGCTAAAAATTGGTGTTTTTTCGCTTCACCAAGTGACTGCAAAATATCTTGTGTCCGCTCCATTTCTACGCGCCAGTCATCAGGTTGTTTTTTCATCTTCTCACCATAAATCTGCTTTGGACGGTAATCGGCAACAGCGGCAGCTTTAATAACGATATCACTGGTGTGGAAGTGATCGTGCATGGCTTGATACATTTCTTCAGCGGTCACAACATCAATCCGGTTGATGCGTTTATTTCCCGTTTCCAGACTGACAGGCCCGGCAACAAGTGTCACGTCGGCACCAGCACTCGCTGCTGCTTCAGCCAGCGCAAAGCCCATTTTTCCGGAGGACCGGTTTGTAAAAAAACGCACCGGATCCACCTTTTCCTGAGTAGGCCCCGCAGAAATCAGCACTTTTTTCCCTGAAAACAAATCGCCCCTCCCCTGATGCTCCGCAACCGCAGCAATAATGCTCTCAGGCTCTTCCAGTCGTCCCTTGCCGACATACCCGCAGGCTAGGTACCCTGCGCCTGGTTCAATAAAATGATAGCCCCATGAATCAAGCTGTTTCATGTTTGCGATAACCGCTGGGTGAGCATACATATGTACGTTCATCGCCGGGGCAACATAGACACTGGACTGAGTGGCAAGCAGAACAGTTGATAGCATATCATCGGCAATCCCATTTGCCAATTTGCCGATGATATTCGCTGTCGCCGGAGCAAGCAAGGTGATGTCAGCCCAGTCAGCCAGATCAATATGGGCAATTTTTGCAGGATCCTTTTCATCAAATGTATCAATGTGGACAGGGTTTCTGGACAATGCCTGAAATGTTAAAGGTGATACAAATTTTGCGGCATTATCCGTCATAATCACTTTTACAGCCGCCCCCTGTTGGGTCAACTTGCTTGTCAGAGCACACGCTTTATAGGCAGCTATACCACCCGAAACTCCCAACAGTATATTTTTATTCTGGATCATCGTACATCCCCTCGTTCCCTAAAATATGGTTGACGGTCGAAGTTCACCTTACAGAGCGTGTTCAAAAAGGAGGATAAAGAGGCCGAGAAGTTCGAGGCGGCGCAGTTTCAAGCAGCGGAATGTATGCAATGAGATACATGAGCAGCGAAGAAACAAACCAACGACGAAATTCGATAAGTCATTTTTACCAAACTCTTTGAACAACTACCTAAAACTTAGACCCCCGCATACGAACAAGAAAAGCGAGGGTCATCAGGATTACTTATCTTCTTTTACATACAGCTTTTCAGCCATAATTTCTTCAAGTGCCAGCCCTACATATTTATTCGATTGCGGGTCATCAACAAGCACGTTATTTGTTTCCCGGATTTGACGTGCCCGTTTGGCAGCAATTGTAACAAGTGTATACTTGGATTTTATTTTTGTCTGCAAATCATCAATGGACGGTTCGAGCATCATATTATTCATCCTCCAATAACTTTTTATATTGTTTTGCAATTCGCTCACGTTTGCAGTGCTCGCTCTGAATGATTGATTGAACCTTGGTGACGGCAGCATCAACATCATCATTGACGACGACATAATCATAGGCGTCCATCATGTCAATCTCGTTCTGAGCTTCTTTCAGCCGCTTAAGCACCAACTCCTGTGATTCCGTACCCCTTTCGACAATGCGGTTTTTTAATTCTTCCAGACTGGGAGGGAACAAGAAGATGAAAACACCTTCCGGAAAATTCTTCTTCACTTGCATGGCTCCCTGCACTTCAATCTCAAGAAATACGTCTTTACCATCCTGCAATGTATCTTCTACGTATTTACGCGGTGTCCCGTAATAATTATTGACAAAACGCGCATATTCCAAAAGTTGTCCGGCTTCGATCATCCGTTCAAATTCCTCATTTGTCTTGTAGAAATAATCGACGCCTTCTGATTCACCGGGGCGTATTTCCCTTGTAGTCATGGAAATTGAGTACTTAAGGTCGTTGGCACGCTCAAAAAGCTCCCGTCGAACAGTTCCTTTCCCTACGCCTGAAGGTCCGGATAAAACAAATAAAATGCCATTTTCATCAATCACAACGTTTCCTCCTAGTTATTCTCGTCTATGACTTCCTCATGACTGATTACACGCTGTCCGACAGTTTCCGGCTGCACAGCCGACAGGACAACATGATCGCTGTCGGTGATGATAACAGCACGAGTCCGCCGCCCATAAGTAGCATCCACCAATTTATTGTTGTCACGAGCTACTGTAATAATTCGCTTAATCGGTGCTGATTCCGGTGAAACGATCGAGATAACCCGGTTAGCCGAAACCACATTCCCGAACCCTATGTTAATTAACCGTAAACTCAAGCTAGTTCCCCCTTAGAATTCTGTCTGTTTTCATTAATAACTGGCGTTAATCTATAAGTATAATAAATCTATTATAGTGTAAATAAAAGCGAAAATACAACCATTTACTGTGTAATTTGGACTTATTCTTTCATTTTCTCTATATTACGACCTTATAGCGGGGATTTTAAAACAAAACGGCAACGCTCCCTATTCCCAGAATCTCATTATAACAAGTTGTCAGGCAAAATAAAAACCCTTCTCCGTAAGAAGGACCGTACCCCGCATCTCGTGGACAGTAAACTGTTCCTAAATGCCCGATTCTATTCAACTAAGAAATCAGTGGGGAAAAAACGCCCCACTGATTTAAGTTTCACTTTATCATATCTACTTTTTGCTAAAGCCGAACAGGACACTCGGCAGGAAGCTCAACGCAAGAACGAGCAGCCAGTCTCTTAGATTCAGGGCTGTTGTATGGAAAACGGGCTGCAAAGGTGCCCAGTAGATGACAACCAGTAATAGCAACACCGATGATAAAACCGCCAGAACCAGGTATTTATTTTCAAATGGGTTTCGTGCAAAAATCGAGTGTTCGCTCCGGCAGTCAAAAACATGAATCAGCTGTGCCATCACCAATGTAGTAAAGGCGATTGTCTGACCATAAATCAGATTATCCGGATTTCCCTGATAGGCAATCATAAACGCAACTAAGGCAGCTAGACCTATCACAATACCCCGACTGATAATCTTAAATCCTAGCCCTCTGGCGAAAACCCCCTCTTTCGGATTCCTAGGTCCGCGCTTCATCACATCATCTTCCGACTGATCCAGTCCAAGTGCCATAGCAGGAAGTCCGTCGGTCACAAGGTTAACCCAAAGGATCTGCACCGGTACAAGCGGCAGCGGCATGGCAAGCAGCATCGCAAACAGCATGACCAGAATCTCACCGACATTGGATGCCAGCAAATAGCGGATAAATTTACGGATATTTTCATAGATGTTTCGGCCTTCGATAATGGCTGATTTTATCGTAGCAAAATTATCATCCATCAAAATGAGCGAAGAAGCTTCCTTCGTTACATCTGTGCCGCTTTCGCCCATACTGATTCCAATGTCGCTCGCTTTAATCGCCGGAGCATCGTTGACACCATCACCTGTCATGGCGACGATGTGTCCTTGTTCCTGCAGTGCCTTCACGATTTTCAGCTTATGTTCAGGTGTTACTCTGGCAAAAACATAAACCTGATCAATCATATTCTGCAGTTCCGAAACAGACATATTGTTCAACTGATAACCATTAAGAACCATCCCATCTTCAGGAAGCAGGTTCAGTTCTGCTGCTATCGCCCGGGCGGTTTTTTCGTGATCACCGGTTATCATAACTGGCTTAATTCCGGCTTCCCGGCATTCTTCAATAGCTGTTTTTACCTCTTTTCTCGGTGGGTCCATCATCCCGTATAAACCGACGAGTGTCAGGTCTTTTTCCAGTGCCGCTGAATTCAAAGACTCATCTTTTGCAAGGGGTCTCATGGCAATCGCGAGTGTCCGCAGTGCTTTATCCGCCATGTTATTGACTGCCTGATCGATCCCCCGTTTTTCTTCAGATCGCATCAGTTTTCTTCCCTGCTCTTTCATGACATAATTCGAGCGGGGCAGTAAAACCTCCGGGGCTCCCTTTGTTATCAGAAAGCGCATATTATTATCATCTTCAACAACCATGCTCATTCGCTTCCGGTCGGAATCAAAAGGCAGTTCTTTAACAACATGATAATTATCGTGAAGCTGATGTGACAAACCCAATTTCCGTGCTGCAACCAGAAGCGCGCCATCCGTTGGGTCACCATCCACATAGCACTTCCCTTTCTTCGTCATTAACGATGCATTATTACAAAGCATTCCATATAAAAACATCGATTCCAGATTTGGAAAATTTCTGTCCACCGTATCGTTATTAAGATAAACATTCCCTTTTACATCATAGCCGTCACCTGTCACATATAACCATTTCCCATTCAGGAATACTTCTTTTACAGTCATTTGGTTTTCGGTCATGGTTCCGGTCTTATCCGAGCATATGACTGATGCACATCCAAGCGTTTCAACGGCGGACAGTTTCCGAACAATGGCTTTCTTCCTGATCATACGCTGAACGCCCAGTGACAATGCAACGGTTACAATAGCCGGCAAACCCTCCGGTATAGCGGCGACTGCAAGCGACACACCGGCGAGAAACATGTTATATACCGGGTGACCCTGATACACACCGGCAAGGACAACCAAAGCTGTCAGGAGCAGTGCAACAGCAATCAGGATTTTGCCCAGTTCAGCAAGTTTGTGTTCCAGTGGGGTCGTCGTTTTTTCCGTTTTGACCATAAGCGAGGCAATCTGCCCCATTACTGTATTCATTCCCGTTCCAACGACAATGCCTGTACCCGAGCCCCGCGTGACCAACGTGCTCATAAATCCCATATTGACTTGGTCCTGGGCATCGAGCTTGTCCCGTGTTATGCTTGTGGCATGTTTCATGACTGGAAGTGACTCGCCGGTAAGTGCGGATTCCTCTGTTTCCAGACTGCTGGATTGCGTTATTCGAATATCCGCCGGGATCCTGTCCCCGCTATTTAATCGTACAACATCCCCAACAACCACTTCCTGTGACGGTATCTTCACCCATTTGCCATCACGCAGAACGGCTGCAACCGGAGCTGACATTTCTTTTAATTTGGCAAGTGATTTCTCCGCCTTCTGCTCCTGAAAATACCCCAAAAAGCCATTAACCAGAACAATGATCATAATAGCTATTGCATCAACATACTCCCCAAGCATCCCAGCAATCAGGGTGGCAGCGAGCAGTATCAGCACCATAAAATCCTGAAATTGTTTAAGGAGAATCAGCCACTTTGACACATTTTTCCCGGATTCAAGCCGATTTGGCCCGTATTGCTTCTGCCGCTGCTCTGCTTGCTTATCTGTCAGCCCGTGTTTGGTTGTCACATGCAATTTTTGCTCGACCGCTTCGACATCCATCTGATACCATTTCATCCAGCATTCCCTCCAGATTCATCTTAGAAAACTTGTCCCATTGCAAGACCATCGGCAGCCTCCGTTGGTGCAAACTTTTCAACGTTATTCTGTATACCAATACCTATGCAGACTCCACCGGAAAAATGCTATAATAGATAGAAAAGCGTAAGCGCACGTATGTAGGAAGAGGTGGTTATATGCCATTTGATGGAATTGTTACCCGCGCAATAACAAACGAATTGAATGAAAAAATCATACCAGGAAAAATCGCAAAAATTTATCAGCCGACAGACACTGAACTTGTATTCACAATACGAAGCCACGGACAGAACCATTCACTTCTGTTATCAATACATCCCGTATATGCCCGACTGCACTTAACAGACGATTCATACAACAATCCAAAGGAACCGCCGATGTTCTGCATGCTACTCAGAAAGCATCTTTCAGGAGCTGTTGTCGAATCCATTAACCAGTACGGGATGGAACGGATAATGACGTTCACAGTTCAATCACGGAATGAGATCGGGGATGTTACAACCAAAAAGCTGGTCATCGAACTGATGAGTAAACACAGCAACGTCATGCTGGTTGATGGGGAAAAGGGGCATATTTTGGATAGCATGAAGCACATTTCCGCTTCCCAAAACCGTTATCGCACAATATTGCCCGGTTTTGACTACAAGCTTCCGCCAAGCCAGCATAAGTTAAGCCCACTGGAAATTGACAGTGATACATTTATCCGCAAAATGGACTTTAACGCAGGTAAAATAGGAAAACAAATAGTCCAAACATTGACCGGGATATCCCCCTTTATTGCCAACGAAGTCGTTCATCGGGCCAAATTGGGTGCCATTGAAGCCTATAAAGAAAAATTCGAACATCTGCAGGAAATGATCCAGGACGACCGATACACACCTGCCATTTACCGTAACGGCAAGGAAGATTTTCATGTACTGCCAATTTCGTATCATGACGGTGAGTCAGAATCGTTCACCGATACAAATACAATGCTTGATGCCTTTTATTCGGGCAAGGCCGAACGCGACCGGGTCAAACAGCAGGCAAAAGATCTGTATCAATTCATAAAAAATGAACGGGATAAAAATACCCGCAAGCTGAAAAAACACGAAAGGACGTTAAAGAAAGCAGAAAACGCGGTAACGTATCAACGGCTTGGAGAACTGGTGACAGCGAACATGCACCAAGTGAAACAGGGAGATGCAGAAGTAAACGTCATTGATTATTACGATCCTGACCAGAATGAAATCACAATAGCGCTAAATCCAAACAAGACACCAAGTGAAAACGCCCAAAGTTTTTTCAAAACCTATCAGAAATTGAAAACATCAAAAGAAAAAGTTCAAGAGGAGATAAAAAAAGCCAATAACGAAATTATTTATCTGGAACAATTGCTTCAGCAAATTGACACAGCACGCGAGTCTGATATCGGAGAAATCCGCGATGAACTACGTGAAGAAGGGTACTTAAAGAAACAAAAACAAGGAAAAAATAAAAAGAAAGCACCGAAGCCAAGCCCGGAAAATTTCATGGCATCGGACGGCACAGTTATCTTAGTCGGCAAAAATAATAAACAAAATGAGTATTTAACAATGAAACTGGCACATCGTGATGATACCTGGCTCCATACGAAGGATATACCCGGATCGCATGTGATCATCCGTTCAAAGGAGCCAAGCGACGATACCTTGCTAGAAGCGGCCCAGCTTGCCGCCTATTTCAGTAGATCACATCAATCATCGTCTGTCCCTGTTGATTACACGAAAGTAAAACATGTTAGGAAACCGAACGGTGCAAAACCCGGTTACGTGACTTATGACAGTCAGAAGACTTTATTTGTTACACCTGAAAAAGATACAGCGGCCAAATTAAAAAACGGGTGATCCGTACTAATGGATCATCCGTTTTTATAAATAAACTCTTTTCGTAAATATTGTTGCCTTTCATTCTTCAAATTGATATAAACTGCGACATAAACTAGGGATTTAGTGAGCATCTCTAACGACGCAGCTGGAATATACTCCCTTTCCGTGGGCTCACCACGAGCCTCCTCGCTCACAAAGAACGCTCGCTGTGGGGTCTCTTAGGCTCGCTGTCCCACAGGAGTCTCGCATATTCCAGCTGCTTGGTTTCATGGCTGAGAATATAAATTTTTTGATTATTAAGATGCCGTGAACAAAACTTAGCGGAGGAAATACACGGAGACTCCTGCGGGAGGAAAGGCCTCGGTGAGACCCCGCAGAACGGAGTTCGAGGAGGCTCACCAGCCGCCCGCGGAAAGCGAGGTGTATTTCCGAAGCGGTGTCACTCAACCATTATTTATTTGTGTCGCAATTTATGGGTTTACGTCAAAAACAACAATCTTGAACAAACAGCCTTTCATTCTTTTTTAGCTCGGTTTTTCAACTGCCTTAGGATTAAGCGTTACATCAATGTTACCGCGGGTTGCCTTCGAATACGGGCAAGCCTGATGTGCATCCTGAGCCAGTTCTTCTGCCTCTTCCGGATTTACCCCTTCAATTTCGATATTTAAGACAACCGAAATTTTAAATCCGTTATCTTCAGGATCCTTTAAAAAGCTGACTTCTGCAGTAGTTTCCGACTCAATCTTTTTATTCTGATTTGATGCAACAAGGTTAAGTGCTCCGTCATAGCATGCTGAATACGCTGCCGCAAACAACTGTTCCGGGTTGGAGCCCTTACTCTCTTTATCGTTTGCGGGGTTGACCAAATCTAAATCTATTAACCCATCAGCAGAACGTACATGTCCGTCACGTCCATTTTTAGCAGTAGCTTTTGAGGTAAAAATAACGTTGCTCATGTCTGATCACTCCTTTAAGTATAATGTATAAAGAGTATTCCTTTTCTCTCAGCAGTTTAAACACTTAAAGGAACTTTTTATCGAGAATTGCTGATAAGAATTGATCAACTTGCGGCAATTTGCGTACACCCTCCTGATAACAAATCCATGTATCTCGCGTAACAGGATTACCGTTCAACTGGAGCGGAATATGCGGATATTCACCCATCATACCCTTCGAAACACTCTTAGGAAGTACAGCCATACCCAACCCTTGTTCCATGAATTGCTTGCACGTTTCAATTTGATCAACATGAAGCATTTTAATCGGTTTGATTTGATCTTGATGGTGATAAAGCCAGTTATCAACAAGTTCGTGCATACTGTCATCGCTTTTGAATGAAATAAGTGGCCGTTCTTTTACTTTATTTTTTGGAAACGGCTCTGTATCGAACATATATAAAGGATCCTCAAATAATAATTCGCTTACTGTTTCTTTTAACTTTTCTCCGCGAATAATGCACACATGATAGTTTTTATGTTCACGTTTAATATCTTCACTGATACCTGTGACCAGGTCAATCGCTACTTTTGGGTACGCATTTGTATAATCACCAAGAATTGACGGCAGAAATCGCTGACTGACCAATGATGAACACGCAATCGACAAAGAGCCCTGAACCTCCCCGCTGGACTGTGCGAGTGAATTTTTAATCGCTTTTTCCGCCTTGATGACGTTACTGGCGTGTTCCATGATCATTTCGCCGGCCGGGGTAAGCACCAAACTCTTTGATGTTCTAATAAAGACTGGCTCGCCAAAATATTCCTCAATATATTTCAAACGCTGGGTCACAGCAGGCTGGGATATAAGAATCGCCTTCGCTGTACCGCGGATGGTGCCAATTTCATTGAGTTTCAGCAGTAATTCATAGTCATCTATTTTCATAATGATACCTCGTTGATAATTAATGGTTATATACTTTTATTATACTGTATCATTTTAATTATTGCCATATTGTACGGACAGAAATAAGCGGATATGAATGATAAGGGATTTGACATAACTAAATAACAATCAATTCTAAAAACGAACAAATGTGATTAAATGTGATGACGGCATTCTTCCAATTTTTTTAGCTCTGCTTCACTGATCGTTCCATCTTCGGATAATAATTTCAAGATTTCTTCATAATCAGTAATTGTCTGGTATTCAAATTGTGCTTCCTTGAATTGCTGTTCCGCTTTTTCAAGTTCATATGTAAAAATAGCAAGTACACCAAGCACCTCAGCGCCTTCTCGTTCTAGTACGGTCGCGGTTTCAATTGATGAGCTGCCTGTTGATATCAGGTCTTCAATAACAACAACACGCTGTCCTGTTTCAAGCTTGCCTTCAATTTGATTTCCTTTGCCGTGGCCTTTTGGCTTGGACCGAACATAAACCATTGGCAGGTTAAGCTTTTCGGCGATCCAGGCAGCATGCGGAATGCCGGCAGTTGCGCAGCCGGCGATAACATCGGGCCGCCACTTCGCCTGGTTAAGCAGCTCTACAAATGCTTCTGCAATTTTATTCCGCAGATTGGGGTATGACATTGTCAACCGGTTATCACAGTAGATAGGTGATTTAGTTCCAGATGTCCAGGTGAAATAATCGTCAGGACTGATCTGCACAGCCTTAATGTTGAGCAGCTCTCTTGCTATGTTATGACTTACCCCCATACAACCACTCCTTTTTCACTTTTTCATACTTGGCTTTTGGATTATCGGCGTTTGTAACAGTCCGTCCTGCAACAATCATATCTGCCCCATTCTTACGAGCAAACGTCGGCGTTGCAATACGCTTTTGATCATCCTCAGCTGATTCAGTCAGCCGTATCCCCGGCGTTACGGTTAAGAATGATTTGCCGCACACGTTCTTAATTTCCCCTGCTTCGTGTACCGAGCAGACAACACCATCCGCCCCGCTTTGTGAAGCGAGGCCGGATAAATGCACAGTATGATCCCGCAGGCCGCCTTGTATGCCCAGTTCATGGTTCATGACGTGATAATCCATTGATGTCAGCATGGTCACGGCAATCAATTTTGGAACGCGACCAACTGATGAACCAGCCATTAACCCCTCTTTTGCCTGCTTAATCATATCACTGCCGCCAAGCGCATGAATATTTATCATATCGACGCCGAGTCCGGCAAGATTTTTCATACTTCGTTTAACAGTTGTTGGGATGTCGTGAAGTTTCAGATCAAGAAAAACGTCATGATTATTTTGTTTCAACGAATCAATCAAACGAGGACCTTCGCGGTAAAAAAGTTCCATACCCACTTTTACAGGGACACCTTGAAAATGGTTCCGTTCGATAAAATCCTTTGCTTCCTGCCATACTGGAAAGTCCAATGCCAGAAATACTTTTCCCATCACTATACATGCCCCTTTCCGACAGCACCTGTCACTGAATCAAGTCCATACTGCTGCAGAACATCCGGTAAATCTTCAATGATTTCCGGGCAAGCATATGGATTTTGAAAATTAGCTGTTCCGACAGCTACTACGCTCGCCCCCGCCAGCAGGAATTCCAAAACGTCTTCAGCCGTTGAAATGCCGCCCATGCCAATAATTGGAATTGACACATGCTGCTTCACCTCATAAATCATGCGGATTGCAATTGGTTTAATAGCACCGCCGGACATTCCGCCCGTTTTATTGGCCAGTAATGGTCTCCGGCTGGAGAGATTAATTTGCATCCCGGTTATCGTATTGATCATGGACAGGCCATCCGCTCCTGCTTCTTCAACCGCTTTGGCCATACCTACAATGTCTGCTACGTTGGGCGACAACTTGACATAAACCGGCAGATGACTGACGGCTTTAACCCTTTCAGTTACGTCGGCTGCCATATGAGGGTCGGTTCCAAACTGGATACCGCCTTCTTTCACATTCGGACAGGAAATATTTAATTCCAGCGCCTTCACAGGCTCTACATTGTTGAATGTTGAAGCTACTGTCATATATTCTTCAACTGTGCTTCCAGCAACATTGGCAATAATCGGCATATCATGTTCAGCAAGGAAAGGAACTTCATGCGCTATAATTTCTTCCACGCCGGGGTTTTGCAGTCCGATAGCGTTGAGCATGCCGGAGGGTGTTTCGGCTACGCGTGGTGTTTTATTTCCGTAGCGCACCTTACCCGTTGCGGCCTTCATAACCACTGCACCAAGCTGATTCAGATCATAAAATTCTCGATACTCCCTGCCAAACCCAAAACACCCTGATGCAGGCATGACCGGATTTTTTAAGTTTAAGCCGGGCAGGTCAACAGCCAGCTGTGTCATAACATCACCTCATCTGCTGCAAAAACCGGACCGTCGGAACAAATCTTGCGGTATCCTCCTTCAGAACCCGCGGGAATGACACAGGCAAGGCAAGCGCCAACCCCGCATCCCAAACGTTCTTCAAGTGAAATAGAACCTGAATATTTTCCCAGCTTATTTGTGACAGACTGGAGCATCGGAATTGGACCACAGGAAAAATAATGGTCAAAGTCTCCAATATTATCCAACACATCCGTGGCAAAGCCCCGAAATCCGTAACTGCCGTCATCGGTCACAATGTATGTTTTTCCGATCTCGCGGAACTTTTCTTCATAAAAAATGTGTTTATCTGTTTGAAAACCAAGAAAAGATTTAACCTGTACTCCATATTGTCTGAGTTCTTTACCCAGATAATATAAAGGGGGGATGCCAATGCCTCCACCGACCAGCAACACTGTGTTCATGGATGCATCATAGATGAAACCATTCCCGGCCGGACCGATAGCACTTACATTCATGCCAGCCTGACAGGAAGCTAATCGTTTGGTTCCGTCGCCAATCCATTTAAACAGAATCGTAACCGTTCCCCTATTACTGTCGATATTCGCTATGGAGATTGGCCTTCTGAGTGTATGCCCATCCACAAGCAAATGCAAAAACTGGCCTGGTACAGCCGCTTTCGCGATAAAAGCATTCTCCAGTGTCATTTCAAACGTATCCAGGGCAATTTCCTCCACGGATTTTACCATCATCTCCACACGCTTTTTCATATTAAAACCGCCTGTTTATCTACCATCGGTTGTGCGCTGAATGTTGTAGCATCAATCACATTCAATATCGCCCCCGCTGTATCGAGGTTTGTCAAGCACGCGATGCCATGCTCCACTGATTCACGCCGAATCACAAATCCGTCAGAACGCGGCTTTTTGCCCGAGGTCAGTGTATTCACTACAATCTGGACATCGCCGTTTTCAATAACGGACAGCACGTTTTGTTCTGAAGATCCGATTTTCCCGACCTGTGTAACGGGAATACCCGCTTTATCCATATAATCCGCCGTCCCTTCCGTAGCATAAAGTTGAAAACCAAGCCGGTAAAACCGTTCAGCAATCCCAAGCGTCTCTGCTTTATCTTTATCCGCTACAGTCAGAAGTACAGCACCTTCCTGAGGAACGGACAGCCCGGCAGCAATTAAACCTTTGTACAGCGCTTTTTCCAATGTTTTGTCATGACCGATTGCCTCACCTGTTGATTTCATTTCAGGCCCCAGTATGGTGTCAACACTGCGCAGTTTTTCAAATGAGAAGACGGGTACTTTGACTGAGACAGTATCGTTTTCAGGCAAAATTCCAGATGCGTATCCCATTTCCGGTAACGTCTCCCCTAAAATGCATCGTGTCGCCAGATTGGCCATCGTGACACCAGTTATTTTACTCAGAAATGGAATCGTTCTGCTCGCACGCGGATTTACTTCAAGCACATAAACGTCGTCATCCCTTACGATGAATTGAATATTGATAAGCCCTTTCACACGCATCTCACGGGCTATTTTTTCCGTGGCCTCCATACATTTCTGCTTCACAGCATCACTGAGCCGCTGCGGCGGATAGACGGCTATGGAATCGCCAGAATGAACACCTGCCCGCTCAATATGCTCCATAATCCCCGGCACGATTACCGTTTCGCCATCACTGATGGCATCAACTTCCACTTCAATGCCCGTTATATACTTATCAATCAGAATGGGGTGTGCATCATCCGCTCCATTTGATTTAGCCAAATAGTGATGAAGCTCATCATCATCATAAACGATTTCCATACGGCTGCCGCCAATGACATATGAAGGTCTTACCAGTACAGGATAACCAATATTATGCACCGCTTCCTCGGCCTGATCAAGTTTCGGTACAGCTTTTCCTTGTGGGCGCAGTAAGTTCAAATCGCTTAGAAGCTGTTCGAACAGATCCCGGTCTTCTGCTTTGTCTATTGCCACCACGTCAGTCCCCAATATCTTAACACCCCGGCGCTCAAGCCCATCCGCCAGATTGATGGCTGTCTGGCCGCCAAACTGCACAATCACCCCTTCAGGCTGTTCAAGATTAATAACATGCATAACATCTTCGAGTGTGAGCGGTTCGAAATAAAGCTTATCTGAAATACTGAAATCGGTTGAGACCGTTTCGGGATTATTATTCATAATAATTGCTTCATAGCCCATCTCTTTGATTGCCAATACAGAATGGACGGTCGCATAATCAAATTCAATTCCCTGACCGATCCGTATCGGTCCTGATCCCAGAACAAGTATTTTCTTCCGGCCGGATTTTAAGGACTCGTTTTCATCCTCATAGCTGCTGTAAAAATAAGGCGTTTCAGATTCAAATTCCGCCGCACATGTGTCGACCATTTTATAAACGGGCTCGATGTTATGTTTCGTACGTAATTCATAGATGTCATCAACGGTGGTATCCCAGATCCGTGCAATATGAGCATCTGATAGCCCTGAAATCTTTGCTTCTGTTAGATCTTCTGGCTGAAATCTGTTTTCAGCTAATCTTGTCTCCAGTGCAATCAGCTGTTCAATTTTAACTAAATAGAATCGGTCTATTTTTGTCAGCTGCCATACCTCGTCAACCGTTAATCCCCGGCGAAAGACTTCAGCCAGGACGAACAGCCGCTCATCATCCGCTTTTTGCAGACGGTTATTCAGCTCCTCAATAGATGCTTCTGCCAAATCCGGCAACCACAGCTCTTCTGTTCCGACATCAAGTGACCGAACACCTTTTAAAAGTGATTCCTCGAAATTTCGGCCAATTGCCATAACCTCGCCGGTTGCTTTCATTTGTGTACCGAGATGCCTGTTGCCGTTCACAAATTTATCAAACGGGAAGCGCGGGATTTTCGTAACCACGTAATCGAGAGCTGGTTCAAAGCAGGCGTACGTTGTGCCTGTAATGGGATTGATGATCTCGTCCAGCGTTAAGCCAGCTGCAATTTTAGCCGCCATTTTGGCAATCGGATAGCCCGTAGCTTTGGACGCAAGCGCGGAAGATCTGCTTACCCGCGGATTTACTTCAATCACATAGTAGGTAAAACTGTCAGGGTCAAGCGCCAGCTGAACATTACATCCGCCCTCGATATCCAGTGCCCTGATAATTTTCAGCGAGGCGTTCCTTAACAGCTGATATTCTCTGTCACTAAGTGTTTGAGATGGTGCTACAACAATCGAATCACCGGTATGAATGCCTACCGGATCAACATTTTCCATATTGCAGACCACAATCGCCTGGTCATGCTTATCGCGCATCACTTCATATTCGATTTCTTTGAATCCGGCTATGTTTTTTTCGATTAAACATTGATGTACAGGGGAAAGCGCCAATCCGTTACGGGTAATCTCCTTTAATTCGGACTCGTTATAGCACATACCGCCGCCGGTTCCGCCCAGCGTGTAGGCAGGACGAACGATTACCGGATAACCGATGTCACCCGCAAAATCACACGCCCCTTCAACAGAATGTACAATCTGGCTGTCCGGGAAAGGTTCATTGAGTTCCTCCAACAGGGAACGGAATTTTTCCCGGTCTTCCGCCTGCTCAATGGCATTGAGCGGTGTTCCCAGCATTTCGACATCATGTTCACCAAGAATTCCCGTTTGTTCCAGTTCCACGGCCAGATTGAGGGCCGTTTGCCCGCCAAGTGTCGGGAGGATCGCGTCGGGCTGTTCTTTCCGGATTATTTTAGTCAAAAAGCCAACCGTCAAAGGTTCCATATAAATTTGGTCTGCTACTGTCACATCTGTCATAATCGTCGCCGGGTTGGAGTTGGCCAAGACAACTGTATAGCCTTCTTCTTTCAATGCCTGACATGCCTGCGATCCGGAATAATCAAATTCAGCAGCCTGTCCGATGACAATCGGTCCTGATCCAATAACGAGAACTTTATTAATGCTGGTATTTTTAGGCATATACATTCTCCTTCTGTCTAAATTCTGAAATCATCTGAAGAAACTCGTCGAATAATTGTGGTGTATCCTCAGGCCCTGGTGAGCTTTCCGGATGATATTGAACCGAAAAGGCCGGATATGTTAGGTGTCTGATTCCTTCCACCGAATTATCGTTCAGGGAAAACTGGATTAAATCCAGATCTGTCCCAATCAAAGAATCATGAGTGACCGCATAGCTGTGATTTTGTGACGTCATAAATGTTTTATTTTTTTCCGTATCCTTAACCGGCTGATTGACACCGCGATGTCCAAACGCCATTTTCTTCGTGTCCGCGCCACAGGCAAGTGCAAACAGCTGATGTCCAAGACAAATGCCAAACAGCGGAATTTTTCCCAATACGGTTTGAACCATCTCAATCGATTCAGGAACATTTTTCGGATCACCCGGTCCATTTGTCAGCATAATACCATCAGGCTTTAGGCGTAAAATGTCTCCAGCACTGTAATTATATGGAACAACCGTCACATGACAATCCCGTTTCGTCAATTCGCGCAGGATGCTATGTTTCATGCCAAAATCGACTAACACAATACGTTTGCCCCGTCCAGGTACAACGTAGGGCTTAATGGTTGACGTTTGGTTAACCTGATCGGTTTGGTCAGGCAGACCTTTAAGGCTTTCGATGAGCTCCTCCGCTGGCATACCAGCATCCGCCATTATGGCTTTCATTGTTCCATGCTTACGGATGATTTTGGTCAGCTTTCGTGTATCAAGTCCTGATATCCCGGGAATTCCGTTTGCTTTCAAATAATCGTGTAATGTTTCATCACTGCGAAAGTTTGATGGAAATTCACTGAATTCCTTGACGATCAACCCGTGAATAAAAGGCGTTACCGTTTCAAAATCATCCCGGTTAATCCCGTAGTTTCCGATGAGCGGGTAAGTCATAACAACCATCTGACCACAATAAGACGGATCCGTTATAACCTCCTGATAGCCGGTCATACCGGTATTGAAAACAACCTCACCTGTTGCGCTGATATCAGCGCCAAACCCTTCACCGGTAAAAATGGTACTATCTTCAAGAATAAGCTGGCGTTCAGCCATATGATGACGCCTCCTTGACTTTTTTATATGATTTTATTAGTCTAGTTTATTTGTATAATTATAAACATTAATTAATATGTATACAATCTGTTTCCCGACTGCTTCTGTATACGATTTTTCCCTCTGCAATGGTTACTAGTGGGATCCCCTGTACCTGCCAGCCATGAAAAGGTGTGTTTCTCCCCATTGAATAAAAGGTTTGCTTATCAAAACAGACGTTTTTATTCAAATCCACGATCGTCAAATCCGCTATTGCACCTTCCTGCAGCACGCCATAAGACAGTTGAAAAATAGTAGCCGGTTTCACAGTCAGCCAGCTGATTAATTGTTCCAGTGTTACTTTTTTCGTGCGCACCAGATATGTATAAAGTAGTGGAAAGGCAGTTTCCAGACCGACAATCCCAAATGGCGCATTTAAAAACCCATTTTCTTTTTCTGCTTCTGCATGTGGTGCATGGTCAGTTGCAATTAAATCAATGGTTCCATCCATTAAGCCTTCCAATAACGCTTCCTGATCTTCAGTGCTGCGCAATGGCGGATTCATTTTAAAATTGGCATCATCGTCCTGAATCGCATCTTCATTCAATAACAGATGGTGCGGGGTCACTTCAGCAGTGACATGTATACCCGCCTGTTTGGCATCACGAATAATCCGTACCGATTCCTTTGTGCTCACATGGCAAACATGATAATGGCAACCAGCTGCTTCAGCCAACAGCACATCCCGGGCAATTTGCACCGATTCACTTAATGAAGAAATCCCCGGTAATCTGAGACGTTCACTTATCTTACCATTGTGAACAACACCGCCGTATACGAGTGAATTATCTTCGCAGTGCGCAACAACGGGCTTGCCATTAGCTGCAGCTGCACGCATTGCCCGCAGCATGAAATCAGCTGTCTGGATGCCCACACCATCATCTGTAAATGCAAATGCACCCGCCTCAGCAAGGCTTGATATGCCGGTCAGTTCCTCACCTTTTAAATTTTTCGTGATCGATGCGTATGGAAGCACACGTACATAGGCATCTTCATTAATTTTATCCAGTAATGCCTGAAGTGCTTCCGTATCATCAGGCACGGGATTTGTATTCGGCATTGCACATATCGTTGTAAAGCCGCCGCGTGCTGCTGCTTTCGTCCCGGTTTTAATCGTCTCCTTATGTTCTCCCCCCGGTTCGCGCAAATGGACATGAACATCGACGAAACCCGGGAATACCATATGGTGTTTACAATCAATCAGTTTATCAGTCTCTTCATTGATATCAGCTGCTATTTTGCTGATTCTTCCCTTCTCTATTAAAATGTCACAATGCTCTGTTTCATTATCACGTAGCAATTGTCTGGTATTTTTCAGTAAAATTTTCATGACCGGCCCCCCATTCATTTAACAAGATTGATATAATGGCCATTCGGGTGTGAACACCGTTTTCCATTTGTTTGAAAATCCTTGAGCGATCGCATTCTACTAATCTGGTATCAATTTCAACACCACGATTAACGGGAGCCGGATGAAGTACAATGGCATGATCCCGCATTCGCCGCTCACGCTCCATCGTGAGGCCATAATCACCCAGATATGACGTCGTTCGATAGGATACTTGAGCATGGCGTTCATGCTGGATTCTGAGCAGCATCAGCACATCGCACATATCACATGCCTCATCCATTGACACGTACGGAATATCGAATGAATCATCTTCAAATCCGGGTGCTGCTGCAAAACTCACATTAGCACCCAGGGTCGTCAGTGCATAAGCATTGGAACGTGCCACCCGACTGTGCTTAATATCACCTGCTATAACTACATTCAAACCTTCAAATGAACCGAATTCCTGATAGATTGTCAACAGATCAAGCATTGATTGAGTCGGATGCTCTCCTTTCCCTGCACCGGCATTGATGATCGGGACTGATATTCTTCCGGCCAATTCATCATACCAATGGTCATACGCATGCCGGACAATCAGGAGATCCGCCCCGATCGCTTCATACGTGCGTACCGTATCATAAAGTGATTCGCCTTTAGTCATACTGGAACTTTCCATCTGAAAATCGAGGGTTTCCATCCCCAGCCTCTTTTCGGCAACCTGAAAACTCGTTTTTGTCCGTGTGCTCACTTCAAAAAACAAATTCGCTGCAAATCTTTCGCTTCGTATTGATTCCGGTTTTTTCCGCATTGCCTCAGCTGTCTCCAGAATGCTATAAATCGAGTCACTCGAAAGTTCACGTGTTGATAAAAATTCCCGCATCATTCATCATCCTTTCTAAAATCTGGCTTTAGACTAAGCTGCGTCATCGCGATTTTTGCTGTTCTTGATCTCACTGTCATCAAACATCGCCCCATTCCCATATCCGCTTTCCTTACCGGGCAGGACGAGATTCAGTAAAACACCAATGATGGCCGACAATGCCATTCCAGCGATTTGCAGGTTATCTGACAACTGGATAAACGCTCCGCCAACACCGATTACGAGGATGACAGATGCAACCACAAGATTTCGTTTATCACTCAGATCCACCTGATTATCAATCAGCATTCGCAGTCCGTTTGACGCAATAATGCCGAATAACAGGATCGATACACCGCCCATGACAGCTGAGGGAATGGAACTGATGGTAGCCGTTATAATCCCGACAAACCCAAAGCAAATGGCAAAAACCGCAGCACCGCCTATAACGAACACACTGAATACCCTTGTAATCGAGAGGACACCGATATTTTCACCGTATGTTGTGTTCGGCGGTCCGCCCAGAAACGAAGCGATCATCGTTGCCGCGCCGTCACCAAGAATAGAGCGGTGCAGGCCGGGTTTTTTAATGAAGTTTCGCCCAACAACTTTTGACAGCACCATCTGATCACCAATGTGTTCAGCGATTGTTACAAGTGCAACCGGCACCATCAGCAGTACAATTTCACCACTAATCACATCAAATGGTGAGTAATCTGCGAACGGTATAATAAAGTCAGGTAATTTAAAGACTCCTGTAAAGAATTCGCCAATTGATCCTGCAGAGGTCATATCTGCCCATTCGGCTTTTATTTCCGAAGTGTCTACTACACCCTGGAAGATGGCGAACGTATAACCCGAAACAATGCCAATCAAAATCGGTATCAGTCCAAAGAAGCCTCGGAAAAAAATCGATGCTGCAATGGTTACGGCGAGTGTGAAAAGCGCGACACTAAAATGCGTACCACTGTATACATTTTCATCTAAACCCGGCACATACATGGCCATATCAATTGCAGTTGAGGCAAGGCCAAGGCCGATTACAATAATGACGGGGCCCACAACAATCGGCGGCAAAATTCGCATCAGCCAGTTTAAGCCAAGTATTTTGATAAGTAAGGCAATGACACCGTAGACTAGCCCTGCCAAAAACGTTCCGATCATCGCACCAGCCGGACCGCCGGCTGAACTGGCACCAACAATCGGTGCAATAAATGCAAAGCTTGAACCAAGATATGCCGGGATGTTTCCTTTGGTGATGATTAAGTAGGCCAGTGTTCCCAGGCCACTGGAGATTAGCGCTACTGCAGGTGACAACCCTGTCAGGAACGGAACCAAAATTGTTGACCCGAACATTGCGAATAAATGCTGCAGACTCAATATAATCCATTTTTGCAGTTTCGGTGCTTCCTGAACGTCCATTACCATTTCCTGTTTGTTCATTGTGATTTCCCCCGTTCGTTTTTATTACTGATTGCTAAAAGATTGGTGTTGACACAAAATCCATAAACTGCGACGTAAAGTCTTATTAGAGTATTTAGGTAAGCTTTCTGGCGACGCATCTGGAATATACTCGCTTTCCGTGGGCTCACCACGAGCCTCCTCGCTCGCAAAAAACGCTCGCTGTGGGGTCTCTTAGGCTCGCTGTCCCACAGGCGTCTCGCATATTCCAGCTGCTCGTTTTGATGAATAAGGAATACAGGTTTTCTTTCATAAAATATTTTGTTTTATCAAGATGTCTTGAACAAAATTTAGCGGAGGAAATACACGGAGACTCCTGCGGGAGGAAAGGCATAGGTGAGACCCCGCAGTGCGCCAGCACGCGGAGGCTCACCAGCCGCCCGCGGAAAGCGTAGTGTATTTCCGAAGCGATGTTATCGCACACATTTTTTCTACGTCGCAGTTTATATCAACTGCGAGGCTTTAAGAGCACCAGAATTTACAATGAACCTTCCACACAAAAAAACCTCTTTGCGAAAGGTCGCAAAGAGGTATACGTGTGCTGTGAATACACGTCTTTCTAGGCGACCTTTTAAATCTCTCTGGATCTAATTAAAGGTCAATCTATTCATTTTTCGTAAATACTCACTTCTTCCTGCTGATCGATTTCATTCAGATGGACAACGATGATTTCCTTTTCTGATGTTGGAATATTTTTGCCGACATAATCTGCTCTTATCGGCAGTTCACGATGTCCCCGGTCAACCAAGACCCCGAGCTGAATCTGTGACGGGCGTTCAATATCCATGACGGCATCCATCGCCGCCCGGACTGTTCTACCTGTATAGAGAACATCATCGATTAAAATAACTTTTTTATTTTTCAGCTCAACATCAATTTTAATTGCTTTCAATTCAGGGTCCTCATTGGAGGTTACCTTTTCCAGATCGTCCCTGTATAAGGTGATATCCAATTCGCCAATCGGTACTGTAATGCCTTCAATCTGTCTAATCTTTTCCTGAATCCGCTTTGTCAGCGGAACGCCTCTCGTTTTTATCCCGACTAAGACAAGATTGTCCCCGCCTTTGTTATTCTCGACGATTTCATGCGCAATCCGCGTCAAAGCCCTGCCCATCGCCGGCTCATCAAGCAGAACTGTTTTTTTCTGCAACTCGATCACTCCAGACATAGAAAAAACCCTTTTCTCCAGTGGGAAAAGGGTTTGGACATACGTAAAAAAGACGTATTTTGTTCCGGTACCTTTTTAGCCTCACTGGACTATATTAAAGGTTCATGTATTATTAGAAATTATTATGACAGACTCTCCGCAGGTTGTCAATGCATTTTTTCAAATTGCGCTAACAGCTCATAAAAATAAGACGGTGCTTCCTGCTCAAAATGCAGCTGTTCACCTGTTTCCGGATGAGTAAACGACAGGAATTTTGCATGCAGGGCTTGTCCCCCGATTGCCATCGTTTTCCGTTGTCCATATTTCGGATCTCCGACAACCGGAAAACCGATATATTTCATGTGGACACGGATTTGGTGGGTACGCCCTGTCTCCAGTTGACATTCAACATGCGTAAAATTTTTGTAGCGTGTTAAAACACGGAAATGCGTTACAGCAGCCTTTCCGTTTTCGCCGACCCCCATCTTTTTCCGGTCATTCCGATCCCTGCCAATTGGGGCATCGATCATTCCTGTTTCATGTTCAATGACACCATGAACAATTGCTTCATACCGGCGGTCAATATCTTTTGCAGCCAGCTGCTCGGCGAGAATGGTATGTGTCTGATCATTCTTGGCAACAACTAGAAGACCGCTTGTATCTTTATCAATTCTGTGGACAATGCCCGGTCGCTCCTCGCCGTTAACAAGTGACAGGGAATCACAATGGTATAGCAGGGCATTCACAAGCGTCCCGTGCTGGTGACCTGCTGACGGATGGACCACCATCCCCTTTGGTTTATTAATTACCATCAAGTCGCTGTCCTCATAAATGATTGACAACGGTATATTCTCCGGGACGACATTTAAGGTATCCGGTTCAGGTACCGTCCATTCAATTACATCGCCATTCTGACATTTATAGTTTGCTTTTACTGGCCGGTCATTCACATGGACATAACCATCTGCCATCCATGATTGAATCTCTGAACGTGAGGCATCCGCAGTAATGCCTGAGAGCAATTTATCAATTCGTATATTCGCTTCAGTTTCCGTTACGCTGTACTTTTGTGTCATTTTGCCGCTTTTCCTTTCGTTCATCAATAATGGTTATGATCATCACTAAAATTACGCCCACTACCAGCGCTGAATCGGCTATATTGAATATCGGGTAGTCATATCCGAAAAGATTGAAGTCAAAGAAGTCCACCACTTCTTTTCGGAACAGGCGATCTATAAAATTGCCAACGGCACCGCCGAGGATCAGACTTAAGGCAGTCGCCAGAATTTTATTTTCTCTGGCATATTTTTGCATAAAATAAATAATTCCTATAACGACAATTACAGTAATAACGTAGAAAAAGCCCATTTGGCCCTGAAGGATACCCCATGCTGCCCCGCTATTACGATGTGACGTTAAATAGAAAAAATTCCCGATGATCGTTAACTGTTCACCAATTTCCATCGACTTCACAACAATCCATTTTGACAGCTGATCAATCCCTACAATAAGCAATGCCAATATGTAATATAAAAACATCCCATTTCCTCCGTTTGTCTTACCCATTAGCTTTTCTTACAGTGTGTTTTCATTTGGTTTTTGTTGTAAACTTTGTTGCGCTCTATCCCTAGTAATTGATATAAAATGCGACATAGTGACAGGGTGATTTCCGCTTTGGGCAGTTGCTTTCCGCGGGCAACGCTTCAGCTTCCTCGGAAGCAAAAACCGCTTCCTGCGGGATCTTCAGCCGTTGCTTTCCCGCAGGAGTCAACTGCCCTCCGCTCCAATCAACTATCATAATATCATCAATAGTGATTGGAAGTGGAATATCTCCAAACCAGCGAAGTGTATTTCCGAAGCGGCATTATCGCACACAAATTTTTCTGTGTCGCAGTTTATGGATTTTACGTCTAAAACAACGGTCTTTTAGATATCAGCACGTCTCTTTTACATTTTAAGGGTTTCTTAAGTATTTTACCACAAATAATTAAAAAGCGCCTTATCCTATAATGGGATAGGCGCTTGCTGCATTATGCGCTATAATGCTCTTTAACGATATCGGCACAGCGTGAACATAAATCCGGATGATCGTGATCGCTGCCGACTGTTTCTGAAGCTGTCCAGCAGCGCGCACAAGTGTCGCCGGGATGTTTTTCCACTTTCACATTGACATAGCGATATTCCTTCGCATCATCTGGAGCATCTTCAGTTACATCCGCCTCTGATACAATGAAAAGCTGATGCACATCCGAAATGCCATTAAGCACTTCTTTTGTTTTACTGTCTTTCGGCACAACCGTAATTTTCGCCTCGAGTGATTTTCCGATGACTTTGTCCTCTCTTGCCTCTTCCAAAGCTTTAAGGACATCATCCCGGATATCCATAAAGTGATCCCACTTTTCATCAAGTCGGCCGAATCCGGTGATTTCCCTCGGTTCCGGTATGTCGGTAAGCTGGACACTTTCCTCTTCAACACCCGGGATATACTCCCACATTTCATCCGTTGTATGTGGAATGATTGGGGTCAGAAGCTTCACCAAGGTTGTGACAATCTCGTAGTAAGCAGTCTGGATGCTTCGACGATGATGGTTATCGGCTGCCTCGATATACAAAATATCCTTTGCAAAATCCAAATAGAACGAACTCAAATCAATTGCACAGAAATTATGAATTTGTGAGTAGATCGGGGAATACTCATAAATGTCATAATTGTCTCTGACGTTCTTGACTAAATTTTGAAGACGGTGCAGCATATAGCGGTCGACTTCTTCCATCTCTGCCTCAGGTACGGCATCTTTTGCAGGATCGAAATCAGCCAGATTACCAAGCATAAATCGGACCGTATTCCGGATTTTACGGTAAGCTTCGGAAATTTGTTTCAAAATCTCCTGTGAAATACGGACATCCGCCTGATAGTCAACCGAGGACACCCACAGACGCAAAATATCGATGCCAAGCTGCTTTTTAATTTTTAACGGATCCATAACATTGCCCAGCGATTTACTCATCTTGCGGCCGTTGCCATCCAACGTGAATCCATGGCTGACAATTGCTTCATATGGCGCCTTGCCGGTAACCGCTACAGCCGTAGATATGGATGAGTTGAACCACCCGCGGTACTGGTCGCTTCCTTCCAAATAAACATCAGCTGGACGCTTATGGTCTTCCCGTCCCATTAAAACAGCTTCATGGGATGAACCGGAATCAAACCAGACGTCCATAATATCCGTTTCTTTGGTGAATTTGCCGTTTGGACTGTGTTCAGAGGTAAATCCTTCTGGAAGTAACTCTTCCGCCCCGCGCTCAAACCACACATTCGAACCGTGCTCAGCAAATAATTTGGATACATGTTCGATCGTTTCATTATTGATAATTGGTGTGCCATTTTCAGCATAAAATACAGGAATCGGTACGCCCCAAGTTCGCTGCCGGGAAATACACCAGTCCTCGCGATCACGCACCATGTTATACAGCCGTGTTTCGCCCCATGACGGATACCAGTTGATCCGGTTGATTTCATCGAGAATGTCCTGACGGAAATCCTTAATGGATGCAAACCACTGTGAGGTGGCCCGGAAAATAGTCGGCTTTTTCGTACGCCAGTCATGCGGATAGGAGTGTGTAATGAATGTCAGCTTCAGCAATGCTCCGGTTTCATCCAGTTTTTCAGTGATCGATTTATTGGCCTTATCATAGAACTCACCTGCAAAGCCCGGTGCCTCATTCGTGAAATAACCTTGATAATCTACCGGAGATAACGGTTCAATTCCGTACTCCCGTGACATATAGAAGTCATCTTCACCGTGTCCGGGTGCTGTGTGAACACAGCCCGTACCGGCATCTGTTGTCACATGTTCACCAAGCATTACCAGCGAATCACGGTCATAAAACGGATGCTTGGCAACAACTTTATCCGCTTCCTCTCCTTTGAAAGTTTTGATGACTTCCGGGTTTTCCCAATCCAGCTCCTCCGTCATCGTTTCCAGTAATTCATATGCAATCACATATTTTTCACCATTGACACCCACAACAGCATATTCCAATTCAGGATGAACAGCAATGCCAAGGTTTGCCGGGATCGTCCAAGGTGTTGTTGTCCAGATGATAATTTTCTCATCGCCGTCAAGAACTCCTTTGCCATCGGTTACATCAAAAGCGACATAAATGGATGGTGAGCGCTTATCATGGTATTCGATTTCTGCTTCGGCAAGCGCTGATTCAGAAGACGGTGACCAGTAAACAGGCTTAAGCCCTCGATAGATATAACCCTTTTTAGCCATTTCACCGAACACTTTAATTTGGGCTGCTTCATAGTCTTTGGTCAACGTAATATACGGGTTATCCCAATCACCACGGACACCAAATTTCTTAAACTGATTACGCTGATTGTCTAGCTGCCCCATGGCGTATTCGGCACACCTTTGGCGGAATTCGGCAACACTCATTTTTTTCCGGTCAACTTTTTTCTTTTTGGTCAATGCTGTTTCAACTGGCAGGCCATGTGTATCCCAGCCGGGAACATACGGCGCATGATAGCCGCTCATTGACCTGTAGCGGGTAATAAAATCTTTCAATATTTTGTTCAGCGCATGCCCAATATGCAGATCGCCATTGGCATATGGCGGGCCGTCATGCAGAATGAACAGTGGACGGCCTTTTGTCCGCTCAAGATCCTTCTCATAAATTCGATTCTCATCCCATTTTTGTTGACGCTCAGGTTCTTTATTCGGCAAATTCCCCCTCATCGGGAACTTCGTCTTAGGCATCAGTAATGTATCTTTATAATCCAATCTGTGTTCCTCCTATTCACTGCGAGATAACTATTTTTAATAAAGTGTGTTGTATTTAGACATAGCCCGAATACACTTCATTTACCTCAGGGTGTCTTTTATGTGATTCTCCTTGCTGTTGCCTTGTACTCTGTCTCCTTAGGACATAAATGACTGTATCTTTTCAAGTCGAAGGAGTAGGAAGCGGCAGCCTACAGCGGATTCGAAACGCACTATAGTTGTTATATAATGATCTTTAAGAGCCTATAAATAAAAAAGCCTTCTCATCCCCAAAAGGGACGAGAAGACTCGCGGTACCACCCTTATAAATTTAAAAATCTCCTGTCGACTCATTTTAAATTCACTCGAGATTCGTAACGTGAATAAACCGTCCATTCTTACTCGCTTTCAGAATGAATACTCGGGAGTGATGTTCAGAATGTACTGCTGCATCAGGCTTCCACCACCCCTGATTCGCTGAACAGACATACATCCATACTGTCTCCGTCATCATATAGCGTATTTGATATATGAGCATTATATGTAAAATATCGTAAGACGTCAAGGTCTATGCCTTGGTTTCAGCGTAATCAACCATTTCTTCTGTTTCCTCATCGGATTCGTTTTCTTCATCGAATAAATCTTCCCAGTCATTTGCATCGATAACGTCCAGCTGTGCTTCCACAAGCATTTTTAGACGGGTGCGGAATACTTTAGCCTGCTTTTTCAATCCTTCTACGTCCATTTCAATTCTGCGGGATTTGTCTAACGCCTCGTTAACAATCCTGTCGGCATTCTTCTCAGCCTCTTTAATAATCAGTTTTGATTCTTTCTGAGCACTTCCTTTTAATTCTTCAGCCGTTTCCTGTGCAATCAGAATTGAGTTATTCAGCGTCGTTTCAATATTCGTAAAATGTCCCAGTTTTTCATTCAACTGGTCAACTTTTTCTTGTAAATCTTTTTTCTCACGGATTGTCATTTCATAATCTTTGATAACCTGATCCAAAAATTCATTGACCTCATCCTCGTCATATCCGCGAAAACTTCTTGTGAATTCCTTATTATGAATATCCAGTGGTGTTAATGCCACACAGGCCACCTCCTTAAGTGGTTATCCGATTAAAAATTTCGTTGATAGCAAAATTCATATTTTCTATTATTTCGACAAAAAAGCCAAAAATCCTTCAAATTAACTTAAATCATTTTAATAGCGCAGTTGTAATACTGAGTTTATCTTTTTTTGTCCGCCCGTTAATATCAACCAGTTTACTACGTCCTTTTCCCCGCAAAGAGAGCATGTCACCTGCGTTTAGAATCAATTTACGGTCATCGGATACTTTATAGTTCACTTTCACAAGACCCTTGCTGATCATTTCAGCTGCATCTTTACGGGACAGTTTATAAATCGCCTTTACCACTGAGTCAAGCCGTAGCGATGAGACGATCTGATTGGATTCATCCCAATTGGTTTTCCGTTCAACAAGGGATGAAAGCGGCCGTTCTTCCAGTCTGATCCTTGTCTTTTTGATGGCGGTCAAATTTGTCAGTATAAACGGGGCAATCTCCTCAGCCATTATGATTTGAATCAGGCCATTCTCAGCCATGATATCGCCGAGTTTTTGCCGTTTGATCCCTAATGATAAAAACGATCCCATCACGTCACGGTGTCCCAGTGAGACAAACTTGTCATGGTATGATCCCTGCAGTAAAGTGAGCTGAAAAGAATCGTCCGTCACCTCGTCATACATCGGCGCTATGATAACCCGCCGCCGCTCAGCATTAACACTGCCGCCATGCTTGTAAACCCTTAGCTCTTCCATACTTGTCCTAGCAAGCGTCTCAACAATTTGCTGTTCCCTCGGATTGAGAAAATCCGTCACCTTCATCTGGTAGGTTTTTTCGACTCGGTTAATCCATGATAATGCCTGATCGATAAACGAATGTTCTTCTTTTCTATAATGCTGGTAGATTTCCATGAATCTCACCCATTAGAACCAGCTGAAAAGAACAGGCAGTCCGAATGCTCTGGCGAAATACAGGACAAAAATCGCCACAATAGGGGACAAATCAATCATGCCAAGCGGTGGTATTATTCTGCGGAAAGGCTCAAGATAGGGTTCGCATATTTTGGCCAAAAAGACGCCAAATGAAGATTCACGCGCACCCGGGAACCAGGACATGAATATATAAATAATCAGGGCGAAGCTATAAAGCTCTAATGCCAGATATAAAAAACTGAGTAGTGATTGCATAGTCTGCTACCATCCTTTACTGTATTCATCTTCTTCAGCAAATGTTTCAGTTATGGAACCCGATACATCGACATTATCCGCTGTACACAGAAATGTCCCGTCACCGAGTTTTTGAATATCACCATTTATCGCATAAACGGTACCGCTCAGAAAGTCGACAATCCGTTTTGCCTGTTGATGATCAACACGCTGAAGGTTAATGACAACTGCCCGTTTATTGACGACGTTATCGGCAAGCTCCTGTGCTTCGCTGTAATTACGCGGTTCACAAAGCACAACTTTCGACGTCGGCCCTTGCATACTTGTTAAACTGACCACATTCCCGCTACTGCTTGACTGATGTGTCACCGGTTCATTATTCATTTCTTCTTGCTCCTCAACATACTCTAATTCATCTTCCATTGTGAAGAAGTTTTTAATTTTGCTTTTAATACTCATCATTTCACCCCGTTATTAGGATCCGACCAGATCAGACCCGATTCGGATATGCGTAGCTCCCTCTTCTACAGCAAGCTGATAGTCATTGCTCATGCCCATTGATAAGTATTCACATGGCGCATACGCAATGTGTTCGCCCTGTATATCTTCTCTAAGTGAAGCCAGTTGTCTGAAAATGTTCCGCAGCCTTTCTTCATCCTCAATATGCGGTGCCATCGTCATAAGCCCCACAATACGGACGTTGTCATACACTTCCAGTTCCCTGATAAACGAGAGTGTTTCTTCGGGTTGAAGCCCATGCTTCGTCTCCTCTCCGCTTACATTCACCTGCACGAAACAATCAACAGGCTTTGCCGACCGTTTATTGATTTCCCTGGCTAGCGACTTCCGGTCCAGCGAGTGAATGGCATCGACCTTACCAATCACCTCTTTAACTTTTCGTGACTGCAGCGTGCCGATAAAATGCCATGATGCGCTGTCTTGTATGTATTCGTGTTTTTCCAGGAAACCTTCCAGACGATTTTCGCCAAGGTTTGTGATTCCTGCCTCAATTGCTTCTTTTGCTCGTTCTATTGTAACATATTTCGTCACGCCAATTATGGTTATTTCATCGAGATTTCGATTACTGCTTTTACAAGCGTGCTCGATATTTTGTCGGATTCGGTTCAAATTTTCTGCTACATCCATTATACCCTTCGTCCTCCCCCATTCAATCATTGATCGTAACCAATATAACCCAGCATCCTGCCAGTTTTCCCCCCGTCACGCCGATATGAGAAAAATAAATGATCGTCGCGAAATGTGCAATAATTTGATATATCTATATTATGACGCAAAATTCCGTGTTGTAAAAGGATTTCTGCGTTTAATTGCTTTAAATCAAGCAAAAAGCGATTATTTTCCCTGGCAGTGACCGTTTTTTCGATGAACGACTGCGGAATATGACGTATAACTCGCTCATCTACTTCATAAGCATCATGGGATATACTGGGGCCAATTACGACACGGATATCAGCCAGATCAGCACCGGCTGTCTGCATTGTGTCAATCATCTTTTGTCCAATCCGATGGACAGTCCCTTTCCAGCCGGCATGCGCAATTCCGATGTATCGTGTCGATGGATCCAGAAAAAAGATGGGTACACAATCAGCGAAGAAAGCAGTACACAATATGCCTGAATGATTCGTGACCAGACCATCAATTTGCTCCAGCGATGTATCATACGCTGTTGACCCTCTTCCTTTGTCAAGATCTGTTGCGAAGTGAATGTTCGTCTCGTGTGTCTGCTCGCCGGAAACCCAAGATCTTAACGGAGTTTGAATGATGTCAGCCAGCCTATGTCTATTGGTAATCACATCTTCTGAATTGTCCGGAACATGCAAACCAAGGTTTAATGTATCAAAAGGCGGCGCTGAAAAACCGCCTTTTCTCGTTGTAAAACCAGCTTTCAGACCTGGTATCAGCTGTTGCCATTTTTCCAGAACTAAAGTGGAGTCTGTCATCTGCTGAAATGGTTCCGACATTTGTTTTCCCCCTAACCCGCGCAATCTGCTTGTTCCATTCTATCATATTTCAGACATTATTCGAGCAATTCCTGTTCAGAATAAAGGGTTGGTGTTTTTACCTCATTGACCAATATGACATCAGTACCGATCACCTCGACGTTCCTCCAAGGTATAATAAGCTCGTCGGCTTTTCCGAAAAACCCAGATTTTTTGTCTTTTGCGATAAGCACTAATGCTGTGATCCTACCATTATTCCCATCAATTTCCAAATCAGAAATTTGCCCTAACCGCCTGCCGTCGCTCATCATAATGACTTCTTTAATTTGCAGTTCAGATAATGTTACCACAAGTCTCACCTGCCTCTTAATAGAGATTTATATGCAGGTGGATGAGTAAATTATTATATTTCTCCTTTTTTATTATGATCGAATTTAATTCCAGAAATGGGGCATCATAACCAAAAATTTCATGAAAAAATTTTAATAAAAAAAAGACCCCAAATTGAATTTGGCGTCGATTATAGAAGTAAAGATATACAGTTGTACGTTTATTCGAACATTTCTTTGTTCATTTGGTCGATAGCTGCTTTTTCAAGCCTTGAAACCTGGGCCTGTGATATACCAATTTCATCAGCCACTTCCATTTGGGTTTTTCCCTGAAAAAAACGTTTATTCAAGATTGTTTTTTCGCGATTGTTAAGTTGATACATCCCTTCTTTCAGTGAAAGTTTATCAACCCAGAGTGAATCTTTGACTTTATCATCACTCAATTGGTCCATGACATAAATTGGATCGCCGCCGTCATTATAAATTGGTTCGAATAGCGAGACCGGATCCTGGATAGCATCCATTGCAAATACAATATCGGAATGATCAACATCCATTTCTTCAGCTATTTCCATTGCTGTCGGTTCCTTCGACGTTTTACTAATTAACTGCTCCCTGACTTGGAGTGCTTTATAAGCCGTATCACGTAAAGATCGCGATACTCTGATAGGATTGTTGTCGCGCAGATAGCGTCTGATTTCACCAATTATCATCGGAACAGCATAAGTGGAAAATTTTACATTATGCCCCAAATCAAAATTATCAATTGATTTCATAAGTCCAATACAGCCAACCTGGAACAAATCATCACCGTATTCACCGCGATTGTTAAAGCGCTGAATAACACTTAATACAAGACGTAAATTCCCATTGACCAATTCTTCCCTTGCTGCTATATCACCAGCTTGCATCCGTTTAAATAATTCACGCATTTCATCGTTTTTAAGTACAGGTAATTTTGATGTATCAACTCCGCAGATTTCTACTTTATGTTTTGTCATATTCTACCCTCCCGGTTGGAGATGCTGTTCATGAGCAGTATCTCCCCATAGGAGGTTTTTTATGCAATGCGGTAAGTCAGATAAATCGCCTCAATGTGGCTCTAATTCATGCCAGAGTAAGTCAAACCATTTTATTAAATTCTTTTTGGAGCCGTCTGATGATTTTTTTCTCCAAACGGGAAATGTAGGATTGCGAAATACCTAGCATATCGGCAACATCTTTCTGTGTTTTCTCTTCCTGACCTACCAGGCCGAACCGGAGTTCCATGATTTGTTTTTCCCGGGGATTTAGCTGTGATAACGCATTTTTCAGTAAATGCTTATCAACATTCGTTTCAATATCTCTGGTTGTTATATCTTCATCTGTTCCCATTACATCCGAGAGCAATAATTCATTGCCATCCCAATCAATATTCAACGGTTCATCAAAAGATATTTCCGACTTGAGTTTATTATTTCTTCTCAGATACATTAATATTTCATTTTCAATGCATCTTGAGGCGTATGTAGCAAGTTTTATTTTCTTTTCGGGATTAAAGGTGTTGACAGCCTTGATCAGTCCGATTGTACCGATACTGATCAGATCTTCAATGTTAATGCCCGTGTTTTCAAATTTGCGGGCAATATAAACAACAAGACGCAGATTACGTTCAATCAGCATTGCTCTAGCTGATTTATCACCTTTAGGAAGCAGCTCAAGCAGCCGTCGCTCTTCTTCTTTTGATAAGGGCGGAGGTAGTGCTTCACTGCCGCCGATGTAATAAATCTCATCTGTTTTGAAACCAAGTTTAAACAGTATCTTATACCACCATAAACGCAAACGAAGTCTTAATAGTTTCAAATTACGTCGCTCCTTTTCCAGATTTTGTCATTTAAAGAAATGCAGTGACATTACAGGTATATCACATTAAGCAGAAACGGGTGTGCCCAATTTGATGATTTGCGGATGCATCAGGCAATGATACGATTGGTCTTTCGTCAAATCAGCAAATTGGATACCTGCCAGTACTTTACGTGTCGCAATTTCTTTTTCCTCATAAACAATTGTGACTTTATCAGGCTTAAGCGCCATCATAAACGTGCGATTGCCTTCAACACCTTGAAAGGGGACAATTTGGATCCTGTCTTCCCACTCATCAGGTAGCGCCTCGAAATCAAGGGTGTCATGAACTGTCTCCAGCATCTTCCATTCTTCTTCCGTAAACCATTGCTTTAAAAAATACTGATCACAAATAATAACTGGTTTTTTAGTTAATGGGTCTGTCAGCTGGTTGCCGCTGTCGATATAAGCTGTCGTTGATTTACTTATTTGCCGAATCTGGATCGTGGCCGGGCACAATTGGTCGTAACGAATTTTTTCTGTTGCATGCTTGTCCATACGTGACTTGGTGAAATACCAAACGACCGGAAAACCAATGACAACAAACAGCCAGCTGATCGGGTCACCATAGCCGCCGTTAAATGTCAAAACCCCGCCTGCAGACATGCCAACAGGGTTTTGGAATAGAAAGTGTATTGCGATCAATCCACCCCCTATGGAAAAAGTTGTAAAGTAAAATAAGAGCAGTAATTTGAACATCTGATAGATTGAATAAATTCGGAAGCTGCATAAAATAATAATGATTGAATACATCAGCTTACCTATCAGACTTGTAAAAACTGAATCGGGATAATAAATAGACAGCGGAACCAATAAAGAAGCCACAAACGCTCCAAATACGATCCTCAGCTTTCTCGTGCTGTCTTTTGCCAAAGCTTGTGTGAGCATCAATAACATCATATCCAAACAAAAGTTCAGCAGCCAGACAGCATCCAGATAAATGGTCACACGCCGTTCTTCCTTTCCTGAAAAAATCCCTTAACAGAAAGTATAGTGGTATTGGAAAGCAAAGTCTGTCACTTCATGAAGGTCTAATGGGGCTAATTTTAACGACTTATCAGCTAATTTGTCAGATTGCTTTAACAACAGGATTTCAATAGCCTAAACTCTATGAAGGTACCATAATAACTTCAGATCCACACGCTCTTTTATTTAAAATTATCTACCCAACGAATGTTTAAAAAATATAGACTTTTTTCTAATAGTATGTTGTTTTTGACAAAAAATCCATAAACTGCGACGTAAAGTCTTATTAGAGTATTTAGGTAAGCTTTCTGGCGACGCAGCTGGAATATACTCGCTTTCCGTGGGCTCACCACGAGCCTCCTCGCTCGCAAAGAACGCTCGCTGTGGGGTCTCTTAGGCTCGCTGTCCCACAGGAGTCTCGCATATTCCAGCTACTCGTTTTAATGAATAAGGAATACAGGTTTTCTTTCATAAAATATTTTGTTTTATCAAGATGTCTTGAACAAAATTTAGCGGAGGAAATACACGGAGACTCCTGCGGGAGGAAAGGCATAGGTGAGACCCCGCAGTGCGCCAGCACGCGGAGGCTCACCAGCCGCCCGCGGAAAGCGTAGTGTATTTCCGAAGCGGTATTATCGCACACAAATTTTTCACTATGTCGTAGTTTATATCAACTGCGAGGGCTAAGGAGCAACAAAATTTACGAGAAGAGCCAATACAAAAAAAGCAACCAGACGATATCTGATTGCTTGTTCAAAATATATTATTCTATTAACGGTTGCGGTTGCGATTCCGCAAAAATGTAGGAATGTCCAATTCATCATCCTGTGTATTCGGACGATTTTGCTGGCTTTGTGTCTGTTCACGCTCCCGCGGCGGTTCTTCAGAAGGGCGTGTCGCTGCTTGCTGGTTTTGATTGATAACAGGGCGCTGACGCGGCTGATTGTCTGATTTCTGACTTTCATCAAATCCAGTTGCAATGACGGTCACAATAATTTCGTCTTTCAGATTTTCGTTAATAACCGAACCGAAGATAACATTCACTTCATCATCCGCAGCTGATGTGACAAGATCGGCTGATTCCTGAACTTCATAAAGACTCAAATTGGAACCGCCAGTAATATTCATCAGAATGCCATGCGCACCATCAATGGATGTTTCAAGAAGCGGTGAGGATATAGCTTTTTTGGCTGCCTCGGTCGCACGGTTTTCACCTGTGGCGATACCAATTCCCATCAAAGCAGACCCTTTGTCAAACATAATCGTTTTCACGTCGGCGAAGTCCACGTTAATCAAACCTGGTTTGGCAATCAGGTCTGATATCCCTTGTACACCTTGACGTAAAACGTTATCCGCTTCACGGAAGGCTTCCAGCATTGGCGTATTCTTATCGACAATTTCCAGAAGACGGTCATTCGGGATAACGATCAACGTATCCACACTCGATTTCAGTGAATCTATTCCCGAAATTGCCTGTGTTGACCTCTTTTTACCTTCAAATGTGAATGGACGTGTTACAACACCAACTGTCAGGGCCCCAATCTCCTTGGCTATTTGGGCGATAACAGGGGCTGCGCCTGTACCAGTTCCACCGCCCATCCCGGCAGTGACGAAAATCATGTCGGCACCCTGGAGGGCCTCTTCCAGCTGTTCCTTATTTTCTTCAGCAGCTTTTCTGCCAACTTCCGGATTTGCCCCGGCACCTAATCCGCGCGTTAATTTACCGCCTACCTGCAGTTTGGTTTCTGCCATTGACAGTTCCAAAGCTTGTGCATCAGTGTTGACCGCAATGAACTCGACACCTTCAACACCATGTTCAATCATACGGTTGACGGCATTACTTCCGCCGCCGCCTATGCCAATAACTTTTATAGTTGCCAGTTGATCCATATTCGTTTCAAACTCTAACATACATCCGTTCCTCCTATTATGCTGAATTACGACGCATTAATTTCTATACCCTGATGACCGGACATACCCAAAAAAACAATCAATAAACATGTCAAACATTTCACTTGATTAATCAAAGAAATATTTAAACAAATTAGCAATTCCGGATTCTTTTTTCTTGGTCTTAGCCGGTGCATCCGAATTCCCCGATTTTTTTGCGCGTTTTGGTTTCGCTTCGCCCTCGTAGTCTGCTACAGAAGTTAAAAGATCTTTTCCCTGTATTTTCGCATTACGATAAGCAAATTGCAAGATACCTACACCAGCAGTAAACAGTGGTTCCCTTACACCTATGTAGTCAGGAATTGCCACACGAACATTTGACTGATATAAATCCTGTGCAAGTTCCATCACACCCGGCATTTTCATTGTACCACCTGTCAGAACATAGCCACCAGGTAATTGCTGGTAACCCATCCGGCGTATTTCCCTCTCGGCATACGCATAGATTTCTTCCAGTCTTGCTTCTATCATGTCGGAAATCTGCAGCTGATTATACGTTTCCCTATGATTACTTCCGATAACCGACGCCTCAAAGGTTTCGTCTTCGCGGGCATCATCATAAAAAGCGTGCCCATAGTTTAATTTGATATCTTCTGCTTCTTCAGTTGACGTTCTTAACCCAATTGATAGATCCTTTGTTATATTGTCACCACCCAATGGGATTGAACTGGTACCAGCGAGATGGTCATTTTCGAAAACCGAAACTGTCGTGGACCCTCCACCGATATCAATTAAGGTCACGCCAAGATTTTTCTCATCACTGGATAGTGCAATAGTACCCGCAGCAAGCGGCTGCAGACAAATATCAGATATTTGCAGGTTGGCTCGCTCCACACACTTCAGCAAGTTATGTAAAACGGTTTTCGAACATGTAATGATGGTTCCTTCCATTTCCAGTCTGACACCGATCATGCCACGCGGATCAGTTATCTCATCAAGTCCATCAACAATAAACTGTTTTGGTATGACATCAACAATCTCCCGCTCAGGCGGAATTGAGACGACCTGAGCACCATCAATCACCCGTGTGATATCTTCATCGCCGATTTCCCGATTTTCACTCTGAACAGCTACGACACCATGACAAGGCTGCAATTGTATTTGATTCCCGTTCACACCTACTACAACACTGTCAATTTGCATGCCGACCATTCGTTCCGCCTGCTCCACTGCATTTCTTATCGATTGAACAGTTTGGTCAATATCAACGATCGCACCTTTTTTCATGCCAGTTGACTTTGCAGTACCGACTCCTATAATATTCAGAGAATCGTTTAGCACTTCGCCAATAATTACTTTAATTTTTGATGTACCTATATCAAGACTCACTAGTATTTCGCTGTTGTTCAAGGAAAGGCACCTCCTGCTTCAGAAGCATCTGATATATCGCCTTTTTATTCAATCAGATGTTTTTCTCTTCAATTCTATTAAAAGCCTATAGTCTCATATTTTAAAGGAATGAGCACAAAAAGAAAATATATATTGGTTAATTCGATATAAAAATCGTGAATTCCTTTTAATTTCGTGATTTTATTTAGAAAAACTTGGCTTATTGCCAAGGTATGGCAAACGTCTAAGTTGTTCTTATGCAGTAAGAAAGGATTTATCCTTTCTTAACTGTCAATAAAATTAGCTATCCGTCATTTCCGCTGCCGGATTCTTCTTCGTCAGAGCTTTCCTCGTCCGGCGTTGTAAACGGCTCAAAATAGGCACCGGCGCCAATATGTATAATCCCTTTGCTCTCCGGATCCAGCTGTGAAACGATTGATGGGTAAACACTCATATTATCGGCAAAATCCCTGATGGTGCCGTCAACAATATAGCCATCATTCATATACAGCTTGATTTTACGCTCGTTATCATCAGTCGGCTGCCAGTGGATTTCCGATATCAGTTTCAAAATACTTTCCGGCAAATTTTTCAGTTCCTGCGTCATTTCCTTTAAGTAATCATCATCTGAAAAACCGATCAGCAATGGTGCATTCCCGTCTGCTGTCTGCTGTTCCATATCTTTCAGAACATCACCGCTTCCCAATATCGGAAAATAGCTTTCATTTTGCGCCACATAGCCAACGTGATTGAATTCAGTAATACTTATGTCGACTGTCCATGGAAGCTTTGCATTTACATCGGCATTTTGAATAACCGGATTTTCTTTTATGGACCGGCTTGCCTGCGTTTCGTTTATCGTCCATAAATTCTCGCCTTTGGCAATACCGCTTTGCTCAATTACCCTTTCATCCGATACAAATGAATTTCCTGAAACCGCAATTGTTCTCACATCACTCAATGGAGACTGAAGATAAACAATTATGGAAATTAAAAAGAAAAAAATAGAAAGGTAAAATATGAGACGGCGATTTGCCTTCTTTTTACGTTCCTGTTTCAACGTTGGTATACGTTCTTCAATTGAAACTACATTCTTTTTCCCCATTTCTATTTCTTCCCTTACCCTAACATTAGAAAGTGCATGGAAAACCTGGCTCATCGCCGAAATCCAATGGCGAAGCCCAGCACTTATGCAGTAAGAAAGTAGTCATCCTTTCTTAACTGACAAGAAGAAAACGGCACCTTTCAATGCCGTTTCTCCGACTGTTATTTGGATTATATCACACATTTCGTATGAATACGTAGTAAACTTGTCCCATATTCTAAAATTTTTACCCACAGTCCATTAAATTTTTGAATACCTGCTGATGTTCAGTAAGATTCCTGCCGAACAAAGCGTTAACGTTAATGACGAACCGCCATAGCTTAAGAATGGAAGGGTTATGCCTGTAACAGGAATCAAACCGATTACGACACTTATATTGATCATGACCTGAATAGTCAGCATGGATACGATTCCAAGCGCCAAAAAACGCCCGTAAGCATCCGGTGCCTCGAGTGCCGCTTTTACACCGCGCCAAAACAGCAATGCAAACAACCCAATCACAAAGGTACCGCCTAGAAATCCAAGTTCCTCGCCAATGATGGCAAAAATAAAGTCGTTTTGCGGTTCAGGCAAATAAAAATATTTTTGAATGCTTTCGCCCAATCCAAGCCCCATCAAACCACCCGGGCCGATGGCATATAATGACTGGATAATCTGGAAACCATCTCCTAATGGGTCCTCCCACGGATTGATGAATGCGGTTATTCGGCTAATACGATAGGGTGCTGACAATATTAGCAGCAGAAACGCGACAAAGCCTACCGCAGCAAGTCCGAAAAAATGCAATAATCTGGCCCCGGCAATATAAATCATCACCATACACGTGCCTACGAGTACAACACCGGTGCCCAGGTCAGGCTGCAGCATGATAAGTCCAAATGCTGAAAATACCAGAAGGAGCGACGGGATGAAGCCTTTTTTAAAAGACGTGATATACTTTTGCTTGACAGAAAGATATACGGCCAGGAAAATAATTAAACCAAGTTTCATAAATTCGGATGGCTGGACACTGAATGCACCAATGCCAATCCAGCTTTGGGCCCCGCCGCGTACCATCCCGACTCCCGGAATCAGTACAGCCAGCAATAGTACAAAACAACTAAACAAAATAATTTTGCTATATTGTTTCCATGTGCTGTACGGGATAACCATAAAAAAGAACATTCCAACAACCCCGATGCCACAAAACAACAGTTGGCGTTTAAGGAAAAAAAATTGGTCCGCATACTTATACTCTGCCCAGACATATGACGAGCTGTAAACCATTACGGCGCCGATTACCAGCAGCAGCAATATAACAGCCAATAGAGTGTAGTCCGGTTTATAGCGGGTTTCAGACGATTTTCGAAACAAAAAAACACCCCTTTTCCAGATTCGTTGGAATAGGGGCTTTTATTCACAATGATCATACGTGATGTTCACCTGCAGCACTACTGTTGCAGCAAGGCATACATTATTGCAGCAGACAAGCCCCTACAATAGTGTATGCACGGCTTGTATAAACATGTCACCTCGTTCTTCAAATGTTCGGTATTGATCCCAGCTGGCACAGGCAGGAGACAGTAATATAACATCCTTATGTCCAGACATTCGATACGCTTGGCTAACAGCGTCATTCATATCACCGGCCATTTTTATGGCAGGCACACCTGCTTCAAGTGCTGTGCGCTTCAGTTTACCCTGTGTCTCTCCGATCAGGACAACACCTTTCACATTCTTCAAATAAGGTTTCAAATCATCAAACTCATTGCCGCGGTCAAGACCACCTGCAATCAGGATAACAGACTCATTGAATGCGGATAATGCCTTTTGGGCTGCAAGCATGTTTGTTGCTTTAGAATCATTGTAAAACAGACGATCGTGAAAATTGCCTACAAATTGGAGCCGGTGCCTGACCCCTGAAAAAGACGTCAATACACTATGAATCCCTTCATTTGTGGCACCGCTCAGCTTTGCGGCACTGATGGCCGCAAGAATATTTTCCAGATTATGGTCGCCTGTCAGCACAATTTCCTCTTTATCAATCAGTTTTTCGTTTTTAAAGTAAAGACTGTTGTCATCTGCCCACGCACCATTGTTCAGCTGAATTTTCATTGAAAATGGTATTTTGACCGATTTTGCAGATGCAGCAGCTTCTGCCACAGTCGGATCATCCGCGTTATAGATGAGGTAATCATCAGCTGTCTGGTTAGCAAATATATTGCACTTGGCGTTTTTATAGTTCTCAAACGTTTTATGGTAATCAAGATGTGCCTCGAAAATATTTAACAGTACAGCAATTTTCGGTTTAAATGCTTTAACACCCATCAGTTGAAATGAGGATAGCTCCAGGACCATTTTTTCGTCTTTTTTCAATGATTGAGCAACCTCTGTAGCAACATGCCCGATATTACCGGCGATCCGTGCTCCCTGTTCACTGGCCTTCAACATTTCGGCTGTGAGAGTTGTTGTCGTCGTTTTGCCATTGGAACCGGTTATCCCGATCATGGCTGTCTCCGATAGATTGCCGGCGAGTTCTATCTCAGTAATAATCGGAATACCACGCTTTTCCGCCTCTTGCAAAAGAGGTTTATCATACGGAATACCCGGATTTTTAACGATGATTTCCATTCCATGCAATACAGACAGCGGATGGGAACCAGTGATCACTTCAGCACCCAGTGCTGTTAATTCATCAACAGCTGCATCACTATCACTGGCATTTTTATCATTCACACGAACTTTTTTTCCGCTTTGCAGCAGCAATCTGGCTGCAGCTGTACCGCTTTTTGCCAGACCCAGTACAAGTACATGATCATAAGGAAAGTTTGTTAATTTTTTCAAGCTATCCACACCTCGATATAAACGCCTAGCGCCGCAAACACCAGACCTATAAGCCAAAACGTGGTCACAACACGCCATTCAGACCACCCAAGCAGCTCATAATGATGATGAAGCGGGCTCATTTTAAATATTCTTTTGCCGGTTGTCTTATACGATATAACCTGAATGATGACCGAAAGCGTCTCAATGACAAAAACACCGCCGATAATAACCAGAATAATCTCCAGCTTTGTCAAAATAGCTATAGCGGCAAGACTCCCGCCTAATGCCAGTGAGCCTGTGTCACCCATGAACACCTTGGCCGGATGGGCATTGAAGACGAGAAACCCCAGCAGTGCACCGACCGTTGCTAATGAAAAGATGGCTATCTCATTCTGTGGGAAACCGTACCATGCCAAAATGCCAAAAGCACCAAATGCTATGGCTGCAGTACCGGCGAGCAGGCCATCCAATCCATCCGTTAAGTTCACGGCATTGGATGCACCAACCAGCATAAATACAGTCAGCAACGCATACCCCCAGCCGAGTTCCCATTGGATGGACGTACCCGGAATTTGAATGTAGGTGGCATAATCGTTATAGTGTAAAATAAAATAAAAAATAAACGCAATAACCAATTGACCTGCCATCTTTTGTTTCGATGTCAGTCCGAGATTCCGCTTCATGGCCACCTTAATAAAGTCATCCATAAAACCCAGCAATCCGTAGCCGACCATCACAAAAATAAGCAGCCATAACTCATAGCCGATTGACCCGGCACTGTATTTGCTCACCATAATAATTGCAGTTGCAACAACACTGATGACAATCATAATACCGCCCATGGTCGGGGTCCCCGTCTTCTTAATATGTGATTTCGGACCTTCGTCCCTGATGCTTTGCCCAAACTTCAAACGCCGTAAAAAAGGAATAAAAATTGGTGATGAGAGGACGGTGATCAAAAATGCTATTGCGATTGTCATGATTAATACGTACATATTCACTGTTTCTCCTCCTCTTGCAGCAACCGTCCATGTTTAATGCGATGGATCAATAACTTGCTTGATAAATGATTCAAATTGCATGCCACGTGACGCTTTAAATAAAATTAATGTCCCCTCGGAGATATACTCATTGAGAGCATTCATAAGCGCTTCCTTTGATGTAAAATGACGGCTGTCAATTGCAGGATGCTGTTTATAAACAGCTGACGATATTTCGTCTGCATCTTCTCCAAATGTTAAAACAGCTGACATCGATTCATCAATACTGTCGGCAACCGAGCGGTGAAGCGGTTTTGAGTTTTGACCAAGCTCAAACACATCACCTAAAACGAGTACCTTCTGATGGAATCCATCCAAATGTTTTACAGCGTTTATACTTGCCTTCATGGACGTTGGGGAAGCATTATAAGCGTCATTGATAATGGATGAACCATTTTTACCATTCATAAGTTCAAATCGCATTGATGTCAGTTCCAGCCCTGTTAATGCCTGTTTCACATTATCCGTTGCTATATTTAGCAGCCTGCCGATCGTTATGGCAAACGATGCATTCAGTGCATGATGGCTTCCAAGTAATGGAATCGTATAACTTCCGCCATCAGAGAGTTCAAATTGAGTCGACTGCCGCGTAATATTTATGTTTCTGATGGTGACATCATTATTAGTATGATAGCCGCATTTAATGACATGTTCGCGCTGATGAACCTGCCTTAATAATGGTTCGTCGCCATCAATCAATAAATAACCGTCCTTTGTCGTTCCTTTAATGATTTCAAGTTTTGCTCTGGCAATTCCTTCCCTTGAACCCAAGAATTCAATGTGGGATTCACCAATATTTGTTATGACGGCATAATTAGGCTGCGCTATCTTTGTCAGTGTTTCAATTTCACCAAAATGATTCATGCCCATTTCCACGACCAATGCTTCTGTATCAAGAGGCATCGATAAAATAGTGAGCGGAAGGCCGACTTGATTGTTTAAATTACCTTCTGTATGATGCGTTTTATATGATGACCCTACGACTGAAGCAATAATATCCTTGGTTGTCGTCTTGCCATTCGAACCTGTTACGCCAATGACAACCGGATTCACTTTTTTTCGGTAAGCCTTTGCCAGTTCTTGCATCGCAGTCAGCGTATCATTAACAAAAAACACCGGGAAATCGGCTGGCAAGGATTCCGGCAGCGCCTTATGTTTATCCCATAGAGCAGCTGCAGCTCCCTGGTCAAAGGCATCTTTCATGTAATGATGGCCGTCAAAATTTTCACCGGCTAATGGAATAAACAATGATTTTTTCAATTTCCTGCGGCTGTCTGTTGTCACCTCTACAATTTCAACCTCATCCACTGCTGCACCCTTGTAATCTGAAAATACGGTTGTAAGCCATTTCGTTGTAAACAGCATCGTTAATTCTCCTTAGCCTGAATTGCCGCTTTGGCAACTTCCCGGTCATCAAAATCATAACGGGCCCGGCCGATATCCTGGTATGTCTCGTGTCCTTTGCCGGCAATTAAAATAATATCGCCCTTTTTAGCAAGACTTATGGCATGAAAGATAGCGTCTTTTCGATTTTCAATAACTGAAAAATGCGTTTCATTCAGTCCTTTTGTCATATCATCCAATATTGCCTGCGGATCCTCTGTACGCGGATTATCGGAAGTGAAAATTACCTGATCAGCATATTGCAGCGCGACAGATGCCATTAATGGACGTTTTGTCTTGTCACGGTCACCGCCGCAGCCAACCACGACATAGACATTATTCTCTGCAAAGCCTTTAATCGTTTGCAGTACGTTTTCCAGTGAATCTGGTGTATGTGCATAGTCAACCACAGCTGCAAATTCATGGCTCCCCTCGACAGGTTCAAATCTTCCGCTCACACCTTGCATGGCCTCAAGTGCTTCCTTAATGACCTCAAGCGGTATACCTGCACTTATGGCGGCTGCGCTTGCTGCCAGCATATTATAAACGTTGAATTTACCAATCAAGCTGCTGTTTATCATGACAGATCCAATTGGGGTGTGCATTGTAAAGGTTGTTTTCGTTACGTCTAGATTGATGTCTTCTGCCTTCACCTGTGCTCCGCTCTGACATCCATACGTAAGAACATGCTGAGCGGTGCTTTTTATCAGAAAAGCACTGTTTGGATCGTCCTCATTTATAACTGCAAACTTTTTTTGTCCTTCGTTATAGGTATTGCCTAACTGTGCAAACAAAAGACTTTTTGCATGTAAATAATCGTTCATATCCGGATGATAGTCCAAATGATCCTGTGATAGATTCGTAAATACGGCGATATCAAAATCACAGCCATGGACCCGCCCCATATCCAACGCATGAGAAGACACTTCCATAATAGCTGTATCGACATCATGTTCATTCATCTCATGAAACGTTTTCTGTAAATACAAGGCGTCAGGGGTCGTATTATGTACAGGATAAGCATCGTTTCCTATTTTCATTTGGATGGTACCGATAATACCCGTTTTTCGCTTATAGTGCTGAAAGATCGATTCCAGCAGATAGGTAATCGTTGTTTTGCCATTTGTGCCGGTTACGCCAATAAGCGGAAATTGACGCGTTGGATAATCATAAAACTTTGACGCAAGCATCGCCAAAGCTTTTGATGTATCATCAATCCGGATAACCGGAACAGAGGCATTCACTTCTTTCTCAGCCAGCACGGCATGTGCACCATTATTTGCGGCCTGATCGATGAAATCATGGCCATCGACTGTAAAACCCTGAATACAAATAAACAGATTCCCTTCTGCTACCTTTCTGGAGTCAGTCTCAACACCGCTTATCTCCAGGTTATCAAGTGCTGCTGATGTATTATAAAATGGTAAAACGGTCAATAACTCTGATAATCTCATTTCCAAACACCCTATTCTGCAATGTAATATCTAATACGATTAGTGCGTGTTCAAAAAGGAGGATAAAATTGTTACCGGACTTTTTGAACAACCTCTATTAGAAAACTTGGCTTATCGCCAACCTTTAACAGCGAAAGCTTTTGCCATGTTTAATAGCCATAGAGCCGGCTAAAAACCGGCTCCTGGCACCTCGACTTTATCTTAACAGTTGAGCCTTTTACATTATAGCAAAAATTTAGCCTGTTCACGATGAATTTTTGTCAGAGAGATAAATTCTTATTTTTTCGCCTTGTTCAATTTTTGTTCCGGGGCTTGGGGCTTGATCGATAATATGCTCACCGGACCCGCTTGTTTCAATTGATAAATTCGTCTGATATTCGGTCAATTCACCTTTGCTCATACCGATTAAATCCGGAACCTCAACTTTTGGTTTATCCGGCCATGTATATTCTTTCTCCGGGCCGCCTTCTCTCGGTTCAACTCCCATTGCACGCAAACTGTCTCCGATAATGGTCCCGACGATAGGTGCTGAGACAACACCGCCAAACTGGGCAGTACCTTTCGGATTATCCACTGCAACATAAACCACGATTTCCGGATCATCTGCCGGGGCAAATCCCATAAACGACACGATGTAATTGTTTTTTAAATAATTGCCATCCGGTCCGACTTTCTGGGCTGTACCGGTTTTCCCCCCCACACGATAACCATCAACATACGCCGGGCGGCCGGTTCCTTCTGCAACAACACTTTCAAGTGCATGACGGACCTCTTCTGATGTAGATTCTGAAATGATATTTTCCTTTAATGTCGGCTCCACCTTTTCCACTGTCTCCCCGGTTTGCGGATCGATCCACTCCTTTGCAATAAACGGCTTATAGAGTTCACCGCCATTAACCGCCGCGGAGACAGCCATGACCTGCTGGATAGGTGTAACGGATACGCCCTGCCCGAAAGATGTTGTTGCCAGCTCAACAGGTCCTATATTTTCTGGTTCAAACAATATTCCGTTCCCTTCACCGCGAAGGTCAATGCCTGTCTTTTTCCCGAATCCGAAATCGTTAATATAACTGAACAGCTTTTCCTTGCCTAGATCGGTCCCCATTTGTACAAAACCAGGGTTACACGAATTTTGCACAACCTCCAGGTACGTTTGATGGCCATGACCACCGCTCTTCCAGCAATGCAGTTCTGTCCCCCCTACGGATATGTCGCCATCGTCATGAAACTCATCTTTTTCAAGATCCACCGTATTCTCTTCAAGTGCAGCTGCCAGTGTAATGATTTTAAAGGTCGACCCCGGCTCATAAGTGCTCCAAATCGGCAAATTACGGTCATATATTTCAGGATCAACATTCTGGTAATTTTCCGGGTTAAAGTTTGGCCGCGACGACATCCCAAGTACGCCTCCTGTATCCGGATCAACTGCAATTGCCATAGCGCCGTCAGGATTATATTGCGATACGGCAAGATCCAGCTCCCGCTCCATGATTGTCTGGACTTTGGAATCAATCGTTGTCTTTAAATTGAGACCGTCTGTTGGCGCTTCATAGTCATCGGCAATTTGCTCAAGTTTTTTCCCTTTAGCGTCAGAATAAAACGATAAACTTCCTTCTTCCCCATTTAATTTATCATTATAAAATTGTTCAAGTCCCATTAAACCCTGGTTATCGATACCCGCAAAGCCTAATACGTGTGATAAATCATCCTCAAATGGGTAATGGCGTTTTGAATCTTTTGCCAGATAAATACCGTCCATGTTTAATGTACGGAACGCTTCTTCCTGTTCCTCACTTATTTTCCTGCCCTCAGGATGTACTCTGGTATAAACAGCGTCTTTCGTAACATAATCATAGGCATCCTGTTCGGAGATTTCCAATATGTCAGCGATTTTTCCAGCTGTATCCTGGGGGTTTTTCACCTGCTTTGGGACAACAATGACAGATGGTGCAGACACATTTTCTGCCAGCACTTCTCCCTGCCTGTCCAATATCTTTCCGCGTTCAGGTTCAAACGTAATATCCCTGCTCCAGGATTCGTCAGCGCGCTTCATCAGTTCATCTCCCATCATAAACTGAACAAAGCCCAGCCGGAAATCGATTATGACGAAAAACAATAAACCGATAAGGAAAACGGCAATTATTCGCTTTCGTACAGTTACAGATGATACGCGTTTCATATTCCATCCCCCTTCTCATATTCATAGGTAGGCTTGTATTCACTATATGAATATTGAAAATGGAATAGAACATTGCATGTCAAGCCGAAATAGCGAACCACGCCCTAAAAAAACGGGCGTGGTTCACTCGCAGTCGTTTCCGCTACTTATTTAGTTAACCTGATTGCTCAGACTCTTGGGCATCCGTTTCAGGCTGTTGGAGTTCAACACCTAAATAATCGTTATTTTTTAGCGGTGTCCCTTTCTTAATGCTTTGATTAGTGACATATCCATTGCCGATCGGTTCAACATCGAGTGACATCAATTCAGCCAGCTGCATGACATCTCTTAATGACCAGCCGGTGATATCGGGCATTGTCGGCTCATCAGTAATGAGAATGATCCGGTCACCCGGCAACAGTTCATCACCTGCCGCAGCACTCGCCTTTTTAATGGTTTTACCTGAGCCGATAACCGACACGTTTAATCCCTTACTGGCAAGTTCTTCTTGAATTCCGGATGTCTCTTTCCCCGTCATTTCCGGCAATTCAACCGGCTCAATCTGTTTGTCTGTTTCTTTGTCAGGTTCGATACTCAAATAATGCAAGCTGTTCTCCATGACATTTTTGAATATGAATGATACAGGAGCTGAACCGGTCTCTGTAGCTTTTAAATCGGGCTGTTTAACCGATACATACATCAATAGCTGCGGGTCGTCCTTGGGAGCCATTCCAAGAAACGAATACATATAATTTCCGTGTCCGGTTAAATAACTGCCGTCTTCACTAATCTGGGCTGTACCCGTTTTGCCTGCAACAGAGTAATCATCAAGCTTATATTCTTTCCCCGTCCCATTCTCAGAGGAAACGACCGACCCCAATAAGTTCATCACCTGATCTGAGGTTTCTTTTGAAATAGGTTTACTGGTGACTTCGGGTGATTTTTCTTCTATTGTTTCGCCGGTAGACGAATCAACCTTTTTAGATATGACGTACGGTTTGACCATTTTCCCATCGTTTGCTATTGCCGACGCCGCCTTCATTTGCTGGATCGGTGTCACAGTGCTTGCCTGACCGAAAGCTGTGGTGATTTTATCGCGCGGATAGTTGTAAACGAGTTGCCCCGTTGCCTCTCCCGGCAAATCGATGCCTGTTTTTTCATCAAAGTCAAATCCTTTTAGATATTCCAGATATTTCTCGGTTCCAATCTTTTCCCAAACCAGCTTGGATGCTGCAACGTTCGAGGAACGGGCAAACCCTTCATCATACGTGATTGACCCCCAGCCTTCACCACCGTTATGATCTCTTACCGGGGCCACACGGTCACTTATTTTGTAAGTACCTGATTCAAGCGATTCATCACCATTGTAAACACCTTCCTCAATTGCCGCAGCCCATGTGAACATTTTCATTGTTGATCCCGGTTCAACTGGTGTAGCGATCACATCATTATACCAATTTTCTACATCGGAGGGATTATTGGGGTTATAGCTTGGACGGTTGCTCATCGCCAGGATCTCACCTGTTTTGGGATCCATCACGGCGGCTGTCATCCGTTCGGGTTCATAGGTTTCATTCATTTGTGTCATGACATCCTCGAGCAATGTCTGTATCTTCTGATCAATTGTTAAATAAACATCCCCGCCGTCCTCCGGCTGTTTGACGACTTCCTCCGGGTTTAATAGTTTGTCATTATATTGATCACGTTGATATGAAATAGACCCATCTTTACCACTCAGAAACTTATTCATCTGTTTTTCGATCCCGGTGATGCCGTTGATCGTGTTATTCTTCTTCTGAGCGAATCCGATAATTTGCGATGCAAACATTCCATTCGGATAATAACGTATCGGTTCTTCCTTAAATTTAATTCCCGGCAGTTCAAGTTCTTCAATTTTTTCTTTCGTGTTCTGGGAGATTTCTTTACCCGCACTTCCAAATTCTACTTGAAATCGGCCTCCCTCAATTCCTTCTTTCATTTGATTCAGCAGATAGCTTTTATCCGCATCTAATAAAGGAGCCAGCTTTTCTGCAGTCTTTTCCGGATTTACTACATGAAGCGGCTCCTCCTCGTTTTGTGTGTGTGATTCCCCTACAATTGCCTGGATCCTGTATGTAGGACGGTCATATGCTAGTGTCATGCCATTCCGGCCATAAATTTTTCCCCGTTCCGCATCAAGGGTGTAAGACGCAGTACGCTTCTCATCAGCCCATTTATCAAGTGAAATGCCGGCAATTTCTCCGGTAGCCTGAATATATAAAAACCTTCCGGAAATAAGCAGAAATATGCCGACAAACAAAACAATTAGAACCCCGGACATAATATGTGTTTTCTTGTTTTTCTTCATCATACATCCGCCTTATCTTAGTTGTTCTTAAACGCTGTTGCCTGTTCTACCCGTGTATCCTGTACTTTTAATCCATTTTCTTTTGCAATTCTTGTGATGCGTTCAGGTCTGCTTAGCTGCTTCTTTTCATAAACCAGGCCTTCATTGGTTACTTTCTGATGCTGTACCGATTGTTCAAGTGATTGCAATTCCCTGTTCAATGTGTCTGTTGAAGAAGCAAATGACACAACATAGATACTCGCTGCAATCAGCATAGCGCTTACTCCGGAATACAACACCTTTTCGCCTATCGTGATCCAGTTCTTCTTATGTACTTTAACGACTGTTTGTTGTTCCTGTCCTGCTTCGTTTGGCGAATATGACTCTTTCCAGCTGCGGGCAAGATTTTCATTCATGATTTTTTCCACCCTTCTTTATATGAAAATTCTTCATTCCATTCTTGAATTTTTTCACTGATACGCAATTTAGCAGAGCGTGACCGTCTGTTTTCATCAACTTCTTTTTCGCTTGGCACAACCGGCTTTTTATTGACTAATTTAAATGGCGCTTGATGGTCCTCGGGTATGACCGGTAGGTTTCTTGGTACCGGTTTTGCCGTACTCCATTTTTTAAAAGCCTGTTTGCAAAGTCTGTCTTCCAATGAGTGAAACGTTATGACGGCAATTCTCCCATGGATATCAACAACACGTGCAGCCTGGTGAAGCGCATCATTGAAAGCACTCAGCTCATCATTCACGGCAATTCGAAGAGCCTGAAAAATTCGTTTCGCAGGATGCCCTCCTTTTCTCCGGGCAGGTGCTGGAATTGCTTCTTTTATGATGTCAACCAAGTCAAACGTCGTTTCAATCGGATTTACTTTCCTGGCATCCTCAATTTTACGGGCGATTTGCTTGGAAAATTTCTCTTCACCATAGCTGAAGAAAATTTTTACCAGCTGGTTATACGGCCATTCGTTTATAACTTCTCGGGCGTTCAATTCCTGATGCTGGTTCATACGCATATCAAGTTTCGCATTATGCTGATAACTGAACCCTCTGTCACCACGATCAAACTGAGGCGATGACACACCAAGATCAAACAGAAAACCATCTACATGCCTAATTTGGCGGGAAGCCAATTGCTCCTCTATTTCTCTAAAGTTGGCATGAATAAAAAGGGTACGATTTTTAAATGGCTCCAGCCGTTTTTCCGCTGCCTTCAGTGCCTCCATATCCTGGTCAAACGCTATCAGCAGCCCATTTTCATTTAACTGGGAAGCAATACGCTCAGCGTGACCGCCACCGCCGACGGTACAGTCCACATATGTACCATCCTTCCTTATAGCCATCCCAACCAGCACTTCTTCTGCTAATACACTGTAATGATTAAACATAGACTTTCATCCTGTCTCTGCCACATTTAAATATCAAAGTCCATCAGATTCTCGGCAATTTCACCAAAAGATTCTTCGGAGTCATTGAAATACTCTTCCCAGTTTTCATTGGCCCAGAATTCAACGCGGTTGGATACACCAATGACAACACATTCCTTGTCAAGACCGGCATATTGGCGCAGAGGTTGGGGAATGTTTATTCTTCCCTGCTTGTCCACTTCACATTCAACTGCTCCAGAGAAGAAAAATCTTGTGAAAGCACGGGCGTCCTTCTTGGTAAGTGGGAGCTTTTTCAACTTTTCCTCCAGCAATTTCCATTCTTCCATTGGGTACGCAAATAAACATTTATCAAGTCCACGGGTGACAACAAAGCTTTCCCCAAGGTCTTCACGGAACTTGGCAGGCACAATAATTCGTCCCTTTGTATCGATATTGTGCTGGTATTCACCCATGAACATAGAGTACGCCCCACTTTCTTACACCCTATGTTACCACATTCCCCCACAATTCACCACTTCTTTTTCAAAATTTTTTCCTTCTAAATTAAAAAATAGGACTAACGCGTTATAAACCAATGAGGAAAGAATATATATGAACTTTTCAGTCCACAGCCTAAATACTGTGACCAAGCCATTTAAAAACTATTACAATAAAAAACCCCCACCTTTTCTCCACTTATTTTGAAAAAGTGGAGGAAGGTGGGGATAAAAACCACTGATTAAAGTTTCACTTGGTCGATTTAAGTTTATCATGCTATAGATAAACAATATGGTGCGCGTCCAGGAATGAACATGGCTGGCTTGTCAGTTCTCTGATAAAACCGGAACCGTATTTGTTCAACCAGACTAATGGATTCCAAACTCTCTCCTGCAGCCCATTTTTGGGATGAAGCGTGTTTTGGATCAGGTCAAATTCATTCAGATGCTTTGTATGCCTTTCCTCTAGACCTTTCATAATACGCTCTTCCAGATATTTAATATCCTCATTCAAATAATACAAATTTTTATCAGCCAATTCACCTAAATCGGAACGTATCCCTCTTGCGATATCCCTTAATGGTCTATGTGCGGTATCAACGGCCTGCCTGATTTCAGAGGCAACCTTCTGCACTGGCGGTCCATTCTGGTTAGCCAGCCATTCGATTTTCAAGGAGTCAACGCCATGATTAATGGCGTTTTCCTCATCAATCGCATATTGCCGCAATGATTTTTCCACCCGCCGGTCAATAAAAGTAAAGGACAATCGCGGCAGTACCGGAGGCATCTCCATACCAGCCGCATGAAAAGCGGGCTTTAAGGCTGACCAGTAACCAACTTCACCCGGGCCGCCGATAAATGCCAATGTCGGAAATAAACATTCCTGCATAACTGGTCTTGTTACTACATTATTACTCAGTTTTGATGGATTATTATTTGCTGTCTCCATGAGTTCTTCTGTTGTTAAAAGGACTTCCTCCTGTTTTCCTGCCCAGTTCCCCTCCTCATCTCTTGTAAGCAATATTCTATCATCACCCTCATGATAAAAGAGATGTGCATCATCAGGCTCTGTCTCAAGTGAAACAGCATAACCTTTTTGGTTCAGTTGTTGTAATGATCGGTGAACACCGGAACTGATGTCTTTCTGATTTTCAATCAAGGTTATAAAATGGTCCCGTTCCATCTCCCGCATGACAGAATCACCGGAATCAGCAAGAACAACACCTTCATCATCGAACAATTGATAAATAACCCGTGCGAAAAAATCCACATAGGTATCCGACTCCTGCAAACAGTCCTGGATTGTCTGATACAGGTTTTTCGTATACGCTGTCTCATTCAACTGCGCAAATAGCTGGTCAAGCCATTGACGGGCTATTGGTTGATCAATTGCAATATCTGAAACTGGACGTTTTTCTTGTATCTGCTGTTGCAGCTGGTATTTTTTCATGGTGTTATGTTGAGGCAAATAAATATGATTGATTTCCGCAAAGTCATGGTCTTCACCGGCTATCCAAAAAACCGGCACAACTGGTATCTGAAGTTCGGACTCCTGTTGTTTGGCAAATTGGATAATCGATATGATTTTGTTAATGGTATACATCGGCCCTGTCATAAGACCTGCCTGCTGTCCCCCGATAACAACAACGCTGTTATTCTTCTTCAGCCTTTCTATATTACGGTATGTAGGTTGAGGAGCATCCCATCGCCTGTTCATTCTGACTAACGCATCTGTCAGGTTTTCACGGTCAATTTGTTTAGACTGCAATGCCTTTGCTCTGGATTGGTATGTCGATTCCAGGTATGGATCATAGTCAAAATGCTCCAAAATCCCGGACTTGCTGTTTCGGTAATCATATATTAGTGCATTTTGTGTTTGCAATGTAATTGGCGTGATCCGCATCGGTCGCATGCTCCTTTATTGTAATCATATATGTCCTTAACACATTTTACATAAAACAGCGTTGGATTGCATTCATTCTGATTGACTATTACACGAATTGAAGAACAATCCCTATCAAAATGAATAAGCAGTACAACAATAGAAACAGCAAAAAGCAGATACGCCAAAAAACTTTAAATATTTTTTTAAAGATAACTTCCGTATACATTTTCCATCGAATCACCACAATAGCTGTGAACAGCGTCAGTAAAATCAATAGAATTATTCCAAAAAATGTTCTCCCGAAGATTGTTTTAAACATCGTTATGACAGCAATAATGTAAAGAAATGTTGTCCAATTCACTGCAGTATGAATTGCTTTCCAATGATGTTGATGCACTTTCCTGCCAATAATATAAACAATCGAGGTGGCAAGCACCGGAAGTGTAATGATTAAGCCAATGAAATAAGCAACTAAATCAAATATCATTTCCCGTCATTTAACCCCTTTTCCACTTTTCAGCGAACCAGTTATTACTACAATGATAACAGTATAAACAAGTCTTCGCTGTAAGGTTTATTTCTTTCATTCCCTTTCCGGCTTTTTTATATTATAATTAATAATAAAGAAATTCTAAATACTTATGTTTGAAGGGGGAAGGATAAATTGAGTAATGAAGTCGAAAAACTCTTGATCAATTATAAAACTTTGGAGCAATTTAAACGATTTAAAGAATATGGAAACCAGGAACTTTCCATGATGGAAGACCTCCAGAACAATATCGTTGAGAATAACAGTGAATCGCCATTCTATGGAATTCATGTAGGCCATAACCTGATTGCGCGCATGAGTTTATATAGAGTCAGCGCAAAATATGATGCCTACTTTGAGCCGACGCAGGATTATCTGGAGCTATGGAAACTTGAGGTTTTACCAGACTATCGCGGCAGACATTACGGGAAGGCCCTGGTAGATTTCGCCAAGAGTTTTAATCTGCCAATCAAGACTAATCCACGAATTAATTCTCATGGATTCTGGGAAAAAATGGGATTCCAAAAAGCAAAATACGACATGGAAAGAGACCTTGGGGAAAATCCGCTGATATGGATGCCTGAGGGAGTTGAAGAAAAAGAGGTTTGAATTGAACAACCTGGCTGCTGACATAATACCCGACATGACCTGACGGGGATTTAGCAGCCTTTTCCTTTTTGATAACTTCTAACATATCTTTCACCATCTTAACTGCAAAAATAAAAGACATGAATGGCGTATTCCAATCATTCATGTCTTTATCATTCATTTCCGAGGCTCATTAACCCAGGCCCATATTTTTCCCATTTCCGTCCATGCCTGCTCATAGCGGCTCAGTTGTGTTTTAAGCGCTTCATTCTCTTTTATCAGCTGTTGTTGTGTTACTTCCTCTTCATTATGAAACAATTGATGATCACCATTGGTATGATTCCGCATGTTCTCTAGTAAAGAAATAGCCGCATCAATTGGATCCGGCTCTCCATTAACTGTTGTGTCATATTGAACCAGCGTTTGTTGCCGATTACTTTGTTTCCGGTCTTGTTTAGCGTTTTCAATAGCATCCTGATATTCTTTACGAATAGAGGCGTTCCAGCGAAAGCCGCATGCCGCTGATGTTCTTGATAGCTGCTTTGCGACATCTTTAAATGCCTCGAGCTGGGTCTTCCCCTCTCTTATATGACGAAGAACGGTCTCTGCCAATAAAATATCTTCATCCTTCGTCCAAGCATCCTGCCGTGTTGCATTCATAACATCCCTCCTTATGCACTTGCTATCAATGTATGCAAAAGGTAGGTGTGGTAGAATCGTTCACAGTCATTTTTTTGAAAGAGTATCTATTCTTCATTTCTGGACATAAATTCCCGGACTGCCTCTTTGTGTTCCTTTGTCTCCCATAACTTAGCACAATTTCTAACCTCATCATTCATTTGTGCAGAAAGCGGTAAAATAGATAGCTTTTTCTGGTATTGCATCTTTAATATTTTCATTTGTTCTAGCGATTTTGAAAGATACGGTTTTAAGAGGGTTTCCCTGTCATCCCATTCTTTGTCGCTCGCAACTTTTTGAATCCATCCCTTGTTTTGCAGGATGTCTGCCTGATACAATGCCGCTTCCATGAGCCATTGAAATGCAAAACTTGAATGAACTTTCTCGTACAAAAGGGTTCCACCGCCCCATCCAGGTGTGATCCCCAGTTTTGTCTGGACAAATCCAAACCGGGTATTTGCTTTTGCAATCCGAATATCACAGGCTGTCGCAATTTCGCAGCCGCCGCCAACTGCATCCCCATTTAATAAACATATGGTTGGAATGGGAAAAGAAGCCAGTTCATAAAGCACTTCCTTCATTGGATATAATACAGTAAAAGCTTCCTCAGATGTTAAATGACCATGCAGATCCTGTAAATCTCCACCGGCGCAGAACATTCGGCCATCTGCAGCCGTAACAACTAAAAATTTAACCTGCTGATGTCTAGCAGTCTCGAGAGCATTTTTAAACGCACGTGTCATCTCCTTTGAAATAGCATTCATCTTGTCCGGACGATTCAGCAGGATTTCCCCATAGCCTAGCTCATCTGTTCTGTATTCGACCAATTCGCGCATACACGTTTTTCCTTCCCTTTTCAGTTTTCTTGTATAGTTCGGATATATATACAAAAACAGATCACTTCTGCAGTGATCTGTTCGAATTAACTTACCAGTTCAATTTAATCATTTGCCACAACTTCTCTGCCATCATAATGCCCGCATGATTTGCATACATGATGCGGTTTTGCTAGTTCACCGCAGTTCGAGCATTCCACCATACCTGGTACGTGCAATTTTTTATGCGTACGACGTTGGTTTTTCACCTTTTTGGATGTTCTTCTTTTTGGTACTGCCATGCTTACACCCCCTTCAATCGTGCAAGGAACGGAAGATTCTATTCCTTTTCCTCTTTATCTTCCAGCAAGGATTCCAGTTTCTTCAAACGTGGATCCGGTTTTTGCTCTTTTGTGTCTTCTGAAACTAATTCCCAGCCATCTCCTTGGAGAGGAGCCTGGCCCACAGCGTCTGCATCATCTGAATACACACGATAAGGAACTTCCAATAAAATATTTTCCTTTATTAATGGGGTTAAGTCAAGTAATTCCCCATCGATTGGATGAATGTCATCATCCGAGTCATCCGCTTCATATGGTGACTCTGTGAAAACTTCGGCTGCGCTTATTTCAAACGGATAGGGCACATCCACCAATGTACGCGCACATGGTAAAACCATCGTGCCATCAATTGCAAATGTGAAGAAAATGTCGTCCCCCTGATCCATCACTGTTCCACTAACGTGAACAGAGCCGATTTTGCGAATATCATTGTTCATCGATTCCAGTTCGGAAACATCAACATGATCATCGAAAGCAAAGGGTTCATTGCTTGCATTCCTTTTAATTTGGGCTACTGAAAATTTCATTGTATCACCTCAAGGCAACAAGAGTAATTTTAAAAGGAAACATTCATTTTGTCAATATATTTTCTTTACGCATGTTCTACTACCATTATTCCCTTTTTATCAGCAGCAAACCATGCACCACAACACTTTTTTTGATACAATAACCTTCAACCCCAATACGGTGTTTTTTCCGCATATCTGCTCAGTTATATGCGGGGGCAACGAACTAGTACAGAAAGGGCTGGAATATATGCAAGCTTGCGGTTTAATTGTTGAATATAACCCATTTCATAATGGGCATGCCTTTCATATAGAAGCATCAAGGAAGGCTTCTGGAGCGGACTGTCTGATTGCTGTTATGAGCGGATCATTTTTGCAGCGTGGTGAACCCGCCATTATTGATAAGTTCCACCGGACAAAAGCAGCATTGTCAGCGGGCGTCGATATCGTGCTGGAGCTTCCATATGCATATGCCGTTCAGAGCAGTGATTTATTTGCTCAGGGTTCTGTCCAAACATTACATGAAATCGGCGTTTCAACCATTTGTTTTGGTAGTGAATCCGGTGATATATCCCGATTCATCAATAGTTATGACGTGCTTCAGCAAGAGCAGTCCATCTACCACGCAGCTATTCAGGAACACTTGAACCTCGGCCTTTCCTTTCCGGAAGCGAGCCGGCACGCCTATCAAAAAATAGGCTTAGCCACATCAGAAATGGATTTGACCAAACCGAATAATATTCTCGGGTTCGCCTATGTTAAAGCGATTTTGGATAATAAATTGCCGATAGAACCGTTGACGATTACCCGCATAAAGAATGCCTACCATGAGCAGGCAATTACCGGCTCTATTGCAAGTGCTACAAGTATTCGTAAAGAACTTCTAAACCAGGAGGCCATTTCCGAAACGGCTGCTGGCACTCTGCCCGACGTAACCATTCAGCAGCTGCACACGTATAAACAGCAGGCAACCGTCTGGCATTCATGGGAGAAATATTTTCAGCTGATCCATTACCGCGTTATGACAATGACCGAAGGCGAACTTGCGGCCATCCATGGTGTTGATGAAGGGCTGGAAAACCGCATTAAAAAAACCGCCCGAGAAGTCACATCTTTTTATGAATGGATAGACAAGATTAAAACAAAACGGTATACATGGACTAGACTCCAGCGTATATTTGCGCATATTTTAACGAATACAAAAAAAGCTGATATCCAGCAATTTATAAGCAGTCAAACAGTCCCATATGTACGACTGTTGGGTATGACAAAAACCGGACAGTCATATTTGAATGGCCAAAAAAAAGAGATGGATGTACCGCTTATTTCAACACTTGCCGGAGGAGAAAGCCCGCTGTTGTCAATTGAAGAAAAAGCAAGCCATGCCTATTACAGCGTTATTCCTGCCGAAAAGAAACCAGCACTTCATCACCAAGAACTCCAGCCGCCAATCATGGTATAAACAAAACGCTGCACTTCAAGCTTTATTGCCAAAAGCTTTAAAAGTACTTTTGCAGTAAAAGAGGCTGGAACAAAAGAAATTTCATGAACATTTTACTTTTGTCCCAACTTCTTTACTTCACTTTTAGGCGGGCTCAAGATCCTGCAGATACTGTAGTGCATCATCAAACGATTTGACAGGCACTATTTCCATATCGGTACCTATCTCTTCAGCTGTTTTTGATGCCTCTTCATAATTCGAATTTTTCGCTTCCTCGTTATTCGCTGCGAAAAAGATATCACAGCCTTCCTGATCTGCCGCGATCACTTTTTTATCAATACCGCCGATCCGGAGCACGTTTCCTTGATAATCCACCTCCCCGGTTCCGGCAATTTGATAGCCTTTTGTCAAATCTTCTTCGGTTAACTGATCATATATTTCCAGTGAAAACATGAGCCCCGCACTCGGTCCGCCAATACTGCCGCTGGAAAAGCTCACTTCCGGTTCCACTTCCACACTCCTGTCAGTAACAAGTTGAATACCAATTCCGACCTTATTTGCCTGTTCAGGGAATTCCATAAGTGTAACCTCTTTTTCAATTTGCTTTTCATCACGAACAACATCAACTGTTATGGTATCTCCCGCTTGCTTATCTTCTACGTATCCAATCAAATCGCTGGATTCATCAATTGAACTGCCATCAATTCCGACGATACGGTCGCCTGTTTTCAGAACCTCCTCCGCCGGCATTCCTTCCACAACGGAAACAACATAGACCCCATTGTAGTCAATCGAAATATCTTCATTGGCTGCTTCGTAAGCAACCACTGTTGATGCCTCCTGGGAACTTTCCATCATTTGCAGCTGGGCATGAAAATATTCATCCTGTGACACGCCTTCCGGTCTCACCTTATTTAGAGGCATGATATCCTGATTCGGCAAGATTTTTGCCCATAAATACTGAACCGGTGTCGCCTGACCTCCGCGAACCGTAACAAGATGCATGTCGCCTTCACTCTGGTAACCTTCTTCCACTTCTACAATCGGGTTAAGAGCGTCTGCACCGCCAGGTTTATATATGTAATAGGGAAGTTTATATGCTGAAATAAAAAATGCTATGCCAATCACTAAAATTAAAGCAATAATATGCTTCTTTGTGAATCTCACTAAAAAACTCCTTTCCATCTAACCAGCACACTCACTCGGGTGGCATGTCAAAAGTATATGTCATAAAAACATCAGGTATGTGCGTATATTGGTATAGACTCGTACAACTCTTCAGTATCATTTTATATAAATGAGACTAGCATTATTTTACTACTATCGAAAAAGGAAGTACAGGATCAGCCATCCTTAAGGGGGCACTGCATTGATACAAAAAATCAAAACAATATTACTTGCTGGGACAACTGCTTTTATCGCAATTTCGCTTATAAAATATCCGGATCAGTCATTAGAGGCGAGCATACGAGGGCTGAACATGTGGTGGGAGATAGTTTTCCCGTCATTATTGCCGTTTTTTATAATAGCTGAGCTGCTGATTGGTTTTGGGTTCGTAAAATTTATCGGCGTGCTCTGTGAACCAATCATGCGTCCATTATTTAATGTTCCAGGCGTGGGAAGCTTTGCATGGGCTATGGGTATGGCAAGCGGCTACCCGACAGGAGCGAAAATTTCGGCACGGCTCCGGGAGGAAAAACAGCTGACACAAATCGAAGCTGAACGGCTTGTATCATTTACCAATGCTTCCAGCCCGTTGTTTATTTTCGGTGCTGTTTCAGTCGGGTTTTTTTATGATGTAAAGCTTGGTATCATTTTGGGTGCCTCCCACTATATCGGCAATGCATTGGTGGGTGTATGTATGCGATTCTACGGAAGGAGAGCCGAAAAGAAAAAAACTGTCCTGGACAAGAAAAAAGTTTCGATTATCAGAGCCTTTCGGGAAATGCATCAAACGCGAGTTAATGATCCCAGACCTTTTGGAAAAATTGTCGGAGATGCCGTTTTAAATTCAATTCAGACATTGGTTATGGTCGGCGGGTTTATTATCCTATTCTCCGTCTTCACAAAACTGCTGTATATAGTGGGTGTAACACCGGCCATTGCAACGCTATTCCAATATATTTTGCAACTTCTTACATTACCGGCAGACCTGGCATTGCCTTTATTATCCGGTTTATTCGAAATAACCCTTGGTGCCAATTTAATTTCCCAGGACGAAGCAGCCAATCTTTTGGAAAAAATCATTGTCGTCAGCTTTGTACTCGGGTTTAACGGTTTTTCAGTGCAGGCACAGGTGGCAAGCATCCTCGCACCTACTGATATCCGGTTTGCACCATACTTTTTTGCACGAATCATACACGGGTTATTTGCTGCGATTTTAACTGCATTATTTTATACACCTTTATATTTGAACAGGACCTCATTTGACTTCAAAGGTGTGCCGGTCTCAGATAGTGGTCACGAAGCTACATGGCAGGAATTTTTGCTTCGCTTAGCTGAAATTGGGCCGCTCATAACGTTTGCATCATTAGCAATCGCCGCGCTTATCATAATTAGGCGCCTGCAAAAAACGTAACATGAAACTTCAATCAGTGGAGAGGTTCTTTATTCCCATGATTGTTAGTTGAACGGAATCGTGCATTTAGGGACAGTTAACCGCCGTACGCCGTAGTTTGAAGGGTTACTGACCATTAGATGCGAAATAAAAAGAGGCTGGGACAAAACTAAAATTATCAGCTTTAAAGACGAACATTACTATGATTTAGCGGAGTCCTTTTGTCACAGCATCTTTATAAGTGACCTGAATGAATCATTAATACTTTGACTGTAACGCTCTAGCAACAGGAGACGGAACCAGGTCAGAAACATCTCCCTTATATTTGGCTATTTCCTTGACGATACTTGAACTGAGAAAAGAGTATTGATTATTAGTCATCATAAAGAATGTTTCGATATTTTCATCCAGCTTCCTGTTCATTGAAGTAATCTGCATCTCATATTCAAAATCGCTTACTGCTCTTAACCCGCGTAATATGGCATCTGCATTATGTTCTCTTGCATAGTCGATCAAGAGCCCTTTACTCGTATCGACTGACACATTCGGCAAATGTTCAGTGCTTTGCTCCAGCAAAGACACTTTTTCCTCGACAGAAAACAGCGGTGCCTTGGAATGATTATTGAAAACGGCAACAATCAGCTGATCGAAAACAGTTGCACCACGTTCAATAATATCAAGATGGCCATATGTAACGGGATCAAAACTCCCCGGACAAACAGCTAATCGGGTCATTTGCAATACCCCTTTCTATGATCTTTTGTAAATGGTAATGCCTGTCGTGTCATTATAGGTTTCATGTTTTATAACATACAAACCGCTGGCTTCCGCAGGCAATTGTTCAGAGGCGTTATGCTCACAGTAAATCATGCCAGTTTCCTTCAACAGCTGCAGCTCTTCAATCGTCTCCAGCAATTCACCGTAATCCGCCTTCTTGTAGGGCGGGTCGAGCAATATGAGATCGAACTGAAGCTCTCTTTTAGAAATAGCATTTAAAGCACGGAAGGAATCTGCACGAAACACTTCGCTACTGTCTTCCAATTTCAGAGTACGGATATTTTCGTGAATTGTATGTATAGCCTTAGGATGTTTATCAACAAATATTCCCTTCTCCATCCCCCTACTTAATGCCTCAATTCCCAAAGCACCACTGCCGGCAAACAAATCTAGACAAGCACCCTGTTCAAAAAACGGGCCCATTATCTGAAAAACGGCTTCTTTCACTTTATCAGATGTAGGTCTGGTTGTCCTCCCCGGCACCGCTTCCAATTGACGTCCTTTATGGAATCCGGCAATTACACGCATACTACCACCTCAATAAATTATAATAAAGCTATCAACATAAAATCGCAAGCGTCAGTAACTGACTGAGACGGCCTCCGGAATGAAACATTTATATTTTACAAGCAAATGATGTATATAAAAATCTCTTCTGTCCATAATAACATAGTGAAACAGCTCAAAATTGCTTGGCTGTTTCAAAAACTCGGAGAAGACTTACACTTCCCCATAAGTTCTTCCTCCGGTTTCTCCTCTCCCTTTGCCTTTTTGTTTTCTGGCATGAAAACAAAAGGACCTGCAGAAATTTTTCTGCAGGTTTTTCTTTTTGTTTTTTCTTATATGTTCCTTCAATATCCGCTTATCATTCGTCCTTAATATTATAGTGGAAGCCTAAGTTGCACTTATGCAGTAAAAAAGAAGTATTTATAGTTTCTTACTGCCAAAAGAAAACCTTTGCGGTCCTTATATGTATTCACCGCAAAGGTTAAATGCCCATCTTATAGTCATATTGTTTAGCTTTATCCGGTCTGGCATTTTCGAAGTCGGTACGTACAAACGGTTTATACGAACGATCCACTTTTGATACAAATGGCAGTTTTAGTAACTTGGATTCAACGTTGTCCAAGTCCTCCTGATCAACATATATGACGGCATACTTTAGCTTTTTGGATGAATAAATCAAGTGACCGTACCGTTTTATATGTTTTATGTTTTTCATATGCTGAAACCAGACAATCAAACCTTGGCGTTTCGATCTCATCAAAAAATCCCCACTATCTTTCCATTTGCAATCAAGTTTACCAGAATCCGATCAGCCCATCAAGACACCTTGCAGCCGCATTTTCCGCCATGGCCGCAACCTGTATCGGTCAATGCTGCACCATCCTTAGGCGCTTTAATTTCATCGCTCACGCTAAAAGCAATATACTCGCTGATTTCGTCAAGCATATTCTGTAAATTACGCTCAGCGACTTTAAATGCGGCCACCTTTTCATTCATATCCATTTCACGTTTTGACGAGCGCACCTTTTTCATAATTTCATTATAATCAGGGTGATACCTGCCAAAACGCTGAACTTCCTCGTAGTGTTCTTTTATATCATTAAACGCCTTAATCAGTTGTTGTGCCTTGGCGTCTTCATTAAGATCCTTTCGGGCTTCCTCATACGATTCCATCACATCAGACTTTAAAACCATTTCACTCACGACTTCAGAGTAATCCAGAATGTCTGCGTATTCAATCGTTCCTATCATAATCTCACCTCCACCACCATCTTATCACGGAATTCAGCGGATTAAAACAGCGAAACACTTAGTCTTTCATAGTATTGGCAAAATTAACCAACATCTTGACCATCTGTACATGGCTGCCAATTTTACCTACCTGCTGGGAGAATGTTTTGCCATAAAACACTTTCGATGCCCCTTCCAATTCCCGCACCATCTGAGGTTCCCGTGTTAAATAACGGTACCATACAGGATTCAGGCGAACAAAATGAGCGAATTCAGGATACTGCTTTAAATATTGATATACCTGTGTCTGCATCATGTCACCTCTAATCTTTGAACGCGCTAAACAAATTGTCGTTTCTGAATGGCCGCTGTGGAGCATCTTTGTCTGACTGGAATTGACCGATCAGCCCCTGAACGGTTGATATGGTACTATTAACGTTATCCACTTGTTTCTGCAACTTATCCAGATCTATATTTTCCGACATTTGAAGCAGCCGGTCCATAATCTCTGCTTTCCCTTGTTTAGACCTGTTAACCGGTTTACCGGTTTCGCTTTGTTTGAATTGATCCCAAAATTGATCATTTTCCCCAAGCAATGCCCATTTCTCATAGTACTCCTGGAAGCCTCTGCCGTTTTTCCTGACCTCTTCTACCAATTTGGGGTGCTTCTGCAAAAATGCTTTAAATTCCCGGACACTTGGATGGAGATTGTCACTCATAACGCTTCACCTCAGTAACAATATCAGTTACTGATATTTTATGAATGGTAGGCAAATACTGTGCGCGAAAAACCAATCAGTTCTTCATCGTCTTATTGTTTTTGAAGAAAATTTTGTGTGTAATAAAATCTATGGACACCCACTCCTAAATGTGTGAATTCGTCTTTCAGTAGCGCTTCACGGTGTCCTTCACTATTAAGCCAACCATGGATGGCCGCTGGAGCATCAGGGTATTGAGCGGCTATATTTTCCCCTGCAGCCCGATAGAATACATCTTTTGCGGCTAGACGTTCTTTTAAGCCATCACCATCCTGGCCATAATGCGAAAAATAGTCGTTTTCCGCCATATCCTCACTGTGAAGGTAGGCAACATTACTGACAGTTTCATCCCATGTCAAACTTGATTTCCCGTGCTGGCTGCGGATAACATTTGATATATGAAAAATTTGCTGTTCCGCTCCTTGCTCAATTTTTGCCCATTGTTCATCGGAAAAATCCGGTTTGTCCGCCAGCTTTCCGCGATACTGGATTTCATACGGGCGATGCAGCAACAGAATATCAGCCGATAACATCCGGACAGCCGACAGTTTATCCGTGAATGTATCAAAATAAAGCTGTAGGAAAATATCGTCTGAAACTTTAATCAAAGGGCGCTCCTGTAATTCCTTATCACTCAGCCGGAATGTGTAAGAGGAGGAACCCTTACTATAAGTAACTTCGCGCTTAAACGAGAATTGTTCTTCAATAGCGTCATATGTTTGTCCAATTGCAGCAGGTCCAAGGGATAAATCATTGCCAAGCGCATAAACCGATTTAACATGATTGTCTTCGATTCCAAATTGAATATATTGCCCCTGATCGTCTGCATACATCCACCATTCATAGCCATAGGCACTCGGGGCTTTACGCGATGGTTCCCCAAAGGTTTCCTTCAGCTGACTTGCCGGCTTGTTCATCAATTGAAACGTATCACCTTCTAATGGAATGGCCGTACGCTCTTCGGGTATCTCTTTGGACTCAAGTTTAGTGTCTTTTTGTTCAAAACCAACACTGGACGTTTCACCAGGGTCCTTTTCCATGACGGTCTCTTTTTCCAATAAATAATAAGCACTGAAAACAACTGCTAATAATACCACAATTCGAATTAGCCGCATATTCGCTTCCCCTTCTATTAAAACTTTTAAATCTGTCTGAATATCTATATGTGTCTCCAGGTTAATACATGTATTATTCATTAGAAAACGTAGCTTATCGTAAGGCTTTTGTTGCACGTATGCAGTAAGAAAGTATTTATATTTTCACTATCAATAAAAGCAACCGCCTAAAACGGTTGCTTTTATTATACTATATTAAATAGCAGTTATCAGTGAATTTCAGGGCGTTCAGAAATATCTTCGAGCGCACTACCTGCTGCTTCGTTTGATTTATCCTCGAGGGAGAGATCTCCAAGCGAAACAATACCAGCAAGTTTGCCATTCTCGACAATTGGAAGACGACGAATTTGCTTTTTCGCCATCATATCAGCCGCTTCCTGCACTGATGTATCCTGTGATGCATGATAAAGCTCATCACTCATGACTTCCTGGACCGTCGTCGTGTCCGGTTTTTTCTCAGCATAGCCTCTTAATACCAGATCACGATCCGTAATAACACCCATCAATTCTTTGTTTTCGGAGCAGACGGGAATAACACCTACATTTCTGTCCCTCATTTTGGCTGCCGCTTCATAAAGTGTATCCTCTTTCCGGCAAACAGCAATATCTGTACTCATAACATCTTGTACATTTTTCATTCGATTACCTCCTTAAAAGATCTTTACATTTTAATCTTTCCCAAATAAGAAAATATCTTTCACGATTATTTGATCCCTTTTCGATTGCAAGTTAAATACTTTTTTACTATTATTAAGATGTTAGGATATTTTTGTGAGGTGGATAAAATGAGACTGGAAAATACTGGAATCGAAGAAGCGATTGTAGATATTAAACCACTGGACCGTTTGATGGGCAATCATGCCTTTATCCGTGCAGGACAATGGGATTATGAACGTGTGACTTATGACTATAAAATTGGATCAAAGGAAAAAAACATTACATATTATATTCGCATACAAGGCTATGCAGTCGAAGGCGATGTTGACCGGGGAAATGCAGTCATTCAGCTGAAGACACCGCTTCTTGGCAAGCATTATTATCCACACGGCGTCGAATACGGGGAAGATGAGAAATTCCCGGAAAACCTTGTAGATCGCGCCGTTAACCTGGTAACAAAGGTGAAAGAAGATATTGAGACATATAAAAAAGAATAGTTCAAAAAGTCCGCTGCTTTTTGAATGCCTGTGGCAACCAAACCAACTGCTTCATAAGAGTAAGCGGTTGGTTTTTTCATAACGAGAATACCGGTAAAATATGGCAACTGTATTGTCCGCGAAAGACTCGTCTGAATTTTTGCATCCTCACTAAAGATTTGCTGTCAAGACATATTTTTAATACGCTTGATACGAACAACCCTATCTCGATAAGTTTACATACATCTTTCTGTTGACGTATGAATGAAAGGAGATTTTCATTTACATTGTTTAGATCGATCACTAAACGCCAATGGACACTTATTTTCTTAGCAATCTTTCTGCTACTTTTTTTCTTCTTTGTACTGCCTATAGCAATCCCGTTAGTTCTTGCCTTAATAACGGCATTAATGCTAAATCCGCTTATCCGCCTTATCCAGAAAAAAATAAAAACTGGAAGACAGACAGCTGTCATAATCGTTTTTCTTCTATTTTTGATTTTTTTGGGGATCAGCGGAACATTGGTTGTAACTAAAGCTGTCACACAAGTTGTCAATTTTGTTGAAGATATACCCTCATATGTGACGCAATTAAATAATGTTTATGAAGACTGGGAAGACAGACTTGCGCAATATACGAAAAATCTTCCTGAAGAATTTTACGATCAGGTCACCACAACAATGGAATCACAGCTCACATCAATGAGCGGCACATTAAAAGAAACCATTACCATCGAGAGGGTTGCGCAGATTGTTGCTGATATTCCGCAATATTTGCTCGGTTTTATTGTTTATTTGATCGCTTTATTTTTGTTTATGCTTGAACTGCCGGTACTTAAGTCAAAATTTTATGGCCTAATGACAAAGGAATCCGCTGAAAAAGTATCATTTATGAACAGAAGACTTTCAGATGTGATAATCGGTTTCTTTAAAGCCCAGTTTCTTGTCAGTATTATAATTTTCGTTGTAACACTCATTGGATTACTATTGTTTACGCCGGATGTGGCATTAATTATGTCTCTGTTTATCTGGCTGGTCGACTTTATCCCGATTATTGGTTCCATTGCCGTACTGGGACCATGGGCCGTTTTCGCCTTTATAGCAGGTGATGTCATATTGGGGGTTCAACTGGCTGTCCTCGCCATCATACTGCTTGCCATCCGAAGAACGGTAGAACCTAAAGTGATGGGGCAGCATATCGGCCTTTCCCCACTCGCAACCTTAATTGCCATGTTTCTCGGAGTGAAGCTGCTGGGACTGCTTGGTTTTATCCTTGGGCCGCTGTTATTGATAGCATTTAATTCAGCCCGCGAAGCAGGAATTATAAAATGGAACGTAAAAATATAAAGAGTGCCCGACAATTCAGTCAGGCACTCTTTTTTAACCACCAAATATTGCTTTTATCATACTGGTTGTTTTGCCGCCATCATAAATAATATACAGTAGCAGATAGACCACAACTCCTGTCGCAGCACTAAAAAACCACATAACACTTGTGACAGGGCCAATCTTGCGGTGAATACGTATTTTTCTTTTTAGAGCCAATGTGATCGTCACAACTCCAAATATTGCGCTCGTAGTTGCCAAAATGATATGGAAAACCAGAAAGATTGTATAGTAAATCTCAATGTCCTCCGGTCCGCCAAAGCTGGTATTTCCAATGAAAATGGTTCTGGAAACATAAATGATAAAAAATAACAATGCACTCACGGCGGCCGATAACATTGTTCGCTTATGTGCTTTGGCTTTCCCTTTTATGATAAAGCGCCATCCAATTGCAACGAGCACAGCACTTGTTACAATAAAAAACGTACTAAGTGTAGGTAAAAATGGCATAAATTCATTATCCCTCTCTCTATTAAATAGAGTGAAACTTCAATCAGCGGGGCGTTTTTCCCCGCTAATTGCTAGCTGAACAGAATCGGGCATTTATGGGCAGTAAGCCGCCGTTCTTTGGTGGATTAACGTCCATTATATGCGGGGGACCAGCTACCGTATGCTTTCTTAATTCTTCATCATTGTTCGTTTGTACTCGGTTCATTTGCATTTGCAGGCAGTGGGTCGACTTGTAAGCTTTCTGTAGTAAACCAGCTGAAGAAAACCCTTGCCAGGATAATCCCATAGGTTATCTCCTGCATGATCTTCATAATAATACCGCCCAATTGCTGATCTTCCAATGTAGTCATCGGCGAAAACATTTCAGGACCCGATATAGCTGGACTCAAGCCCTGTAATACCCCGCTTGGCACACAAAGTGACAGTGCCTGCAGCCATGCCCCTTCCTGTGTATAAGCAGCATAAACCGGCGTATCGGCAAAGATTATCAGGACACATGCCGGTGTAATTAGCACACCGTTGGCAAAAATATAAAAAATCTTTCCCAATGGCGGCATCCGGTCGAATTCCTTTAATGGACTCAATATCGGCCACCACACGATAAATGCCGCAATCAGAATAATGACGGATATAGACGAATGGGCCACTTGAGATGACTTTGCAAAATCAAATACAACCGGCAAATGATATAACGAAAATAATGTATTAAACAATAACAACGAAATAAGAGGTATGGAAAAGAACTTTAACACCGGCTTAACGATCCGGCGGTTAACAATATTTTCCCACATCCATGTCGGAATCCCTTTGATGATAAAAATCGGAAATACAATATAATAAATCGCCATTTGCATCATATGGGCTGTCAGCATGATATGGGATAACAAATCAACCGGCGCACCTTTAACAGCGTATAACAAAACCAGGCCGCCATAAAAAAAGAATTGTTGTTTCCCTGACGGTTTTTCCTTTCCACTACCGCCGAACTTATGACGGTAAGGTCCCGTGACCAGGTAATATATCAGGGCGAGTCCCAGCACAAACAATAAATAATACGGACTCCATAGCGCACGAAAACCAAATATTTGCAGGTTGAGCCACATAAATCATTCACTCCATACACGGATGTTTAGTTAACTATACTATATTATAACGCATTTGACCGCAGTACACACAACATTGTGTGACAATTTAAGAACAAAGGCCAGTAAAGCTGGCGCAACTGTACACCCTTTATTTACAGGACAAATGCAACCATATGCTCACTAAGATTATCACTTCGAAATAGACGATTTCAAAACATAAAAAGACCGGGAACAGGTCCCCGGTCTTTTAAGACAGTTACCACCAGGTAATAACTCCCAGTGCCGCCAATGTTAGAATTGCTGCCCCCAAGCCGCCATACATCATTACTGCCGGCATATCATGCCCTTTATCTTTCATGTGCATAAAATAATACAGTTGAAATGCCACTTGCACAATTGCAAGGATAAGCAGAATGGGGGTGACAAACATACTGTCCATCATGCCCGTTGCAACAATAACAAAGGCAATAATCGTAAACAAAATCATCAATGCAAAGGTAATCAATTGCTTTTGCATCTCTTCTTTGTTCTTTTGCTTCTGAAATGGATTAACTTCGTTGGAATTGGTGTTATCTGCCATCCATTAACCCACCTTTCCCATCAAATATACAACGGTAAAAATAAACACCCAAATAACATCAATAAAGTGCCAGTATAAACTGAATACATAATACTTAGGTGCATTGTACAAGTTCAACCCACGTTTTGCGTTTCTGATCATTAAACCAATCAGCCATGCCAAACCAAACGTTACGTGGCCACCATGGAATCCGACCAGTGTATAGAATGCAGATCCAAATGCAGACGAGCGGAATGTAAAACCGTAGCCCGTTATATAATGTGTGAACTCATAAATTTCACAGGCCAAAAAGGAAATACCAAGAATAGCCGTTATTCCAAGCCACAACTGCATTTTCTTAAAATCATTATTTTTCATGTGGTACATGGCGTAAACACTTGTCAGGGAACTTGTCAGTAACAGAATTGTCATAATGAAGACAAGCTCCAGTCCGAACAGTTCGTTTGCTGTCGGACCACCGGCTGTTGAATTGTTCAATGCAATATATGTGCCAAACAAGGAAGCGAAAAGTACCGTTTCACCGCCAAGGAAGAACCAGAAACCGATAAATTTATTTTTACCTTCCAGTGTCGCCTTTTCCGGTTCATTCGGCATCGTTTCCGGATTTAAGGAATGATCATGACTCATATTAGTCAGCCTCGCTTTCAAGTTCATCTTTTGGTATATGGTAACCATGGTCATCTTTCAATGATCTGATCATCATACAGCCTAACATGATAGCCATGCCGCCAAATAACAAGATATATGCCCAGTTATGGTTTGTTTGATAAATGAAACCGAATCCGGCTATAAATAATCCGAGCGACATCATAAACGGCAGGAACGATGAATTCGGCATATGAATATCACCCAATGGTTCAGCAGGTGTTGGTCTGCCTTTTCCTTCCGTTTTTTCAATCCAAAGCGCATCCAATCCGCGGATGAGCGGTGTTTGTTTAAAGTTATAATGCGCAGGAGGAGATGCTGCTACCCACTCAAGAGTTCTGCCATCCCAAGGGTCGTCGGCAGCTTTCTCACCTTTAACCGCAGTGTAGACAACATTAATGAGAAAGACAATCACACCGAATGCCATAAAGAAAGCGCCAACCGTACTGATTTGGTTTCCTAAATCAAGCCCCTGATTTTCTAGGTAGACCCAGTAACGGCGAGGCATCCCCATCAATCCAAGAAAGTGCTGGATAAAGAATGTTAAATGAAACCCAATGAAAAATGTCCAGAAAGTCAATTTGCCCATGGCTTCGTTCAAGATGCGTCCGAACATTTTCGGCCACCAGTAATGCAGACCTGCTAAAATACCGAACACGGTACCGCCAACAATAACATAGTGGAAGTGAGCCACAACGAAATACGTATCATGGTACTGATAGTCAGCAACAACTGATGCGACCATTACCCCGGTCATACCACCGATTGTGAATGTCGGGATAAATCCAAGGGCCCAAAGCATTGACGAATTGATGGTAATTTGTCCACCCCACATCGTCGCGAGCCAGTTGAATATTTTGATACCGGTCGGAACTGCAATTGCCATTGTTGCAATCGCAAAAATCGAGTTTGCAACAGGGCCCAGGCCAACCGTGAACATATGGTGTGCCCATACCATGAATCCTAAAAAGGCAATCAGCATCGTTGCGAATACCATCGCGGTATAACCGAATAACCGCTTTTTGGAAAAAGTAGCAATAACTTCACTGAATATCCCAAACGCTGGCAGAATCAGAATATACACTTCAGGATGCCCGAATATCCAGAACAGATGCTGCCAGATAATAGCATTTCCGCCAAGACCAACATCAAAGAACGCTGAACCGAACATACGGTCAAACATCAGAAGGAACAATCCTACTGTCAATGCCGGGAAAGCAAAAAGAATCAATGTGCTTGTAATAAATGTCGTCCATGTAAATAGTGGCATACGCATATAGGTCATACCAGGTGCACGCATCGTAACAATGGTTGCCAAAAAGTTAATACCACCGATTAATGTACCAGCCCCTGCAATCTGCAGTCCTATGACGTAAAAATCAACGCCGTGTCCCGGTGATGTGATCGACAGCGGCACGTATCCCGTCCATCCGGCATCAGGCGCACCGCCAAGGAACCAGCTGCAATTCAGGAGAAGTCCTCCAAACATAAACAGCCAAAATCCCAATGAATTCAGAAACGGAAAAGCAACGTCCCTCGCGCCTATCTGCAATGGCATGACCGCATTCATTAAACCTAATAACAGCGGCATGGCTGCCAAAAATATCATAGTTGTTCCATGCATCGTAAGCAGTTCGTTATAGAAACCTGCACTGACAAAATCATTTTCAGGCTGAATGAGCTGTATACGGATAGCCATGGCTTCGAGACCACCGAGCAGGAAGAAAAATCCTCCGCCGAATAAATACAAGTGTGCAATTTTCTTGTGGTCAACTGTTGTCAAATAGTCCCACAAAACAGCACCAAAACCTCTTTTTTGAGCAGCTACTGTACTCACAGTATTAACCTCCCTTTTAAATCTTCCATCCCTTTATTCTTTACCTGCGCTTTCAGGAGTAATGTCTGATGGCTGTAATTGCATTAAGTACTCAGCAATTTTACCTGCTTCATCCTCCGAAACGTCCGGATAGTTACCAGTCATTTTATTTCCCGGTTTAATGGATTCCGGATCCATAATCCATTGTTTCAGGTTTTCTTTGTTCAATTCCTCCACACCTGCAAGCTTTGAACGATCGCCAAAGTTAGTCAGATTCGGACCCGTTTGAGCTGGAGAAGAACCGATTGCGTGACAACCCATACAATTTTTCTCCTGGAACAATGCCTGCCCTTCCTGAGCAACAGTACTACCCGGCTCTTCATCAGGGTTAACATTCTGCATGTCCTGTACCCACTGATCGAATTCTTCCTGACTTACAGCAATAACTTTGAAGTCCATAAGCGAGTGGGATGGACCGCAAAACTCTGCGCATTTACCCCAATAAACACCTTCTTCTTGAGCCTGGATATACATTGTATTTTCGTTTTCAGGGTTCACATCCATCTTACCTGAAATAGTCGGAACCCAAAACGAATGAATAACATCCGAAGATTTCATGTTTAAGTATACTTTTTCGCCTACCGGAATATAAAGATCCTGGCTTGTTTGAATTTCCTGACCTTCGTAATTGAAATGCCACCAGTACTGGTTGCCAGTAACCTGTACATTTAAGTTGTCACTTGCAGCTGAATTATCGGCTAAGTCAAACGTAGCTGTAACTGTCGGTACTGCAATAATTAGCAGCAGGATAATAGGAATAACTGTCCAGACAGTTTCCAATGTTTTATTTCCTTCTACCTGTTTAGGAATATAATTCTCCTGCCCTTTCTTTTTACGGTATCGAATTAACACGATTGTATACACGATCAAAACAGTAGCAAGCACAAACGCCATTACAATGGTTGTCAGGACAATTAAATTAAATGACTGCTCTGCTCCATAACCTTTTGGATCAAGAGCTGTCAAATTCTCTTTCCCACATGCTGAAAGCACCAGTGCTGTTAATCCTAGTAGACATAACGCCCGGATTTTTCCCATCCAACCTTTCATGTATCCATTACCTCTCTTTCTCCTTGTAAGTTCTGCATATTGTATTAACACGGTTAAACGAGCTTAACTAAAGGGGAGTTCTAATGTTACGACAACCATCATTAAAAACAGTATCGTTAAATAGTTCAATGAATAGATAAAAATCATATTTGCCCATTTCAGGTCTTCCTTCGTAAATAACCCACTGATACCAATCGCAAGCCACCCGGCATTCAGTAATGTAGCAATCACAAGAAACGTGGTGCCCAGTGAAGCCATAAAAAAAGGCAATGGCAATAAACATGCGATATAGACAACAATTTGCCGTTTTGTAATTTCAAAACCATGTACAACAGGCAGCATAGGTACGCCAGCGGCTTTATATTCCCTGTTTTTTTTCATTGCCAAAGCAAGAAAATGCGGCGTTTGCCAAATAAACATAATTAGGAATAATACGAAAGCCATTGTGTGAAGCCCCGGATCAACAGCTGCCCACCCAATTAACGGCGGTACTGCTCCGGAAAAACTGCCGACCGCCGTGTTCAATGTATACTTGCGTTTCGACCACATCGTATACAATACGACGTAAACAAACCAGCCGAAAAAAGCAATCAGTGCTGCTTCCACTGTGGTGAACATCAGAAGAATTAAACCCAGAGAAGTTGATGAAACACCTGCTACAAGAACTCGGTTGAGTGATATACTCCCTGTCACTGTCGGACGTTCTTTCGTCCTAGACATAACCGGATCAATATCGGCATCATACCAATTGTTCATCATGCATCCGCCTGCGATTACCAATGCACTGCCCGTCATCGTCAGCAGAAAAATATCCCAATTAGCGATAAAAGAGGCATTTGTGAAGTAGATAGCCAGCCAAAAGCCGGCGAATGTTGTGATTAAATTTGAATTCACAATACCCATCTTTGTTAGCGATTTAAAATCTGCAAAAAAAGTCGTGATGTTTTTTCTTGTCACAGCGGATTTGTCAATAATCGGTGAAGAGGTTGTCTCCACTTTATCCATTATAATTATCCCCCCTTTTCATCCCAACAAAAGGCTCTAAATAAATGACAGGCATTATACTTATCATGGCTAAGAATTTACAAAAGTATCCTTCAAACTAACCTGATTGTACCATGGAATTTGAATACAATCTATATTTCGACATTGTATCCGCGCTCTTCGTAAGTATTATAAATGTGACAACTTTGTGAAAAGATGCTAAAAAATAAAATGAAAGGCCTAAAAGCCTTTATCAGTTAATCCTATATGTTCAGTTTTCCCATGGCAATAGGGTGTGAAGGTACTAAGCCAAACAAATATCCCCTACAATATTTCTAGCAAAGAAAGGTTTACAATGCAAGGGTTTTTTACTTTTTCATAGTAAAAACCGAACTTAATGTAAAACTTCATTCAATGGGGGCGGTTTCCACCCCGTTGATTGTTAGTTGAACAAAATATGACATTTACGATAAACTCCCCCTCGTATAAACAATATTGAAGGTGTCTTGTTGCCCATCACATGCAGGGTGCACCGTGATAAAATATGAAAAGCCAATTATCTTGGTCGACGCGCCAGAATCATGGTATTATAGAATAGGCTTAAAAGTACAACATGACAAAAAGTGAGGCAATATTAATTATGATTAGAACTTTAAAATTGCTCTCTGTAGTTGCTTCATTGGGGATGGTTTTTGTTTTAATCGGGGGTGCACTCGTCACAAAGACCGGTTCAGGGCTTGGATGCGGGGAAAGCTGGCCGCTTTGTGAAGGTCAGCTCTTCCCTGGAAATGTCACACCTGAACTCGTGATCGAGCTCAGTCACCGACTGGTATCCGGTATTATGGGGTTTGTCGTTTTAGCGTTATCAATCCTTTCCTGGATAGTTATCGGGCATATACGTGAAGTGAAATTCCTTGCGTTCATGTCATCTTTCTTTCTGATTTTACAAGCATTAATCGGGGCAGCAGCAGTTGTGTGGAATCAGTCCGACTTTATTATGGCGACCCATTTTGGAATTTCGCTCATTTCGTTCGCTGCGGTGTTTCTGCTGATGCTTCTGATTTTTGAGATCGATACAAAATTTGATGCAGAGTCACTGGTCATTGAAAAACGACACCGAAAGGAAATATATGCCTTAACCATATACACTCTTATTGTCGTCTACACCGGTGCGTTGGTGCGGCACGTTGAAGCAAGTATGGTATGTGGCGGCTGGCCCTTCTGCAGCAATAATTCGCCGTTGGCACTCACAGATTACAGCTTTGGACAGTGGATTCAGATGGGCCACAGATTGGCAGCCGGCATCCTGTTTATATGGACTGTTATGATGACCATTAAAATGATTAAATATTACGGTAAAAATCGTGTCATGAACTGGGGGTGGATCGCGACCGTTTCATTAATTACACTTCAGGTGTTTTTCGGAGCGATGATCATCTTCACGATGCTGAATCTGTGGATTGCATTAATGCATGCATTCATCATCTCATGTTATTTTGCAATGCTCTGCTACTTCGTTCTACTGTCATCAAGAAGCGCTAAATATGAAAAAAACGCACAGGATTAGATCAACAACGTACAAACTGGAGTAAAAAACAGACAGTAAGAAAGTCATACTTTCTTAACCAAAAAAAGGGTAACGGAAAAATTCCGCTACCCTTTTCTTTTACTCAAATTCAATTAAAAGATCATCCACGGCAATAGTATCACCGTTCTGAACGTAAACATCTTTTATGACACCGGAGAATGGAGCCTGTACAGTGGTTTCCATCTTCATAGCCTCATTAATCAGGAGATGATCACCTTTTTGAACCTTCTCGCCTTTGTCACAAAGTACTTTCACGACTGTCCCAGGCATCGAAGCGCCTATGTGTTTCTCATTGTTCTGGTCCACTTTCGGTCTTGTTTTCACTTGCGACTGGACACTTTCATCTTTGACAACGACCTGGCGCTGCTGTCCGTTTAACTCAAAGTAAATGACACGTGTACCATCAGACCGCGGTTCGGAAATGGAAACAAGTTTAACAAACAATGTTTTTCCCTGTTCTATTTCAACTTCAATTTCCTCATCCAACTTCATACCATAGAAATACGTTAACGTATCCAGGACAGAAATATCGCCATATGTTTCGTAAAATTTATTATAATCCATAAACACTTTAGGATAAAGTGCATATGAAATCAAATCAAACTCCGTAACCGGCCGGTCAAGTGATTTGTAAAGCGAATCCCTCATTTCCGTGAAGTCAATCGGATCGAGTAGTTCACCCGGACGAACGTTAATAGGTTCTTTTCCTTTCAAAATAATGCGCTGCAGTTCTTTCGGAAAGCCCTGGTAAGGCTGTCCGAGATAACCCTGTGCAAATTCGATGACTGATTCCGGAAAATCAATTGTTTCCCCGCGTTCGTAAATATCGTCTTCGCTCAAATCGTTCTGCACCATGAACAGGGCCATATCACCAACTACTTTTGAGGATGGTGTCACTTTGACAATATCACCGAACATGTCATTAACACGTCTGTACATTCTTTTCACTTCATTCCAGCGTTCTTCCAGCCCGACTGCCTTAGCCTGCTGCTTTAAATTACTATACTGTCCGCCAGGCATTTCATGAAAGTATATTTCAGTATGTGGCGCTTTCAGACCGCTTTCAAAATCCTGATAATAATCACGAATACCTTCCCAGTAATGGGATAATTTCTCATAGGAATCGATATTCAGTTCAGGCTGACGGCTTGTACCTTCCAGTGCATGATAAAGCGACTGGGCGCTCGGCTGGGACGTCATTCCGGCCATCGGAGCATTTGCAACATCAACTGCGTCAACCCCGGCATCAACCGCCCGTGAATACATGTGAATGCCGTTACCGCTTGTGTCATGTGTATGCAGGTGAACTGGCACATCAACCGTTTCCTTCAATGTAGAAATAAGCTGATAGGCTGATTCAGGTTTCAGTAATCCTGCCATATCTTTTATACCGAGAATATGTGCTCCTGACTGTTCAAGGTCTTTTGCCAAGTTCTTATAGTAGTCAAGGTCGTATTTTGTCCGTCCGACATCAAGAATATCGCCTGTATAACACATAGCAGCTTCGGCAATTTTGTCATTTTCACGTACAAACTCAATAGCCGGCTTCATACCTTCAACCCAATTCAGGCTGTCAAAAATACGGAATACATCAATGCCAGCTGTTGAGCTCTTTTCAACAAATTCTTTGATCAGGTTGTCCGGATAGTTCTTATAACCAACCGCGTTGCTTGCACGCAATAACATTTGCAGTAAAACGTTAGGCATTTTTTCACGTAATTTCAATAGCCGCTGCCAAGGGTCCTCTTTCAGGAAACGGTATGCAACATCAAATGTTGCACCTCCCCACATCTCCACAGAAAAGAGCTGTGGCAATAACCGTGCAGTCGGTTCTGCAATATGGACCAGGTCTTTTGATCTGATCCGGGTAGCTAGCAATGATTGATGCGCGTCACGAAACGTTGTATCGGTCAGCATAACTCTTTTTTGTTCTTTTAGCCAATCCGCCAGATATTCCGGTCCGTGTTCATCAAGAATCTGTTTTGTTCCCGAAGGTATTTCTTCCTGCTGATTGATTTTTGGTATCGGCGGTGTAACCAAAGAAGGTTTTTCCTTTTTCGAAATTCCTTCAAAGCCGTTTACAGTTGTATTGCCAATATAGGTTAACATCTTGGTACCGCGGTCTTTCCGTTTTGGAAAAACAAACAGTTCAGGTGTCTGATCAATAAAGGTAGTACTGTACTCACCTGATAAGAACTGCTGATGTGAAATAACATTTTCCAGAAATGGTATATTCGTTTTAATACCACGGATCCGGAATTCTTTTAAGTTTCTGACCATTTTTTGTGCTGCCTGTTCAAAAGACAGTGCCCATGTTGACACTTTGACTAACAATGAATCATAGTGTGGTGAAATCACCGCACCTTGAAACCCGTTGCCCGCGTCAAGCCGCACACCGAATCCGCCGCCTGTACGGTATGCCATGATCTTACCGGTATCCGGCATGAAATTATTCAATGGATCTTCGGTTGTGACCCTGGACTGAATGGCATATCCCAGCGTCGTAATCTCTTCCTGCTGCGGGATACCAATCGACTTGTCGTGAATATTCTGACCTTCTGCTATTTTAATTTGCGTCTGTACAATATCTATGCCTGTGATCATTTCTGTGATTGTATGCTCAACCTGAACGCGCGGATTAACTTCAATAAAATAGAAGGCATCGTCCGTGACGAGAAATTCGACCGTTCCGGCATTTACATAATCGACATTTTCCATCAGATCTACAGCAGCGTTACAAATTTCATGCCTGAATGATTCTGACAGGGACACACTCGGTGCAGCTTCCACAACTTTCTGATGGCGCCGCTGCACAGAACAATCACGTTCATATAAATGAACCCTGTTGCCATGGGTATCCCCAATAATCTGAACTTCAATATGTTTCGGATTTTCAATCAGTTTCTCCACATATACTTCATCACTGCCAAATGATGCTCTTGCTTCTGATTTGGCCCTGTCATACGCTTCAGGTAATGTCTCTTCATTTCGGACAATACGCATGCCGCGGCCGCCGCCTCCAAGTGACGCTTTAATAATGATCGGGTAGCCATACTGCTGGCCGAACTGCTCCACTTCTTTCAATGAAGAAACGGGGCCGTCAGAGCCAGGGATAACCGGCAGGTCTGCATTGATTGCCTGTGTTCTAGCTTTTACTTTATCACCAAACATATTTAAATGTTCGCTTGTCGGCCCTATGAAAATAATGCCTTCTTCTTCACAGCGGCGGGCAAATTCAATGTTCTCCGAAAGAAAGCCATAACCCGGATGGATCGCATCCACACCCACATCTTTTGCAAGTTCAATAATGCCTTCAATGTCGAGATATGCATCAATCGGTTTTTTTCCTTCACCTATCAAATATGCCTCATCAGCTTTGTACCGATGATAAGAACCAGTATCTTCCTGAGAATACACTGCAACTGTTCGAATATTGAGTTCTGTACATGCACGGAAAACGCGAATTGCGATTTCTCCGCGATTTGCAACTAAAACCTTATTGATCTGTTTTCTCTCTCCCATGTTTTTCCTCCTCTATTGCGAACTGCGTTGTTTTCAGTACCTTGCTTATTGACAGGTACAGGCTTCTGTTCTTTCTGTTTAACTGATCTCGCAATGTTATTCATGATTCCCATGGAGATCATCATGACAAGCAGCGAAGAGCCGCCGTAACTGACAAACGGCAGCGGGACACCCGTAATGGGGAGAAGCCCGCTGATAGCTCCTAAATTAATGAATGTCTGGATGGCTACCAATGACGATATGCCAATTGCCAACAACGCTCCGAAGCTATCAGAACACTTTCTGGCGATAAACAGCCCCCGCAAAACAATGATTGCGATCATACCGACAACAATAGTCACACCAAGAAATCCTAATTCTTCTGCAATGACCGCCATAATAAAATCGGTATGCGGCTCCAGGAGAAACCCAAGCTTTTGAACACTCTGACCAAGACCTTCGCCGATCAGACCGCCGTCACCAATTGCCAGATATGACTGGATTAAATGGTATCCGTCGTCTCCCGGGTCTTCAAATGGCTGATAAGCACCAGCAAACCTGCTGATTCGCTCGTCTGTTACCATACTGGGAATAGCAAATGCCACCAAAGCCAAACCAACAAATGCGAGTATAAACAAATGCTTGAAGCGGATGCCTGAACTGAATATGACTGAGCAGGCAATCATAAAAATAATGGCAGCTGTTCCGATATCAGGCTGCTGAACAATCAGCCCCAATATCACTGAAGTCAGTATTAATGGCGGTAACACACCTCTATTAAACTCGTTAATATATTCCTGTTTTTTGGAATAAACAGAAGCGAGATAGATAATCAGGCCCAGCTTGGCAAATTCAGCCGGCTGCAGGCTGACCGGTCCAAAATCAAACCATGATCTGGCATTATTAGCAGTACTCCCAAAGAAAAGTACCCCCACCAGGAGGACCAGGATGGCCAGCACAATGACCTTTGTTAATTTCTGATAATATTTATATGGGAATATACTTGTTGCGGTAAAACCTATCATCGCCAGGCAAAACCATTGAATTTGTCTCACCAGATAGTAAGTACTCTCCTGTCCCTCCACCACTGCTAAAACCATACTTGCACTGTAGATCATGACAATACCAAACGCTGTCAACAGTATGGGTGTAATCATCAGCGTAAAATCATAATCCTTTAATTTCTTAATCATCCTACTTCTCCCCAGAATATGTAATCTTAAAATGAAACGTCATTCAGCACGGTATAAACCCGCTGAATGCAAAATCGCCCATTCACGGGGAACTGATTCTCCACTTGTCTTTTACACATCAGTGCTGCAAATGATTAAAGCGGGAATCCTGCTGCCCGTTCCATGCGGGATAGCAACAGATGAACAGAAGTTTTGCTCAGTATAACATATGCGTATTAGTGTAACACATATTTTGGTCCATCTGTCAGAAAAATTACCTGAGCCGTTTAAATAAAAAAACCTTGCCAACGTCCAACCAGGCAAAGTTTTCACCGCATTACCAAAAGGCGTCACACAGAATTTTGCGCTGCCTCATGTAATCTATTGAGCTGCCTTTCCAAATTTTCAAGAAGCGCTTTACCTTCATTCTCGTTGATTAAATTTAATCGCACGGCAAAATCAATCTCTCTTGAAAGTCCAAACATCTGTGTATCCAGAACCTCTTCATATAGAGGGCATTGTGGCATAGTTAAATTTTCAATCTGCACTTCTATGAGCTTAAGTATCCTATCAGCATCAGCCTTTAGAAGGGCATAAGCTTTATCACGATGTGTTTCCGTCACCTCAGGAATCAATAATATCCCTCCATTAACATGACTACCTTATAATTTATATTACAGTTTATACCATGAAAATGCAAATAAAATTCAGCACACACCGTCTTTTTATAATGAAAAATTATAGCATGTCTGCTATTCTTGATAAGAATACGTCATTAGAGGTGATTAAACATGATTGTTCAAATAACAGGTAACGTTACATACACGATAACATTAGATCCGACGGTATGGATTTTTGATGACCGGAAAATATTACTTGAAGAAGCATTTACGGAAGACGCACAGAAGAAGGACGAAAAGGACGAACTTGAAAATGCTTCTGAACGCTTCAGCCAAGAGGTTTATCAGCAAAATCTCAAACCACCCATCAATAAGACCAACAAGGGTATCTCGCGCAAAGAACGCGAGAAAATCCTGGAAAATTCTTACGTTATGCCAATAACCGATTTCTTGGGCTACACTGAAGTTAAGGAAGATGCCAACAGTGTCACACTTGAGACTGTGAATGGCAATGAAACCGTCCCGCTGAATGCACTGGCAGAAAGTTATTTGTTATTTGCCATAGAAGGTAAACCGCTGAAAGAAGACGGACCGGTTCAGCTATTTTACAGGGACGGTTCTAACCGGGATAACCCGATTAAAGGCATTCAAAAAATTATTGTAAATTAATTAATTAAGCTGTTCATTTCTCCTGGATGAACAGCTTTTTTCGTATATTTTGTTCACGATGAACCAAACTAGTAAGACACTATTCCGTGCTCATGATAAAGGAGGAGTATACATGCTGCTACGCTTAGGAATACTGTCTTTTTTGAGTTTTACGATTCTGGCCGGTTGTCAGCAGAACCAGAATGAACAATCATTGCCCGAAGAGAACGACAATAATGACCAATTTATCCAAGTGGAAGATTCTGATCCAGTTGAAGAGCAGGACTTAACCAATAACGAGATCGCCACCCATTTAGCAAATGTTGCGAGCGATGTTCCTGATGTCCAGGATGCAGCTTCTGTTGTAGCTGGACCATATGCGGTTGTTGGCATTGATGTCGATAAGGATTTGGATCGCTCACGTGTCGGCACCATCAAATATTCAGTGCTTGAGGCATTGCAAAAAGACCCCTATGGAAAAACCGCCGTGGTGGTAGCTGACGGCGATGTCGTTGAACGTATACGGACCATGGGAGATAAAATAGCGCAAGGGTATCCTGTGCAAGGGTTTATAGACGAATTGTCAGCCATTGTAGGCAGATATATGCCTGACTTCCCAATTAACGAAGATCGTCCAGATGAAGGTGATCAAAATAAGGAATCAGTGCCGGAAGACAAGGAAAAGCAGCTGGATGATATCCAAGAAGACCAATCCAACCAGCAAAACAAAGAATAGTGAACAAGATAGTTCTAAATGGGAACGGATGTACCAATCCTCTTGATTAAACAGGTGCTATCCCGCCTAGGTATACCGGGATAGCACCTGATATTTCATGAATTTTATTTTTGCTCCTCATCTTCTTTTACTTTGTTATAATAGTCCACACCAAACTGGGATCCTTCAGAAACCATTTTAGAATTTTCCAGCTGAGCCGGGGCTTTAGACTCTGTCTGATCTGGTGCACCCGCTTCTTCAAATGTGGAATCAGTTTGTTCTTCTTTATTCATATTCCTTATTTTTTCAGTGCTGTTTCTTACTTTTGATTTGAGCCTATTTCGATTCTCTTCATTTCGCAGCAAATACCCTGTAATTCCAGCCCCTATGGCCCCCGCTGCTGAAGCAATGTATCGTTTTTTCATTCATTATCACCCTTTTATTTAATTAATATTAGTACCTTTATTCCCAGCTTACCTTCCCGTCAAACATTCACTTTCATACAAATATCTATCGTGTTATATTATAAGAGGAGCCTAATTTCAGAGGTGAGAGATATGAAAGTACAATGTGTATTATGCGACGATGTTTACGAAATAGAAGATGACTCATTGCAGGCGAAGCGACTGCGCAACCGCAGAATTTATATGTACTTATGCTCCGAGTGCTATGACCGGATTGATAATAAAACGAAAGAACGCCATGCTACAGGTTGTTTCAAGCTCTATGACGCAAAGAAAAAGAAAAAAGATCTGATCTAAGAGCTAAGTAAAAACTCCCGTTACCCGGGAGTTTTTTAGGCCTGTTTCGCTTTTCGTTCGCGGTGAAGCCTGTAGCGGTAAATACCCAAAACAAGACAAATGACGATCAGGCTGTCTGTAATCGGATAACCGACCAAACTGAATAAATTTAAGATAAGCATACCTGCTGCAAGCATCACATAAACAAGGACTGATTTCAGAACAGGCAGCTCTTTTGCAAAGCCGAGTTTATAAGCAATAGCCGCCAAAATCATATTGATCACATAAAACGTCCAAAAAATATTAATGCTATCCCGATAATTAACGATCAATTCATATATCAGACTGAAACTATTTTCCATCTGTATCCTCCGTTACTACAATATTTAAATTGATATCACCCTGTATTTTGTCTTTGTCTATGATACTAAATCTTTGAGTGTCATGCCAGTTGAAAAATCGACAACTTTTGAACAATAAACCCTTATGTTATATACTAGCTATGGAAATTGGGGTGTATATAATGAAGAAACTGGATTTGCCTATGCTGCTGTTGGCAGTATTGGTTATATTAATGTTTGTACTTGTCGGGATTGCCATAGCTTTTCGCAACATTTGGCTTGTTTTATTATTTATCGTACTCGGCTTTTTGTTTATGGGATTCGGGTTATCATTAAAACGCAAAAGAAAGTGACTTCAGGCCGAAGTCACTTTCTTCCTTTTTTCATATAATCATGGACGATTTGCTCTTGAATTGCCGGGTTGCAGGTTAATACAGAACTTTTCCGGAGTAGATCGAGTGAGCCACCAAATGCATCCGTTGTGCTGCCCCCAGTCTCATTGACAATGACAATCCCGGCTGCGATATCCCAAGGTGAAAGGCCCATAGTCATATAACCATCCATAATGCCTTCAGCAACATAAGCGAACTCCAGGGCTGCGGAGCCAAAAGTTCTTGTGCCTCTTACGGTCTTGACCAGTTCCTGGACAACATCTTCTTCGACCAGATGGTTTTTACAAAGCCAAAAATGATTTAATCCTAAAATAGAATCGTAAATGCTTTTTTGCTTAGAAAGCGTTGGCAACGCCATCTTATTTTTAAAAGCGCCTCCCCCCCGCTTTGCGCTGTATAAGTTATCAGCCATGACATCATAAATAAAACCGATTTCGCCGATACCGTCATGATAAATCCCAACAGATATCGCAAAGTTTCGTTTTTGATGAACAAAATTCATCGTCCCATCGATTGGATCAATTATCCACACAGTACCATCCAATGACTCTAACGCATCACCATAACCTTCTTCACTGATAATGAGATGGTCTGGGTATGTTTGTTTGATGTTCGTCATAAAAAAATACTCTGTATCCCTGTCCATTGTTGTTACTAGATCATTCCGGTCTGATTTCGTATTGATCGTCAACGGGTCGTTTATTTTTTCCCTGATTGTTTTACCGGCTTCAAGCACCCATTCCTTTGCCTGGTCGTAAAGTTCCTCACGAAATGTCACGTTCATCTGCATGCCTCCAATTATACATTCTATTACTATGATACCAAATTGGAGGGGAAGAATCATAATCTGCGGTTACTGATGCCATCCTTATGCTAAAAATCCCGCAATAAATGCACCGGCAGTATGTAATTTTTGGATCATATGATAAGCTGCCGGCTGTGTTTCACAGAAAAAATAAAGGAAAAACCATTTAAACAGTCATTACGCCTCATCTGTCATTTCCATTAACTGCAGACGCAACTGTTTCAATTTTTCTTTTGATTTAATGATCTGTACGTTATCGTTTGCCTGCATGGCGTCATATAATGTCATGAGTTCATAATCAATCTCAATACGGATAACAGGCAGTTTTTTTCGTTCTACCTCTTTTCTCAGGTCTTCTATAACATATTTCATGTCATCCACAACCTTTCAAGATCACTTTTGATATCTATATGCTTACGTGTCGTTAATTGTTCATACAATGCCAGAAAGCGTTTACTGTTTAAATGCCCCTATTTTTAAATTTTTAAACTTTTCATCTAAAGGTTATAGCTTGACCTGATGATTTTTTTGGCTAATAATAATGATTATAAAGTGAAACTTCAATCAGTGGAACGTTTTTTTCCACTGATTGTTAGTTGAACAGAATCGGGCATTTAGGAACAGTTAGCCGCCGTCGTTTAGCGGGTTACTGTTCATTAGATGCGGGGTAAAGTGAAACTTCAATCAGTGGAACGTTTTTTTCCACTGATTGTTAGTTGAACAGAATCGGGCATTTAGGAACAGTTAGCCGCCGTCGTTTGGCGGGTTACTGTTCATTAGATGCGGGGAAAATTGAGTTAAAAAGAGCGAAAGGATGGTATAAATGGAATTTACAGGGTTTTCGAAAAAAGACTTTGATATTTTCACCATCGATAGCCTGGAGGAACGCATGGAGGCTATACGAGAAAACATTCAGCCTAAATTCAGGGCAATCGGTGAAGAACTCTCCGACAACATGTCAACTATGACTGGAAACGATATGTATGTACATATTGCGCAGCACGCCAGAAGAACCAAAAACCCGCCAAATGATACATGGATGGCATTTTGCCACAACAAACGCGGCTATAAAAAGCATCCACACTTCCAAATTGGTCTGTGGGATGACCATCTGTTCCTGTGGCTTGCTTATATTTATGAAATGCCGGAGAAACAGGAAATTGCCAAGTCATTTCTGGATCATATAGATGATATCCGTGAGTCGGTGCCTGATGACTATGCCGTGTCACTTGACCACACTAAGAAAGATGCTGCAAAACTTTCTGAAGTTGATTTGGAACAGGCATTGACACGGCTAAAAAATGTAAAAAAAGCAGAATTCCTGATTGGAAGGTACTTCAAGCCGGATGACCCAATCCTGTCAAATGGCGAAGCATTTTTAAAAGAAGCCAAGAACACATTTGAAACACTTGCCCCCCTTTACAAAATCTCGATGGGATAACATCACAAGTTACATGGAGGGAGATGCGCTGCAGCTTTAATACTTGATCCGAGCTCGGCGCTTCCTTGTAAACAAGATAATTGCCGCCAATTCTATACTGTTTTCACTTGGAAAAAAGGAGCGGGACAAAACTAAAATGCTCAACACTAAAACGATCGATAGCCGGGAGATTCTAGTAAAATGCAGGTATATGTTTTAACGACCGCTTCGGAAAAATACTCCGCTTTCCTTCGCTGGTCTACGCGAAACCCCATTTTAAATAAAAAGGAAAATCCGAACTGATTCGATAACGATCTGAAGAAATTTGAATCATCATTCGGATTTTTCTTTACCTTAAATTCCTTTTGTCCCGACCTCTTTTTCTTAGCTCATTTTAATTGTCTGCTGATCACTGTTCCGGGCCTTCTTGACAACCGGAAAGCTGGCATATCCGGAAGCTTGCTCAAATTCTCTGAAATAAGTCTTTTCCTCACTTTTTGCCGGAACAACCTGTTTGAACTTACGGTATGCTGCCAGAAAATCGTTTCGTTTCACCTGTTTTTCGTAAGCTTGTTCCACTAACGAAAAAAAATTAACGACGTCTATGACTTCCTGTTTCGACCATGTATCATCCAATGGATAATGGTAGCTCATGGTTGTTATTCACCTCATTCAAGACCATTTTCTGCGTATATCCGCGGCTTCATCCACCATCGAATCAATCAGCTCTTTTACGTTCGGAATGGTCCGGATCCTTGCAGCGCCCTGACCTGCCCAGCCGAATCCCGATGACTCTTCCCCATTATAAATATACTGCTTGTTTGCTTCACCGCTGATATGTGTTTTCAGTGACTCATAATCGCCATATTGCTTTTCAAGTTCCAATATTTCATCTGTCCATGGATTTTTTAATGCACGGGCAGGTGTCCCGAGTGAACGCTTGATTACAACCGTTGCATTCTCATCTGCATCAAGCAATGCCTGTTTATATTTCTCATGTGCGTCAACACATTCTTTGGTGGCAATAAACCTTGTGCCCATTTCAATCCCTTCTGCTCCAAGTGCAAGCACCGCCATCATACCGCGCCCATCCACGATGCCGCCTGAGGCAATAACTGGAATGGATACTGAATCAGCAACCTGCGGCGTCAGCACGAATGTTCCGACATCACCACGACCAAGATGACCACCACCTTCTTGTCCGACAACCATGACTGCATCTGCCCCGAGTTCTTCGGCTTTTTCAGCTTGTCTCCGTGCTGCTGTCAGCACAAGTTTTTTGATGGGATAATCTTTTACCAGATCTAGTACGCCTTTCGGATTTCCGCCTGTTACAGATATAACCGGTACTTCCTCATCAATTGCCACTTGTACCATATGCTCATATGATCTGCCGTGCTGACCGATGGCAAAATTCACACCAAACGGCTTGTCTGTCATCGTCTTCACTTTTCGAATTTCAGCACGTAACGCTTCCGGGCTGCCAAGACTCATAGCCGTAATCTGCCCAAGACCTCCGGCGTTGGAAACAGCAGCTGCCAGATCTGCATAAGCAAGATAAGCAAGCCCCCCCTGAACAATCGGATAATCAATATGTAACAGTTTTGTTATCTCAGTCTCCCACTTCATGCGTGAATCCCCCTTGCCTTTTCTTTTATCATATCAATTATAATAAATAATGGCTAATATAACCGATGAATGATTGAAAAAATTGGCTTATCGCCAAGCTATAATGGTGATAAACCTAAGTTGAACTTATTCAGTAAGAAAGCTTTTAACTGCCAAAAGAAAAAAGCTGTAAGAGTACCTACAGCTTGTAACTGAAAACGAATTCATTTTTGTTCGCATGTTTGACAAGTTCCATAAAATGTCGTCACTTTTTCATCATTGAAATGCCCGATAACATCCTGACAATCCTGACATACAATAGTACCCACTTGTCACATCCCCTTTTCGTACATTTGGTTATGATATTTACATTATAGTATGACATAATAGGTGCGTCAATTATAAATTAGTATATCATATTAAAAAAATTAAGTTTCCGTGCATATGAAACAAGGTTCGGATAAAGGTGTTCATGAAAAAAATCCGAACTGTATCGTTGAAAATTTTACTTTAATCGATGGTCTGAATCGAATCGGGATCTACTATTTCATATCCTTTGTCACGGAGTCCGGCTACAATATCTTCTAACGCTTTCGCAGTCCATTCGCGGTCATGCATTAGCAGATTGGCACCCGGTTTCAGTAAGCTGTAAGGAACATCAACTTCCGGGCCTTTACCCGTAACCATAGCTTTGGTAAGCTTTTCGGCATCCATATATGGTTCAAAATAATCATAGCCGTATGTCCAATTCATCGTAACCATCTCTTCTTCTTTGGCAAGCTGCTTCGTGAAGTCAGTATTGGCACCGTTTGGCGCCCTGAAGAATTGAGGCCGCTTTCCAATGATATCTTCAATCTTATCATTGAGACCGACAATTTCCTCTTCTTGCTCCTTGGTTGACGCGTCAGGCAAGTATACGTGATTATATGTATGATTACCAATTTCAAATCCCATATCATGAATTTGCCGCAGTGTTTCCTTATCCTCAGAGGTCTCCAAAAAATGGCCATTAACGAAAAATATTGCGCCTGCGTTCAAATTTTTTAACGTTTTTGCCATATTCAAAGCATGGCCATCAGGTACATCATCGATTGTCAGTAATACTACTTTTTCATTGCCTTCCTTATTGATTGGTACTACTGAAGAATTTTCATCGATTTTATATTCCGGTTCTATTACCTCTTCCTGGGCCGTTCCATTCTGGTTTGGCTGCTTCCTTTCTTTGTTGCCATCTTCAGACTCATTCTTATTGGCATTGGAGGTATCTTCTGCTGGTTCTTCTGTTCTTTCCTTGTCCGTAACCTCCCCGGCTTTTCCTTTATCTGTTGTTTCCTCTGCACAAGCAGTCATAAGAAGAGCTGTGGCAAATAAAACCCAAATTATGTTCTTCAATGGCTTGTCCTCCTTATACTCCCTACGGCTGCTTTCATTATATAGCAAGGAAGACCAGATTGACTATGTCTTTTTGTTTATATAATTATTATCTGGGTATAAGTTAACAGTGTGCCATTAGCCTTTAAATACAGGAGAAACCACTGACTTTTGGGTTTATTTCAGGGCTTGTAGAAGCTTTAGTCATTTTTATCATAGGGGCAAGGCGCTCCCGGGTGCTGCAAACATTTGGAGGTGGCGGTTATTATTTACCAACTGGGACAAACTAAGCGTATCTTATATCGAAAATTGTTGAAACGTAAGAAATATACAGGAACTAGGATTGCCGTGAAATTTTTGACAAATAGTGCAGGCAAAACAATAAAAAGTACTGCAGGTAGATTATTTTACCTAAGGCCATCGTAAATGTTATAAGAAATAAGGGTGAAATAAAGTTGCGATGCCAACGTAGAATGAATAAAGAGGAGGTGCACATTGGAGTCTGATCTCAAACAAATCAGTGAGAGGTACTTATAGATGCAGCAGACTTAAGTTTGGGGTTTCCCAAAGACATAATGTCGAAAAAAATTGACATGTTGTCTCTTCATGTTATACTATAAGAGTTTTGACAAAATAGTGTAGGGAGGTTTTATTATTAAATCCAAAACGATTACATCTGTTTTTTGGGTATCTATTCCGTTAATATCTGTATTTATTATTTGGGGAGCTTTTTTCCCTGATAATGTGGGTTATGTATTAGGCATAGTCGACAGTTTTATTTCGAAAACATTTGGCTGGTTTTATTTGATGGTTATGACAGGATTTGTTGTACTTGCATTATATTTGATCTTCGGGCCTTATGGAAGAATCAAGCTTGGAAAGCCTGATGATAAACCAGAGTACAGTTACTTTACCTGGTTTGCATTTTTGTTCACCGCCGGTATGGGGGTTGGTCTCGTATTCTATGGTGTGACTGAACCTGTAACACATTATTATTCCCCTCCTTCTGCTGATCCTGAAACGATAGCAGCTGCGGAAGAGTCCATGCAGTACACCTTATTCCACTGGGGATTCCATCCATGGGCTACATATGCGGTGCTTGCATTGGCACTTGCTTATTTTAAATTCCGCCACCGGGCTCCTGCTTTGATCAGTTCCGCTTTTGCACCGCTGATAGGTGATCGGTCTAAAGGCGCCTTGGGGGTTGCTATTGATACACTGGCCGTTTTTGCTACTGTATTTGGTATTGCAACATCGCTTGGACTTGGTGCTACACAGATTACAGCAGGTTTGAACTATACCTTTGAAGGCATTCCAAATAACCTGATAACCAATTTGATCGTTATTTTCGTTATCACCATATTATTTATGCTTTCTGCTTCTACAGGGATTAACCGAGGTATCCGCTACCTGAGCTGGACAAATATTGTTCTTGCCGTCGCATTGATGCTCTTTGTATTCATTCTCGGTAACTCTGTACGGATGGTCGAGTCATTTACAACAACGATGGGTAATTATATGCAAAACCTTCCCAACATGACGCTGGGGATGAATACCTTTACCGGTGACAGAGAGTTCCTTAATTCATGGACACTCTTCTACTGGGCTTGGTGGATCGGCTGGTCGCCATTTGTCGGAACCTTTATTGCCCGGGTTTCCAGAGGAAGGACGATTCGTGAATTTGTCATCGGGGTAACTTTAATTCCGGTAATATTCAGTGCCTTCTGGTTTTCCGTTTTCGGTATTGCCGGATTGGAAATGGATCAAGCTCAAGGCGGCATTATCCATCAATTAATGAACGAGGCGGGCAATGAAGTAGCGTTATTTGCATTTCTTGAATCACAGCCTATGGCAGCTGTCGTTATGGGTATCGCAGTGCTCTTGATTGCATCTTTCTTCGTTACTTCAGCCGATTCCGGTACATTTGTGCTTGGCATGCTGACAACAGGAGGCAGGTTAAACCCAGGCACTGGCGTAAAGATTATCTGGGGGATTGTCCTTGCCGGAACCGCTGCGGTGCTATTATGGTCCGGCGGGTTGACAGCAATCCAAATGGCCATGCTAATTGCAGCATTCCCGTTTGCGATTTTAATGATTTTTATGTGCATTTCACTCCTCAAAGCGCTGAAAAGCGAACATGACATTTTGCGAATTGAAAGGAAACAGCGCGAACATGATCCGCAGTTCCGTGAAAATCAGCGGAAAGAACTTAGGAGACGACGCGAAGGATTTAAGAAAACACTGCCTGATGCTGATGATGAAAAAGAATTATAATCACAAAGCTGTCCAGAATGAGACAACCATTCTGGACAGCTTTTTCATGAATTCATATCCAATGAATCCAGGTATCATAATAAGCCACGTCCATAATAACTGGACGTGGCTTATTAGTCTGGTCTTCTTTTAACCTGCGTTATAGTTTTTGTTTTTTTACATCGTATGGATAGGTGTGCCCAATGCTACGTCGGCCGCTTCCATGACTGTTTCACCTAAGCTTGGGTGCGCATGAACAGTCAGTGCAATGTCTTCGGCAGTCATGCCTGCTTCAACAGCAAGACCGACTTCAGCAATGACATCACTTGCGTTTGGCCCGGCTACTTGTGCGCCGATTACCAAACCATCTTCTTTTCTGGTGATGAGTTTTATAAAGCCATCTGTATTATTCAGTGACAATGCACGGCCGTTTGCTCCAAATGGGAATTTGGATGCCTTCACTTCATAACCGGCATCTTTGGCCTCCTGCTCAGTATAGCCGACACTGGCAAGCTCAGGGTCAGAGAAGACAACAGAAGGCATGGCGAGATAATCAATTTCTGATTTTTCACCGTTGATTGCTTCTGCGGCTACTTTTCCTTCATAAGACGCCTTATGTGCAAGCGGCAACCCTTCAACAATGTCGCCGATGGCATAAATGTTATCGACACTTGTACGGCATTGCTTATCAATTTTAATAAGTCCCTTATCGTCTAATTCGATGCCAACTTGCTCAAGTCCGATTTCTTCTGTGTTTGGACGGCGTCCGACCGTTACAAGAACATAATCTGCTTCAATCGTTTCTTCACTGCCGTCAACTTCATAGGTCACTTTCACACCGTCATCTGATTCTTCGGCACCTTTAGCCATTGCATTTGTAACAACATTGACATTTTTGTTCTTCAGACCTTTTTTAACCGGCTGTTTAAGCTGTTTCTCAAACGTACCGAGAATTTCTTTTGTCCCTTCAAGAATCGTTACCTCGGTTCCAAAATTGGCATAGGCAGTACCGAGTTCAATTCCGATATAGCCGCCGCCGACAACGACCATTTTTTCAGGAATCTCCTGAAGATTCAATGCGCCGGTGGAGTCCAATACACGGTCTGAGAATTTGAAATTTGGAATTTCGATTGGTGTCGAACCAGTACCAATGATACAGTTGTTAAATGTATATGACTGTGAATTTTTTTCGTCCATTACTCTGACGGTATTTTTATCGACAAAGTAGACTTCACCTTTCACAATATCCACTTTGTTACCTTTGAGCAGACTTTCAACACCGGACGTCAGTTTATTGACGACTTGTCCTTTCCATTCCTGAACTTTGGAAAAATCAACCGAAACATTTTCAGTTGTAATCCCGAGTTCTTCGTTGCCATGAGCGGATTGTGCTTTGTGTCCGGCTTCTATCAGTGCTTTTGAAGGGATACAGCCGACATTCAGACAAACACCGCCCAAATCACCCTTCTCTACAATTGTAACTTTCTGACCGGTTTGAGCAGCACGGATGGCAGCTACATAGCCGCCAGGTCCTGCTCCAACAACCAGTGTGTCTGTTTCAATTGGAAAATCTCCTACTACCATAATCTACGCCTCCATCATAATTAGTTGTGGATCGTTCAACAACCGCTTGATCTGATTGAGCGCCAACTGTCCAGTTGCACCGTCTACAATACGATGATCAAAGCTTAGAGATACTGCCAATACTGGCGCTGCAACAATCTCACCGTCCCGGACAATCGGTTTTTCCTGAATACGTCCGATTCCCAGAATGGCTGCTTCAGGGTAGTTAAGAACCGGTGTGAACCATTGTCCGCCAGCTGACCCAATATTTGTAATCGTATTGGAAGCACCTTTCATCTCCTCAGGTGATAGTTTACCACTGCGCGCTTTTTCTGCCAATTCATTGACTTCCTGTGAGATGGTGAAAATCGATTTACGGTCTGCGTCTTTCACAACTGGAACCAGTAAGCCTCTGTCCGTATCTGCAGCAATACCAATGTTGTAATAATGCTTATGAATGATCTCATCTGTCTCATCATCCACGGCAGCATTTAAGATCGGATATTTTTTCGATGCGGAAATCAGTGCTTTTGCGACATAAGGCAGATAAGTCAATTTAATATCCTGCTCAGCGGCAACTTCTTTAAATTTCTTCCTGTGCGCCACAAGCTCAGTAACATCAACCTCGTCCATCAGGGTGACATGTGGTGCTTTCGTTTTGGAATTAACCATTGCTTTGGCAATTGATTTGCGGATGCCGCTCATCTTCTCGCGTGATTCAGGATAATCGCCTTTTGGTGTCTGCTCCGCTGCCGGCTCTTGTGTCTCTTCATCTGCTTCAACCGGCTGTTCAGCTTCCTGATCACCGCTCAAGTAACTGTCAACATCGTCTTTTAAGATTCGGCCGTTCTTGCCGGAACCCTGTACATCCTGAATATTCACATCGTTTTCACGAGCATATTTGCGCACTGACGGCATGGCAATGACACGTTTATCATCAGAAGATGTTTGATCGCTATTCCCCGATTCTTGTTCATCGCTTTCCTCTTCACCTTCATCGGTCTCAGTTTCTTTATCCGAATCTGATGATCCTTCAGTTTTTTCGGTTTCCTGTTCGGTTTCATCCTCTTCCTCGTCATCGGATTCATAACCTTCCGCATCAAACGAGATAAGTGTGTTGCCTACAACAGCAACTTCGCCTTCATCTACATGGACTTTTGTTACAGTACCTTCAACCGGAGACGGGATTTCAACAACAGATTTATCATTCTGTACCTCACAAATCACGTCGTCTTCCTGAACCTCATCGCCTTCTTTAACGAACCACTTGGCGATTTCGCCTTCATGTATTCCCTCACCGATATCAGGCAGTTTAAAGTTATATGCCATAATTACGACCTCCAATCATTCATTAAAAATTAATGACTTCATTTACCTTATCTACTACGTCTTTATGCGTTGGCAGCCATACTTCTTCTGCCTGGGAAAATGGATAAACGGTATCGGGTGCCGTTACGCGCAGAATCGGTGCTTCCAAGTGAAGGATAGCACGTTCCTGAATTTCAGAAATCACATGTGCAGCGACACCAGCCTGGCGCTGCGCCTCCTGCAAGACAACCACACGATTAGTCTTTTTCACCGACTCAACAATTGTTTCCATATCAACCGGCGATACCGTGCGCAAGTCAACCACTTCCGCCTCAATGTTATCTTTCTCCAGCTCATCTGCAGCTTTTAACGCGGTATGGACCATCGCACCATAGCCAATGATTGTAACGTCCTTCCCATCGCGTTTTATATCCGCTTTATCAAGATCCACCGTGTAGTCTTCATCCGGTACATCACCCCGGAAAGAACGGTAAAGTTTCATATGTTCCATAAAGAATACCGGATCGTTGTTGCGGATCGATGAAATCAGCAAACCTTTGGCATCATATGGAGTCGAAGGTATAACAACTCTGATGCCCGGCTGCTGTGCAATGAGACCTTCCAAAGAGTCCGCATGCAGTTCCGGCGTATGCACACCGCCGCCAAAAGGCGTCCGAATGGTAATCGGGGCGGACTTACTGCTGCCGGACCGATAGCGCATCCGTGCTATCTGACCGTTAATAGCGTCCATTGCTTCATACGTAAAGCCGATGAATTGTATTTCCGGCACCGGACGGAAACCCTGCACTGCAAGCCCAAGTGCCAGCCCGCCGATCCCTGATTCAGCTAGCGGCGTGTCAAATACACGATCTTCCCCGAATTCATCCTGTAATCCTTCTGTAGCACGGAATACGCCACCATTTTGGCCGACATCTTCACCGAACACAAGCACATTTTCATCATTTTTTAATTCATGATGCATTGCATCAGTGATAGCCTGAATCATTGTTTTTTGTGCCATGATTTACTTCGACTCCTTTTCTTTGTATTCTTCCATTTGCTCCTGCAGATTGTTTGGAAGTTCGTCGTGCATGATATCAATCAAGTCAGTAACGTTTTGTTTAGGATAATCATCAGCTTGTTTAATAGCTTTTTTAATATCATCTTTGGCGTCTTCAATTATTTTATTTTCTTCATCTTCCGACCACAGATCTTTTCCTTCAAGATACTTACGGAAACGGACAATCGGGTCTTTTTTCTCCCATTCATTTGTCATATCTTCCGTACGATAGCGCGTCGGATCGTCCCCGGCCATGGTATGCGGGCCATAACGGTACGTCATGGTTTCAATCAGCGTTGGACCATTGCCGTCCACAGCAAGTTTGCGCGCCTTTTTAGTAGCGGCATAAACGGCTAAAACATCCATACCGTCGACGAGATAGCTTGGAACACCTGCAGCTATACCTTTTTGCGCCAATGTCTCAGCATTTGTCTGCATTTCAACCGGAACAGAAATGGCAAATTGATTATTTTGCACAAAGAAGATTGCTGGTGCGCTGTAAACACCGGCGAAATTTAATCCTTCATAGAAATCACCCTGTGAAGTTCCGCCGTCACCGGTGTATGTAACAGCAACTGCTTTTTTGCCACGCTTTTTAAGCCCTAGTGCAACACCAGCTGCCTGTGTAATTTGTGCCCCGATAATTATTTGTGGGCTCAGGCCATTTACACCTTCCGGGAATTGATTGCCATGAAAGTGTCCCCGGGAAAACAGGAACGCCTGATACAATGGAAGACCATGCCAAATCAGCTGTGGGACATCCCGATATGCTGGCAGGAGAAAATCATCTTCCTCCAAAGCAAAATGACTTCCCAATTGAGAAGCTTCCTGTCCTGCTGTGGGTGCATAAAATCCCAAACGCCCCTGACGGTTTAGTGCGATTGAACGCTGGTCAAGCACTCTTGTATAAATCATTCGGCGCATCAGTTCCTTCAAATCATCGTCTGAAAGATCAGGCACCCAGTCCTTATTCACTATTTCACCATTTTCATCAAGAACCTGGAACATTTCGAACTGACTTTCAATATTTTCAAGTATGTCTTTCAAAATGGTCACCTCTTCCTTTCTGATTAACTGTTTATATTCTTATCCAGTCTTCCCGAAATATGAGAAAATCTGCACCTATTTGCTCTAAAACGTATTCCCTTTCCTTAAGAAGAATAATCCAAGCAAGACAAAGGCAATTAAACTGTTACATTTCAAAAGCAAAAATTAATGGTACAATTTTTAATTCAGTTTAAAGTTTAGCCCACCTATGTCCATTTGGTCAATCGTTTTGTTCAGTTTTTTTATTTTTTCCCAAGGATGATAGCGGTTACACCCGTTTTTAGCTTACCTAGAAGATCTTCTGTTATAATGATGTGACTAAACTGTACCAGTACAACTTTGGTTCACCAAAAGGCTGTCACATCATATTTTTCATAATGTTGGCTATTTCAATTCTTAAAGGTCATTAGAAAACTTGGCTTATCGCTAAGCATTAAGGGCGAAAGCCTAGTTGCACTTATGCAGTAAGAAAGAATTTATATACTTTCTTAACTGCTAAAAAAAGGAACCAGGTGACTTATTCACCTGATCCCTCGTCCGATTCGGCTGATTTGTCTTTATTGTTTTTCTTCTCCTGTGATTCGTTGTCTTCGTATTCCACCTCAATTCCGGCGACTTTATAAAATTCCTTTTTTAAAGCGTTGTACTCGGTTGTCAGTTCATTGAACGATTTATTTGCATCAATGACATTCTGATAACTGTCATTCAGCTTTGTAATATGTTCTGACAACGTTTCCTGCTTCAGATCTTCCTTCTTCAGCATTGTATATAATTCCTCTTCCAAATTGAGCGAATTGACATACGCTTCATGAAGTTTACCATATGCATCATAACGGTCCATCATGACATTGTACATGTCATCAGCGTTTTTGCGGGCAGCCCCTTCTTCCAAGTCTCCAACCAAATCTTCAATATTTGCAAATTCTTCTTTAGATGAATCAATACTTTCTTTTTCCGAATCTATTTTTTCCTTTCGCTTTTGAATATTATCAAGTGCTTTGTCGGACAGTTCTTTAATTTTATCGAAATCTTCCATACTCAAATCAATAATCTGGCTGTATATTTTCTGTTCTTCCTGTTCGAGTTCAACAATTGGATCTTGCTGTTCTTCAAACGATTGTTCAAGTTCAACAGCTTTTTCCAAATGATTATAAATTTTTTCAGAGGGCGCTGTACCACTACAGGCGGATAGAACAATCATAAGAATTAATAAACTGACAAATAAAGACTTTTTCGATACCACTTTTATTGCCTCCCCCGGTTCTGCTGCGAAATTTCTATAATAGTATAACATATCAGTTCTTACATCGAATTACTTTTGAAAATTTTTACCTGTCCGACAGCAAATTTATAATACTCACAAACATAATATGTTAAAATGCGGTTACACCGCATATAACGGCCAATGAGGAAAGATTAAGCAAGGAGTGTCAACAATGATAACTATGGAGGATATCGTCCGAGAGGGACATCCATCATTACGCGAAAAAACCGAGGAAGTATCCATTCCTCCCTCTGATGAAGATATACAGCTATTAAATGAGATGCTGACATTTGTCAAAAACAGTCAGGATGAAAAACTGGCAGAAGAATATAAATTGAGACCCGGTGTTGGATTAGCTGCACCGCAGCTGGGCATCAATAAACGCATGTGCGCTGTGCACTTTGAGGATTCAAAAGGGAAACTCTACAGTTACGGGTTGATTAATCCTAAAATCGTCAGTCATTCGGTCGAACAGGCATATCTCTCGGTCGGGGAAGGCTGTCTTTCGGTCGATCGGGAAGTGGAAGGCTATGTCCCACGAAACGCCCGGGTCACTGTTAAAGCTATCGGACTGGATGGCAACGAATTGAAATTACGTTTGCGGGATTATGCCGCCATCGTTGTGCAGCACGAAATCGATCATCTAAACGGCGTCATGTTCTATGATCATATCAATACTGAGAACCCATTTGCCATTCCGCAAAATTCAAAATCAGTCGGGTAGTGGAAATGATGCAGGAATCTATAATCTTAGGTTCCTGCATAATTTTATTTTATAAGCCTACAATAAGTGTTAACAGCTTACGTTGAAGGTATCTGTAACATCAAAAGGCACATCTTTTTTGAAACAAATACAGTGTTTTTATTTCAAAATAACGCCAACCGTATTATACTATAGTTAAGAGGGATTGGATCGGCGAACGTTTTTATTGCTTTTCTTTAACAACTGAAAGGAGATGCTTATCTCATGTTGAAGCGCCTGAGAGAAAAGCTGAAAAAACGCTTGAAAGATTTTCTGGGCAGAGGACGTGTACCTACAACCTTTAAAAAGGACTACCCTGAGTAAACCAATCATGCAGGAAAGACGAGAGGCAATTATGTTGCAAAAAGCCTACAGACCTACTGTAAAAAGGGACGGCGGAGCCCATCTTTGGGCTGCCCTGTCATCAGCTATTTTGAAATCATTAATGTTATACCAGATTGAACAGGAATACGGAACGAAACATATGTAACCAAAAAGAATCGAATTGTTAGGAGAGATAATAATGGTTTTTAAAGTTTTATATCAGGAACTCCCTGATGAAATACCTGTACGTGAACGAACAAAAAGCCTTTATGTAGAAGGTGACTCCGAAAGAGATGTAAGAAATAAACTTTCCGGCCGCAACTATAATATTGAATATATCCAGATGCTGGATGATGCACATTTAGCTTATGAGAAGAAATCCGAGCATTTTAAACTGGAGACCGTCTGACAGAATGAAATTTGTTAAAAATGATCAGACAGCGGTTTTTGCGTTAGGCGGACTTGGTGAAATCGGGAAAAACACGTATGGAATCCAGTTCCAGGATGAAATCGTCCTTGTCGATGCCGGAATTAAATTTCCGGAAGACGAATTACTTGGAATCGATTACGTCATCCCGGATTACACCTACCTGACTCAAAACCAGGACAAAATAAAAGGATTATTTATAACGCACGGGCATGAGGATCATATCGGAGGGATTCCCTATCTGCTGCGCGAAATAAATGTGCCTATATATGCCGGAAAACTTGCACTTGGTTTAATCCGAAACAAATTAGAGGAACATGGCCTCTTGCGGAATGCGAAACTGAACACGATTCAAGAAGATGATATTATAAAATTCCGTAAGACGTCGGTTTCCTTTTTCAGAACAACACACAGTATTCCTGATTCATATGGTATCGTCGTTAAAACACCACCGGGAAATATCGTTCATACCGGTGATTTCAAGTTTGATTTCACTCCTGTAGGCGACCCTGCAAACTTAACCAAAATGGCTGAGATCGGCAAAGAAGGCGTGCTTTGCCTGCTATCAGACAGTACAAACAGCGAAGTGCCAGGGTTTACAATGTCCGAACGGGTAGTCGGAGAAAACATCCATGACATTTTCAGCAAAGTTGAAGGACGATTGATTTTTGCAACGTTTGCCTCGAATATCTACCGTCTGCAGCAGGTAGTTGAAGCAGCCATCAAACATGATCGTAAAATTGCTGTATTTGGCCGCAGTATGGAATCGTCCATCCGTATCGGTCAGGAGCTTGGATATATCCAGGCACCTAAAGATACCTTCATTGAAGCGAACCAGATCAGCCGTCTTCCTGCTCATAAAGTAACAATTCTTTGTACAGGGTCTCAGGGTGAACCGATGGCAGCTTTGTCACGAATCGCAAATGGTACCCACCGTCAAATACAGATTATCCCTGGTGATAAGGTCGTATTCTCATCATCACCAATCCCTGGAAATACGGTGAGCGTCAGCCGGACGATTAATAAATTGTATCGCGCCGGGGCAGATGTCATCCATGGCCCGTTAAGTGATATTCACACATCGGGGCATGGCAGTCAGGATGAACAAAAATTAATGCTCAGACTTATGAAACCGAAATATTTCATGCCGATCCACGGTGAATACCGTATGCTGAAAGAGCATCTTAAACTTGGTGAAGCGTGCGGAATAGACCCGACAAATTCGTTTATAATGGATAACGGGGATGTTCTTGCGCTGGGCAATGATAATGCAATGATTGCAGGAAAAATCCCATCAGGTTCTATCTACGTTGATGGAAAAGGTATTGGCGACATAGGCAATATTGTGCTTCGTGACCGCCGTATTCTATCCGAAGAAGGGCTTGTCATGGTTGTCGTCACCATTAACATGAAAGAGTTCAAGGTTGCATCCGGACCCGATATCATTTCCCGTGGATTTGTATACATGCGCGAATCAGAGGACCTGATCAATGAGGCTCAGAAACTTGTTGCAAAACATCTGGATAAAGTGATGGAACGCAGAACCAGTCAATGGTCAGAAATTAAGAATGAAATAACCGATACAATTGCACCATTCCTCTTTGAAAAAACAAAACGCAGACCAATGATTCTGCCAATCATCATGGAAGTATGATGTTTGGAAGTATGATGTAAAGACTGGCTGTTAATACTATTATAATAAAAAGGCGGCATGAAAAACATTAATGTTTTCATGCCGTCTTTTTAGTTTCAAACTGACTGCAGATGTTACTGCCGGTCTATGACAAGGTGTTTTTCAAATCTGGATATATCCTTATCTGCTCCAATCACGATAAGGATATCTTCTTGTCTGATCATTTCATCAGCTGCCGGTGATACATTAATTGTATTGTCACGTTTGATGGCAACAACGTTACACCCGTATTCCGCTCGGATGTCCAGATCAGTTAACGTTTCACCGCCCATCTTTTCACCGGCTTTCACTTCGACGATACTATGATCATCTGATAGCTCGAGATAATCAAGAATATTGTTAGAGATAATGTTATGTGCAATCCGCTTGCCCATATCCCGTTCAGGATGGACAACCTGATTAGCACCGATTCGATTCAAAATTTTTTCGTGGTAATCATTTTGTGCTTTTACGGTTATTCTTTTTATTCCAAGGTCAGTTAAAACCACAGTTGTTAAAATACTTGCCTGTATATTATCACCAATTGCGACAATCACATGATCAATGTTTTTGATGCCTAATTCCTTTAACGTCGCTTCATCTGTAGAGTTAGCGACAACTGCATGTGAGGCAATATTTTTAAATTCATTAATTTTATCCTCATCCGAATCGATGGCCAATACCTGCATACCTTCCTGACCGAGTTCTTTGCAAATACTGCCGCCGAAACGGCCTAAACCAATTACTGCATAGTCTCGTTTCATACCAGTTCCCCCATACTGCAATATATTTGTTCATAGTCTACCACACAATAAGAAATCCGGCATCTTTCGGCTAATGTTAACTGTTTTGCTACAAAGTTTTCAAGTGGTTGTCACAGATAAAAGTATATCGTTCCATTACTATGATTTATACTGGAGGTGCAGGGAAGGCTAGACGTAAAAAGTTCTATGAAAATGATTAATTATTATATACAACGGATTCCAGTTAGGGAGGATCAGCAATGTTGGAATTAGATACCGTCCTGATGAGCAGACTGCTCACCGCCATGACACTCGGTTTTCATATTATTTTCGCTACCCTTGGTGTAGGTGTCCCGCTGATGATTTCAGCTGCCGAATTTATCGGAATTAAAAAGAAAGACCCGCATTATCGTCTTCTGGCGAGGCGCTGGACCCGCGGATTTGTTATAACTGTGGCTGTTGGTGTCGTGACCGGGACTGCCATTGGATTGCAGTTGTCGCTGGTATGGCCGAATTTCATGCAAGTGGCAGGAAACGTGATCAGCTTGCCGCTGTTTATGGAAGTCTTTGCCTTTTTCTTTGAAGCAATCTTCCTGGGGATCTACTTATACACATGGGATCGATTTAAAAATGGGTATATTCATTGGCTGTTTTCCCTTCCGATTATCATTGGCGGCGGCTTTTCTGCTGTATTTATAACAACTGTCAATGCGTTTATGAACACGCCGGATGGCTTTGCCGTGGAAAATGGAACGTTTGCAGCCGTCAACCCACTTGCAGCCATGCTGAATCCGGCAACCCCAACAAAAGTCTTCCATGTTTTGAGCTCTGCTTATCTGACATGTGCGGCTATCCTCGCGGCCATTACGGCATTCATGATTCTGAAAAAGCGGGCAACCGACTACTACAGGAAAGCGTTGAAGCTAACGCTGACATTGACGTTTATCTTTGCCGTTATAACGGCAATAGCAGGTGATTCATCCGCTAAGTTCCTGGCGTCACACCAACCGGAAAAGCTTGCAGCAGCAGAATGGCACTTTGAAACAGAAGAAGGTGCCGATCTAATCCTGTTTGGGTGGCTTAATGATGCACACGAAGCAATCGGTGAAATTCGCATACCCAATTTCTTAAGCTTTCTGGCGCATGGCGATTTCAATGCCGAGGTGACGGGACTTGAAGAAGTTCCCAAGAAGATGTGGCCGCCGCTTTGGGTGCATTACATGTTTGATTTGATGGTAACCATTGGTTTCTTACTGCCTGGTGTTGCCTTGCTGTACTTCATGTTAAGTAAAATGAAAAAACGCAATGAACATAATAAAGGCATGCTATCACTTATTGTACTGAGCGGTCCGCTGGCGATGCTTGCGGTTGAATTCGGCTGGATTTACGCCGAAGAAGGCCGGCAGCCATGGATTATACGGGGCTATATGACGGTTGAAGAAGCTGCAACCTCCTCCCCTTATATCGGTCTGATGTTTATCCTTTTCCTCGCCTTATACATTGTATTGGGTACATTGTGTGTCATTACATTGCGTAAGGTATTTCGGGACAATCCGGCTGAGGAAGAATTGGAAAAGCAGTATCCATCGGTTGAAAAGGGGGATAAATCATGAGCTATGAGATCATTGGCATTTCTGTTTTATGGATTTTCCTCTATGGTTATCTGATTGTAGCGTCAATTGATTTCGGAGCCGGATTCTTCGCGTTTTATGCAAAAATCACGAAACAGGATCATGTGGTTAATAAGCTGATAGCACGTTACCTGTCACCTGTATGGGAAGTGACGAACGTCTTTTTCGTTTTCTTCTTTGTCGGTATTGTCGGATTCTTCCCCGAATCGGCTTATTACTATGGGACGGCATTATTGGTGCCGGGCAGCATTGCCATCATTTTGCTGGCAATACGCGGTTCGTTCTATGCATTTGAAAATTACGGATCCAAACAAAGTACGGTTTATATGTTTTTGTATGGCGCCACCGGCCTTTTAATTCCGGCCTCTTTATCGGTTGCTTTAACATTATCTGAAGGCGGATTTATTGTGGAAGAAAATGGTGTTGTATCACTGCGGTATCTGGAATTGTTCACAAGCCCGCTATCATGGAGCATTGTTGCGTTAGCAATTGTGTCCGTATTATTTATCAGTGCGACATTCTTGGCGTTTTACGCGGCACGTGCCCAAGATAACCCGGCATTAAGACTGGTCCGTAATTTTGCATTATTTTGGAGCACACCGTCAATTATCGCCGCTCTGACAACATTTATCTTTTTGAGTCAGCACAATGAAAGACACTATGAAAACATGCTGGATTTGTGGTGGATGTTCGGTCTGTCAGTCGGATTTTTCATGATCGCCGCTTGGCTGCTTTACCGGGGCAAATATTACGGAATCGCATTTATTAGTGTCATGCTGCAATATTTTTTCGCCTTTTTTGGCTATGGCATCGGTCACTATCCGTATATACTTGATCCCTTTATTTCCATTCATGAAAGTGCCACACATGAATCAATGGGAATAGCACTTGTTATTGCGTTTATAGGCGGCCTGCTGCTTCTAATTCCTTCATTGATTTTATTAATGAGATTGTTTTTATTTAACGCTGACTATGTCAAAGGTAAAAAATAATAACTGATAGTGCGAGTTCAAAAAGGAGGATAAAGTGAAACTTCATTCAGCGGGATGATTTTCTCCGCTGAATGTTAGTTGAACAAAATCGGGCATTTAAGGTCAGTTAGCCGCCGTTGTTTGGCGGGTTACTGACCGTTAGATGCGGGGAAAAAAGGACCGAGAAGTTCGAGGTGGCGCAGTTTCGAGCACAAGAAAAGCTTCCCTGAATTTACATCGCACGCGAGCATTAGTGCCTTTCTTTTCCAAGGAGCAAAATGTATGCTTTTATATACATGAGCCGCGGAGAAACAAGCCAGTGTCATTTTTACCGGACTTTTTGAACAACCTCTTATAGACAGATGCCATTCCTGGAGGACTGAGGAGCTATGGACAGCTTAAGAAATATAGCAATCAGATATAAACAGCAAATGCTTGCGCTGTTTATTCTGTCTGTCATAACAGCCGTAACCGTGATCCTACAAGCATATTTTCTAGTGACGATTGTCGACCGAATATTTTTAAAGCAGCAAGGTTTTTCCGGCATCATATGGATGCTCCTGGGATTATTCATCATCCTTTTGCTTAGAACTGCCGCAACATATGCAAACGGCCAAATCGGTATCAGAATGGCGGCAAACGTCAAAAGAACGTACCGAAAAGCATTGCTGCATAAGTTTGCAAAAGCACCGGTCAAACAGTCACTAGAAGGTCAATCAGGCGGCAAGGTTAGTGTCGTGCTGGATGCTGTCGATGAAATGGACAGCTATTTCAGTGACTATATCCCACAGCTGATCAAAACATCAATCATTCCGATAGTTATTCTAATGACTGTTTTCACACAGCACGTCAATACGGGGCTGATTATGATCATGACAGCCCCATTTATTCCCATTTTCATGGTAATCATCGGCATGCAGACAAAAAACAAATCGGAAGAACAGCAGAAAAAACTGTCAGCATTCTCTGGCAGTTTCCTTGATAAGTTGCAGGGGCTTACCACCCTTAAATTATTTGGACGTGCAAAAGAGCAGCAGGAGGACATCCGGAAAAGCAGTCTGAGTTTTCGGGATGCGACAATGGAAATACTAAAAATCGCTTTTATGTCCTCATTTATGCTGGAACTGATCTCAATGCTTAGTATCGGAATTGTGGCGCTTGAACTTGCTATCCAACTCATTATTTATGAACAGATTTCATTTTTTACGGCTTTCTTCCTGCTTGTGCTTGCACCCGAATTCTACTCCATGCTTAAGGACCTGGGCAGTGCATTTCACAGCGGCCGGGGGAGCATGGGTGCAGCCAGAAAAGTAACAGAGGAATTGAATCGTTCAGAGCAGCAAGTTCAATGGGGAAGCAGGCGTTTGCCTGTTGAAATAATGCCTGCTGCAATCCGACTCGATCATGTCAGCTTTAACTATGGTGAGGGCCAATTTTCATTATACGACATCACTTCAGACATCCCACGATGCGGACAGATTGCCATTGCCGGCCGCAGCGGATCCGGAAAAACGACTTTGCTGCATCTGATTGCAGGCCTCCTCCCTCCTTCAGATGGAAAGGTTATCGTGGGTGAAAAACCACTATCACATTATATTGAAAGTGATTGGTTTGACCACCTGAGTTATATTTCACAGCAGCCTTATATTTTTTCAGGGACAATCGCAGAAAACATTGCTATTGGCGGTGACGCCAATGCCAGCCGCTTTCAAATTGCACATGCTGCTGAACAGGCTGGCCTATCCGGCATGATCCAAACTTTGGACAAAGGATACGATACTCCGGTCGGTGAAGCAGGACGCGGACTTTCAGGCGGTGAAATGCAGCGGCTGGCACTGGCCCGGGCATTTCTAAAACAGCCTGCTGTCATACTATTTGACGAACCGACGACAGGACTAGACCTTGAAACCGAGCGCGTCCTGCAATCATCTATGAAACAATTGGAACAAAACGCAACAGTCATTACAGTGGCTCATCGTCTGCATACAATCAAAAATGCTGATAAGATTTTCTTTCTGGAAAATGGCAGACTGATAGCAGAAGGAACCCACAACGAACTGATCAAGACAACCCCTGAATATCAAAAAATGGTATCTGTACAGCGGGGAGTGAAGACTGAATGAAAGATTTAGCCGAAATTATGAAGTTAACGATGACAGAGAAAAAGGACATTCTTTATTCGATAATATTTGGATTTTTAGCGGGGATAACTGCAGTCGGCCTTTTCGCAGCAAGCGGCTTTCTTATTTCAAAATCCGCTTTGACCCCTCCCTTCTATACACTGATCATTCTAACTTCAGCTGTTAAATTGCTCGGGATTACCAAAGCATTTGCCCGGTATGCGGAACGCTATTTTTCTCATCGGGCGACATTTACGATTTTAAGTAATTTACGTGAGGTGTTTTTTAGTAAACTCGAGCCATTAGCTCCCGGGATTTTTCAAAGGTATAGAAGTGGTGATCTCCTATCCCGGATTGTCGGTGACATTGAAACACTGCAAAATTTCTTCCTTCGGGTCTTCTATCCCCCGATTGTGTTAGTGCTTGTATTTATAAGTACAATCCTGTTTACAATGTTCTTTTCCATTTATGTGGCACTAGTCCTCGTTGCAGGGCTGTTGTTGACCGTATTTATCGTACCGGCATATTTTGCATTAAGACAGCTGAAAATCGACTATAATGTACGGGAAAAAAGAGGCGATTTATCAACTGAGGTGACCGAGTTTCTGTATGGGTTCCGTGACCTTAAAATATATCAGAAGGTTTATGGGAAAGAGCAATCATTAACACAATCATCTGATGCATACATCAAACAGCAGGAATACGAGAATAGCAATAAGCTGTTTAGTCAGTCTGTCAATTCATTTGTGTCACTGATTATTTCCTGGCTTGTGCTTTGTTTGGGTGCATATCTGGTAATTGAAGGCCACCTTGAAGGTATTTTGCTGGCAATGCTTGTTATGATTTCACTGACAGTTTTTGAGGATGCTGCGCCAATGGCTGCCTTTCCAATCTATTACCAGGACAGTAAACGGGCGGCAAATCGCCTGTTCGAAACAGTAGAAAAGAAAAACGGCGGAGACAATACAGATGACAAGCAGCTACTAAATCCGAACCAAAGTCTTATGATAGATATCGAAGCCGTTTCGTTTTCATTTCCCAATGAATCGCGCCAGACGCTGAGAGACGTTGGTCTCAGGCTGCCTGCCGGGTCGAAATCCGCAATTGTCGGGCCGAGCGGTTCCGGTAAATCAACACTTCTGAACCTGCTGTTAAAAATGAATACTCATGACAAAGGCGACATTCGAATGAATGGCCAGACCGTTCGCCACATAAATCAGGAATCCATATGGGAAAACACCAATGTCGTCCTGCAGGAAAATCATTTTTTCTATGGCACCATCAGGGATAATCTGCGTCTTGCCGGCGATACCATAACCGATTCTGAGATGGTCGAAGCTCTGGCGAAAGTGGAGCTTTCCGATATATCGCTGGATAATGAGGTTTATGAAAAAGGCGGAAATCTCTCCGGCGGTGAAAAGCAGCGCCTGGCAATAGCGCGGGCTTTGCTTAAAGATGCAACTCTCTGGCTGCTGGATGAACCGACATCATCTGTGGATGCGCTGACCGAAGAGTTCATCTATGATCACCTCTTTAGACAGGCAAAAAATGATACACTCGTGCTTGTGAGTCACCGCCTGACGAACCTGGATATGATGGACCAAGTTATCGTCATGGATCACGGGTCTATCATTGAATCCGGTACCTTTGAAGAACTAATGGCCCAAAAAGGCTATCTGTATGAGATGAAACAGATAGAGAAGAACTTGCTGTGAATCAGACCTGCTTTCTAAAAAAGGATGTTGTATTTGACACAAAATCCATAAACTGCGACGTAAAGGTTGAGTGGAATAACGTCGCTTCGGAAATACACTTCGCGCACCTTAGGGCGGCTGGTGAGCCTCCACGTGCTGACGCACTGCGGGGTC
>NZ_AGAV01000009.1 GCF_000224785.1 Lentibacillus jeotgali | reverse complement strand
AAAGCTATTAGGCCGACCTTTGCTTTAATTGGATATAAAATTCCAGAAAGAGGCCCCTCCGCCAGACATCCAATACCATAAAACAATTAAAGAAATAAAAAACCAAGTAAATCTCCAAGTGTTCGTTTTCTTTCTAAACTGTATAAAGTAAAAAAGTCCCCACCACATATAAGTCGTCATGATTGCAAAGTCTATCCCAAAGTACGACACCTGGCTCATCGCATTTCCAAACCAAGCAAGTAGACTTAACGGTACAAGAATAAGTAAAATGACTATGTTGAGTATATGAAAAACCCGACTTCTCATTTAAATCTTCCAACCTCCTAACGATGCCAAATTCCAGTAATCTATCCAAAACCACAAAACGATTACAGAAATTAAAAACCAGATAAGTCTCCAAGCATATGTCTTTTTTCGAAATTGAATAAAATAAAAAATCCCCCACCAAACAACAGTAGCTATAATAATAAAACGGATAAAGAATGAGTTAACACTTAAAAAAGCAAATAAACAGATTGCCTCTACAATAATGAAAACCATTATGTTGAGACTATGAAAAATCCAGTTTCTCATCTTCCCCCCCTAACATTGTTCAACTATCCAGTCCTTTAATTAGGGGCTACTGAATAACCCTAATTCAAACCTATTAACGTTTCATTCGTTTAGAAAATAGCTTAATATGCGCTAAAGTCAAACAATTGAGTAGATTTTTTCATATTCTTATCACATTCTTGGGGATCAAATCTAATTGGATAAGAAATGGCAACGTGCACGGTTTTTGAGCGATGTTTGGCAATAACCTTGCACTTTACTACAATTACAATTGTCCTGAATCCCTGCATGACAACCATTTTAAGTTATTCAGTAGTCCCTAATTAATACCAATTATTTCAAACTCCAAAAATTAACTCAATCCTTTATTCTACAAAAAATGGCACTTACCTTATTCGCAATAAGCGCCCGTTAATTTAAGATTCTTCTTCATTTGAGATTTTTAACTGTTTGGCATTTATAAAAAAGGCAGTCCCTATTATAAATAAGCCTAAACAGGCAAATGTTGCAATCCCTGAATATTCGTTAGCAAAAAACGTTGAATTTACCAGAATAACCAATATTATTAGTACAAGTGATACATACATTCCCCGAATATATTTCATAAAATAAGCCCCCCCTTTATCTTTCAATATGATTTACAAGGATTTATTCCGTTAAATGCCTTTACAATGGTAATTGGGCGCTACCTTTTATTCCAGAAGTTTGCTCGATTGATGAACAGCTCCTCACTACATATAAAATAGTTACTACTGTATTTTTACTATATGCTGGTTTCTTGAAGCTCTCCTATTTTTAGTTTGGATGAACAGGGGTAATAAGCCAAAAAAATCCTATAATACAGAACAAAGAAATTCCAATTATTAATCCTAAGCTTATCCCTATGTTGGCTAATAATCTTTTCTCATTTTTTTTCGTAAAGCTATTATACCTAGTACTATGGAAACAGGGACACTTATTGGTACTAAGTATACAGTTAGCTTTAAATAAATTGGTAGTGCATTGGAAAAAAACGAAATAATTACAGCAAAAGAAGAAAAAATCCCCAATCCAAAAGATGTATAGCTCAACCAAGAGTACTTTTTCTCATCTTGCAACGTTATCTCCGCCCTTATTGTCCATTCTTATTTCAAAAGAGTAACTCCACAAACTGACCCTACAATGGCAATTTAGACGCTGCCCTTTATTCCGGATTTGCGCCCGATGATTGAATAGTTTTTTTCAGTAGCCATTATAGCTGAAGAATACAATACGGCTTATTTTTTTTCCAGACTTTTAATAAGTCTTATAAACCAATACAACACTACCCAAGGCAGAATAAACTTCGTAGTCCATTCAATTAAATTTGGAACTACGTATGATGGCTCTACTCCTATAAAGTCAAGAGCAAACCACAGTGCCACTAAAAACACAATAGTGATAATTATATTTGTTACAGATTCATTCATTCGACTAGATCGTTTTGAAAGTATACGAACGGCTGACACAATTAATCCAACAATCATTACTAAAATAAGAAGAACCAGTAACTGAAATATAATATCTCCCCACATAATTTCATTCATAAAAAATACCCCACAGATTATGTACTCTAAGATTAAAATATTGTATTTATTTTCTCGCATTTGCTTTATCAATACAATAGGTTATTCCGCAAACCGGCCCTTAGATGTAATATGGGCGCTGATCCTTATTAGGGAATAGCGTCCGATGATTGAATAGTGTTTTTCTGATATTAGCTAGTATTGCGGTATATTCAACCCACTTGATTATAATTATTTTTCGCGTTAAAAATTCCGACTCTTCTTGTCATCTATTAGAATAGCATTGTACTATCCTTACGATGCAAAAATTTGATAACCGAAAAACATAATAATGAAAAAACTGAAAGACATAATCAAATTCAAAATGGTTAATATAACACTTTTACCTAAAACACCTAAGGCCATGCCGATTGGACCAACAATATAGACTAACATCCAGAAAGGACTGCTGATTTGGAAAACGACATTAGGGACCCAAAGTAAAAGACAAACAATGAAACAGAGTAATGACCACTTCTTAAATTTTGGATTCACTCTAAATCAACTCATTCCTATGGTGTAACTTAAAACATCTATTCAAAAACCAAATACAGCTGCCAATGTAATGATAATAAATCGCAACCCACAACGAGTTCATATTATCATCTTGTTTGTAAATTAAACTTAAGGAAAAGCACCCTGTTCAGAATCACATTTTCTTATTCGATTACCGTGCCCTTTTTTGAATAACCACCTTGCGTAACAGTACCATTTATCTCATGAAATGTAGTTTTTTAAATAATACCGCTAAATGTATACGACAGTCGCATCGAATATGATATAATAAGCAAAGGTAGTACCCCCTTTTGAATAAACGAATAAAAGACTGTGGACATTGCAATAGCAATGTCCGGTATAATGCCATCCTTCCATCGTGGGATGGCATTTAGAAAAGATAGCTCCTCTCATGAGTTACATGCTTTGAGATGAGCTATCTTTTTTTGATTCACATTTATAACAAGCGATTGCGAGCGGAAAACGACTTTATTGTGACTGATTACTAACATAGTGAATCCCGAAATTATGGGAAAGGTTCCAAATGCTTGCGTAATGTTTCACGGCCTCGGTGAAGTCTTGTTTTAACCGTTCCAATGGGAATCTGCATGACGTCACTTATCTCCCTCAGTGACAAATCCTTAATATATTTCAATACAATGGCCGAGCGATATTCTGGTGCTAACCGAAAAATTGCCTTTTGTACAGTATCCTGCAATTCTAGTCCAATTACTTGATCCTCCGGCAATTGATGATTAGCAGGAATCCGTGTATACATCGTCATACCTTCCGCACCAGCCACTTCAGCATCCAAATAATAATCCGGCTTTTTCTTTTTCAATCGATCAATTGTCAAATTGGAAGCAATGCGGAACAACCAGGAAGAAAATTTTTTATTACTGTCATGACTGTTAATGTTCTGATAAGCTCGCAAAAAGGCTTCTTGGGCAAGATCTTCTGCTTCATAGCGGTTTCCGATTAGTCGGTAACAGATTCGGTAAACCTCATGTTGGTAGAGCTCGATTAACTCACTAAAAGCAAGTTGGTCTCCTTGTTTCACCTTTTTGACCAGATATTTGACTGTATCGTTCATTGGGATACCCCCACACCTGTGAGCACTGATTCAATTTTAACATGATTTCATTCCGCAAAATCATCCAATAATGCGATTTTATACCCTGTCATCTATTCCGTTTTTGCGCCCTTTAAAGGTACTATATATAACATAACTAGAATTGGGTGAAGATGTATGCAGCAAAGCTTACAATATAAAGAGCAAATAATCCTAATGCGGACCTGGTCCACTTGCTACCCAAAAAGGATGTTTTATGTTTTTCAGAAAAGACATTTTGAAGAAAATTTAAGATGCTGGCCAAGAATAGAACAAAGCATCCACCTAATGAAACCAAAGCAATGATCATTGTTATCTGTTCCAACGGAAATCCTCCTTGCAAAGCATTTGTAATTCAAAATAAAGGATAAGAAGGATTCTGTAACATCGATTTACCTTACCTCTTTCTTACAATTCTGTAAGAAAGGAAAGTGGCCAAGATATATTTACTTAAAAGGACAAGACATTATGCCATAATCTGGCCCTTCGTATATAAGCAAAATCGGAGCGCAAGTCTTATTCCATTCTTGTGCCCTATAACGGACCAAGGGTCAGAAAATGGACTGCTGAAACCAGCCATATTGTTCAATTCTTACTATTATCTAATAAGATTTTAACAGAGCCTTTCATACGTAAAATGGCCCTATGATGCAATATCGGCGCTAATCCTTATTACGGAAAAGCGCCCGTTTCAGGAATAATTTTTAGAACACTTATGTTTAAAAAAAAGAAAAGAAAAGAACAAGAAATATAATTGCAAAAATAATAAACCTTATCCAAGTTAATTTTTTACCGACTTCAGATCTTTTTTCTAAATATTCAATGTAACTAGTTATTAATAGGAAACCCAAAAATGTAACTGTATATCCACTTAAATCATTTATTTGCAGGTATCTAATGGCTCCTAAGGCTACAAGAGCCATACCCACTATTCCCAAACTCATATAAAAATACATGATTTTGCTTTCTTTATTCAAGTTTTTCCTCCTAATTTATAATCATCCATCTAGAACGCCTGAAACCCGGGGAGATAGTTACTATTTCCTGATTAACGCCCGATCGTATTGCAGTAAACTTTTTAAGTTTTGATTTCATTGTTCTTAATATTAAGCACTTCATAAAGTACAACATCAGAAACAGCTAAAATTCCTATAAAAGCAAAAACTTTATTTGGTAAATCAAAAATAAATATGATGGCAGAGAAAACAATAAACAATATAATCGACGCTAGATACTCTCTCCCTCTATTTATTTCGGTTTT
>NZ_AGAV01000010.1 GCF_000224785.1 Lentibacillus jeotgali | reverse complement strand
GGAAAACCGAACAATACCTGAATCTGCGGCAATTAACCAGACAACACAGCGCTTTAACGGACAGCTACGTTGAAATCAAACTTCAGTTTCAGGCTGCTCTGGATCAGATTTTCCCGGAGTATCATAGCGTTTTTAGTGCTCTTTGTGGCAAGTTGTCCCTGAACACCCTACTGCATTATCCGACTTCTGCGGCTATTCAAGAGGTCTCCTAACAGGCATTGGCCATGGAGATGCGTCAAGTCGGAGCAAAGCGTTCCGACGCATGGTTTTTCGATAAAGCGGCTCAATTAAAGGATGCGGCTGCCCGCAATCCCTTTCAAGAGCCGATCTGCCAGGGCCATGTCCTTAGCCTGCATATGTACATCCAGATGCTTTTTCAATACCAGGAACATCTATCCAAATTACAAAAAGAAATAAAAGCCCTGGCCAAGACCTTTGACGATTATGAATTGGTCCAATCCATTCCCGGAGTTGGAGAAAAGATCGCAGCAACAATCATCTCCGAAATCGGGGGAATCAATCAGTTTGAACGGCCAAAGCAACTGGCTGCCTATGCCGGTCTGGACCCAAGTGTTTTTGAGTCCGGCAAGTATAAAGCGTCCATTAACCGCATCACGAAAAGAGGATCATCAAGATTACGTCAGGCTCTTTATACGGCTGTGCAGTGCGGTATTGCCAAAAACCGAAACAAGAAACTGATTGCCTTTTATCATCCAAAAGAAACGAGGGCAAGCCACACAAGGTCGCTGTGATTGCCTGTGCCAACAAACTTGTTCACTGGATTCATGCCATGTTAAAACGTCAGGAAGTCTTTGTAGATCAATCATAAGATGCATTTAAATTGCCAATGTTTTGAAACCTTATCGATACAACGGTAAGGCTATTTGGCATGCCCAATTTTAGTGTAACATGTTTTTTTAAACTTTTTTACCTTTAATTGTTGACAGCTATTGGCTGGTATTGTTTAACTATCTTAACTTGCTTTCAACCAAATTATGATGGGGTATTAGTGATATCTGTACTCTTTTTACCGCTTTCACCTTGGAACAATCTTTTTCAAATATTGTGCTCCTGCAGCACAACAAGAATAATCGCTTTAGCTTAGTGTGGAACTATTTCCTTTAGTTTACTTTTCACCCTCATTGCTTCATCTGCAAGCCAATATATACTTGTGATAGGTAAAACAAATACATATACAACGATTGACCACATTGGCACGACCATAACTTTGTAAACTATGTGGGCAGCTATTAGATGTAATAAAAATGAAATGAGTTTTCTTCGATACAAATTATTGGTTACCAACTCTATAATGATTGATAATAAAGCCCCAACTGCTGTGGCAAAGGGCAACACACTAAGGAAAGTAAAAGACCCAAGAGTTGGAATAGCAAGTGAGTATGCGATAATGCATAAAATTGTGGTAAATAACCAGGCTAAAACTTTTCGAACTAACATTTTCACACCTTCCCACTCTATAACTTATAAAATGCTAAGAAAAAGACTGCTAAAAATGGAACATCGTTATTTAATTCTTGCGCCCTATTGCGGAAGATTGAAAATAATCCTAAAATACTTTTAATTACCTTTAATAAAAAACCCCTTTCCATAGGGGCAATTCTGCAAACTTATTTCCTTTTCTTCCAATAAACATTTTCTCTCTTATGTTTAATACCATCAATCCAAACAACGGCTTCTTCCTCATTAACTTCAAATACTAACATAACTTGATATAAACCAAGTCTTACCCAGTAGCCTTTTAAAATCCCATTGGGTATTTGTTTTGCAGTCAAAATGGGCATATAGGATAAACGTTCAAAAGTATCCAAATAAATGCGTTCTTTAACTTCTGGAGGATATGCAAGTATATTACTCAATTCATCAAGGGCAGTTTGTGACCAATAAACGTTATAAGTTTTGTTCACTTTCAAACTCCCTAATTTTGTTCTGAAGATATTTTAGTCCCTGCTCTTGATTGTAAATACGTCCATTTGTACGATCTTCTTGACTTTTCTGTACTTGACGAATGAGTTCCTTATCCCGAGTAAATAGGTCTAAATCAAATTGGTCAATGGCTTCTCTTTCCCGTTTCATGTTTAGATAACCGATAAAATCATATACTTCAGCTGCATCTTCTTCGTGAATAAAGTCAATTAACTGTTTTAGCTCTTCACGGTTAATACTCATTTCAAACACCGCCTTGTATTTACTAACACCATTATACCATTGAATGCATCATTTACATAACTCATCCTTATGTCAAAATCTCGTTTCCCTCTGTTTAATTGTTTATCATTGTTCAACTCTTGCGCCCGATTGAAGAATAAATGAAAGTTAAAACCTGATTCTTTTTACGTGTAACTTAATTACTCGTAAGTGACTGTTTGAATTCATCTACTCTACTATTCATTTGATCTGGTTTAACACTAAACTCTGGTGTCTGGTAATTTGGTAACCAATTCACTCCTACCGTGAAAACGTTAGCTCGTTTGCCAGCCAAAATGTCAGCATTACTATCTCCCAAAAAAACAGTTTCAGTGTTTTTTACACCAAGCTGTTCCAATGCCTTATTGACTCCCTCGGGATGGGGTTTCGGGTTGTTAACGTCATCTCCCGTAATAATGACGTCAAATAAGTCGTTCATATTAAGGTGTTCTAAGGAAATAAATAAACTTCTTTTTGCTTTTCCTGTAACTATCCCTAATTTATAACCTTCACTTTTTAAAAACAGTAGCAAATCGTTTATTTCCTTATTATCAAGAACAAGCTCACGATGTCGTTCATTATATTTCTCATAATATAATTCTATTGCTTTATTATGGTTAGGATCCGTAAGATTTTCTCTAATAATTCCAGTTTCGGATGGACCAAACATAGCCTTAACTTCATCTGTAGTAACATCAATATTGTCAAATTCTTTGAATACAGTTTGAAATGCATAAAAGCAAATTGGCAAAGTATCAGCAAGAGTACCATCAAAATCAAAAATGATTGCTTTCATAACCACACATCCTTAACAAAAAATTTTATCCAAGGGTTTAGAAATCTGACTATTAGTCCAATGCATTATTCCATTAAATGGTCCTTATGTATAGAACGGGCGTCGAGTCTTATTCCGGAATGGCGCCTTTAACGGAAGACTTGAATTCGAGATATATTCAATAGTGTTTTCACTAAAGTGTTTGTTGGCATGTAATTTTTATAAAATAAACATCTTACCATTTTCATATTTTAACGAGTAAATTCCTTTTTCCTTCAAAAGAACTGGTAAGTATTGAGAAACTTTATCCGCAGTTCCTAGATTGTTCGGGTTTAATAACCAATCAATTGATTTCCAATCTAATATACCTTCTCTTGTTTTTTTAGGAGTTTCAAATTTTAAATCATTTCCCACTTCATATAGATAAACATATATTCCATCAAGGTTACCATTTGAAGATTCCCAGGATACAGTACCTTTAGAAAAGTAATTATCTACTCTTATGTCTGTTTCCTCAAATACTTCACGTAATGCACCCTCATCGGAAGATTCACCTTTCTCAATTTTACCGCCTACACCATTCCAAACCCCCATAATTGGAGGCTTTTCTCGGTTAAGCATTAATATATCATTATTATTTTTAATAAAACATACTGTGTACTTAAACATTATATAATTGATACCTCGTTTGTTTTGCCTGTGTTCTAATCATAATCCTTACAGAAGATAATTTACACAGTTACTCAACTTTCGCACCAAGAAAATCGCAATGAATTCAACACCTATCAGGACCCGTCGGGTCTGACATATAGTGCTTGACATTAGGCTATAACATGAAAAAACACCTCAGCTTTTGGTATAGTTGATTTAACCACAATCACTACCAAAATAGAAGAGGTGTCTCCTACTATGATAGCGAAAAACGACCTGAATAAGCAACTGCCAAATGAAATAAAATCGACATTTATAGAATTAAATGTGTTAAAACACTTGCGCAACGCAGGCATTACGAAGTCCTTTGGCTTTTCGTGTGCTTACATTTTTCAGCTAATCTTTAGTTTAATCTTTGAAAACAAAAACTGGTTTCGGACGCTTGAAAGCAAAAAAGTCAATGATGTTCCGGCAAAGGATACCGTTTATCGGTTTCTGAATCAATCGACGTTCAACTGGCGCCGTTTTCTGCTTTCACTGGTCGCTTATACGATTAGTAAGGTATCAAAGCTGACACGCCATGACCGTCCAAAGGTTCTCATCTTAGATGATTCATCTTATGATCGGAACCGAAGTAAACACGTAGAGCTTCTGGCTCGCTGTTTTGATCATGCATCACAGAAAATGCGTTTCTACAAAGGTTTTCGGATGTTGACACTTGGATGGTCTGATGGTGCTACATTCCTACCCGTCGATTTTTCGCTGTTGAGTTCGAAAAAAAGCAAGATTAACGGAATATCTGAAGACATTGATAAACGCAGTTCTGGTTACAAGCGTCGTCAAGAAGCGTTACAAACGGCGCCGGAACAGATTCCGGGTATGATTAAACGTGCGATGAACGCCGGTATTGATGCCTCCTATGTACTGATGGATTCATGGTTTACACAACAGCCCCTTATTAAAGACCTGACAGAACAAGGCCTTGACGTGATTGGCATGGTCAAAAAGTTAAAGCAGCGATATCTTGTAAATGGTAAACGTGTAAGCCTGGATCAACTGTATCGACTGGCTTCACCGACCGATGGAAAAAGGGGCATTTTGCGCTCCATCCATACAACACAGGCCAATGGTGTCCCTGTCAAAGTTGTTTTCGTCCGTAACCGAAACAAGAAAAGTAACTGGCTTGCGATTCTGAGTACTGACTTCACACTAAGTGATCAGGAAATCATTCGTATTTATGGCATGCGCTGGGATATTGAAGTTTTCTTCAAAACGACAAAGTCTCTTTTGAAACTCCAAAAGGAGTTCCAGAGTCGTTCATATGATGCGCTTATCAGTCACACGACCATTGTGTTTACAAGGTATATTGTCCTGGCATGGCAAAATCGCTGCAGTACAGATGACCGAACATTAGGCGGTATGTTTTATGAATTATGTGATGAAGTAAATGACCTTGATTGGGCTGTTGCGCTACAGCAACTAATCGAGATTCTTGAAGATACCTTGAAAACGACTAATAAGAAAGTACAACAACTCATCAAAGGGCAACTACAACAATGGATAGCGGGTCTGCCGAACTATATCAGGGTTTACCTGCCTAATTTAGCCTGCGAAAGTTGAGACAGTTATAAAATATTAATGTTTTTCTAGTCTCTTCTTTTCATTCGAAACGCTCTCATTGTTCAACTAATTGGCCCTTATATGCCATATTGGTGCCATTCCTTATTAGTGAATAGCACCCTTTTATTGAATAGTTATAATGCTTCTGTTTCAGTGATTAGTTCTTTTAACTTCTTCATTGCGTTTCCCGTCTTTTCACCATCCGCTGAAAGCAGAGAAACAATATCATCGATTCGTTTTTTATAGTCCGTTGGCTTTATCGGGAAATCTTGAATCATGACCACAGCTTTCTTTTCATTGATACAATACACTTCGTTTTTCGCAAAGAGAACTTGATTTAAACAAGAAATACTTCGAAAACAATGGCCCATCACATATGAAATATCGTCCTTATTAGCATTGGCTTCCATAAACATAAGGGAAAAAGAAGCTTCAAAAGAAAAATACTGAATCATCGCTTTTTTCAATTTCTCGGGGTAGGGTTCCGTTTTCTTTTTTAATTCATTTAGTTTGCCTTCAGGGTCAGATAAAATATTACAAACGGCTAACTCTCCCATATACATGACATTCAAATAACCATGTGGATGCCCTGTTTGATAATGAATGGATACAGCACCTGACAAACAGTCATCAATAACTTTGCTGACTCGTTGGATATCACGAAATATGAGATCTACATGGTATCCATGCACAACTAACCAGCCGCCGCCGTTTATCCATTCGCCCCATTCACCTAAGGAAGTGATTAAATGGTCTTTTTTTTCGTCATTAAGATTGAATGCTGATTTTTCGATATCATTGGTATTGAACCCTTTTGATTCATCATAGTAAATTCCAATATCTATATCAGAATCCGAACTATGAGTTTCTCTTGCCCTGGATCCACCTAACACGATTCCTACCACACCTGGCAGTCCATCTAGTTCTTTTGTTATGTCTTGAATTATATTATCGACAGTTGCCATTATGTTTCACCCCAATCTTATCCCGCAAAATGGCCCTACAATGGCAAATTGGGCGCTATCCTCCATTCCGGTTTAGCGCCCGATTCTATTGCGACATAGTTCAATGAGAATATAATAAGCTTACCCCTTGTTCATTGAGGTAAGCTACTGATCCAAATGTTTATTGATTATCACTTACCCCAAGCATTTGTTTCGCCATGTCTTTCATCTCTATTAATCCAGATGACTGGGCAAATTCAGCAACATCAATGGCATGTGTGGCTTGTAATTCAATAATGTGTTCTTTCATGTGTGACCAGGTTTTACCGCCCGCATTCTCGTAGGCAGACACTAATTCCTCTAAACCGTCCTCCCCAAAGAGTAAATAGTGGGCAGTAAAATCACGTGATATATCAGTTACAGCCACTTCCGTCCAATCAATAAGGCCCGTTACTTCACATTCTTGATTGATGATAATATGTCCGGGATGCACATCACCATGGCTTAATCCCGTGTGGTTCGGCCAAAGGACATCGTTAGAAAGCCATGCTTGCCACCGGTCCCAAAGATCCTGATGAACACCAAAGGCATCTTTGACCTTTTGCATTCTGGATTTCATGGTTTCTCTTGCTTCGGAAGCATTGTAGATTGCAATGCCAGAACCTTTTAAATGGCCGATCGGAACTTGATGCAGATCAGCTAATATGCGGCCTAGGGATTGATGATAAGCAGCTGGGCTATTTTCAATATCAAAGCTCCAGACATAATTTTGGATCTCAGGATCAGTTGTACCAGCAGGTACGCCATCTAGCTGCTTGTATGCGATCAACTCATTTGTGAAAATACGCCAGTCAGGAGCTTGAATGCGCGTATAATGATTCACTACATCTAACACATGTTTCTCTTGATTTGCCTTTGCCATGGAATCTTGTCTACGTGGAATGCGTAAAATCCATTTCAATCCTTCTTTGTCTTCGACATGAGCTACTTGGAAGTCGAGTCCTGAATCGTTGATTTTCATCGTTCCTTCAACAACATCTAATCCTTGATCTTTTGCGAATTTTTTTATCTCCTGTTTATTTATGAGAATCAACCTCCGGTTATTTTCAAACGTTTTTTCCAATTAGAATGTCTAGGTCAACGGCTATATTTAATTTTCGAACGGTATTTATTCCACTATATGTCCTAATAAAGCGCTTTTAGGCGCTGTCCTTTATTCCGCTTTTGCGTCCGATTATATAGGATCGAATTTTATCTTGTTATCGAGTCACGTCGGCATTAGTTCCAATCTGTTAACAAGAAGAGGAATCCAATGATATAGGGATCGAGGAAGGAGATATTTTGGATTCCCCATTCTTCTATGCACGTAACCAAAGAGGTATTACAGTGACTAAATATTTCCGAGACATCTGAACAGCGTCTTTGAGTATTTGCAAAGTGCTCCCTTTTATCATATGCATTCACTTTTCGGATACTTGTATTCATGAATCAGGACTATGGCCCGATTCAAAAAGAAGCTGCCGACTCATATTCCATTCTTGCGCCCGATTGTTTCGTATTATATGATCAGCCGGTCAGTGACTGGTTGACCACCTGGTATTGTAGAAACTGGCTGATATCGTTCAACTTAAATATTAAGACAAAGTTTCCCTAAATAATGATTATTGAGGGCAAGATGTGCGTCTCGGGCATCTTTTAATAAAAATGTTTGATCAATATGGGCTGTTAAATTCCATAATTTAATGTACTTGTTGAGCCTACACATAACCTCATGATCAGGGTCACCGTTATAGCCAATTGATCTTATCCCAGATGCAACCTCCGGCTCCGGAAATATCCCATTAGGATAAGCAATACGCCCATTAGATCGAATATTCCGAATGGATTTTTGTGCAAATTCACCACCAGCGGTAAGCAATGCAGCATCAAATCCATTAGGTGCAAATGTACTAGCTGCTGATAAAATATCATCTTTTCGTCCGTTTACTACATCATCAACCCCAAGATTCTTAACCATGGTGACACCGTCATCACCTGAAGCTATTGCAAAAACCCGTGCTCCCATATTCTTAGCCAGCTGTACCGACAGGTGCCCTATTCCTCCACTAGCCCCGAATATCATAATAGTCTCATCTTGTTCAAGTTCCAAAATATCCTCAAGTCCACGCAATGCAGTTAGACCTACTCCAGATATAACACCGGCTTCAGAGAGAGTTAAATTATCTGGAATGCAAAATACATACTTAGAATCTAAAGCAACGTATTCTGCATAAAATCCGCCTTTTGGGTTAAGAAAGCCTGGAGCGTATACTTTATCACCGACTTTGAAACTACTAACCTTTTCTCCAAGAGCCACAACAGAACCAGCACCCTCGGATCCTAATACATAGGGAAACTTTGACTCAATCAATACCAAGCATTTCCGCGTATCCGCCTTCTCGTTCAAAGATATCCCATTCTCCTACCCCTGCATAATCAACCCGAATTAGCACATCACTTGGACCGATGTCGGGTACCGATATATCTTTCAACACAAGCTCATGAGGACCACCAAATTTTTCAAGTACTGCAGCATGCACGTTGTTTGAACCTCCTTTATTTGATATACTACATGTCTTATTATACACATTAACCTTAACAAAAACTTGTCACATCTAGCACTTTCAAGCAAAAAAGGAATTTCAGTATGTGCTGTTATTCCGTAATACGGACCAATTTAGGAAGGACGTACTTATTCAAGAAGTGCGCCCTTTTATGGAATAATTTTTTAGAACGCCTATGTTTTAAAAAAGTTTATATATTCTTCCTTGCCGCTTAACTCCACCAAAAATGGGGAAAGTGACATAATTACAACAAATGAAACATTGGCGCTAACATTTATTCCTGATTAGCGCTCAATGGATCCTCCATAATATTTTTGATAGCACCGGTTTGAGCTTGATTTTCATACAGTTCCGATTTACTCTGTATTTCAGTTTTAATTCTTTCTATTTCCTGGGCATGCTGCTTCTCCATTTTTTCTAAATCAGCTTTTCGTTGTTCCTCCATCTTTTTTAAATTGGCTTCTTGCTGCTTCTTTAAATTTCTAAGTTCTGTTTTGCCTTTATATGTTGCCAAAAAATATGAGGTAACTGAACTAATTAAAGCTACTATGACAGGTATCCATATTTCCATTAATTTTTCACCTCCAATATAACGTTGTTCATAAACGCTGAAAGGGTCTATACCACGAAATGGCCCTATGATGCAATATTGGAACTATTCCTTATTAGAGAAAAGCACCCGTAAAACATCTATTGGTATTTACCGAGAAAATATTTTGTCTCGCTTAAATTGACTAATTAAATGATAAAAACTCGGGCAGTTCTTGTTCATGCTTGTCGAGCATAATCTGTTCCGGCTTGATGCCCTGCTCACGCAGGGCGTTAATGTTCTGCACGAGAAATTCGTCGCTGCCGACAACATAGAAGAGTCCATCCTTGTCTGCAGCAAGAAGTTTCACTTCTTTATAGTAATCTTTACGGTTATCGACGAAACGTGACGTGAACTTCTTGTCAGGTGCGGATTCAAATTCAAAAATATTAGTGAATAAGAACTCTTTTGATGAATCGATGTTCAGGGAATGAATTTGATTGACGTTGTCAGCACGTTGGAAATAATCAAGTACAAGCGGTCTAAAAGTTGCTAGGCCGACACCTGATGACAGCAGGTAAACATTTTTGTCTTCTCTTTTAAGCGGTACATTCGAATGGGTTTTAAATATTGCAACTTCATCTCCGACCTCAAGATTTCTTAAGATCGTTTTAAACTCAGAGCACCGCTCTCTGATGCGTGTTGTGATACCAATTGAATTTTCATGCGGTAAGGTAGAAATTGACATGTGGCGAATCAGGCTACGGTTTGGTTTATCTCCGGCATTAAAACCTTCCAGTGCGAAGTGGGTGTGGGAACCTTCTTCCCATGTAAAGTCTTCCGGACAGTCGAGCAGATACGTTTTAACTTCAGGCGTTTCTTCAATAATCTTATTTATTTTAGTCCAGTATATTTGCATTATATATTCTCCTTATTCCATTAAATGGTTAGATTATTTCAAATAATTTATGTGACTTAAATTTGCTAACAGTTTAGAAAAAGGTCCTTATATGCCATATTAGCACCATTCCTTCTTTGTGAATAGCGCCCGATAAAAGAACAAATTTACTCTTTTGATGATGGCAGTTATTACCTTCCCAATGGAATAATATGCGGTGTATGGGCAATCGGATCTTCTATAATCGTGCACTTTAAACCGAAAACTTCTTCTACCAGTTGTTCCGTAACAATCTCACGAGGATCCCCTTGAGCAACGATTTGACCATCCTTCATGGCAATCATATGGTTTGCATATCTCGCGGCATGATTTAAATCGTGGAGCACAGCAATCAATGTATTTCCTTGTTGATTCAGACCTTTAAATAACTCAAGCAATTCAATTTGATGGACAATATCAAGGAATGTGGTAGGTTCGTCGAGAAGCATCAGAGGTGTTTGTTGCGCAAGCACCATTGCAATCCAAACCCTTTGTCTCTGACCGCCTGAAGGCTCATCCACGAAGCGTTCTGAAAGCTCAGTCGTGTTAGTAACCTGCATGGCAGACAATACAGCCTCTTCATCTTTATCCGTCCATTGCCTTACAAGATTCTGATACGGATAACGTCCATGTGCAACCAAATTTGCTACAGTAATCCCATCCGGAGCCGTGGATGATTGTGGCAAAAGACCAAGTTGGCGTGCCACTTCCTTAGACTTATATGTCGATATGTTTTTCCCATCTAATAATACATGTCCTGCGGTTGGCTTAATTAGATTAGATAAGGCACGCAGCAAAGTAGATTTTCCACATGCATTTGGTCCTACAATCACAGTAAAAGACTTATGAGGAATCTTTACCGATAGATTTCGAGATATTATGTGATCACCGTATTGGATTGTAATATCTTCTGTCCAAAGCTGTGAATCAGATTGCGAAATCGACGCTTGACTTTGAACGTCTGCTGTTGTCGTTATCATCAAATCAACCTCTTTCAATTCGAATATCGCTTATAGGGAACGTCGATGGAAAAGGATGGTTACAATGCTGGTTCTATATCTATTGATCAAGGCGTTGAACGTGCCTGATGGAACAATAGCCATAAAAGATAGATTCCACCTAACGATAGGGTTACGACACCAACGGGAAGAATCGTTTCCGGGACGATTCTTTGCGCCAAGACATCGGCTCCCAACAAAAGAACAGCTCCCATTGCAGCTGATGGTATAAGGCTATTCGCTGATTTGGTAAACCGATGCACAATTTGAGGCGCCGAAAGTGCAACAAAGCTAACTGGCCCCATGACGGCGGTTGGCGCCGCAGTCAAGGAAACAGCTAAAAAGATTAATAGAAGCTGAGAACGTTTGATCCGGACACCGTGAGAATTTGCTGCATCATTGCCTAATTCCATCTCTCGCAAAGGTCTGTTCATTATCCATGCACAAAAAAGTAGAAAAATAACAAATATTATGGCAGGGAGAACATGTTTCCAGCCTACTCCGTTTAGCGATCCGACCCCCCAGGCAGCCGCGGTTAAAGCAACCTCTGATTCATTTTGAATAAGCAGCATGGAGTTCACGCTTCCCAAAATGGTCGAAATAGCAATTCCGACAATGATAAGTCGAAAACCCTGAGTTCCATTGCGAAATGCCAGCACATAAATGAGAATCGCAGTTACAAATCCGCCTGCTAAAGCCCCACCTGCTACACCTAAGTACGATGCCGATCCAGACCCTAGAAGTACGAGCAATGCACCTGTATAGGACCCGGAACTAAAACCAATGATGTCAGGCGAACCCAGGGGATTTCGTGTGATTGATTGAAAAATCGCACCACTTACAGCAAGTCCAGCCCCAAAGATAATTGCTGCTATCACACGAGGTAAACGCCATTCAACCACGATTGTTTTCGCCGCCCCTGTTGCTTGTCCTCCTAACGCAGCAAAAATCTCTTGTAGGCTAAATTCCATTGAACCCATCATTAATGCAAACATCGCAACTATTATCGTTGTAAAAAGGAGGATTAGCGAAACAACAATACTCCGTATATCAATTCGCCATTTTAATGGTCCTTTAAGTCGCACGTAACGTCGGCCAAAATCAATGTGACGCATCATCATGACTCCTTTTTCTGCTGCAGTTTTCCTTATGCATCACAAACCACTCGCTTTTCTTCTTCTTACAAGAATCAATAGAATTGGTCCACCTACAAAACCAGTGATGATGCCCACTGGTACCTCAGCAGGAAACATGATAATTCTTCCAATAATATCAGAAAAAATGAGCAATAAAGGCGCTACCACCAATGAATACAGAAAGATCCAAGACTGATCCGGACCCACAAACCACCGTACACAGTGAGGAACCATTAAGCCAATAAAACCAATAGGTCCTGCTATTGCCGTCGCACCGCCAGCCAAAAGCGTAATGGCGATCAGACCGATCGTACGAATCATTCCAACATGCACGCCTAAAGAAGAAGCACGGTCATCGCCAAATGCAATGGCATTGAGTGCATGAGCTATTGCTAAGGTTAACAATATACCAATGATAAGAAAAGGTAAGACGAGCCAAAGATCATCGAGACTTCTCTCAGCTAACGTACCAACTCTCCAATTTAACATGTTTGAGAAAGCTTGGCTGTTCATCATCGTTAATGCAGTTGTTATCCCGCTCAATACAGCTCCCAGAGCCACACCTGAGAGTGTGATTTGTACAGGTGTTGGTGATTTTTTTCCGGCCCCCCCGCTAATGACGTACACTGCGATTGTCGCGGCTAAGGCACCAGCAAATGCAAACCAAATGTAGCTGGACATTGACGTGACAGAAAATATGCCAATACCCATAGCGACGGCAAACGAGGCGCCGGCATTCACGCCAAGAATACCTGGGTCCGCCAATGGATTTCTTGTCAATGCTTGGATTAATGCTCCCGCGAGCCCGAAGGCAGGGCCAACTGCCAGCGCAAGCAATGTGCGCGGAAGACGCTCCTCTTGAATGATCGTATGGTTAAAACTGTCACCTGGTGAAAACAGAGCTTCCCAAACGGTTATCGGCGAAAGTTGTTTAGTCCCAATCATTAGACTCAGGCAAACCACAATTGCCAAAAGCAAAAATGCAACGATCAGACCTAAAAAAAGTTGCCATCGTACAAATCTGATCGTTTTTGTTTTTTTATTGATTACTTGAGTTGCTTCACTACTTGGCTGCTTTGACGCCGCCACCGGGGTCACCCCTCATCTTTCAATACTTCGGCAAACTTAGGCGTTACATTGTCGATAGCCCACAGTGTAGAAGGAACCGTTCCTGTTGAGAACGCATCCGATAATTCTTGATCAAGCACGATTGATCTTCCATCTTCCACAGAGGGGATTTGTTGAAATAGTTCGTTGCTGGTTATCTCACTTTTATCGACCCCAATTGGAAAAACAACGGTAAGATCAGCATTTAAAAGTTGTAGTTGTTCATCGGCAAGGCTGACACTAAAATTTCCATCAGCCAGTTCTTCAATCTCATCCTTGGTTTCAAATCCAAGTCGGGTGGCAAAATCAATACGGGAATCCCCTTCTACATACGCACCGAATCCTTCAGAGGTATAAGCACCAACAGTAATGGTCTTACCATCAAACTCCGGATTTTCCTTAGCAGCTTTTTCAAACGAAGCATCTACTTTATCCAGAAGTTTTTCACCTTTTTCTTCTTTATGAAGCACTTTTGCAATCATTCGAACTTGCTGCTCCATGGAAGTCAAATAATTATCCCCACCTTCTGGCACACCAATTGTTGGCGCAATATCGGAAAGTCTTTCATAGCGTTGTTCATCACCAGAGGATTTGACATCGAGAATGAGATCCGGGTTAAGTGCTGCGATTTTTTCATAATCAGGCTCCATTGTTCCAATAATTGTAGGTGATTCTTCATACGCACCTTCTAACCACGGACCTACACCGTTACCCCCGAAATCAAGCCAGTCACTTGCACCGATCGGTTCCACCCCAAGGGCCAAAGCCGTTTCAGCATCTCCCCAACCAAGCGCAACAACTCGTTCTGGTTGTTCCGGGACTTCCACTTCCCCAAATTTAGTATCAACGGTGACATTGGAACTATCAGAGGCCGTTTCATCTGTGTTTTCATTTTTATCTGATGAACAACCCATTAACCCAATTATCACTGCTGTTGCCATTGCTACTGTACATATCTTAGAAAAACGACTATATCTGTTCATTTTATATGTATCCCCCTATTATGTATACCCCTATAAATGAAATTGATAATTATTCTCAATAAGTAGTCTACACTTTATCCTTTCGTATTGCAACAGTTAATTGAGAATTGTTTTCAAACACTGGTTTTCACGAAACCTGGATTCCCGCACATAACGAGGAAGCAAGAAAAACCTTGATATGTTGGGCTTTGTTCCAATTCTCGCTTATTTTTCATTCGTTATGCGTAACACACATAACGAGTTAGCAGAAGGTCAAATGCCTGCCACCATCAGGTTATCCATCTACCTCGTTACGAGTGTTCGGGAACCCAGGATGAAAAACGTATATCAATAAGCTGGAGGGCAGCTGCCACTAACGAGACTGGTTCTGTAAAATACGGATTTACAGCGTTAAGGAATTCAAAATATTAAAAGCCCCATTTCCCAACATTTAATTGAGGAATGAGGCTTTTTAATTGTTCCATTTAAGCGCCCGATCGTATTATAAGGTCAGCCAGTCATTTCTGGTTGACCTATTTTTAATAGGATTTATGCTTGAAGTAGCTGGGGTAGAACGTAAGCGCCCGTGGGACACCGATCCCGTCCGTTATACTGTTCACCCCCTACTTGTAGAAACATGTTTGAGGCTGGTTGGGACATGGATCCCGTATAACAAGCGAAGCTATGAAACTACAAGTGATATAGGGGCGTACCGGCGAATCTATTAAAGGAGTTGTGATCACATATGGACCCTGTTATAGGCCTGGATATCGCAAAAGGAGAAAGCCAGGTCCAAGCTTTTTTACAAAGGAAAGAGGCTTATAAGCAAAGCTTTAAATTTAAACATGATTTACAAGGGCTTCATGCTTTTTATCAGTTTTATCAGGAAGTGGAACAGGTTTCCGGACAACCTCCGGCTGTCATCTTTGAATCCACCGGGCATTATCATGAGCCTGTACTCCAATTTCTTGAGGGACATGGCATAACGTATTATTTGATCAATCCAGTTGTTTCTTATGAGGCTAGAAAAACGAGCCTGCGCAAGGTGAAAACAGACAAAATCGATGCATTCCATCTGGGTGAGCTTTACTACAAAGAAGATCTGGAAGTCTTTCAAAAGAAAACAGAGCAGTTTTTGAATCTGCGTCAATTAACCAGGCAGCACAGCGCTTTGACGGATAGCTATGTTGAAATCAAGCTTCAGTTTCAGGCTGCTTTGGATCAGATTTTCCCGGAATATCATGGTGTTTTTAGTGACCTTTATGGCAGTCTCTCGTTGAACACTTTACTGCAGTATCCGACTGCTTCGGATATTCAAAATGTTTCTCAAGAGGCTTTGGCCAAGGAAATGCGTCAATTTGGGGCAAGGCGTTCCCATGAATGGTTTTTGCATAAAGCATCTCAATTAAAGGGTGCCGCAGAACGTAATCCCTTTAAATCTCCTGTCTGTCAGGGGCAGTTTATCAGCTTGCGGCTGTATATCCAGATGCTTTTTCAATACCAAGAGCATCTATCCAAGCTGGAAGAAGAGATAGATGCCCTGGCTAAAACATTTGAAGAATATGAATTGATCCGGTCGATCCCCGGTATTGGGAGTAAAATTGCCGCCACAATTACTTCCGAGACGGGGAACATCGACCAGTTCAATCATCCAAAAAAGCTTGTTGCTTATGCAGGTATTGATCCCAGCGTTTTTGAATCAGGCAAGTTTAAAGCCTCCATCAATTGCATCACGAAAAGAGGTTCATCAAGGTTACGTCAGGCTCTTTATACGGCTGTACAGTGCGGCCTGGCCAAAAAACGAAACAAGAAACTTATAGCCTTTTATGATCGCAAAAGAAACGAGGGCAAGCCGCACAAGGTCGCTGTGATTGCCTGTGCCAATAAACTCGTTCACTGGATCCATGCCATGTTAAAACATCAAGAAGTCTTTGTAGATCAACCTTAAAAATGATTTAAATTAACAATATTCCGAAACCTTATCGGTGCAACGGTAAGGTTATTTGGCATGCCCACTTTTAGTATAACATGTTTCATTGAATTTTTTTACCTTTAAATGTTGACAACTATTAGCTGGTATAACAGTAAAAAGCAAAAAACAGCCCTATTCTTCAATGTTGACCAATTCCGCTTTGACAATCTGATATTTGCTGAGCACGACCGTTCTTCCGTCGTCATCTTCCACAGGGACAAAATTTGTTCCGATACCATTAAACCTGAGTTGAAGTGACCCGCCCTTACTCCGTATGTTTTTGAGCAATTCGCCGTTAGTCAATGTAATGTTGTAAATGTAGGTCTTCTTCTTCAAAATGCCTTCTCCTTATTAGAAATTTTCGTTATGAGTTTTTTAAATATAAGCTGCAACTATCTCTTCTTTATGCCCTTATCACCAATGCGGGCGTTGACCATTATTCCGGAATGGCGCCCGTTCGTATTATATGGTCAGCCGGTCATTGAACTGGTTGACCTATTTTTCATAGGTTTTATGCTTGAGGAAGCCGGGGTAGGACGTGTGCGCCCGTGGGACATCGATCCCGTCCGTAATACTGTCCACCCCTTCCTTGTAGAAACATGTTTGAGGCTGGTTGGGACACGACCCCGCATAACAAGCGAAGCTATGACACTACAAGGGCTTGTAAGGGGAGCACCGGCGACACCCAGTAGCTATTACTGCCAATCGCTAAAATTACTCCTGTTACCACTGACAAAATTGATGCTAATTGAAATGATAACCACTTTATATCCTTTAGTACTGGCCAGTTCACCACGTCACCCCCTGGATCTTTCTGCAAAGTTTTATTAAAGATTAGCGTCCGTTTCAGGAAGATAGCTATTTATGAGTAACTCTCTCCTTCTTTGCTATAAATTTCATAAGCAAAATACCCAAATAATAAACCTATTCCTGCTCCCAAGCCAATTGTAGATAGTAAGGAGATTGGGAAAAATATGCTAAGAAGTACAGCAACAGTACAACCAATCATCATTCCAAGTGGTATTAAACTATCTAACAAATTTTGAGCGCCTTTTGATTCTTTTTTACCCAGGGTACCTTTCTTATATTTATGTTTCATTCTCATAACTACAAATACTGCAATCCCACCCGCTATTACAACAGGTAGTAAAATACGCACAATTTCCAAATCTGAGCCCAACTAGAGACCTCCCCCTTTTCCCCTTTTTATTAATTCAATTTTAACATAATTTATTACGTTAAACGCCTCGACAATGGCAAATTGGACGCTATCCATTATTCCAGAATGGCGCCCGATCGTATTGCGGAAGAATTCAAATGTTTCGTTGTGTATTTTTTTAGCATTTTCTTTAGTTTTTAAAGGCTAAAAATCCTTATCTTTCTCATTTAGACAATCCATCATTTTGTTCACGGTGATACGATACAACCATGATGAAAACTTTTTATCCATATCATAATCTTCGATGTTGTAATAAACGTATAGAAAGATATCTTTTGCGACGGACTCTGCAATACATCCATCATTTATACCGGCGAAGCAAATTTGATAAACGTTATGTTTATAGAAATCAATAAGTTTCCCAATCCCAAATGCCTTATTGTCCCCTTTTTTGATCCTTTGAACTACCCGATGATTTATTTCTTTCATCTTAAGTATCATTCCTTTCGCTGTGCTCAAGGCACAAAAAAAATGTAATGAAAGAAACTCTCCTCCCCCGTAAAAATGCTATAATATAGTTGGATAGGCAGATACACTACAGAGCACGGGGAGGTGAGTGGTGACAGTTTAAATACTGCCCGCATTTTAAGATGTGCCGTTTGCCTATTTCAAGAACAAATAAGTGTGCCATCGAGCACGTAAACTAATCCTTGTATAAACAATTCCAGTTTATTATGAGGCAAACAGTCAATGTCTGTTCTATCCACTATAAATCTATGAGGGTTGTGTTATAAAACGCAAGTATCGAAACCCAAGTAAGTAGGTCGATGTTATAAATTTTACATTTTTTACCAAGTTTACTTTTTAGTAGGCTTATTTGTTATGCACATTTTTAATTATGATGTATTTTTACGTTCTTTCAAACTACCTTCCTCGTTGATACTTTAATTGCACTACATACAAATTTCCAAACAACTAAAGCTCTCAATATACAGTTTCAAATCCTACACTTTCGCTCTCGTTATCCGCGCAGCTACATAAAGAACGATTCCAACAAGCAAAAAAACATATGCCGGAATGGCTACAACAGGACCGAAGTCAGGTATTAAAAAGAACAGAAGCACAAATATCCCCAAAGAAAGAAGGCTATAAAACCAAAATATCATGAACTCCAATATTTTATTCCTCTTTTTGAAACAACTCCAACGTAAATAATATATAAGAACACAGAGCAGCAAAAAGGCAATTGGTATCGATAATATGGCCTTTATGGATGCTGAACCAACGTGGAACTCCCGAACCAACTCTCCGATGTTGAATACATAGTAGATAATCAAATGTGAAATACCACTGAAAAACACTGAAGCTGCCAGGAAATACAAAATAATCATTGCAAAGAAACCTACTGTCTCCTTTGTCACCATTCTTGGTAGCTCGCCGATAATATTATTAGCCAATTGCTTAGGGGCATTTCCGAAAATCTCTTTGGCAGTTCTTCCTTCTTTTTGCGCCAGTAATAAATGATCCAGAAGTTCCGATAAAATTTCTTCTGTTTCCTGTTCAGACTTACTGAAAGATAAGCGGATATAAACGAGCATGTCCTCATAGTATTTCAAGTTTTCTTTTGTCAGTTGTTTACGTTTTTCGTTATTTTCTTCAATTAATTCCTTCGCCTTCATCAATTTAATCCTCCCCTAACATACGATCTACTGGTGTTTTGACTCCTTCCCAATTCGATCTAAACTCCTCTAGCGCCTCAGCACCTTCATCGGTCAAAAAATAATACTTCCGATTTGGTCCATTTGGTGATTTTTTCATTTCTCCTTTGATCAATTTCTCTTTTTGTAGCCGGAGCAATACAGGATAAATGGATCCTTCACTGACGGAAAGACCGTGGTCCCTAAGAATCATTGATAACTCATAGCCATAGACAGTCTGGCGGGAAATAATAGAGAGCATGCACCCTTCCAGTATCCCTTTTAATAATTGACTTCGCATGGACACATCTTTCACCCACTTTATATTACATGTTATCTTAAAATAATTTCTTTTATGGAAGTATGTATGTTGTATTACAATATAGTGTAGCAAAGACATTTCTATATTGCAATACATGATAGTGAATGAAAAATTCTGAGGAAAACCTTTGATAACTAAAGGGATAAGGATCAAAAAATGGACTGTCGAGAACAGCCCATTTTTGTTCAATTCTTGCGCCCGTTAATTTAAGAAGAATTGTCATCTGGTTTCATATTCACAAAAAATCACCCCTTCACCCACGTTTAGAGCTATCCCGTTAATGGCCCTACAATGGCAATTTGGATTGCCCTTTATTCCGCAAGTGCGCCCTGTTCGTATTGCGGCATAGTCATGTAAAGCGATGCATCCAAAGGTAAGGAGGCACAAGAAGTTTTAAAGTTAATAGCATCCCAAGCATCTGTTTGTCATCCCTAATCCTGTTTGATGTCCACCTTTTCCCCATTGACCAATGCCATGGCCTCAATTTCAATCATCATCTCCGGTGATGCCAATGCATTGACTTCAACAATGGTATCTGCCGGATAAGGTACAGGAAAGTATTGCTTCCTGAGGTCAACGATCCTAGGAAAATAACTCATGTCTGTTAAATAGATGGTCACTTTAATGACAGAATCAAGACTAGCCTCTCCAGCTTTTAAGACCTTGTCAAGATTATGAAACACTTGCTTTGCCTGTGCCAAAGTTATTTGGCCCAATCAATTCCCCGTGCTCATTATTGGCTGTCTGACCTGAAACAACGAGGAAATCCCCCACACGAAAGCCCTGTGAGATATTGAATCTTTCCATCGGATCTGGATTTGTTGCGATTCGCTTAGCGAAAACATCGTTCACTTCTTCTCCCTTTGTCAATTTCATTTCCTCCTGATCCACCATAGTCTTTATTGCTTTAAAGTACCCGTAATAGGCTTAAACTTCAAATTCTTTAATTTTCGCATTCGGTCTTAACACTTCTTCTGGCTTAAACGCTGCTAATGGTTCCCCATTCTTCACTTTGTTAACCCAGTCATGGTTAGCTAAAGCTCCTTTGCCTAAGGTGACCACATCGGCTTCATCATTTTTTATCATTTCTCTCGCCTTATCTGGATTTTCTAAATGACCGTTGGCGATTACGGGAATATTCCCGTATTTTTTTGCAAGGGAGGCCAGTGATGCTTCGCTTGTATCGAATGCAGGTTCCCATGCCTTGTGTTCCGTAACATGGACATAGTCAAGTCCGGCTTGTCCTAATTGACCAAAGATAATTTCAGCATCTTGTTCTCCCCCTGCCCACTTGTGTGCGTAATCATTGACTTTCGCTTGTGAAATCCGAATACCAATAGTAAAGTCCTTCCCAACTGCTTCCCGAATTGCTTTAGCCACCTCTACCAATAAACGAACCCGGTTTCCCGTAGAGCCGCCGTATTCATCTGTACGCTGATTTGTATAATCTGTAAGAAAACCATCAAGCAAATAACCATTAGCCCCATGGATTTCAATTCCATCAAACCCAGCTGATTTAGCGTTCTTGGCAGCATGAACAAACCCGTTTATGACCTCTTGGATCTCACCTCTTGTCGCTTCTCTTGGGGTTTGGAATGGCCCTTCTCCTAAATACATGGCTAATTGTTCCCCTTTTGGTTGAACAGCTGAAGGAGCGATGGTTTCTTGGACAAAACGGTTTCCTTGAGAAATGGCACCGGAATGTTGCAATTGCATAAAGATTTTCGCCCCCTCCTGATGGACGGCGTCTACAGTTTTCTTCCATGCTTGGACTTGATTATCATAAACGATACCTGATTGATCAAAATAGGTTTGGCTATATTTATCATCAATATAATTTCCCTCTGTAATGATGAGCCCAAATCCGCCTCGAGCAAAAGATGTGTAGTACGATCCCATCTGGTCGGTTACCAATCCTTCGGATGTTGCACTGATACGTGTCATTGGGGAAACCCCTACCCGATGATCTAATGTTGTCTTGCCTAACGTAACAGTTTCAAATAACGATTTTGTGTTTGCCATAATCAAATCCCCTTCTTTAAAAACGTTTATAGGTATATTCTCAATCAAACATGAAAGATTTATTTAATAACTTTCTGTTCAATTGTAATGGACCTTCCTAGTTTAGTAAAATAGATATAATTGAACCATTCATTCATTAAAATTGAACCGAAAAGGAGATAGGTATATATGGAGCTTCGACATCTTGTTACACTTAAGACGATTGTTGAAAGAGGAGGATTTAAACAAGCTGCTGAACACCTTGGTTATGCCCAGTCTTCCGTTACAACACATATTAAAGATTTGGAAGAAGAAGTAGGAAAGCCTTTATTTGATCGATTAGGCAAAAAAGTCGTTTTGACACATTATGGTCAACAATTTCTTCCGTATGCCGCAAAGATCATTGAACTGTATTCTCAAGCGTTACACATGGATGATGAACCTACAGGTGATCTTACGATTGGTATATCGGAATCACTCACGATATGTCGGATTCCTTCTATCCTCCTGGAGTATAAGGAGAACTATCCCAAAGTGAATCTTTCACTCAAATCCCTCGATAATTATGATGTTACATCAAGTCTTCAAAACAGGGACATCGATCTAGCGTTGGTATTAGAAAAGGATGATTGGCTTCTGTCAGAGCTTCATTGTGAAAAACTGAAAAAAGAAAGAATGGTTTTGATTCGCCCACCAGAGGAAGAAGAGGATATGAGAACAGTCTTATATACAGAGCGAACATGCAGTTATAAATCTGTGTTTACGGATTATATAAGACATAAGCAAATGGATGTTAAGGGTAGTTTAGAGTTTCAGAGCATCGAAGCGATCAAAGAGTGTGTTAGCAGTGGGTTAGGTATATCAATGGTTCCTTACTTTTCGGTAAAAGCAGAAATAGAAAACCATAAACTAAAGGGAGAAGAAATACCGCCTGAACATCCAGCTATTTCTACATTTCTTGCGTACCATAAAGATAAATGGCTTTCTCCGTCTATGAATCGTATGATTTCTTTGATAAGAAGCCATGCTGAAACTTGGGTCTAACGAGTTCCTATGTCACTATATGGTTATAAATAGCGCAATTCAGTTATTCCTGATTTGCGCCCGATTGAAGAATAAACGAAAGTTAAAAACTTATTCTTTTTACGTGTCACTTACTTACTCGTAAGTGACTGTTTGAATTCATCTACTCTACTATTCATTTGATCTGGTTTAACACTAAACTCTGGTGTCTGGTAATTTGGTAACCAATTCACTCCTACCGTGAAAACGTTAGCTTTTTTGCCAGCTAAAATATCAGCGTTACTATCTCCCAAAAAAACAGTTTCAGTGTTTTTTACGCCAAGTTGTTCCAATGCCTTATTGACTCCCTCAGGATGGGGCTTCGGGTTGTTAACGTCATCACCCGTAATAATGATGTCAAATAAGTCGTTCATATTAAGGTGCTCTAAGGAAATAAATAAACTTCTTTTTGCTTTTCCCGTAACTATCCCTAATTTATAACCTTCACCTTTTAAAGACAATAGCAAATCGTTTATTTCCTTATTATCAAGAACAAGCTCACGATGTCGTTCATTATATTCCTCATAATATAATTCTATTGCTTTATTATGGTTAGGATCCGTAAGATTTTCTCTAATAATTCCAGTTTCAGATGGACCAAACATAGCCTTAACTTCATCTGTCGTAACATCAATATTGTCAAATTCTTTGAATACAGTTTGAAATGCATAAAAGCAAATTGGCAAAGTATCAGCAAGAGTACCATCAAAATCAAAAATGATTGCTTTCATAACCACACATCCTTTAACAAAAATTTATCCAAGGGTTTAGAGGTCTGTACTGTTAGTCTAATGCATTATTCCATTAAATGCCCTGAAAATGGCAAACTGGGTGCTGTCCTATTTTGCAAGCGCGCCTCGATAATTTAACAAAGGGCACATTTTTTAAAGTTCAATCCAGTATCTTTTTAGGATATTATTCTGCTTGTAAATAAGCATCACTTTTTTACCAACTGCAATGCACCAAGAACTAAAAGTACTACTAATCCTATAGAAATACCCGGCCACGAAAAACGATCAGGTAAAAAGTTCAGTATCCATAAGTAGCCGAGAATAACCAGTATACCTATATATTCTCTTCGTTCCTCAAGTTGCCAGTATTTTCGATGCAACAAAACGTTAATCGCACCTATGGGGAAAAGCAATAGAATCATTACATACACCCAAATTTTTCTTAAATACCAGGGGCGTTTTTGTTTTACAACATTATTACTTGTCAAGCTTACATCACCTTTCAACCCTTTCGTTATATAGCCCTTCGTACATAACGGACGCCAAGTCTTATTCCATGCTCGCACCCGTTTCCTTAAGATCATAAACCAACATAGAAACAAGCGATTAATACTAAAACCATTAAAACAATCCATATCCAATCTATAACTCGTGTTTTGATATTCTTTTTCTTGTTATACCACATTATTTTGATTATAGACAAAACCAACACAAACATTAGCACAAGCGCAAATAAAAATATTAGAGAAACACGATAGCCGGTAGCTAAATATAAGACTACCAGCCAAAACCAAATCATAAACACAAACTTTTCGACTCTATATTTGTTCTCATTAAACAAAAATTCGATAACATTTTCCTTTATCAAAATCCAACTCCTTTGCTCCATTATTAATTGGCCCTATACACCAAGAACTGCTATATTATCATTCCGGAATGGCGCCCGTTCGTATTATATGGTCAGCCGGTCATTGAACTGGTTGACCTATTTTTTATAGGTTTCATATGCTTGAGGAAGTCGGGGGAGGACGCTGGCGCCCGTGGGACTCGATCCCGTCCGCAATACTGTCCACCCCTTCCTTGTAGAAACATGTTTGAGGCTGGTTGGGACATGATCCCGTATAACAAGCGAAGCTATGAAACTACAAGGGATGTGAGGGGCGCACCGACGAATCTATCAAAGGAGTTGTGATTACCTATGAATCCTGTCATCGGCCTGGATGTCGCCAAAGGGGAAAGCCAGGTCCAAGCTTTTTTAAAAAGGAAAAAACCATATAAAAAAAGCTTTAAATTTGAACACCATCTACAAGGACTTCACGCTTTTTATCAGTTTTATCAGGAAGTGGAACAGGTTTCCGGACAACCTCCGGCTGTCATCTTTGAATCCACCGGGCACTATCATGAACCTGTGCTTCAATTTCTTGAAGATCAAGCTATAACTTATTATGTTATCAATCCGGTCATTTCCTATGAGGCTCGAAAAACAAGCCTGCGTAAGGTGAAAACGGACAAAATCGATGCCTTCCATCTGGGGGAGTTGTATTACAAAGAAGATCTGGAAGTGTTTCAGAGGAAAAACGAACAATACCTGAATCTGCGGCAATTAACCAGACAACACAGCGCTTTAACGGACAGCTACGTTGAAATCAAACTTCAGTTTCAGGCTGCTGTGGATCATACTTTCCCGGAATATCATAGCGTTTTTAGTGATCTTTGTGGCAAATTGTCCCTGAACACCTTACTGCATTATCCGACTTCTGCGGCTATTCAAGAAGTCTCTCAACAGACGTTGGCTATGGAGATGCATCAATTCGGAGCGAAGCGTTCCTACGCATGGTTTCTGGACAAAGCAGCCCAACTGAAAGCCGCGGCGGATCGTAATCCCTTTCAACATCCTGTTTGTCATGGTCACGTTGTCAGTATACAAATGTATATCCAGATGCTTTTTCAATACCAGGAGCACCTATCCCAATTACAAAAAGAAATAGATGCCCTGGCTAAGACCTTTGAAGACTATGACTTGGTCCAATCGGTTCCTGGTATCGGAGAAAAGATTGGGGCAACAATCATCTCCGAAGTCGGGGGAATCGATCAGTTTGAACGCCCAAAACAACTAGCTGCCTATGCGGGGCTAGACCCGAGTGTTTTTGAGTCAGGCAAATATAAAGCATCCATCAACCGCATCACGAAAAGAGGGTCATCAAGATTGCGTCAAGCCCTTTATTCAGCTGTGCAATGCGGTCTGGCCAAAAATCGGAACAAAAAACTTATAGGTTTTTATGATCGCAAAAGAAACGAGGGCAAGCCACACAAGGTCGCTGTCATTGCCTGTGCCAACAAACTTGTTCACTGGATCCATGCCATGTTAAAACGTCAGGAAGCCTTTGTAGATCAATCATAAGATGCATTTAAATTGCCAATGCTTTGAAACCTTATCGATTCAACGGTAAGGCTATTTGGTATGCCTAATTTTAGTGTAACATGTTTTTTTAAACTTTTTTACCTTTAATTGTTGGCAGCTATTGGCTGGTATTGTTGAAAACTTTGATTCCCATAAATAAGTAAATATACATTAGATTGAATCCTCGACACTTAGAATTTATATCATGGTTTGTGTAGTTTTATTTCACTTCATAATTAGGGGCTATAAAAATGGTATCAGCTGCGCGACATATCCGTTGGTATACCTTCTCTGAAGGGTGGCTCCAGTCTTCGTTCTGCCGAATCTACCTGCACTTCAACCCCCATAATCTGTCAGTCATGACACATGCAGGAGTTTGACGGGGTGGCTTCGAGAAAGATGGTTCCGTCATTCCCACCCTTGGTTGTAGATTATAAATTTTGTATAACCTTCTGTTTTTCACGATTTAGAACGCTTATAACAGAACTTGTCGTGCGGCGCCCAATTGCGTATTAAATTTATTTTGTTTAATATAAATGCTCTCAATAGCAAACAAGATTCCAATATTAAATATAATAATGCTTATCTTGGAATGCTATTATGAAAAATTATTGAAGTTCTGAAAACATTGCATTAATAATATCATCAGCAACATCTACAGTATTACCACAGCTTGTATTATAATGTATATCGATCATGGGGCTACCGTTTAATTCAATGATATGCACATTATCTCCGTCAATTAATGCATCGACTCCACAAACATTTAATCCTGGTATTGACTTAATTGTATTTTCTATTATTTCTTTCACCTTTTCGGAAACTTCATGGGTACTCTCATAAGAATCTCCACCACCAGAAATATTTGCATGAGACTTTAAAAACACTTGCTCATTCACTTTTGGTATTGATTCAAAATCGTACCCAACTTTTGATAAGTTTCTTTCTGATTCTGCGTCGAATTTTATAGGTTTTAATACTGGGCCACTTTTTGTTTTTCTCGTTTACCAGCTCTTTAATAGAACTTTTACCATCTCCTAAGACGTTTGCTGGGATTCGCTTTAAAGCTGTTACAATTTTATTTTTAACTACTACAACTCTATAATCCGTACCCTTTTTAAACTCTTCTACTAACACTTTATCATGCTCATTAGCAATACGATTAAACAAATCATAGAACTCTTCTTTATTATCAATATTAACGTAAACCATTTTACCGGATTTTCCATCGTTAGGTTTTAATACAATTGGTAGTGAATACTTTGCCCAATCCCAAGCTCTATCCACTTCGTCATTATTAAAAATTACATTAGCGGGAACAGGTATATCTTTAGTTCTTAAATAATTGCTGATTACATTCTTTCTTTTGCATAATCTTAATGCTAGTTTATTATTGTATGAAGAAAAAATATAGCCTCTTTTTATCAAGTAATTATCGTTTCCATAGATCATTCTAAATCTTTTACTTTTCCCCGGTATCTTCTTAATTGTTACACCTTTTCTTACAGCTGTTTCAACCAAAATTCGGTTCGCCCTAGTAAGCTTTCTTCCAACATCTGTATTATCCTCAATATGCAACATGCGTTCCTCTCCCATCATTAAAATGTGTTAGACCATTATGTTTGAGGGTGTTTCAGCCTTCGAAAGTTGAGTTACATTAGTGTTTACTATTTCAAACCCAATTTTAACAGGAGATGTCCTTGTTTTTTCAACGACTTTCTCAACTTTTGCATTTCTGGAAGATTCCTCATTAATAATTTTTCTAAATTCGTTTATAGAATTTTTGTTTCCGGAAACCACAACGGACACATTACCATTTTTAAGATGCTTTATATAGCCATTCAATCTTAAACCACGTGCTTTTCTTTGCACCCACCGTTCATAATTTACACTTTGAAGTTTTCCCTTAACTATATACCTAGTGGATTCCAGGTCTCCACTTGGATAATCAGGCAGTTTAATTTCCTGCATAGTTCCAGATGCTAACAATTTTCTCAAAAACTTATAATCAAAATAATATTTTGGTTGCATATTTTCCCCTTTATACTTTGTTTCAGGAAAATAATAATCTATTATGGCACGTGGTATGTCTCTTGCCTTACCTTCCACTGGGAAGAGATGAGTACCTATGCCAGCTTTAGAATTTACTTCTAATATAATTCCCTCGTCCGCTTTTTCATCAACAAGTATGGTCTGGACCTATGTCAAGAAATTG
>NZ_AGAV01000011.1 GCF_000224785.1 Lentibacillus jeotgali | reverse complement strand
GGTGTGACTTAAAACATCTATTCAAAAAACCAAATACAGCTGCCAATGTAATGATAATAAATCGCAACCCACAACGAGTTCATATTATCATCTTGTTTGTAAATTGAACTTCGATTACCGCGCCTTTTTTTGAATAACCATCTTGCGTAAACAGTACCATTTACCCCATGAAAATGGTATTTTCCTAAATAACTACCGTTAAATGTATACGACAGCCGCATCGAATATGATATAATAAGTAAAGGTAGTACCCCCCCTTTTGAATAAACGAATAAAAGACTGTGGACTTTGCAATGACAATGTCCGGTATAATGACATCTTTCCATCGAGCGATGGCATTTAAAAAAGATAGCTCCTTTCATGAGTTACATGCTTTGAGAGGAGCTATCTTTTTCGATTCACATTCATAACAAGCGATTACGAGCGGAAAACGACTTTATTGTTACTGGTTACTACGTAGTGAGTGAATCCCGTAATTATGGTACAGGTTCTAAATGCTTGCATAATGTTTCACGACCACGGTGCACTCTTGTTTTTACCGTTCCAATAGGAATCTGCATGATGTCACTAATCTCCCTCAGTGACAAATCTTCCATATATTTCAATACAATGGCCGAGCGATATTCTGGTGCTAACTGAAAAACTGCTTTCTGTACAGTATCCTGTAATTCCATTCCGATTACTTGATCCTCCGGTAATTGATGATTGTCAGGAATCCGGGTATACATCGTCATACCTTCCGCACCAGCCACTTCAGCATCTAAATAATAATCCGGCTTTTTCTTTTTCAACCGATCAATTGTTAAATTTGTGGCAATGCGGAATAACCAGGAAGAAAATTTTTTATTGCTGTCATGACTGTTAATGTTCTGATAAGCTCGCAAAAAGGCTTCTTGGGCAAGATCTTCTGCTTCATAGCGGTTTCTGATTAGTCGGAAACAGATTCGGTAAACCTCATGTTGGTAGAGCTTGATTAACTCACTAAAAGCAAGTTGGTTTCCTTGTTTCACCTTTTTGACCAGACATTTGACTGTATCGTTCATTGGGCTACCCCCACACCTGTGAGCACTGATTCAATTTTAACATGATTTCATTCCGCAAAATCATCCAATAATGCGATTTTATACCCTGTCATCTATTCCGTTTTTTCGCCCTTAAAGGTACTATATACAACATAAACTAGAATTGGGTGAAGATGTATGCAGCAAAGCTTACAATATAAAGAGCAAATAGTCCTAATGCGGACTTGGTCCACTTGTTACCCAAAAAGGATGTTTTATGTTTTTCAGAAAAGACATTTTGAAGAAAATTTAAGATGCTGGTCAAGAATAGAACAAAGCATCCACCTAATGAAACCAAAGCAATGATCATTGTTATCTGTTCCAACGGAAACCCTCCTTGCAAAGCATTTGTAATTCAAAATAAAGGATAAGAAGGATTATGTAACATCGATTTACCTTACCTCTTTCTTACAATTCTGTAAGAAAGGAAAGTGGCCAAGATATATTTACTTAAAAGGACAAGACATTATTCCATAATCTGGCCCTTCGTATATAAGCAAAAACGGCGCAAGTCTTATTCCGGTATGGCGCCCGAAACAATCTTTTCAGATATATAAGCTGGTGTTACTGAACAACCTAACTATCTATAATTCACTTATTCATGGCATCTATTTTATCAATACCATAGGTTTGCTTGCTCTAGTAGCTAATCCAAATAGGACAACTGGCAGTACAAAGGGGCTACTTAGGGTCTACTGAATAACCAGTGTTACAAAAATTCAATTACTCAAATACTGTAAAGATGATTATTTTTTCTTGAAAGTGTCACATGGAAAATAAACAAAAAAGCGAAAACCCCGAAGGATCTTTCCGATGTTCATCATGAGTAAACTGATTGATATGGCTGTCTCGCTTGTGCCCTGAAGGCATGCTGAAATAAGACCCACCCCATACGTGCGCTTGCCTTCTCCAAATTTTCCTTCGATCGCGTTCCGCTCGGAGACATCCTGACGCTCCACCCGCTTTTGGGCCGCGTTAATCTGTTCATCCTGGACGGTCTGCCAAGCTTCGGACCACTCAGGCGAATTCTGCGTTTCTTGCAGTATTTACGGTTTTCGCGTGTCCGATAGATGGTATCGGCTAATACGGCCTCCGGATAATGTCCATGGCGTTCTTGATACTTTTGAACCGAGTCCCGCAACCGGGTGCCTTCGTGATAGGGATCCCACGACAACACATCCAGAAAAGCACACCCTTCTACGAGGCTGACAGATAGTTTGGCACCAAATTCGACACGGGCGTTTGTCTTTCCACGCACAACGGGACGAACATGGGGTTAGTTGATACTGACGATACGGTCTTCGATGCTTGAGCTTTTTGTTTCAAACATGATGGCTTGTTGGCGATACAATTCTTGAATGACCAGAAGATCTCGATATTTCTTTTTATTTAACCTGTGGAGACCAGCCCCCATGGTAAGTATCCTAACATGTTTCAAGTTACGGCGAACATAGCCTAGCTGCTGATGAATGCCTTTCCAGATTTTATCTGGACTAGGCTTGCGTTGTTTGGGCAGAGATAGATACTGTTTGCGCGCTCTACGCCGATACGTGCGGGGTTTACGCTGTTGGCCCACCAATGGCCCATTAAGTGTATCGATGATACTCTCAAGCTTTTCACGGGCTTCATTCAGTGACCCTATATCGGTCGGATAAGCAATATCTGAAGGAGCACAAGTGGCATCCAACAAGAGCTTACCCTGATTGGACGATGGCTCATTCTGATTCCCTTTCGGCTGGCTTGATCCACCTCCGGTTGCAGAAGGAGGGCCATCATCATGATCCGATGGATCATGTTTCGACCGCTTTTGAGATTTTGTTTTCTGTTGTCCTTCAACGATACGCTCATTGAGATCGTTGACAAAATCAACGTCAAAACGCTTGCGGAAATGCGTTATCGAGGAAGAATCAAACGGTGCTTTTTCCTGAAAAGCATGCAGGCCGATGAAGTAATGGAAAAAAATAAGGTCCCCAAGTTACATAAGAAAATCTTCGGCGTGTTTGGACAACTTTTCCTTGGCAATTGTCTGCAGCTTGAATTTTTGAATCTTTCCCGTTCCGGTTAATGGCCAGTCATTGGCTGTAACAAACCAAACATAACGCGGGATTTTAAAACGGGCAACGCGCTCTTTGCACCATTCCCTGATTTCACGCTTCGTACAGTGAACACCCTGCTTTAATTCAATAAAGGCGGCACCGGCTTCCGTTGTCAATTTATCAGGAACACCGATGATATACACTTGGTTAACCGCTGAATGAAGCGAAATGACGTCTTCTATTTCTTTGGGAGCAACCGTTTCACCAGATACTTTGTAAAGATCCTTGCTTCTTCCAAAAAGCTGAATATAACCCTGTTTGTCGATTTGACCCAGGTCCCCACTACGGAGGAAGCCGTCATGATTGATTGCAAAGGCGGTTTCCTCAGGGTTTTTGTAGTATCCAGGAGTAACAACATTCCCGCGCACTGCAAGTTCACCAACTGACCCCTCTGGCAAATCAGCACCGGTATCCGGATCAATCACTTTATACATTACACTTGCAGAACCAAATTCTGGATCACCTGCTGCACCAGCTAATTTGATTTTGCCGACTTTCGTGGAAATAATGTCCAGCGAATCACCGATTTCAGTCAGCATAGTCGTGGAAGAGGCCTCCGTTCCCCCACATCCTGTCCCAATTTCCGTTACCTGTAATGCTTCGACAGCACGTTTCCAAAGTGGTACAGGAGAAGGAGCAGCACAACATAAAAGTGCATATAGATGATCCAGCTGGAACGTTTTACATTCGGACCGATTCAACATGGCGACAAGCATGGATGGCACTGCAAGAAAGTCATGGACTTGATACTTTTCCATCAACCCAAAGGCTTGCAATGGAGAAAAACCAAGGCAGGTGACCATAGTTCCGCCGACAAATGAAACCGCGAACAGACCTTCCTGAAGAAAATAGACATGATAAAAAGGTAATGGAGCGAAAATACGTCTGCCGTCTTCATAAGCCCTACTCAAACAAGTCGCAAACCCCGAACGTAACATCATTTCATCGGTTAGCATTACCCCTTTTGGCAATCCTGTTGAACCAGACGTATAAATAATCGCAACACAGTCGTCAGGCTCATCTACTTCCTGCCACCGTTGATCCACCTCATAGTCAGAAACAGTATCCGCTCCCGAAATAAAATCCGACCAACCGATAAAACCATTTGGTACGGGAGCATCTGCATTTGGTATACAAACAACCTGTTTGAGATAACTATTAGGTGATGCGTTAAGGTTTTCGGCAATCCTTTTAATCACTTCCGCATGGTTTTTCTTCCCTGAAAATTGATGGAACAACAACCAATTCGTATCAGATTGCCTGATGATATAAGTTAATTCCTCCTCCCGAAGCTGTGTGTTTATTGGAACGACAACTGCTCCAACAATGGAAGCAGCAGTGAACAAAGCAAGATAATCAGGATGATTAGTCATCAGGATGGCAACATGATCTCGACGTTTAACCCCCATGCTAAGAAATGCCTTTGCATATAAAAAAGATCTCTTCCACATTTCTCCATACGTCATAACATGGTCTGGCATCACGATAAGCGGGCGATCATGATACATGTGACATTGCTTTTTAAAATGGGTGGCAAGGCTATTTTTTTCCCATACCGGAAATTGTTCTTCTAAAGCTCGCCGTCTTTCCAGAACAGAAGGGATGGTTTGCTGGTTGCTTGACATCGTATCATCCTCCATTTTACGTAATTGGAAAACTTGCCTATGTCTTCTTTGTCATTGCTGAATATCAAGGGGCTTGCCAAATTAAAATACCATTTTGGCCACCAAAGCCAAATGAATTACTCATCGCCGTTGTAATACGTTGTTTTCGACTTTTATTTGGTACCACATCGGGCGGCGTTTTCTCATCCCGTTTTTCACAATGTAATGTAGCGGGAATAATTCCTGATTCCAATGCTTTGATACACGCTGTACTTTCAATCGCACCTGCAGCGCCAAGTAAGTGGCCGATGCCTCCTTTAATCGAGCTGACCGGAATTGAATCCAACTTTTTGCCAAATATCGATTGTAATGCTGTTGTCTCTGCAGCATCCCCAGCAAGAGTTGAAGTCGCATGCGCGTTCACATAATCAATGTCGGAGGCAGTTAACTGTGATGAACGAAGAGCCCGCTTAATGGCTAAAGCAGCACTGTAACCTTTTGGATCCGGCGCCGTATCATGATGGGCATCATTGGATGCCCCATAACCTTTTAATGTGGCATATATATGGGCACCACGCGCTTTGGCACGTTTTAGTGGCTCGAGCACAAACAATGCTGATCCTTCCCCCATTATCATCCCCGTCCGATTGACATCAAATGGACGTGACCATGTAGTTGGGTCGTCCGGACCTTTCACTGCCAAAGCACCCGCATCACGCAATCCTGATAAGAAAACATTGGACCATAAGCTATCAACTCCACCCGCTATTACGAAATCAACATCATCACGAAAAAACCAGAACATGGACTCACCAATCGCATTTGCCGAAGCCGCACAAGCGGTCACATAGGTAACAGATGGTCCATGGAAACCATATTGCATAGAAATGGTGCTGGATGCTGCATTGGGAATCGCCTTGGAAATCATTCGCGGTCCGACCCGCTTGGAATTTCCAGTTGCTAGTTTTTTGGAACCAGATTCAAGGGATTGAATACCGCCAAAGGCTGTGCCAATTGCGCTCCCGACTCGATCCGGATCAATTCCGGAAACAAGGGTCTCCCCATCCTTGTTTAACAGTTGTGCATCGGTTAATGCTTCTTTTGCCGCAATCAGGGAAAGTTGGGTAAAATAATCCGTATTTTTGGTAAGTTTTTTTGGAAGAAATTGCAATGGATCAAAATTAGGAACACGAGCTCCTACCGGGGAATAACTGCGTAGTTGTTTATCCTCAATTTCATCTACTGCCGAACGATTGGCAGTTACATTTTCCCAAAAGGTTGGAATACCCACACCATATGGTGACACGGTCCCCATTCCAGTTACAGCTATTGTTGATTGGTTCATATAAAACTCCCTAAGGTTTGACGTAGTTGTAACCCTTGTATGTTCATATAGGACAATGTTTTCCGTGATTCTATCATTTGTTTTGGGCTACTAAACTCACTTAACATGAGGTTAAAAGATATTGAAAATGGTTATTATGAACATAATTATAACGAATAAAATGATTGGACTCAAACAGGTCCCATTGCAGATACCTAGTAATTCAATTCAAAAATATTATAAATATATGGTGTTTTGTGGTACCCTAGTGCTAAAGACATTTTGGGAGAGGATACCATGCCATTCAAACGAAGAAAAGCTGAACTTCATTTATCGTAGGAAAATCGTGATTTTTTAGAGAAAATCAATCAGTCCCGCACAGAGGAAGTACGCCGTGTACCTCGTATATATTTTTTAAGTACATATACCTTAATTTTAACACAGGCGAGTATCTTGATCTTCCAAATAATTAAATAACTCAGAAAAAATGAACTCAATATTTATTCCGTTAAATGCCCTCATGTATGGAACAGGCGCTAAGACTTATTCAAGAATGGCGCCCGTTCGTATTCTTGAACAAGCTTTTCTGATATTAGTTTGTATAATTGAACAATTAGGTTTTATCTAACCAAATTCAGATCTTTCTTCTTGCTTAGTTTTTTTGATAATACGTTCGCTGATAAACCCCACTAATATCCCAGCAGTGATTGGTAGTAGCGAAATCTCAAAATATGGCAATGACATTCTAAATACAAGAAAATCAACATCAGCAATATTCCCTATCAAATAAAGCAAAATCATCGTTCCAATAGAGGTAAGCAACGGAATCCAAAAAGGTTTATTCAGAAAAAACCACCTTTATTAAAATCAATATGCTTATAAGAAGTCTTATTCCATTAAATAACCAGATTCATTCAGAAGGAAGTAACCTTATTCGATTACTGCGCCCGATCGTATTATATGGTCAGCCGGTCATTGAACTGGTTGACCTATTTTTTATAGGTCTCATTGATGAACAGTTTCTCACTATATATAAAATAGTTACTATTGTATTTTTACTATATGCTGGTTTCTTGAAGCTCTCCTATTTTTAATTTGGATGAACAGGGGTAATAAGCCAAAAAATCCTATAATACAGAACAAAGAAATTCCAATTATTAATCCTAGGCTTATCCCTATGTTGGCTAATAATCCTTTCTCATTTTTTTCGTAAAGCTATTATACCTAGTACTATGGAAACAGGGACACTTATTGGTACTAAGTATACAGTTAGCTTTAAATAAATTGGTAGTGCATTGGAAAAAAATGAAATAATTACAGCAAAAGAAGAAAAAATCCCCAATCCAAAAGATGTATAGCTCAACCAAGAGTACTTTTTCTCATCTTGCAACATTATCCCCGACCTTATTGTCCATTAGTATTACAAAAGAGTTATCTCACAAAATGGCCCTTATGTATGGAACGGGTGCCAAGTCTTTTTCCGGAACGGCCCCTTTTACAGAAGACGAATAAATAAAATTTAACCACCTATATAGCCATAGACTTTCGCATAATTATACTTTGCTTTAATTGTAATGCATTTTCAACCTGATTCTTTTCAAGCATCTCATAAACTAAAATGCCTACAATTACGCAACCTATAAACAGAGAAACCACTAGAATAATTGATAAGATAATATCCCATTTATCAACTTCATAATCTTCATCCTTATTCATCTAATCACCCTCTTACTTTTTAGCTTAATAAAATCTTCTCAAATCCCCACCATTTTCAAAACAAGTTATTCCGCAAAATGGCCCTTTCGTATTACGCAGGATTGGGAGCCAAGTCTTATTCTGGAATGGTTAGCAATAGGTAAGCCTTTGAGGTTATCTCCAGCTTTTCCTCCAGGTAGAAGGGACACTCAGTTGGTGGCCTCAACCCCCACAGAACCCGGCGTGCAGATTTCCCGCACCGGGCTCTTCAGAAATGGTTTCACAGCCGTACGTACCCTTTCAATTTTCCATATGGAATTGAAAGTTTCGGACGTACCAATGGAAACAAGGACTTAATATGCTGGAATTTCTCCCAGTTTACATATCCTTTCCGACTCCGGCTACTCAACATCTTTCGCCAATACTTTTCAGTTTCATTGTATAGCCTGCATAGTGATTCTAAATTTCCTGCTACACCGTAATAATTATAGTGCCCTTGTAGCTTTTGGTTGATTTTGATTACTTGATCCTGTATCGGCCAATGTCGAATGTACCGCAAAGTTTCCTGCATCTTTGTAACACTTCTTTTCAACCTACTCTTTTCCGTCTTTCGTCCCACCATAAAGTTTCCTCTCTTGTTTTGGGTGCAGTAGTGTGTAAACCCCAGAAAATAAATGGTGTTTAACTTCTTTCCCCATTCTTTGGCATGCTTCTTGGCAAACCGCCCAAACTCAACTAATCCCGTTTTGTCGGGTTCTAACCTGAGCTCAAATTTACCCAATCGACGCTGGAGTGCGTCGTGAAAACGTCTGGCATCGGCACGATACTGAAAACAGACAATAAAATCATCAATGTTCCGAATAAGATAAGCTTCTCCTTTAAGCTTTGATTTGACACTCTTTTCGAACCACAGATCCAAAACGTAATGAAGATAAATATTGCTTAACAAAACACTGATTGACCCACCTTGCGGGGTTCCCTGTTTGCTTCTTACAATCTCTTCATTTTCCATAACCCCTGCCTTTAACCATCGTTGTATAAGGCTAAGAATTCTCGGATCTCCGATCCGATGCCGGACGAATTTCATCATCCACTCATGATCAAGACTGCCAAAGTAATTCTTCAAATCTGCTTCAAGAACCCAGCCAACTTTCTTACCGGATATGATTTCATTGAGTGTAGCCAATGCATGGTGGGCGCCACGTCCTGGTCTTCCACCAAATGAACAGTCCAGAAAGTCCTGCTCATAAATGGCCGAAAGCATGTGTGCTGTACTTCTTTGTAACGCACGATCAGCCACTGCAGGCACACCAATTGGACGCTTTTCCGTTTTTCCCGGCTTAGGTATCCAAACTCGACGCACCGCAGGCGGTTTATAACCTTTCTGATGGATATCACGCATCATCTTATCAGCCCATAACGGAAAATTCCTTTGGGCTTCGGTAGCTGTTACCCCGTCTATCCCAGGTGCTGTATCCTCTGGCATATGATGGAGACTTTTCCAAATCAGTTCCTTTGTGACATGGTGAGTCAAAGACGTAAATTGTAGTGTTGGTTCCTTCTTTGCTTTCACTGCTATTCTTTCTAATTTCGTTGTCATGACTGGGTTTCCCCTCCCTTTGTATGAAGGCCCGTATCCTCCCATTGAATGGAGCCCATGTTTCCTTAGAAAAGATTCCATTTCTGCTGACCGCTTCCCCACGTAATAGGCTCTCCCTACTTCAGAGTACTATCAGTCAGTAAGACTTCTGACAGACCTTCGAGTTTTCCTCGCTTTGTAAGGCTTGTCCAACTCTATCCGCTTTCCTGCGGAAGCCTGTCAGACCTCCCTTGTTCCCAAAGAGCCCATTTGATGACATGCCGTAGGTACGAACCCCGGAAGCAACGAAACATCTCCTCGCCTTTACCGGTGATGCCGCTTCTGCCTTCCCCATAGCAAGACCAGGTCGGCTGCTTCACAATTCGTGTGATTTCGGGGCTAATTATCCTTTTCACTTTATTCCGGCCTGTTCATCTCCCTGTCTACGCTTCGCCGTGTATGTTGCCATATCACCACGCAAGACTCGGTACATGACTGCTGGCTAAGCTTTATCAAGGCAGCCATTTCAGGCTGCATGCGCTCTTCGAGCTTGCAAGGCGCAACCTGCTCCACACCAAGACGTGCTAGTTTCCCAGCATCCGGCGCTCCATCTAACGATATGTACTAGGTGATAAGTTCCTCGTTAACTTCAGAAAAGAGGAAAACTATCGTCCAAACAGAAAACTCTTGTCTGAAGCTCGCACTGTGTAAAATCACACATTCCTACCCGATCGGCGCGATAAACGCTTGGAAAACCATCGTTCCATTCGCTAGACTTGGGGCTGTTCCTCCACTTCCATTACAGAAGATTCACAGGTCGTACCCCTACCTTCACAAGGATAAATACCTTTCAGCATATGCCTTATAGTACCGTTTCGGATGACAGTCCTTGTTTCAACGTCCCTTGCTTCCCAAGTCCCTTACAACGTAGCTATCCATACTGGACGTAGGTGCTTCCTTTAAGCCTGTGAGCTGGATACCGCCTTTGTTCGGTATAGCGTATTTCAGAGGGCGCATTTTTACTCTACACCACTCACGTCATCGTTGGATGACACATAAGTTTCCCTATGTTTTAACTCTAGACCCGTAATAACGATAGGTAACCTACTAAGTGTAAAACTCTTACGAGTTCCATTCTCTTTTCAGTTTTCCCTCGTCCCACACCGTGCGTGAGACTTTCACCTCACACGGCGTTCCCTCGAAAATTATGTTTTCTTTATCATTCAATCATGATTTATCCTTTGGACTATTTGAGTTTCTATTTTGTATTTAGAACAACGTTAGTTGTTCATATCTAACTTCATTGTTGAAAATATCTAAATCATTTCCTTTTTCATTAATACGATTGTTCCCCACCAACACTCTTAATTTATCCAGTTTTTCAATAGCTTTTTTATTCAGATTTAACCTTTTCAGAAGAGTCCTTATGATTGTTGTTTTTGTTGCGTGTATTAGCTTGTGAACATCTGATTTGATTAGAGTTAGGTTTTGGTAGCTGTCATCGTGTGCTATATGCCACGGTATTTTATGGTGACAATGCATGTCTAATAGATCTAACTGCTCGCCAGTAACCGAACATTTTCCGTTCTGAGCCACATAAAGCGATAAGCGATTGTCGTTGTATTCTACCGTTGCTCTACCTATCAATACAGGGTGTTCCCGTAACCACTTAAGTTCTGTTTCGGATACGTTTGTTAGATTCTTATGAATTAACTTTCGTCCTTCTTCAGTGTACTTGTTGATAGAGTTACGTTTCATCATTGGTTTTTTATTTCTAACATCGGCTAGATGAAGTACTGGATTTTTCATAAGGTATCGAGTGTAATTGTTCTCTCGTTTAGTATACTTCGTTATCCCTTTGTCTTTGCCCCTATACTCCCCATATCTAGTAAACCCATTTGCATTCTTGTCGTTCGGTTTGCTTTTTGGAAATCGGTTGTACATTTGCTTCAGCAGTTCGTGACCTACTTTTTTCAGGTCTAGGTTCACATGCGTAGCGATTTCATAATAATTATGTATTCCAATTATCATGCTGTTGTATTTTGCGATTTCCCTAATGCAATTTGAGCTGTTTGGGGTTTTTTGTATCTTTTTAATTTGTTCAATTAGTTTCGCTTTCTCTGTTTTTATTGCTTTTTGGGACATATGTGTTTCTGCTACGTATTTTGTTGTACCTGTTTTCGTTCTGCCTTTGCTTTAAGCGCGAATCCTAAGAATTCACTTTTTCGCTTCTTTAAGTTTGTTACCTTCGACTTCTCTTTTGAGATTGGTAACTTTAGGCGCTCTTCTAACCACATTTGCACAGCTTTAAATATCTTCTCTGCGTTGCTTCGAGTAGTTGTGAAGATTTTGAAATCATCTGCATAACGCACAATGTACATTGGCTTCAACTTGGTTTTCTTCAAGGCTCTGTTGTCTCTACCTGTTCTACCTTCTTTGTTTTTATATTTGAAGCTATACCGTGTCTTCGCTGTTTCCCATTGGTCACTTATCCACCAGTCAAACTCATTTAGGTTGACGTTGGCTAATAAGGGACTGAGTATCCCCCCTTATGCAAAGAAAGTAATTATGCAAAGTAATCGATTAAAATCCTTGTATTTCAATGATCCTATTCATTTTTCTTAGCATAATATCCGAAGTATCGCAAAATGCCAAAGCCTCGAATGCTTCAAGCGAAAGACTACATCGAATAGATCCATGATGATGCAGGAAATGCTACAACTTGGTAATACTCATTCACTATGTCCGTAATTTTCCCGGATGTCGATCTGAAATGACAGAAGTATCCTGACTTAAATAAAAGCGATGGGACATTGGTTTTTTGGTTTTCTGGAGTAAAAGAACCCTGAAATTATGCAAAGTAAATGGAATGAAAAGCCCGTATTTATAGGGAATATAAATATTACTTTGCATAACGCTTAACTTTGCATAAGGCGGATTATGCAAAGCTTCGCATAATCCTCCTTGCGGGGTTCCTTTTGTTGGATTAACGACTTTCCCATTTTCCAACTGTATCGGTGCCTTTAATATCTTTCGTAGTATAACCAGTAGCTGTTTATCTTGTATCCCGATCGTCCATAATTGACGCATCAGTTTTACATGATTTACCTCATCGAAGAAACCTTTAATGTCCACATCAACCACATACATTAAGTTTGTTTGGTTTATTTTGAAGTTTGCATCTGCGATAGCGTGTTCTGTACTTCTATTCGGTCTAAAACCGTAGCTTCTAGTGTTAAATTTGGCTTCACATATTGGTTCCAAGACTTGCAATATACATTGTTGGACGAGTCTATCCCAAAACGATGGTATTCCAAGGGGTCTCGTTTGCCCGTTTTGTTTTGGAATATCCTTCCTACGAACTTTTCTTGGTTGGTAGTTGTTGAAACGATTTTCTATTTTCCTTAGAAGTTGATCTTGGGATATCCGTTCAATCGTCTCTATGGTTGTTCTATCCACCGAAGGTGTGTAACTTCCTTTGTTTCGCTTAATATTTCTATAAGCAAGAAGGATGTTATCCTTTGACGTGATAGTCCTCATGAGATGCTTAAACTTTTTCCCTTCGTTAGACTTTTTGTACAATTCATCAAACACCGCTTGCATACCGTAGTATTCTGCATGTCTGTTTTTGTTGTCCTTGAGTACTCTGTCCTCAGATTTTTCATTCATGGTCTATCACCTTCCTTCATGAGAATGTATATGGTAACTTAAAAATCGACCACTATGTTCATTGAAAATCCGGCCAGTAGATTGATAATCTCACTTGTAAAATATACAAGTGGGGGCAGGAGAGATGATCACAATGAACCAGAAATACCAGGCATTAATTCTGTATGCACACGAAGGGAGGTCGATGCGGCAGATTGCGAGGGATACCGGTATCCACCGGGAAACCGTCAGTAAATACGTTAGGGAGTACGAAAAGAAACGTAGTCGTCTTATGGAGGGAGGCCAGCATGTTCATGTCGAGGCCCTGATTGAATCCTTGACGGAGAAACCCACTTATAAAACAGGTAACCGGGCTAAACGTAAGTTAACACCTGAAATCAAACAGCGGGTTCAGGAATTCCTTCAGGAAAACCGGGAAAAGCGTCACAAAGGACAAGCTAAACAACAAAAAACAATCATCGACATGTATGAGGCGTTGGAAGATGAAAAGATGGATATTAGTTACAGTAGCGTTCGGCGATTCGTGAGGCAGCTGGAACGCAGGCCCAAAGAGGCTTTTATTAAAGAGACGTACCTTCCTGGAGATGTTTGCGAATTTGATTGGGGAGAAGTCAAACTGACGATTGGCAGACAGATGCATACATTCCAAATGGCGGTATTTACACCGGCTTATGGAAATTACCGTTGGGCCTGCTTATTTCCCAAACAAACCACGGAGTGCTTCCAAGAAGCACATGCCCGTTTCTTTGACCATATAGATGGTGTTTACACGACCATTACCTATGACAACATGAAAGTGGCCGTCAAACGTTTGGCTGGTGATAAAGAGCCGACTGAGGGATTAATGCAACTTATGCTTTATTATGGTTTTGGATACCGGTTCTGTAATATACGCCGCGGTAATGAAAAAGGCCATGTGGAAAGGAGTGTGGATGTCGTCCGGCGCAAAGCATTTGCCTTTCAGGATACGTTTAATAGTTTGGAAGAGGCCAATCAATACCTGGAGGATGTGTGCCTAAACAAACTGAACGAGAAACCTTTTAGCCAATATGAAGGACAAACCCCCAGGCAGCGACTGGACCAGGAACGTGAACATCTTTTGCCAGCACCACCCAAATGGGACGGGGCTCGTGTTGATTATGTCCGGGTAGATAAATACGCTACCGTGATCATCGATCAAAACCGTTATTCGGTTCCGGATCATTTGGTTGGGGAAATGGTGATGGTGAAAGTTTACGCCGAGCGTATCCGTTGTTTTTATGAAGAAACATGTGTAGCCGATCATGAGCGATTAAGCGGCCACCATCGGTGGAATCTGGAACTCTCGCATATTTTAGAAACACTAAGAAAAAAGCCTGGTGCATTGGCGGGCAGTCTAGCCCTGCATCAGGCCGATCAAAAAATAAAAGAAATTTACAAGTCTTATTATACAGGTAAGGAACGTGATTTCATAGGATTATGTCATTACTTACGGGATGAAGGTAATCTCGATGACGTTTTAGCCAGTATTGACAGACTCGAATCTATCCATCCGCAACATGTGACGACTGATAAAATTAAAGTGATGTGTGACAAGCATAAGGAGAACCCCGGCCATACAAAACCATCATCGCAGGCCACAAAAACGATTAACGAACAGGCTCGGAATCATATGAAAGATTATGATCAATTATTTCAAATAGCACAACCAACGGAGGTGGCTCATTGACACTCAAAACCCAAAAGGAATGGCTCGCAGATGTTGAAGATTATGCGAAAGAACTAAAGTTGCCGATGATACGCAAACACGTGGCGGAGCATGCTTCAGAAGCCAATCTGCAGGATAGTGGTTATGAAGCGTTTCTGGCCCATCTTCTTCAGAAAGAGCGTGATGCACGCCGGGAATCCGCCCGATACAACCGTGTCCGTCGGGCTGCATTTAGTCAGAAAAAATACTTGGAGGACCTTTCGGTTCCAGACTTGCCAGAAGATGCTCAGAAGAAACTTAAAACCTTGAAATCCCTGGATTTCATCCGTGAAGGACGGAATGTCATTTTTTCAGGAAATTCCGGGACGGGGAAAACGCATCTATCTATCGGTTTGGGGATGAAGGCCTGTTTGGAAGGATTCAAAGTGTGGTTTACGAGTGTCCCCCTCCTTGTGAATCAAATCAAGGAAACACGGGCAGAGAACACCCTTCGAAACTTTCAAAGTCGGTTTGAAAAATATGACCTTGTGATTGCCGATGAAATGGGCTATATTTCATTTGATAAAGAAGGGGCTGAACAGCTCTTCACCCACCTTTCATTGCGGGCAGGTCGTAAGTCGACGATTATTACAACGAATTTATCTTTTGAACGCTGGGGCGAGATTTTTCAGGATGAGGTGATGACAGCAGCGATGATTGACCGGCTTACCCATCAGGCCCATATTGTTAATATGAACGGGAGCTCTTACCGTATGAAAGAAACCAAGGAATGGCTGGGAACTCAGGGTAGTGGCTAACCGTGAATATTACCTGCATAAGCAGCAAGCAGGCTTTAGAGGGGGGGATTAGTGTAATAAGACTCAGCTATTCATACACAGATATTGATGCCGATAAAGCCAATGAGATTAACTGTACCTTGAAAATTTCATAGATAGAGAGCTTATTGGACGGTGTTGACATGTAAGATATTTTTTGTGAAAAACACATGTGAACTATTCACAATTGGTCGGAAATTAAATGAACATTTGGCCGGATTTTGAGTTGACAAATACAATTTTGTTTAGGCAGCTAAAATATAAAACTATCAGAAGGCCTTCTTTCTCTTTCTGCTACCCTTAAGTTTAAGTATAATAAATAGCATACAAAATCTAAATGTTCTTTTTCTGGCACTGTACCCATACAGAAATGAGGAAAGGAGGACATCATGAAATATATAAAGATTATGAAGGAGATCGACCAACGGATAGTTGCAGGCAAACTAAATCCGGGAACAAAATTACCTTCCATAAGAGCATTATCTGACAAGCTGAAGTGCAGTAGAAATACAATTATTAAGGCTTATCAAGAAATGGAAAACAAACATATTATATACGCTGTACCCAAAAGTGGTTATTACCTTGTGGAGGGTTATCGTCCAGCGACAAAAGAGAAACAACAAATCGATTTTTTGTCTGCTGGCCCCGATAAACAGATAATGCCTTATCGTGACTTTCAGCATTGCATTAATCAGGCAATTGAAATATATAAGGAAGAAATGTTTACTTATTCGGAGATACAAGGACTGCATTCATTGCGCGTTCAACTGGCCAATCATTTGCAAGATTTACAGGTTTTTACTGTGCCGGAAAGAATTTATGTTGTGTCAGGTTCGCAACAAGCGCTTGACCTTTTTGTCTCGCTTCCTTTTCCCAATGGCAAAAACAATATTTGCCTAGAACAGCCAACTCATGCAGGGTTTATTGAATCGGCTCGACTTAAAAATGCTGATACATTTGGAGTAGAGGTTACTAGATCCGGCATAGACTTTCAGCGCTTAGAAGATATTTTTAAGCATAACAATATCAAGTTTTTTTACACGGTACCAAGGTTTCATAACCCTACTGGACACAGCTACACGAACGTTGAAAAGAAAAAGATCGTGGAATTAGCTCAAAAATATGATGTTTATATTATTGAGGATGATTACATGGGGGATCTCGATTTAGATATAAAAAAAGATCCTATGTTTGCTTACGACACCTCGGGAAGAGTGATCTATACGAAAAGTTTTTCAAAGGTTATGCTTCCTGGACTAAGGCTTGGTTTAACAGTTATTCCAGAAGAAATGAGGGGAACCTTTTTGCGAGCAAAATTCGCTGCTGATTTACATACACCCGTACTTACACAAGGTGCGCTTGAAGTCTATTTAAAAAGCGGAATGTTCCATACGCATATTCAAAAGATGCGAAGGATATATAGTAACAAAGGCTCACTTTTGCAGGAGGCGTATAAAAGATATCTGCCACCTTCGACGTCTTATTCAGGATCGGTATCAGGATTCTACTCCACTATTGAATTACCTCATCAGCTAAAAGCAAAAAGGCTCATTGAACACTTAAAGAAAAAGGATGTATATCTTGCCGATGCGAGAAAAATGTACCTACCGGAGTTCAAAAAAGAAAATATTCTTAGGCTCAGTATTTCCCAAGTTGATGATTCATCAATCAACATTGGTGTTCAAAAAATTGCAGACGGAATTCTGGAGTTGTTTAAAAGGAGAAATCTGTAAACCTGGTATCTATTCGAGAAGCGCTCCCGATTAAGGAATAACACATGATTAACAAAAAAGCACCGTTTTATGTTGTTTACTTTCAAAATAGCAATCGAAGAGAAATCAAAGCATCATTTAGATGCTACAATTGAAAAACAAAAACTAAGGAGTTGATCATGATAACAGTGAAACTTACCCCTTATTTAAATATGGAAGGGAATGCAAAAAAGGCGATTCAGTTTTATGAACAAGCAATCGGCGCCGAAGTCCTCTCAATTATGACTTACGGAGATATGTCAGAAATGCCTAATACTTTTACAGATGATTTGAAAGATCTTGTGGCACACGCAAAACTACAAGTTGGTGGATCGGAACTCATGTTTTCGGATGCTCCCGATTCTTCACCTATTGAAAAGGGCAAACAAGTAACAATTTGTATTTCAACGAATGATGTGGAAAAATCAAAACGAATTTTTGAAGCCTTGCAGCAAGACGGTAAATTCAATATGCCGTTTGGAGAAGAACCTTTTAGCCCCGGTTTTGGAGATGTAACAGACAAATTCGGTGTGACCTTTCAGGTTTATACTGAAATTCAAAACTGAAATAAAACTGGAGTGTAAGCCTTAATGCAAGCGCTCCAGTTTTATCACTCCCCATTAACTGGCCCAATTCAGGCATATGCTTATTCAATGACTGCGCCCGTTTACTTAAGATTGTCTTTCGAACACCCACATTTTAGATACATCTCGGTAACCTAGTTTTAGATATAAAGGATGCCCCATTTGACTAGATGCAAGGACACCTTTGACAGCACCTTCCTCCTTTGCATCCAAGAGCATTTTTTGGCAAAGTGCTTTAGCAATCCCTTTTCCCCTGTGAATTTCTGCGGTGAAAATTCTATCCAGACAAACAGTATTATCTAAAATCGAATATCGACCATGAGATGTAAGCTCTCCGTTCTCTTCACCAACATAATAATGCAGACATGGATCGTCCATTTTTTTAAGGTCAATAACTACTTTATCGAAAAAGTCATTGATATATTGTGCTTCCTCTTTTGTTTGGACTCTCCTTATAACCTTATCGCCTGTTTCAAAAGAATGGTCTTCCAAATCTAATATCATAAGATATTCTGAATTTGAAAACTTATATCCTTCAATATCGTTATTATCCGGCTTTTCATTGGTAAACACGGTCAGCCAATGCTCTTTCTGAGCAAATTGTTCATGTATCGTACTTATAACATGCCTAAGATTTGAATCCCAGACAAAAAATTCATTTGTTCTCCCAACAACTTCTGTACCAAAATTAACATGCTTCATGGTATCGAATTCATGAAGTTGAGTTGTCGGTTCACGACGACAATAAACCCAGCCTTGAACAAACAAGTTTACAACTTTTTTTAACGCTGCGTTTGAACCCAACATTTTTTCCATCAAAAAAACCTCCCAATTCACCTTGTTCAACAACCTAGAGGGCACTAAGACTTATTCCGGATAGGCGCCCGTTGATTGAGTAGACCATTTTCTGTTATTAGCTAATATCCACAAACATACAAAAGAACCGTGTAAATCATTTTTTCCTTCTCTTTTGTGAATTATAAAACACCCCAGAAAACGCGGCTATAAATATACCAGTGGAAACTGCTATCCATGCGCCTATTGACATTTAAATTCACCCTTTTCAAAAAATAGGAACTATATAAACATCGTAACACAGTTCGTTTTTTAGCTGAAAATGGCTTACTCCATTATTATTAGATTCTCGCGCCCATTTCTGGAAGACTATTCTATGTTCCAAATAACGTAATCCCTTAAATCAACCTACGATCCCGCAATCAAATAGCCCTATATACCAAAATAAGACGCAAATCATTACAAATCTGCGTCCTGATGAACAAACATAAATTGTATTTTCCTGTATTTTTGATTTTTATCCTAATTCCCTTTTTATTAATTTGAATCGTTCGTCAAGCATATTATGTGGATTGATATTTTTGGATGAAGCAACCTTAGTAGAAAAACTAGCAAAATTCAACCCTGCACCAAACATTTGTAAGGCTCCATCACTAAGGTTCCCTTTTTTAAATGCCTGTATTCCATCTTCAATAAAATTATTACTTTCGTCTAGATGACAATCTGCTATATACTTTTCACCCTGATGAAATAGTTCCAGGTTATCCAAAATTTGATTTGCTGTTTTTTCTGATATATCTGCATCGACATTTATAAGCATGTCGTTAATAGGCTTTACTAATTTTCCATATAAACTGTCATGTTCTTGACAACTAGCATCAATTTTTTCTCTCAATTCTTTTGAATTCATTGATATCCCTCCTATTTTCACTATAAAGTATGTTACCTTTTTTATGTTTTATCAAAAAATCTGCCTGGAATGGAGGAAAACATTGAAAGGACACATTTGTGAATATAATTGATTTCCTTACCATGTACATTCTGTTACTCCTATATGCAGTTTGGCGGTAATTTCTTATTAGAGATTAGCGCCCTTTTGAGGAAGACTGCCCAATATTACAGGTTGATAACTAGATATAATGAATAAAGATAACGACTAATCCAAAAAAGTACAAATTGATGAAATGAAAATGAATAAAGCCGCCAGTATAGTCGTTATAATTTGTTTTTTTTGACTCATTTCAGGATCGAAAAAACCGAACATGAATGCTCCTGCTACAAAAAATATAGTAGACATCAGCTCAAAATGTCCGGTAAGTGTAAAATAAAGTGATAAACCGACACCAGCTGTTAATATGATAATTCTACTAATTTCAAGCAATATATTTTTCCTCTTTGGCATGGCACGCTGTTGGTATATGTCCACTTTGTATACCTCCTTCAAAGTCATAATCAAAATTGATTTTTATTTTAACACATGGTTACTCAACAATATGGCTAATATACGGTGTTGGCACACTATTAGTGAATAGCGCCCGATGATTGAATAGTGTTTTTCTGATATTAGCTGGTCTTGCGGTATATTCAACCCACTTGATTATAAGTATTTTTCGCGTTAAAAATTCCGACTCTTCTTATCATCTATTAGGGGTAGTACCAGCGAAGCTGTCACCAGGGGCAAAGTAAGTAGATTACAAGTGGAAGGTAATAATTTAATTTTTGCAGCTAAAATAAATAAGAAAACAGCCTTGACCCTTACAGATCGGGGGGGTATTGGCTGTTTTCAGATATCAAAAGTTATAGTGGATTTTCACTATCAAGTTATAGATATTGACAAGCACACACTTTGTCCTTGTTTCATTCTTAATCTGATTGAAGCATATCTTTCAAGGAAAAATCGGCTTCTTTTCCGGCGAATTCTTCATAGCCTTTCATATATTGAATACGGCGTTGTGCGGATGCCGCAGTCACTTGTTCATCGGCATGATAAGAAGAGCGCACCAGCGGGCCTGACTGACAATGATGAAACCCTTTTTCAAGTGCGATTTTCCTTAGCTCCTCGAATTCATCCGGATGATAGTATTTTTCCACATATAAATGCTTCGTGGAAGGTTGTAAGTATTGACCAATAGTCATAATATTCACATCGTGTGCTAAAAGATCATCCATCGTCTCTAAAATTTCTTCTTTCGTTTCCCCAAGCCCGAGCATTATACTCGACTTTGTTGGGGTATTTGGCGCAATATTTTTCACACGCTGCAAAAGTTCAAGGGAGCAATCATAAGTTGCTTTTGCTCGCACACGTTTTGTCAAACGACGTACTGTTTCAACATTATGGTTGAATATATCCGGTTTTGATCCCATTAGCATATTCAGGCTGTCATAATCCCCTTTCATATCGGATGGTAGGATTTCGACAGTCGTTCCGGGATTGCGTTTATGCACTTGATTCACTGTTTCTGCAAAAACAGCTGCACCACCGTCGTTTAAATCGTCCCTTGCAACGGCTGTAATAACGACGTGCTTGAGTCCCATAACCTCGACAGACTCAGCCACACGTTGCGGCTCCCCCCAGTCAAGTTCATTTGGTCGTCCTGTTTTCACAGCACAGAAACGACAACCACGTGTGCATGTATCACCTAATATCATGAAAGTTGCTGTTTGTCGCTCACTCCAGCATTCGTGCAAGTTAGGACACTTCGCCTCTTCACAAACAGTATTCAACCGTTTCTCTCGCATTAATTTCTTAAGTCTCTTATACGAATCACTTGTGTTTATATTAATTTTTAACCAGTCTGGTTTTCTAAGCATTGTTTTTGTTTTATTGTTTGTCATTGTTATACTATTTCACTCCTGTCTTTCTATTTTTCTGTTTATTGTTCCATGTTTTTGTTGCATATTTCGTATCACGCAAATGAGTCACGTCTTCCCATAAAGCGTCGGTGGGTTTGAACGCTTCCGTTTCAATATGTAAACGTTCTTTAAAACCCTCGAGGAAAACCGGAATAAGATCATCATATTCTAGTGCTTCCTTTACCTGCTCATAAATGCCAGTGGCTTTACGGGCAAATCGTTCCTGCTGACGATTTCTTAATCTTTCACTCGGAAATCGAAAAAGATCAAACAACATGGTCGTATCGTAGCTTATCGGCAGCGATCCGTGCTGTAAGAGAACTCCCTTTCGCCGTGTCTGGGCATTGCCGGATAACTTTTTTCCATCAGCGAGTATTTCATAAATAGCCGGTGTTTCAAAACATACTGCTGATCGGTTGTCACCCGATTCCTGCTGTGGGCGTGCAAAGGTCGCATCGATACCGAGACTTTGATAACCTTTTAGTAACCCATCTGCGAGTACATAATATGCCTCATTGACGGTGTGCGGAATTTTTGAATGGTTTTCATTTACAATAATACTATACGTCACTTCATGGTCGTGTAGGACAGCACTTCCTCCAGTTAACCTTCTAACAAAATGACAGTCATGTTTGTGAATACCCTCGAAGTTAATTGTTTTTTGTTCATTTTGAAAATGACCAACAGAGAGACTCGGTTTATCCCAACCATAAAAACGAATAATCGGTGGAATTTTACCTTCACTGTGCCAGTTGAGTAATGTTTCATCAATGGCCATATTCGTTGCCGCATCATGAAAACCACTGTTTAAAAAAGCCCATGTTTCTTTCAAAATTGTCACCTCTAAAATACTGTAATGTAATTTTATCGTATCATTAAATAGTTGGAATGAATATCCTTTTAACAAAAAGCCTTTAACGAAAGGTAGTTGGACGGCGGTTAGCAAGCCACCAGCCTATTAATAGACCGATGACTATTCATGACATGATTAATTGAAAACTACACATTTGTTGCTTGTTTCTGTTCCGATGGCCACGTTTCAAATGTATAGGCCATTTCCCAGAAGGCGAGTTCATATTCTTTGGCCGTCACAAATTGAGCCTTCATTTTTTCCTTTTCCGTCTCGCTCACTTTAGCTGCTAGATCATCTAGTAAGTCAATCATTTCACGAGTAGATTCTTGGAACCAGTTACTTGCATACATCTGGATCCAATTGTTATAAATCTCCACTTCGGGTTTAGCATCCTGATTTTCCAAACCAATGTCAGCATATAACCAATAGCATGGAAGCATCGATGCAACTATTTGCGCCAAACTGCCGGATAATGCGGCCCGATACATATGGGATGTATAGCCATAGGCCGTTGGTGCCGGCTTAAAGCGGTTTATATCGTCATCTGTGATATTGAGAATTCTGGCGTGTTCCTTATGAACAGTAATTTCTGCTTCAGCCGTTTTTTGTGCTTTTTTAGCTAAAGATGCGGCTTGGCCAAAATCATCCGCATGAGCAGCTGCAAATGCATGGATTTTTCCATAATGCTTCAAATAATAGATATCTTGCATAATATAATGTTTAAATGTTTCCAATGGTAAATCACCTTTGACAATCTCCTGAACAAACCGATGATTCATACTGTACGTCCAGCTTTGTTTAGTTGCAGCTTTTAAAGATTCCGAAAAGCGCATTGCTATGCCCTCCTTAGATTTGTTGAAAATTATCTACTTAGTAGCCCACTTCAACTGCAGCATTCACGATATACATCAAATCGTTTTTATCTTGCTGATCTTCCAGGAAAATGCCGCTTGTCGTTGCCATACCACCTGTTACAACTTCAATCGTGACGTGACCATATGGAATCAACTCTTTGATTTTATTGTATTCCAATTGTTCTGAACCTTGGGGAATCGCGAGCTTAACATTGACCTTCATATTGTTTAAATCGCCATCGGGTAGCATACTGCGAATACCAGGCATTGAATTATAATGAATGGCATCCCTTACAGACCGATATGCCGCCACATTAACATCTTGGCCATGTACATCAAGACCAGTACCAGTTTCTATAAAAAGTATTTTTTCCATATTGGTATTCCTCCGAAAACCTTAATTAGTGTCACGTCTTAATCTTTACTTCAAGACAAGCTATTGTTCAATTAATTTACTAGAGTGAACAATGTTAGCAAATGTACCTTTCAATAGATGAAGTGCATATTCATGCTTTTCCTCATCATCGGATGCGACGCAGTCATATGGAACTGTGACGCAAAAATCTCTCATATATCCGTCTCGCGCTGTACTGTCGATACAAACATTGGTATAAATCCCAACCAAAATAATATGTTCGATTTGGCTGGCTCGCAATATTAACTCCAAATTTGTGTACAAAAAAGCGCTATATCTATGCTTGATAATAACCTTTTCGTTAGGTTCTGGTTCAAATAGATGATAAATATTAGCGCCCCACGTTCCTGGTTGACAATAAGAAAGAGTATTTTTCTGTTCCTGACGACCAAACCTTTCTTTTCGTGAAGGCGATTGGCTCCAAACACTATGTTCCGAAATCGTATGAATAATAGGGATATTTTCTCTGCGTGCAACATTCAATAAATGAACAATGCTCTTAAAAGTATCTTGAAAATTAGTGATGCTTTTCCCACGCTTAGAGGCTGTGCCATCGAGATGACAGAAATCATTTTGCAAGTCAATCAATACAAGGGCTGTTTTCCTATCAAACAATGACTCTCGCACCTTTTCCTCCGCTTCTTCATACATTGTATATTTATTGCTCCAATCTCTGATGTGTGGCAACGGTTTCCTCATTTAAGAAATATAGCTGATCTAAAAGAGCAGGTATGAATGATCCCGGTCCATCAGCTTTTTTCATGGCCAATTCTGCTGCTATTCCATATCCCGTTACGGCCTCAATGCTTGCTTCGTATATTCTCTCTCCGGCTATGCTTACAAAGGCACTAATAATAGATGTAAGCAAGCAGCCACTGGTTGTGATATTTTGTAGCATCGCATCTCCATTTTTACAAAGGGAAGTCCTATTGCCATCGGTGACGACATCTGTTTGGCCGGTTGCAATAACGACTGTTTCATATTTTCGAGCAACTTTTTCGGCAATAGATGGATCATTTTCTTCGAGAGAACTATCTGGGCTAGTTGTTTTTTTCAATGCTCCACCCAAAACGGCAATTTCTCCAGCATTGGCACAAATAGCGGTTAATTCAACGTTGGACAGGATGTCATCAATGACAGATGTACGAAAATTGGTGGCTCCAATTGCAATTGGATCTAATAATACAGGGACGCCTGCTTCGTTCGCTGCCCGACCTGCCAACATCATTGCCTTTGCTCGGTCTTTACTTAATGTACCTAGGTTTAATACGACAGCATCTGCTTTGCTCGCCATTTCCTCTGCTTCTTCTGGCATGTTAGATATTGAAGGTGAAGCACCCACAGCAATCAATCCATTTGCTATAAAATTGGAACCTACTTCATTCATAATATTGTAAACAAGGGGTGATTTTTCTCTTATTTTCATTAAGTAACTCACGATATAGACTCCTTTCATTAAATAAAGTTTGGATGACTAAACCAATCAATTTTAAAAGTTCACTTTAGCTTTTTCGTTAACTGGGCATACAGCTTGTTGTTGTTACCTCTTATAATCTGTCTACCACATCCTTGATATTTTGGGCTTTTGTAATAGCTGAAATAATGGAAACCCCATCTGCCCCAGCCTCAATAACCAATCGGGCATTATCGCGGGTATTTTGACTGTTTCCTTGGTTGTCGTTGAAAATATCGGACCGGCTCCAAAATAATCGACCGATTCGATGGGACTTTCATTTAATTCCTGATTGGTTGATACCGAGAGTCCAATCAATTTGTGAGGCAGACGCTTCCGTATTTCTCCAACAGGCATATCGTCTTGTCCGACGTGAATCCCATCTGCATCCAATTGGGCAACTATTCCTTTTTCACGGAACTGAAAAGCGGTAATCCCACTTTGAATCGCCTTTTCTAACGTTTCAACCGGATGATGCTCGCAATTTTGGCTTCCCATAATAAAATACTTTCGGAGTCGCTGTCTTAATTCAGTCATTATAGTCCCTCCTTTGAATTGTTGGTTCTAGAAGCAATTATTGTGTCACGTTTTGTTTTACACTTCATCAATTCGGGGCGCCCAATGATTGGTTGGTCCACTCCCCTGACCGAGAGATAATGAATATTGAATCGCAAGCGTCACATACCTTTTCGCTTGTTCAACGGCCCTATACAAAGATAAGCCGTGACTTAAATAAGCCGTAATAGCGGCTGACAAAGTACAACCTGTTCCGTGCGTGTTGTGGGTATCAATCCGATCAGCTGAAAAAGAATACGGATCCTTTCCGTCGTATAAAAAGTCAGTAGCGTCACCTTTTGTGTGCCCACCTTTAATAAGAGCAGCCTTTACACCAAAATGTTTAACAATATCTTTAGCAGCTTGTATCATGTCTTCTTCGTTGTTTACTTTTCTATCAAGTAAATGTTCTGTTTCAGGAATATTTGGTGTGACAATTGTTGTTAATGGAAGTAATTCATCTCTTAAGAAAACGCGAGCATTATCATCTATTAACGTACTTCCACTTGTTGTCACCATTACCGGATCCATTACATAAGGAGCATTTAAACTCGTGATTTTCCGCTTAATGATTTTCATCATATCTGTATTTGCTATCATTCCTGTTTTCAATGCTTGCACAGGAATATCATCAATAATTGAATCGAGTTGGGCCTCAATCATGGAAATAGGCAAATGGTGAACATCCTGGACACCAGTTGTGTTTTGAGCGACAACCGAAGTAATCACAGACATTCCATAGCTTTTTAACTCCTGAAAGGTTTTCAAATCGGCTTGGATCCCTGCTCCTCCTGTTGGGTCTGTGCCAGCAATTGTTAATGACGTTGGTATGGATTGCATTGTAATTTTCCTCCTTTAGGCATGACTTTTCCATATATTCGCCTGTTTCATTTTTGCTACGATATTAAAGCACCAGAAATGCTGCTGACAAGAAACGGTGGTATAAAGAAAAAAGCACCAGCTGAATCCCCCAACAGAATACGTGCAAATGGAACAGCGAACAGAGAGACTACAATACCTGTTCCGAAAGATTCGCCAAGGGCTGCCATGTAGTTTTTTGCGGTCATCCGATAAAGCCATGCAGCTAAAAAAGCACCGAACATGCCTCCGGGAAAGGCCAATAACGTACCTAAACCAAGCATATTACGAAGAAGTCCTATCATAAATGCGATGATAACAGCCGGTCCAGGGCCTAGCATGATAGCAGCTATGACATTCACGGCGTGTTGCACAGGATAAGCTTTTGCAACACCCGCCGGAAACCATATGAACTGTGAGCCTAGTATTCCGATAGCGACAAAGACGGACATAGTTGTTAGTAGGCGTGTGCGATTCAATTTCATGCTCCTTTCATTCCTACCAGGAGAAAACGAAAAAAGCCAGATCCAACAATTGGACCTAGCTTGAAATAGTTCTGATTTTAAAACATTGTCATGTCAGACTACTTCCCTACGCTGGTATTAACCAGATCAGGTCCGTAAGAGTCGGAAAGTTTCTAACGCCTTTCCTCTCAGCCCACGATTTTCGGGCACCCCTAGTAGTTTTTATTTTAATTTTCACATCGAGTATAGCACAATAATTATAATTTGTCCCAATTTAAAAAACCCCTTTGAATCCTCTTTACCGCCTAACGATAATCAAGACTTTTAGATACATTAGTTTAATTTAGAACTTAAAAAAGACGTCAGTTTAAAAACATTAGGTATCAGAAGGGGGTCGCAGTTATGTTAAATTTTGTTTAGTGATAAAAACCTCGCCGTTTTGGCGGCACTCTTTATGTGTAAAATACAAAAGTTCCGTAAATTACTTCGGAAAAAGAACTTGACCTTTAAAAAGTAATATTGCCTCGACAATTGAGTTTATTTATACTTAAAATTAACAGTGAAGTTCCGATACTTGCCGTTATAGGAACAATTTTAATTACTGTTTACAGCCTTTTTCACGGCCAACAAGCAACCGACACAACCTTGATAATTAATATCCTCTAAATCCGTGAAGTTCCTTACTCAATTCATCATTCCTCTTAATAAAATCATACAAAAAATCTTTTGTTATATAGGCCTGCTTTCCATTCTTATATTTAGTGGCTAATATTTGATTATTCTTTATCGTCAGATATACCTTTTCCTTTAGGAGCAGTAACTTGGAAACTGTGCATGATCCTATTTCTTACTTGAATAACTTCATCAAATTTATTAGCAATTACGGTGTTTGAACTTTTGGTTATGGTGTTCTTAATTGGTTTTGATAAATTTCCCGATGTACAATCTATTAACTGATGCCAAGTATATTCATCCGTTTCGTCATTCCTTAATATATTTTCAATAACAAACGCATTATTAGAATTGAAAACACAAATTGCGCTTCCTAATAATTCCCTATACTGCCTAGAAGGCAAGGATTGCCTGCTGTATTCTTCATACATTTTCATATTTCTCCTCTCTGTTTAGGGGATAAGTTTATTTCCAATCTTCAACAATCTGGCACAATCTTAGCATACAATCGTTCGTCAAAAGCGCCCGTTAACGGAATACATCTGATAAAGGTTTAAATTGTTTATTCTATCTCTAATACAAAAACCTTGGAGATAGTGCCAATGAATTTTCCATCATCATACCAACTACCAGTTATTAAATATTGTTTTTCGCCATCTCCATTTATGTCGATTTTATTATTTTTCAGTGTTCCATCTTTATATGATCCTTTATCTGGATCATACACCGTATACCCCCATTGAGTGGGTTCCATTCCTTCAATATTTAAAGATAATCTCTCATCATTAGTAATTTCGTTTGGCTCTATATCTTCGGTTAGTTCCTCCATATTAATGTTCTCGATTTTTCCAGACTCTTCACTACAATCATTATCTGCCCAGCAGTTTACTATTGTATCGGTATTTATGCTTTTGTCGCCTTGAGTTATAGTGATTTCTGGCTTTTCGTCTAATGTTTTTTCTTCTTCGGGAGACTCAGTATCAGTTGATTGGCAACCCGCTAAAAATAAAATAAGTAAAAATAATAGTAAACCCTTTTTTATCAAATGTAACTCTCCCTTTTTTGTTGCTCTTTTACTAATTCTATCTTTCGTTATATGGCCTTATTGATGTTAGCCTAATAATTGGACACAGAAAACAGAGATTTTTATACTGAAACTATTAATTCTTAGGAGTGTCCAAGATGAGCGGGAAACGATACGATAAAGAGTTTAAAATGTATGCTGTAAAGATGGTGACGGAAGATGGCAGAAAGGTGGCAGAAGTAGCACGAGAACTGGATATAGTCCATCAAACATTGCATAAATGGGTGGCTAAATATGAAGAAGAACAAGAAGATGCCTTTGTAGGGAGCGGGAACCTTCCTGCCAAAGATAAAGTAGAGTATGAAAAGGATAAGCGTATTCGTGACTTGGAAGAGGAGAATGCCATACTAAAAAAGGCTATGGGCATCTTCGCAAAAAGCCGGAAGTAATTTATGACTTCATCGAAAAACACCGACACGAATTCCGTGTGGCGAAGATGTGCGAGGTATTAGGTGTTTGGAAAAGTGGCTATTACGATTGGAGGGTTCGATCCAAGAGTAACCAGGAAAAGCGAAAAGAAAAGCTCACAGCACAGGTGAAGCGAGTATATATAGAGTCCTATAGAAGATACGGCAGCCCAAAAATCACAGAAATATTAAAACAGGAAGGCTGGGACGTATCACAAAAGACTGTGACCCGTATTATGAAGGAGAATGGCTTACGTTCGAAAACAGTGAAGAAATATAAAGCAACGACAAATTCAAAGCATTCTTATCCTGTTTATCCTAATTTATTGAATCAGAATTTCCACGTAGACCACCCAGGAGAAGTTTGGGTTAGTGATATCACTTATGTATGGACCAATGAAGGGTGGTTGTATTTAGCCACTGTCATGGATTTATTTTCAAGAAGAATCATCGGTTGGGAAATGAGCAGGCGAATGACAAAGGCTTTAACGATGACAGCTTTACAAAGAGCGATTCGTCAACAGGAACCACAGGAGGGACTGATTCATCATTCTGACCGTGGCAGTCAATATGCAGCCCATGACTACCAGGCCATTCTACGAAACTATAAGATCACGACAAGTATGAGCAGAAAAGGCAACTGTTATGACAATGCTTCTATCGAATCTTTTCATAGTGTCATGAAGAAAGAGCTTATATTTCATCAAAGATATCAGACACGTGCACAAGCAAAGCAAAGTATATTTGCCTACATCATGACTTTCTATAATTATAAACGTGTTCATTCGTCTATAGGATATTTGTCACCGATAGCTTATGAGAAAAAGTATGCGCAACGAATGGCTGGAACGAACGGAGTGGAATTTCTGTTACCTAAAAAGTAATGATGGGGAGAATTTGTTTCTCTGCAGCGAAGGCTACAGGAGCAGCCTGATAAATACTTAACAAGAATTCCAAATTTTAAGTGTCCAATTTCTTGACATAGGTCCATATAGCCAAGACTGCACATACCTTTCTTCCGGAAGTGCGCCCGTTTATTTCATAGATCTGCTACTATTCCTTATGTTATCTCCCAACACTTTCTCTAACCTGTATGCTATGAAAACAAGTGCTCCTGCGCCAGCTCCAATCATTACGCCATCTGTAAAAAATCCAATTATTCCTCCGATCAAGACAAACGTCGTTACCTGCAATTTCATCATAAATATTTTTCCCCTTGTACCAGTGACTTGCTTTCAAAAGTTACTTAACAAAATTCGTTATTGGATATTTTAATTATTTTGTCAGCAACTTCTTCTGGTGAACTACCATTTGTATAAACGATATGCTTAGCTAAGAATTTGTTTGATGTATGTTTAACGAAGTGCTCATTAAGTTTATATATATCATTGTTGGTGGTCTGATCTTTCAGTCTTGCATTTAAAACATTAATGGATTCCTTTTCATTTTGACTTGGCAGCAATAAAAATATATTATCGTATTTATCAAGGACATTCTTAACTTCTTTAAATAAAACTTCATCTTCATAAACAGAATGTCCTGCACCGAAATCGTGAATGCAATTTGGATAGTCATCTAATACTCTTTTAACTGCATGTGCTTCAAATGGCTTCCAATATGCATACATAGCCATATAGCCATCATTTTCATGTATTCTATTTTGCGTTTCCTTACTAAAACCTTTTTCTTCATAATAATCAAATCGTAAATCATCCATTGGTCGTTGAGGAATACCAGTTTTATTGGAAATAATTTCAGCTACTGTACTTTTGCCAGCGCAAATTGGTCCTATTAAAATAATAGTAGCCGACATCTAAATTCCTCCAACATTAATTTCTTCTAAAAGCAAATATATCCCGCAATATAGCACAACTCTATTGGAGCCTTCTTCCGCGAAAGCGCCCTATAATTTAATACTTCACAAAATACGAGGTAATTATAGGGCGTAAACAATAAGTACGATAAGCAATAGGAAAATTAAACCACACTCAATAGCAATACGTTTTTTGCTTTTATCCTTTTTTTTGATTTCTCTTTGTTTTTCCTTTTTAATTTGTTTATCTGTATTCATTATGATCCACATTATAGATACTGTAATAAGAACCACAACAATTCCATTCAAAAGCTTATTAAGACTTACCATCTCACCTTGAATAAGCGAACTATATAAATAAACTGCGAAACTTATGGTTATTGGGATAGAAACAAAAGTACGAATCAGTAATTTATTTTTTATTCTATTATATTCATTAACAGGAATGGAATCATTAATATCCAACACCTCCTCAACACCAATACTGATAGACGGCTTCTTCTTCCGGGAAAGCGCTCCTATTGCGGCAGTTTGTCACTGCAAATTTATTTACTGTTGTCTTTTACAAATATCTTGGGAACGAAATATGCAAGTGTTGCGGCAAGAAAGGCAATAAATAATGATGTGAAAGAAGAACCACCTTTAATAACAGTGGTATTCGATAAACCACCAACTTGGTTCCAAGCGCTCGTTATATCTGGAGTATAAAAAAACGTCACCAAATATCCAGATAAAATTTGGAATACCGCAAACAAAATTATAAAACTAATGGCAAATACAATATACTTTTTCATTAAACATCCTCCCTACATTGTTTTGTTCCGTTTTAGCGCCCGTTCGGAGGGAATATGATTTATTTCTTCTCAAAAATTTTAATAAGCCTTATAAGCCAATATAATCCTATCCAAGGGAGTATAAACTTTGTCGCCCATTCTATTAAATTTGGAACTACATATGATATGTTTACATTCATAAAATCAAGAACAAACCAAAGTAACAATATAAGTGCTATATCAATAACTATGTTTATAATTGGTATATTATCAATCTGTTTGGATCTTTTAATCGTTTCCCGAAAAGCTAACACAATTAGTACAATCGTTAGTATTAAAATTACAAAAGTAATTAATTGGAATATAATATCACTCCAAACAATTTCATTCATATAAACAACACTCCGATTAGGTATAATCAAGATTAAAATATTATACCAATTGTTTCAAATTGGCTTTATTTTTGCAATAAGTTATTCAATTAAATGGTCCTTATATGCGATACTGGCGCTAATCCTTATTAGAGAAAAGCGCCTCGATTGTTTAAAAAAGCATTATAAGACCTGAAATTAAAAATGCTATAACTAGAATTACTTTTATGTAGCCACTATACCTTGGAGTTTCATGCTTTTTTTCTAAATAATGCAGGTAGTTCACAAGTAAAAAAGATCCAACAACTAATATAGTAAACCCTATTGTATCATTTTGAATAAGCAAAGCCCTTAACGCCATAAATACTATTAGGAAATACCCTAAATACCCCAGTGTAAATTGGAGAATATGCTTCATATCTCCCCTCCTATGTTTATTTAACAATCTTGCCCTTTTGTATGGGAACAGGCGCCAGGTGTTATTCCGGAATGGCGCCCGATTGCTTAAGATGGCTGCCTAACTGATTCACCCCTTCGTTGCGTATAAAAAAGCATGAAAAACTCCAAGTATTAAATACTCATCTTCTATAAAATCGTTATCATATATGCGTACATTAACCCTTTGTTCACTGACATGTATATTCCAATCAGCTATTAATTTTTCACCTAGAAATATTTCTGCTGACTCTGATTTTAGGGTTAAAGCCTTCTTCAATGATTCCTTTTTGTATATTAAATAATCTTCACCCTTATACCGAAATTCTATTTGTTTAGGTCCAAAATTTGCATCCTTTCCATGCATCATTAGAATTTCACATTTTTCATTGTTGGAGTCAAAATAAGTAATAGCAATCTCACTTTTAAAGGTTCGAGGTTTAGAGTGTAACCGAACGTTTCCAAATTGATCCTTTAACTGGAATTTAAGAAACATAGGCACCCCACCTACAATTTCATCAATAAATTTCTTAATTAGATTGTCAAAGTAACCTTGAATAACCCCGATTTGTTCAATTCCTTTGTATACATTTAAGGGCTTTGTAGTAAAACCATTTAAACTGGTCGCATAATTATAATTCATCATTTCCAATTCACCTTTTGTTCTTATTACTATTTCCATACGAAGGAATCATATTTTCAGTTTCAATTACCCCCATTAAACGGACATCATATGCGGGTATTGGTGCAATTCTTGTTCCTGATTAGCGCCCGTTTGACGAAGATCATGGCAGATGGGCATGAGCGCTTTGTCTATTATCAAATAAAAAATAAAGAGAGGCTGCATGATTAACAGCCCCCCTTTACGATTGACAAATTATTTTTCTAAAAGCTTTAGAGATTCGCGATTGAATGCAGGAAGATCATCAGGTGTTCTGCTTGTTACAAGGTTTCCATCTACGATTACTTCTTCATCTTTTACAGTTGCTCCTGCATTTTCCAAGTCTTTTCTTACGGAAACAAAACTTGTTAGCTCTCTACCTTTTAGTTGGTCTGTATTAACGAGAAACTGTGGACCATGGCAAATTGAAAATATGGGTTTATTGTCTTGGAAAAATGTTTTCGCAAACTCACTATTCTTCGGATTAATACGTAGTAAGTCAGGAGAAAACCCGCCAGGTACGAGTAATGCATCATAATCGTTTGCATTTACTTCATCTATGCCTCTATCCGCTTGTATTTCGTCTCCATTTTTGCCATTGATGGTTTTTTTTGCTTCATTACTGATAATATCTACCGTATGCCCAGCCTCTTTGTAAGCTTTCACAGGATCAGTTAATTCAATTTCTTCTACCATGTCTGTTACAAGGACTGCAATGTGTCGACTCATATAGTACTTCCTCCCTTTATCATTCTCGAATATATTCTAGCATACTGCTCATAACTTTATTAAGCAGTATGCTCATGAACCGTATTATGCACGAACCAAATAACGATGCTCTAACTGACAGGCACTTGTTCCCTTCTACCTTATCGTGTTACATAAACGTGCCCTACAATGGCATTTGGGCGCTGGTCTTTATTCCCCAACTGCGCCCTATTCCTGAACAGTCATTTCTTTATTTCTTTTGTTTTTAATAACCAGCATTGCAACTAACCAACCAATTTGAATGAGCAAAGGGATCAAAAAAGGTAATGCTAAAACCAAAATATTTAACATAATGATTTCCGGAGTTTGAATAGCACCGGTCGCATCTACGTCTCTTTGTGCTAAAAAAATCGATCCTGCTGCGAATAAGGCCAACCAAAAAGCATTTACGATCCACCAAGCAATCCAAGCAAATTTCACCAAACCACCCCTCTTATGAACTAATAGAATAAAAGCCATCTGGCCCGATTCAGAAGTACGCAATTGCTCAATTAGCGCGCCCGATTATGGAACAGTCTTTTAGCTGTTATCGTATTGAGGAAATAGTATTTCCACCATTTTCACGTTGACAAAAACAATAACGCCCTCCATACGCAAAATCAACTAACCCTAAACAGCCATAAATCCTTCCGAAAAAATATTATGGAGTACTCACTATGACTAAAACCAATCATAACTTTTACTAAACTTGTCTTCAATTTGTTTTAGTATAGAATTATAGTAGGATTTCAGAAGATCTCTTTCAGTTTTACCGACATAACTATTGTGTGCAATTAAATTTCTACAATCGGCCATTTCATTAATCTTGGGCAATATAAAATCCTGAGTGTCAAAATACTCCTCAAACATATCCCAATTATTATTGATCAATGTACCTAAGTCTTTAAAATCCAAATAAAACAAGCTATTGTCCCCTCTGACGCTTAACCATTTTTTCTTTTCTGCTTTCTCTTTTCTACTTGACATGGTATTTTTTAATGATTTTGTCACATTTAATTTACTAAAATAATCTTCTCCGTATTTTTCCTTTGATACTATTTCAATAAAAACCCTAAGTGAATTTTCAACTGAATAAAGGTATGTATAAACCTCTGCCATGTATTTACCCTTTTCCCTGATATCTTCTGGTAATATATGTTTAATTATCGAATTAGTTGTTTCACTCACTTGATTTTCCAAGTCCGAGACAATATCATCATCAAAGCTGATACTAAGATCGGGGGCAAATTCAATTTCCTTAAGATCAAAGCCAACCTCTCCTGGTATCAAATTATTGCATATTGCAAACAAATTGTTTTTGTTTGCACCCGTATTGAGAGTGTCGATGTTCGCTGGATGAACATAAAACTTAATACCGACACCCTCTGCGTCCCACCTACCGGAATGATTAACGTAATAGGAAATCCCTAATTTATCTACAGAAAGTCTGGATTTTTTTAGGAAATTATATAAATTTGTTTTACCTTTTCTTTTAAGCTCATTTCGTATCCCAATAAGAAACTGCTCATTAGTAAATGGTAAAGTATAGGTAAAATCACTCATTTGACTAACCACCTGTTTAAATAAATTTCTACTTTTTCCGTCCAATTTAATATATTAACTTGTTCTTTTAAAACATAACTAAAATACTTCAATACTCCGATTTACAAGTTTTTTTCTACTCAACTTTCGGAGTTGAATACCGAGGATAAACGCTTGCCAAGTCAGCACTTATCGTCCTTTTTCTATCAAAAAGTATAAAAAAACACCCTTTTCTTTGGTAAAATATAGGTAACCAAACCAAAACCAAAGAAAGGATGTTTTCTATGGCTACTTTACCAAATTCTGATCAAAATGAAAAGCTGAATTCCCGGGTGACCCGTTTTTTTAAACAGGCCAAGATTGGTACTTTTCTGCATCGGGCCAACATTCACAAAGAAAAAGGCGTCTCTGCGTTACTGATTGTTCAATTCATTTTTTCACTTGTGCTGCAAGGTAAAAACTTGTATCGAACACTTGAATCCGGACGTCCATCCAAATCGTTGCACAAAGACGCTGTGTATGATCTCTTGAAACGGACGACCTATAACTGGCGCAAGCTTCTTGTGGATGTGGGCGAACATCTTATCGAAAAGTACATCCTTCCGTTGACATCAGGTGACCGGGAGCGCGTTCTGGTATTGGATGATTCCACGTATGGCCGCAACCGCAGTAAGGCTGTGGAACTTTTATCCCGCGTGAAAGATCATACCACCGGCGATTATGTCAAAGGTTTTCGCATGCTCACATTGGGCTGGTCGGATGGTGCCACATTCCTGCCGCTTTCCTTTTCCCTGTTGAGCTCGAAAAAAGCTAAAAACCGTTTTCAGGAAATCAATCCGGCTATCGATAAACGAACAGTCGGATATCGTCGTCGGAAGGAAGCATTGCGAAAAGGAACAGAAACCATGTTTACGCTGCTGGATGCGATTAATCCTGTAAAGCTTGGTGCCAAAACGCTTCTCTTTGACAGCTGGTTCGCGTATCCCGGCATCATTAAAAAAGTGGTCATGAATTATCCGCTGCATGTGGTCTGCATGATCAAGCGTTCGCCAAAGATCCACTACACCTACAAGGGGAAGTCCTATACCCTTAACCAGCTTTATAAAAAGGTGCGTAAAAAACGTGGTCGTGCGAAAATCCTTTCCTCTATCCTTGTCGGGATAGGCCCCGATGAAAACGATGATGACATCCAGGCCCGCATTGTCTTTGTACGTGATCGAAACCGTTCCAAACAATGGTTGGCTCTGCTTACAACAAATTTGGAACATTCCGAGGAAGACGTGGTTCAGATCTACGGGAAACGCTGGGCCATCGAATGCTTTTTCAAGGTTGCCAAATCCAACCTGAAACTGGCAAAAGAATTTCAGTGCCGCAGCTATGATGCCCTGACGGCTCACACAACCATTGTTTTCCTGCGCTATATGATGCTCGCTGTCAGTTCCAGGGAAGAGGAAGATCCTAAAACCATCGGCCAGTTGTTCTTCGTGTGCTGCGACGAAATTGAGGATATTCGTTTCGCCGAAGCTCTTTTGACCATTCTGGAATTATTGGGTTCGATGTTAGCTGATGAATTCCTGCTGACCGATCAGCAGATTCAACAATTCCTGGACCGCTTTTATGATAAGCTGCCGGATTTTTTACAAAAACCATTGCAGGATCCAGGTGCGGCCTGATAAAAGAATACGAATCATCCTTTACATATCAGGGTTTGCGTTCCGAATTTGGTGTCCGAAAGTTGAGTTTTTCTAATTAACCTTTACTATTCATTATGCTCCTATGTCCCAATCGTCCCCCATTCATCTGCCAAATGGGAAAGTTTATTCCAGATAGGCTCCCGTTTCCGAAACAACGAATTTTTATTTAGCCTTTAATATCATTTTCATAATCTTTTATGATTGCATTTTTTATCTCTAAGTATAGATGGTATATTTCATACGTATCCTCTGGTTCAGGCCCCATAACTTCAGCTCTTTCCTCTACAAAATCTATTCTTAACACATTCTTGACTACCTTTTTATCAAACAAATGCAGATTTTCATATAAAATCTTTCTGGTACCCTCAGCATATGCTTTCGATTCAAAATCTTCTTTCTCTCCATGATGCATTGGTATTACCAAGGGAGAGTTTTCTCCCTCAAGTAAAAGGAAATTATTATAAGCAATGTGCTTTTGGCGTTTATCATTTTTCTTCTCAGTTTTTTCTTGGTGCTTTGTTTGTGCTACATATGATATGACACCACCAATTACAACACCAATCAAACCAACTAAAGGTTGTAATATTTCATTCATAAAATCTATTTTCCACCTTCAAAGATTATTATTCCCACTTCAACAATCTGACCGATGAAGCAATAACTGGAGTGTTCCTGTTCCTGATATGCGGTCATTAATGGGTAAAAATTTAACCATCATCTTGATGGGTTTGTATCAGGAATAGGGACATGGAACCAGCTAAATTAACTGCTAGTTCTGCATGACGAATATCGGGCTTATAATATCGTACCTTACCTTTTCCATGAGCGTCTCCATGTGCATTTCTTAAATTACCTAAACCATTAACGATTGATGAGCATCCGCCTAAAATTTTTTTGAAAAGCTTTAAATCATGTTGTTCTGGTGATAAATTAAGTTCATTAGCCACCATCTTATACATGTCGGGTAAATTAGTATTTTTGTGGTATGTTATATTTCTTTCATCTAATATATGTTTCAAAACACCTTCCACCAGTGTCCTGGAAAAGTGATAGCACCTTCAGGATCATTGGCTTTTCTCTCTATAGCTGTGTTCCAATAATTGATAACGTGTTCAGAATTAAGTACACGCAAATTATCATTAATTGATTCAATTAAAGGTGAATTTTCATGATCCTCAAGATATGACAGTAGCTTATTAAAATCATCCCAAATAAATCGTCTTCTTTCAGCATATGTAGGGAATTTATATTTTATAAACTGCCAAAACTGTGAAAGATCTCTATTATTTATTACATAGCAAGGTAACAATTGTTTAGTTTTTTCATTTTTTAAGAAATGCCTTCTAAGTTCTATATAATGTTCGTTATCGACTGGTCCGTCGTTAGTACTCATATTAATTAGTAGCCTCTGTAGGTATTCTGCTTTTTCAAAATCACTTATGAACTCTTCTAAATCAGTTTTTTTATTTTCCTCAGATAAATAATCAAAAATATTATTCAAGTGACCCCCCCTTTTTTTAATAAAACACTATTTGGCGTCCGTTCTTATTGACAAAAGTTACTTTTCCAAAATTTAATTTTAAAGCCTTATCCAATCCCTTAGCTCCTTGGCGGTTCTATAAGACCTTGCTAATGGCGAATTTTCATCTACATACTTTTCACCTAACGGAGTGGGTCTCGGTCTTCCTAAAAGCGATGTTTTTGTAAAGGTAATTCCAGTAATATACCCATCATCCTGCAGTTCACGAAGAAATTTCACATAATCTTCCTGATTAACGCCAAACGTTTCATGAGTAGGCCGTTCTCCTTTATCAAATTCTTTTATTATTGAATATCTCAACTTTCTTCGGCTGAACCCCATAAATTCAACATCTCCTCATCAACAATTTATTTCAATTCTTTCCTACACTATTATACAATGTAACCCAATGAATGAGGGAACCATTATCCAAGAATGGTTCCCATTTACAACATAGATAGTGTGGCAGGCTATCTCGCAAACATGCTACAATTTAAACCATTCCCTTACTTCTTTTAACCCTTTATACGTCTTACTTAGTGCGCTATGTTCATCTAAATACCTTTCACCTTTTTCAGTCAACTCAGGGCCGATTTTATTTAAGTGAGGTCTATTATCAGCGTACATAACACCCATTAGATAATTCTCCCTCGTGAGAAATCTTACCGCCTCATCGAACTCCTCTTCTTCTACATGAAAGTCTTTTTCTGATAAAGGAGTATTATTCTCATACACCTCTTTTAAAATTGCATACCTTAGTTTCTGTTTTTTATTCAATTTTCTCCACCTCCTCCCTTCGAATAACTTCTACAAAAAGAAGGATTTTCCTTTATTTAAATCGAATTATGTCACTATAGGGGAGGTATGTAAATGACTGAAGAACAATCAGATAAGATTATCAGTTTGCTCACTTTAATTCATCAAGAGCTTGAATCCATAAGTTCACATACATCGGGGACTGAAACTTACGTGATGAATTTGGAATCTAAGTTAGATGACATCGAAAAATCCTTAAAGAGCTAGAAATTGGCACCCAGCAGGGTGCCTTTCCACACAACCCTTATTCTAATCTGGACTTATCAAAAAGACTGGACACAATTATTCCTTTCTTGCGCCCGGTTGACGAAGATCATGGCAGATGGGCATGAGCGCTTTGTCTATTATCAAATAAAAAATAAAGAGAGGCTGCATGATTAACAGCCCCCCTATACGATTGACAAATTATTTTTCTAAAAGCTTTAGAGATTCGCGATTGAATGCAGGAAGATCATCAGGTGTTCTGCTTGTTACAAGGTTTCCATCTACGATTACTTCTTCATCTTTTACAGTTGCTCCTGCATTTTCCAAGTCTTTTCTTACGGAAACAAAACTTGTTAGCTCTCTACCTTTTAGTTGGTCTGTATTAACGAGAAACTGTGGACCATGGCAAATTGAAAATATGGGTTTATTGTCTTGGAAAAATGTTTTCGCAAACTCACTATTCTTCGGATTAATACGTAGTAAGTCAGGAGAAAACCCGCCAGGTACGAGTAATGCATCATAATCGTTTGCATTTACTTCATCTATGCCTCTATCCGCTTGTATTTCGTCTCCATTTTTGCCATTGATGGTTTTTTTTGCTTCATTACTGATAATATCTACCGTATGCCCAGCCTCTTTGTAAGCTTTCACAGGATCAGTTAATTCAATTTCTTCTACCATGTCTGTTACAAGGACTGCAATGTGTCGACTCATATAGCACTTCCTCCCTTTATCATTCTCGAATATATTCTAGCAGACTGCCCATAACTTTATTAAGCAGTATGCTCATGAACCGTATTATGCACGAACCAAATAACGATGCTCTAACTGACAGGTACTTGTTCCCTTCTACCTTACCGTGTTACATAAACGTGCCCTGCAATGGCATTTGGGCGCTGGTCTTTATTCCCCAACTGTCAGCAATAGGTAAGCCTTTGAAGTTATCTCCAGCTTTTCCCCTGCTCCACAAGGAGCGTGCAAGTTTCCCCGCACTCCGCGCTCCCTCTAACTGAGTCTACTAGATGATAAGTTCCTCGTTACCTTCAAACAAAGAGGTCACATCAAACCTTGTGTTTGAAAGCTCGCACTGTGTAAAGTCACACATTCCTACCCGATCGGTGCGATGCACGCTTGGAAAACCATCGTTCCATTCGCTAGACTTGGGGCTGTTCCTCCACTTCCATTACAGAAGCTTCATCAGTCATGCCCCTACCCTCACAAGAATAAATGCTTTTTGGCATAAGCCTTATAGCAACCGTTTCAGATGACAGTCCTTGTTTCAACGTTCCTTGCTTTCCAAGTGCCTTACAACGTAGCTATCTATTCTGGACGTAGGTGCTTCCTATAAGCCTGTGAGCTGGATACCGCCGTTGTCCGGTATAGCGTATTTCAGAGGGCGCATTTTTACTCTACACCACTCACGCCATCGTTGGATGACCCATAAGGTTTCCTTATGTTCAATCTTTAGACCCGTACATTCGGAAGTTCGTCAGTTCCCTTTCACGAGAACATTCTCACCTTATCCAGTTTTTCAGCCGCGCGGCATATCCGTTAGCATACCTTCTCCTATGGAGTGGCTTCAGCCTTCGTTCTGCCGAATCTACCTGTTCTTCAAACCCCATGACCTGTCAGTCATGACGCAGGCAGGAGTATTGACGGGATGGTTTCGGGAAACATGGTTCCGTCATTCCCATCCTCCGTTGTAAAGTTTGGATTAATTAAGTAATCCTCTGCATTTCACGCTTCAAAACGCTTATAGCATATCTTGTCGAACGGCGCCCGATTGATGAAGAAATATCATATAAAAATTCACCTTATAGGTTTAGCTTTAAACAAATAAACAACATCATATTTTTTCATTTCACTAGAATCCTCGTAAAAATTTGACCGAAAAGACATTGAATTATTTTCGTTATTAGATATAGCAATCCCTGACAATACTGCTTCTCCGTTTTCTATAGATATTTCATTTTCTTGAAAGGTTCCCATAGTACCTTTTTTCTCTATATCATTATCTAATACACTTGTCGATCCTGTACTTCCGCCACTGCTGATACCAATATTAAATGCAGAGTGATTCACCTCAGCATTGTCTTTCTGAGATGTAATAATAATCGTTCCCTCACCATCACTAACCTCTAATGATATTTGGGTTAATTTATCATCGACTAGGTCTCCTTTTTTATATTTCTCTACCTTTACAGACATTTCATTATATTTGTTATCTATATTGAAATTAAAAACAAATGATTCATCTGAAGTTGTTGAAAGAATCGCTTTTTCCATCTTTGATAAATCAGTACTGGAAATAGTGTTCGTATCGGTATTGATATTACTGCTGTCGTTATCACAAGCACTTAAAACAAAAGCAAATATGATGGTTAATATTAAAATACCTAACCTTCTTTTCAATTCACTTTCCCCTTTTTATAGCGATTTTGTTTTTCATTCACAATACGCCATTTTTCTTAAACTAGCCTAATTCCGTTAAATGTTCCGATGAAGCAATAATATGCGCAAAGAATTATTTCGCGGAAGTTTCGATGGCAAAAATATCCAATTTTAATTGGCTTTTTCTTCTTCTGGCATCTTTTCTAAGGTTACTAATATAAGGGTTGCTATCGGGCCAAGGAACAAAGAAATGAAAAACCAATTAAGACCCGATCTGTTTTTCCCTTGTGCCAATCCAGCGTTAATAAGGGTAAGAGTTCCCCAGCCAACAAAAAATTGGTCTTCCACGCTGATCCCCCCTTAGTAATTGATTAAGCAGTGCAAAAATAAAAATAATACGTAAAAGTTCTAATAACGTCCTCATTTTCAACATTACCCCCTATACGTTATCAGGTCTAATTCCTAACTTAGGAAAAGCAGCCGTTAGCGAAAGAAAACAGCATATATTATAAACCCTAATATCAATACAAGAATGATTATACCAGTACCCTTCCAACCTAAACCACCAACTAATTCAACTAGACTTCCATTAGAACTTCTATGAAATGAATCCCTTAAGTTACCAGTTGGGTTGCCTTTCCATTCTTCTTGTCTTAGTCTCTCTCTTCTTTCTTCAGGTGTTTCGTTATCACTGCCCAATTTATCCCCCCCTAAGAAATTTATATCTTATTTCACAATCTGGCCCTTATATGCGATTGTGGCGCTATCCCTTATTAGGGAAAAGCGCCCGTTAATTGAATACCTTATTCAAAAAAGACACTCGGATATTCAATTACACCAGAAACATTATCAAGGGAGCCTTCCTGTAATTCAATAGCCATTAATGCTTCTTCAGGTACTGCAAATGGCGCTTTAATTTGCCATAGAGATGCCTTCTTAAAGCCAAATTTCGGATAATATTCTGGATGACCTAATACAATAATTGACTGATATCGAAGCTCCTTTGCTTTTTCTAATACCCTCTTTATTAGGGACGTTCCTATACCTTTATTTTGATAATCAGGTAAAACAGAAACGGGTGCGAGTGCCAATGACTTCACTTTTTGATTGTCACCATTACCAATTAACACCTTCGATAAAAGAATATGCCCGAGTATTTCATTCTTATCTTTGTCAACAGCCACTAAAGATAATTCGGGAACCAATACATCGGATTTCCTGATTCGTGAAACCAAGTTATGCTCATCCTGATCACTTTGTTCCGCAGAAACAAATGCAATTTTTACAACCTTCTCAGTTGATTCATAATCAATTTCCTGCTCCTGTCTAATAATAAAATTCATACATACAACTCCTAATTTCATAATCTGGCCCTTATAAACAGGCGCCAAGTGTCATATTCCAGAATGGCGCCCTTCGTATTGTTGAAGATTTATCTTGTCAATTTATCCATTATGTACATTGCATCTTTCCCAACACCACAAACAAGGGCTGACCCACGACTATGTTGCCAAGGTAGTCCAATGTAATAAAGCCCCTCAATTGGACTGATACCTCGATGATGTAAAGGTCTTCCTCCATTTTTATCAAGTGCTCCATCTATATGAATAATTTCACAAGAAGGAATAAAACCAGTTGCCCATATGATTTGATCAATTTTCATTGTGCTTCCATCAGAAAAGAAAGCTTGATTTCCAATAACTTCAATCACCCTTGGTTTAATCAATATCTTTTTATTTTTAATGGCTTGTTTTAATTCTTTTCCAAATATAGGATCATTTCTTTTTTGAAAGAGTTTGCCTCTAATTGTATCTGTACCGGCATATAAAAGTTGAAGTTTCTCCAACCAATAAAAAATACTTTTTCCAAATACTTGTAAAGGGAGGAATTTTAACTTATGTGATATCGCAAGGATGACTTCTCTATCCTCCGATAGCTCCACCGCAATTTGCGCTCCTGAATTACCGCCTCCTACAATCAATACAATCCCATCATTAAGATCTTCAGGTTCAGTGTATGAGGAAGAGTGGATATGTGATAACTCGTTCTCATTATGAATTACAGGTGGTATATATGGTTTTTGAAAGGCCCCTGAGGCTATAACTATTTTTCTTGATTGAAACCTTTCATCTTCTGTAAATACGTTAAAATAATTATTTTCCTTTTCAACCCTTGTAACCATAGTATTCATTTTATGAGGCAAATTAAAGTGTGCTACGTAACCTTCTAAGTAATCAGCCATTTCATCCTTTGTTGGGTAAGAATCGGGATTACCTTGCATTTCTAACCCTGGAAGAGCAGAATATGACTTCGGTGTGAATAATACTAGCGATTTATAACGGGAACGCCAAGAGTCTCCAATACGTTTTTGGGGATCGATCATCAGTAGACTTTTGATGCCTTTTTGTTTTAATTGATGGCTCATAGCAATACCAGCTTGACTAGCACCAATAATGATAACTTCATAAATATGTTCCACGTTGTCCCCCCCCCCTCCCTTATTCCGTATCATTGCCCTTACATATGGAACGGGCACCAAGACTTATTCCGGAATGGCGCCTCAATTGCTTTAAAAAACAAAAGCAAGTAATATAGCAATGACCAAACTTTGTGTAACCACCACTTGAATTGTCCTCTTATCAAGTTTATTCTTGTTTACAATTAACCTTTGACCTATGTAACTTAAAGTCAAGACAATGAGAAAAGTGACAATAAGAGTAAAAAAGAATCCTTGTATCAAACAATCTCCCACCTATTTGTATTTCTGTTTTAATAAAATTTTAGCATATTATTGGCCATTCAGACTTTAAGTTATCAAGAATATGACCCTTATATGCGATACTTGCTGAGCTATTCCTTATTAGAGAAAAGCG
>NZ_AGAV01000012.1 GCF_000224785.1 Lentibacillus jeotgali | reverse complement strand
ATATTAAACAATACATGATGGCTGCAGCACAAATAAAAAACCCTCCTAGAAAAATAGGAAGGCTGTTCAGCTATAAGATAAACATTCAATTCATTATTTAGTCAGATTATCTGGGTTCCACAATTAACTTGATTGCTGTCCGTTCTTCTTCTTCAATCATAATATCGGTAAACGCCGGTATACAGATTAGATCGACTCCGCTTGGAGCGACAAATCCCCTCGCAATTGCAACTGCTTTTACAGCCTGATTCAATGCGCCGGCACCGATTGCCTGTATCTCCGCCGATCCCCGTTCCCGTAAAACGTTCGCTAATGCACCTGCTACTGAATTTGGGTTAGATTTAGCTGACACTTTTAATACTTCCACTGCTAGTTCCTCCTTCATTTACTATTGTAGTTCTAATGCTACTATATTCTTGGAGATGTTAGCTTATTACCTTATTATGCACTAATAATTCTAAACATTCAAATATTATCTGCTCATTGAACCGGCAAATGCATCAGCAAACTCCCTTAGTGCAATAATCGTATTTTCATCTCAGCTGATAAACGGGTGGTCATCATTGATTAATATACGTTCGATATTGGAAGCGCTTCCCGTATTTTCATCAACCGTAACAAGTAAACCGTTTAATTGAGTTCTTCCCTTTTTATCAATTTCAAAACGTACCGGCAAACTGGTGAAAAACTTTTTCAGGACAGCTTCCCGGTCCACGCCTAATATGGCATCATAAGGGCCTGTCATGCCAGCATCCGTAATATAGGCGGTACCATTAGGCAAGATCCGTTCATCCGCTGTCTGTGTATGCGTATGCGTTCCTGTGACAGCACTGACTTTTCCGTCCAGATGCCAGCCCATTGCCTGCTTTTCACTTGTTGCTTCAGCATGAAAATCAACAAAAATAATATCAGTTCGTTTTTTTGCCTGTTCAATCAGTTCGTCTACTTTACGGAACGGGTCATCAATCGCAGGTAAAAAAGTGCGTCCCTGAACGTTAATAACAGCAATCTCAGTACCGTTTATATTAACAAAAGTCATCCCTTTACCCGGTGTTCCTTCCGGATAATTGGCGGGTCGGATCATATTATTCGCATCATCAATAAATTCAAATATCTCCTTTTTATCCCATGTATGATTCCCCATTGTAATGACATGAGCTCCCCATTCGAGAAACTGCTTGTAAATTTTTTGGGTAATACCTTTGCCTGCTGCTGCATTCTCTCCATTAATAATCGTCAAATTCGGACGGTATTTATCCTTTAATTTAGGAAGATATGTCTGCACCATATCTCGGCCTGGAGAGCCAACAACATCACCGATAAAAAGTATTTTCATAAGTGCTCATCCTATCTATTTGATTTAATCAAGTGTTACATAGTGTCCAATCATTGTAAAGCAAATTAAAAGCGGCCATTATGGCCGCTTTTATCCAGTTTCAGCACCCGTCGTCTATGAATGTACGTCGCTCAATCGGGGCTTTTTGAAATTATTTAGCATATTCTACTGATCTTGTTTCTCTGATAACAGTTACTTTGATATGTCCTGGATAATCAAGCTGGTTTTCGATTTGTTTGCGAATATCACGTGCAATTCGAACAGAGTCAATATCATTAATTTCATCAGGCTTAACCATTATCCTGATCTCTCTTCCGGCTTGAATCGCAAATGATTTCTCTACACCTGCGAAGGACTCTGAAATCTCTTCCAGTTTTTCGAGACGTTTAATATAGTTTTCCAATGTTTCACTTCTGGCTCCGGGTCTGGCAGCTGATAGTGCATCGGCCGCGGCAACCAGAACAGCAATGATGGAAGTCGCCTCTTCATCGCCATGGTGAGAAGCAATCGAATTAACTACAACCTCATGCTCTTTGTACTTGATCCCAAGTTCCTTACCAATTTCAACATGGCTTCCCTCGACTTCATGATCAATTGCTTTACCAATATCATGAAGCAAGCCGGCTCTTTTTGCCAGTGTTTCATCTTCGCCTAATTCAGCAGCAAGCAACCCTGAGAGATATGCAACTTCCGTGGAATGCTTCAATACATTCTGACCATAGCTTGTACGATATTTCAGGCGGCCAAGGATTTTGACGAGATCGGGGTGCAATCCATGTATGCCAACTTCAAATGTTGTCTCCTCGCCAACTTCACGAATGTAGTCATCAACATCACGTCTGGCTTTATCAACCATTTCTTCGATTCTGGCCGGATGAATTCTGCCATCCTGAACGAGCTTTTCCAGTGCCATACGGGCAATTTCCCGACGTATTGGATCAAACCCTGACAGAACGACCGCTTCTGGTGTGTCATCAATGATTAAATCGATTCCTGTCAATGTTTCAAGGGTTCGGATATTGCGCCCTTCACGGCCGATAATCCGACCTTTCATTTCATCATTCGGAAGGTTTACGACAGAGACAGTTGTTTCAGAAACGTGATCTGCAGCACAGCGCTGCAAGGCCAGTGAAAGAATGCTTTTGGCCTTTTTATCCGCTTCCTCTTTGGCACGATTCTCGGCTTCTTTGATCATTAAAGCTGATTCGTGGTTAACCTCCTGCTCAACTCGTTCCAAAATAACCTGTTTTGCCTGGTCAGTTGTATAACCGGAAATCCGCTCAAGCTCCGTTTGCTGCTCATTAAGCATCGCTTCCACTTTGCTTTCCATTTCTTCAATTTGTTGTTGTTTTTCTGTTAGTGATTCTTCCTTTCCCTCCAGCATTGTTTCACGCTTATCAAGCGCTTCGTCTTTTCTATCCAGATTCTCTTCTTTTTGCATAAGACGATTTTCCTGTTTTTGTACTTCCAATCGTCGCTCACGTAAGTCTTCTTCCGTCTGCTGACGAAGATTATGATTTTCATCTTTCGCTTCAAGAAGTGCCTCTTTTTTGGCAGCATCCGCATTACGATGTGCCTCATCTACTATTTGTTTGGCTAAATTTTCCGCACTGGAAATTTTAGCTTCTGCAATAGATTTACGAATCAGATAACCAACAACAATACCGACGATTAGGATTACGGCAAGCAAAATGGAGATGATTAAGGGATTATCCATGATTTCACCTCCTATTGCTATAAAGTTGTACAATTGATTCATTATTGTCGGCATGTACAATGTTCAATAATAAATAATTTATTGTATAATATAATAGAAAATTATACATGTTAATTTTACTGTTACCATCAACTAATGTCAAGAAATCGTAATAGTTATTACCCAAAATATAACGATAAGTTGCGCAGCCGATTTCTCAGTGTATCGCAACTGAAACGGTCAGGTTCTTTACGGACACCTGATTCGTCATTGTCACACCTTGATTTTTTGAAAAAGTGCTGTAGTTTCCTTGCTGCCCGTTAAGACAGGATAAATAAATCCTCTACCAGCCTGTGCCAGCAAAGGATTTATTCGGAATTTCTTAAATTTAAACATCCAGTCTTTCCTGATTGCCTGTTTCAGATCCCTCTTCGGATTCCTCTTCAGGTTCCTCATCCATATTGTAATGGTCCCGGATTGCATGGTGAATTTCCAGTTTAATGTTTTGATTTTCTTTCAGGAATTGTTTGGCATTCTCTCTGCCTTGTCCGAGCCGTTCCCCATTATAGGAATACCACGCACCGCTCTTTTGGATAATGTCAAGATCTGAAGCTATATCCAGTATTTCGCCTTCTTTGGAAATCCCTTCGCCATACATAATATCAACCTCTGCCTGTTTAAACGGCGGGGCGACCTTATTTTTGACAACTTTTAATCTCGCTTTATTCCCGACCATGTCATTTCCCTGCTTCAGTGTCTCTGCCCGGCGCACTTCCAGTCTCACAGATGAATAGAACTTAAGTGCACGGCCGCCCGGGGTTGTTTCGGGATTACCGAACATAACGCCTACTTTTTCTCTGATCTGATTGATAAATACAGCAGTTGTTTTGGATTTATTGATAGCGCCGGAAAGCTTCCTCAATGCCTGAGACATCAAACGTGCCTGCAAACCGACGTGTGCATCGCCCATTTCACCTTCAATTTCAGCTTTCGGAACCAGCGCAGCCACTGAGTCAACCACAATAATATCAACCGCACCGCTGCGCACCAGTGCTTCCGCTATTTCCAGCGCCTGTTCCCCGGTATCCGGCTGTGATAACAGCAATTCCTCAATATCAACACCCAGAGCCCGTGCATATGTTGGGTCAAGCGCATGCTCAGCATCAATAAACGCAGCTTGTCCGCCCTGCTGCTGAGCCTCCGCAATCGCATGAAGTGCAACTGTCGTTTTACCTGAAGATTCCGGACCATAAATCTCAACGACTCGTCCCCGCGGATAACCACCAATCCCTAAAGCGACATCCAAAGCGAGCGATCCGCTTGGAATCGTTGCTACCTTTTGGCCTTCCTGCTCACCGAGTTTCATGATTGAGCCTTTGCCGAACTGTTTTTCAATTTGTTTTAACGCCATATCTAAAGCTTGTTTTTTATCTCCCAACGAGCTTACCTCCTTATGAATGAGCTAGTTATATCATACTCTTTTTTAAGAGATTTGCCAAGAATAAAACGAATGAATGTTCCCGTTTTTAAAGCAGTTAAAATTCCTAAAAAAGAATTTTAATAGATAACAAGATACAAAAACTGATATTTCATCAAAATACTTGAGGCCATAGATTTATTTTATGAAATTGAATAAAAGTTCATAGCCTTTTACTGTGGTCCGCCTGCGAATTGCCTGACGGCTGCCTGAAAAATTAAATTTCCTGGTCAGCTTTTTCCCTGATTTATCATACAGGGCAATATATACCGTACCTGCCTCATGCCCCTCGATGCTGTCAGGACCTGCAACCCCGGTAAAACTGATACCTATATCAGCATTCAGCAGGTTGGACGCATTTTCAGCCATGGCCGCAGCACATTCTTCACTGACGGTACCATACTGCCAGATGAAATCTTCAGGGATACCGAGCACATTCTTTTTTACGTTTGTATCATAGCAGACAATCCCGCCGCGGCATGTTTCAGAGGCTCCGGGTACAGCGATCAGTTTGTCCGTGAACATCCCGCCTGTTAAACTTTCAGCGGCTCCAACAGATTTATTTGCCTCCTTCAGCATTGCCAGAACTTTTTCTTCCAGTGTTTGGTCGTCAACACCGTAAAAGTGATCACCAACTCTGCCCAGGATACCCTGTTTAGTATGCTCAAACAGTTCAGCAGCCTCATTATCAGTCGCTGCTTTTGCTGTCAGCCGGATAGCTACACCCGTATTCTGGGCCAAAGGAGCGATCGTAGGGTTTGTTTGTTTCTGAATTAAATCCTGCAGCTCATGTTCAAGGCGCGATTCCCCAATTCCGGTAAAACGCAGCATCGTTGATTTAATCACTGTTTCCTGACCCGACAGCTGTTGCAAATGCGGCAAAACACTATCAGTCATCATCTGTTTCATCTCTCTTGGCACGCCCGGCAGAAAGAACCACGTTGACCCCTCATAAGAAAGCGACATGCCTGATGCCATTCCCGTATTGTTTTCAATTACATCAGATCCGGCAAAAACACGCGCCTGTTTTCTGTTATTCGGTGTCATAGCTGTTTTTTGTTTTTGAAAGCAGGCTTCAATTTTCTTCATGGCTGGTTCATGTTCCACTATTTCCATGCCCGTTATTTGCTGAAAAGCCTCGCGGGTTAAATCATCTTCAGTCGGGCCCAGCCCGCCGGTAACAATAACGACATCAGCCCGGTTTCCGGAAATTCGGAACTGTTCTTCAACCCGCCTCAGATTGTCACCGACAACGGCATGGTGATGAACGTTTATACCAATTGAAGCCAGTTTTTCAGATATCCATTGGGCATTCGTGTTTGCAATCTGACCCAATAATAATTCAGTACCGACTGCAACAATTTCAGCGTTTAAATTTTTTCTCATTTGGAATCCCTCATTACATGCCAATTTTTCACAAAATAATCATAACCTGATGCCACGGTGAAAAATAATGATATATACAGCATAATCGTTCCGAATGGGATAGCTGCGTAGGAAAATGGAAAATCATGCAGCAATAATACAGCGATGGCAATCATTTGGGTCGCTGTCTTCAATTTTCCCATGCTTCCTGCTGCAAGCACAATTCCTTCACCTGCTGCCACAAGACGCAAGCCTGTTACAGCCAGCTCCCTGCTGATAATAACGATTGCAACCCATCCAGGGGCCATTCCGAGTTCCACAAGTAAAATCAGTGCCGCTGCAACGAGCAGTTTGTCAGCGAGCGGATCCAGAAATTTCCCGAGATTTGTTACTAAATTATATTTTCTGGCATAGTGTCCATCGACCCAATCGGTTGCTGCCGCAATGATAAATAGTAACGCAGCAGCAAAATGCGAAATTGGCAATACTGTATCACCAATGTTCCATTCACCCCAGTTGAATGGAACACTCAGCAAAATAATAAAAATAGGGATTAAAAGAATTCGTGAAAGTGTCATCCTGTTTGGTACGTTCAAACTGTATCCCTCCTGCATGTAAAACCCTTCCCTGTTAATTAAGGAAGGGTTTTTCAAATAACCTCCATTTGATCATAACTATTCCCCGGCTTTATTAATATTAACCCAGATTTTTTGATAAACCTCTTCTTCAGGGTTAACCGGGTATTCCAGAGCAGTCCCGTCAATCGTTATATCCAAAGCCGGTGCACTGCCGACACTGAACCATACACGTTCAGCATTGCTCAAATCAACCTCCACCGGTGAATTGTCGGTATTCACCATACCAGAAAATAATGATTCGCCGGCATCATTTTCCACATCAAGCCAGGATTTTCCGGATGCTTCAATTTTAGCGGTTACCTCATCACTTGCATTATTCAGAGTGACGGTTGATTCCGGAGGGCTGCCTGTTCCTTCTTCCTCTACCGCAAACTCGGGTTTTGGATCTTCGGATTCTTCTGATGTATTTTCAGTGTTTTCGTCACTTGAGTTCTCCGATTCGGAGTCATCCGCTGCTTCCGATTCACCGCCGGAGCTCTCATTTTCCGTCTGGTTGCTGTCCAGATTTTCCTCGTCTTCACTATATGTTACCGCATTATCATCTTGTGGCTGAACAGGTTCCGTGCTTTCTTCAGAGACGGTCCCCTGATAAAAAAGCCATATAACGAAAAAGATGCCTATCACCAACAGCACGACAATTACAGTCGGTATAAAGGAAAAAATATTGGTGTTTTTCGTTGCATTGTTATCCTTGCGTGAGCGATGAATATGTGCATACTGCGCCGCGCTTTCTTCCTCAGTCTGCGGCATTTCCCCTTTATACTCCTCCAGCAGTTCATTGGGATCAAGTCCGACTGCTGCAGCATATTCTTTAATAAAGGCACGCGCATAAAACGTTCCGGGTAATATTTTGAAATTCCCCTGTTCAATCGCCTCAAGATATCTTTTTTGTATCTTTGTTGTCTCCTGCAGACTTTCCAGGGACACGTTTTGCTCCTCTCTCGCTTCTTTCAATCTTTCTCCGATCTCCATGCATAACACCATCCATTTTAAAAATCGAACATTGAAAAGCCGTCTTCTTGGCCAAAACTGTTGTTTACCGGCTCGTATGTAATCTCTTCATTTTCATCGCTGCGAAGTTCGATTATATAATCGAAATCACTCAATTTATATTCGGTAGCCTGGACAAACATATCAGGGTGTTCAACAACTTTGATGGCGGGAAGCTGCATAATTTCCCTGATGAGCTGCCAATGTTGTTCATTAGCCCGGCGTGTTGAAACAATTCCATCAATAATATATAAATTATCATGATTATACTCATCTTTAATAAGCTCATTTCGGATGGTCTGTTTAAGCAATGTACTTGAAACAAACAACCATCGCTTATTGGCACAGACACTTGCTGCTACAACCGATTCTGTCTTTCCGACGCGTGGCATCCCGCGGATCCCGATTAATTTGTGACCTTCTTTTTTATATAGCTCTGCCATAAAGTCCACGAGTATACCCAAATCATCCCTGACAAACCGGAATGTTTTCCTGTCGTCCGCATCACTTTGGATGTAACGTCCGTGTCTGACGGCAAGTTTATCACGGAGTTTCGGTTTGCGTACTTTTTTTATCTCAATTGTATCCATTGTTTGCATAATTGACTTTAGCCTTGTTATCTGTTCTTCCTTCCTGGAAAGCAGCAGCATTCCCCGTCTTGAGGCGGCCACACCATTAATGGATATAATATTAATGGAAAGCATGCCTAAAAGCGAGGAAATGTCTCCAAGTAAACCAGGGCGGTTATACTGTATTTCATATTCAAGATACCACTCTGTTTTTTCCATAGCAAACCCCTCTGTGCGCATACTGATTAAAATTGCTATATTACTATAATAAAGTATTTTATGTATGAAGAAAAGGAGATTATGGTTATATTCAGGAAAAAATAAAGAAGCTGCTTACCTTGGCAGCTTCTTTATCGTTCATTTATGCATTTCCCTGATTTTGTACAAGTTTAACCATTGCACTGGCAATTGCATGTCGTTCATCATCAGATGCAGCAGTCCAGATTTCCTGTAATACAGCCTCTTCATTGTTTTTTGCGTCTGTGTTGGCCGCCAGATAGTCTCCAACCTCGTAAGCCATGTTTGAGATGGTTTGCTGCCCCATACCTTGGGACTCAGCCTGCTGAAGTCTGTCAGCTAAAAATGCTTTCCATGTGTCAAAATTATCAAGAACGGACATTTAAATCTGCCTCCTTCATATTTTTTACATGGATAGTATTTGATTTATGGATTCGTTTATGCATGGCTTTTTAAGATTGCCAGCCACCGCTGACATGGATAATCTCTCCATGGATATAATCAGACTGTTCATTCATCAGGAAACTGACAGTGTTGGCAACATCTTCAGAAGTCCCTGCGCGGTTTGCCGGAATGTCATCAACAATCCTTTCCTTTTCGTCTGCCAGCAGATGCTGATTCATTTTTGTATCAATAAAGCCTGGGCTTACGGCATTCACGGCAATGCCAGAGGGTGCGGTTTCTTTGGCCAATGCTTTCACAAAACTGTTTTGCGCGCCTTTAACAGATGAATAAACCACTTCATTTCCGGCACCCGCCTCTCCCCATACCGACGTGATAAAAATAATTCTTCCATGCTGCTTGTGAATCATTGAAGGAAGTATATGTTTTGTTATCGCCCACGGAGCTTTCACATGCAATGTCAGCATGGCATCCATCACCTGTTCGTCAGTTTCCTGGAATAACCCGTATTGTGCTCTTCCGCCTGCAAAAACAATGGCATCCACCGGAAAAGCAAACTGGCTTAACAGATAATTGATACCCGATTGTTCACTTAAATCAGCTTGTATTTCCATCAGGATGGCTTCATTGTTCAAACGCCTCCGATTGAATTCCATCGCCCGTTTATTCTGATTATAATGCAAAATCAGCTGCCAGCCATTACCGGCAAGCTGCCCGGCAACGGCTGTCCCAATATCACCGCTTGCGCCGATAATTAATACATTTTTCCCCATTGAAATCCCCTATTCGTTCACTATTTTACATACTGCTATACGCTCATCTTCAATCCAGTTCCGGGAAAAGTTGTTAACGTCTTCAACAGTAAGTGACTGGATGGCGGGAATAATGCCGAACAGATCAGCACCCACTGTTTCATAATGAATGTATTGATTGGCAATGAACTCCAAAGAATTCATGGCTCTCAGCAATTGGCCGATTTTCTTTTTCTTCATACGTTCAACTTCTTCAGAACTGAATAGCGCCTCACGGGTGGATTTGAGCAAATCTCTGACTGTATCGGCAAAATGATCTGGCTCACTTGTGTTGCCACCAATAAATGTATAGCCAAAATTTTTCTCAAGCGTCGTTTCAAAATAAAAGCTCGCATCAATCAGCTGCTTCTCATAAAGCTGCTGGTAAAATGGTCCGCCTTTTGAAAAATAAAAATCGACCACCATATCCTGCAGCAGGTCTTTCTTCATAAATTCATCACCGCTCAGTTCAGATGATGACTCCTTAATGCCGACTGTACACTTCGGGACGGACACAGGCATTGTCATTTTGTTCTCTTTCCTGGCTGCCGACGCGGACTCTTCCGGGTAACCACGATTAATATTTTCCAGTTCGGCAAAATCTTTGGATGTCTGGTTTCGCCGGATCAGATCCATTATCCGCTGTTCATTAAAATTACCGGCTATGAACAACGTCATGTTTTCCGGGTGATAAAATGTATTGTAGCACGTATATAAATCATCCTTTGTGATTGCATAAATGGAATCCACCGTGCCTGCGATATCAATTTTTACCGGGTGATGATGGAATAGTGCCCTTAGTGTCCCCATAAATGATTGCCAATCTGGCTGGTCATTGTACATTTCAATTTCCTGTGCGATAATCCCTTTTTCTTTCTCAACCGATTCCTCAGAAAAGTATGGATTCTGAACGAAATCCAGCAATGTTTCGATATTTTTTTCGATTTGGTCAGTAGCACTGAATAAATATGCTGTTTTCGTGAAAGAGGTGTAAGCATTTGCTGATGCACCCTGTTTGCCGAAATCGGCAAATACATCCCGGTCCTCTTTTTCAAACATCTTGTGCTCCAGAAAATGTGCGACACCCTCCGGAACGTTAATCTGCTTCGTCTCATTGATTGGTACAAATGTCTGATCAATCGACCCGAAATTGGTGGAAAATATACTGTACGTTTTGGCCATTTCAGATTTAGGCAGCAGAAAAACAGTCAGGCCATTTTCCAATTTTTCCTTATAGACAGTCTCCCCGATTTGATCATATACCAGTTTATTCATTTATATCACCCCCTGGGCTTGTCAATAAGTAAATCGTATCCAGATCTAACTTGTTAGCGACCTGAATAACATCGTCCTTGCTGACATTTTTGATGCCATCAATCAGCGCATCCGGGGAAAGGTTCATTTCACCGGCAACCTGCTGATAAAGCAGTTCAACCATCCCTTTCGAATTGTCCATCGTTTCAAGCAGCTGGTTAACGATCAATTCTTTTGTATTGGCCATTTCCTCTTCGGTAAAGACCCCTTTTTTCATGGCGTCCATTTGCTGTTCAATGATATCTCTCGCCTGTTCATAATCCTGAGGCGCGATACCGCTGAAAACGAACAATAAACCTTTATGACTTTCGAATCTTGATGCAGCGTAATAAGCCAGGCTGTTCTTTTCTCTTACGTTAATAAATAATTTGGAGCTCGGAAAACCTCCAAACAAACCGTTAAAAACATGCAAAGCAAAGTAGTCGTCATCTCCAAACGTAATGTGAGTGCGATAGCCAAAGTGCAGCTTTGCCTGCTGAATTTGCTGGTTTTCTATGATCACATTCGCCTGATCGGGATACTTTTCCGCCTCCTGCATAGGTTTCTTTGAACCGGACCGCCTATGGTGCTGAAATGCCGGCAGCAGCTTAGCTTTTAGGGCTTCATTGTCAATATCTCCTGATACATAAATATCAAACTGGTCCTCCTGTAACATCGCCTTGTAATAAGTGTATAAGTTTTCGGCAGTTATTCGTTCCAAAGCATCTTCATACCCATGGATGTGCAGTTTATACCGTTCGTCACGGCACATCTCATCAATCAGACGCATATTGGCAAAACGCATTTTATCATCTGTAACTGTATTTATTTTTCGTCTGAGTGTATCCTTTTCCCGGGATACAACCTCCCCGGGAAAAGCATTATTTTCATGATTCGGCTCAAAAATAATTTCCTTAAATAACTTCACTGCTTCATCCACGATATCAGACTCGTGCGAAATAAATTTCTGATTGGCTGTTTCGAGACGAATTGTCATAATGTGATGATTGCCTTTTTTGGAACCATTGATTGATAAAACAGCCCCGTATAAACTATCGAGTTTCATCTGAAGCGCACTTCGATCCGGATAGGACTGTGTCCCCTGCTGCAGAATATATGGCAGCAATGCGCGCTGTGTTATCGTTTCCCGTTCTAAGGGGGCTTTAAGTTTAGCCGTGATGGCTATCGTTTTAAATTTTTTAGTTGGAACAAAATGGAAATTCATACCATTTTCATTCACTGCCTCTTCATAGGTCCCATTCATTCAGGATCCTCCTTATGTATATGTTGAATGTGCATGCTTACTTAGTGTGGCTTACATACGTTATATTATAGCAAAAACACGAGCTGCTTTATTTCAAAACAACTCAGGCGATGAAACAAAAATGTTATCTCGTTCCTTTAATATAAGGTTCACCATTGGCTCTTGGCGCTTCAGCGCGTCCAATAAACCCAGCCAATGCCAAAATCGTCAATACATATGGTGCAATCAGCAGGAAGACTTGCGGCACATCTTCAAGCAGCGGAACACCGCCGCTGATAACACTCAGACTCTGAGCAAAGCCAAAAAACAAAGCCGCTCCCATTGCCCCTAATGGATGCCATTTTCCAAAGATTACAGCTGCCAATGACATAAACCCTTGACCGACAATGGTCGCATGGGAGAAGTTCAAAACGATTGTTAAGGCAAATACAGACCCGCCCAGGCCTCCAAGTGCACCTGATAGAATGACTGCAATATAACGCATCTTAGGAACATTTATTCCGTTCGTATCAGCAGCCATTGGATGCTCACCGACAGACCGCAGCCGCAGTCCAAACGGTGTTTTATAAAGCACATACCATGCTGCAAATGCCAGTGCAATCGCCACGTAGGATGTTAAATAAATCCCCTGGAAAAATATCTCCCCAATAATCGGAATATCGGCCAGAAGCGGAATATCACGTGTGAAAAACTGCTGTGAAACGATATCTGTTTGCCCTTTGCCATACCATTGTTTGGTGAGAAAGACACCTAATCCTAATGCGAGGAAATTAATGGCAACACCGCTGACAACCTGGTCTGCACGGAATGAGACGGCTGCCACTGCGTGAATCAGTGAGAAAATAACTGATATCACCGCAGCAACGACAATCGATACCCACGGTGTCCACGATCCAAGTACTTCGGCAAACGCCAGGTTAAATACAATTCCGACAAATGCGCCCATGACCATCAGACCTTCCAGGCCAATGTTGATAACGCCGGATCTTTCACTGAACACGCCGCCAAGGGCTGTAAAGATCAAAGGTGCCGAAAAGAATAAGGCCTGTGGAATAATCGATTGCAATAGATCAACAACTCCCATTTAGTTCTCCTCCTTTTTAAAGCGAAGCAGCACCCAGCGAATAATATAACTTGATGCAACACAAAAAATAATGAGTGCAATGATAACATCAACCAATTCAGTCGGCACGCCTGCTTCGGTAGGCATATTTAACGCACCCACTTTGAGCGCTCCGAACAGAAAAGCAGCGAGCACGACACCAACAGCAGTGTTTGCTCCCAACAACGCCACTGCTATCCCGTCAAAACCGAGGTTATTAAACCCTGATTGCACAGACATATAACCAAATGTGCCCAATCCTTCCATCGCACCTGCCAGACCAGCAAACGCTCCAGAAATTATCATGGACAGTATAATATTCCATTTGACGTTCATGCCAGCATATTTCGAGGCATGCTCGTTGAACCCAACCGACTTCAGTTCATAACCAACTGAGGTCCGCTCAATGATAAACCACATGATAACAGCAGCGAATAAAGCGATAAAAATGCCATAGTGCATACGTGAGAAATAAGTCATATTCTGAAACCACTCAGAAGCCAGTGAAGCTGTGGCAGCGACATCTGGTGTTTTATCCTCATTATCGGAAAGAACGTTACGAACAATTGCATTGGCTAAATACAGAGCTGTGTAATTCAGCATAATCGTCACGATAACCTCATGAACTCCCCGGGTTGCTTTCAAAAGACCAGGGATAAATCCCCAAAAAGCACCGGCGAATGCAGCAACGATAATAGCCAAAGGCAGATGAATAATCATAGGTGCTTCAATCGTTGTACCGATCCATACCGCTGCAAGCCAGCCAACAATAACCTGGCCCTCAGCACCGATGTTTAGCAGGCCGGACCTGAACGCAAACGCAACAGCCAAACCGGTGAATATGTATGGTGTTACCTGACGTATGGTTTCACCGAAATAATATAAATCCCCAAAAGCACCGTTCCATAATGCCGCATATCCTGTTATCGGATTATAGCCAAAGCCAAGCATCATAAGGGCGCCAGCCAAAAGACCGATTAAAACAGAAATAACCGGTACAAGAATATTAAATAGTCTATTGGCATTCATTATTTCTCACCTGCCTTTTCCGTGCTGCTCCCTGCCATCAGTAAGCCCAATTCATTTTCATCCGTTTCTTCAGGTTTAACTTCGGCTACATTTTTCCCATCAAACATAACGGCGATCCGGTCACTGACATCCAATATTTCATCGAGCTCAAAAGAAACGAGCAGAACAGCTTTCCCTTTGTCACGCTCTTCTATTAATCTATGATGAATGAATTCAATTGCACCGACGTCCAACCCCCTTGTCGGCTGAGCAGCTATCAGCAAATCGGGGGAACGGTCGACTTCCCGGCCGATAATCGCTTTTTGCTGATTTCCACCAGACAAAGCCCGTGCTTTTGTATGAACGCTGGGAGTTCGGACGTCATATTCATCAATCAGCTTTGCAGCCTTTTGGAATATTTCCTTATAATTGAGCGTCTTATATTTGGAAAACGGTTTCTGATAATATGTTTGCAGCACCATATTCTCCCCAATTGAATAATCGAGAACAAGACCATATTTATGCCGGTCCTGCGGGATATGTCCGATGCCACTTTCAGTAACTTTACGCGGTGATAGATTCGTCATATCATCATTATTTAACCGGATGGAACCGGATTCAGTTTTCTGAAGCCCGGTGATGGCTTCTATTAATTCTGATTGTCCATTGCCATCAACACCGGCAATTCCAACAATTTCTCCTGCCCGCACCTCCAGATTCATGCCTTTAACCATGTCGACTTTTCGCTTATCTTTTACCATCAGGTTCTGAATACTTAGTACCGTTTCCTTTGGCACGGCAGGTTTCTTGTCAATCTTAAAACTGACATTTCTGCCGACCATAAGCGAGGCCAGTTCAGTTACGGAGGTGTCATTCACATCCAGTGTATCAATCCCGGCACCTTTGCGGATTACTGTACACCGGTCACTGATTTCCATTATTTCTTTCAATTTGTGCGTAATTAAAATGATTGATTTCCCTTCAGCAATTAATGAATGCATAATTTCCATTAATTCGGTGATTTCCTGCGGGGTTAATACAGCGGTCGGTTCGTCAAAGATTAAAACTTCCGCACCACGGTACAATGTTTTGAGTATTTCAACCCGCTGCTGCATGCCGACTGATATATCCCTTATCCTGGCAGTGGCATCCACCTGCAAACCATACCGATCAGACAATTTCTGAACTTCCCGCTCAGCTTCTTTTAAGTTTATTTTTCCGAACGTCGTTGGTTCACTTCCCAGGATAATATTTTGTGTCACCGTAAATGGCTCCACTAACATAAAGTGCTGGTGCACCATCCCGATACCAAGATCATTCGCGACATTCGGGTCAGTTATCTTGACGGGCTTACCATTTACGCGAATTTCCCCTTTTTCGGGCTGATACAACCCGAATAAGATATTCATCAGGGTTGATTTCCCTGCACCGTTTTCGCCTAACAAAGCATGAATTTCACCTTTTTTTAACTGAAGCGTCACATTATCATTAGCTACAACGCCGGGAAATTCCTTCCGAATGTTTATCATTTCAACAACATAATCCATGTTTGAACACTCCTTTAAGTCTTGACAGCTATTACTCTGAGAGGCCTCGGTCAGATGCCGCTTTTGCCGGATTATTGCCCGTTAAGACGGGTAAAATGAAACTTCACTCAGTGGAGTGCTTTCCTCCACTGAATGTTAGTTGAACAGAATCGGGTCTTTAAAAATTGCCAAATGAAAAGGGGCAGGGAACTGATCTCTTCACTTGAAAATTTTTAAAACTTCAACAGCTCAATTCAGAAGAAAAAGACTGGCTATCACCAGCCTTCTTCTATAAATTTTACAATGAGTTCAAATACTCATCGAGTTCATCATGTGTTTGTGGCACTTCGACTTCACCGTCTATGATCTTTTGCTTCCACTCTTCCACAGCTTTGGCGATTTCATCCGTATATGCCTCTTCATTCGTGTCTGCAAGTCCAACACCTTCATCTTCAACGCCAAATTCAAGCACTTCCCCACCAGGGAATTCACCTTCCATTCCCATATTACTAACCTGCTGAACAGAGTTTCCAACCCGCTTGACCATAGAAGTCAGCGTGACGTTTTGATCGCCGATTTGTCCTTCTTCATATTGGTCACGGTCTACGCCTATCACCCAAATTTCGCGTTCTGGGTCGTTATTCTTGATGTCTTTTGCCTGTGCAAACACTCCGTTACCGGTGGCACCTGAGGCATGATAGATAACATCGATATCGTTCTTATACATATTCGAAGCAATCAATTTGCCATCGTCAGGCGCATCAAAGGCACCTGCATACTGGACTTCCACTTCAATATCGGGGTTGACCGTTTTGGCACCTGCAACGAATCCCGATTCGAATTTATTAATAAGATCCGAATCCGTACCGCCGACGAAGCCTACTTTATTTGTGTTGGTTTTATTAGCAGCGGCAGCACCTGCCAGGAATGACCCTTCATGGTCAGCGAAGGTAATACTCGCAATATTGTCCCCTTCAACAACGGCGTCAACAATTGCAAAGTTTGTATCCTTGTACTGGCCAGCAACATCCTTGATGGCATCTGCCAATTTATAGCCTATACCGAATACCAAATTATAATCCTCACGTACCAGACGATTTAAGTTTGGCGCATAGTCTGAGTCACTGTTGGACTGGGCATAATCAAAGCCTTGGCCTTTCTCCATACCATGTTCTTCGCCCCATGCCTGTAACCCTTCCCAAGCGGACTGGTTAAACGACTTGTCATCAACACCCCCGACGTCCGTTACCATCGCAGCTGAAAAATCTGATGACCCCCCGCTTGATTCACTGTTGTCATCATTTGAACCGCTTTCAGATCCGGCATTTCCTTCTTCGGAACCGCTGCCGCCACAAGCTGCCAACAGCATTCCAATACTGAACAGTAAAGCAAATAACAAAATGAATTTCCGATTCTCCACGCTAATACCCCCTAGATTAAAAATAAAGATTGATAAAAAGCCACGCCGACACCAGCCAATATTATTGCACCATCACCTCCTCAAATAGGTGAAACTGCAATCAGTGGGGTGGGTTTCCCCACTGATTGTTAGTTGAACAGAATCGGGGTTTTCCCATCCTAAACGCCCTTGTTTATATATGAAATCCTTTACATACGCTTCCTTAAAACATGGAAACTGAATACATCTGAACGAAAGAAATTCGCCGAATACAGTACTGGTTCATCTTCATTCGTGTAGTGCATTTGCTTAAGCAGTAACAAGGACTGGTCAGGATCACATTTTAAAATTTCATAGATTCGATCATGATAACCGACAGGCTCAATATATGTTACAGCATAAGCGATTTCTTTACCGGAGGATTCTTCAATTAACTTAAATATAGAGTCGGTCTGATGCACCCGGTCCAACGGGATCAAACCTTCAGGGAGCTTATCAATACAAAACACAACAGGCAGATTGTCTGCGGTTCTAACGCGTTCAATTTTCGCCAGTGTACTGATTTTTTTCGGTTCAAACTTGACCTGTTCATCCTCTGTCGGCTCTAATATTTCAGTAGAAAGAAATTGTGAACCCGGTGTTTTACCGGATTGTTCAATCATATATGTCACACTATTGAGCTGTTCTATTCCCGAAGAAAAGATAGGCTTTGGATTGACGAATGTGCCTACACCATGGCGCCGTGTTACGATGTTTTCTTCTTCCAGTATCCTTAAAGCTTCACGTAGTGTCGCTCGGGAGACCCCCAGTTCCTTTGAAAGCTGAAATTCCGATGGCAGCTTTTGCTTCGTTTTGTATTTACCGTTTTCAATATCGCGTTTAATTTGGTCAATTACCTGCAAGTATAAGTGGCGCGAATCCATTTTCAACGACATGACGTCTCCATCCTTTAATTTTCACGTTTTATCAAGTATGTACCGTCATATCAGAGATCTGACATCTGACGTATGACTAATCCGTAGTTCGACATAAATATAACACGTTCTACAAGATAAATAAATAGATATAGGTAAATTTTCTTAAAATTGTTTACAGAGCGTTAACAATATAAGGATCTAAAGCTACCGCATCTTTGATCTTTAAAAAACGGACATCCTGTTAAAAGGCATGTCCGTTCTTGGTGCGCTCATGAGGTTTTTTCTTCATTGGCCTGTGATACAAGGACCGCTCTTGGTTTGCTTCCTTCATACGGACCAACAATACCGCGATCCTCCATCGCATCGATTAAACGCGCCGCTCTTGTATAGCCGATTCGGAAACGCCGCTGCAGCATGGATACGCTGGCGCTTTGCATTTCCGTTATCATTTGCACGGCATCATCAAATAGTTCATCATCGACCTCCGACGTCACTTCACTTGTTTCTTCAGGAATCATTTCTTCCTGATATGAAGCCTTTTGCTGATCAATGCAATGATCAACAACCCGTTCTACCTCTTCGTCAGATAAAAATGCTCCCTGCACTCTAGTAGGCTTTGAGGATCCTACCGGCATAAATAGCATATCACCGCGGCCCAATAATTTTTCAGCACCGCCGGAGTCCAAAATTGTCCGCGAATCGGTGGCAGAAGACACGCTGAACGCGATTCTGGAAGGGATATTTGCTTTAATGACACCCGTAATAACGTCTACCGATGGACGCTGTGTTGCAAGAATGAGATGAATCCCGGCAGCACGTGCCATTTGGGCAAGTCTCGTAATGGCATCCTCAACATCATTAGAAGCAACCATCATCAAATCGGCCAGTTCGTCCACGAGCACGACAATATATGGCAAATTTGGCTGCTTTTCCTCCTCAGATAATGTCTGATTATATTTGTGGATGTACTCATTGTAACCTTCGATGTTACGGGTTCCTGTTTCAGAAAACAAATCATATCGTCGTTCCATTTCAGCTACCACTTTTTTCAGCGCCCTTGAAGCTTTTTTCGGGTCTGTCACAACCGGCGTTAATAAGTGCGGGATACCGTTATACACATTCAATTCAACTTTTTTCGGATCAATCATCATCATTTTAACTTCATGGGGCTTAGCACGCATCAAAATCGTTGTAATAATACCATTTACACAAACACTCTTACCACTGCCGGTAGCTCCGGCAATGAGCATATGCGGCATTTTACTCAATTCCGATACAATGGCATCCCCTGAAATATCACGGCCAAGCGCAAATAATAGTTTGGAAGATTGCTTTGTGACTGAATTATCCAATACCTCTTTCAGTGATACCTGAGCAATTTCATGATTAGGGACTTCAATACCGACAGCCGATTTCCCGGGTATAGGGGCCTCGATGCGGATGTCTTTTGCTGCCAGGGCAAGTGCGAGATCATCATGCAAATTTACAATTTTGCTGACTTTTACACCCGCTTCAGGATATATTTCATATTTTGTAACAGCGGGGCCAACATGCACCTTGGTCACTCTGGCCTTAACCCCGAAACTGTTAAACGTCCGTTCCAGTTTTCTGACTGTCGCCTGAATTTGTGATTTTTCCTGCTGCTGGGAACTTTGAGTCGGTTCAGCAAGCAAGTTGGCTGATGGCAGTTCATATTCATGATTTTCCGCTTCAGTCATTGGCAGCGGATTATCATTGTCCGTTTTACTTTCTGTTTCAACTGTTTGAATTGTATCACGAGTCTCTGATTCATTTTCGGAATGAGTGTCTAGTTCTTGCGTGTCAAAGGAGTAAGCCACATCCGTAAAATCCTGAATAACAGGCTCGTCCGTCACCGGGCTATCATCTTGTTCAGGGACTGTGTCATAAGCCTCTTTATCCTCTGACCTGAGACGGTTTCCCCGGGCTGTTAATACACGCTTTTTAATCGACTTCACCATTTCAATTATGCGTTTACTCCACTTGGAAAAGAATTCACCCAGTGAAAACTCTGTCATAAAGATAATTCCTATTAGAATTGAAAAAACAGCCACAATTTTGGCTCCGACGGCAGAAAATAAAAAGTAACAAAATGTAAATAATATAGCTCCAATCATTCCGCCGCCAGTCTGAAGTGCTTCACCATTGCCTCTTACAAATGCAAAGAATTGCTCCCATGTTGCACTTAGAATTGATGTTTCTTCCGAGGAAACAAGCAATCTTTCATAAGTCTGAATATGTGTGAGCAATAAAACACCGGCAAAAATGATATAAAAACCTATTAATTTCTTATTTGAAAAGTAGGGATATCGCCGTTTAACCATGAGAATAAGCCCTGTTACAAGTAAAAATACTGAAGCGATGAAATACCAGATTCCCAGAAAAAAACGGAAAATATGCTCAAGACCTCCAGGGATTGCTCCGTCACTAATGGCACTGGCACCACTGCCAAAAATAGCGAGAAAAATAAATAACAATCCCAGCAGTTCATACTTCACCTGTTTATTAAGTTGATTTTTCTTTTTGCGTCTTTTCTTCTTTGCCATATTTATCACCTCACTTGTTTTAGACAGTCTTTCAAACCATAGCTTGCAACTTTGGGAAAACTTTTCGCCAAGTTTCCAAAGCGGGTATATCCTAACCACCATAATTTCTAGTTAGTTCAGGTTTTTTATCCCAGCTTTTTACAAAACCCCTGCCAGTCAACAGGCAAGGGTTCTTGACAATTAGTTCCATTATAGCACAGTTTTTAATGTTTAGCGCTGGTTAACGCAAAATCGTACCCGGCTGATAATCAGAGTTCATAAAATCATTGGGATCAGTGGAAAGCAATTGGAGCACTTGGTATTGTCCATCATCTCTTTCCTCTACATATAGCTGTTTCCCGTTATGCGAAACACATTGCCTTTTTTGAAACTCTTTATCCGAGGACGGAAAAATATCTGTTGTTGATAAAGGTGTATACAGCATCACTGGATCACCTGCTGTTCTTCCGGTCCCTGATTATTATCGCCAATCATTTCACTTAGTTTAACCATCGCCTGACTGACACCACCAACACCGTCGATCAACCCATATTCGACTGCGTCTGTTCCAATCACATTCGTCCCAATATCCCTTGTCAGATTCCCTTTTGCAAACATAAGTTCTTTAAATTTCTCTTCTTCAATGTTTGAATGATGGATCACAAAGTCAATTACACGGTCCTGCATCTTATCCATATATTCAAATGTCTGCGGTACACCAATGACTAAACCGTTTAGCCTAATGGGATGAATTGTCATGGTTGCTGTCGGAGCTATAAAAGAGTGATCGGCAGAAACGGCGATTGGAACACCAATCGAATGTCCTCCGCCCAACACAATCGAAACGGTTGGTTTGGAAATGGACGAAATCATTTCAGATAAAGCCAAACCAGCCTCCACATCACCGCCGACGGTGTTCAATAATATAATCAGCCCTTCTATTTTAGGATTTTGTTCAACGGCAATAAGCTGCGGCAACAAGTGTTCATATTTAGTCGTTTTATTTTGTGCCGGCAACTGAACATGCCCTTCAACCTGTCCAATGATTGACAGCACATGAATATTGGAATCAGGAGCTTGTGGAACGTTTGACTGTCCTAATTGCTGGATTTTTTGAACCAGTGAAGAATTATTGGCCTCGTCCCCCTGATTCTGGTCGTCTTTCTTTGATGGTTCCTTTTCCATTTATGGACACTCCTTCCAGAGACTTTACTATTTGAAATAATAACTATCAATTAGTATGGACTTTACAGGAAGAAATCATGCAAATTATTTTAGAAACTTGGCATATCACCAGGCAAGAAAGTAGTTATACGAAAATAAAAATATCGGCGGAAATGCCGATATTTTTAACGTTGTATTAAATTCCTTAAAGTCTCACGCTCTGCATCAGACATGGCCATCAACGGGAGACGAACACCGCCAACATTAACGCCTGTGATATTCAGTGCTGTCTTCACTGGCACCGGTGAAGGCTGTGCAAACATCCCGTTCATGACCGGAAGTAATTTGCGGTGTATGGATGCTGCGCGCACCACATCGCCCGACTGGTACGCATTGACCATTCCCTTCATATCATTACCGGCAATATGAGCCACTACAGAGACGACACCATCTCCACCGAGTGCCAAAAGCGGTAATGTAATGCTGTCTTCGCCGCTGTAAACACTAAAATCATCATCTGCATGTTCAATAACATTGGAAACAAGATCAAGATCACCGCTTGCGTCTTTTACAGAAACAATATTATCGATTTGGCTTAACCGGATAATGGTTTCTGCACTAATCTTTACAACGGTGCGGCCTGGAACATTATATAGCATCACCGGCAATCTCGTTTCACCGGCTATTGCCGCAAAATGATGGTAAAGTCCTTCTTGGTTCGGTTTGTTATAGTAGGGCGCCACAAGCATTACCCCGTCTACACCAGACTTTTCAGCTGCTTTGGTTAACGTAATGGATGCCTGTGTACTGTTGCTTCCTGAGCCAGCTATAACCGGAACCCGTCTATTAACGACTTTGACTGTATGTCTAAAAAGCGCAATTTTCTCATCAGTCGTTAGTGTCGGTGATTCACCTGTCGTACCGCCGACAACCAATCCTTCACTTCCATTCTCCAATAAATGTTCAATCAGTTTTGTTGTTTTGGCAAAGTCAACTTGGTTATTCGCATCAAACGGCGTTACCATCGCTGTCAATAAATTACCAAAGCCCACGAAAACACCTTCTTCATCAAATTTTAGAAATCACATGCAAATGCTTTTATGAGGGACTTTTTCACAACCTGTTATACAAGGTTTTTATCCGCAACGTTCAATGCAAAAACATCATGTAATGCATTTACTGCCGGTTTTAAATCATCCTCATGAATAAGCACCCAGATGGTTGTATGGCTGTCAGCTGATTGTAATATTTGAACCCCGGCATCTGTCAGCGATTGAACAATTTTTGATGCGACGCCCGGAACCCCGGTCATACCTGCTCCAACTGCAGAAACCTTGGCACAATTCTTGGTAATTTCCGGGTAAAAGCCCAGTGTTTCTAAAATGTGGACGGCTTTTTTAGTGTGTGTATCCGGTACCGTATAAATAACCCCATTTGGTGAAATATTGATAAAGTCAACGGAAATGCCTGCTTCAGCCATGGCTTTAAAAACATCCGATTGCAGCCGGTGTGTTTCTTCTTTTGTCTGAACGCTTATTTGTGTTATGGAGGACATATGGGCAATTCCGGTAATCAAACGATCCGGAATATCCGTGCCCATTTCCTGAATTCTGGACGCTGTAATAAGCGTGCCTTCATCCTCGACGTACGTCGATCGCACACGCATAGGGATTTTTGCCTGCATGGCTATCTCCACGGCCCTTGGATGAATAACCTTGGCACCCTGATAGGCAAGGTTGCAAATCTCTGTGTAGGTCACAATATCCAGCGGTCTTGCGGATGATACCACACTCGGATCGGCAGTCATAATACCGTTAACATCGGTGAAAATTTCGATCCGCTCTGCGTTAACAGCAGCCCCCATGGCAGCGGCAGTTGTATCACTACCGCCTCTTCCGATGGTTGTAATCTCACCGTCAGAGGACTGACCTTGAAAACCGGCCACAACGACAACATCATGCTCTTTAAATTCGTTAAGAACCCGATCCGGCTTCACCTCTTTAATTTTTGCCTGATTAAAATCATCGTTTGTAACAAATCCCGCCTGTGCACCTGTCAAAGCTGTCGCACTAATATGATTTTTTTGCAGCTCATTTGACAATACGACCGAGGCAATGGTTTCCCCGCAGGACATCAGAATATCCAATTCACGGTTGGAATTATAATTTTTAGGAAAATCAACCAGATCCAGCAATGAGTCTGTTGCATATGGAGCAGGTTTCCGTCCTAATGCAGATACGACAACAACTATTTTGTAATCGTTCATGAGCGCATTTTTAATGTGTTGTATAACATGAGTGCGATTATCTTCTGTCTGAACAGAAGTACCACCGAATTTTTGGACTAATATCTGCATTGTTCCACCTCTATCTCAAAGCCATTTATTAGCAATTAAACGTTCTGCAATTTGGATTGTATTCCATGCAGCACCTTTAATCAGATTATCAGACACAACCCATAAATGGAAGCCCTTATTACTGTCCAGGTCTTTGCGGACACGGCCGACAAACACATCTTCTTTGTTGGCTGCACTCAGCGGTGTCGGGTACGTTTGTGTAGCCGGATCGTCCTGAAGTGTGACACCGTCGGCTCCCCTTAGTGCGTTCCATATATCTTCAACACTTAAACCTTCTTTTTCAACATCGATATAGACACTCTCTGCATGTGATGTGAAGAACGGCAATCTGACACACGTTGCTGCAACAGGTAAATCCTGAGCGTGAAGAATTTTTTTCGATTCATTGATCATTTTCATTTCTTCAAATGTATAGCCGTTCTCCTGAAACACATCGATCTGCGGGAGTGCATTAAAGGCGATCGGATAATGCTTTTCATCGCCTTTGACAGGAAGCAGCTCGGCTGTCATGTCCTCATTGTTCACATATTGTTTAACCTGATTATCCAATTCCTCGTTCGCTTTGTTTCCTGCTCCGGATACCGCCTGATAGGTTGATACAATAACCCGACTCAGGCCAAACGCTTCCTGAATTGGTTTCAGGGCGGCTACCATTTGAATCGTGGAACAGTTTGGATTTGCAATAATACCGTTATGTGACTGAATATCCGACTCATTTACTTCAGGCACGACCAACGGTACATCTTCAGCCATTCTATAAGCACTTGTATTATCAACAACAACTGCACCGCGCTTTACAGCTTCAGGTGCCAGCTTTTTTGAAACCGAACCTCCAGCTGAGAACAAGGCAATATCTATATTACTGAAACTTTCCGGTAACGCTTCTTCCACCGTCAGCTCCTGATTGTTAAATGTCACTTTTTTGCCCGCTGATCGTTTGGAAGATAATAGTTTCAGTTCTTTAATTGGTAAGTCCTTATTTTCGAGTATTTCAATGATCTTTTCTCCGACTGCTCCAGTAGCTCCAACGACTGCAACGTTAACTGGATTATTTTCTGCCATTCCGTAAGACACCTCTCTAATAAGTTTATTTCCACCTTATTCTACCATACTATCATTAATATGAGGAATAATCACGGGTTGAAGTTGCTGATAGTTTAATGCCGATTCAATGGTATCAGACAACAGGTCCATATTAGAGACGAGTGAATTGGGCTTCTTATATGGATTATCCTGGCCATATGGAATAAAATAAAAGAATTTACTCGCCATCAGCCGCATCAGGTTGACGCCATTTAACCCAAGGGCGTCGTTCGTGGATATACCTAGGACAATTGGGTTCTGATTTCGCATTGTAGCCTTTACGGCCATTAAGACCGGCGTGTCGGTCAGCGCATTAGCCAGCTTGCTCATAGAATTCCCTGTTAATGGCGCCACGACCATGCAATCAAGCTGGAGTTCTGGTCCAAGCGGTTCTGCTTCCGGGATGGTTTTAATGGCACGTTTTCCCGTAATAGATTCAATTTTTGCGACATGATCATCCGCTTTTCCGAATTTGGTGTCCGTATTCTGTACTGTATACGATACAACCGGTATTACCTCTGCCCCGGCATCCATCAGCTTTTCCAGCTGGGGAAATACTTGGTCATAGGTGCAGTGTGATCCGGTCACACCAAACCCAATCCGCTTTCCTTTCAATCCCATCATATCTTCTCCTCTCGTTTAAGCAAAAATTGTTTAATAACATCAGCCAAAATTTTTCCGGCGGTTTTCGGAGCGACGATTCCAGGCAGACTTTTTGCCAAAATCGACTTAATGCCCCGCTGTCTTGCATAATCAAAATCGGTGCCACCAGGCTTTGAGGCGAGATCAAATATAATGCCGTGCGGCGGAAGATGTTGAATTGAATTTTTCGTAACCACTCGGGCAGGAACTGTATTAATTAATAAATCACAGTCATGTGTAAATTTATGCAATTCGTCAAACGGGATAGCTGTATGTCCCAACTCTGTAATTCTCGCAAGATCCATAATACTTTTAGCACAGACTGAAACCTTCGCCCCAAGTGCGGCAAATTTATTAGCGACTGTGTTTCCGACCCGGCCAAACCCGACAACAATCACCCTTGATGAATGAATGGTATAATCGGTATGTTCAATCGCCATCATGATCACACCCTCGGCTGTCGGAATTGAATTATAAATGGCAACATCATCCCGGTTAAGTAATGGAACAAGTTCTACATTCGATGCTTTACTCACAGCATCCAAATAGTCGTTAGAAATGCCGGTGAATACGGCCGTACTATCACCCAAACCTTCAAACCACTCATTTGTCAGCTGAACTGTCTGATCGGAAAACACGGTTTCTACATACCCCTGGGGGTCGGTTCCTGTGATTGGCAATACAATCGCGTCCATCTTCCCTTGGTCCAAATCAGCGAAGTCGGTTTGGTTTAACCCGGTAAAACCTTGCTCGAGTTTGTCAAAGCCCACCAGTGAAATCGTCGTATTGGGCAATGCCTGCAGCTGACGTATCAGCTCCAGATAGCGAGCATCTCCGCCTATTACAGCAATTTGTTGCGTCATGACTAAAAATCCCTCCGTACTGCTTCTTCAAAATAGGTGTTCAAAATAGTTTATGTGCATATCAGCAGTTAGTGATTACTGGAATCGGAAAAATTCAGGTTCAGCTTGTTTTATTAAAAAACTTGACTTATCGCCAAGCTTTTATGGCGAAAGCCTTAGTTGCCCTTATGCAGTAAGAAACTATTTATACTTCCTTAACTGCCAATAAAAAAAGCCGGCGTCATGAATCATGACACCAGCTTTCATTACAGCTGTCCTATTCGGCATATAAAGGTCAGTAAGCCGTCAGTATTGGCGGGCAGCTTACTGATTATTCGTGATCATCCGGCTCAATCATAATCATATCCTCACCAATTTTTCGGATTGACCGCCATCTGATCTTCGTTTCGGCACCTTCTTTTTTTAGACCGAACCATTTATAATTCGGTATGATGAAGGATTCGATCTGCCCTGTCTTTTCATCAATTTCCAGATCCGTCTGACCCAGTACTCCAAGCCGTGCCCCATGATTTACATCCACAATCTCCTTGGCACTGATATCCTTATACCGCATCAAATCGCCCCCCAGCATCAATATATGGTCATCGGTTGGAAACTATGCCGTCTCAGGTGCAATAAGTGCACTTGATGGTGCGTGGCGGAAAGTGGAATCGATGACTTGCTGCATTTTATCATGATCAACCGCATCTATTTGTGTGATCATGTCATCCAGCGAACGATGTTTATTCAGTAGCAATTCATTCCTTCCATTGCGGCTCATCCGGCTGCTGGTGCTTTCCAAACTAAGCATCAGATTGCCTTTCAACTGTTCCTTACTGTTTGTCAATTCCTTATCAGTCAAGCCATTTTGAATCAGATCATTCACCGTTCTGTTGATAGTATCCTTTAACTGCGGCAGTTGCTCCTTGCCGGTGCCAGCATAAATCGTTAATAAGCCATTATCCAAAAATGACGCATGATACGAAAAGACAGCGTATGCAAGACCCTGCTTTTCCCGGATCTCCTGAAAGAGACGCGAACTCATGCTGCCGCCAAGTACATTGTTTAAAATAATCAAACTGTACATATTTTCATCATCTACCGGCAGACCATTATACCCCAGACACAAATGCGCCTGTTCAGTATCCTTATGACGTTCAATCTGATTGCCCAAAAATGCTGGCTGCTCCATATCCGTATGTTTGGCATTCGATTCAAATCCGCCAAAATAGTCATCTACCGTCTTAATAAATGAATTATCCACATTGCCTGCAACTGATACAACAACATTCTCAGGTGTATACCGTTCGTTAATATATTCTCTTAATGAAGCGGGTGTTAACGACTCCAATTGTTTTTCGGTTCCCAGAATCGGATAACCCAGAGGGTGATCGCCGAACGAAGCACGTGCCAATATATCATGGACTATATCATCCGGGGTATCTTCATACATTTTAATTTCTTCTAAAACAACTTTTTTCTCGCGTTCCATTTCCACTTCATCAAATGAAGAATTGAAGAACATATCCGCCAGTATCTCAAGCGCTTTCTCCTTATGGGTATCCATCACTTTTGCATAAAAACACGTATACTCTTTTGAAGTAAATGCATTGACCTGCCCGCCGATCGCGTCAAATGCTTCAGCAATATCCTGAGCGGTCCTCTTACTGGTCCCTTTAAAAAACATATGCTCCAAAAAATGAGAAATACCGTTTATTTCTTTTGTTTCATTACGTGATCCAGTCTTCACCCATATACCGATTGTGACCGACCGGACTGACGGTATATTTTCCAGAACTATCCGCAGTCCGTTTCCGCTTGTATGTTTTTCAACCAATACTTTTCCTCCTACTTAAATCCGCCTTTATCGTTCCGAACTTAATAAATTGTTGAGCGTACCAATTTTATAACCTTTTTCTTCTATGATTCCGATCATTGAATCCAGCCCTTCCACAATTGAAGGTGTAGGGTGCATCAAAAGCGTTGCACCGGGGTGGATATTGTTGTTCACTCGATTTATCATAACAGATTCAGATGGATTCTTCCAATCAATCGTGTCAACGCTCCAAAGAATCGTTTCCATATCCTGTTCAGCCGCTGCCTTTACTACCTGATCGTTAAAATCACCGCTCGGCGGAGCAAACCATTGAGGTGTTTCCCCCGTAATCGCTTCAAGTATTTCATTGGTCCGGCTGATTTGCTCCATCATATCCTGTTTGGAAAGCCGTGACATAGCGGGATGATTATAGGCATGATTCCCGATGACATGTCCCTGCTCCTGAATCATTTTCACAGTGTCCGTATTTTCCATCGCCCATTTTCCCTCAATAAAAAAAGTGGCTTTAACATGATGTTCTTTTAAGATATTCAGGATTGCCGGGATATATTCAGTCCCCCATGACACGTTGATTAAAAATCCAACCATATCCTTACCGGGATTACCTCGATAAATCGGAGCGGCAGGCAAATCATCCAGCGTTATTTCGGGGGTATTCTGCTCATAGACAAGCAAGGTCTCATCAAATTTCTCATTCTTTTTCATTTGCTCATAGGATTTCTCAATATCCACTTTTTTGCCATTAAGTCCGGGTATCTTTTTCCACACTTTATCAATCACAGCATTTTGGGGTTCTTTCTCATACGCATCGCTTTTTTTCTGTATTTCGTCATAAAGCGGATCGTCAGTCATGCCAGCTTTATCAACTACTGTGGAAAATGTCTCGGTTTCATTTGGTTCAAACGGATCATACGTAAAATCAAATGAAATGGCAACAATCAGAATAAACACACAAACATGTACAAATGTACGATACCGATACATTCATAACCCCCCTCACTAATCACTATGATAAGGATGGACAGGTTATGAAAAGAGAAACACGAATGAAGTGTTCCTTCTTTTTTCAGGCATTAAAAAAAGAAACTGGTTTTCCAGCTTCTTATTTCAGTACCTATGATTGTTGCTTCTCACGTTTTTCCCGTTCTTCTTTTAATATCGCTTTTCGTGAAAGATTGATGCGTCCCTGGTTATCAATTTCTTTGACTTTCACCATGATTTGATCACCGATGGATACTGCATCTTCAACTTTTTTTGTTCGTTCTTCCTGTAATTCGGATATATGGACCAAACCATCTTTCCCTTTAAACAATTCAACGAACGCCCCGAATTTTTCAATCCGTTTAACGGTTCCCAGGTAGACTTGACCTGCTTCAACTTCCCGTACAAGATCTTCAATAATCTGTTTTGCCTCATTGTTCATATCCGCATCAGGAGAGGAAATAAAGACACTGCCATCTTGTTCGATATCAATTTTGACGCCTGTCTCATCAATGATCTGATTAATTTGCTTTCCGCTTGGCCCGATAACGTCACGAATTTTATCCGGATTGATGTTCATTGTTAAAATTTTAGGCGCGTACTGGGACAATTTGGATCTTGGTTCTTCAATCGTTGCAAGCATTGATTCGAGAATCTGCATCCGGCCTTTTCTGGCCTGCGATAAAGCTTCTTCCAAAATGTCTTTGGACAAGCCTTCAATTTTAATGTCCATTTGCAGTGCGGTCACGCCCTGTTCGGTACCGGCTACTTTAAAGTCCATATCACCAAGTGCATCTTCCATGCCCTGGATATCGGTTAAGATCGTGTAGTCATCACCCGATTTCACAAGTCCCATTGCGATACCGGCAACCGGTGCTTTAATCGGCACACCTGCATCCATCATAGCCAATGTACTGCCGCAAATACTTGCCTGTGAGGTAGAACCATTTGACTCCAATACCTCGGATACAAGCCTGATAGTATATGGAAATTCCTTTTCAGATGGAACAACTTTTTCAAGGGCACGTTCGCCCAATGCCCCGTGACCGATTTCTCTGCGCCCCGGTCCTCTAATCGGACCTGTTTCACCGACACTGTATTGCGGGAAGTTGTAATGGTGCATAAACCGCTTGGATTCTTCCAAATCAAGCCCGTCCAATATTTGAACGTCCCCTAATGCTCCCAGTGTGCAGACGCTTAAAGCCTGGGTTTGGCCACGTGTAAACAGACCGGATCCGTGTGTCCTCGGCAAAACACCGACTTTAGATGATAATTGGCGGATTTCATCGATTTTGCGCCCGTCAGGACGGATCTTTTCTTTTGTGATCAGTCTGCGGACTTCTTCCTTGACCATATCGTCCAAAATGGATTTAACCTGACCAATAACCTCTTCTTCTTCCTCCTCGAACGATGCAAGAACATTATCTTTTGTTTGGCTGATAGCTTCTTCCCGTTCTTTTTTGCCCTCGGTCTGGATGGCTTCAAGCAATTTGCCTCTGGCCTGATCCTCAAGCTTGGCAAGCAGTTCATCATCAGCGGTCCCCGCATTGAATTCCTGCTTCTGGACGCCGACTGCTTCAATGATTGTCTCCTGGAATTCAATAAGTCGGATGATTTCCTGATGACCGAACATAATTGCCTCAAGCATAGTATCTTCCGGGACTTCGTCAGCGCCTGCTTCAACCATGTTGATTGCACTTTTTGTTCCGGCAACAGTTAAATCTATATCACTTTTTTCCTCCTGCTCAACAGTCGGATTGATAACAAATTCACCATTTACACGCCCAACATGTACACCTGCAATCGGTTCGGAAAATGGTATATCCGAGATGGAAAGTGCAATTGATGAACCAACCATTGCTGCAATTTCTGTGGAACAGTCCTGATCGACACTCATTACTGTACTGATAACTTGTACCTCATTACGGTATCCATCAGGGAACAACGGACGGATCGGTCGATCAATGAGACGGGAGGTTAATGTGGCTTTTTCGCTTGGCCGGCCTTCCCGCTTAATAAAGCCGCCGGGAATTTTTCCTACCGCATACAGCCGCTCCTCATAGTTTACGGTCAGCGGAAAAAACGGGAGGTCTTTTGGTTCTTTGGAGGCAGTTGCTACTGACAATACAGATGTATCACCATAGCGCATCATACATGCCCCGTTTGCCTGTTTTGCAAGTTCTCCGGTTTCGACTGTAAATGTTCTGCCAGCTATTTCCGTGGAGAACTTTTTCTTCTCTTGTGTCATTCGTAATAAAACTCCCTTCCAAAAACACTTACTGCTTTCATTTTATAGTTAATGAGCGTAAATGTAAATTTTATGTATACACGAAGAAAAAAGCAGGATTTCTCCTGCTTTTTTCTTATCGGCGTAGACCGAGTTTTTTAATTAGTTCACGGTAACGTGTAACATCTTTGTTTCGCAGGTAGTTCAACAAGTTACGGCGCCTTCCTACCATTTTCAAAAGACCTCGCCGTGAATGGTGATCTTTTTTGTGAACGCGTAAATGCTCGTTTAACTTAGTGATGTCCTCAGTCAATACAGCAATCTGTACTTCCGGGGAACCAGTATCATTCTCATGTACTTTATATTCACTGATAATTTCATTCTTACGTTCTTTTGTGATAGCCATTCGGCTCACCTCCATTAATTATTGATATCCCCAATCCCCCAGCAATCGCCGGAGTTACGATTTGCCAAGCGATGGTTGATGTATTCAAGGTTACATCTTTTTCAGTAAAAATGCAAGGGGGAGCAAGCAATTTTACGACTCCGAATAGAAATAACGCCTGATACATTTCTCGTCTTCTTCAATCTGTCTGATTAGCTCTTCAGCGCTGTCAAATTTGATCTCTTCCCGAGTATAACGGTGCCATTCCAGAACGAGTTCCTCACCATATAATTCATTATTATAGTCAAATATATTAACCTCAATAATAGGCTCATCACGGTCCGCAGTGAACGTCGGGTTATAGCCCAGGCTCGCCATTCCTTCATATACCTCATTCTTAAAACGGATTTTAACAGCATAGACTCCGATTTTTGGCAATAATGCTTCAGAATCCACTTCTAAGTTAGCTGTTGGATATCCGATTTTCCTGCCGCGCTTATCGCCTTCTTTGACGACACCCCGGACAACCAGTGGCCTACCCAATAAATCGTTGGCTTTTTCAACCTGGCCTGTTTTCAACAGCTCCCTTACCCTGGTCGAGCTTATTTTTTGATTTCCGGATTGAACCTGATCGATTATTGTATAGTCAAATAATCCCCTCGAATGCTCTTGTATTGTTTGCTTGTTTCCCTTGCCTTTGTGCCCATAGGAAAAGTCAAATCCGGCAACAAGAAATTTAATATTTAAATTGATAATAAAATGGTCAATGAATGTTTGCGGCTCAAGTGAAGACAACTCTTTATTAAAATTGATGATATAAAGCCTGTCCACGCCCAATTGCTGTAATATCTTCTGCTTTTCCTTTAAAGGCGTAATGTATTGGACATGTTCGACATCCTTTTTCAATACAACGGATGGGTGCGGGTAAAATGTGATGACAGCACTTTCCATGCCTTTAGACTTTGCTTCATTTACCGCAGCCTCAATCACCTCTTGATGGCCTCCGTGGATACCATCAAAAAATCCGATGGCAGCAGCTGTTTCAGGTAATTCGTCCAATATTAATGTATGAGGATAGGTTAATCTGATTGTCCGCAAATTACGTCACCTGCACTTCTATTATTCATGATTAAACACCCGCACCGGCTTCATGATTGTGCTGTTGTCCGGGTGTGTCTGATAGACTGCTAAAACTTGTTTATCAAGCTTGACCAAAAAGGGATCAGTTTCAGGAGCCTGTTCGGGCTTGGGTAGTTTTTGCCCGTGCAGAATCCGTTTTCGAGTAGTCTGGTCAACATTAATATATTGCATATGTGTCAGACAGCTTTCGATTGACAGCAATAATTCCTTGTGTCTTTCTGCCTTAACCAATTGCTCAATATCACTGAATGTGAAAGTATCTTCTTTACTAATAGCACCTGTTCCTGTTCTGTACAGTTCAGACATATGTGCAGGGAAGCCAAGACGATTGCCGATATCGACACAAAGCGTTCGGATATACGTACCTTTTGAGCACTCCACTTGTACCCAAAAACGGTCGCTATTGTCATCCTTAAGCTGCTCAAGCTTGTAGATGAAAACGCTGCGTTCAGGACGTTCAACGTATTCATTCTCTCTAGCATATTCGTACAATTTTTTTCCATTAACTTTCACAGCCGAGTACATAGGGGGGATTTGCGTTATATATCCCCTGAATAATTGTAACACGTTTTCGATTGCCTGTTGAGATGGAGGATGGAGAATCTCTCTGGTTTCGATCACATGCCCCTGCCTGTCTTCAGTTTCGGTTGATACCCCAAGTTTTATTGCAGCTATGTAGTTTTTTTTGGTATCAGTCAGAAAAGGCACAATTTTAGTGGCCTGACCGATACAAATAGGCAAAACTCCCTCTACTTCAGGATCGAGTGTCCCTGTATGACCAACTTTCTTGAGGCGAAATAGCTTTCGTATTTTCAGGACACAGTCATGTGATGTCATTCCTTTTGGTTTCCATAGGGGTAAAATACCATTCATACTATCAGCTCCAGCATTTTTCTGAAAACAAAGCATTTATACTTTTCCTAACTGTCAAGGAAAAATCTGACCCTTTAACAAGTCAGATTAAGCGGCGCTTCATAGGGCTTCATTTATTTAAGTCACGCAATAATTCTTCAATGCGATTGCCGTGTTCTAAGGCCTCATCAAATTCAAACGATATTTCCGGCGTTTTTCGCAGCCTTATACGCTTGCCAATTTCCGAGCGGATAAAACCCTTGGCTTTCGCAAGCCCGACAAGCGTATCATGTTTTTCTTCTTCACTGCCAAGAACTGAAATAAATATTTTGGCCTGCTGCAGGTCCCCGGTCACTTCGACATCTGTGACTGTGACAAATCCGACACGCGGATCTTTTATTTTTTGCCCGATCAGTTCGCCCAATTCCTTTTTCATTTGTTCTGCTACCCGATTTGCACGAATATCACTCATTTTGCTTCACCTCATTATGTCAACGGTCTTTCCCCAGGCTATAAAAACTCTACATCCGTGGTTGTTCGTTCAAACTCTGTAAAGGTGTCAATGATTTTTAACGCCGTTTGAATCACCTGCTCGGCATGGTTTCTTTCATTGGATATTGTCACGACACCGATCTTTGTGCGCTGCCACAAATCATGGTAATCCAATTCTGTGACAGCGACATTTAAATCGTTCCGCAATTTAGCCATAACACGTTTGATAATGGAACGTTTTTGTTTTAAAGAACGGCCTTCATACAGCATGCATTCCACTTCAGCACTGATAATCATGTTCTTTCAATTTCTTCCATAACGAATGCTTCAAGTATATCCCCTTCTTTAATATCATTAAAGTTCTTGATCGTTATCCCGCATTCGTAGTTTTGTGCGACTTCTTTGACATCATCCTTATAACGCTTCAATGTGTCAACTTCGCCTTCAAATTGGACAACACCGTCGCGAATCAAACGCACACCGGAGTCACGGGTGATTTTGCCGTCGGTTACATAACTCCCGGCAATTGTCCCGATTTTAGATACTTTGAACGTTTCGCGGACCTCTGCCTGACCGATAACTTTCTCCTGATATTCAGGGTCAAGCATACCTTTCATGGCTGACTCGATTTCTTCAATCACTTTATAAATGACCCGGTGCAGCCGTACATCGACTTTTTCGGATTCAGCGGCTTTTTTCGCATTAACATCCGGCCGTACATTAAACCCGATCACAATGGCATTTGATGCTGATGCTAAAATAATATCTGATTCCTTGATCGCACCAACGCCTGTGTGAATAATCTTGATATTGACACCTTCAACATCAATTTTTTCAAGTGATGATGCCAGCGCTTCGGCAGATCCTTGCACATCAGCTTTAATGACAATATTGATTTCTTTCATTTCACCCTGTTTAATTTGTTCAAATAAATCATCAAGGCTGACTTTCGTTGACTCTGACCGGTTTTCCCGAATGTGTTTTTCCTGGCGGGCTTCACCGACTTGACGTGCCTTTTTCTCATCTTTAAATACAAGGAACTGATCGCCGGCTTGCGGTACACCGTTTAACCCGGTTATTTCGACGGGTGTCGATGGATCTGCTTCTTTAACACGTCTTCCTTCATCATTAACCATTGCACGGACACGCCCAAATGTATTGCCGACAACGACTGAGTCACTAACGTGTAATGTCCCGTTCTGAATAAGCAGAGTTGCAACAGGCCCTTTGCCCTTATCAAGCTGAGCTTCGATAACCGTGCCAAATGCGTCAGCACTCGGATTGGCTTTTAGTTCTTCCATTTCTGATACGAGAACAAGCATCTCCAACAGGGCGTCAATACCTTCCTGTTTGACTGCCGACAAGTTAACAAAGATTGTCTCGCCTCCCCAGTCTTCAGGGATCAGTTCATATTCCGTCAATTCCTGCATAACACGGTCAGGATTGGCGCCTTCTTTATCCATTTTATTAACAGCGACAATAATCGGTACTTCAGCTGCTTTTGCGTGATTAATGGCTTCCACGGTCTGCGGCATAACACCATCATCTGCAGCTACCACCAATACAGCAATGTCCGTCACTTGAGCACCGCGGGAGCGCATACTTGTAAATGCAGCGTGGCCAGGAGTATCGAGAAACGTTATTTTTCTGCCGTCATTCTCAACCTGATAAGCGCCAATGTGCTGCGTGATACCGCCTGCTTCACCTTCAGTCACTTTTGTGTGCCGGATGGCATCAAGCAATGTTGTCTTACCATGATCAACGTGGCCCATAATAGTGACAACAGCGGGACGTTCCACCTGATCAGCCGGATCATCTTTCTCAAGGTACTTATCAAAATCGGTATCTTCCAGAATAATCTCTTTTTCAACTTCAACGCCAAACTCATCACATAGCAGCTCAACAGTATCATCATCAAGATCCTGGTTTTTGTTAGCCATAACGCCCAGGAACATCAGTTTTTTAATAATCTCTGAATTGTCTTTGTTTAATTTCTCTGCTAAATCACTTACCGTCAATGTTTCGCTATAGGTGATTTTGGCCGGCAATTCTTTAACCGGTTTCTGTTGTTGCGGTTTAGATGTAGATCTGTTTTGATTCCGTTTATTGCCATTGTTATGATGCTTTTTATTCCTGTTTTGCTGTTGTCCTTTTTTGCGTTGGTTCTGATTATACCGCTTCCCGTTTTGCTTATCTTTCTTTCCCTGGTTAGAATTCCTTTTTGATTGGTTTGGATTAGTTTGCTTTTGCTGATTATCATTGGGCTTTTCATTTTTATCGGGCTGTTTCGGTGCAAACTTTTCGTCCAGTTTCACAATTGTTTCAATTGAAACCGTCGACATGTGATTTTTTACATCAATGTTTAAATCTTTTAAATGCTGAATGACTTCTTTACTTGTTGTATTATTTTGTTTCGCATATTGATATATACGCATTTTGCTCATATGTTCACCCCCAAGATTGATTACCCCAGTAGCGAGTTGATTTTGTCAGCGAATCCTGCGTCCAAAATAGCTACAGCTACTCGTTGGGGTTTGCCGATAGCATTCGATAGAGTCTCTCTATCATCAACTATTTCAAATGGCACTTCATACGTTTTACATTTGTTAATAAGCTTTTTTCGTGTTCGGGGTCCAACATCATTTGCCAGCAGGACAAGTTTCGCTTTTCTTTGCTGAATATCCTTTACAATCGTTTCTTCCCCCAGTGAACACTTCCTGGCACGATAAGCCAGACCTATCAGGTTTAAATAGCTATCCTTCATCTACATTACCTTCAACAAATCGTTTTAATTCCTCATAGACCGATGGTTCAATTTCCGCATTCAACTGCCGGCTTAAAATACCGCTTTTTTCAGCCTTTTCAATAACCGCAAGATCATTTGACACATATGCACCGCGTCCGTTTTTTTTGCCGGTGGGATCAACAAAAACCTCACCTTCTTTATTACGGACGACGCGGATCAATTCTTTCTTTGGTTTCATTTCATTTGTTACAACACATTTCCGCTGCGGTATTTTCCGCTTCTTCTTAGCCATCGGACTCCCTCCCTATTCTAGCAAAACGCCCGGTATGCTCGTGTACTTAAGCAGATACCGACGTCTTATATAAGGTCTGACATAATTAATAGCCTTTGATGTTACAGCAAATCTTCGTCATCGTCGGGATAGGAATCGTCCTCCGGTTCCTCTTCCTCTTCCTCATCGTCGGTTAAAAGCCCTTCTTCACGAGCTTGCGACTCACTTTTTATATCAATTTTCCAACCTGTTAACTTAGCAGCCAAACGGGCATTTTGTCCGCGCTTCCCGATAGCCAGTGACAGCTGATAGTCCGGGACAATGACAATAGTTGCCTTATCTTCTTCATTTACCAGTACATCAACCACTTTTGACGGGCTTAGCGCATTGGAAACATAGACAACCGGGTCCTCTGACCATTCGACTACATCAATTTTTTCACCTTTCAATTCATTAACGATCACTTGAATACGTTGTCCTTTTTGTCCGACACATGAACCGACAGCATCAATTTCAGGATCATCCGCATGGACGGATATTTTGGAACGATCCCCAGCCTCACGCGCTACTGATTTGATTTCAACTGTACCATCATAAATTTCCGGTACTTCCATTTCAAACAGGCGTTTTAACAAGCCCGGGTGTGAGCGTGATATATAGATCTGCGGTCCTTTACTTGTATTTTCAACTTTATTGACAAACACTTTCAGCCGGTCATGTACATAGTAATCCTCGGTCGGCATCTGTTCCGATTCAGCAAGTTTTGCTTCAATTTTACCAAGGTTGACGTAAACGAAACGGGGGTCTTTTCTGGAAATAATGCCCGTCATGATATCTTCTTCACGGTCAACGTATTCACTGAAAATGACACCGCGTTCCGCTTCTCTGACACGCTGCGTCACAACTTGCTTTGCTGCCTGAGCGGCAATACGTCCGAAGTCTTTTGGTGTCACTTCAACTTCAATGACATCCTCTATATCATAGTTGGGATCGATTTCTCTCGCTTCTTCAACTGATATTTCTTCCAGATTGTTGTCAACATTTTCCACAACCGTTTTCCGGGAAAATACGCGCATTGTTGCTGATTCCTCGTCAATATCCACGCGTACGTTCGTTGCAGATTTAAAATTCTTTTTATAGGCAGAGATCAAGGCTGCTTCCAAAGCCTCCATTAGAACATCCTTGTCAATGCCTTTTTCCTTCTCCAAATAATCCATTGCATCAAACAACTGATTGCTCACTTTTTCGTTTCCCCCTTTACAATGCTACAGCTAATCTTGCTTTAGCTATCTTTTCGTACGGTATTTCTGCTTGTTTTTCACGAGTCTTCACTTTATAAGCGATAGTTGCTGTCTCACCGGTGAATTCCGTTAATGTCCCTTCATACTCTTTGTCGCCATTAATTGGCTCATACAGCTTCACATAAACATTATTGCCCACATTTTTTTCAAAATCCGCTTTAGTCTTCAAAGGACGTTCGACACCTGGCGATGATACTTCTAAGAAATAAGCCCCTTTGATCGGGTCTCTCTGGTCGAGCTTATCTCCCAGCTGTTCTGACACGGTGCCGCATTCATCAATATCGACACCGCCTTCCTTGTCGATATAAACACGCAGAAACCAATTCTTGCCTTCTTTTACATATTCGACGTCTACTAATTCCAATCCTTTTTCTCGTAAAATCGGTTCAACGAGTTCTTCTGTTGTTTTCACAATTTCACTCAACACGTACCCTCCTTTATTCAATTGTCATTTACTGCTAGTATGAACCATCATACATTATTTCATTTGTGTATGACCCTTCATTAATATAAAACCCCTGCCGAATGAGGTGGCAAGGGAAGACATGTAAAGAGATTCAAGTATGAAGAAGGAGCGGGGATCCCCACTCCTTCAATCGTTCGTACCATTGCTTACCAATAGAACTATATCATATTGGACTTTATGTTGCAAGAAGTTGGCTATTGGCGTATATAAGCCAGTCTAAAACAGCGATAACTGATTTTTTTCAGCCATCCCCTCTAAGCAGCCATGACTATCAAGATATTCCAGCACTGTTTTGGAAATTTTACTGCGCTGGCGAAGATCCTCTTTTGACAAGAACTCACCATCTTCACGTGCTTTAACAACATTTAGCGCTGCATTCGTACCGAGACCATCGACTGCGTCAAATGGCGGAATCAAAGAATTACCGTCCACAATAAATTCCGAAGCTTTAGATTGATATAAATCAACCTTCTGGAATGAATAGCCTCGTTCACACATTTCCAGGGCCACTTCCAGGACAGTCAGAAGACTTTTCTCTTTTGGTGAGGCATCAATACCTTTGGCCATGATTGCTTCAATCCGCTGCCTGATGGCATTGGATCCTTTAACCATTGTGTCCAATTCAAAATCACCAGCCCGCACTGAAAAGTAAGCTGCATAGAAATAAATAGGATAATGCACTTTAAAATAGGCGATGCGTACGGCCATAAGGACATAAGCGGCAGCATGGGCTTTTGGAAACATATATTTAATCTTTTTGCATGATTCAATGTACCAATCTGGAACACCATGCTTTTTCATTTCCTCGATCCATTCGTCCTTCAACCCCCTGCCCTTACGCACATATTCCATAATGGTAAAGGCAAGAGACGGTTCGAGACCTTTGTACAGCAGATAAACCATAATGTCATCACGGCAGCCGATAACATCGGGCAATTCACAAATACCATCATTAATCAGCTCTTCTGCATTACCAAGCCAAACATCAGTGCCATGCGACAGACCTGATATAATAACAAGTTCGGCAAATGTGTTCGGTTTCGTATCCTCGAGCATCTGACGGACAAACCGTGTACCGAACTCCGGGACTCCCAATGTGCCTGTTTTACAATTGATCTGTTCAGGCGTAACACCCAATGATTCCGGACCGGAGAATATCTTCATAACTTCTTCATCATCTGTCGGAATTGTTTTTGGATCAATTCCGCTCAAATCTTGCAGCATCCGGATCACAGTTGGATCATCGTGTCCGAGTATATCCAGTTTCAGCAAATTATCATCAATCGAATGGAAGTCAAAATGGGTCGTCTGCCACTCACTGTTCCGGTCATCAGCCGGGTATTGAATCGGTGTAAAGTCGAAAATCTCCTTATCCTCAGGAACAACTATTATTCCTCCCGGGTGCTGACCGGTTGTCCGCTTCACACCCGTACAGCCTTGCACAAGCCGGTCGATTTCAGCATTTTTATAAACCAGCTGCTTATCAGATGCATAGCCTTTCACATAACCATAGGCCGTCTTTTCAGCAATGGTGCCGATCGTTCCGGCACGAAAGACTTTCTCTTCACCGAATAAAACCTTTGTGTAATTATGTGCTCTCGGCTGGTATTCTCCCGAGAAATTCAAATCGATATCCGGTACTTTATCACCCTTAAAACCGAGAAACGTCTCAAATGGAATATCATGGCCGTCTTTTGTTAACGGCCTGCCGCATTCAGGACATGTCTTATCTTCTAAATCAAAACCGCTGCCGATCGATCCGTCTGTTATAAATTCATGATAATGACATTCGGCACAGACATAATGCGGCGGCAATGGATTGACTTCGGTAATTTCCGACATGGTGGCCACTAGGGACGAACCGACCGACCCGCGCGACCCCACCAGATATCCATCATCAAGCGATTTTTTAACCAGTTTATGCGAAATCAGGTAAATAACCGAGAAACCATGTCCGATAATGCTGGTAAGCTCTTTTTCAAGTCTGTCCGTTACGATTTCCGGAACCGGATCACCGTAAATTGCTTTGGCACGATCGTAGCAAAGATCACGTATTTCCTGTTCAGCGCCTTCGATTGTCGGCGTATACAGACCATCCTGGACCGGTGAGACCTCTTCAATTTCACCCGCCAATGCCTTTGTATTATCGACCACGATTTCCTTTGCTTTCGCTTTACCTAGAAAATCAAAACAATCAATCATTTCACTGGTTGTCCGGAATGATGTATCGGGCAGTGTTTGCCTATTTAATGGATTACCGGCTTGGGATGCGATTAGAACTTGCCGGTAGATTTTATCATGTTTTTCAAGATGATGAACATTTCCTGTTGCCAGGACAGGTTTGTTCATACGTTCGCCCATTTCAGTCAATTTTGAAATAATATCCAGAATTTGTGACTCATTCTGAACGAGCTCCTTCTCAATCAGGTGAGCATAGTTTGAAGGCGGCTGCACTTCGATATAATCATAGAAACCGGCTGCTTTCTCAGCTTCATCCGCCGACTTCTGCATCATCGTTTCAAAAACTTCCCCCTGATCACAGGCAGATCCGACAAGTATACCATTCCGGTGTTTCTGAAGCAGTGATCTTGGAATCCGCGGTACCCGGTAAAAATAATTGACATGGGCGTAGGAGACCAGCTTGTATAAATTTTTTAAACCTTCCTGTGTACGGGCGATTAATGTGCAATGTGACGGCCGTGAGCGTTTATAGGCATCTCCTTCACCCATATGATTGTTTAATTGATTATGAATGGAAATTTCTTTTTCAAGCAACCCTTGTACAAGCTTCCACAATAAATAACCTGTGGCTTCTGCATCATAGATTGCGCGATGGTGCTGAGTCAATTCGATATCCAAATGCTTGCACATCGTATTCAGCCGATGATTCTTCAACTCCGGATACAAGAAGCGTGAGAGCTCAAGAGTATCGATAACGGGATTAGCTGTTTTGTCATAATCTATCCTCTGAAACCCCTGATTTAAAAAGCCGATATCAAAACTCGCGTTATGGGCTACCAGGATGCTATCCTCCATCCACTCATGGAAGTCCTTTAGAACCTTATCAATTTCAGGTGCATCTTTGACCATATCATCCGTAATTCCGGTCAGATCTATCGTCGTTTGGGACAGTGGATGGTGCGGGTTTGCGAATGACTCAAACCGGTCAACCACCTCACCCTGATGGATTTTTACAGCAGCAAGTTCAATAATTGTGTCATAAACAGCAGAAAGCCCTGTTGTCTCAACGTCAAACACAACGTATGTACCTTCTGCCAAACCGGTATCACTTTCATTGTAGGCAATCGGAACACCGTCATCAACTAAATTAGCCTCAACGCCGTATAACACTTTAAGACCGTGTTTTTTCCCGGCAGCATGGGCTTCAGGAAAGCCCTGAACACCGCCATGATCAGTGATCGCAATCGCTTTATGCCCCCATCTTGCTGCATGCTCAACAAGTGCTGATGGTGAAACAACAGCATCCAGCTGGCTCATTGTAGTATGCGCATGAAATTCAATGCGTTTTTCGTCATCATTTGCTTCGTCTTTGCGTGTCTCTACCTTAACCTCGTGTATATCATTGGCCATCATGGCTAATTCATTCGTATACATATCCGTCTGAATACTGCCTCTGGCCTTAATCCACATACCTTCCTGCAGTTGTTCAAAGACGTGAGCATCGTCATCACCTTTGGAAAACATTTTAATCTGTAGTGAATCAGTATAGTCAGTCGCTTTAACAATCAATAAGCTTCTCCCGGAACGCAGCTGACGAATTTCCGATGAGAAAACATAGCCTTGTACCGTAACACGCCGCTCCTCATCCTGAATCTCTTCCATTTGTATCGGCTCGTCCTGAATTTTATAACCAAGCATGACTGGCTTATTTTGTTCAGCCTGCTGACGGTTCTGATCACGCTTTTCTTTTTGCTGCATGGTTTTCAAAACTAATTCCTGGTCTTCAAGTGCTTTTTGCTCTCTGAACTTTTTCATTTCGCCGGCTTCATTTTTAACCTCTATTGCCATTGATAACACTGGTGCACCAATTCTTCGGCAAAAATCCTGAAACGGCTTTTCAAGACGCTTTTTAAGTGCATTGCCCTCAGCTTCATTCCTTGTGGTTAACATAATTTTATGATCGTTAATCACAGGAACTTGTTCAAGTACAAGATCTTTATAGGCCGGTGATAAATTAGATACTGACTGCAGGAAATGCTGCCAATAAGCGATTATGGTTTCTTCGGGACAATCCTTGTTCTCTGTGTATAGTGTCATTTCAATTTGTGCAAATTGCTGAAACGTTTCCTGCAATTTGGCAGACAGCATCGCATATATCTCCGTTGGCAGCACCTGGTTTAGACGAATATGGAAATGCCACGTTTTTGTCTGTTTATGTACTTCCAGTTTGAGCAATTCACTATCATTAAAATGAGAATCTAGATGCTCGCCGGAAATCCCCATCTGCTCCAGTAGCAAATTCATTTTCTCTTGATTTGAAATCCCCATCATGGTTCCTCCTGATATTGTTGAATCCTGGCATAATGATGGAAAACCCTGCCGGAGAGGATAGACAAGGGTTTCACTTTAACTGATTGTTGATTTTAACTCCAATAGAATAGCAACTCAATGATTAGCTTTTAAAAGAAACGCATCTATGAATACGAAGACTGCCTATAGGAATAATCGCTGGATGTCATTCCATGTGACAACAATCATCAGCAGCATCAGCAATGCAAAACCGACAAAATGAACAATTCCCTCTTTTTGCGGGTCAATCGGCTTGCCTCGTACGGCTTCAATTCCTACAAACAGTAGTCGTCCACCATCAAGTGCCGGGAGCGGTACTAAGTTAACAATTCCTAAGTTAACGCTTAGAATCGCGGTCCACATCATGAACGTCATGAAACCGGATTGGACAACCTGATCCGTTGCATCATAGATTCCTACAGGACCGGACAGGACATCAATCGGTAATTGTCCGGTTATAAGCATAGTCAAGTTAGTAAGAATCAACGTTGTCGTTTCGTACGCCCGTTCAAACCCGTACGGAAATGATCTGATGAATGATTTTTCAGATGCCTGCCGGACCCCTACCTGTCCGATTGTGATACCTTGTCCCTCGATTTCGGCAGGTGTTATGGTCAACATCTCAGTACCACCGTCACGCTGTACGTTCATAGTAAGTTCTTCACCCGGGTTATTTTCAACGATATTGGTAAATTCTTCCCAGGTTGAAATGGCGTTTCCATTAATTTGCACAACTTCATCGCCAACCTGGAGGCCAGCTTCTTCTGCCGGGCTGTCAGACTGGACACTAGCTATTTTTGCTTCGTCAACCGGGACCCCCTGAACCAATCCAACGATAATGAATATAACAATCGCCAGCACAAAGTTCATCATTGGACCAGCGAATAATTGCATCCCCCGTTTACCAACACTTTTAGAAGCAAATTGCCGATCATATGGTGCGATTTGTGTTTCTTCCTCATCCATCACAAAAAATGCTTTGCGATCTACCCGAAAGTTTAACTTCTCATCTTCTTCATCAGGTTCGTACCCTTGGATAAGCAATTCATGATCCAAATCGGCATGTTCTATTTCAATAATACGCGCATTGGGATGTTTTGATTTATGGTTCACAATAATTTTATTTACTTTACCGTCATCATTGAATTCCAGGCCAATATGCTGGCCGGGTTTCAGTTCGATGATTTCCGGATCTTCACCGGCTACCCGCACATAACCGCCGATTGGGAGCAGGCGGATTGTATAAACCGTTTCATTTTTCATAAAGGAAAAAACTTTTGGCCCAAAGCCGATGGCGAATTCACGTGCCAGCATACCTGCTCTTTTTGCAAAAATTAAATGACCGAATTCATGAATAAACACAAGTAGTCCAAACATGAATATAAAAGCTACAACTGTGGTCAAACGAAGCACCGTCCTTTATCTGATAAAGGTTATATAAGATACAAACTATTGTCTTCCGGGCTCTTCCATCCTATTCTCTAACCTCATTATTACGTAAAAAAGTTGATGAAATGCAAAAGCGGCAACGCGAATAAAAGACTGTCCAGCCGATCAAGGATCCCGCCATGGCCCGGCAGTAAGTTCCCTGAGTCCTTAACGCCATAATGGCGTTTGAATGCCGACTCCACCAAATCGCCAGCCTGACCAGCAACTGAGACCAGAATCGATACAGCTATTACAATTATCATATCATATCGAAATGGAAAGGCGATATGAAAAATCATACCAATGACAACTGCCAGTACAATGCCGCCGAGTGCCCCCTCGATTGTTTTATTCGGACTGATTTTCGGCCATAATTTATGTTTGCCAAAAGCACGTCCACAAAAATAAGCCCCTGTGTCGGTTGCCCAAATCACAACTAACACATAAAATATATGTGCCAGACCAGCACCAGCTTCCCCGTCCCGCGTGTCAATCAGGTAAAAGAAACCCATTCCGACATAAGCAACCGCCAGCAAAACAAAACCAGCATCATCAAATGTAAACTTATTCTTAGCCATCACGGTATATGACAACAGGAATAAAACAAAAATCATAAATGCTTCTATTTTTTCCATTCCAAGTAACAAGTGCGACGACTCAGGAAGCAGCAATAGCCATAATGCCAGAAGCGCAAATATGGCCGGAGTATAATAATGACCTATTTGACGCATACGGATTAACTCGAACAATGCTATCGATGCCAACAAGTAAACAAATAATTGAAAAATGATTCCGCCAAACACGACTGCAGGAATAAATATGAGAAATGCCAAAAATGCTGTTATGGTTCGTTCCTTCATAGCTCGTTCAACACCTTATACGCCTCCATAACGGCGTTTCCTCTGCTGGTAATCATGCAATGCCTCTTTAAATTTCTCATCTGTAAAATCAGGCCATAACACATCCGTAAACCAGAATTCCGTATAAGCAAGCTGCCAGAGCAGAAAATTGCTTAACCGCTGTTCGCCGCTCGTCCGAATTAATAAATCAGGATCCGATAATCCGGTTGTATAGAGGTACTCCGAAAATATATGTTCATCAAGTTTATCTAGTGAAAGATCAGAACTGTCAATGTCTGTTATAATTTGCCTGATAGCTTGTATAATTTCAAATCTACTACCATAGTTTAAAGCAAAATTTAATAATAATCCATCATTATCTTTTGTCTGTTCTTTAGCATAGCGGACTGCTTTCTTTGTGTGATCGGGGAGTACATCAAAATCCCCGATGGTATCTATTTTGACATTGTTTTCAATCAGCTCAGGCAAGTAAATATGTAAAAATTCTTTGGGCAGACCTAAAAGGTAATCGACTTCTGATTTTGGACGGCGCCAATTTTCTGTTGAAAAGGCGTATAACGTCAGGACCTCAACATGACAGTTTACAGCCGTCTTAACGATTCTTTTAACAACCTCCATGCCTTCTTTATGACCAGCAATCCGGGGGAGTCCGCGTTTTTTTGCCCATCGTCCATTGCCGTCCATTATAATGGCTACATGTTCTGGTATATTATCAAGTTCCGTTTCTTCTTTCACCTTTGTTTTTTTATTTTTAAAAAAGGGAAGTTTCATTGGCATAATTTGTCCTCCGATATCGTTGATGAAGCCTGTATATCATAAAGTGAACCTTCAATCAGCAAGAGGTTCTTTACCCCCACGATTGTTAGTTGAACAGAATCGGGCATTTACTGACAACTGCCCCCCCTTTATCCCCTTTGGTTTCACCTCATCGTCTTGAAGTAGGGGGCTTACTGCCAGTTATATGCGGGATAAAAATAATCCACGATATTATTATCCTATTATGTTGAATTACCATTATATCACTTTAATCCGTAAATTTTATCATGAATTCCTTAAAATATAAGAAAAACCCGGCGTAACAGTGCCAAGCCTGTGTTTTTCCTGTACTTTAAGGAACTCCCGGATTCAAGTTCTTCACATCCGGACGATTTTATGCCGGTGGAAACAAAAGCCCTCTTAGACAAGAGGGCCACAGCAGCTTATTTGACTAAACCTTCATCCTTAGACTTCCAATATTTCCTTTTCTTTGTTTTTAACGTACTCATCAATTTTATTAATTTGTTTATCTGTTTCTTTTTGAACATTTTCTTGTTGTTTTTTTAGATCATCTTCTGTCAGATCGCCATTCTTCTCTAGTTTCTTCAGTTGATCATTGGCTTCACGCCGGACATTTCTCACCTGCACACGTGCTTCTTCTGCGTACTTTCCGACCACTTTCACCAAATCTTTCCGGCGTTCTTCCGTCAGTGCGGGAATGTTAATCCGAATCACATTGCCGTCACTGGACGGAGATAAGCCTAAATCAGCTTTTTGGATTGCTTTTTCAATATTACTCACTGACGATTTGTCAAATGGTGTAATAACCAGAAGCCTTGCTTCCGGTGCAGAAATCGTTGCCAGCTGGTTCAGCGGTGTTGCGGCCCCATAATAATCGACAATAACACTGTCCAGGATTGCCGGGTTTGCCCGTCCTGCGCGTATTGTTGCCAGATTTTTAGAAAAAGCCTGCACAGCCTGCTCCATTTTACTACGTGTATCCTTGATTATTTGATCGGACATGATCAGTCCCCCTTTATTGTTGTACCAATTGGTTCGCCTTGAACGACACGTTTAATATTTCCTTCTTCAGTGATGGAGAAAACGATTAATTGAATATCATTATCCATACACAATGATGACGCGGTTGAGTCCATAACCGCAAGGCCTTCACTCAGCATCTCCATATACGAAATCTTTGTATATTTTTCCGCGGCTTTATTAACTTTCGGATCGTCGGAATACACACCATCAACGTTATTTTTAGCCATTAGAATGACTTCAGCCTCAATTTCAGCAGCCCGTAATGCCGCTGTTGTATCAGTTGAAAAATAAGGGTTTCCTGTTCCGGCAGCAAAAATGACAACACGCTTCTTTTCAAGATGGCGTATTGCTTTTCTCCTTATATAAGGTTCCGCCACCTGGCGCATTTCAATCGATGTTTGAACACGTGTCGGAATACCGTTATTCTCTAGACTATCCTGAAGTGCAAGGGAGTTCATAATGGTAGCTAGCATGCCCATGTAGTCAGCTGTGGCACGATCCATCCCCATTTCACTTCCGACTTTGCCGCGCCAGATATTACCGCCGCCAACGACTACAGCTACTTCCACACCCAATTCAGCAACCTCTTTAATCTGAGATGCAACCGATTGGATCACCTGTGGTTCAATGCCATAGCTCTGGTCACCGCTTAATGCTTCACCACTTAATTTTAACACAATTCTACGGTATCGAGCTGTTGTCATGATTACCTCCATCGGGATTATAGTGTTATTAAGTATCAATAAAGGTCTTGTCGCTGTAATTCTCATGTATTAGCGAAATAGGGAACCACCATACCGTGTTCCCCCATTCCGTTTCTGATTCACTATTTTTTCATTTGGTTCTTGACTTCTTCAGCAAAGTTTTCTTCGCGTTTTTCCATACCTTCACCTACTGCATAGCGGGTGAACGTTTTGACTGATGCACCTTTATCAGATACATATTTTTTCACTTTCTGATCCGGATCCTTTACAAAGTTTTGTTCCAGGAGGCAAATCTCTTCAAAGAACTTGCTAAGACGGCCCTCGACCATTTTCTCAACGATATGCTCAGGCTTGCCTTCATTCAATGCCTGAGTCTTCAGTACTTCGCGTTCGCTGTTGACTTCTTGCTCCGGAACATCATCTCTTGAAACATAGCGCGGGCTTACCGCGGCAGTATGCATGGCAATGTCTTTAGCAAGCTCTTCGTCCGTAGTGCCTTCAAGCAGTGTCAGAACACCGATTGCACCACCCATATGAAGATATGCGCCAAATGCATCATTATCTGTTTTTTCCATTAAAGAGAAACGACGAAGTGAAATTTTCTCACCGATTTTACCGACAGTCGCATTAATATATTTTTCGACTATCTCGCCATCACCATGAAGTTCCTGACTGAGGGCTTCTTCAACTGTTTCTGGTTTTTGTTTGGCAATGTGTTTGCCAAGTTCCGACAGCAATTCCTTGAACTGTTCATTTTTAGTGACAAAGTCAGTTTCACAGTTGACTTCCAAAAGCACTGCTGTATTCTCGTTAAGCTCAATGTGCGCTAAACCTTCAGCAGCAATACGATCTGCTTTTTTCGCGGCTTTCGCCATTCCTTTTTCACGCAGGAATTCAATTGCCTTATCCATATCACCGTCAGTTTCCTGAAGGGCTTTTTTACAATCCATCATTCCAGCACCGGTTTTCTCACGAAGGTCTTTAACTAATTTTGCCGTAATCGCCATAATAACTCCTCCTTGATATTCAATTATTTATTTCCTTGAAAAAAAGGTGATAAAAGGCTCTATCCCCTTATCACCTGTCCTTTTTACATTGCTATTCTTTATTTGTTTCAGTTTCTGCGGTAACTGCTTCCTCTTCTTCAGACTGTGCTTCTTCGGTTTGCACTTCTTCTGTTTCTTCGCCTTGTTTTACTTCTAGAATAGCATCTGCCATTTTGGAAGTCATCAGCTTCACAGCACGAATTGCATCATCATTTGCCGGAATCACAAAATCAATTTCATCTGGATCGCAATTTGTATCAACCATTGCGATAATCGGGATATTCAATTTATGTGCTTCGGCAATTGCAATACGCTCTTTGCGTGGATCGATCACAAACATAGCGTCCGGAAGCTTGTTCATTTCTTTGATTCCGCCTAAAAACTTAACAAGACGGTCTTTTTCTTTCATCAGGCCGACAACTTCTTTTTTAGGAAGCACATCGAAAGTGCCATCCTCTTCCATTCGTTCAATATCCTTCAAGCGGTTGATACGCTTTCGGATCGTCTGAAAGTTCGTCAACGTTCCGCCCAGCCAGCGCTGGTTCACATAAAACATACCGGAACGGGTTGCTTCATCGCGAACAGAATCCTGCGCCTGTTTCTTTGTACCTACGAAAAGAACTGAGCCGCCATTTGCAGCAATGTCTTTTACATAATTATACGCTTCGTCAACTTTCTTGACCGTTTTTTGCAGGTCAATGATATAAATCCCGTTACGTTCTGTAAAGATGTATTTTTTCATCTTTGGATTCCAACGGCGTGTCTGATGTCCAAAATGTACACCAGCTTCCAGCAATTGCTTCATAGAAATTACTGACATTAAAAATTCCTCCTAATGGTTTTTTCCTCCGCTTCAGATCATCTTTGCATAAAGACCATTCCTAAAAATGGCACCCAGCATGCAAATAACTGAGCGTGTGTATTTATGTCCACGTCCAATTGTGAACACAGTATTACACCAAAAGTAAATATATCATAACAATCATGACCAATCAAGGATTATTATGCGGTTTCTTGTCATTTTTTAAAATCAGCTCTGGCACGTCCAGGTGCAGTTCAGTCGGCGTATGAGCTGCGCCTGGTCATACATTTAGGCTCTCTTAATTTAAAAATCTTAGTTACACTCATGGGGGCAAGACATTATTGATATGTCTCAGCTCTCTAAAAAACGGTTATCGTGTGATAACCGTTTAAAGAACTCTTATCTGGAACGAAGCTTTTCCAATTCAACAAGGAACTTATCATTTAGTACTTTGATATACGTTCCTTTCATACCAAGTGAACGGGATTCAATAACGCCGGCACTCTCAAGTTTTCTTAGGGCGTTAACGATAACCGATCTGGTGATCCCGACTCTGTCGGCTATCTTACTGGCAACAAGCAAGCCTTCGGACCCGTTAAGTTCTTCAAAGATATGATCGATTGCTTCCAGTTCACTGTATGATAGTGAGCTGATTGCCATTTGTACAACAGCCTTACTCCTGGCTTCGACTTCAATTTCTTCTGTTTTTTCATGCAGGATTTCCATTCCGACAACAGTCGCACCGTATTCACCGAGAAGCAAATCGTCTTCACCGAAACTATCTGAGAGCCTGCTTAACACAAGAGTTCCCAGCCGTTCACCGCCGCCAATTATTGGGACAATAGTAGTCAAGCCACTCTTGAATAACTCACGATTTTCTACCGGGAACGCTGTGAACGGGCTGTCAATATCCAAGTTTGCAGTTGTTTCATAGATATTGAACAAGCCATGTGTATACTCTTCAGGGAATTGTCTTTCTTCGAGCATCGATTTCATTCGCTCATTTTCAATTTCCTGATTAATCGCGTAACCCAACAGCTTACCTCGTCTGCTGACTATGAAGATATTTCCTTTGATGACATCTCTGAGTGTGGCAGACATATCGTTGAAGTTCACCGATTTGCCCGTTGTTTTCTGCAGCATTGCATTAATTTTTCTTGCGCGTTCCAAAAGTTCCATTTTAGTTCCTCCATTTCATACACTTAAAGAATAAATTGACTTAGATCTTTATTTTTTATGATGTTGCTTAGTTTTTCGTCCACATAGCCATCCGTAATCTCAACCGTATCCATGTTAATGTCAGGGGCTTCAAACGATAAGTCTTCAAGAAGCTTTTCAAGTATCGTATGGAGTCTTCTTGCACCAATGTTATCCGTTTCCTGATTAACCTGAAAGGCAATTTCTGCCAATCTATTTACAGCTTGGTCTGTAAACACAACGTTTATACCTTCTGTTTTTAATAATGCTGAATATTGTTTCAATAAGGCATTGGATGGCTCCTTTAAAATCCGTTTAAAATCTTCAACAACCAGCTTCTCCAGCTCAACACGGATTGGGAATCGCCCCTGGAGTTCCGGTATCAAATCGGATGGTTTTGCTGTATGGAATGCACCCGCTGCAATAAACAGCATATGGTTCGTCTTGACGGGTCCATGCTTTGTAACAACCGTGGATCCTTCAACAATCGGCAATATATCACGCTGTACGCCTTCACGTGATACATTTGCTGAACTGCCGCCTTGTTCTCCGGTGACTTTATCAATCTCGTCAATAAATAATATCCCGGACTGCTCAGCACGGTTGATTGCCTCCTGCGCTGCTTCTTCCATATCAACAAGCTTTTGGGCTTCCTGGGTTGTCAGTACTTTTCTCGCTTCAGATACAGGAAGTTTTCGTGTCTTCTTCTTTTTCGGCATGAACTGGCCAAGCGCATCCTGCATATTCATACCCATTTGTTCCATTCCTGAACCCTGGAGCATGTCAAACATCGACGGCGGCAATTCCTCAATCTCAACCGTTACAATCCGATCTTCTAATTCCCCCAACGCTAGCTGGTGTTCTACCCGCTTCCGCTTATTTCTGATTTCATCGTCTTTTGGTGCCGATTCAGAATCGTCATCAGTATCTTCCTGCGCCGAAAACAACATTTCAAACGGGTTTTTCATATTGTTTTGTTTTTTTTCCTGTGGCACAAGCAGTTCGACAAGTCTTTTATTTGCTTCACCTTCCGCACGATCTTTTACTTCACTCATTTTTTCTTCCTTGACCATACGCAAAGACATTTCCACCAAATCACGTACCATTGATTCAACATCACGGCCAACGTAGCCAACCTCAGTAAATTTGGTCGCTTCAACTTTTACAAAAGGCGCACTAACCATACTTGCCAGCCGTCGCGCAATCTCAGTTTTCCCGACCCCGGTAGGGCCGATCATCAAAATATTTTTCGGTACGATCTCATCTTTGATTTTTTCGTCAAGCTTCATCCGGCGGTATCGGTTTCTCAACGCCACGGCAACTGATTTTTTGGCCTCCGACTGACCTACTATATAGTGATCCAGCTGCTCCACGATTTGTTTGGGAGTATAATCAATCCCCATTAACAAAGGCCTCCTTATTAATCAAGTACCTCCAGAGTGATATAGTCATTTGTATAGATACATATTTCGCCGGCAATCTCAAGAGCTCTTTGGGCAATTTCCTTAGCTGAAAGCCCGCTCCCGTGTCTGACTAATGCCCTGCCGGCACTCAATGCATAGTTCCCGCCTGAACCAATTGCAAGAATTCCATCATCAGGCTCAATAACCTCACCGGTTCCCGACACAAGAAACATTTTTTCCTTGTTCATAACGATGAGCATAGCTTCCAGCCTGCGAAGGACTTTGTCACTGCGCCATTCTTTTGCCAATTCCACTGCAGCTCTGGCGAGGTTACCATCAAATGCTTCCAGTTTCCCTTCAAATTTTTCAAATAAAGTAAATGCATCAGCTACAGACCCTGCAAATCCCGCAAGAACCTGCCCCTTATACAAGGTACGGACCTTTTGTGCTTTATGTTTCATGACAACGGCATTACCCAATGTAACTTGCCCGTCACCACTCATTGCGCACTGACCATTATGCTTTACAGCGAAGATTGTTGTCGCATGCATCTCAGCTGCCACATTTATCACCTCTTCCTGAGAAGATTATCCTTTTGCTCTCGGATGACTATTCATGTATACCTGACGCAGACGATCCTTGGTTACATGGGTATATATCTGGGTCGATGATAAATTCTCATGCCCAAGCAACTCCTGAACCGTTCGAAGGTCAGCACCCTCATTTAACATATGGGTTGCAAATGTATGACGTAATTTATGTGGGTGTACATGAACGGTCATAGCGGCCTTTTTGACCATTTTATCCAAAATTGTACTGATTCCCCTGGCAGTCAGCGGACCGCCTCTTGCATTCAGAAAGACAGCATCCGAAGCAGAACCGGACTTTTTCAGCAATGTTTCTCTCCCATCATTTATGTATGTTTCCAAGGCAATTTCGGCAAAACGGCCGAAAGGCATATACCGTTCTTTATTCCCTTTGCCTTTAATGAACATAGTACCGATGGTGAAATCAATATCCGAAAGCTTCATTCTCCGGCATTCGCTGACACGTATGCCAGTCGCATAAAGCGTTTCAATCAATGCTTGGTTGCGCTGCCCCAGTGGATCAGTTAAATCATTTACTTCAAACAGTTTTTCCAGTTCTTCCATGTATAAAAATCCCGGTATAGACTTTTCGATTTTTGGAAGACTTACGTAGATGAACGGGTTATCTTCCACATGATTATGACGCTCGAGGTAGCGATAAAAGCTTTTAAGGCTGGATACCTTTCGGGACACAGATCTTCGCCCCAACTTATTGTCATAAAGCCTTGTAAGGTATATGCGAATCAGCTGATGATCAACATCCTCAAGGCGGCTGACCGCTTCTTCATCCAAAAAAGCAAAAAAACGATGCAAATCTTCCATATAATATTTAATGGTAAATGGTGAAGCATTCTTTTCAATTTGTAAATACTCTTTAAATGCTTTACTAAGCTCTGTAAAGATATTCAAACTTACACCCCGCTTCACAGCGAATAAAGCATACCACATAAATTGTCTGAATGCAATAAACTTGACAAAATTATGATAAAATTCAGAAACAGGCGTATTCCTGCAGAAAACCTAAGTTATGCGTAATTAAACTGGCTGTACCTGATTGATCCAGGATACTGTCAAGTAAATTACCTTACCAATGCGCAATTATATCTGTTTGATTGAAAATAGTCAATCGTTAACAATAGAATTATCAAAAAACTTTCATTCCTATGAACAAAATGTGATAGACCTCTTCACTTCGTACACTAAATTACCCCAATTTTTCTAAGAAAACTTGGCTTATCGCCAAGCTTTTATGGCGAAAGCCTTAGTTGCCCTTATGCAGTAAGAAAGTATTTAGACTTTCTTAACTGCCAAAAAAACTGCCTGGCAGCCAGGCAGTTAATTTTCTTCAGTTTCTTTATAATCGCAATTTGTACATTGCACACGCGTTTCCTTCTTTGTTTTCTTTTCCACAAGTAATGCGTCACATTTCGGGCATGGTCTTGAAATCGGCTTATCCCAAGAAACGAAATCACATTCCGGATAACGGTCACAACCGTAAAATTTTCGGTTCTTTTTTGATTTTCGTTCTACTACGTCACCCTGTTTACATTTAGGGCATGTCACACCGATTTTCTTTAAAATCGGTTTTGTGTTACGGCATTCAGGAAAATTGGAGCAAGCCAGGAATTTGCCGTACCTCCCCATTTTATACACCATTTCATGCCCGCAGTTTTCACATGTGATCCCTGCCGGTTCATCACGGATTTCGATCTTTTCCATTTCCTGTTCGGCTTTTTCCAGGCGCTGTCTAAAACCACCGTAAAAGTCATCCAGTACCTTGATCCACTCTGTTTTTCCCTCCTCAATGGAATCCAGATCCTCTTCCATCTTGGCGGTGAAATCAATATCAATGATTTGTGGGAAAAATTCTTTCAATATATCATTTATGATTTCACCAAGTTCAGTCGGAACAAACCGTTTATTGTCCAGCTGCACATAGCCTCGTCGCTGAACCGTGTCCAAAGTCGGCGCGTACGTTGAAGGCCGTCCAATACCTTGTTCTTCCATCGTGCGCACCAGTCGTGCTTCGGTATATCTTGGCGGCGGCTGGGTGAAGTGCTGGTTCGGTGTGATCTCCTTGGCATTCACTACCATGCCCTCAGACAAGTCAGGTAAATATTTATTTTCATGTTTTTTCTTGTCATCGGTGCCTTCTACATATACCTTCATAAACCCTTTAAATTTTACTTTGGAGCCTGTGGCACGAAATTCAATCCCATTATTCAGCAGATGCACAGTCATCGTATCCATGACTGCCGGCGACATCTGGCTTGCAAGAAATCTTTCCCAGATTAGCTTATAAAGACGGTATTGATCACGCGACAGCAAATTTTTCAGGGATTTCGGATCACGCATGATTGATGTTGGGCGAACCGCTTCGTGGGCATCCTGTGCCCCTTCTTTTTTGCCAGCTTTCTTAGAATAACCTTTATAGCTTTGGCCATAATTATCCTCAATATAGCCTTTTGCTTCCTGTTTGGCTGTTTCTGAAATTCTGGTTGAATCGGTTCGCATATACGTGATTAAACCGGTAATACCGCCGGCTTTTTTACCCAAATCGATTCCTTCGTAAAGCTGCTGGGCTACCATCATCGTCTTTTTGGCGCGGAAGTTAAGTTTACGGGCAGCTTCCTGCTGCAATGATGACGTTGTAAATGGTTTCGCCGGATTGCGTTTACGTTCGCGTTTGTTCACTTTATCAACCGAGAATTTCTTCCCTTCCAGTTTTTCAGTAACCGCTTTTACATCGTCTTCAGATTTTAAGTCCTGTTTTTTGCCGTCGATTCCATAGAAAGCCCCTTCAAACGTCTCACTGTCTTTTTGAAACTGGGCATCAATCGACCAGTACTCTTCGGGCTTGAAATTCTCAATTTCTTTTTCACGGTCAATGATCAATCTTACGGCTACTGATTGAACTCTGCCGGCACTCAGACCTTTTTTAACTTTTTTCCATAACAGCGGACTGATTTTGTATCCGACAAGGCGGTCAAGAATACGTCTGGCTTGCTGTGCATCAACCAGATCACCATCTATGGAACGTGGATGTTTGAAGGATTCTTTGATGGCATCTTTTGTGATTTCATTAAAAACAACCCGGCATTTTGAATTTTCATCAACGTTTAAAGCGTAGGCCAAATGCCAGGCAATGGCTTCCCCTTCCCTGTCGGGGTCTGCTGCAAGGTAAACTTTCTTGGCTTTTTTCGCAGCCGATCTTAATTCTTTCAGAACATCACCTTTGCCACGGACCGTAATGTATTTCGGCTTGAATGAGTCATCCGGATCAACGCCCGTTTGACTTTTTGGCAAATCACGGACATGACCCATTGAAGCTTTTACTTTATATTTTTTACCCAAATATCGTTCGATCGTTTTCGCTTTTGCTGGCGATTCCACGATCACGAGGTAGTCAGACATATCGTTTCCTCCCAGATTTGCATCCATAAGTTGAATTGAAAAATCTTCACTAATATTAAATAGTTACACAGTGTTTGTCAAACATGTTATGAATTTCTATTGGTGCATATGAACCCAATTTGGTTCGATCCTCACCCAATCTTCCAAAATATCATCCGGGCTCCGGACGAGTTTTGCACCATCCTGAATCATTGTATGACACCCTTCCGCATGCGGTGTTAACGGTGAGCCCGGAAGTGCATAAACTTCTCTCCCTTGGTCCAGAGCCTGGTCAACCGTAATTAATGTACCACTTTTTTTCGTCGCCTCAATAACAAACGTACCAAAACTTAAACCGCTGATAATCCGATTGCGTTCTGGAAAATGAAAGCGTTCGGGCGGGGTGTCCGGGGGATATTCGGTTAGCAATAACCCTTTAGCAGCAATCTGTTTGAAAAGCCCTATGTTATGTTTTGGGTAAATATGATTAAAACCGCTGCCCATCACTGCTATCGTTTTGCCCTCATATTGAACGGCCAGCTGATGGGCGTAGCTGTCAATGCCTGCAGCCATGCCACTTGCGATCGTCCAGTTATCCTGAATTAAGGGCAGCACGTATTTTTGCATTTTGGCCTTTGCTTCGCCTGAGGGCCGACGTGTGCCAATCACACTCAGTATCGGATTTTGATTCATTAATTGCGTGTTGCCAATGGCATATAATACCAGCGGCGCATCTTTAATAGTTTTTAACACAAAAGGATAGATATCGTCAACTGCTGTTATTATCCTGACTGATTTCAGTTCATGCTTAATTTGGGAAATTAATGCTGTGCTCCGGAGGTCTGAGTAAAATAAAGAGGCTTTTTTCATGGGGAGAGAAAAAAACTGGCTAATTTCAGAAGCGGACAGCTTGTAGACCGTTTTCAGTGTGGGGTCATACCGGACAAACTTCCTTATTGTTCGGCGGGAGACCCCGCGGCACCGACAAATATGGATTAAGCGTTTACGAATTTTTTCCAATCAATCACGCCCTTATATAATATATCGGAACCCAAAGATGCGTTATCTTTGGGTTCCTGCTTATTGTAATCAGTGTGTTTTGCATTTTTCCTGCAAACCATTTTCTTTCAAGACGTTAATCATTGTGTCGCCAATTTCGGCCGGTGTATCTGCTGTTTGAACGCCGCATTCGTTCATAATGCGAATTTTCTCTTCAGCTGTCCCTTTACCGCCTGAAATGATGGCCCCGGCATGCCCCATCCGTTTTCCAGGAGGTGCAGTTGCGCCACCGATAAAGCCTACAACTGGTTTTGACATATTGGCTTTTATCCACTCGGCTGCTTCTTCCTCAGCCGTACCTCCGATTTCACCGATCATAACAACAGCTTCTGTTTCCGGATCTTCATTGAAAGCAGTCAGAGCATCAATAAAGTCTGTGCCATTCACAGGGTCCCCGCCGATTCCGACTGCGGTCGTCTGGCCATATCCAGCTTCGGATAGCTGATGCACTGCTTCATACGTTAATGTACCTGAACGGGAAACAACGCCGATATGTCCTTTTTTATGAATATATCCCGGCATAATACCAATCTTGCTTTCATCAGCTGTGATGACACCCGGACAGTTTGGACCTACAAGACGCGTCTTCTTGCCTTCCATGGCACGTTTTACTTTCACCATATCCATGACCGGGATATGTTCAGTGATGCAAATTACCAAGTCCAATTCAGCGTCTACCGCTTCCAGAATAGCGTCTGCTGCTGCTGGTGCCGGTACATAAACGACAGATGCGTTGGCGCCGGTTTCGTCAACAGCATCCTGTACTGTATTGAATACAGGTACACCTTCCACTTCTGTACCGCCTTTTTTCGGGGTGACACCGCCAACGATTTTGGTACCATAGTCAAGCATTTGTTTTGTATGGAATTTGGCTGTGCCACCGGTGATTCCCTGGACAATCACTTTTGTATCTTTATTAACATATACACTCATTTTCGTCCGTCCTTTCTTTGATTATCTGTTCGTCTTCAAAAATATGGCTGTTTTATGCATTATATATTTATTACTTTCTGCACCGCAGCCCGTATACACTACGCTTTCCGGGGGCGGTTGGTAAGCCTCCTCGTGCTACCACACTCTGGGGTCTCACCGATACCTTCAATCCCCCAGGAGTCTCCATGTATACGGTCTGCTTTTGTGGGGATATATGTCAAAAACTTCAATCTTCCAAATAACAGCCAAAATTACTTAACAGCGGAAACGATTTTTTCAGCACCATCAGCCATTGATTCAGCTGAGGTAATGTTCAGACCTGATTCATCAAGAATTTTCTTGCCTAAATCAACATTTGTGCCTTCAAGGCGCACAACAAGCGGCATTTCCAGACCGACTTGTTTTGTCGCTTCCACAACACCTTCAGCAATAACATCACATTTCATGATACCGCCAAAAATGTTTACAAAAATACCTTTAACATGTGAATCGGACAAAATGATTTTAAATGCTTCTGTTACTTTTTCTGTCGTCGCACCACCGCCGACATCTAGGAAGTTCGCAGGTTCGCCGCCATAGTGCTTGATAATATCCATTGTTGACATGGCAAGCCCAGCGCCATTAACCATACAGCCGATATTGCCGTCGAGCGCAACATAGCTTAAATCATATTTGGAGGCTTCGATTTCTTTTTCATCTTCTTCCTCCAAATCGCGTAATTCCATAACATCTTTTTGGCGGAACATGGCGTTATCATCGAAATTCAGCTTGGAGTCAAGTGCCATTACCTGTCCATCGCCTGTTGTAACAAGCGGATTGATTTCAGCAATGGAACAGTCTTTTTCAACAAATACGTTATACAGGCCAATCATGAATTTAGCTGCCTTGCCGATCAATTCATCCGGAATGTTAATATTAAAAGCTAATCTGCGAGCTTGATAACCTGACAGTCCGACTACCGGGTCGATGACTTCTTTAAAAATCTTTTCCGGTGTTTCAGCGGCAACTTCTTCAATTTCTGTACCGCCTTCTTCTGAAGCCATCATAACCACACGGGAAGTGGCGCGATCAAGAACGAGCCCGACATAATATTCGTTTTGAATGTCGCAGCCTTCTTCAATCAGCAAACGTTTTACTTCCTTGCCTTCAGGACCCGTCTGATGTGTTACCAGATTTTTGCCGAGCAGTTCGTTTGCATATGTACGAACATCATCGAGGTTTTTAGCGATTTTAACACCACCGGCTTTACCCCTTCCGCCAGCATGAATTTGTGCTTTTACAACGAATACATCACTATCCAGCTTTTGGGCAACTTTAACAGCTTCGTCAACCGTATATGCAACATGTCCACTCGGAACATTTACGCCAGATTCGCGCAAGATATCTTTGCCTTGATACTCATGAATGTTCATCTTTCATCCTCCCATCAAATTTCACTGCATTCCCATTGTATAAAAAAACTATGAATTTCACAAGAATTAGCGGTTTATGGCAGATTTTGACGTGTCTGCCGCTAAAATTACCTGACAATACTCCTGACAGGCGCAAATGACTTTCGATGATATGGCGTAACCCCGTGTTCTGCAAGCATCGCTGTATGCTGTTTTGTTCCATAGCCCATATTGGAGGCAAAACCGTATCCCGGATATTTCTTGTCCAAATCTTTCATTAAGCCATCACGGGTAACTTTCGCTAATACGCTGGCAGCAGCAACCGATACACTTTTCTGATCGCCTTTGGTAATTGACTCCGAAGAACAAGTAAGCTGATCAAGTGACACGGCATCAATCAGCACGTGATCCGGCAGGGGATTAAGCTGATTAATTGCCTCATACATTGCCAGTTTCGTAGCTTCATAGATATTGATCTGATCAATTTTATAATTATCAATAATGGCAATCCCATAGCTCACGGCCGCATTTTTAATAATTGTGAAATATTCTTCACGGGTCGTTTCATTCAACTGTTTGGAATCATTAAGACCCAGCAGTTTAAAATCCCGGGGCAATATAACAGCAGCCGCAACGACAGGGCCTGCAAGCGGGCCGCGGCCGGCTTCATCCATCCCGGCTATATACTGACACCCATCAGCGTAATTTTTTTGTTCATATTGCGACATACGAAGAAAATTTTCCTTCAGTGCTTTATCGTTTAATTTTTTTCGTTCATAGCGCTCAATCAGTTTCTGTACCCCTTTTCGCTCGTCTAATTTTAGCTTATTTATGTACGTTTCATCCAGCTTATCGGCTTCAAATAATTGCTTTAATACTGCGATTGATTGCTGTTCCAAATGGTTCACCTTCACTCTGTATAGTTAATCAGTACATTCAAATTTTTACATAGTAATAGAAGAATTGACAGTCAATTCGTGTTGAAATTAGATGATTTTGTCTCAGACTCTTAGTAAGCCACGGAACCCTCTGACGCCATAGTAAGAGGACGCACCGTTGTGATAAACGAAGACATGGCCGTAGCGATAATCGCAAAAAAGGGCACCGCCGAGTTCTCTAATATCAGATGGTGTTTGCACCCAACTCGACGTTTTCACATCGAAATTTTCAAGTTTTTGTAATGCCCGATATTGTTCTTCTGTTAAAAGTTCGATTCCCATGGCAGCTGCCATATCAATAGCGTTATTCTCCGGTTTATATTTTTTTCTTGACTCTAGGCCCGCGCGGTCGTAACAGACACTTCTGCGGCCCTTAGGACTTTCCGCTGAACAATCACAAAAAGTGTATTCGTCTTTCTCTTTATCATAACCAACAACATCTGGTTCCCCGCCAGTTCTTTCCATTTCATTGAGCGACCACAGTTTGTCAGCATTGGCTTCCAGCTTTCCCAAGATTTCAGCCCATTCAAGATCTTTATGGCGATTCATGTTTGTTTCAAAACGGGCTTTCAATGCTCTGAGCAATTCTTCACGTTGTTCTGATAACAACTCCTCTATATTACGCTTTGTCATGCTATCCCCCCCTTAACTCATAGTGGTTTAAGTATATATGAATATTGTTGCATAATAAATCGATTTTGGAAACTAATCGGAAAAAATCATATTATTAAAAATCACCCTCGGACAATCAGGTATTGTCCGGGGGTGATTCAAGTGTTATATTTCCCAGTTTTCCTGTTCGCAGATCATGTATGACCAGGTCAGCCACCTTGTCAAAATTGACATTTCCGCCGCTTTCGAGGGCTCCCCTCTGCTTCCCGATTGAAACAAAAATGTCCCACATGTCCTCCATGTCGCGATTAATCCCATATCTTTCTTCCAGCCGATCCGGATAAAATTTCTGCATATATTGAATAACAAATGCAACCACATCATCCAGCGGCAATAACTGATCTTTTATCGTGCCAACAGCTGCCAGCCGGTAACCAACTCGTTCATCTTCAAATTTTGGCCATAGAATTCCCGGTGTATCAAGCAGTTCAAAGTCACCTTTCACCTTTATCCATTGCTGTTTCTTTGTTACACCCGGCTTGTCACCGATTTGGGCAATCTTTTTATTGGCAAGACGGTTGATTAATGTTGACTTGCCAACATTCGGGATGCCGATGATCATAGCACGGGCAGGCCGCGGGTTAACGCCTTTTCTCTTAAGCTTATCCATTTTTGTCTGTCCAAGGTCTTTTGCTGTCTGAACAACACATTTGATATCGGATTTGCTATTGACATCAATAGCGATGGCTGGGATTCCACGACCTTTATAGTAACTCAGCCACTTCTCTGTCATCCTGTTGTCTGCAAGGTCCTTTTTCATCATGACAATCATTTTGAGCTTTTGCTGCAAGACATTCTGCAGCATTGGATTTTGTGATGACAACGGCGTGCGTGCATCCACGAGTTCTATAACGAAATCCGTTAATTTCAGCTTTTCTTCCACTTCACGTTTTGCTTTTGCCATATGTCCTGGAAACCATTGTATGGCCATATTGAATCACCCTAATCGTGCAGAATCTGAATCCGGTCAAGCGGCCAGTAGATCAAACTGGTTTTCCCAACAATCTGATCCATCGAAACCAATCCGAGTATGCGACTGTCTGTCGAATTATTCCGATTGTCACCCAGCACAAGCACATGGTTTTCAGGGATCTCTTCGTATCCGCCCGGAAGGTCCTCCAGCTGAAAATCACCTGTTAACGGCTGATAAGACGGCATTTTTTCTTTACGTTCCTGCAAAAAAGGCTCGGCTACTTTTTCACCATCAACGTATAATTGATCATCCTCTACCGAGACATGCTCACCTGGCAGACCAACTATCCGTTTAATAAAATCTTTTCGGTCTGAGGCGTGAAACACAACAATATCGAAACGATTCGGTTCCTGTATCTGGTAGATAAATTTATTGACAATCATTTGGTCTCCATCCCGCAATGTTGGCATCATCGATGGTCCATCGACAACAATCGGAGCAAAAAAGAATGTCCTGATGATGAAAAACAAACCAAATGCTATTAACAAAGCCTTTATCCAGTCAAACCATTCACTTTTTAACTTCTCCATTTCTCCAACACCGCCTGGTACAATATATGTATAGCCTATGAATTCCTTATAATATTATTATATCATGCCATACTGAAAAATATAGAAAGTAAAAAAGAGCTTGCATGGAATGTGACAAGCCCCTTTTCAATAACAATTATAGTTGACGGATTAGCGACGTTCTTTAATACGTGCTGCTTTTCCGCGCAGATTACGAAGATAGTAAAGTTTCGCACGGCGAACAATACCACGGCGGGAAACTTCGATTTTCGCAATACGTGGTGAATGCAGCGGCAATGTACGCTCAACACCAACACCGTAGGAAATCTTTCTTACAGTAAATGTTTCACTGATTCCGCCGCCTTGCCGTTTAATGACAACACCTTCAAACACCTGAATACGTTCACGGCTTCCTTCGACAACTTTAACGTGAACTTTTACAGTGTCGCCTGGGCGGAAATCAGGATGATCCGTACGAAGCTGATCTTTTGTCACTTCTTCAATGATATGTTGCATCCTGTTTCACTCCTTCCAAACCAATGCTCTTATCACACTAAGGGACAGCGGAACATCGTTTATACGTGCTAGTTAAGCACAATCATAAATATACCATACTAAAACAGTGAATTCAACATTATTTTTTACCTAATATCTGTTTAGCCTCATCTGATAGATCCTGTTCGTCTATCAGGTCCTGCCGGCGCTCACAGGTTCGCTTAAGCGACTCTATCCTGCGCCATTCCGCAATTTTAGCATGATCACCTGATAACAGTATGTCCGGAACTTTCATACCGCGAAAGTCAGCAGGTCGGGTGTAGTGTGGATGTTCCAGCAGCCCGGTGGAAAATGAGTCCTTGGGAGCAGATGCTTTATTCCCAAGCACATCCGGCAAAAGTCGCACAATACTGTCAATCACAACCGCGGCGGCAAGCTCGCCACCGGTCAGCACATAATCCCCTATTGAAATTTCATCGGTCACAAGATGTTCCCTGATTCGTTCGTCATAACCTTCATAATGACCGCAAATGAACACAAGATGGTCTTCTTGTGACAGTTCCTCTGCTTTTTGCTGATTGTAAGGTTCCCCTTGCGGACTCATTAAAATAACCCGTGGTTTTGTTTGTTTTACGCTTATGACGGCATCCACCGCGTCAAACACCGGCTGCGGTGTCAGGACCATGCCTGCGCCGCCGCCATACGGGTAATCGTCCACTTTCATATGCTTGTTCGTTGAATAATCACGGAAATTTACCAGGTTGTAACTGAATTTTTCATTTTGCTGAGCCTTTTTTAAAATTGAGGCATCAAAAACACCTGAAATCATCTCCGGAAATAGCGTCAAAACATCAATATGCATCAGTCAAGCAGTCCTTCCATCGGCTCAATCACTACTTTTTTGTCAGAAACATCTACTTCTTTCACAACGTCAGCAATATAAGGGACAAGCACGTCTTTCCCTTCCTCCCGTTCAGTAACCCATACATCATTTGCGCCTGGTGCGAGAATTTCTTTGATTGTCCCGAGTTTTTCACCGCTTGTCAGGTAAACGGCACATCCAATAATTTCGTGATAGTAAAACTCATTTTCAGCCAGATCAGCCAGCTGGTCTCTTGGAATTTTTAAGAGTCGTCCTTTAAACTGCTCAACATCATTGATATTGTCATAGCTTTTAAAATGGAGAAGGCCAAATCCCTTATGATCCCGATGACCATCAATTTCCAGATTCAAAGTCTGACCATTTTCCTTCTCCAGTATCAGCTGATTTCCAATATCGAATCGTTCTTCGAAATCCGTTATTCGCTGTACTTTAACGTCACCTTTTATGCCGTGTGTATTTACGATTTTCCCGACATTCAACATATCCGTCATGTTATCACCTGCTACTCATCAATTCGCACGACCACATCATCTTCTATAACGATTGCCGACTCTTCCATAATTTTATTCCAATGCGAACCTTCTTTGACCTCAACAAGAGCTTCAACTTCTTTTTCCGTAATTTCACTGCCGGTTTCAAGGATGTCCAATTGCTCGATTTTAAAATCAACCAATTTAATTTTTTCTTTCCGGTTTTTAATTTCCTGCTGAAATCGCTGAGACAGCTCCTGTTTTGACATGCTACGTTTATTCTCCAATTTCCGCTGTTCAAACCTTAACTGTTGACACTCTTGTTCAAGCCGCATTTTATGATCATTAAAACTGCTTCGCAACTTTTCTTTGCTCTTCTCTGTGACAATTTGCTTAATAAGGACCTTTTTGATTATTTGCATACTGGTACCCCGCTCTCTAAACGTTCTCGGTATAGAGATGAAACCTGGTTATGTGTAAAAAGGGAAAGGTATGACCTCTCCCTTTACATAATATCCAAATAAATACGTTTTTTCGTTTCCGTTTTTGAAGCGTAAACAACAGTACGGATCGCCTTGGCAATACGTCCGTTTTTTCCAATCACCTTGCCGACATCGTTTTCGTTGACGGTCAGATGGTAGACAATTTTTGAATCTTCCTCGGTTTCCGTCACAACGATGTCGCCAGGGTTATCCACAAGTGGTGCTACAATTGTTTCAATCAGGGCTTTCATGATTATCACACTACTTTACAATTAGTTTTTCTGTTCGTGGAATTTTTTCATGATGCCTTGTTTTGAGAAAAGGTTACGGACTGTATCACTTGGCTTGGCCCCGTTCGTCATCCAATCCACTGCTCTATCCTCATCTATTTTAACTTCAATCGGGTTAGCAACAGGGTTATACGTTCCAATCTGCTCAATAAAACGTCCGTCTCTTGGTGAACGGGAATCAGCTACGACAATACGGTAAAATGGATTACGTTTAGCTCCCATGCGTTTCATACGAATTTTTACTGCCATGATGTCACCTCCAATGTCTTTGTTTCACAATTTTAGATTCTAACAGATAGGCCACAGTCTGTAAAGTGTTTTTCCATTACAGAACATATAATTTTTTGAACAACCACTAAAAGTTTACATAAACGGCATGTTCATGCCTTTGCCTTTTTTGCCTTTTTGCATGTTGGTCATTTGTTTCATCATTTTTTTCATTTCGTTAAATTGTTTCAGGAGTCTGTTCACTTGCGAAACGGATGTGCCGGAACCTTTGGCAATCCGTTTTTTACGGCTTGCATTCATTAAGCTCGGATCCTGCCGCTCATCTTTCGTCATCGACTGGATGATTGCTTCCACATAGACCAGCTGCTTTTCATCAATTTGTGCATTTTTCAGGCCTTTCATTTTGTTAGCACCCGGAATCATATTCATCAAATCTTCCAGCGGGCCCATTTTCTTAACCTGGCCCATTTGTTCCAGAAAGTCATCAAACGTGAATGACATCGTACGCATCTTTTCTTCGAGTTCTTTCGCCTGTTGTTCATTGACGTTTGTTTCCGCTTTATCAATCAGGCTCAGAACATCACCCATTCCCAGGATACGTGATGCCATGCTTTCCGGGCGAAATGGCTCAAGCTGATCAAGCTTTTCACCCATACCTGCGAATTTGATTGGCGTGCCGGTAACTGCTCTGATGGAAAGTGCAGCACCACCGCGCGTATCCCCGTCAAGCTTTGTCAGAACAACACCCGACAGCTCCAGCTGTTCATTGAAACTTTCCGCCACATTGACTGCATCCTGACCTGTCATGGCATCAACGACAAGGAAAATTTCATCCGGATTGACAGCAGCTTTAATCTGCTCCAACTCCCCCATCAGATCTTCATCAACGTGAAGCCGGCCGGCGGTATCGATTATAACGTAATCATTGTGCTCTTCCTTCGCCTGTTCGACTGCTTCCTTTGCAATATCAACAGGGTTCGCATCCGTGCCCTTGGAAAACACGGGCATGCCGAGCTGATGCCCGACTGTTTCGAGCTGATCAATCGCTGCCGGCCGGTAAATGTCGGCGGCCACCAAAAGCGGTTTGCGATTGTGTTTTTTCCGCAAATGACTGGCCAGTTTTCCGCTTGTCGTTGTTTTACCGGCGCCCTGCAGACCTGCCATCATAATAACAGTCGGCGGGCGGTCGCTGACAGCTATCTTACTTTGTTCACCGCCCATAAGCTCTGATAATTCTTCTTTAACAACTTTAATAACCTGCTGGCCGGGAGTTAAGCTTTCCATCACTTCCTGGCCAACAGCACGTTCTTTGATGCGTTTTATCAAATCTTTGACAACTTTGAAGTTAACGTCGGCTTCGAGCAAGGCAAGGCGGACTTCCCGAGTCATTTCCTTAACATCCTGCTCAGAAACCTTTCCTTTGCCGGTGATTTTTTTCATCGTACTCTGCAATCGGTCGGCCAATCCTTCAAATGCCATAGAAGGTTTCCCCCTACTCTAATTCTTGTAGTTGATGGATAAATGCCTGTATCTGACTATTTTCCGCTGCATTATCCATCTTGTCCAAAATTTCGGCTCGCTTTTGGAATTTATCATATAACCCTAATTTATTTTCATACGATTCAAGCATCGATTCGGTTCTTCTGATATTATCATAAACCGCCTGCCGTGAAACCTGCAGCAAATCGGAAATTTCACCAAGTGAGTAGTCCTCACGATAGTACATATCCATGTAATTCTGTTGTTTAGGGGTCAGCAGTGGCTGATAGAAGTCGAATAAATAATTAACACGTGTTGTTTTTTCAAGCAATTCATTCACCCCTCAGATATGTCTTCCTTCTATTGTTAAGTGAAATCCCTTTACAAAAGTTTACCATCATTCAGACTCATCTTCAAGCAGATCCGCGAATAATCCATAGACAAATGCATGGGCATCAAACGCCTGCAAATCCTCAATTTGTTCACCCAGACCGGCAAATTTGACCGGGATCTGCAGTTCATTGCGAATCGCGAGTACAATGCCGCCTTTTGCCGTTCCGTCCAATTTGGTCAGGATAATACCTGATACATCGGTAGCATCGGAAAAAGTCTTTGCCTGGCTCAGCGCATTCTGGCCGGTTGTCGCATCCAGCACAAGTAATACGTCATGCGGCGCATCAGGCACTTCTCTTTCAATAACACGTTTGACTTTGGCAAGCTCGTTCATTAAATTGACCTTATTTTGCAGGCGGCCCGCAGTATCACAGATTAATACATCAGCATTACGCGATTTCGCTGCCTTGATGCCGTCAAAAATGACTGCGGCCGGATCACTGCCTTCACCCTGCTTGATAACGTCCACACCAGCACGCTCGCCCCACACATCCAGCTGCTCAATCGCACCGGCACGGAAAGTATCACCAGCAGCCAGCATTACGTGCTTGCCTTCTTGTTTTAATTGATAAGCCAATTTACCAATCGACGTTGTCTTACCGACACCATTCACACCGACAACAAGTATGACAGAGAGACCGTCTTCCTGTATATTTAATTTCTCGACTTCCTCATCATCATCTCCGTAATAAATTTCTACCAGCTTCTCCGAAATCACGTCCTTGATTTCTTTTGTGTCTCTAATGTTTTGCCGCTTCACTTCCATTTTTAGCTCATCAACAAGATCCATCACGGTATTGACCCCAACATCCGCTCCGATCAGAACTTCTTCAAGCTCTTCAAAAAATTCCTCGTCCACTTTGCGGTAGCGTGCAATCAGGTCGTTCAGTTTTCCGGAAAACGATTGACGGGTTTTTTCCATACCTTGTTTATATTTTTTAGAAACGTCTTGTGTTTCTTCTTCGTTCTGTTTAAATTTATTTTTTAATTTATCCATGAATCCCATTAAACGAATTCCTCCTTATGCATTGATAAGCGCTTCAGTCTCTTCCAGCCGGACCGAGACAAGCCGTGATACGCCGGATTCCTGCATTGTAACGCCATACAGGACATCTGATTCTTCCATCGTTCCCTTGCGATGAGTAATGACAATGAATTGCGTGTCTTCACTGAACGTCTTCAAATACTTGGCGAATCGAATAACATTTGCCTCATCAAGGGCAGCCTCGACCTCGTCCAACACACAGAACGGCACAGGACGGACACGCAGTATGGCAAATAACAGGGCAATAGCTGTCAAAGCCCGTTCCCCGCCTGAAAGGAGCCCGAGATGCTGCAATTTTTTGCCGGGCGGCTGTGCAATGATCTCCACACCGGTATCGAGCAGGTTATTCGGGTCGGTCAATTGCAGCTCTGCCTTTCCTCCGCCAAATAATTGCTTAAAGACAACAGAAAATTCATCTTTAATCTGACCGAATGTCTCACTGAAGCGTTTTTCCATTTCTTCGTCCATTTCCGCAATAACTGAATGGAGCGTCTGTTTCGCTTCGATCAGATCGTTTTGCTGCCTGGATAAAAAGTCATACCGATCGGAAATACGATCATACTCATCGATTGCACCTAAATTGACCGTGCCCAGCTGATCGATGGACTGCTTAATTTGCGTCACCATTGTCTGAGTTTCGTCAGTATTATCCGTCTTATCATACGCCTGTTTGGCTTTTTCAAATGTCATTGTATATTCCGTCTGTAGTTTGGACAAGCGGTTTTCCAGTTCGACATCCAGACGATTAGCCTTGACTTCTTTTGCTTGAATAGCCTCTTTAAATGCCTGGTGTTGTTTGTTTTCTTCTTTCAACTCGCGGTCCTGATCCTGCATAAGCTGTGTGCGTTCTGAACGATTTGCTCGCATTTTTTGGATTTTGTCAGTAATGGCTTCTTTATCCTTTTTGGCTGCAGAAATATTGGCTTCCATCTCTTCTTCAGTTTCCTCTGAATTCTGCATATCAAGGAGCTCGTTCAGATCATTGACAATGATCTCATACTGCTCCTCATAATCACTTAACTGTGTTTGCAGGCTGTTTGTTTTTTCACGCTGATTCTTTAGGCGTTCTTCCTGTTCAGCCAAAGCGACTTGTCTCTTCTGATAATCTTCTCTTAACTGTTCCTGATTTTCCTGAAACGACGCTTCCTGCCTGGACAGCTTATCAATTTCCTGCTGGGTTGATTCAAGATGATCGGAAATAATGTTAAGTTCTTTTTCCAGCTGCCCGTCACGTGTGTTCAGGTCGCTTGTGTCCTGGTCAAATTGCTGTTTATCCTGATCATATAACTGCAGATTATCATTCAAGGTCGCAAGTTTCATTTCAGCTTCTTTATAGGAGGTGCGGATTTCCTGCAATTTTTCCTGTTCGCTATTGGCTGCCTCCTCTTCTGAAGCAATCTGGCGATCAATCTGGCTAATTTGCTGCTTTTGTTTGTTAACTTGCTGATCAAAGTGATTTACTTTTTGCTGATAGTCCGTAAGTTTTTCGGTCACTTCCTGCAAATCTTTTTCTCTTGTAAATAATGACTGCTTCGATTTTTTCTGAGCGCCACCTGACATGGAGCCGCCCGGATTGACCACATCACCTTCGACTGTCACGACCCGATGCTTACGATTGACCAGTCCTGCAATAACACTAGCGTCTTTCAATGTTTTGGCTACCAGAACATGCCCCATTAAATGGTTGACCGCTTTCTGAAATTCAGGCTCTGTCGAAACGAGGTCACAGGCCACACCGACAAACCCGGGATGATCTTCCGCTTTTGATAGCATACTTTTTGGAACAAATCGTGCCTGAATCGAGTTTAGGGGCAAAAAAGTGGCCCGTCCGCTGTTTGTTTTTTTCAACCAGCTGATCGCTTGGCGTGCTACCTGGTCATCATTCACGACAACATGCTGAGCTTGGCCACCCAGTACTGTTTCAATCGCGGTAATATATTGTTTCGGAACATCTATCAGCTCGATTACCGCCCCGTGAACACCACGAAGTTCCTGACTCTCCCGAGCTTTAAGCACAGCCTTAACACCGTAGAAAAACCCCTGAAAATCTTCCTTCATATCAGCAAGCATTTCTTTTTTGGATTTAAGTTTTTCAATATATTGATAGCCCTGATACAGTTTGGTTTGCGCTTCCTGAAATGCATCGCGTTTCTTCGTGAGGTCCTCTTTCATCTGCTGGACATTCTGCGACTTTGAATGATATAGCCTTTCCTGTTCGGCATAATCCGATTCCAGCTTTTCTGTCTTTGAGCTGAGTTCCTTCCGCTCATCCAACAGATCCTCAAACTTTTCCGACTGTTTCTCTTTTTTGCTAGTAATTTGCTGAACCTGCTGCTGGATGGACTGTCTTTCGTTCCGTTTAGCTGCTTGTTCATTCAAATACTCAATATAATCCGACTTCAGTTCCTCAATTTGATCGGCAATGTTTTCCCGCTCTGTTGTCAGTTTCGTTTCCAGCTGTGTTACCTGATCTTTCGTGTCATTGCGGCTCTTTTGCAGTAAAGAGAGTCTCTCATTTTCCTGACCAAGTTCGTATTCGAGCAATTCAATGCGTTCAGCCGTTTCCTTTTGCTGGGCTTCCAGTTTCTCTTTGTTCTCGGAAAAATGTTTTGTCCGCTCATTAAATAACTGTTTTTTACCTTCGAATTTTTCAAGCTGTTCGGTTGTTGAAAGCAAATTGCCCTGCAGCTGATCAATCTCATCATCAAGCTTCTGAAGTTGCTGCCGTTCTTCTTCCAGCTCAGCTTCTTTTGATTGGATGGCTGTTTTCCGATTCAATTCATCCGTTTTTTCTTTTTCCAGTTCATCAAGCAATGTCTGCCACTGAACATGCAACTGCTCAATTTCCGTAATAAGCAGTGAAATCTCGTGCTGTTTCAATTCTTCTTTTTTATCCAGATAAGTCCGCGCCGTTTCAGCCTGCGCTTCAAGTGGCTCAATTTGCTGTTCAATCTCATGGATAATATCTTCCACACGATTCAAATTTTCTTGCGTTTCAGCTAATTTATACTCGGATTTTTTTTTACGCTGCTTATACTTTAATACGCCGGCAGCTTCTTCAAAGATCGTCCGCCGTTCATCTGCTTTGGAACTGAGTATTTCCTCAACTTTTCCCTGACTGATAATCGAGAATGCTTCACGTCCAAGTCCCGAGTCCATAAATAAATCAACGATATCTTTCAAGCGGCAGGACTGTTTATTGATATAAAACTCGCTTTCACCTGAGCGATAAACGCGTCTGGTGACACTCACTTCCTCATAATCGAGCGAAAGTTCCTTGTCACTGTTCTCCAGTACGATTGTCACTTCGGCAACATTGAGAGCCCGCCTTGTGTCACTGCCCTGAAAAATGATATCCTCCATCTTCGAGCCGCGCAAAGAACGTGCTGACTGTTCACCCAGTACCCATCTGATCGCGTCAGTAATATTGCTTTTTCCGCTGCCGTTTGGGCCCACTACTGACGTCACACCCGGAACAAAATCCACACTGATCCGTTCGGCAAATGACTTAAAGCCCACGCTTTCCAATCGTTTCAAATACATAAACATTCTCCTACTATTTCTCAGGGGTTCCGCAAAAATATGTATCCAGCCTGGTTGGCATTTTAACGCATTTATTTTATCATAAAGAGAAGCACAAAAGAAGTTTTAATCAATACATAAGCTTTGTGGGACTATCTTTAAGGAGGTGTTCACATGAATCTGGAAAATGCGACACAGGAAAACCTGAAATTTATGCTGGATGAACTGGCTGAACAATTGAGTGTCGTCAATCGTGAGGTGATGCAACCGGAGGACTACGACTTGGATAAATTTGACGACATTAAATTTATGTATGATATGGTCAAACAGAGAGGTCAACTTAGCCCATCCGAGACACAGGCATTTATTGATGAGCTGAGGTCAGTAAGGAAATCATAACGGGATAATATCATTATCGCCAAGCATTAATGGCGAAAGCCTTAGTTGCACTTATGCAGTAAGAAAGAATTTATACTTTCTTAACTGCTGAGAAAGCTGCACCACCAATATAATTTGGGGTGCAGCTTTTTAAAGACTTCTAATCATCGATCGTATCCAGAGCATGCTTGGCAGCACGTTGTTCAGCTTCTTTTTTGGTATGGCCTGCTCCCTCGCCTGACACATGATTATTTATAATCACCTGAGCGATAAACTCCTTATCGTGGGAAGGACCTTTTTCATCGGCAATGACATAGTCAATGCTGTGATTTCGGGTCTGCTGAACTTGTTCCTGGAGTTTGCTTTTATAATCCATCGCATGCGAAAAAGCACCTGTTGTTATTTTCGGATAGACATGCTGTTTCAAAAATTGAATAACGACATCATAGCCTTGGTCCAGATACAATGCTCCCAGGAATGCTTCAAACACATCTGCCAGTATTGCAGGTCGTTCACGGCCGCCTGATTGTTCCTCACCCTTGCCCAGAAACAAGTAATCACCAAAATCCAGCTCACGGGAAAACTCAACCAGCGACGGCTCACATACAATTGATGCGCGCAATTTAGTCAGGTCTCCCTCAGCCAGACGCTCCTTTTGCTTATATAAATATTGGGATACACCAAGTTCAAGGACTGCATCACCCAAAAATTCCAAACGCTCATTATCCGAAAAATTCTTATCCCGATGCTCATTCACATAAGATGAATGTGTAAAAGCTTGCTTCAACAGGCTTTGATCATTAAATGTTATATCCAGTTGTTGTTCCAAATGTGAAAGATTCATGCCGATTGTCACCACTCCGCATTAAGATTAATACATCTAAAATAGACTAAAAAGCCCCGCGTGGTGCGGGACTTCCTGCAAAACTATATGGACTCAGGATTGATTGCTGTTTATGTAATTGACAGCATCCCCAACCGTATTGATTTTTTCAGCTTCTTCATCAGCGATTTCCATGTCAAACTCGTCTTCAAGTTCCATAACAAGTTCAACCACATCAAGTGAGTCAGCTTCAAGGTCGTCTTTGAAAGAAGCCTCCATTGTCACTTGTGATTCTTCCACTTCCAATTTATCAACAATAATATCTTTTACCTTATCGAATACATCTGCCATGAGTCGTCACCCCCTTTCGAGAAATTTATGTAAAACAAAAACCTAATACCGGTTTCTGTTTTACATGACCATACCGCCATCGATGTGAATTGTCTGGCCGGTAATGTATTTTGCATCATCTGACGCCAGGAAACGCACAACCCGTGCCACATCATCCGGTTCTCCCAATTTTTCGAGCGGTATCACGGACAGCATCCCTTCTTTTTGCTCCTCAGTCAAGGCATCGGTCATATCAGTCGAAATGAAGCCGGGCGCAACCGCGTTAACAAGGATATTTCGTGATGCAAATTCCTTGGCAGTTGATTTTGTCAAGCCAATAACGCCTGCTTTGGCAGCTGTATAGTTTGCCTGACCGGCATTGCCGCTCACCCCGACGATCGAGGATACATTAATGATCCGGCCGCCTTTTTGTTTCATCATTTGTCTTGAAACAGCTTTTGTACATTGGAAGACGCCTTTAAGATTGGTATCAATCACCTGATCAAATTCATCTTCCTTCATCCGCATTAATAAGTTATCCCTGTTGATACCCGCATTATTCACTAAAATATCCAGGCTGTCAAATTCACTGACGACTTGTTTCACCATGGCTTTTGCTTCTTTTTCATCTGCAACATTTGCCTGAATCTTAAACGATTGTACACCCATTTGTTTAATTTCTTCAACAACAGCTTGTGCCTTGTCCTCACTGCCGGAGTAGTTAACGGCAACATTTGCACCCTGCCTTGCCAGCTCGAGAGCAATCGCTCGGCCAATGCCACGTGAGGCCCCCGTTACCAATGCACTTTTTCCGTCCAGCATCAAGATTCCTCCCTATACCATGTTAGAAACTCATTTAACGAGTCCGGATCCTGCACGGCAAACGTTTTAGCTTTGCGGTCAATTTTCCGGACAAGTCCGCTTAATACCTTGCCTGTTCCAAGCTCAATAAAGGCATCAACACCTTCATGCATCATATTCCGGATTGATTCTTCAAACCGTACAGGTGAATACAGCTGTCTGATCAGCAGGTCTTTAACACTGTTCTTGTCTTTGACAGGTTCAGCCGTTACATTGGCGTAAACTGGGATATCCGCATCACTGAAAGTCATACAGTTCAGTTCTTCCGCAAATTGTTCATTGGCCGGTTTCATCAGCCTCGAATGGAATGGTCCGCTCACGTTTAGAGGCAGGACCCGCTTGGCGCCTTTCTCCTTCAAGAGCCCCTCGGCTGCATCAATCCCCTCTTTCGACCCGGAGATGACAATCTGGCCCGGACAGTTCAAATTCGCAATGTCAGCTACCTGATCTTCATTTAACGCCTCAAGCGCCTGTTCGATATCACTTTGAGACATGCCCAGAACTGCTGCCATCGACCCCTGACCTTTCGGGAAGGCTTCTTCCATCAGCCTTCCCCTTGTGGCAACAAGCGGCAGTGCTTCCTCAAACGGGAGCGCACCTGCAGCCACAAGAGCACTGTATTCCCCAAGACTATGTCCTGCCGCCATCACCGGCTGCATATTTTCCTTTTGCAAAAGTCTTTGTACAGCAATGCCGGACAATAATAACGCCGGCTGTGCGTTTTCAGTTTCAGTTAGTGCGTCTTGAGGACCGTCAAACATTAGCTGTGTCAGCTCTTTTCCCAACAACTGATCAGCCTGGGCGAACAATTCCCTTACCTCGGCATATTCATCATAAAACGCTTTCGCCATACCGACCGTCTGTGAACCCTGGCCGGGAAATAAAAATGCTGCACGTTTCATATTAATCCCCCTTGTTCAAATCAACCGATTCGACTGTTGTTTTAATCGTCTCGGTAACATTATTATCAACCATATGTGCTGCCTGCTGAATGGCATTGAATACTGCACGGCTGTTTGATGATCCATGTGCTTTAATAACCGGTGAAGTCAGACCAAATAAGCCTGCGCCGCCATACTCTGAATAATCCAATTGACTTTGCAAACTTTTTAAATCATTTTTAATCATACCAGCTGCGATTTTTGTTTTGACTGATGCCATGAATGTCTCTTTCAGCATCGAAAACATGGTCATTGCCGTGCCCTCGATCGTTTTCAATGCAATGTTCCCGCTGAATCCATCGGTCACAACAACATCCGCAGTACCCGACAGGATATCACGTGCTTCAACGTTTCCGATAAAATTAACAGGAGCATCTTTTAACTGATAGTATGCCTTTTTCGTCAGTTCATTGCCCTTACCCTCTTCTGTTCCAATGTTCATGAGACCGACAGTCGGGTTTGAAATAGACCTTACCTTTTCTGTATAAATTGAACCCATAATGGCATATTGCACAAGGTTATGGGCTTTTGCATCGACATTTGCGCCGACGTCCAGCAGCAAAAAGCCTTTTCCGTCAGTCGTTGGAAGTGTCGGACTTAATGCCGGACGGTCAATTCCGCGGATTCTCCCGACAACAAACAACCCTGCACTCATCAAAGCCCCGGTATTTCCTGCCGAAATACAAGCATCTGCACGTTTTTCCTTCACTTCTTTGGCCATCAGGACCAATGATGAATTTTTTTTGCTTCTGACAGCCCTGACCGGTTCATCTTCGGCCGTAATAATCTCGTCAGTATGAATCATTTCAATTCGATTTGAATCAGAAAGATACTGTTTTATTTTTTTCTCATCACCAATCAGCGATATGTTTAGATTTTCAATGTTGGACACGGCCTCTTCAGCACCTTTAACAATCGCTTCAGGTGCGTGGTCGCCGCCCATCGCATCAATTGCTATCTTCATTTCCAATGTCCCCTTTTGGATCGTTTGAACGATACATATGAAATAATCCGGTAAACACATTCTCATTGTCGACAAAGCTGTCAACACGTACAATTGTCATACCTTTGACGTCCACATCTTCAACGAAGGCTTTGGCAACGACGCGCTCACCTGCTTTTACCTGTCTGGTGAACTTGATCTCTGATTTTGCAGTCAGTGCAAGCTCATCATTAATAACCGCAACAGCCAGGGAATTTGCCTGTGCAAACAGATGATGCCCGCGTGCAATTTTATTTCGCGAAAAAACATGTTCTTTTTTAATTTCCAATATTGAAATGGCACGTCGGTCAAGATCAAGGTCGATAATTTCACCAATCACTTCATCCAGAGGAAGCGCCTTTACCGTTTCATTCCACTGATATGCGGCGACAGACTTTATCCGTTCACGGAGTTCGGGTATGGAAAGTTCCATTCGGTCAAGCCTTATTGTCTGTATACTGACATTGAATTTGTCTGCCAGTTTTTCATCGGTTATAAAGGGCGTGGCTTCAATGGTTTCTTTTAATAACCGCTGGCGTTCTGTTTTACTGATTTTCATTTGCAGCTCCGTTCAATAGAAAAACATCGTATCCGCCGGCATCAAAAGGCAGCGTCAACGTTTTCTGTGTAATTAATACATTTTACATGTTAATCCTATGACTTGGTCCTAATAGTAATATATAACACCACGTCTAGTTATGCAAGTTATCATAAACCGGAATTATAGTTTTCTTTAATCCAATTTTTCTTGAAGAACAGTACCATCTTCCAAATAGATCTGCAGCTGACGGAAAGCAGAATTATTTTCGAGCAATCCGTTCTCAATAATCTCTTCAGCATCCTGACGTGCAGTTTCCAATGCCTTGTAATCATGAATCATATCGGCGACTCTAAACTCAGGGAGCCCGCTTTGTTTCTTTCCAAAAAAGTCACCGGGGCCGCGGAGTTTCAGATCCTGCTCGGATAACTCAAAGCCGTTATTGGTCTCGGTCATAATCCGCATCCGCTCTTTTCCTGTTTCTCCTTTTGGATCAGCAATCAGGATGCAATAACTTTGCTTCTCACCGCGTCCGACACGACCCCTGAGCTGATGCAACTGGGAAAGGCCAAAACGTTCTGCATCATAAATGACCATAATCGTTGCATTGGTGACGTTTACCCCAACTTCGACAACAGTCGTTGAAACAAGGATATCCACATCGCCATTTGCAAACTGTTTCATGACAGCATCTTTTTCATCAGTTGCAAGCCGGCCATGCATCAATCCAATTTGCAATGAACCCGAGTAAAATCCTTCAAGCTGATGATATAAGTCGACTGCGTTCTGTATATCAAGCTTATCGGATTCCTCAATTAATGGACAGACAACATACGCCTGTTCGCCTTGTTCCGCCCGTTTGGCAATGAATTGCAGTATACGCTCGAATGTATTTTCCTTAGCCCAGTACGTCTCGATTGCTTTCCGGCCTGATGGCATCTCATCAATTACCGAAACATCCATATCTCCGAATGCTGTGATAGCCAATGTTCGCGGAATCGGTGTTGCAGTCATAAATAGCACATCCGGATTAAGCCCTTTTTCCCGTAGTGCCCGCCGTTGTTCCACGCCGAACCGGTGTTGCTCGTCGACAATCACAAAGCCCAGGTCATTGAAAAACACATCGTCCTGGATCAATGCATGCGTTCCAACTACAATGTCTGCCTCATGATTTTCAATGGCAGAAAGGGTTTCCTTTCGTTTCTTCCCTTTGACAGACCCGGTCAATAACACAATTGAAGCTCTTTGCCCAAATGTTTCAGTCAGTGACTGAAAATGCTGTTCAGCCAATATTTCAGTCGGCACCATTAAAGCCCCCTGTTTGCCGGCGGTAATTGAAGCATAAAGGCATGCTTCGGCTACAGCTGTCTTACCTGACCCGACGTCCCCCTGCAGAAGCCGGCTCATTCTGTAAGGCGATTTCATATCTGCCAAAATCTGGTTCATCGCCTTTCCTTGGGCTTTTGTCAGGGAGAAGGGAAAACTGTCGATAAATTTCCCGAGGGCTGCCGATTCATAATGCTGCGCGTTTCCAGTCGTTGATTCACGTTTTATTTTTCGCAGCATTTGCATTTTCAGCTGAAACAGTAAGAATTCCTCGTATGTAAATCGCCGTCTGGCATGCTTCAGATCAACTCTGCTTCCGGGAAAATGCATGGTAGAGACAGCATTGACCCGATTTGGCAGTTTATATGATTCCAGGTATTGTTCAGGCAACAGCTCCGGTACATCATCTTGATATGTCTTAATGGCATTCCTGACCGCTTTTTTCACTTTGTAGTTTGTCACATCACCTTTTAATGAGTACATCGGCTGGATTGCTGACTGTTGGTTTGCCAGGCCCTTTTTATAATTGCTGACTGTTATTTGCAGCCGGTGGGCGTCCCATTTGCCTGTCAGCGTCAAGGTGTCACCGGGATTCAGCTGTTTTTTGGCAAAGGCCCGGTTGAACATGACGGCTTTTACCGCAACACCTTCCACTTCGATACTAAATGACAGTCGGGATTTTTTTTTGCCATAAAAATTGAGGGAAGGCTCATGGATGATCCTTCCCTCAATGGTGACCTTATCCTCATGAATCAATTCGCTAAGCGGTTTAATTTCAAATACATCATAACGATAGGGAAAATAGTAAAGCAGATCTTCCACGGTATGAATGCCCATTTCCCCCAAATCGGCTGCAAGTTTTTCTCCGATACCTTTAATGACTGTTACTGGATCACTCAGCATGTTTGATCACTTCTTTCTAAACTGACATTCCGAATATTTTCTCCTTTAAAAGCCGTCCGGTTGGTGTGTCCGCCAACCCGCCCTCACCTGTTTCACGCAGGCTCGAAGGCATCTGTTTGCCAATGCGGTACATCGCACCAATCACCTCATCACAGGGAATCGTACTTGTTACACCAGCTAGCGCCATGTCCGCTGATACAATGGCAAGTGATGAACCGCCGGCATTTCGCTTAACACATGGCACTTCCACTAAACCGGCAACCGGATCACAAACGAGTCCGAGCATATTCTTTAGTGTCATGGCAAATGCTTCGGCTGATTGCTGCGGTGTGCCGCCTGCCATTTCCACAATAGCCGCCGATGCCATGGCCCCTGCTGATCCGACTTCAGCCTGACACCCGCCGGCAGCTCCTGAAATAAACGAATTATTGGCTACAACAAAACCGAATGCTCCGGATGTAAACAAATAGCGCACCATTTGCTCGCGTGTCGGGTTCAGCTGATTCCTGACCGCAAATAATGTTCCCGGAACACAGCCGGCACTGCCTGCTGTAGGTGTTGCACAAATTGTACCCATAGCAGCGTTGACTTCATTAGTGCCCATTGCTTTACTAACAGCATCCATAACGATATTGCCGGATAACGGCGTATTTTCTTTCATGTATTCCTGGACTTTAACTGCATCGCCGCCGGTCAGCCCGGTAACCGACTCAACACCTTTAAGACTGTCTTCTACAGCTTTTTCCATCACATTAAGGTTCTTCTCCATTTCGGCAAACACGTCTTCCCGTGTTTTCTCCTTGACTTCCATTTCTTGCTGTATCATAACTTCTGAGATTAATATATTTTCCTTTTCAGCGGTTTCCACTAATTCAGCAACTGTACGAAACATGCATTTTCTCCTCTCCTGAAGCGAAAATTCGCAAACATTTAAGACAATCCGGACACTATTTTAAAATTGCGCGAAATCATCCATTCTAACTTCTTAGCTGACAATTTTAGCAATCTGTTCAATATGATCGGCATTTTCCATTTCCTTTAATATACTGTCATCAACGTTCTGATCCACTTCAATAACCATCAGTGCTTCTTTTCCAACATCCTTGCGGTTCACTTCCATATGCCCGATATTGATCTGATGTTTAGCCAAAATTTCCGTAACTGAAGCAATCGCTCCGAAGCGGTCATTGTGCATTATCAGGATGGCAGGATGATTGCCGGATAGGCGTAATTCAAACCCATTCAATTCCGTGATTTCAATTTTTCCTCCACCGATTGAAATACCCATAAGCTCTATCTGCTCTGCATCATCCCCGATAATCAACCTTGCTGTGTTGGGATGGTCGACGCCTGCGCTATCTTCAATAAACTCAATATCAAGCCCCTGTTCTTCGGCAATTTTAAGCGCCTGGTTCATCCGGGGATCATCTGTCTCATACCCTAGTAAACCTCCGGCTAAAGCAAAATCCGTTCCGTGGCCCTTGTACGTTTTAGCAAAAGATTCATATAAATGAATCCTGGCCCAAGTTGGTTTTTTACCCAATAGATTTCGGGCTGCTTTCCCAATACGTGCAGCTCCAGCTGTGTGTGAACTTGATGGTCCGATCATGACCGGTCCGATAATGTCAAACACTGAATTAAATTTCACGATAGAACACCGCCTGTTCACAGTATAGTTTTAACTTCTTTGCTAATTATAACAAAAACCTCTATAATAATCACTTACACAATATCTTTATTTAGATGCATATTTATGTATTTGTTTATATTTATTAATCGTTGCCATATCAGTGTTTTATAGGGTTGTTTTAATTAAATTATGTTTTTGTGTATCTATTTATAACATATAATATTCAATATTTATGGTAGCAGGACGGTGGTGTAAAAAAGAGGTGGGACATAACTAGCCAAAAATGACTTAAAAAAGGTTCCAATCATCAATTTTTGATGGTTGGAACCTTTTTGATTTGAATGATTATCATCATCTAAGGTAGGATTTGTCTTCTCGGCGGTGTACTTTCTCAAGTTCACCCCCATGAATGCAAATCCTAATTCATTTCCCACGTTGTCTTGTCTCCTTACAGACATACGTGTGAAACGCAAATTAGCCTTCAGAAATCCGAAGACTGGTTCCACATCGATTTTACGTTGCCCGTAAATTTCGCCAGTTTCTTCTTCCGAAAGCTTCCGCCTCGTATAAGCTTTTTGATTTTCCCACTTCTCATTATAATAAATTTTCCGGTTATTGCCTTCTTTTGCTTTGGTACATTGAGATCGTAACGGACAACCGGAACAGTCCTCGCACTCATAAACTTTAAATGTTCGTGTATAACCATATCGGTCTGTTCGATTGGATATATAACGGAATGTCAGTTTTTGACCATCCACGGCAATTTTAATTGGAATAACTCTTCATTTTTTACTTGGTTAAATTAAAGCTTTGCTCAATTAAGTTATAAATTTCTCCTTCTGGATCGGTACGATTTAAAACAAGTGAAATCCAATGCTCCTTGTCCATATGATATCCAGGTAAAATATCTCGTCCGTTTCTTAAACCCCCGATTAGTTCAGGAGGACATTTTAAATTCAAAATATCTATTTCCTCGTTTCCTTCTAATCCTAATTTTTCTGGAAGGATATTCATCACAAGACCAAACCATTTTCCGTTAGATGCATGTCTCAGAGCAGCATAGTTTGGAAATTTCCTAAACGGATAATCAGGTAATGTACCGTAGGTTTCCTGAACGTGTTTGAAGATATCTTCTCTTGTTAACATACTAAGTAATTCCTCCAAATGCTTTGGTTGATGTGCTCGCCTAATTTCTTCACTCATTTCACCCGACATTTATAGCTTTCAATACACTTTGTTTATTCAACAATATGGCCATTATATTCAGTTCGGGCGCTAGTACTTATTCCTGCTTAGCGCCCGATTGAGGCAGATCGTTGTTTTCCAAAAACTTGCTCAGATACTAAAATAAGCCTCTATTTTGTCCCTCATATGATTGACCAACGATATGACTTCGGCTTCCATTCCGTCCCAATCATCATCATATTCGCCAAGATAAGCTTTTCTAGCGATATTGAGCACTTCCGCTTGCTGCTTCGGTAACTTAGGGATTGCCCATTGTGCAGCCACATCTTTTGGAGAAATTGTACCTTCAGCCATTGTTTGCCACATGCGAGCGAGAGTTAATAGCACATTACGTTCGTCACCCTTAATATTATCAATTAACTTTGGCAAAGACTCCTCTATTGCCTTTTGAATATCTGTTATCGGAATGGGCTCAAGTATCGTTAACAGATCAGGCCCAAACAGTGAAACGCTATGCTCTCGTGCTTGTGCTAAAACAATAGCTAAGTCAGGATCAAACATTGGTTCCGGAATTTGACCATTCTCAAACTCAGACCTAAGCCATTCACCATAGACCAATTCATTCCTTGGGGGATATTGCCAAGGTACGCTATCTTCTTCATTAATAACGATTAATTCAAGGTACTGCATCCCCTTTTCATTTCCTATTTTTCCCGATATCGGCATTAAGCGTTCTGTTAGTTTTCTTCGAGTAGCTTCAGATAATCGCTGATTCACGACTACGAGGACATCGACATCACTATTGATACGTAACCCGCCGCTTACTGCCGAACCATAAAGATACACACCAACTAACTTGCTTCCGAGTACATTCCTCGCAATTCCTAATGCGTCAAATGCTTCCTTTGGTATTTCTTCATTAGTCATATTGCTCATCAATGACAAACTCCTCTGCTCGCTCCATGATTTCCTGGACGACTGAATCTTTGGCATCCGAATAGTGCTGTACATGTCCTCATTCACGCTGAGACAGACGACGTTTAACAGATGCATATTGATCTTGATCAGACGCATTAGCTCGAAGCCAATCCCGAAATCCCAACATTCTTTGAACCTCAAATACACCTTTGCTAAATACGTGTGAATTAATATCTGTATCGGGACCTTTGAACATACGGTGCTCAAGCCACTCGGGTTCCCGAATGCGTAGCGTGTAGCCTGCTTCCTCCAAGTCCGAGACATAGGTCGTCTCGTCAGCAGCGTCCGTTACAACCAATAGAATATCTATGATTGGCTTGGTACACAGTCCCGGCACTGACGTTGAGCCAAATGTTCCACTTGCAAGGCCGTGTTGCCAAGTACAGAGGGCCTCTCGTTCAAATAGCTCCGGCCACCGTGAATCATATTCATGGGGGGTGATGGGCGCATTGCGAGGCTTACGTTCTCCAACCGTAGCCTTCTGAAGATCTTCATCACTTTTAGGTGTTGAATTTGAACCATCCTGCCTCGATGGCAATTCATCCACCTCCCTCGTTATTATTGGCATTTGAACAGACCACAGCAGTTTGTAAAGTTACAACAGTCAGCTTCTTATTTCTCTTGACCATAAGTATTCTAGAATATGCCCTTTTCTGCAGAATCGGACGCCGATACTTATTCCAGATAGGCGCCTTATCGTATTACGGTATACTCAACCCACTTAATTAGGGGTTACTGAATAACTCAATGTTTTGTCCAAATGTGAATAAGTGACTTTCTCAATTCTGATAGTGGATAGACCATAGACGTGAAAAAAATAAGAAAAGAAGCTCTCGAAGGGCTTTCGAGAGGTTTAGATTAAGCACCTGAAGCGAAATAACCGATTCACTTGTCTGCTGAAGACGTGCTTGAATAAGACCGAGTCCATAAGTGCGTTTTCCTTCACCGAACTTGCCTTCAATGGCATTTCGTTCAGACGCATCGTGGTACGCGATCTGTTTCTGCTCCTTGTCTTCTTTTTTAGGCGGGCGTCCAAGCTTCGGGCCACTTAACCGGATGCCACGTTCCTTACAGTACCGGCGGTTTTCACGCGTCAAATAAATCTTATCGGCCAGCACAGCTTCGGGGTAAACCCCGTTCCGACTCACGTATCGCTCAACTGAAGCGGGCAAGTCGCCAGCTTCATGATAGGCGTCCCACTTCAGGTTATCGAGAAATGCCCATCCGTCGACAAGACTGAGTGAAAGTTTTGCTCCAAATTCCACGTTCGTATGGGGCTTACCGCGGACAATCGGACGAACATGGGGCTGGGATATGCTTACAATACGGTCGTCAATGCGATACGTTTTCGTCTGAAACATCAGCTTTTGCTGGCGATAGATCTCCTGAATCACGAAAAGGTCACGATATTGTTTGGTATTGAGAAGTCCCAGCCCGCCTTGTCCGGCAAGGGTTTGAAGGTGAGTAAGATCCCTTTCCACGTAGTTTAGCTGCTTCTTGATCCCTTTTCGTAGTTTGCGTTTGGACGGCTTCTTCTGTTTGGCAAGAGCCAAGTAGTCTTTACGTGCCTTCTTTCGGTACGTTCTCGGCTTATCATGTTGGCCGCAAAAGGGGGCGTGAAGCGTATCGATTATCGATTCCAATTTCTCACGTCCATCATTCAACAGCTTCAAATCGGTCGGATAGGTGATATCAGCCGGTGCACATGTGGCGTCCATCAGGAGCTTACCCTGATAGTGACGGGGGGCACTGGAATCTTTGTCCTGTACGTGGTTTGACCGATCGGGAGAATCGTCGCTTTTTCCGCCAGAATGGTCATCATCGTCATCTTGGTTGTCGTCTGATTGGTGTTCTTCCACAACCCATTCATTCACCTGATCGATGATTTCTCGGGTGATTCGCTTGCGGAAATGGGTCATCGACGAGGCATGAAAAGGTGCTTCAAATTGAAATTCCGGCAGTCCAATGAAGTACTGAAGGTACGGATTTTCGATAATCTGTTCAACCGTTTCGACGTCACTCGTCCCCAAGCGTTCTTTAATGATTAACGCACCCAAAGCGAGCCGGACCGAGTTGGCATGCGCTCCTTGAGTCAAATCCTTCAGTTGCTTTTTGTAGCGTTCTTCAATTTCCCACCACGGAATGAGGTTGGCTAGGATCACCCAACGATTCTCAGGATTTAACTCTCCACCAAATGGAAGAAAGAAGTCACCAGGTAACAACATTTGACGTTCAGAATGATTATACATGATTTTCGTCCTCCAGCTGCAAGGGTTTTTGGTCTTTTCACGACATTTCCTTTGCATCTAGTTTCGACAAAAAAAGCTAAAATCCTTGCGATAATTGAACTTTTTGGTTATTCAGTAGCACCTAATTATGCAAACAATTATAGATCTTATGAACTGTTTTTTTGAGGTTTAAAAGCTAATTCATAATCCTTACAATAAAGAAAACGAAAAACCTTTTGCAACTAATGATAAAGGAAATACTACTATACTAACTAACATGACTATACCACCAAGAAAATCGGGTAAAAAGCTTGATAGAACATAAATAATAAAGGTAGGCAAGGAATATCATGATAATTATTCCCAACCATCCAATTTGACCTCTTTTCCCTACTCGAAAACTGTCGCATCTAGGACCGATACCAAATCATTAATTATTTTATATTGGCTTTTCGTTTTGCATAAGTATTGCAGATCCTTCGACTGTAGAAGCTGGTATTGAAGAACAAAAGGTAACCATCACTTTTGATACTGCTACGTTTCCGCATGTTCCAACATGTACTTTTACTTAATCTTATCACAAAACCTAATT
>NZ_AGAV01000013.1 GCF_000224785.1 Lentibacillus jeotgali | reverse complement strand
TGCGTCAGCACGCGGAGGCTCACCAGCCGCCCACGGAAAGCGAAGTGTATTTCCGAAGCGACGTTATTCCACTCAACCTTTACGTCGCAGTTTATGGATTTTGTGTTCAAAACGATATCTTTAAGAAGCACCCACAATCAATAATTTTTCTCGAACATTTCTTTTAATTTTTCCTTATCTGTGGTGGTCTCCAATGCGACTAATAATTTAAGTCGTGCTTTCGGACCCGTTAAACCGTCAGCGAATATGACGCCCATATTCATAAGCTGTTTACCACCGCCGTCATATGCGTATGTTGGCTGTACAATCCCCTTATAACATCTCGATACCAGTATAACGGGTATGTTATCCTCGATATATCGCTGTAGGGATGGCAGCGTCTGTTTAGGTAAGTTTCCCTGACCCAATGCCTCCAGAACAAGGCCGTCGGGTGCTGCTTGGCGAATAGCGTCCAGAATTTCAACATCCATTCCCGCGTATGCTTTTAACATAGACACGTTTTGGGTGATTTTGCTTACAGGCCACGCATCCCTTGTCAAAATGGTATGGTAGAAGATGATGGATTCTTTAGTGACAATGCCAATTGGTCCGTGTTGCGGACTTTGAAAAGTTGCCACGTTGCTGGTCGATGTTTTTGTCACATTTCGTGCTGTGTGTATTTCATCGTTCATCACAACCAACACACCTTTATTCCAAGCATCATCGCTTGTTGCTGTCCGTAATGAGCTTATCAGATTGTAAAGGGCGTCAGATCCAATTTCATTTGCGGATCGCATGGCGCCGGTGATGATAATCGGTTTTTCCGTTTCTGAAATCAGATCAAGGAAATAGGCTGTCTCTTCCAGAGTATCCGTTCCATGTGTAATCACAAACCCATCGTATTCATTCACTTTCTCATGAATGATGGCAGCCAGCCGCAGCATGTGCTGTGGTGCTATTTGCGGCGATGGTATAGAAAACGGCGTGATTTCATCAACGTGTGCGTAATGTCCAAACCAGTGTGTCAACTCCGATAACGGGTGCTTATCCGCTGTCGTGACTTCACCTGTCTGTTTGTCCTCAAGCATTGATATGGTTCCGCCAGTATGAATAATGAGTATACGTTTCAAAGCAATCACCTTCCGTTCATCAGGATTTTAATTTTTGCATCAGCATGGTATGATAAAGTGAAACTTCATTCAGTGTGACGCTCTTTCCCACTGAATGTTATTTAAACCAATCGGGCATTTATGGACAGTTAGCCACCGTTTTTGTGGAGTTATTGACCATTAGATGCGGTATGATTTCAATAAAGTGTGGAAGAGGTTTTAAAAATGCTTGCTCTGTTTTCAGCGGGTATTGCACCTGCATTTACATTAATGGCGTTTTTTTATTTAAAAGATCGTTTTACTGAACCATTTTCATTAATGGTTAAAACTTTTTTATTCGGTGCCTTGCTTGTGTTTCCAATCATGTTTATTCAATATGGGTTCTCAGCTGAAAACTTAAATGGGAGCAATTTTGTTCAATCTTTTTTCATATCAGGACTGCTGGAAGAATTTTTTAAATGGTTTGTGTTTATATACATCATTTTTCACCACACAGATTTTGATGCGCATTATGATGGTATTGTCTATGCGGTTTCCATAAGCCTGGGGTTTGCCACGGTTGAAAATATTCTATACTTGTTTACTAATGGAATTGAATATGCATTTTCTAGAGCATTATTTCCAGTGTCATCCCATGCATTATTTGGTGTGATGATGGGCTACCATTTTGGCAAGGCTAAAATAGGCGTTGCTCATAAAAACCGGCATATTATACTTGCTTTACTGGTGCCATTCCTTTTACATGGCTCCTACAATTATATTCTTAACACCATTACAAGCGATTGGTTAATTTTACTGATCCCGTTTATGATTGGGCTATGGTTTACGGCCCTGCACCGCATGAAAACCGCAAATCAATCCATTATACAAAAAAAGAAAATGCAAGCCTGATATCCTTTGTATCCACGTGATATAAAGGATTTTTATTTGCTGCTGTTGTTTTTGCTGACTGCAGTCAAAGGATTTTCTAAAAATATTCCTGATGAATAAAATAGCTGTTTCGTAAAAAAATAGGTTCAATATGATAATGCTTAGCAGGAGGCAACGATATGACCTATAAAAAAAGGATCCTATTTATCATTATATGTTTTATAGCAATTGGACTGCAAACACCACATTCTATAAAACAGGTTAGCGCTTTTACTGATCAAGTCATCCAGCATGGTGCTGTTGGTGAAGATGTGATTGAGCTGCAGGCAAGATTGCAATATCTCGGCTTCTATAATGGAAATATTGATGGTGTTTTCGGATGGGGGACATATTGGGCTCTGCGGAATTTCCAATATGAATTCGGAATGGAAGTTGATGGTCTTGCCGGAGCTGAAACGAAGAAAAAACTGGCTGACGCAAGTGAATATCACAAGGAATATGTACAGAATCAAATAAACCAGGGAAATGATTTTACGCATTATGGGGGAGTCGAGAACTCCAAACAGTCTGAATCAAGTAACGGCGGCAACAACAATCAAAATTCCGGAAATCATGATGCCAATAATGATAATGCTAAAGCCGAACCGACAGCCGTTAATGTGCCTCAAGGATATTCACAAAATGATATTCAATTAATGGCCAATGCTGTTAATGGAGAGGCGAGAGGTGAGCCGTATGTCGGGCAAGTTGCCGTGGCTGCGGTCATTTTGAACCGTGTCGAGAGCCCGTCATTCCCTAATTCAGTTTCAGGGGTTATTTTTGAGCCAAGAGCTTTCACTGCCGTAGCTGACGGACAAATCTGGCTGGAGCCGAGTAAGAAGTCCAGAGATGCAGTTCTTGACGCCATTAATGGATGGGATCCTTCAGGCAACGCTATTTATTACTTTAACCCGAATACCGCTACGTCGGATTGGATCTGGTCAAGGCCACAAATAAAAAAAATTGGAAAACATATATTCGCTAAATAGGAAGGAGTGATACAAATGGTACGTTGGATTTTAATCGGAGTTCTTACCTTGGGAATAGCCGGTGTAGGCTTTTGGGGATACCAGGAACATCAGGAAAAAAATGCGGTTTTAATACAAGCTGAAAATAATTATCAAAGGGCGTTTCATGAACTATCTTACCATATGGATTTGATGCATGATAAGATCGGTACAGCTCTGGCCATGAACTCAAGAGAGTCGCTCTCGCCACAGCTGACGGAAATCTGGAGATTGACATCGGAGGCAGCTTCCAATGTAGGGCAGCTCCCATTGACATTGATGCCATTTAACAAAACCGAAGAATTTCTTTCAAATATAGGTGATTTTACTTATCGTACAGCTGTAAGAGATCTGCAGAAAAAACCACTGAACGACAAAGAGATTAAAACGCTGCAGAGTTTGTACGAACAATCCGGTGATTTGAAAGATGAACTCAGAAGCGTTCAACATACTGTACTGGATGAAAACCTGCGGTGGATGGACGTGCAGTTAGCGTTAGCAACTCAGGATGAACAATCTGATAACACAATTGTCGATGGATTTAGAACGGTGGAGGAGAAAGTTGAAGGTTTCGCCGAAAGCAACGTGGACTCCGCGTTAACAGGAACTTCGGCAGAGGAGCATAAATATCAAAACCTAACCGGCGAAAAGATTGATAAAGAAACAGCAGCAAAAAGAGGTCAGGAGTTTCTCAATGTCAATAATACTGACAACCTGACTGTAACGGAAAGTGGCGATGGGGCAGATGTACCGATATACAGCATTTCACATCAAAATGGTAATAAGAATGGCTACCTTGATATAACGAAGCAGGGGGGGCATCCGCTGACATTGTTGGTTAACCGCCAAGTAAAGGAACAGAAACTCAGTCTGAATCAGGGACTGGAAAAGGCAAAAGAATACCTTGATCAATATAATTTTGAAGATATGGAGGTATTTACCAGTAATCAGTTTGGCAATACCGGTGTTTATTCTTTTCTTTATAATCAGGATGGTGTACGGATCTATTCTGATGCAATTGAGCTGAAAGTAGCACTGGATAACGGCGAACTACTTGGACTGACAGCGAGAAATTACTTTATGAACCACAAAAAACGGGACATCCCTAAACCGAAACTTTCGATTGATGAAGCTAAAGAAAAAGTAAATCCGGATGTACAGATTAATGAACAGTATATGGCCGTAATTGATAATGATGTCGGTGAAGAAGTATTGGTATATGAGTTTCTCGGAGTGCTTGACAACGAAACATACCGCATATTCATAAATGCGAAAGACGGAACGGAAGAGAAAGTGGAAAAACTGGATGGCACCGAGATTAATTATGCATCCGCCTCACAGGGAAGGGCTTAGCTCCTTCCCTTTTTTGCTTGTTACATCGGTATCGGAGGGACCGAAACGAGGTAACATCTTTTTAGGAAACCTGGCTTATCACGAGGCTTGTATGAAGGAGAGCCTTCACTGCTAATAAGCCATTAACCTATAGCACAAATTTTACATAAACAGACAATATCAGAGGGTTGAATATCAGTAGAACTTTTTTTATGATGTATGTTATTATTTTATATGTAGGATTACATAGATGAATTATGAATCAGTTATTATGATTGGTTGCTCCCTTTAAAACTTGCACCACTCATTTTGTGAGAGGAATGAATGACAGTAATGAATACAAATGCAATCGCGATAGCAATCGATGGCCCGGCAGCAGCAGGAAAAAGCACCGTTTCCAGGATTGTCGCAAAGAAACTTTCTTTTATTTATATTGACACCGGGGCGATGTACCGGGCATTAACATTTAAAGCACTGCAGGAGCAAATTCCGCTGGATGATGAACAGAAACTTGCCGATCTTTTGAGCAGCATCAGCATAGAACTTGCACAAGGCAAAGAACAACAGCATGTTCTGATTGATGGCGATGATGTGACACAAGACATCCGGTCTGAGACTGTGACCAACAATGTATCCTATACTGCCAAACATTCGAGTGTGCGCAAGGAGATGGTCAAACGTCAGCAAAGCTTGGCTAAAAGACGGGGCGTTGTAATGGATGGCCGTGATATAGGGACCCAAGTCCTGCCCGATGCGGAAGTGAAAATCTTTTTACAGGCCTCAGCGGAGGAACGGGCAAAGCGCAGATATGAGGAAAATGTCAAAAAAGGGTTTTTTCCCGATTTTGAGAAATTAAAACGGGAAATCGAGGAGAGGGACCGGATTGATTCAAAACGGGAGGTCGCGCCATTAATTAAAGCTGACGATGCAATTGAGTTGGATACCACCAATTTATCAATCGATGAGGTCGCTGGATCCATTCTTAACGAGGTCGAAAAGGCATTGCCGAATAGAGGGAATTCTGATGAGTCTTTATAAGGTAGCCAAGTGGGCAGTGTCTGCTGTATTTTATCCTTTGTTTCGCATCCGGGTTATTGGCAAGAAAAATGTTCCAAAAGACGGTCCAGTAATCATCTGTTCAAATCATACTTCCAACCTTGATCCCCCTGTCGTTGGGATTACGTCACCCCGGGATATTTATTTTATGGCAAAAGGTGAGTTGTTTGAAAAGCCGTTTTTGCGCAAGCTACTGACAGGTATTCAGGCATTTCCGGTGAAAAGGGGGATAAGTGACAGGAACGCATTGCGCAAGGGACTCAAAATTCTCGAACAGGGAAATACGCTGGGTCTGTTCCCGGAAGGAACCCGGAGCAAGACAGGTCAGCTGGGCAAACCATTGGCCGGGGCCGGTTTTTTTGCGTTAAGATCGAGCGCCACAATTATCCCGTGTGCGATTATTGGCTCGTACAAGCCCGGAAGCAGACTGACGGTAATTTACGGAGAGGCAGTGGATATGCAGTCTTATCGTGATTCAAAAGCATCCGCAAAAGAGGCGGCAGATGCAATTATGACAGAAATCGGAAATTTGATTGAAAATCATCATTCCCAGCATGCTTCGCTTGACAAATAATTATAAATATTAGAAGTTATAAAAAAGGGAATTTATATTTTTTGTTGTTATGTATTTTAAGGAGGGCTATGGTATGAATGAATCCAGCAATGGAATAACGCAATTGAATATAGGAGATATTGTCACAGGAACGGTCCTAAAAGTGGAAGATAGACAGGTTCTTGTCGATATTGGCTACAAAACGGAAGGTATTGTTCCGATTGGTGAACTGTCAAGTCTTCATATTGAGAAGGCGGGGGACGCTGTTGAAGAAGGCGACTCGCTGAGCCTGTATGTCAAAAAACTGGACGATGATGAAGTCATTCTGTCCAAAAAGGCAGTCGATGCTGAACAAGCTTGGGAAACCCTTGAAGAAAAGTATCAAAGCGGTGAAGTATTTGAAACAGAAATAAAAGAAGTCGTTAAGGGAGGCCTTGTCGCTGATGTAGGCGTGCGCGGGTTTATTCCGGCTTCACTCGTTGAAACTTATTATGTTGATGATTTCTCCGGCTACTTAAACAAGCCGCTTGCTGTTAAGATTGTTGATCTGGACAGAGAGCAAAATCGTATCATCCTGTCCCATAAAGCTGTTGTTCAGGATGAGATGAATGCGAAAAAACATGAGGTTCTTCAATCGCTTGAAGAAGGACAAGTACTTGAAGGCACCGTTCAGCGTCTGACTAATTTTGGCGTTTTTGTTAACCTTGGCGGCATTGATGGTCTGGTACACATCTCACAACTGGCACATGAGCATGTTGAAAAAGCTTCAGATGTTGTTGCAGAGGGTGACACGATCAGCGTGGAAGTGCTTTCCATTGACAGGGATAATGAACGCATATCCTTGTCACGAAAGAAAACACTTCCTGGTCCATGGGCAAATATCGAAGACCGTGTATCACGGGGAGACGTTCTTGAGGGCAAAGTAAAACGGCTTGTTAATTTTGGTGCATTTGTTGAGGTCTTCCCTGGCGTTGAAGGATTGGTTCACATCTCGCAAATTGCCAACCGTCATATCGGAACACCTCAGGAAGTACTTGAAATCGGTCAGGAAATTAATGTGAAAGTGTTGGATGTTAACGAGCAGGAAGAGCGGATCTCACTAAGCATAAAAGAATTAGAACAGGAAAAAGAAGCATCCGATGTGAAACAATATGAAAAGGACGATGATCAGTCAGGATTCCAGATCGGTGACTTTATCGGAGACGAACTTGACAAATATAAGTAACATTATGACTAAGGCTCTTTCCTCGTTGGAGAGAGCTTTTTTGTCAGTTAAGAAAGTAATAATGCTTTCTTACTGCATAAGTGCAACTAAGTCCTTCGCTAATAAATCTTGACGATAAGCCAAGTTTTCTAACAGTAGAGTCTGGGGCGTATAGCCCCCTGCCATAACATTTGTTTAAATCAATGAAAAAGTAGCCATAATGTTAGTGGCAGGTGAGGTTAATGAACAGTGGGCTTCTTTTTTATTGGTTCGCGTGGATCTTATGGATTATCATTACTTTTTTTATGAAGAAAAGCAAATACAGAACACTGCTGGCATGTTGGCTGTTGCTGCTGATTATAGGTTCTTCTGTCAATTTATCGATTGACTTTCTGGAACTGTCATTAAGCTACCTGGTGATATTCTCAGGAGCCGTTATTTTACACGCTAACATTTCCGGAAAGTTCTTTCATGTCTTTGTTTCATTCACAATAACCATCGGCTATACGGCCATGCTTATCTGGGTGAACCATCTGCCGATCGAACATTTTTTCCCGCCTACATTGATCATTTCATGTTTTCTTTTTCTTCTGACCGTGATTATGGCAACCGGGTTCTGGAACAGGTTAGCATGTCTTTTCCTTGGCATGACAGCCGGTGAATTACTTTACACTGTAATCATTGCCAATTACTCAATACCGGAGGTGGCTGGTGATAAACGCTTTCTCGATGCAGTTATTGTGGTAGCGGTGTCAGTCGTATGTTATGACTTTATTCTTGGTTTGATGCAAAAAATAGTAGGCAGACTCCGAAAATCCATCACTAGAACAACCCCCCTTTTCAGGAAACAGGCCCAATAATAATTGTGGTCAGGCCATTCTTTTGCTAGAATTAGTAAAGTGAAACTTCATTCAGTGGGGGGTGTTTTTCCCCACTGAATGTTAGTTGAACCGAATCGGACATTTAGGGACAGTTAGCCGCCGTCATTTGACGGTTACTGAGCTGTATATGTCGGGAGACGAAAGTGTTAAAAGATTAATTAAATAGAATATGAGCGAGAAACAGGAAGGATGTTCCTTTCATGCGAAAATCCGTTGTAGCAATTGTTGGAAGACCAAACGTAGGAAAATCAACCATATTCAACCGACTGGTCGGTGAACGAATTTCGATTGTAGAGGACACTCCCGGTGTGACACGTGACCGGGTTTATGCAGAGGCTGAATGGCTGACAACAACGTTCAATGTCATTGATACAGGCGGCATTGAAATGAGTGATGAACCGTTGCTTGTCCAAATGCGTCAGCAGGCGGAGATAGCGATTGATGAAGCAGATGTGATTATCTTTTTACTGAATGGACGTGAAGGCATAACTGCCGCTGATGAAGAAGTGGCAAAAATCTTATATAAATCCAATAAACCAGTCGCCCTCGCCGTGAATAAAATCGATAATCCGGGAATGCGCGATGAAATTTATGAGTACTATGCGTTAGGATTCGGAGAACCATACCCCATTTCCGGAGCACATGGTCTTGGGCTTGGTGACCTGCTGGATGCGGTAGTCGGATATTTTCCGGAAATACACGATCCGGAACCTGATGACGACACGATTTACTTTAGTGTAATCGGCAGACCCAATGTCGGGAAATCCTCGCTTGTTAATGCGATGTTAAATGAGGAACGTGTCATTGTAAGTGAGCAGGAAGGAACAACAAGGGACGCGGTTGATACATATCTGCACAAAGATGATCAGGACTTTGTCATCATCGATACAGCCGGTATGCGAAAGCGCGGTAAGGTTTACGAAGCAACCGAAAAATATAGTGTACTGCGTGCATTAAAGGCGATTGAACGTTCAGATGTCGTCCTGGTTTTAATCGATGCCGAAACAGGTATAAGAGAACAGGATAAAAAAATTGCCGGCTATGCACATGAAGCAGGGCGGAGTATCATCATCGTCGTTAACAAATGGGATACAGTCGAAACAGATGAAAAGACGATGAAAGAATTTGAACAAAAAGTCAGGGCGGGTTTTCAGTATTTGGATTATGCTCCAATTGTTTTCCTGTCAGCCAAAACCAGAAAAAGATTACATACGTTGATCCCTGCCATTAAAACAGCCAGTGAAAACCATACAAAACGCGTACCGACAAACGTGTTGAACGACGTTATCATGGATGCACTGGCAGTGAACCCGACACCATCAGTTAAGGGAAAACGCCTAAAAGTCTTATACACTACGCAGGTCGCTGTCAAACCGCCAAGTTTTGTTGTGTTTGTTAATGATCCTGATTTAATGCATTTTTCATATAAGCGGTTTTTGGAAAACCGGATAAGGGATGCGTTTGGATTTGTGGGCACACCGATTAACATTTTTGCCCGAAAACGGCAATAAGGAGGAACACCATTGACTAAAGTAGCAGTATTAGGCGCCGGAAGCTGGGGGACTGCGTTAAGCATTGTGCTAGCCGATAACGGACACGATGTCAGACTTTGGACACATCGACATGAACAAGCTGAGGCAATTAACCGGACACACAAAAATGAACAATATCTTGATGCGGGTATCCCTGAACAGATCAAAGCTTTCCATTCAATGGAAAAAGCAATTAGTGATGTTTCCGCCATTGTTATCGTCGTACCAACAAAGGCAATCCGCGAAGTCTGTTCCGAGCTTGATAAAACGCTGAAAAATCCTGTAACCATTGTTCATGCAACAAAAGGTATTGAACCGGAATCATTAAAAAGAGTCTCGCAGATAATTGGCGAGGAAATGACCGATTATGATTATGAGGATGTCGTAGTGCTATCAGGACCAAGCCATGCAGAAGAAGTTGGCAAACGACAGCCAACAACGGTAACTGTTTCGTCCATTAACAGCCAAAATGCTGCATTTGCCCAGGATTTGTTCATTAATGAATCATTTCGGGTTTACACAAGCAATGATATGGTTGGAATTGAGCTTGGTGGCGCATTAAAAAATATTATTGCATTGGGTGCAGGTATTTCCGATGGCTTGGGATACGGTGATAATGCCAAAGCAGCTCTTATCACAAGAGGTCTAGCTGAAATAGCCAGGCTGGGGGCCTCGCTTGGAGCAAGCCCGCTGACATTTCTGGGTCTGCCGGGTGTCGGTGATCTGATTGTTACATGTACAAGCCCTCACAGCCGGAATTGGCGCGCAGGCAACCTTCTAGGAAAAGGAGAAAAACTGGATGAGGTTCTCGAACAAATGGGGATGGTTGTTGAAGGTGTGCGTACAACCAAAGCAGCTTACCAGTTCGCCAGTGACCAGCAGATTGAAATGCCAATCACTGAAGGGCTATATGAAATTCTTTTCAATGATAAGAAGCCCAAAGATGTAGTCGAACAATTAATGAGCCGGGACAAACGGGATGAAATGGACGATATCGCTTCATTCCTGCGTGCTAGTTACGCGAAATAACACTTAATCGCCTGCCTTGCATATAATATGTTGAAATGATTATGCAAGGAGGCGAGCATGTGAGTAAATTTCAAGACAATCTGTTCGATAAGGTTCAGCAGAATTCGGATATCAGCCCAAACGAAATCCACAAAGTGGCAGACTCTGTAAAAAATGCTGACTTTTCGGATGAAAAGACAGTCAGAAATCTGGTCCGACGGTTGTCAAAACTAGCGAACCAACCCATTTCCAAAGCAAAAGAAGACAAAATTGTGGAATCAATCACGAAGAATAATATGCCAGTAGATATGCAGACGCTGAACAAAATGTTTAAAAAGTAAGATAACTGGGCAAGTGAGGATACATTGATTCGTATGCTCGCATAAAATAAATCGCACAAGCATTCATGGATAGAGTTGCTGTGGGTATTATTTAGTCATTCCGGGATGAAGCCAGCCCCCTTCATCCTGGATTTTTTATGTCTTTGCTCCGTCTCATATGTTATAATAATGCGTGTATGTTTAAATAGGAGTGAATGTTATGTCCGAAAGCATGCTGAATATGTGGATCTCATTCGGTGGCATGGGACTATTGCTTCTGGCGATGGGACTCATATTGCTTAGCAGGTATAAATTAAAAGGCGTCCTCTCAGCGATTGTAACGCTTCTGGCGTATTTATCACTAATCATTGGCGCCATTATCATTTTGTATATCGTTTTTAGCGGCCCGACCGCATAGGAGGGTTAGGGTGATGAAGAATACATACATCAGGCTGCTCTGGCCATTATTAATGGTAATTCTGTTGACCGGCTGCCTTTTTCCAGATAGCGAATTATCGAAAAATGCACAGCCGAATCAATCGCAGCTGAAAAAAGTACAATCAGCAGTGAATCAATACCATGAACAGAACCAAGGACTGCTGCCGATTCGAACCAAGTCCAGTGATACGCCCGTGTTTCGAAAATATTTAATTGATTTCCAGGCGTTGAAAGAACAGAACATTATGACCGAAATTCCCGGTACTGCCTATCAAAACGGGGGGATTTATCAGTATTCCATTATCACACCGGAAGATGATCCACGCGTGAAACTGATTGATTTGCGTATATCGGACGCCATCAGGGAAGTTGCTGTAAAACTTAATGTTTATCGCAACGAACATATTTATCCCCCGTTCGGCGAAGAAATAGCTGATGGTATTTTCCGGATAGATCATGAAAAACTGGGGCTCGAATCCCCGCCTCATGTTGAAAGTCCGTATTCCAAGGAAAACCTTCCAATCATAATGGATACAGAGGGCAATCTTTATGTTGATTACCGTATCGATTTAACCAGTGCTCTTGACGAGTATGAGCATAACTTTAACGAAGGAGATGACATTCGGTACCTGTTAGCGGAAAACACACCGTTTGTGCCGGCCTATTCGCTACCATATACCCTCAGGGACGGGGAGCCCGTTTTTGATACATCATCAAAATAAAATAAATCATCATAATAAATCCCTTGTGACATATATTGTGTTGCAAGGGATTTATTTCATTTTATAAACGTTTTATATCTTTTTGCCTCTTTCAGGAATAATTAAGTCATAATTTGATAGGACAACATCATAGACTTGTAATGTCAATAATACGTAGGGTGTTTTTGATTCTTGAAAAGGAGATTGGGAGGGGATCATTTGGAGAGAGTTGATATTTTCAATGATATTTCAAAACGGACGAATGGAGATATTTATCTTGGTATTGTAGGAGCTGTCCGGACCGGAAAATCAACTTTTATTAAGCATTTCATGGAGTTAGGCGTTCTGCCGAACATTGCAGATGAAAGTGAACGCGGCAGAGCTCAGGACGAACTACCGCAAAGTGCAGCCGGAAAGACAATTATGACAACTGAGCCTAAATTTATTCCAAATCAGTCAGTATCAATGCATGTTGATGAAGGGCTTGATGTCAACGTCCGTCTGGTGGATTGCGTCGGGTATGCTGTTGAAAGTGCCAAAGGGTTTGAGGATGAAAATGGGCCGAGAATGATTAATACACCATGGTATGAAGACCCGATACCTTTCCATGATGCGGCTGAAATCGGAACAAGAAAAGTTATTCAGGAGCATTCAACCATCGGTGTCGTTGTCACGACTGATGGAACGTTCGGGGAGATAGCACGGGCAGATTATCAGGAACCGGAAGAAAAGATCGTGGAAGAAATGAAAGAAGTCGGCAAGCCATTTATTTTGGTTATCAACTCAGCACGGCCGACAAGTCAGGAAACAGAACTATTGCGCCAGGAACTAGCGGAGGAATATGACATCCCGGTCGTGGCAATGAATGTAGAAACAATGACTGAACATGATGTTTACAATGTCATGCGTGAAGCTCTATATGAATTCCCGGTGCTGGAAGTTAATGTGAATCTTCCAAGCTGGGTAATGGTGCTTAATGAGGAACATTGGCTGCAGCGCAACTATCAGGATGCGATCCAGTCGACTGTGAAGAACATAAGACGGCTCAGGGATGTTGACCACATAGTAGACCATTTCGCCGATTACGACTATATCGATAAAGCAAATATAGCTGGAATTGAAATGGGGGACGGGATAGCAGAAATAGACTTGCATGCTCCGGATTACTTGTATGACGAAGTGCTGAAAGAAATCGTCGGTGAAGAGATCAGGGGGAAAGACCATTTGCTAGAGCTTATGCAGAACTTTGCGCATGCCAAGCGCGAGTATGACCAAGTAGCAGGGGCCCTGCAAATGGTTAAACAGACCGGTTATGGTATTGCAGCACCTACACTGGAGGATATGAAATTGGATGAACCGGAAATCATCCGCCAGGGCTCCCGGTTTGGTGTCAGACTTAAAGCCATTGCCCCGTCCATTCATATGGTAAAAGTTGAAGTTGAGTCTGAATTTGCGCCTATTATTGGCACTGAAAAACAAAGCGAAGAATTAGTAAGATATTTAATGCAGGACTTTGAAGAAGACCCATTGTCCATATGGGAATCAGACATTTTTGGAAGGTCATTGAGCTCAATTGTCAGAGAAGGTATTCAAGCGAAGATCTCATTGATGCCGGAAAATGCAAGATACAAATTAAAAGATACACTGGAACGGATTATCAACGAAGGATCCGGCGGGTTAATAGCCATTATTTTATAGCAGCTATACATAGTTGCTATTTTTTTGTTTTATTAATGGGGAGAAAAATATAATTTTTTTCTCTCAGAGGCAGGAGAATAGGCTTTTATGTCGTATATCATAATAAGGATATTGTAGCATTAATCTTCAAACTGTTCAGACTATAATCACCACATTTATCGGGGATTATAGCCAAAAATGAACAAAAACCCGATAAATTAGGCATTTATTGTTGAATTTTGTTCCAATGTCGGTTAATATAAGCCTTGTCATCAATCAATTTGGTGACATTAGGTATAAAAAAAGGCAATTCGGGAACAAATGAGAGTAAGTTAACAATTTGTTCCAATGTCGTAAAAGACACTTCGGGAGGAGGTGAATGTCATGAATAAAACAGACTTGGTAAACGCTGTTGCAGAAAAAAGCGACCTTTCCAAAAAAGATGCTACAAAAGCTGTAGATGCAGTTTTCGAATCTGTCATGGATTCACTTAAACAAGGTGAAAAAGTACAACTTATTGGCTTTGGGAACTTTGAAGTACGCGAGCGTTCTGAACGTAAAGGACGTAACCCGCAAACAGGGGAAGAAATTAAAATTCCTGCAAGCAAGGTTCCTGCATTCAAACCAGGGAAAGCCCTTAAAGAAAGTGTTAAATAATATTTTCTTACATAGGGCTTATAGCAAAAGGGCACGTGATTGCGTGCTCTTTTTTTGGCAGTTAAGAAAGTACAAATACTTTCTTAACTGCATATTCACCATTAAAGCTTAGCGACAAGCTGCGTTTCCCAGCAATGTACATAGATGGATATTTTTCCAATTTCAAATTTATATTCGAAGAGATCGCTAAACCTATTCGGAAAGGAGTATTTGCCGTTGGAGCAGAATGATTTTTTTGTGATCAAGGCTTTAGAGGATGGTGTCAATGTTATCGGATTAACCAGGGGTTCGGATACCCGATTCCATCATTCAGAAAAATTGGATGAAAATGAAGTGATGATTGCACAATTCACGGAGCATACCTCAGCTGTTAAAGTCAGGGGAAAAGCTGTTATACAGACCAGTCATGGCGAAATGAGCAATGATTAACGGATAATGCGCAAGCTTAGCTTTATAGTTACGGAACACACACAGATTATGCTATAATAGCAGTATGATTTCTGAAATGGATGAAAGGGTACAGGTGGTTGTTTTGCAAACATCCAACATTGAAATAGATAAGCTTAAGGCATTAATAAAAGAAAAAATGCATCATGCCTATATCGAACAATATGTAAAGACACCTGCTTTAAATGAGGATAAATTACATGTTTTAACCTTCATTTTAAATAATACCTCTTTACCGGAATATAAAAAGGAAAGATATATCGTTACGGCAATGCTTATCCAGATGGCACTGGATACACATGATTCAGTTCAAAATTCAGATGATATTCTGCCGGAAGAAAACGATGAAAAATCAAAACAATTAGCCGTGCTGGCAGGAGACTATTATAGTGGCTTATATTACTTTCTTCTTTCAGAAATTGAAGAAGTCAGAATGATTCAGGTACTGGCCACGGCCATTACAGATATTAACGAATGCAAAATGCAATTATATTATAAAGATATCTCTTCAGCTGAAACGTTTATCCATGTTTTTAAACAGGTAGAAACGCTTCTGATTACCCGGATTGCGGCATTTGCAGGAGAGTCCATCATCAGTGGCATTGCAGCGGAATGGTTAATTACGAAACGATTAATCAATGCTAGGAATTCCGCCGGGGATTCGGGACTTGAAGCGGCTTTGGGAACCTGGGCTGCACAATTCCCGGCAAACAGCCATAAGGAAGCTCTGGATGCCATTGAATCATTCATCCGAAAGGAATCATCAAACCTTGGGGATAGTCTTGCTCATTTTCCGGCACATCTTTCATCTATCAGAAGCTGGATGAGGAGTGCCATAAAAGAAAATAATAGTTCAATGGCGGAAGAAGGGTAATCTATGCAGCAGCAATCTAAAGAGGAACGGGTTCATAACGTTTTTGAAAAAATATACGGTCAATACGATTCCATGAATTCAATCATTTCGTTTCAGCGTCATAAAGCATGGCGCAAGGATGTCATGAAGCGTATGGCTGTTGAAGAAGGTTCTGCGGCACTTGATGTATGTTGCGGAACCGGTGACTGGTCGATTTCACTCGCTGAAGCAGTTGGCAGCAGCGGAAAGGTTATCGGCCTTGATTTCAGCAATAATATGTTGTCGGTCGCCGAGAAGAAAAATGAATCCCTGCAATACAAACAGCTGTCTTTTCTCCAGGGGAATGCAATGAAGCTGCCATTCGATGACAACACATTCGACTATGTTACAATCGGGTTTGGTTTACGTAATGTTCCTGACTACATGACGGTGTTAGAAGAAATGTACCGGGTCGTAAAGCCCGGAGGCAAAGCAGTATGTCTTGAAACATCACAGCCGACACTGATTGGATTCCGTCAGGGCTACTATTTGTATTTCCGCTTTATTATGCCTTTATTAGGAAAAATGTTTGCCAAAAGCTATGAGGAATATGCCTGGCTGCACGAGTCAGCAAAAAATTTCCCCAATAAACAAAAACTGAAGCAAATGTTTTATTCAGCCGGTTTTTCCCGGGTAAGCGTAAAACAATATACAGGCGGTGTGGCTGCCATGCATATGGGTACAAAAGAATGACGATAAAAGGTGACATGCATGAAACTAACGAAAACATACGGGCATCTAAAAAAAGAACTGGATATAATTGAACATGCTTTAACTGAGGCAATTCAATCCGATCACGATATATTACGTGAATCTTCCACAAGGTTGCTGCAGGCAGGGGGAAAAAGAATCCGCCCTGTTTTTGTCTTGTTATGCGGACAGCTTGGAAATTTCGATATTGACCGGACAAAGACAGTTGCTGTATCACTTGAACTGATACATATGGCATCACTGGTGCATGATGATGTGATTGACGATGCCCCTTTGCGCCGCGGAAAACCTACTATCAAACAGTTATATGGCAACCGCGTTGCGATGTATACCGGTGATTTCATTTTAGCCCGGGCGCTTGAAAATATTACAACACTCTCAAATCCGGCTGCACATCGCGTACTCTCCAAAACGATGGTTCAACTCTCTGCAGGTGAGATTGAGCAGATCAGAGATAAGTATAATTGGGATCAGAATTTGCGTGATTATTTGCGAAGAATTAAACGAAAGACCGCCTTATTAATCGCCACCAGCTGTAAACTGGGTGCAATTGCTTCAGATACACCGGCGGAAAACGCCCAAAGATTATTCCGTTATGGCTATTACATCGGGATGTCTTATCAGATCATCGATGATATCCTTGATTTCACAGCGTCTGAGACCGAATTGGGCAAACCAGCCGGAAATGACCTCCTGCAGGGGAATGTTACACTTCCTGTTCTGTTTGCTATGAAAGATACGTCATTTTACACGCGCTTAATGGATACGTTTTCTAATCCGGAGCAAGTAAATGAGCGCGATATGGGTCAGATAATTGTAGAACTGAAGAAAACCGATGCGATCCAGCAATCATACCGTATCAGTGATCATTATTTGCAAAAAGCATTAAAAGAACTGGATGGAATACCGGATTATAAGGCAAAACATACACTTCAGAGTATCGCAAAGTATATTGGCAGGAGACGATCATAGATTGATTGTTATTCAGGTGAATATTTGTTAAAATTTTAACGGTTGACAAAAGAAAATACATACAAAAGAGGTGCAGAGAATGGAACAAACATTTCTAATGGTAAAACCGGATGGTGTCCAGCGTAATTTAACAGGTGAAATTGTAAACCGTTTTGAACGAAAGGGTTTTAAACTGACAGGTGCTAAATTAATGCAAATAACTGATGAATTGGCTAAAACGCACTATGGGGAACATAAGGACAAGCCATTTTTCGGTGAATTAGTCGAATTTATCACATCAGGACCAGTATTTGCCATGGTCTGGGAAGGTGAAAATGTTATTTCTATAGCCCGTGACATGATGGGGAAAACAAACCCGCTTGAAGCAGCACCCGGAACGATCCGTGGTGATTATGGCATGACAGTAGGAAAAAATATTATCCATGGTTCCGATTCGCCTGAAAGCGCAGAAAAGGAAATCGGTCTGTTTTTCAACAGCAAGGAAATCGTGACTTATACCAAACAGGACAGTGAGTGGATTTATTAAAACATAGCCATTCCAACAACAACTTTTATAGAAGATTCATTAGAACCTCCGTTTTTAAGAACGGGGGCTTTTGTGTATCGGGGCACATAACAGTATCAGTTTTTACATACTTTGACCCTATCAAATTTCAAAATTTCTTAAAGTGCAACAAAAAATAGTCAATTTATGATATAGTAATACAAATAATTAAAGAATGAATTTTGTAAAGGAGGATGTTCCATGCGTTATCTGACAGCAGGAGAATCACATGGCAAGCAATTAACAACAGTAATTGAAGGTATCCCAGCCAATATGCCTTTGCTGCAGGATGATATTAATCATTCACTGCGCCGGAGACAAAAAGGTCATGGCCGCGGTAAACGGATGCAAATCGAGAAAGACATGGCTGAAATTACCAGCGGGGTTCGGCATGGTTACACACTCGGATCACCAATTTCATTGGTTATACATAATGATGATTTCAAACATTGGGTGGATATAATGGGAGAACATCCGATTGAAGAAGGAGCCGACAGGAAATTAAGAAGGACTGTATCACGGCCCAGACCGGGACATGCTGATCTCAATGGCGCATTAAAATACGGCCATCGGGATATGCGCAATGTGCTGGAACGTTCTTCGGCAAGAGAAACAGCCGCCCGGGTAGCTGCCGGAGCTGTTGCTAAAACACTGCTGAGACATCTAGGTATTCAGGTCTCCGGTTATGTCAAAGAAATAGGTGGTATCATTGCTGGCGACCAGCCTGACTTGACAATGACAGAACGGCAGCAGTTGTCTGAAGAATCGCCGGTCCGTACATTGGATAAAGAGGTCGAGCAGGACATGATGGACGCCATCGATCAGGCTAAAAAAGATGGTGATTCCATTGGCGGTGTTGCGGAGGTATTTGTTGAAGGGGTCCCGGCAGGTCTTGGATCATATGTCCAGTACGACCGGAAACTTGACAGCAGGATAGCAGGAAGTGTCATCAGCATCAACGCTTTTAAAGGCGTCGAGTTCGGACTCGGATTTGAAGCAGCGCGGAAAAATGGCAGTGAAGTGCACGATGAAATTGCCTGGGATGAAACGGAGGGATACTACCGGAAAACAAATCGTCTCGGCGGGTTTGAAGGCGGCATGACTACCGGAATGCCTATTGTCGTTAAAGGTGTCATGAAGCCGATACCTACACTTTATAAACCGCTCCAAAGTGTTGACATCGAATCAAAAGAACCATTCAACGCAAGCATTGAACGGTCAGATTCCTGTGCAGTACCAGCGGCGTCAGTTGTCATGGAACATATTGTCGCCTTTGAAGTAGCAAAAGCCATCACCGAACAATTTCCAAGTGATCAGTTTCCAAAACTTAAGCAGGCAATTGACAATTATCGGGAAGAAATAAGGTGCTTCTGATGGAAGAAACTAATATTACGGCAGCATCTCATTCTTATCCTGTTTATATCGGGGAAAATCTTCGGCACGAAATATGCCGGTATTTGCCTAAGTCCTATTCATCCATTTTAATCATTACAGATGAAACGGTTGCTGCCCGTTATTTGCCGGATGTCGAGAAAAGTCTGTCAAAGGAAACTGTTTTTTCCCATGTGATTCCGGCGGGAGAGAGAGCCAAAAGCATTAATACGTTTTATCAGCTGCATACAAAAGCAATTGAGTATGGCCTTGATAGACAGTCGGTTATGATCGCACTTGGAGGCGGGGTTGTCGGCGACGTCGCAGGTTTTGCTGCTGCTACATTCATGCGGGGGATCGACTTCATTCAAATGCCGACAACAATCCTTGCTCATGACAGCAGTGTAGGCGGAAAAGTCGCCATCAATCATGAACAGGGAAAAAACCTGATCGGCAGCTTTCATGCTCCCGCTGCTGTGATCTATGATGTTCAGACCCTTCATACATTGCCTGATCATGAAATCAGATCCGGTTATGCAGAACTGCTGAAAGAAGCCTTGCTGGCGGATGAGGACTTATATCATTCATTAATCAAGGATGATCTTTCCGCACTATCCAGTCAGGACCTTTCCGGCAAATTACTTAGAGGCATCGACATCAAAGCCGGAATTGTGGAGGTCGATGAGCGTGAATCAGGTATCCGAAAGCATCTTAATCTCGGCCACACATTGGGACATGCTCTGGAGTCACTACAAGGGTATGGATACCGAACACATGGGGAATCAGTAGCACTGGGGATGCTGTTTGCTTTCAGGGTAAGTAAAAAAGCATTTTCCGCGGAACTCCCGTATGAACAGTTGGTTTCCTGGCTTAAACAAAATGGGTATCCACTAAATATACCTGATATAGAGCCGGAGGATATACTGTTAAAAATGAAAAAAGATAAAAAAACATTACGCACTACAATTCAAATGGTACTTTTAGAAGATATGACCAAACCAGCGTTAATGGAAATAAGCGATGAAGATTTATTGGAATATTTGTATGACTTTCAAAAAGAACTTGCACAAAATCATTCATAAGGGGCGGTACGGAATGAAAAGCAAACAAATATTAAAAGAAATGACACCTTATCAGCCTGGGAAACAGACTGAAGAAGTAAAAAAAGAATATGGGCTGAACCGGATTGTCAAGCTGGCATCTAATGAAAATCCGTTTGGTTATTCCAGGAAAGTGGATGATTATCTTTCCGGACAGAAGCCTGCCCTGAATATTTATCCTGACGGTTATACGTCGAAACTGAGAACGGCGCTTGTAAATAAATTAGAGGTTTCCGAACATCAGCTGATCTTTGGGAATGGAACAGACGAGGTTGTACAGATTATCGGACGCGCTTATTTATATCCTGGTGTCAATACGGTCATGGCAGCCCCGACATTTCCGCAGTATAAACACAATGCGCTTATAGAAGGTGCCGAAGTCAAAGAAGTACCCACAATAAACGGTTATCATGATCTTCAGGGGATGCTGGAGGTTATTGACGATAATACAAACGTTGTCTGGCTGTGTTCACCGAATAACCCGACAGGAGCTCTTATACCGCGGGATGACTTGTATGAATTCTTGGGAAAATGCCCGTCGGATATACTGGTTGTATTGGACGAGGCATATTTTGAATATGCTGACAGTCAAAAGCAGCCGGATGTCTTGCAACATTTGCACCAATATAAAAATTTAGTGGTTCTGCGTACATTTTCCAAAGCGTACGGGCTGGCAGGATTACGGATAGGCTACGGCATTGCAAACGAAGAGTTAATACCAAGGCTTGACGTAGTCAGAGGTCCATTTAATACCTCATCAATTGCTCAACAAGCAGCAATCGCCGCTCTTGATGATGATGAATTTCTGAAAGATTCTATAAGCCGCAATAACAAAATAAAACAATCATTCGAACAATTTCTGAATTCAATCGGCTGGCCTTTCTATGATTCCCAGACCAACTTCTTGCTGGTGTCTACCCCGATCAGTGGTAAAAAAGCATTTCACTTTTTACAGGAAAACGGGTTCATCGTCCGTCCAGTCGAAGGATTAGGTTCCTCTGAAACAATCCGGGTGACTATCGGCACTGAAAAGGATATGCAAGAGTTACAGGACGTCCTGTACCAGCTGCATCAGAAAGTAAATGAGGGATTATTGACGTGAAAACAACAGTTACAATCATCGGACTTGGCTTGATTGGCGGTTCTTTGGCCCGGAGTCTTCATGAATCTGAAGACAACTATATTATTGGCTATGACATAAACTCCAAAACACTTGAATTTGCTTTGATGAACGGAATCATTGATGAATCCAGCACAAATGTTGCACAAGCTGCTAAAAAAGCTGATGTCATTATACTGGGAACACCAATTACCGAAACACTTGAATTTTTGACTCAGCTGGATGAGATGACTTTTGAGCAAGACGTGATCGTTACCGATGTGTCCTCTGTCAAAAAGCCGGTCATTGAGAAAGCAAACACATTAACAAACTCGCACATACAGTTCGTCGGCGGTCACCCTATGGCGGGATCGCATAAGCGGGGAATTAAGGCAGCCAAGGGGCATCTATTCGAAAATGCCATTTATGTACTGTCACCAGCTGAATACTGTCCGCCATTCGCGGTAGAAACGCTTAAAAGTCTGTTGCAGGCTTCAAAAAGCCGTATGATCGAATTAAAGGCTGATGAACATGATGACATGACAGGTGTTATTTCACATTTTCCCCATCTGATTGCATCTGCACTTGTTCGGCAGGCCAAAAAATGGGAGGAGACATATGAATTTATCCCAAAGCTTGCTGCCGGGGGATTCCGTGATGTTACGAGAATTGCTTCGGGAAATCCGGTGCTATGGCAGGATATTTTTTATCACAATAAACAAAAAATGGTGCGGATGATCGATGATTGGATGAATGAAATGACCGCGTTAAGGACGATGCTCCAAAATGATGGCAAATCGGAACTGACAGCCTATTTAGAGCAGGCAAAGGAATTCCGCGACGGGCTGGGCACTCAGGAAAAGGGAGCTTTTCCGGCTTTTTATGATCTGTATGTTGATATCCGTGATCAGGCGGGTGCTATTGCTTCTGTAGCAAACATACTTGCAGAAAATGAAATCAGCATTACCAACATAAGAATCCTGGAAATACGCGAAGGCATCACTGGTGTTTTGCGGCTGAGTGTCTCGACCAAAGATGAGCAGCAGAGAAGCTATCAGATTTTACAGCAATATGGTTATGATCTAATGCTTGAGGAATAACAAGAGAGGTGATCCCTATTGAACGAGGTAACGTTGACACCTTTATCCGGTCCAATTATCGGGCAACTTAACGTACCGGGAGATAAATCGATATCCCACAGGGCTGTCATATTGGGCGCGCTGGCAGAAGGGACCACGAACATCACGAATTTTTTAACCGGTCAGGATTGTTTGCGGACAGTGGAAGCTTTCAGGCAGTTCGGTGTATCTATTGAGCAAGAAGGCAATTCACTTAAAATAAACAGCAAAGGTCCCAGTCATTTTACAGAGCCTGCAGAGCCTCTTTATTTTGGAAATTCAGGCACCACTGCCAGACTAATGCTCGGAGTCCTGGCAGGCCTGCCATTTTTCACTTCCGTTTATGGTGATGCCTCGCTGACTAAGCGGCCAATGGATCGTGTTGTAACGCCGTTGAGAAAGATGGGAGTGCAATCTGACGGATGCTCAGACGGTTCATATTTACCGATGGCGATAAGAGGCGGGAATATTAAGGGCATCGATTATACACTACCAGTTAAAAGCGCTCAGGTTAAATCAGCAGTCCTTCTGGCAGGATTGCTGGCGGAAGGCGTTACAAATGTAACTGAAGAAACTGCTTCGAGAAATCATTCGGAAAATATGCTGCAGGCTTTTGGTGCTGATATAATTACTAAAGATCATCAAATCCGTATCACAAACCTACAGACTTTAAAGGGGACCGATGTTTACGTGCCAGGGGACATTTCTTCTGCAGCATTCTTTATGACAGCTGCTGCGATTGTACCGGGTAGCAAACTGACTTTAACAAATGTAGGTCTGAATGACAGCCGCACTGGCATCATAGACGTACTGAGGAAGATGGGAGCTGCAGTTGACATTTCAAATAAACAAACAACTGGTGGCGAGGCATTCGGAGATGTTACAATTTCATCTCAAAAACTTAAAGGTGTCGTCATAGACGGTGACATCATTCCAAGATTAATTGATGAAATCCCGATTATTGCATTAGCAGCCACACAGGCAGAAGGTGAAACAGTGATACGGGATGCCGCAGAACTGCGGCTTAAGGAAACAGACAGGATCGAAGCGGTCACAGACGGATTATCCCGTCTTGGTGCCAATATCAAACCAACCGAAGATGGAATGGTCATTAACGGCGTTTCCGGACTTAGTGGCGGAAGCGTAGCAGCATATAATGACCATCGAATTGCAATGATGCATGCCATTGCATCTTTGATCACGAAACAAAACGTCATAATTGATGACATTTCATCGATAGCTATTTCCTACCCCGACTTTTTTAAGCATTTAAACAGCATAACCGATAAAGGATAATGTCAATAAGGAATCTGTTAAAGCACAGGTTCCCTTTTTGTGCTCACAATTTTTGTCCTTGAATAAACAAATTGTTTTCGATATGATGAAATAATCAAAAGATATGTACGCAGAATTGAAAGGATGTTCTTAATGGACAGTACCATAATGGAAGCCGTTCATCTGATGGAGGCCAAAGAATCGGACAAGGCGATTGCATTACTTGAAGAATATTTGCCCAAAGCAGATGATGAAGATAAATTCACCATCGCAGAATTATATATTCAATGGGGATTTTTAACAGAAGCTATTGATCTTTTGGAGGAATTATCAAATCGTTTTCCGAAAGAAAGTGAAATAAAAATCATGCTAGCGGACGTTTATATCGAGCAGGACAATGATGAGGAAGCTATAAACCTGCTTAATGAAATCGAAGAAGATGACCCCGCATATGTGCAAACACTCATGCAACTGGCGGATTTATATCAGGCTCAGGGATTGTTCGAGGTAGCTGAACAAAAATTATTAAGTGCAAAACATTACGAACCGAATGAGCCGATTATTGATTTTGCGCTGGGAGAATTGCTCTTTTCAAATGGGGATTATCGGGAAGCCATCACGTATTATGAAAAAATACTCCCGGTTGAAAAAGAAATCGCCAACGTATCGATTAATGATCGGCTGGCAGAAGCTTACGCAGCATCAGGTGAATATGAAATTGCCCTGGAGACTTACCAGAGCATTGATAGTGAGGATCCGGATACTCTCTTCAAATACGGTTTTACTGCCTTACATGCAGGCCGGCGGGATATTGCCATTCAGGCCTGGAAGCATGTAATTGAACAGGATATGTATTACCATACCGCATATTATCAATTGGCAAAAGCTTATGAAGAGGAAGAAATGATTAACGAGGCATACGAAACGGCCAAACAGGGGATTCAAATTGATGAATTTAATAAAGAACTGTACTTTTTCGCAGGTTCAATGGCGCACCAGTTAAATAAAGATGAAGAAAGTGAAAAATGGGTGAGGGAAGCTGTAACCCTTGATCCGGATTATAAAGAAGCCATTTTATTTTTAATTGAATTATTTAAGCAACAGGGAAAAGAAGATAGCATCGTTGATCTGATTAACGAGATCAAAAATATGGGGGCCAGTGACCCGCTTTATGAATGGGAACTTGCCCGGGCGTATAATGAATTGGAATCGTATAACAATGCATTAAAACATTACCAGGAAGCATATAATAGCTTAAACCAGGATAGCGATTTCCTGAAAGAATACGGCTATTTCCTGACGGAGGAAGGGAGGATCGATAACGCCATCCAGATCTTTGAAGCCTACTTGCATCTGCAGCCGCTGGATCCAGAAATTGAGGAATTCGTACAACGGTTAAAGCAGTCGGAAGATATATAGTCCACATGAACGTTATATTTGAAGGAGGTTCGTTACATCAATGCAAACTCCTGTGTCTGTAAAGGATAAAAAAAGCTTTATTCAATGGTTTTTAAACAACTACCAGCTAAAAAAGCGGGAAAGTGTGTGGATTCTCAACTATATTGTCAACCATAACAAACTGCTGTCAAATGTTCATTTCGTCCGAGAAGCTAAATTTTGTCCGCGCGGATTAATCATAACCAGCAACTGTTCTGATGAAGTACCGTTCCGCTTTTACAAAAAGCAATTAGTAACAACCGATGCCGAAAAGCCCTTTCATGACATTCGCATGAATCAGCATGAGCCCTTATATATTCAATTGAATTTTAATAAGTCCCACCAGAGTATTTTTTATGCCGCGGTACTTGTTGAAAACCCGTTTATTCCGGATGAATACTTCATAACAGAAGCGGATCAGAAAATGGCAAAACAATTATTAGATAAAGCCATTTATGATTCCCGGCGTAAATCACTCTGGGAAAAAATTGACAGCGCTTTAGATGAGCGGGACCGGCAAACGTTCACTGAATTATCTGAACAACTACATAAATTGGAACGGAGCAAATCAAATTAGCCTTATTAACCTATACAATAGGTTGATTTTTTTTGTCTTATTAGGATAACATATAAGCTATATGAATTTTTTCTCTGTTTTAAGTATAGAGAGGAGAGGAGGTAGTATACTATGGAATGGACGAAACAGGATTTAAAGCAATATATTCAGGCAAAAGAATATGTTGACACCGTCATTTTACCTTTAATACCTTTTCACTATTCAACTGATTCAAGTCTTGAAAAAGATGCGTTTCAACGCGAAGTATTGTCAGTTTTTACCCGGGAACTTGAAAAGGAAATAACCGGCAGGGTTATGTTGTCTCCGAACTACAATTATTTAAAGTCCGCCGATAAGGAAACAGAAGTGACACGGATCAATTCATGGGTTGATGACACGCGGTCACAGCCTTTCGATCATTTGTTTTTCATAACATCTGATGCTGGCTGGAAGAAGTTTGAACAGGACATGAAGGGGACCTTAATCTGGCTTCCCGGCGCCGTGACTGAATCAATGCAAGCCAAGGAAAGACAGTCGGTTATCCGAAGTCAGGTCCAACAGGTGTGCGAGCTTATTCGTTCGTATTGGAAGGATAATAACTAACAAAATCTCCGGGTTTAGGTGAAAAATTTGGCGGTTGTTCTTAAAATGAATCATTTCATGAGATTCCCGGTGAAAGTGCAAATGGATTTATATTGACCCGCTCATCAGATTGCGCTATCATGGTATTGTCCTAGTAATCTGATTTAATAAACTTGTCCGTGAAAAATGTATAGAGGGGGGGGAAATCATGAGCGAAGACAAGCAACCAGTATCCCGTCGACAATTTTTGAACTATACACTTACAGGTGTAGGCGGTTTTATGGCAGCAGGCCTGATGGTTTCACCATTAAGGATGGCAATTGACCCTGTGTTGCAGTCGGGGTCGTCTGAAGGCGATTTTACCAATGTTCAGCTGGCTGAAGAAGATATTACAAACGAACCTCAGCGTATTGATTGGGAAATTGAACAAGTTGATGGCTGGTATACATCCAAAGTCACCAAGTCTGCATGGGTTTTTAAAAATGACAATGGTGAAATAGTTGCACTTTCCCCGATTTGTAAGCACCTTGGCTGTGTTGTTTCATGGGAAGGCAGCGAGGAACATCCGGAGCGGTTTTACTGTCCTTGTCATGACGGATTGTATTATAAAGACGGCAAGAATGTTCCTGGAACACCTCCGACAGCCGGCTTGGATATTTACGAGCATAAAGTTGAAAACGGAATGTTGTTCCTTGGTAAAGCTCAACTTAGAGAGGAGTTGTAAGGGCTAATGCTGCAAAAATTATATGACTGGATAGACGAGCGTGTGGATATTACGCCTATATGGCGCGATATTGCAGACCACGAAGTTCCTGAACATGTTAATCCGGCCCACCATTTTTCTGCCTTTGTTTATTGCTTTGGCGGATTGACATTTTTCGTAGTGGTTATCCAAATACTGTCCGGTATGTTTTTGACCATGTATTATGTTCCGGATATTGAAAATGCATGGCGATCGGTTTATTACTTGCAGACTGAGGTCGCACATGGCCAAATTGTACGCGGTATGCATCACTGGGGAGCCAGTGTTGTTGTCGTCATGTTACTGCTACATACATTGCGCGTATTCTTTCAGGGCGCATACAAAAAACCGCGTGAACTTAACTGGATGGTTGGCGTGCTTTTATTCTTCACCATCTTAGGCTTAGGTTTCACAGGCTATCTTCTGCCTTGGGACAATAAAGCATACTTTGCGACAGAAGTTGGGTTGAATATCGCAGCGGATGTTCCGATAATTGGAGAAGAATTAAAAACATTGCTAGCCGGAGATGAAGAAATTGTCGGTGCACAGACATTGGCACGATTCTTCGCAATTCACGTTTTCTTCCTGCCAGCTGCATTGTTTGCCTTATTAGGTGTACACTTTATATTAATCCGCAGACAGGGAATATCCGGACCACTATAAATAGAGGAGGTTAAGCTGTGCATAAGGGTAAGGGAATGAAGTTCGTCGGGGATTCCCGAATCTCCACGGAACGCAAACCAAATATACCGAAAGATTACTCAGAATATCCCGGCAGGACAGAAGCATTTTGGCCTAATTTCCTGTTAAAAGAGTGGCTGGCAGGGGCTGTGTTTTTAGTAGGCTTTCTATGTCTGACATTAGCACATCCGTCTCCGCTCGAAGGAATGGCCGATCCGACTGATGCAGGATATATACCTTTGCCGGACTGGTACTTCCTATTCTTATATGAATTGTTAAAGTATGACTTTGCAAGTGGACCATATATTTTATTTGGTATCATTATTATCCCTGGATTAGCTTTCGGCGGATTGCTGTTGGCACCTTTCCTGGATAGAGGCCCAGGCAGACGGCCGCACCAGCGCCCAGTTGCAGTTGGCATGATGCTGTTAGGGCTTATATCAACCATCTGGCTTACTTATCAATCTGCTTCCGGAGTCGACTGGGAATCAAGGGCTGAAGCGAATAAACCAATCCCGCCATCAGAACAGGCTAATATTGACAAGGAATCCGAGGGGTATGCAATATTTGAAAGTAACTGTATGAGTTGTCACGGTGAAGATCTTCAGGGTGGTTCTGCCGGTCCGCCGCTGATTGGAATTGATCGTTCTGCTGAAGAAATTAAAAATATTGCCCAGAATGGTATCGGCTCCATGCCGCCGGGACAGTTCACAGGCTCGGACGAAGAGTTAAATAAACTCGCTGAATTTATTGTTTCGGTGAATGAACAACAACAATAATGTGATGTGAAACACCTTTACCAAAACAGAATTGGTGAAGGTGTTTTTACTACGATTTTTTAATCATCTTAGGCTTTCGCCATTAAAGCTTGGCGATAAGCCAACATTTCTAAGAAGGGACTTTGTAATGATTAAATACATACTCCTTGATAAATGGTTCTTATTCCTGTTGTTTATCATTAACTTATTTGGCACTGCTTACGGTTATTACTGGTATCGATATCAATTATCCGAAACGCCTGATACATTCCTGTTGTTTGTTCCTGACAGTCCTACCGCAAGTTTGTTTTTTACGATTGTATTAGTGTTTTTTCTGTTTAATAAAAATATCCCATACATTGAGGCACTTGCCTTGATCACACTATTTAAGTACGGCATCTGGGCAGTTGTCATGAACTTGCTCACCTTTATGATTGAAGGATCACTGGGATTCACAGGCTATATGCTTATGTTTTCCCATGGGGCAATGGCGATTCAGGGATTGCTCTATGCACCTTTTTACGCGATTAAGTTACGGCACATCGTCGTTGCAGCCATTTGGACATTGCATAATGATGTCATTGATTATGTGTTTGGGCAAATGCCGATGTATGCATCTTTAATGTCATACATAAATGAAATTGGCTATTTTACGTTTTGGTTGAGTATCGTATCGATTGGGATAGCCTATCTATTGACAGTTAATTTGAAAAATTCACTTTGATGACAAGTTATATAATGGAATAGCCGCACATACATTAGTTATGAACATGTTATGTGAGGTGACCTCCATGAAATGCATGAAGAGTTTGCTGATTGTCATGACCGGGATATTCGTATACACACAACTGTCAGCACCAATCATCGCCTCAGCGTATGAACCGTTAACATTCACAGCAAAAGCCGCCTCTAATGTGAACATGACTCCCTTTTATTGGATGGTGGGGATTGTTGGCGGTTCGATAGCGATTACATTATCTTATGTCAGCTGGAGAAAATACAAAGGAGAAAAAAAGAAACAAACAGAGGACGACACAAATAATTGACGATTGATGAGTTTTTGACTAAAATTGACCTTAAGGAAATGTATTAAAATCCTATAAATATAACGGAGGAATGAACATGCTAGGTGGTATTGGCGGATATATCATTTATATTGCGCTATTAATGCTTATCCCTTTATGGGCCCAATCCAAAGTAAAAAACACGTATAAAAAATATGCAAACAAAGCAACGTCATCCGGTATGACCGGAGCTGAAGTCGCACGTAAGATTCTTAACGACAACGGTATTTACAATGTAGAAGTTCGTGAAACGAAAGGGTTTCTTTCAGACCATTACCATCCAAAAAAGAAAACCGTAAACCTTTCAAGTGATAATTACCATGGACAATCCATGTCATCCTCTGCCATTGCAGCGCACGAGGTAGGGCACGCCATTCAGGATGCACAGGACTATGCGTTCCTGCGCTTTAGGTCTTCACTGGCTCCTTTAGCGGCAACGGGATCGAATATGGCGATTTTCCTGATAATCGCTGGTATGATCTTTAGTCAGGGGCTGCTATTACTTGGTATCATTTTCTTTTCAGCAGCTGTCTTGTTCCAGTTAGTAACACTACCGGTTGAATTTGATGCTTCCAATAGGGCAATGGCACAGCTTGTTTCGACAGGCGTTATCCGAAATAACGAAGAACGTGAAACGAAAAAGGTTTTGAATGCTGCCGCATTGACATATGTTGCAGCTGCGTTGGTTGCTGTTGCTGAACTTGTTCGGTTTATCCTTATTTATGCTGCCAGCGGTGAATAGGAAATATATGATAGTAGAAGGGATGACAAATCGTTGTCATCCCTTTTTGATATGAGAATAGTTATTCTATCGGGTTTTTGTTTTCATCCAATGTAAATCCTTCGCCAACGACATCGTGTACCGAGCTCATGGCGACGAATGCATGCGGATCTATTTCATTTATAATATTTTTGAGCCGGACGATTTCATTCCTTCCGACAATACAGTAAAGCACATCGCGTTTTTCGCCAGTAAAACTCCCGCGGCCGTCCAATACCGTTACCCCCCGGTCCATCTCTTTAATAATGGCATCAGCGATCTGATCACTCTGGCTTGAGATGATTGTTGCCCCGCGTGCTGCATAGGCACCTTCTTGAATAAAATCAATGACTCTTGCCCCAATATAGACAGCCAAGAGCGTATACATGCCTTGCACCATGTCAAGGTAAGCAGCAATAGATGATGCTATGACGAAGAAATCAAAAAGAAACATCGTCCTGCCCATACTCCAGCCGGCATATTTATTGACAAGCCTTGCGATGATATCAACCCCGCCGGTTGTACCGCCATAGCGAAAGATAATACCCAGGCCGACACCGATGAACACCCCAGCAAAAAGTGCTGCCAGCGTCATATCCGACTGCAGTTCAACTGCGAACGGGTTAATCTGAAATACGGCCAGAAACAGTGAAACGGCCAATGTGCCAATAATTGTATAAATAAATGTATTGCGTCCGAGAAATTTCCATCCGATGAAAAAGACAGGAATGTTAAGCACAATATTGGAAATGGCCGGATCCCAGTCCCATAAAAAATACAAAAGTAATGTTATGCCTGTGAATCCGCCTTCACCAAGGTTATTTTGCATATTAAAATGGACAATCCCAAACGAGAAAACAGCTGATCCAAACAGAATAAATACAATATTTTTAAGTTTTAAGCCGAGCATCACCAATAAACCTCCCATTCAATCCAAATAGATGCTTTTTCTATTATAGACAATTAACATGCAAAGTCAAAAGCCCAATGATTTGTCAAAACGAGCCCTTTTAGCTAACATAAAAAGAGATTAGATTTATATAAAGAGGCGATTTAAATGACAGCAAACCATCCGCGGTATACGACGGAAGAAATCCAAAAACGGGTTGACAATTATATCGGGCAGTTTAAAGAAGGTTATTTTTCACCCTTAAGTCTGATGGCCAGGCTTAGCGAAGAAACCGGTGAGCTGGCTCGTGAAGTCAATCATTACTACGGCGAAAAGCCAAAAAAGACCACGGAAGAAGAAAACACCGTGGAAGAAGAACTTGGTGATATCATGTTTGTTTTAACTTGTTTTGCCAACTCGCTTGATATTGATTTATCTGCAGCATTCGAGCGTTCAATTGGCAAAATCGAAACGCGAGATAAAGATCGCTGGACGCAGAAATAATACAGACTGATACAAACATTACAACAGGAGGTTTAAGACCATGCAAATTAAAATCATAATAGCAGGACCGCGCGGAAAGATGGGGTCAGAAGCTGTGCGGATGGTACATAATGAAGAATCATTCGAGCTTGTTGCTTGTATTGATCGTAAAAACGGAGGAAAAACACTAAACGAGATTGAGAACCTGCCCGCATTGAACATTCCAATTTATGAAGATCCGGAGCAATGCTTTCAGGAGACGGATGCCGATGTGTTTATTGATTTAACAATTCCTGATATTGGGTTTGAACATACGAAACTGTCTCTGCTGTATGACATCCGCCCGGTTGTTGGAACTTCAGGCTTTACAAACGAACAAATTGAAGCATTGGAGGATTTATCAGCAACACATGGCACGGGCTGCATTATAGCTCCTAATTTTGCGGTTGGAGCCGTTCTGATGATGCAATTCGCCAAAACGGCAGCCAAATATTTACCTGATGTTGAAATCGTTGAGAAACACCATGATCAAAAACTGGACGCGCCTTCAGGTACGGCAGTCAAAACCGCAAACATGATACAGGAGACACGTGAAAGTAAACAGCAGGGACACCCCAATGAAAAAGAAACATTTAACGGTGCGCGGGGAGCTGAAACAGATGGCATTCACATTCACAGTGTACGGCTGCCAGGATTAATGGCGCATCAGGAAGTGTTATTCGGCGGACCCGGACAGACGCTGACAGTCAAGCATGACTCATACAACCGTGCATCATTTATGGAAGGTGTTAAACTGTCTGTCAACAAAGTGATGGAATTAGATAAACTGATCTATGGACTGGAGAATATTCTTGAATAGGCGGAGATACGATGAATATCGCTTTGATTGCACACGATAAAAAGAAGCAGGACGTCATTCATTTTACGATTGCCTACAAACATGTTCTCGAAAACCACCAACTGTTCGCAACAGGGACGACCGGCAAAAAGATTGCTGAAGGTGCCGGATTGACCGTTCACCGATTTCAGTCAGGTCCGCTGGGCGGTGATCAGCAAATCGGTGCAAAGATAGCTAGTAATGAGATGGATGCCATTATCTTTTTCAGGGATCCACTGACTGCTCAACCGCATGAACCGGATGTCAGTGCCTTAATGCGATTGTGCGATGTTCATCTGATTCCGCTGGCAACCAATCCCGCAGCAGCCGAAATCATGATCCATGCACTGGCAAGGGGCGACTTTGAATGGCGTCAGATTGTAAAACAAAAAGAGCAAGAAGGTAATATCACATGAAGAAAATTGGTATCACATGCTATCCGACGGTCGGTGGTTCAGGTATAATTGCCACAGAGCTTGGCATGCTGATGGCTGAACAAGGGCATGAAATTCATTTTATAACCTCCAGTCTTCCGTTTCGGTTAAACGGAGTTAATCCTAACATTTATTATCACGAGGTTGAGCTTAATCATTATCCGGTTTTTCAATACCCGCCATTTGATCTGGCACTTGCCAATAAGATGGCAGAAGTCATCGACCAGGAACAACTTGATATTCTTCACGTTCATTATGCAATGCCACATGCAATCTGTGCTATACTGGCTAAAGATATAGCCAAACATGATGTAAGCATCGTTACAACCCTGCACGGGACCGATATTACGGTTCTGGGGATCGATCATTCTCTGAAGAAAATGATCCGTCATGGCATCGAACAATCTGATGCCGTCACTGCCGTATCCAACAGTCTCGTGCAACAAACCCATGATGTGGTTGGTGCCGACAAAGACATTCAGGTCATTTATAATTTTGTAAACGAAGCGGAATATGCAAAAACAGATGCCGATTTAATCCGGGATGAGTACGGCATCGATCCCGATGATAAAGTCATCATTCATATCTCCAATTTCCGTAAAGTAAAACGTGTTCAGGATGTCATCTATACATTTCAGCAGATTCAGGAAGAAATGCGTGCAAAACTCCTTTTAGTTGGGGACGGACCAGAGTATTCAGAAATGCATCAGCTTGCAGCAAAATTGGGCCTGACTGATAGTGTATTGTTTTTAGGTAAACAAAAAAATGTCAGTGATTTGTTATCAATATCTGATTTAAAATTACTCATGTCTGAAAAAGAAAGCTTCGGTCTTGTCCTTTTAGAAGCGATGTCGTGTGAGGTTCCCTGTATCGGCACAAATATCGGCGGCATACCCGAAGTGATTAAGCACAATGAAACGGGGTTTATCGTTGAACTTGGAGATACTAATCAGGCTGCGGCATATGCCATTGATTTGCTGCAAAACGATGCGCTGTTAGAACAATTTTCTGTTAATGCTTTAAAACATGCCCGAACCTATTTCTATTCACAGGACATTGTACAGCAATATATCAATTTATATGACCAGCTCATGACGAATTAACACTGAAGATGGTGATTCCGGTGCAATGGACCAAACAGTTCAGACAAGCAATTGGGGTATTGGAACAAATCGAATCATATGGTTACGAGGCCTATTTTGTCGGCGGTTGTGTACGTGATTTATTGTTGCGTCGACACATCGGGGATATAGATATTGCCACATCCGCCCGCCCGGATGTCATTCGGGAGATTTTCAGTAAAGTCATCCCTGTAGGTCTGGAACATGGGACAGTTATCGTGCGGTATGAACATCACTCTTATGAGGTGACGACATTTCGGGTTGATGATGAATACACCGATCAAAGGCATCCTGATTCCGTTCAATTCGTTACAACAATTGATCAGGACTTAAAACGGCGTGATTTTACGATCAATGCGCTGGCAATGGACAAGACGGGGGTCATAATCGATCTGTTTAATGGCCAGGAGGATATCCAAAAAGGAATCATCCGTACGGTAGGCAATGGTTATGACCGGTTTAAAGAGGATCCTTTACGCATCATGCGTGCACTCCGCTTTTCAAGCCAGCTGGGCTTTTCACTGAATAAACACACATTAAAGGCAATGCAATCTGTAATAAATGAATTGAAATCGATAGCAGTGGAACGCATTTTACAGGAAACCGCTAAATTCTTTGCAGGAGCATATATTGAAACGGGCATGAATTATTTCAAGGTGATAAACGTAGAGCAGCATTTGCCTGTTTTTAAAGATAACCCTGCGATTATGAAACGGCTGCCGCAACCTATCAAACCGCTGCAGTCTTTCGGGGCGGTTATAGCTATGCTCCATTTTGTCGAACCGGCCATTTCAATTGATACCTGGGCAAAAAAATGGAAGTGTTCCAATAGAATCAAATTTGAAGCAGAATCCTTTATTAAAGCGTTGTATTATTATGAACGTAGCGGGTTGGATCCATGGCTTGTATATGGCCTGCATACGACTGGCTACAGTGACTTTGTCTTACTGGTTAATGTGTTGTTTGATAACCGCTTATCTAAGCAAATTGTTAATAAAATGGCTCATAGCCTTCCGATTCATTCTAGCCAGGCGTTAGAGATTAACGGAACAGATCTGCGCCTGCTTTTCCCGGACAAACGACCCGGACCATGGATCGGTGATACTTTGAAGCAAATAGAGAAACAAGTCGTTACAGGACATCTGAATAATAACAAGAATGCATTAAAGGAATGGGTGAAATGGAATCCACACGCTACCGATTAATTGAGCTTCTTGAAACAAGTAATCATCAATATGTCTCAGGACAATTTCTCTCGGAAAAGTTAAATATATCCCGCAGTGCAATTTGGAAACATATGAAAGAATTGGAAAAAGACGGATATTTAATTGAAGGCGTCCGGCGGAAAGGTTACAGAATTGCCGGATCCCCTGACAAGGTGAGCGAGAACACATTGCATTGGGGGCTGCAGACAAAGTGGCTGGGCAAAAATATCATACATAAGACAACAACAAATTCAACACAGCAAGTGGCTCATCAGGCGGCACGGGACAACGCTGAACATGGAACTGTCATAATTGCTGATGAACAGACAAGAGGGAAAGGGAGGATGGCCCGTCAGTGGCATTCGACCAGAAATAAGGGCATCTGGATGAGTATGATATTACGTCCCTCGATTCCTCCTGCTGCTGCACCGCAGCTGACATTACTGGCGGCCACTGTCCTGGCTGATGTCATTACGAAATATACTTCAGCAGAACCAAAAATTAAATGGCCGAACGATCTATTGGTCAATGATAAGAAAACAGCCGGCATTTTAACTGAAATGCAGGCTGAACAGGATCGGATACAATATATTGCGGCAGGGATCGGAATTAATGTCAATCATTCAAATAATGATTTCCCAGAGGACATAAGCAATAAGGCAACCTCACTTAAATTGGAAACAGGTGAAGATCAGCAAATCGTACAAATCATTCAGAAAATCTTAATGTCCTTTGAAAAGGCCTATGATTCGTTTATCCAGGACGGTTTTTCAGATGTAAAAAATAAGTGGGAGTCGTACGGATATAAAATTGGAGAAGCCATCCGGATCCGGACAAACAGTGAACTATTGGATGCGACCTTTACCGGTATTGCTGAAGATGGCGCATTGATTGTTCAGAGTGAAACGGATGGACCTCGGAGAATTTATTCAGGCGAAATAGAATGGTTCCGCAAATAAGTCGGAAGGAACAATTGTAAATGATTTTACTGTAATACGTTTAATTGAGAGTAAGGTGGCATTATGAACGAAAGGTTTGTTGTAGTCGATCTTGAAACAACAGGACATTCACCGGCAAACTCCGATAAAATTATTGAAGTTGGAATAGTTGTTATTGAAAACAATGAGATCGCCGGCGAATATTCCACGTTTCTTAACCCAAATAAGCCGATCCCGGCTTTTATAACAAATTTAACAGGTATAACGGATACAGAAGTTCAGGAAGCGCCTTTATTTCAGGACAAAGCTGCAGAGATAACAGCTTTGTTTGAGAATAGTTATCTGGTGGCACATAATGTACCGTTCGACTTAGGTTTTCTGAATGGTGAACTGCATAATAGCGGTTTTCCTGAACTGCATAACCCGGTAATGGATACAGTAGAACTTGCCCGGGTGCTTTATCCGCAGGCTCCAGGTTTTAAATTGGGGCAATTGGCGGATTACCTGCAGATCACACATGATGAACCGCACCGTGCATTAGCAGATGCGCATATGACTGCAAAGTTACTGTTAATATTATTGCAAAAGCTCAGACAGCTTCCTTATGAAACCATCGGGCATATGCTCAATCTCGAAAAGGGTATGAAATCCGATTTGAATGCCATACTGTCAGAACAGCACCAGGCACTTGCCTTTTCAAGTGATGAAAACGAAGGTATGGATATATATCGGGGGCTGGCTATGAAAAAAGTGGCCGATACTAAACCGAAGAAACAGCACATCGATACATCTTTCGGCGTCTTCCTTGATCGTATTTACGAGGCTGGCGGCGCCATGGAACAGCACCTGCACAAGTATGAAAAACGCAGTGGACAGCGCGAAATGTCTGAAACAGTATTCGATGCCTTTCACACAAAGAAACATGCGCTTATTGAGGCAGAAACAGGGACAGGGAAAACATTAGCTTATTTGCTTCCGGCCATTTATGAGGCAGTAACCCAAAATAAAAAAATTGTTATCAGCACATATACAACTCAGTTACAATCTCAATTGCTGGATGAAGAGATTCCATTAATCCACCAGCTTGTATCATTTCCATTCCGTGTCGCTTTGCTTAAGGGCAAACAGCACTACATCAGCCTTGAAAAATTTGAGCGTGCCCTCACTTCAGAACAGACAGAAAATTACGATGTCACTTTGACAAAAGCCATGCTGCTCGTCTGGCTGACAGAAACGGAAACAGGGGATATTGATGAGATTCAGCTTCCATCAAGCGGCTATTTATTTTATAAGCAGATATCGACGGATACAGAAGGTGTTATCGATCCATCATCACCATGGTTCTCGCGATCATATTATCAACGAGCCCGCAGAAAAGCACAGCAGGCGGATATTCTGATTACGAACCATGCCTTATTGTGCACGGATATGTTTAATGATTATCAGTTGCTGCCCTCCTATGATAAAGCAATCATTGATGAAGCACACCATTTGGAAGAAACGGCTTCCAAACATTATGGTTTAAGACTGCATTACGTCCAGGTACAAAACACGCTTTCCCAGATAGGGAGAACAGATGAAAGTGACTGGCTGAGCAAATTGCTTATGGATCATCCGATAAATGATAATGACCGTTTTTCAAACGACGCCTGGGATGATATCTTCGGAAATACAAAAAATGAAGTCGATGATTTGTTTCGCATGTTGTTTCAATATGTTGTTGAACAGAAACAAAAAGATAAATCCCTGAGTGATACCGGCAGGATCCAGTACCGTTTTGTTGGTGATAAAGAAGATCCTCAACAATGGAATGTCATTAAGGAAATGGTGAGTAGGCTAACCTTTTATCTACGTGACCTGATCCATTTGCTTTCATCCCTGAAACAACATCTCGAATCCATCCAAACACCGGTTGATCACTATTTGGAAGATGTCAGAACACATATGGAGGCACTCCAATCCATCATCGACCGGATGGAACAGCTGTTTTTAACGGATAGCGAGCAGGCCGAGGTCAAATGGGTTGAGATGGAAGCATACGGAGCCAAAAATGCTGTTTATCTGTATAGTGAACCGACAGACATATCGACTCTACTGGCCCATGACTTTTTCAACCAAAAAGAAAGTGTCGTTTTGACGAGTGCCACATTATCAGTACGGAATTCATTTTCTTTCAGCCAGAAAAGACTTGGACTGTCACCGGAACAGGTAATGACCGCCAAAATAAACTCGCCGTTTTCCTATCAGAATCAGGTGCAGTTAATGATCCCGGATGATTTCCCTGATGTCAGACACAGTTCATTGGATGAATTCGTTCATGCTGTATGTGATGCCATTATATCACTGGCTAGGATTACCGACGGCAGGATGCTCGTTTTGTTCACATCATATGACATGCTGCGGAAGGCTTATCATCTGTTGAGAGAAACAATTGATACCAGTACATTTATGCTGATTGCACAAGGAATATCCAGCGGCAGCAGATCCCGGCTGAAGAAGAATTTCCAAACATTCAGCCAGTCCATTCTGCTGGGGACAAGCTCCTTCTGGGAAGGTGTCGATATCCCGGGAGAGGACCTGTCATGTCTTATGATCGTACGACTGCCTTTTCAGCCGCCGAATCATCCTGTATATGAGGCAAAATCGAATCAGTTTAAACATGCAGGTAAAAACCCATTTTTTGAATTAGCTTTACCAAACGCCGTCATCCGATTCAAACAGGGATTTGGCAGGCTAATTCGTTCCACAAATGACCGCGGGATCGTGTTTGTATGTGATGCCCGCATCATGAAGGCACGATATGGAAAATATTTTACTGAATCAATTCCCGCTGTACCGATAACGCATGATACAACACACGCGATCATGGAGAATGCACAAGAATGGTTTTAACGTATAAAAAATACTGATGCATGGGGTGATGCATCAGTGTCCAAAGGGTATGGGGCCGGAAATTTATTTGTTGAAATAAATAACACATTTGCCGCAATGCTTGTTATACTATATAATGTGATTTGCTAATTTATTTTCAACGTTACTTATAGTGTTAGCATAGTTATCGGCAATATAAGTAGCAAAATATGATAAAATAAGCAGCATTTTATAATTACAGGATGAGATAAATGAGGGAGAAACGCTTTTTACAATTGACGATACCCCGATGGCTGAAGTGGGGGTTGGGTATTGTTATTTTTCTGACGGTTACATTTCTTGCTTTCGGAATTTATTTGTATCAGGCTGTTGAGGGTAATCGTACAGCAGCATTTGAGCAAATTCAAACGAAGCTACTCGAGGAAACCAAACTAAATTCAATCAGCAATATTGAGCGCTATCATGGTGAAAATGCGTATTATACAGTTTATGGCAAAACGAATGCGAACGATGACGTCATTGTTTTTTACCCGTTCGACGGTAATTCTTCCAATATAATACGCGTTAACCAGTCAGAAATCATTGCAGAAAAGAAAATTGAAGAAAATTGGTACAATCAGTGTAATACCTGTACACTGTTTGATATTAAACCGGCCGTCATTTCGAATGATGGTAATCAGCCCGCATGGGAAATAACATATGAGAATAATCAAAATCAGTATGTGATGGAATACTTATCTTTTCAAGATGGATCAACGATTGACGTGATCCGGTTCAACCAGATATTTGATTAGGAAGGTGATGAATATGGAACTGGCAAATCGAGTGAAAACATTAACGCCCTCATCGACATTGGCGATTACTGCAAAAGCGAAAGAATTAAAATCTCAAGGATATGATGTCATCGGGCTTGGAGCAGGGGAACCTGACTTTAATACACCAGAGTATATACTAAAAGCAGCCGGGGAAGCGATGCAGAATGGCTTTACCAAATATACGCCGGCCGGCGGCATTACGGAGTTAAAGCAGGCAATTGCAAATAAATTTCGCCGTGATAACGGACTCACTTACACAACTGAGGAAATCATCGTTACAACAGGTGCCAAACACGCCCTATATACACTCTTCCAGGTTCTGTTAAATAAAACTGATGAGGTAATTGTACCTGCTCCGTATTGGGTCAGCTATCCAGAGCAGATCAAACTGGCTGAAGGAAAACCTGTTTTCATTAATGCAGAGGAAAAAAATGCGTTCAAAATAACGCCGGAACAGCTTGAAGCTGCCATCACACCGAAAACAAAAGCTGTCATTATCAATTCACCAAGCAACCCGACTGGTATGATGTATAATCAGGAAGAACTGCAGCAGCTTGGCGAAATTTGTCTGAAGCATAATATTTTAATCGTGTCCGATGAAATTTATGAGAAATTGATTTATACGAGTGACAACCACGTATCGATGGCTGAAATCTCGAGTCAACTGAAAGATCATACTGTCATTATTAACGGTGTATCCAAATCGCATTCAATGACGGGGTGGCGAATTGGGTATGCCGCGGGACCGGCTGACATTATTAAGCCCATGACCAACCTTGCGTCTCATTCAACATCCAATCCGACGTCTATTGCCCAGTATGCAGCGTTAGCGGCCTATAATACAGATGAAGACCCCAATGCTGAGATGCGGGAAATATTCAGTGAGCGGCTTGAATTATTGTACGATTTGTTAACAGACATACCAGGAATTTCTTGTGTCAAACCTAAAGGTGCCTTTTATGTCTTCCCGAATGTACGGGAAGCCGTCAGTCAGAATGGCTTTGATACTGTTGATGACTGGGTTAAGGCGTTGTTGGAGGAAGAAAAGGTTGCCTTAGTGCCAGGATCAGGGTTTGGCTCACCGGAAAATGTCCGTTTATCTTATGCTGTATCAGCCGATTCACTAAAAGAAGCCGCAACACGAATCAAGCGATTCATACTAAATCATCAATCATAGCTTTGGAGGGTATATTTTGAAAACAACAATTTCTCAAGTACCAGCATATGAAGATCAAGACGTGACAATTGGTGTATGGCTTGCTAATAAAAGGTCAAGCGGTAAAATCGCCTTTTTGCAATTAAGAGACGGCACCGGCTTTATTCAGGGTGTTGTGGCCAAAAATGATGTGACAGAGGAAGTATTTCAGCTTGCAAAAAATATGACCCAGGAATCATCGATGTACATTTCAGGAAAAATTGTTGAGGACACGAGATCACCCTTTGGTTATGAAATGCAGGTAAAAGACATTAAGCTTATCCAAGAAGCCGTTGATTATCCAATTACACCGAAAGAACATGGCACTGAGTTCCTGATGGATCATCGTCATTTATGGCTTCGGTCAAGCCGTCAGCATGCCATTATGAAAGTAAGAAATGAAATTATCCGAGCAACTTACCAATTTTTTAATGATCAGGGGTATGTGAAAGTTGATCCGCCGATTTTAACAGGATCTTCTGCAGAGGGCACAACCGAACTCTTCCATACACAGTACTTTGATGAAGAAGCTTATCTGTCCCAAAGCGGACAATTATATATGGAAGCTGCTGCAATGGCTCTTGGTAAAGTGTTTTCATTTGGTCCGACATTCCGGGCAGAGAAGTCAAAGACGCGCAGACATCTGATTGAATTTTGGATGATTGAACCTGAAATGGCTTTCGTTGATCATGAAGAAAGTCTGGAAATACAGGAGCAGTATGTCAGTTTTGTCGTTCAGTCAGTTTTGGAAAATTGCCAGCTTGAACTCAATACACTTGGAAGGGATACATCAAAACTGGAGAAAATCAAAGCGCCATTTCCTAGAATCAGCTACGATGGTGCCATTAAATTGTTAAAAGATAAAGGGTTTACCGATATTGAGTGGGGAGAAGATTTCGGTGCACCACATGAGACAGCAATTGCCGAGAGCTTTGAAAAACCAGTTTTCATTACAAATTATCCGGCTGATATTAAATCCTTTTATATGAAGCCTGATCCTGAACGGTCTGAAGTTGTTTTGTGTGCAGATCTTATTGCACCGGAAGGCTACGGAGAGGTTATCGGCGGTTCGCAGCGTATTGATGATTTCAAACTTATGGAACAGCGTTATGAAGAGCACAATCTCACTGGTCCTGCCTATAAATGGTATCTTGAATTGCGTCAATATGGCAGTGTACCGCATTCCGGTTTTGGATTAGGTCTTGAACGGACGGTTGCCTGGATAGCCGGAGTGGACCACGTTCGCGAAACGATCCCATTCCCAAGACTGCTGAATCGTTTATATCCATAATTTGAATTGTTTTTAGTCATGATCCCTTGCCAATCAAAAGCAAGGGATTTTAACATCTCTTCAGACTGAAACATGCTATAAATAGAAATAAGGCAGGTATTCATTTATGACACGATTCATTTCATTTCAAGATATTTTATTAAATCAGGTGCAAGTGCCTGTTCAATTACTTGATAAATACAAAGCATTGGGGCTTAATGAACAAGAAGTAATGGTCATTTTGCAGCTGCTTCGCTTTTTGCAGGAAAAGAATGATTTTCCGACGCCAAATGACCTTGCCAGTCAGCTGACCATCAGTGAGAAAGAATGTGCCAATATTTTACGCAGCCTTATCCAGCGGAATTTTTTATCCATCGAACAATTAAAAAATGAAGCAAACCAGATTACTGAGGCGTACAGTCTTAATCCACTTTGGAAAAAGCTTTTTACGGAAGACACAGAGGAGATTCAGACGGAAAATGACGGGACAATTTTTATATTGTTTGAACAGGAATTCGGCAGACCGCTTTCGCCATTTGAAATTGAGATGATCAATACATGGTTGGATGAGGATAAACTTGTACCATCGCTCATAAAAGCAGCTTTAAGGGAATCTGTTCTCATGGGAAAGCTTAATTTTAAATATATTGACCGGATTCTCCGCGAATGGCAAAAGAAAGGAATTCAAACGGTTGAACAAGCGCGCGATGCCAGTAAAGCTTTCCATGAACATCAGGCAGTAAAAAAGGAGCCAGCTCCTAAAAAACGGGACACATCCATTTATTATAACTGGCTGGAGGAGGAATAACGGATGCTTAACAAAACACAGGTTCAGCATTGTCTTGATATCATGAAGGAAATGTATCCTGAAGCAAAGTGTGAACTGAACCATGACAATCCTTTTGAACTCGTTGTTGCTGTTTTATTATCAGCTCAGTGTACAGATACCTTAGTCAATAAAGTTACAGCCACATTATTCAAAAAATATAAGACACCCGAAGATTTTCTGTCGGTACCGCTTGAAGAACTGCAACAGGACATTAGATCAATCGGCCTTTATCGGAACAAAGCAAAAAATATTCGAAAGCTATGTCAAATGCTGATTGATGATTATGACGGAGAAGTGCCAAGAACGAAACAGGAATTGATGAAGCTTGCCGGAGTAGGGCGAAAAACCGCCAATGTGGTAGCATCAGTCGCATTCAGAGAGCCGGCGATTGCCGTTGATACTCATGTCGAACGTGTTGCCAAACGGCTGGCAATTTGCCGCTGGAAAGATTCCGTTTTGGAAGTCGAACAGACTTTGATGAAAAAAGTCCCCAAAGACGAATGGGCCGATACGCATCATCGGATGATTTTCTTTGGAAGGTATCATTGCAAGGCCAGAAACCCGCAGTGTCCGGAATGCCCGTTGCTTGATCTATGCCGGGAAGGGCAAAAGCGGATGAGAAAAGCAGCTGCGGCAGAAGGAAAGTAAAAAGAGACAGCCTCTTTAATTTTGGAGGCTGTCTCTTTTTTAATGGTTGTTGTTAACTTGCGTTTTCACTATCTTCTTCTTCGGCACCTTGGTCATTATCGCCATTTTCTTCGCTACCACTGCCGTTGCCATTACCCTCGCTGTTACCTTGTTCATTTTCAGTGTCGTTACTGCTACCGTCACCGTTACTTTCTTCAGCTTCAGTGTCGCCCTCGGTTTCTTCTCCATTTTCATTGCCGCCGTTATTGTTACCATTACCTGGACCATTTCCACTACCAGTGCCGTTATTGCCATTTCCTTCGTTATTACCGCCATTTCCATTACCGCCGGAATCATCTGTCTCAGGGATCGTCACTTCTGTCGTCGATTGTTCTCCTCTAACACCCTGGTTGGCACCATTTTGACCTACAGGTGTAACAGCTATCGAATAGGTTTGACCTGGTTGAACACCATCACCTTCAATGACGATTCCCGCTGAATTAACCGTTTGTGTCTGGAGCTGGCTGCCGCCTTGAGAAACAGCCACTTCAAATTGAGCAGGCGGCCCATCATACTGCCAGGAAACATCTATCGCCGAACTGGCTGAGGTAGCATTAAGGCCGTTGACTGCCGGAATGTTTCCTTCACCATTCTCTTCTTCGTTCTCTTCCTCGTCTTCTTCATTTCCTGGTACTTCAACAGAGGCTGTCACCGGTTCACTGGTATTTGAATCCGTCGTGGCAACAACCTGAATTTCATATGTTGTGCCAGGTTCAACATTGGAAATTTCCATCGATGTATCGTCAGTAGACGAAAGTCCCTGCATTTGACCGCCATCAACACTTGCGCTTACCTCGAAGGACACATCTTCGCCTGAATCATAACTCCATTCCACTTGAATCGAACCTGAATCCTGATCATAATTTGCCTCCAGTCCGTTGACCGGATCAAGCTGGTCAAATTGTTCCGAAGTCTCGGATGGTTCATTTCCTTTTACAAACAGTTCAGTAACGATTTCTGATTCAGGTGTATTCTCACTCGGCAGTTTGGCAGGTCTTGACCCTTTTTCGACCGGTACTTCCACAACCGAATCAGGTTTTGAAAAGTCTGGTGTCTCAACACCCTCTGACAGTTCCGACATCGTGTTCTTATATAATTCCTGCGCAATTTTTGTGTCCGGTAATGCTATGTCGTTGTTGTTATAACCGGTCCAAACCGAAATCGTGTAGTTCGTAGTATAACCGCTGAACCAGGAATCCGGAGAACCCTCAACACCTTCTCTTGTAGTTGTTCCAGTTTTTCCGGCATCAGGCAGTCCGGGAACGTTTGCCTGTGTACCTGTCCCCTCTGAAATAGCAGTTTGCAGCATGTCGTTTATCATATATGCAGTGGATTCCGACATTGCTGCTTCAGATTCCGGCTTTAAATTTACAGTTCTGCCACTGTCCGGAAACTCCACTTTTGTAACAGCGTACGGCTCATTATAAACACCACCATTTGCAAAGGCGCGATAGGCACCTGAGAGTTCAAGCGGATTTGTACCGATATGTCCCCCAAGTACATCACCTACTAAGATGTTATTGTCACCGAATGATATACCCAGACCTTCGGCAAATTGTTTGGCAGTCTCTCCTCCGATCTCTTCATATGTTTTCGCTGCCGGCACGTTCAGTGACTGCTGCAGCGCATAACGCATGGATACCCAGCCATAGTACTGATTAGCCCACGTATTTATTTGCTTATCACTTCCAGCGATATCATATGGACCGTCATCATTAAGCTGATGATACGTCGACCATTGATTCTCTTCAATCGCAGGTCCATAACCAATAATCGGTTTAAACGTTGAGCCTGGCTGGCGGCTGATGTCTGTTGCATAATTCAAACCGTCATTTTCCAAACCTCCACGGGCACCGCCGATCGCACGTATCGCACCTGTTTGCGTATCAAGCACTGTCATACCTGCTTGCATCTTCTGTTCGTTACCTTTCGGGCCGGTGACCGGTGCCGGATAATTGATTGGACTGTCCTCAGCGAGCAAAGACTCAACGTGTTTCTGTGCATCAATATCGATTGTTGTGTGAATATCTAAACCATCTGTATAAATATCGGCACCGTCAACTTTTTCCTCAACTTCTTTACGCACCTGCTGCAAGAAAGCCTGATATGGCGTCGGATTCGGTGTATCATCAGTCAGCAGGGAAGGGATGTCCACTTGCCTTGCTTCTTCAGCTTCACTTTCTGATATTTTCCCGTTATCAACCATTAAGCTTAGAACTGTACTCATCCGGTCTTTTGTTAATTCAGGATTTTCAAATGGATTATAGGCGGATGGACGCTGCGGCAGACCGGCAAGAATGGCAGCTTCCGGCAGTGTCAGTTCACTCAAGTCTGTTTTCCCGAAATAACGTTCTGCCGCTTTGCCGACACCGTATGCCCGGTTCCCGTAATAAATTTTATTCAAATACATCTCGAGTATTTCCTCTTTAGAATATTGTCGCTCCAATTTTAAAGCCAGCCACATTTCCTGAACCTTGATGCTAATTTTCTTTTCCGGTGACAGGAAAGATTTCTCAACCAGCTGCTGGGTAATCGTACTGGCGCCCTCAGAACCGAAACCATTGGTTACATTGGAAACTATCGCACCGCCAATCCGCCATATATCAATACCGGGATGCTCAAAAAAGCGTGCATCCTCAGTTGAAAGAACAGCATCAATCAGCACTTGCGGCAGTTCCTCGTATTCAACTTTGGTTCGCTGCTCGGCCCCCAGGTTGGCAAACAGTTCACCATCTTTATCATATATTTTTGACGGAAATGGCGTGTCCAATTTTGATGCATCAATTTCCGGTGCTGTGACAATATAATAAGTAAACAGTGCACCAACACCTATTCCTAAAGCCAGTATAGCAATACCGGTAATCATTATTATTTTTTTCCAAAGCGGTTTTTTAGCAGATTTTTTTTGTTTTCGTCTTGCTGTACGAGATTGGCCGTTTGTTGCCATAACTCTTTTTCCTCCTATCTAAAAATAAAGCTGATCAATGATGGCTAAATAATTAACCCTTGCCTGATAATGAAATGGAATTCTATACGCCGATTTTTGTATCGTCTCATAGGGAATTGATTTTTTCCCATCGTTAAATTGATTATCCCAGTAAGGGAAAAACATTTCTGCAGGTATATAATATGTTTCATTATAGACGGAAAATCGTATAATTAAAAAGCAAATACCTCCGTGTCTGATGACTCCTTTCATATGTTCAATCTGATGTCCATGTATATTTGCCAGCGGAAACCTTGTTTTATTTTTGGTTTCCTTTGCCTCGAAATCAATATATCTTGAGCGGTACACACCATTATAGTCTGTAGTGGAGGGCTGTTTAAAATATCCCTCGGTTATGACAGCGGCACTTCTTTTTGGGTAATGGACATTTACAATCTGTACCGGTGTCGGCTTTTTATGAATAATTGCCTTATCGGTATTCCGATAAAAGTCATTCGTGGCATTGATATCTTCTTCCAGCGTCATCCCGCGGTTGCTGAACCCCATTGTGCGGGCTGCACCAGATACTCGTTGGACATGTTTGTTTTTTTGACCATTTGGATAACGCATTCTTCTCCTCCCGGTTTATTACAGTATCATACCAAAAAATACAGAAATTGACTATATAACCTATATAATGAGGTCATCATATGGATGTCGCGCAGGGAAAAAACAACTATATTCATTATATTATATCTGAAACAAAACAGCACAATTTTGATAACGTTTCACGGACAAAAGCCTATCACAACTTTTATGAAGCCTTTCCCGAAATAAAATGGGCATTGGTTGCCGGCGTTGTATCACGGAACGCAGGGTGGAATATGACCGATTTAGCCTTGCCGCCTTTCCGGAAAATACTGTCAAATACTCAGCGAAAGCGTCTGTTTATGACATACGAGCGTGCCAACTGGCTTATATTTTCCGATGCCTATCCGCAGCTTTTGACTTATAAGCTTTCGACTTATTTAAACAAGCCAATGTTTCACTTATTGTCTCATTTTTATGTATCCCGGTTCATGCAGAAAGAATGGGCATACTTTTGGAGGCATCAGGACAAAGAGCGCCTTATGATTTCGCTGATTATCAACGAACAAAATGTTATCCACCATCCTGTCATTAAGCAAGATTACTTTAAGCACCGGGTATTTCTGCGCCCGCCATACTTGTTACAGGACATGCTGCTGCTGAATGCCATTATTATACCAACCAGATCATTGACACTGTATGGGGCTTTCGTCCATGATTTTACGAATGTCAGTAAACGAATTGCGCTTGGGAAAAGAATTGCATCCATTCTTTTTCATCCCGCCGTTTACGACGACATGTATAAATTTGTGCGTACAGTTGAGCACACGGGCTCTCGTTATGATTATGAACGTTTTCTCGGTTTACAAACAGACAAGGCCCCGTGGTTGCGTACCATTTATCCGATCATAACCCATCAAGATACCATTCGGAATGATTGGTATAAAAGAAGGGGGGTAAAACGAAAATGGATGGAGAACATTTTTCAAAAACCGGATCCAGACATCAAAAATACATTTTATAACAGACGCAAAATGCTCTATGCCTATTATCAGTTAAAAAGTATATTCACGTAAAAAAGGATTTGCCATAAGAACAAATCCTTTTTTGCGCAATTTTAAGTTGACGGACGGTTCGGGCCGTCTAATTTTTTGTTTTGGCTTTTACTTTCTTTTTTCTGGTGATGCTCTTCAGTTTTATGCTGAGATGGTTTCTTAGACATGACTTCTACCTCCTTTGCAATTAGTTTGTCTGAACTGAAGCGAATATACTCTTGTTTTGCCATTATTCTTCTAGTTTTGTCGATAGGGAAGGTAAGGAACGATTTTTCGAGAAGTAGTGATTAACAAATACTAATATGAGGGTGAGCATGATGGCAAAAATCAAGGCAGCCAGTTCAAAAGTGAAAAGAAACAGCACACGGGATTTCAATGATGCATTGTCAGATATGACTGACCGACTCCGTCTGCTCGATCAAAAAATCACCATGGCAGTTGACAACAGCATCCAGGAAGAATTCCAAAAGCGGCAACAGGAACTTTATCGCACAACTTACACAATAAACAAACTGGAACAAAAGCAGCGAATCGACCGAAAAAAGGTTTCTCCCAGTCGCTTCGTTCCTGAAGAATTAGAAAAAAGACTGTCATAAAGGATGCTTTTTAATTGGCCGGATGATAAAATGACTCTGTCAGTTAAAATGTTGCAAAGGTCATGATATTTTATGAATTTAATGCAGGAAACCGAACAGCTCAAGGAGCATCTTGAACGATTAAAGCATATATATGAAGAAAATAACCCCCCCGAAAGTAAAAAAGATAAGCAGTTTTTTCTGATGGTTAAGGAGCGTACAGAACCAGTCTATGAGATACTGGCCGAGTGGGAGGAGAAGGTGCTTAAACTTGTCAAAGAGCGAAAAGTCAATCTTCATCCGCAGCAAATTACCTCAACACGGGAAAATATGGAACTGCTTTTGCTGAATAGCTATTATGTTGATGTAAAGCGGAAACGTTATATGGAGTTAAATCATTCGATACTTTTTATTTTCGATCAGTTGTTAATTGAGCTTTATGACGAATAAAACGCTTTACAAATGATGGTGATATCGATTACAATAACCTTCCATTTTGGTTAGAGGGGGAAAAGTATGAGCAATCAGGAATTGCTTAAAGAAGCAATTGCAATAAAAAACAAGGCTTACGTTCCATATTCCAAGTTCCCTGTCGGTGCAGCATTATTGAGTCGTTCGGGAAAAATTTATACAGGATGCAATATCGAAAATGCTGCCTATCCGGTAAGCTGCTGTGCAGAACGGGTGGCAATTTTTAAAGCCGTTGCCGACGGTGTTTACGATTTTTCTGAGATGACAGTTGCGGCTGATACTGAGCGGCCCGTTCCACCATGCGGTTCCTGCCGACAGGTTATGAGTGAGTTTTTTGACAGCAGTATGAAAATTCATCTATCCAATACCCATGAGCAAACCAAAACCTTAACAATGAACGAACTACTGCCATTTTCCTTTCAATCAGAAGATATGGGTGAGAGAGGCTGATAAAGCGAAACTTCAATCAGCGGGAGACGGTTTAACCCCGCTGATTGTTAGTTGAACCGAGTCAAGTTGGCATGTCACTGGAGTCAGACCCTGCTTTTCCTTCCTTAAGTAAATCCAATAAGACAACTGTTTGGAATCATGTTATACTAGAAATAAGAGAAAATGGTACATATAGAAAAAGGAAAACAATACATATGTAAATAGACATGCTTTTTTCTTCGTTTTGAAACGACTAAGCAAAGAAAAATTCGAGGTGACTGAAGATGAATACAAACCGGATTCAACTTACAGGAAAAGACATACTTGAGAAAGAATTTAAAACAGGTATGCGGGGTTATAATCAAGAAGAAGTTGACGAGTATCTTGATGTAATCATTCAGGATTACGAAGCGTTGCAACAGGAAATTGATAAACTCAGACAAGAAAATGAACGGCTAAAAAAGCAATCGGATCAGACAAGAAGCCGTCAAACAGCGCCAAACCATCAGGTGAATTACGATATTTTAAAGCGCGTATCCAATCTTGAAAAAGCTGTCTTCGGCAATAAATATGCTGATTCTGAGTAATGTTTTAAATTACCAGTGAACAAGTCTCTGAAAATATGGTATAATTATGTTTGGCCAAATGGTTGAATACGCACGTAATCGCTGTATATGTTTTATATGCAGAGGAAAGTCCATGCTCACACAGGCTGCGATGCCTGTAGTGATCGTGCTTGACGAAATCATAAGTCAAGGTAGCGGCTAACGTTAACGGCAGTGGAACATCCTAACTCATAAGATATGGACCAGTACACTTGAAAGTGCCACAGTGACGCAGTCGGATTGGAAACAGTCCGAATGGAACGCGGTAAACCCCACGAGTGAGCAACCCAAAAATAGGTAGGGGCACCCTTGATTAGGAAAATGAACCAAAAAAGGGACGGGCATTTACGAAAAATGTTCGTAGATAGATGATTACGACCGATGTACAAGGCTGACCACCGCATAAGTACAACGGAACAGAACATGGCTTACCAAGTATTCAATGGTCTTACAATTTTTTACGTGAACCTTTCTGATGCTGTCAGAAAGGTTTTTTAATTTATATAAACGATGTGATAAACTAGTACTGATGTAATTCGGAAATGAAAGGAAATACATATGACCAATAATGTTACATTAATTGCAACAGCTGCAATGGGACTGGAATCAATTGTAGCCAAGGAAGTGAGACAACTTGGTTATGAGGTAGATGTCGAAAATGGAAAAGTTGTTTTTGATGCACCTGTCTCGGCTATCCCGCGCTGTAACTTGTGGCTGCGAACCGCTGATCGTGTCAAATTACAGGTTGGGCAATTCAAAGCCGTTACTTTCGATGAATTATTTGAAGCAACCAAAGCGCTGCCATGGGAAGACGTTATTACAGAAGAGGGAAAATTCCCTGTGTCGGGAAAGTCCGTTAAATCTGTCCTGCATAGCGTTCCCGATTGTCAGGCCATAGTGAAAAAGGCAATTGCCGAGCGCTTAAAGTTAAAATACGGGGTTGCAGGAAAAATGCCTGAAACGGATGCACTGTATAAAATTGAAGCTGCTATTCATAAAGATCAGGCTACATTAACGATTGATACATCCGGCTCAGGATTACATAAACGCGGTTATCGTGTAGGGCAAGGAGATGCACCACTAAAAGAGACAATGGCTGCAGCACTGATCCTGTTGACTAATTGGAAACCTGATTACCCGTTAGTAGACCCTTTCTGCGGATCCGGGACAATTCCGATTGAGGCAGCGTTAATCGGTCAGAATATCGCTCCAGGCTTCAATCGTGAGTTTGCCTCTGAAAACTGGGGTTGGATTGAAAGCCGGTACTGGGAACAGGCGTTTGAAGAAGCGGAGGAGGAAGCGGACTATGATCAGGAGCTTGATATAACCGGATCAGATATTGACCATAAAATGATCGAGATTTCAACGGATAACGCCATTGAAGCAGGACTGGGTGATCTTATATCGTGGAAGCAAATGCAAGTAAACGATTTGTTTATCCGAGAAGACAATGGCTATTTAATCGGTAACCCGCCTTATGGACAACGCATCGGGGATCAGGACGATGCAGCAAAGATATATCACGATCTGGGAAACATCATGAAAGACCACCCTTCCTGGAGTGTCTATATATTAACGGCGTTTGAACAATTTGAGCAAAAGTATGGAAAAACAGCCACCAAGAAACGAAAACTTTTCAATGGGTTCATTCAAACCAATTACTATCAGTATTTCGGAAACAAAGGGTAAAGTGAAACCTCATTCTATGGGGGGCGTTTTTTCCCACTGAATGCTAGTTGAACAGAATCGATTGTATGAATTTTGCTTCATGAATGGCTGCGAGTTATATGCGGGAAACATACTTCAGAATACAAACCAGGGTTTGCCACCCTGGTTTTTTATTTGGTATCTAAAGCTAGCCTGACGGTAAACCAAGTTTTTGAATCAATTCGGGTGCAGACACAGCAACTTCTTCGGGAAAAGTGAATTTAAAAAATGTCGGTAAGACTGTGAAATCATGTTATATTTTAGCCGGTAATAGCCAAACTAAAAAAAACGGAAAGATATAGGAGGAGAGTAACGATTGATCGCTTCAATAGGTACGGGAATTCCGCCAAATGAAAGAACTCAACCGGAAGTAAAATCACTGGTCAGAGAAATATTCAAGCAGCATGATTCAAAATTAATCCAGCGGCTCCAGCCGGTATTCGATCATGCTCAGATTGACAAAAGGCAATTTGCAGTTGAAACAAAGTGGTTTAAAGAAGCCCACACTTTTCAGGAAAAAAATAGCTTATATCATGAATTGGCCATTAAACATTCCTTGGAGGCAGTCGATAGCTGCCTATCAAATAGGAAATTCCTCAAAGAACCTATTCCGTTTGAAGCGGTTGATATGATTATTTTTGTGTCGAGCACAGGCATTGCTACACCATCACTTGATACATACATGATGGCTAAACGTCCATTCCGGGAGGATACATCTCGCATGCCACTGTGGGGGCTCGGTTGTGCAGGCGGAGCAATCGGTCTGTCACGTGCATTTGATTGGATCAGAGCACATCCGGAAAAGAATGTGCTCTTAGTTTGCTGTGAACTGTGCAGTCTGACGTTCCAAAAAGATGACTATAATAAGAGTAATATTGTTGGCACGGCGCTATTCGGAGATGGAGCAGGGGCAGCACTTGTAATGGGCAATAAATCACCGTATCTGCCATACAGCAAACAATCCAAGCCTCGGATCATCGAAACCAGTTCCGCTACCAAGAAAAACAGTCATTCTGTGATGGGGTGGGACATTACAAACAGGGGGCTGGAAGTGGTATTTTCCAAAAGCATACCAGCACTTGTACGCTCTTTTTGGAGTAAGCATATCAGTCTATTTTTAAATAACGTCAATATAGATCATGTTCATTCTTACATCGCCCATCCCGGAGGCAGGAAAGTACTTGAAGCGATGACGGAAATTTTACAGATCCCGCAGGAAAAAATAAAACATTCCTGCAACGTACTGCGGGATCATGGCAATATGTCTTCGGCTACGATTTTGTACGTATTGAACGAATGGATGCAGGAAGGAATAGCTCCTGGTTCGAAAAGTGTTCTTTCAGCTTTGGGTCCAGGATTCAGTTCAGAATTACTGTTATTGGAGTGGCACGAATCATGACGACTTGGATGTGGTTTTTTATTCTGGCGATTATCATGCAGCGCCTAGCAGAACTATCAATTGCCAAAAGTAACGAAAAGTGGATGAAGAGCATGGGGGGGATTGAAAAAGGGGAGAAACACTATAAATGGTTTATCATTCTTCATTGCTGCTTTTTTATATCTATCTTGACTGAGACCTCACTCAATAAACATATATTGACGGATGTAAACTATTTTCTGCTGCTTATTTTTTTGGCTGCGCAGGCAGGACGGGTATGGTGCATTCATACGCTCGGGAAATTTTGGAATACAAAAGTGATAGTTCTGCCCGGCGTCATCGTAATAAAAAAAGGGCCATACAAATATGTCAAACATCCGAATTATATCATTGTAGCAGTTGAACTGTTTGTCATACCGATGCTTGTGGGCGCCCAGTTGACGGCAGTTCTGTTTCCGCTATTGCATCTTTTGTTACTAAGGATCAGAATACCGCGCGAAGAAAAAGCCTTAACAAAAGCGACATAGAATAAAAACCAGGGTTAGCTTGGCACAGCTAGTCCTGGTTTTTCATATTTTTGGCTATATACATAAATGGTGTGTCAACAAGTGCAACGATAAATTTGATAAAATACGTTGTCATAAGAACTTCCAGCCAGACAGAAAAAGGGTATTCACCCAAAAATGCAATCGAGCAAAAGACAACGGAATCCAGAAGCTGACTGATAGCAGTACTGCCGTTGTTACGGATCCATAAAAATTTATCTGATGGAAATAGGCTGCGAATTTTGTTATAAATCCAGACGTCAAAATATTGACTGACGATGTATGCAACTAAACTGCCCAAAGCAACCCTTGGAATGACTTCAAATAGTGTTGCAAGTGCTCCATGTGCGAAATCATCAGGCCCCGGCTGAAACTGCAGGGCAATTTGCATCATGATAATCATGGTAATTAATGTTGAAAAGCCGAGCCAAACCGCCTTTTTGGCATCTTGCCTGCCGTATTTTTCATTCATAATATCAGTCGCTAGAAAGGCTGTCCCATAAAGGATATTTCCCAGTGTTGCCGTCAACCCGAATAGTTCAACAGTTTTCAGCACTTGAATATTAGCAACTACAGTGGCCATGCCAACCCAGACAAACAGTCCCATTTTCCCGAATAACCGGTAGAAAATTAACAACAGTGAAAAGTTAATAAGTGCAAATATAATCCAAATGATTTCATTTGGCATATCGAATTCCTCCTTAGTTTTGATAACGCGGGAGTTTGCGAACCGCGGAACAAAAACCATTATACGCCGATGCGTGCTGAAAGGCAATCAGTTATTTTTTTCCGAAATAAAAAAGCGGCAACCTTTGTCAGATTACCGCTTTGTATATATGGTTCAAATCGTTTATTGTTTTACAACATTTGCAGCTTGCGGGCCGCGCTCGCCTTCCACAATATCAAATGTTACATTCTGACCTTCTTCAAGTGTTTTGAAGCCTTCTTCCTGGATAGCGGAATAATGAACAAATACGTCATTTCCTTCTTCCACCTGAATGAAGCCATAGCCCTTTTCCGCATTAAACCATTTAACTACGCCGTTTTCCATTGTAAATAATCCTCCTAAAAACTTTCACGTAAAACGTGTTAATACAAAGCAGACAAACAGAATTTAAAAAAGCAGCTTTCTTTAGAAGTGCTGGATCACTATTGCATCCACTTCCATAGAAGCCGCCTGTCATTAATGATTCCATACATCTTCTTTGCTTGTTTCTAATATAGCTTATTTTAAGCCTTCAGTCAAGAAAATGCCTGTATTTATCTGGCTTTTTTAAATTATGTCGAATAATCACAGAAAAAATCATGAAATCGCTTCATAAAGTGGAACTTCATTCAGCGGAGTGCTTGTGTAGAATCGGCCATTTAAGGTCGTTTTTGGATGGTTTACTGTCCATTGCATGCGGGGAAAATTAACATAAAAGTATATAAAAAACACAATCGTTAAGTTAAACTGGAAGCAAGTTAATTTCGAGAGGAGCCTTTCAGATGAAAACAGATATCGAAATTGCGCAGGAAGCTAATTTGAAGCCTATTCAAGAAATAGCTAAAAAGCTTGGTCTGGAGCCGGAGGATTGGGAACCGTACGGTCATACAAAAGCAAAACTCGCCAATACATTAATGGATAAGCTGAATGATAAACGGAACGGCAAGGTTATTTTAGTCACGTCCATCAACCCGACACCAGCCGGGGAGGGCAAATCAACCGTAACAGTCGGATTGGGACAGGCACTTGATAAAATCGGCAAGAACGCAATGATCGCCCTCCGTGAGCCATCATTAGGACCCGTTATGGGAATGAAAGGCGGTGCAGCAGGCGGTGGATTCTCGCAAGTGCTACCGATGGAGGACATAAACCTGCATTTCACTGGTGATCTTCATGCCATTACGAGCGCCAACAACGCGTTATCTGCCATGATAGATAATCACATTCATAGGGACAATGAATTGAATATGGACCCGCGCCGTATCGAATGGAAACGGGTTATGGATATGAACGACCGCGTGTTAAGACAGATCGTTGTGGGACTTGGCGGGCCTTTGCGCGGTGTCCCAAGAGAAGATGGTTTTAATATTACCGTTGCTTCGGAAATTATGGCCATCCTATGTCTGGCAACAAGTCTGGAGGATTTAAAATCACGCATTTCAAAGATTGTGGTTGGCTATACTTATGATGAGGTACCTGTAACAGTGGGGGACCTAAAAGTGGAAGGCGCTTTAACGCTACTGCTGAAAGATGCGATCAAGCCAAACCTGGTTCAGACAACCGAAAATACGCCGGCGATTATTCATGGAGGACCGTTTGCAAATATAGCCCATGGGTGTAACAGCATTATGGCAACGAAAACGGCTGCCAAACTGAGCGATTATGTTGTCACTGAAGCAGGTTTTGGGGCTGACCTTGGCGCGGAAAAGTTTTTAGATATTAAGACACGTGCAGGTGAATTCAATACAGATGCAGTTGTTATCGTTGCGACCGTTCGCGCTTTAAAAATGCACGGAGGAGTCGATCAAGGCAATCTTAAAACGGAAAACGTGGAAGCATTGAGAGCAGGGATGGAAAATCTGCAAAAACATATTGAAACGATTGAAACGTTTAGACTGCCATTTGTCGTTGCCATCAATAAATTTCCGACTGATACGAAGGCAGAAACAAATTTTATCAAAACATGGTGCGAGTCCCAGAATGTTGATGTAGCTTTAACCGACGTGCATGCTAATGGCGGTGCGGGCGGAACAGAACTTGCTGAAAAAATTGTTAAGAAAGCTGACACGGCCGATCAGCATTCATTTCAGTATGTATATGATTTGGATGAATCGCTTGAAACTAAGATCAGAAAAATTGCACAAAAAGTCTATGATGCCAGTGAAATTGAATTGTCCCCAAAAGCAAAGAAACAGCTCACCTTTTACGAGCAGCAGGGATGGGGAAAACTTCCGGTGTGCATGGCAAAAACGCAGTATTCACTGTCCGACGATCCAGCGCTGCTCGGAAGACCTAAAAATTTTACTGTCGTAATCAGGGAATTAAGACCATCGATCGGAGCAGGATTCATCGTGGTATTGACCGGGAACATGATGACTATGCCTGGATTGCCGGCAAAACCTGCGGCACTCAATATGGATGTTGATCAAAATGGAAAAGTGACGGGACTATTCTAATGACAGTAAACGACAAGACAGCAGCAATCCGAGATTATGTGTATACCCTGTTTAATGATGATGTCACAGGGCACGACTTCTTCCATATGAAACGCGTAGCCTTTATGGCAAGGTATTTAGCAGAACAGGAACAGGCTGACCCCTTTATCTGTGGAGCTGCTGGCTGGGTTCATGATATCGGAGACCAAAAGTTGTTTGCCAACCCCGATAAAGCTATAAGTGAGCTTAGAGAATTCTTATGCTCCATTGGATGTACTACCGGTGAAATCAGCAATATACAAACAGCTTCTGAAGACGTCTCGTTCAGCAAGGGAAGCATACCGGATGCGTTGGAAGGAAAGATTGTTCAGGATGCAGACAGACTGGATGCAATTGGTGCCATTGGTATAGCACGGACGTTTGCATACGGGGCAGCGAATAGCCAGATGCTCTGGCATGATGATGAGGAAGGCCGTAAAGAGACATCCGTTCAGCATTTTTATGATAAGTTATTACACCTTAAAAATTTGATGAATACACCCGCTGCTGCCCAAATAGCGGTTGAACGGCATCAGTTTATGGAAACTTATTTGAATCAATTCTTCAAGGAATGGCAATAATTAAAAACTAATCGGGCAGAAGTACAGCTGCCTTCTGCCCGAACCAACTATTCACGCACAACTTCTTCATTTTCCACTCTGTCGTTATCCAGCAGCCAGTTATGCTGAAAAATTTCAGTAACGGCCAATAAAGCCCCTGTCAGAACTGCACCAAAAAAGGTAACAGCTGTATCGGCAAGAAGCATCGCACCAAAGTATATGATTAAGGTGCTGGCTATAAAATCCATACCGACACTCAGCCAATTGGTTTCTTCCCGTAACATTGCTCTTTCCATAAAATAACCGACAAATGCCAACACAACACCAAGAAGAATTGGCTGATACCAGTAGCCGAAATCAACATTTGGAAAAATCCATGAAGCAACATAAATTCCAATAGGACATATGAGTAATTTTACGATTAATCCTGTCATTCAACATCCCACCTTTATGATATGATACTGGTAGGGTGTGCAGTAAAGGCTAAACCTATTCACCGAGGCCTTTCTGGCTCGATATAGCAATTTTGCCAATATAATTATTTATCCTGCTGAATAAATTGGTCTTCACCAATAAATCCTATTGCTGTAATATTTTCTTTATATTAAGATAGGTGTATGAGGTGAGGAAAATGCTGAAAGGTGAACCAGGTTACCTGGATTTATGTCAATACATATTGAAAAATGGAACAAAAAAAACAGATCGCACCAATACCGGAACGTATTCGGTGTTCGGACAGCAAATGCGGTTTGACCTTGGGGATGGCTTCCCGCTGCTGACCACAAAAAAAGTGCCGTTTCGGCTGGTGGCCAGTGAATTACTATGGTTTCTAAAAGGTGATACAAACATCCGCTATTTATTGCAGCACAACAATAATATATGGAATGAATGGGCTTTTAAACGATGGGTTGAAAGCAGTAACTACGATGGCCCGGATATGACCGACTTTGGCAATCGAAGTCAGCAGGATCAGGAATTTAATCAGCTTTATCAGGAACAAATGAAGATTTTCAAAGACAACATTTTAAATGATCGTGCGTTTGCAGAGAAATTCGGTGACTTGGGAAATGTTTATGGCAAACAATGGCGAGCCTGGAAAACGTCACAAAGTCAAACAATTGATCAGCTGAAAAATGTAATCCATTCGCTCCGGCATAATCCTGATTCGCGTCGGCATATCGTTTCTGCATGGAACCCGGAGGATGTACCGAACATGGCATTACCGCCATGTCACACACTGTTCCAGTTTTATGTAGCTGACGGCAAGCTTTCATGCCAACTGTATCAGCGCAGTGCCGATATCTTTATCGGCGTGCCATTTAATATTGCAAGTTATGCACTGCTGACTCATTTAATCGCTCATGAATGTGGTCTCAAAGCTGGAGAGTTTGTCCACACACTGGGTGACGCCCATATCTATACAAACCATGTTGAGCAGGTGAAAACACAGCTTGGCCGTGATGCCCGGTCGCGCCCGACACTTCGGATAAATGGGGAAAAGCCGTCCATTCTTGACTTTGAATTAGACGATTTTGAATTGCTTGATTACGAACCGCACCCTTCGATAAAAGCGCCAATTGCCGTTTAAAAGAAGGGAGGAGGTGGAGATATGATATCATTACTTGTCGCTATGGACCGCAATCGCGTTATAGGGCACCGGAATGATTTACCGTGGCATCTACCGAATGATTTGAAATTCTTTAAACAGAAAACAACCGGACATACGATCGTTATGGGGCGGAAGACATTTGAATCAATCGGAAGACCGCTTCCAAATCGTCATAATGTCGTCATAACCAACCAGCACAGCAGCGAATTTCCGGATGGAATTGAGGTCATAAATCATGTCGACACTGTTTTGGACTGGAACCATCACGATCCGGCAAATGAATTGTTTGTGATTGGCGGTGAGGAGATTTTCAAACAGGTCTTGCCGCATGCAGATCGTTTATACATCACGCTCGTTGATGATATTTTTCAGGGGGATACATACTTCCCGGATTTTTCAGAGGCTGAATGGCAACTAACAGGCAGGGAAAAAGGGGAAACGGACAGCAAAAACCGTTATGACCATTATTTCTTGCAATACGATCGGCAAGGTGAGTAACTCATGCGAATTTGTGGCGTAATTCTTTCAGGCGGTAAATCATCGCGGATGGGCACAACCAAATCATTTTTGGAAATAGACAGCAAACCTGTCATCACACATGTTGCCGATGAATTAAAAAAATTAAGCAATCATGTAACGGTCATTACAAACAAACCGGCGGATTATCAATTTCTCAAACTGGACACATACCGCGACAGGTACAAAAACATGGGACCACTGGCAGGTATCGAATCAGCTATTTATCATACTGATGCTGACATTTATGTATTGGCTGCATGTGACATGCCGTTTATCTATCACGGTGTCTATCAGCATTTAATACAGTCATTGAATTCTTATGAGGCAGTCATTCCAATGTATAACGAAAGAAGGCACCCTTTATCCGGGATATATACGAAAAATGTACTGCCGCAAATTCAGATGCTTCTTGATAACGATCAACGAAAAATACGATCATTATTTGATTATATTACGGTGAATTATGTAACAAACTATAGTGGAATCCCAAAGCATACGTTATACAAGCATTTTTTCAATATGAACGATCCGGAACAATACGAACTGGCAAAGCAGTTCTAAAAGACAGTTCTAACTGGCTTATTAAGTTGCCTAAAAGCAGCTGGCCATGTTACACTTTTATCAGTTTCAGGCTGTCCGCAGTCGAATTGCGAACGTTGGCTATGTGAATTTCTGCTTTGAAGCATTATAATATACTTAAAGAAGGTGTCATTCATGGGATTAGGCAGTATCGGCTTTCCAGGGCTTATTTTGATTTTAGTGATTGCACTGGTTATTTTTGGGCCTAAAAAGCTTCCAGAAATCGGGAAAGCTGCCGGAAATACGCTGCGGGAGTTCAAAAAATCAGCACAGGATTTAACAAGCGACGTTTCTGATGAGGTCAAAGAGACTAAAGACATTGTAAAAGATGACAAAAATAAATAACATGCGGAGTGATCATACATGGGATTAGGCAGTATCGGTATTCCCGGGCTTATTTTAATTCTGATTATTGCTTTAATCGTTTTCGGACCTTCCAAGTTACCCGAAATCGGTAAAGCAGTCGGCAGTTCACTGAAGGAATTCAAAAATGCGACAAAAGGACTTGGGGCAGATGATTCCAGTAACAATAATGAATCATCAAAGAAATGAGCGATTTGACAAAGGTGTAGGGGTTAACCTTACATCTTCTTTTATGCTTGGATTGGGAGCGTGAACAATGTCTGAAGAACAGCGATTTGATAATGAAAAAGAGATGAATGTCGTAGGTCATCTTTCCGAACTCAGAAATCGTCTCATCGTAACGGCCATTTTTCTCGTTATATTTTTTGTTATTGGCTTTATGTATGTTGAAATTATTTATGGTTTTATTGAAGATGATCTGCCGTTCAAATTAAGTGTCACCGGTCTGACAGATCTTATCTCCGTTTATTTAACGCTGGCAGGCGTGACAGCAATGATCGGCACGCTGCCGATATTATGCCTGCAAGTCTGGTTGTTTATCAGACCGGGACTGACCAAACCCGAACGAAAAGCGACCCTGCTGTATGTTCCGGCAATTTTTATGTTATTTATCGCAGGCATTGCCTTCGGATATACCGCTTTTGTGGATTTTATAATACCGTTTCTGCTTTCATTAAATGACGGGATGTTTAATGAAATATTTACATACGACCGGTATTTTAAACTGCTATTCCGGATTGTTCTACCGTTTGCTTTATTTTTTGAAATCCCAGTTATTGCAATGTTCCTTACCCATTTGGGAATTCTGACGCCAGACTTCATGCGGCGGACACGAAAGTATGCATATTTGATTCTTGTCATTATTGGTGCGCTGATAACACCGCCGGATTTTGTATTGCAACTCGTTGCAATCGTACCACTGATTATTTTATACGAAATCAGTATCTATCTTTGCCAGATTGTTTATCGCAGAAAACTCAAAAAACACCAGGAATTTATGGAGAATAACAGCGTTGAGTAATGGGGGCTTATATTATGCGTTCGTTTTATCACTATGCATTAACCTTTAGAGGCAAAAAAACCCCAGATGATAAAAGCCGGCTGGCTGACTGGATGTTCTATGATCATGATTTTCCAAAACAGTCAACAGACTATGATGAAATCAGCAGATATCTGGAATGGAATAGTCCGTTTACCAATGCCCTGGCTGTGTTTGATCAGCTCTGGGAAGCGTATGAACTGAATAGGTTGGATTAATTGCTGGAGCGTAACTAAAATGCTCAACACTAAAGACGAACGATGGATGGGGTTCTAGTACAATGTTGGTATATGTTATAACCCGATCGTTTCGGAAAAATACTCCGCTTTACAATAAAATGGAAAATCCGAACTGATTCGAACTCTAGCTGAAGAAACTTGAATCATCGTCCGGATTTTCCATTACCTTAAATACTTTTGTCCCGACCTCTTATTTAAATGTAAGCTGACAGATATCACTGAATGCAATCCGTTTAACTGATTGAGCGGTCGTTTCCAATGTAACAGTGTTTGTTTGACTGTCCAGGCTACTAATCGTGCCTGACCATTCTGTTATGGCGCCATTTTCATAAACGCAAAGGCTGATAGGGGAGTGGCATCCCAAAGCCTCCAGCAGCTGATCATTTAACAGCTCAACTTGCTGTTCATCAAGCTCTGGCTTTGATTTTATATCATCTTCCAGCCACATTTCTTTTAATAATTCGGTATGTTCCGGAAGCATTAACGAAGCCCACTTAATGCTCCCTCGATCTCTTGGCATACTTATTCACCTCATCTACTATTATACACAAACGTACGTTCGCAATTCAATTAAACAACATGACAGTAATCCCCATTTCTCTCCAAAACCTTCTCGGAACCTGTAGCATTATGTAAACTTATGCGGTTGCCCGGGAAATAATCACCGTAAAAACTTAATAACTTCATGGAATCGCCACAATTACAGGCATTTAAACACGTTTATGTCGCTTATACTTCTGAAGCCAGAATCATTTTTCGGCTGAAATGCAGATAACCGCCTACACTATTATGTTTTGCCCACGTACAATAATTTAAGTGACTTTATGGAAAGGGGAGGATTATAATGGTATGGCCTATCCAGCAGCAATATTCCAATAGCGGTATGATGCCGCGTCAGGGTTTTTATCCTGGACCTGTGTCTGCACCACCTCAACAGCATGCTCCAAGGGGACTGCAGCAATTCTTATCCCCTCAGGTTTCCCAAAGCCTGTTATCACCAGAACGAATCAGCGGCTTCTCACAGAAGCTCAGCAACGTGCAGCAGGTATTAAATGTTGTTCAGCAGGCTGCCCCGCTTGTGCAGCAATACGGACCAATGGTAAGAAACCTGCCGATGCTGTTTAAACTGATGAAAGCAATGAATGAAAACGATTCTGAAGCAGAGCAAAATCAGAACCAACTTGAAAGTGAACAAGAAACAGACACGGCAAATACATTAGAGGAAGATGACCACGTGGATGAAACAAATGTGGACACAGTGAAGTCAGGTGAATCAACCCCTAAATTGTTCATTTAAAAAGCCATTACAACCTCCATGAAATCATCATCTCATCACAAGCACATGACTTGATTTTTTCTGTTAGAAACGAAAAAATAAACATAAGATAACCTTGAATGGAGGTATAATATGACGACTGAATTAGCTACATTTGCCGGAGGATGCTTTTGGTGCATGGTGGAACCGTTTGACGAACGCCCAGGTGTCGAAAGCATTATCTCAGGCTACACCGGCGGCCATGTTGAAAACCCCACATATGAACAGGTTTGTTCTGATACTACCGGTCACGTCGAAGCGGTGCAAATTACATTCAATCCGGATGTAATGTCATATAGAAAGCTTGTTGATACGTTTTGGCAGCAAATTGACCCGACCGATACCGGCGGTCAGTTTAACGATAGGGGAGAATCGTATCAAACAGCCATTTTCTACCATAATGAAAAACAGCGGCAAATAGCAGAACAATCCAAACAGGAACTGGAGCAGAGCGGCAGGTTTTCCAAACCAATCGTTACACCAATTCTACCTGCAAAGACTTTTTATAGAGCTGAAGAAGAGCATCAGGACTACTACAAAAAGCAATCGTTCCATTATCGCTTATACAAGAAAGGGTCAGGAAGGGAAGATTTTATTAAAGAAAACTGGAAACAGAACCCCGATAAATCCGAGCTAAAGGCAAAACTCACACCGACCCAGTATAGTGTGACACAGGAGAACAGCACGGAGCGGCCTTTTGCGAATGAATATTGGGATAATGAAGATGAGGGAATCTATGTCGATCTGATTTCCGGCGACGTTCTATTCTCCTCGCATGATAAATTTAATTCGAATTGTGGCTGGCCAAGCTTCACTAAACCTGTGGACCCATATCAGGTTGAGGAAAAAACCGATAAAAGCCACGGAATGATCCGGACCGAAGTCAGAAGCAGGAATGCTGATTCCCACTTGGGCCATGTATTTGAAGATGGACCGCAGGATAGGGGAGGACTCCGTTATTGCATGAATTCAGCAGCAATGAAATTTATTCCGAAAGATGAGATGAAAGAAAAGGGCTACGAAAACTATTTATATCTTTTTAATTAAGTTGACGAGATTTTAATTATGTAAACTAGCTGAGGAGAGGTAACTAACATGATTCATTTAAAGTGGGAAGATAATGAAACGATTAAAAAAGTTGAATGCGTTCACGCTGACGCTGAAAAATTCATTGTGCATGATAAGTTAACACCAGGCAAGCAGTATGAGGTAAAAAATGAAACGGACGAATTCTACTTCATTATCGACAACAGTAATCGCATTGGCGGTTTTTATAAGGATTATTTCGAGGAGGTAAAGTAACGGGGCGAATAGCCTGTTATTTTACCCCTTTTTTTATAGATATAAATTCGCCAGCATAATCCCGAGCGTCTCCTCATAAATTCCCTCAAACTGGCTGAAAGGAAGCGGATTGACTCCGGCTCCTAATTCAACTGTATAACCTGGACGTCTAAATTCCTGGATAAACCAATCCTTATAACCAGCATAATTATCTAAACGGGGTATTTGCCGATACCCGCTCACACGGCTATATTCTTTTACAATAGTCTTTGAAACCAGTGGTTCCAATCCTTCAAAGCCCCAATAGATTTCTTCACCCTGGGTATGAAAAGCATTAAGCCGTAAAAACTCCCGCTCTTCTGCCAGTTCTCCCATTGCTATTGCTTCAGGTTCTGATAATGGGTGGGGACCGGGATAATCCCGGGGTTGCGGCGAATCAGGCTTACGCGTTGCTTCAACTTCCCAAAGTGCCGGATATTGCTTATTCAAATCAACACCAGCAATATTTGCTTTCCAATTTGAAAAGTCTGGGTTCTGGTTATTCAGTGTCAAAACCAGTTCTTCATACATTCCGGCTGCAGGTGCGCCATCAAGCACAAGGTCAACCCCGTCCGGATTAACCATTGGAACAACTGATAAGTTTGTGGCTAAAAAGTATGGAAGTAAATTCAGCTCCCGTACTGGCGTCCCGTTCGTCAATGCCCGTGCATATTCATTGATGAATCGCATGATGACTGAGGTCGTTATCCATTCATTGGCATGAAATGATCCATTCAGATGGACTTGTTTGTTTCCGATGCCGATCTGCAATTCAATAATATCTTTTCCCATTACGGAACTGCCGATGGTATTCTGAAGAATGAATGGATAGACAGTGAGTAAACGACTCATATCGCGTACCATTTTCTCAAATGTATAATGGTTTAAATCCGTTATCATTAACTTTTTGATACGTTCGGGGATAATAATCCGCCGGCCAGCCTGCAGGTTTTGCGAATCAATATCCGGATTTGCCAATTGGAGCATGTCAAGCGGAACACCCCGCTTCATCGCAAAATCCCATAATGTCTCGCCGGCAACAATTTGATGAGACCCTTCTATATAACCAGGCACCTGCACCGTCTGACCAGCTCTTAATTCGTCAGTATTTAATTGTGAATTCGATTGTTCTATCAGGATCGCCGGAACATCAAACAGTTCACTGTAGTACCACATTGAATCATTGGGACGGACGATAACTTCCATTAGGATCGCTCCTCAAATTTCACTAGATAATAAATAATATGTGTGGACGCCCGCACATGTGTACTTTGACTTGAAACAGGCTGTAATATTCTGTAGTATATTTATATAGAAAGAATGTGAGGCTTTATTTTTAAGGAGGAGATTTACTTGGCTTTTGTTATAACATCACCTTGTATAAATGAAAAATCAGGAGAATGTGTGGAAGTCTGTCCTGTTGACTGTATAGAAGAAGGAAAAGACATGTTTTATATCGACCCTGATATTTGCATCGACTGTGGGGCGTGTGAAGCTGTCTGCCCGGTCGAGGCCATTTATATGGAAGATGAAATTCCGGAAGGGGAAGAAAAGTTCATTGACCTGAATGCCAAATTTTTTGAAGAAGGTTAAATAAAAGCCGCTGTCACAGCTGATAGCGGCTTTTATCATGCCATATCAATTCGGTTCAGCTTTACCTTATGGAAAAACTGCTGTATCCTTTTTCATCCTGCTGCGTATCCACCTTCATATCATCCACTTTAATAGCGGGGTTCAACCCTTCTTTCAAGTCATTTAAAAATGCATGAACCCCGTCTTTACTGCCTTCAACTTCCAATTCCACTGTACCGTCAGATTTATTTTGAACCCATCCGGTTAAATTGTATTGATCAGCCTGCTGTCTGGCTGAAAACCTGAATCCGACACCTTGAACGCGTCCGCTGACAATAACATGTGCCAACATACTTACCGTCTCCTTTACAAAAGTTCCTCATACATTGTATAGCCGTTCAGCAGATTAGTAAAACTATACTCTCAATTATATTTTCCCTTTAACACGAACGTTTAGGCAACAGTTTCTAACAAGAGACCCTGATTACAGTCAATAGCTTATTTTTCAACAATACTGTTACCGAAATTCTGTGATAGTTATCACATAACTTCAAATTTTCTTCAGTATTAATTGTTCCTTATCCTATTGAATGATATGCTGAAATCAATAGAAAGCTGTCCATAAGAATTATTGATTTCAAAACTATCACAGCGAGGTGAAACAAAATGTCCGGTCCTGCGCTCAAGCATGTTGATAGTCACAGCGCTATACATGAAGCAGCATTGAATGAAGCAATAGAGCTGACGAACATGCTCGACACACTTCATCAAGAAAACGAAAAAGAGAAGGCACTGGAATTAGCATACGTACTTATAGAACAGTGGGAAACAAGGACACTGGCACACGCTGACGCAGAGGAAAATGGGTTATATAAAGATCTGGTTGAGGAAGACCCGAAAGTGAAAGATGACATTATAGCTTTGACACGGGATCATAATTTATTGCGTGTGATTGTCGAGGAAATTAAAGAAGAACTCCCGGAAACAGGAATTAATGATGCGATCATACAACGTTTTCAGTCTTTGATTATCGTCGACGAACTTCATAATAAAAAAGAAATGGAAGTTCTTCCCGATCACGATCACTAATGACACATATCAAAATGGAGGTGACATAATTGAGCTCTGAACAGACATCATCCAAACGAGAACAGCCGATGCGTGTCATTTTACCGGATCTATACAAAGAGATAACGACAAATTTAGAAGAACGCCACAATATTCATAAATATGATATTCAGGCACACGCGGCGAAAACGCCATCTGGATACGAAGCGATCATTTACTTTGGTGACAGTTATGCACATATGGAGTCACAATATTTCTCAAACCAATCAATCAAAAATATGAATCATGAGATTATGGAGTTTATAGAAAGAGTCGGAAACGCCTGTAAAGAAGTTATGATTGCCGATTACTTTAAAATGATGAGACCTAAATAGCTTCTGAGTGAAAGGAGTGCATCAGTTTGTTTTTATTCGAAGATGAGGCAAATATAGTTGATGACCGCGAAGACTTGCTTTCCGTACTGAAAATGCGTTTTGGTGATATCCCTCCTAAAGTTGTCGAAGCAATTTATGATATTAAGTCATATGAAACGCTGGAACGTCTAATACTGGTTGCCTCCAATGTTCCAAGTCTGAAAATATTCCTTGAGGAACTTGAAGAAGGAGAAGGCAGTTTCCGTATCCTGGGCGACCGGTTTAATCCGATTGAAGCACAACATGGAGGAGGTGGCATGGATGGAGAGCAAAAATAAACTTTTTGAGAAATTAAAACATATTAAGCCGGGCAATCGAATTAATGATGACTGGACAGAAGAAAGCCCTCGTCCGCGTGATTCCGAAGACATATACCGCAGAAGATGGCAGCATGATAAAATTGTCCGTTCAACACATGGCGTCAATTGCACAGGCTCATGCAGCTGGAAGATTTATGTAAAGGACGGTATTATTACATCTGAAACACAGCAGACGGACTATCCGAGTACCGGGGATGACTTTCCTGAATATGAGCCGCGCGGGTGCCCGAGGGGTGCAAGCTTTTCCTGGTATACTTACAGCCCTATCAGGGTGAAGTATCCATATATACGAAGCGACTTATATGAATTATGGAAAGAAGCACGCGATAATAGCTCAAATCCAGTAGAGGCATGGGATAATATCGTCAGTGATCCAGTGAAACGTGAAAAGTATGTAAAGGCCCGTGGAAAGGGTGGCTTTGTACGTGCTAACTGGAGAGACATGTGTGAAATGATTGCAAGCGCCAGCATCCAAACGGTTAAAAAGTATGGACCTGACCGTATTGCCGGCTTCAGTCCGATCCCTGCCATGTCAATGATCAGTTATTCAGCAGGAACCCGTTTCCTGTCATTAATTGGGGGAACCATTTTAAGCTTTTATGACTGGTATGCTGATTTACCGCCGGCTTCACCGCAAGTCTGGGGTGAACAGACTGATGTACCAGAAAGTGCTGACTGGTATAATTCCAAATATTTTATTATTTGGGGTACCAATCTGCCGCAAACCCGTACACCGGACGCGCACTTCATGGTGGAAGCAAGATATAATGGCACAAAAGTTGTTGGTGTCAGCCCAGACTATGCAGAATACGAAAAATTTGCTGATATTTGGCTTCCGGCCAAAGCGGGAACAGACGCTGCACTCGCAATGGCCATGACACATGTTATTTTGAAAGAATTTTATGTTGATAGAGAAACACCTTATTTCAACTCTTATGCCAAGAAATTTACTGATCTGCCGTACCTTGTGATGCTTAATGAACAAGACGGCGAATATCGCAGCGACCGGTTCCTTCGTGCATCTGACATAAATGACGAACATGAACTCGGCGAATGGAAAACGTTAGTATGGGATGCTGAAACAGGTCAGCTGGAAGCACCAAATGGAAGCATGGGCTTCCGTTGGGATGGCGGAAGAAAGTGGAACCTGCAGTTGGATAAAGAGAATGGTAGTCAAATAGATCCTGAGTTAAGTTTTATAAATAAATCGGATGAAACTGTAATGATAAGCTTCCCTTATTTTGCTGAAAAAGAAGGGGATCTTGTCAAACGCGGTGTACCGGTAAAAACAATTCAGGATGTAAGCGGCAATACGCTTAAAGTGACAACCGTCTATGATTTAATGATGGCACATACAGGTGTCAGCCGGAACCTCCCAGGTGACTATCCGGTTGATTATGATGACCCTAAACCATATACACCAGCATGGCAGGAATCGATTACAGGTGTCAATAAAACACATGTTATTAAAGTTGCGCGGGAATTTGCAGATAATGCCGAACGGACAAAAGGAAAATCAATGATCGCCATGGGTGGCGGTACTAATCACTGGTTCCACAGTGACCAAATCTACCGTGCCATTTTGAACCTTGTATTATTAACAGGATCTCAAGGCGTTAATGGCGGCGGATGGGCTCACTATGTCGGTCAGGAAAAAGTACGGCCTCAAGAAGGCTGGCAGCAAGTTGCCTTTGCGGGTGACTGGCAAAAATCGCCGCGTCATCAAAATGGCACATCCTATTTTTACTTCGTGACAGATCAGTTCCGTTACGAGGCTTTGCCGGACGATAACGAAAAAACAGAATGGGGAAGCAAATATAATGCCATGCATCCTGCTGATTTAAATGCGCTGTCAGCACGACTTGGCTGGCTCCCATCTTATCCGCAGTTTTCACAGAGCTCAATTGATCTTGTAAAAGAAAGCAGGGATCGGGGAGCTCAGAATGAAGAGGAAATTATCGAAGACATTGTCACCCGAATCAAAGAGGAAAAAATTGACTGGGCAATTGAAAATCCGGATGACCCGCGAAACTTTCCAAGAGTATTCTTTAACTGGCGCTCCAATCTGCTTGGAGACAGCGGTAAAGGGCACGAATTTTTTGTCAGACATCTGGTTGGCGGTGATAACCAGGTAATGGCTGAACCAGAAAACTCATGGCAGCCGGAAACGGTTAAAACAGAAGGAGAAGCACCTACGGGAAAGGCTGATTTACTGGTCAGTGTAGACTTCCGCATGACAAGCTCAGGCCTGTTTTCTGATATTGTGCTGCCTGCCGCAACGTGGTATGAAAAAAATGATATCAGCAGTACGGATCTGCATCCGTTCGTTCACCCATTCAATGCAGCTATTTCACCGCCATGGGAAGCAAAGAGTGATTGGAACACGTTCCGTGAGATCAGTAGAGTGTTTTCAGAACTTGCCGAAAAACATCTGCCCAAAACTGAAGAATTGGTTACGTCTCCGCTTGGGCACGATACACCAGGTGAAATCGCACAGTCGCTCGGGAAAATAAAAGATTGGCGCAAAGGTGAAGTAGAAGCAATCCCAGGCAAAACAATGCCAAGTATGAAAGTCGTAGAACGTGATTATCCGAATGTTTACCAGAAAATGACCACCGTTGGTCCGTTAATTAAAAACGGCTATGGCGGCAAAGGGGTAACCATACCTGGTGAAGAAGTCTACGATGATTTGAGTAAGCGACTTGGCACATCACGCCGGGAAGGCATCGGAAAAGGCCATCCTGATTTATATAGTGACGAACAGGCCATCAATGCCATTTTGGCGATGTCCGGCGCCACAAATGGTAAAAGGGCAGTTGCGGGATGGAAATCACTTGAAGCCAAAACAGGCCAAAAACTGGAAGAAATCGCTCAGCCTCGTGCAGAGGAAAACCATACACTGAGAGATTTAAGCATTCAGCCGCGCAGTGCCATCTCAACACCGGTCTGGAGCGGTCTGGAAAAAGATCATCGCCGCTATTCGCCGTTCACTGTGAACACAGAATACAATATTCCGTGGCGCACATTGACAGGGCGGCAAAGTTTTTACCTTGATCATGAGATGATGCTCGACTATGGGGAGGGACTCCCATTGTACCTGCCGCCACTAAGGTATGGACCATTTCTTAAGAAAGAAGAGGGTGTGGATGAAAACGAAAATAAATCGATTACGGTGCGCTATCTGACACCACACCAAAAATGGGGAATCCATACAATGTTTACCGACACAACCCATATGTCGACTCTGTTCAGAGGGTGGCAGACAATCTGGATGAATGAAGATGATGCGGCTTCTATCGACCTCAAAGATAACGATTTTGTGGAAGTTTATAACCGAAATGGGGCCATTGCAGCAAGAGTCGTTGTCACATACCGGATACCAAAAGGAATGGCTTACATGTATCATGCTCAGGACCGAACATTAGGTGTTCCCGCTACATCAATTAATAAAAAACGCGGGGGGACCCACAATAGTGTTACCAGAGTGACACTTAAAGGAACTCATATGATCGGTGGCTATTCGCAATTGAGCTATGGATTTAATTATTATGGCCCTACCGGTCATCAGCGGGATACAATAGCTGTTATCAGGGCATTAAAGGAGGTAGATTGGCTTGAAAATTAAAGCACAGGTCGCAATGGTGATGCATTTGGATAAATGCATCGGATGTCATACATGTTCTGTAACATGTAAAAATACGTGGACGAACCGGCCTGGAACTGAATATATGTGGTTTAACAATGTGGAAACCCGCCCGGGAACCGGTTATCCAAAGCGCTGGGAAGACACAGAGCGCTTCAAAGGCGGATGGACATTAAAAAACGGGAAACTGCAGCTAAAAGCCGGCGGTCCCATCTCCAAGCTGATGAACATTTTTTATAACCCGGATATGGCGACGATGGATGATTATTATGAGCCATGGACATATAATTATGAGCATTTAATCAACAGTCCTAAAAGTGAAAATCTGCCTGTTGCAAGACCTCAATCCGTCATTACAGGTGAATATATCGATAAACCTGAATGGGGTTCCAACTGGGACGATGACCTGGCAGGCGGAACCGAAGTGGTATCACAGGACCCGACAGTCGAGAAATTGCAGGATCACATCTCGATGGAATATGAGAAAACATTTATGATGTATCTGCCGCGAATCTGTGAGCATTGCCTGAATCCTTCTTGTGTGGCATCTTGTCCTTCAGGAGCATTGTATAAGCGAGATGAAGATGGCATTGTTCTGGTTGACCAGGAAGCATGTCGGGGATGGCGCTTTTGCATGAGCGGATGCCCGTATCACAAAGTATATTATAATTGGAACACACACAAGGCCGAGAAATGTAATTTTTGCTATCCAAGGACTGAAGCGGGACTGCCAACGATTTGTTCAGAAACGTGTGTCGGGCGCATCCGTTATATCGGTGTTGTATTATACGACGCCGACAAAGTAAAGGAAGCGGCATCTGTCGAAGATCCGCAAGCCCTGTACGAATCACAGCTTTCTGTATTCCAGGATCCATTTGACCCCGAGGTGATTGAAGAAGCCCGTAAAGCAGGTATTAATGATGAATGGATTGAAAGTGCACAAAAGTCACCGGTTTACAAAATGGCCATGAAGTGGAAAATTGCGCTTCCGCTGCATCCGGAATACCGCACATTACCAATGGTCTGGTACGTGCCGCCGCTTAGTCCAATCATGAACCATATTACAAACGAAGATGACTTAAGCACAGACGGTTACATTCCTGCCATAGATCAAATGCGGATCCCTGTGGAATATCTCGCTTCCATATTGGCAGCTGATGGTACGAAAGTCATCCGAAAAGTATTGCTTAAATTAACAGCCATGCGGGTACACATGCGTGGAAAAACTGTCGGCGGCATTGACGAATTCAGACAAAGTGAGTTGCTGAAAGAAGCCAACACAACGCCTGAGGAACTTGAGGACATGGCTCGTTTGTTAGGGGTCGCCAAGTATAATGAACGGTTTGTTATCCCGACTGGAAGAAGAGAAATGGATGATAATCTTTATTATGAACAGGGAGCATGCAGCCTGGAGGACTTGGCACCACCCGAGGGTATGGCATCCCTTATCGGAGGGAACAGATAATGGATAACCGGGAGCGTACCTTACTTGTCATAGGATCCCGATTGCTGGCATATCCGGTTGATGATTTCCGCAGCGAACTAAATGATATTTACGACTGCATTGATGAAACTATAGCATCTACCGATTTGCACAACAGGCTCAAAAACATTGTAACAACCTTTAATCTCTTTACACTCGAAGACTTGAGAAAACTATATGTGTCAACGTTCGATCTGAGAGCTAAAAATGGCCTCTATCTGACCGCACATGAGCTTGGTGACAGCAGCAAACGGGGCGCCGCCCTTATCAGATTGCAAAAAATCATTAATCAGGCAGGCTATGAGAGAAGCGATAAAGATCTGGCCGATTATATACCAATGCTGTTTGAATTTCTTGCCGTTGCGCCGGAAAGCCAAGACAATGAACGGCTAGTGAGGCGACTTGCAGTTGCTGTCCAGCGAATCATGAACAATCTGCCTGATGAGAGTCCGTATTTCAACTTTTTGTATTTTTTAATGGAGATGGTGCTTCCGCAGCCAACCAAACAGGAAATTAAAAGATTGGAATTTGATCGGGAAGAAGCTGATTTGGAAGAATTGCCGTATCCAATCATGTATGGGTAAGAAGGTTTTCAGCGGAAGGTTTGCCTTGCGTTGGATACCTTCTCGCCAAAAGGAGGGTTAACGTGTGAGTGATATTTTCTGGTGGGTTATTTTCCCTTATGCATGCTTAATTATTATGATTCTTGGCTTATTATACCGCTTTGCATTCCTCCAATTAACCTGGGCGGCGCCGTCAACGGAATTCTTTGAAAAAAAATGGCTGCGGCTTGGTTCACCTTTGTTTCATTGGGGAGTAATCTTTGCCTTTTTCGGTCACATAATGGGGATTGTCATCCCAATGAGCTTCTATGAGGCCTTGGGAGTATCTGACCACCTGTACCATATGGGCGCTGTTTACGGCGGCTCACTAGCAGGTATAGTAATGGTTGCTGGACTGATTATTCTGCTGATCCGGAAAATCGTGTTTGATCCTGTCAGAGTGCATGCCACATTTGCAGATTTCTATTCTGTCATCGCACTATTGGTGATTGCAGCTATTGGAACATACATTACTATGTTTGGGAATTATACTCCAAATGAGTTTGACTACCGGACAGCTATTGGACCGTGGTTTAGAAGCTTATTCATTTTAAACCCGCAGTATGAACTGATGACGAACATACCATTTGTTTTCAAGCTACATACTCTGCTTGGTTTTGGTTTGTTCGCTTCGATACCATTTACACGCTTGGTTCATTTCTACAGTATTCCAGTATCATATCCAACAAGGGCACCCCAGCAATACCGTTCAAGGGCCCAGTATAAAAAGAAAAGCAGCTGATGATTGAATCGGAAAAGAACTGAAAGCAAATAATTTTTGTTTTTAGTTCTTTTTTTATTGAAATAAAGCTGACCCACAAAGGGACAACCATAAATGAAATCAACTGCCTGCAGAATTGGAAAATGAGCCTGACTCATATTAAAATAGAATTATGAAACTTTTTACTGACCGTATCCGTATTAATAATATACAACGGATTTAGACAGCTGAGTGCATATTCATAAATCATGGGAGCTGACACATATGCGACGATTTTTTCAATTTATATTCCAGACAACAATTGGCACCTCGACTGCTGCACTAACCGGCCTGATCAGTTTCTTTGCTTACAATGCTGCCTTTCTGATGTCGGGCTTGTATGCTCTCATTGGCGGGGGCGCCGGTTATATTTTGACTAAACAGCTCATCCACTATCGCTTTTTAAAACAAAAGGGGCTGACCCGAAAAGAATATAAGTATATCAACGAAAATCTTATCGAAGCCAGCGAAAAAATAAAGCGTCTGCAGCGGACATTAAAAAGTGTCCGAAGTTTGCAGCAGGCCAGACAGTATTTTGAAATACTTGTAACAGTACGGAAGATTTATGCGAACACAAAAAAGGAACCTCATCGATTCTACCAGGCTGAACCGTTTTACTATAAACATTTAGACTCCCTTGTTGCGTTAATGGAAAAATACGCCTATCTTAAATCACAGCCAACTCATTCCAAAGAAATAAATGAATCGCTGAAGGAAACGCGTGAGACCCTTACTGCAATGGATGGTGTCATCAAAGCGGATCTGCATGTGATGCTAAACGACGATGTGAACACGCTTCAATTTGAACTGGATGTGGCCAACCAGTCTTATCGACAAGTACGCAAACATGAAAGCGAGGCATTAAAATGAACGAAAAGAACTTATCAAAACAATCTGCTGACATTGACGACCTGCTGGCAAACCCGCTTGGAGAACAGCAAACCCAAAACGTTTCCGGGGAGGAAAAAGAAAATTCACATAAACTGATTGATAAATTGCCCGAACAAAGCCGGCAGCAGGCTCATAAGCTGGCCGATCAAATTGATCCGAGCAATTATCAGTCGATTACACAGTATGGAACCGAGGCGCAATCGAAGCTGCTCAATTTTTCACATTCCATGCTGGAACATGTGCAAAAAAATGATACGGGTGAAATTGGGAGTATCCTTGAAGATCTGATGAAAAAACTGGAGCAGGTTAACCCGGATGAGTTAAAACCGGAGAAGCGCGGCGTTTTATCACGTATGTTTGGTAAAATTTCAAACTCCATAAACGAAGTCCTATCCAGATATCAGAAAACAGGTGCACAGATTGACAGAATCAGCGTGAAGCTTGATAACTATAAAAGTGTGCTGACAAAAGACAATGACATGCTCCAACAAGTGTTTGACAAGAACAAAGACTACTTTGATGCCCTCAATATCTACATTGCAGCCGGAGAGCTTAAACGTGAAGAATTGGAAACACAGCTCATCCCTGATTTAAAACAGAAAGCTGAACAGTCCGATAGCCAGATGGATGTGCAGGAAGTAAATGACATGATGCAATTCGCCGAACGTCTTGACAAGCGTGTGTATGATCTGAAGCTGAGCCGTCAGATCACAACCCAAAGTGCGCCGCAAATCCGGCTGATTCAAAACACGAACCAGGCACTTGTTGAAAAAATCCAGTCTTCGATTTTAACCGCGATACCGCTTTGGAAAAACCAAGTTGCCATAGCGCTTACACTTATCCGGCAGCGCCATGCGATGGAAGCTCAAAAGCAAGTGTCTCAAACAACAAATGATTTGCTATTAAAAAATTCCGAAATGCTTAAGACCAATTCCACCGAAACAGCTAAGGAAAACGAGCGGGGATTAGTCGATATCGAAACATTAAAACAAACACAGGAGAACCTGCTGACTACGATCGAAGAAACGATACAGATTCAATCAGAAGGCAGGGAGAAACGGGATCAGGCTGAAAAAGAACTGACGGGCATGGAGGATGAATTGAAAACAAAATTACTGGAACTAAAATAAGAAAATCGGGTTAATTGCCCGGTTTTTATTTGTCTAAGAACACATGATAACCGGAATAAAATCTGGTGATTGAGTGAAACTAGAAAACAACACCCTAAAGGTATCTGGAAGGATTGATGATATGTCAAATTCGGAAAACATCCCGCAGTTTCCAGAAACTTTCTGGAGAGATTCTGTTTCACTACCTGATTTTCCAAAGCTACAAGAGTCTATTAAAACAGACACGGCAATTGTCGGAGGCGGGATCACTGGCATTACAGCAGCTTATTTGCTGGCCAAAGAAGGCGTAAACGTTACACTTATCGATGCCGGTGACCTCCTAAACGGGGTTACAGGCCATACGACAGCTAAAATAACCGCCCAGCATGGTATTATCTATGATGAGTTCATTCAGCACTTTGGAAAAGAGAAAGCATCCCTGTATTACCAAGCCTGTATGAAGGCTAAAGAATTCATTGAAAATACCATCCAGACACACCATATTGACTGTGATTACAGCCAGGAAGATGCATACATTTTTACTAACTCGGATGAATATATTTCCACGCTGGAATCGGAAAAAAAAGCATATGACCAGCTTGATATTCCCGGTGAACTAACAACCGACATGCCAGTCGATATTCCGGTTAAATCCGTGCTGAAAATGAAAGACCAGGCGCAGTTTCACCCGCTTAAGTATTTAAACGTACTAGTGGATGAAGCTGTTAAAAATGGTCTGAAAATATACGAACATACAACAGCGGTGGACATCGAATATAATAAACATCCGACAATTATTACCCGGGATGAACACCGTATTAACTGCAACTATGTCATTCAGGCATCCCATTATCCATTTTATGACGGGCAAGGGTTTTACCCAACACGAATGTACCCGGAACGTTCCTATATCATTGCCGTCAAAACACCGGAAAAATTCCCGGGTGGAATGTATATAAATGCTGAATCCCCATCACGTTCAATCAGGTCAGCTAATATGGACGGAGAAGATTTGTGGCTGATTGTCGGTGAAAATCACAAAACGGGCCAGGGCGAATCAACGATGAAACACTATGAAGCGCTTCAGGATTACGCTGAAGAACAATTTGGCATATCTGAGTTTGTGTACAGATGGTCAGCACAGGATTTAACGACGATGGACAAGGTTCCGTATATCGGATCGGTCACGAAAAATGAGGAAAATGTTTATGTTGCAACCGGTTACCGTAAATGGGGCATGACAAACGGTACGATTGCAGCAAAAATCATAACTGACCGGATTCTTGATAACGATAATCCCTACAGTGAACTCTTTACGCCGTCACGGTTTCAGGCTGATCCTTCAGTTCGGAAATTTGCCAGTATGAATGCTGATGTTGCTAAACATCTAATCAGCGGAAAACTTGAATACACCCAAAATAACGTAAAGGACCTAGAGCCTGATCATGCAACAGTAACAAGAGTTAAAGGAAAACGCACCGGTGTCTATAAAGATCAGGATAAACAGCTGTATGCTGTCGATACAACATGTAAACACCTCGGCTGTGAAGTGACTTGGAACTCAGGAGAACGGACGTGGGACTGTCCATGCCACGGATCCCGCTATTCCTATACCGGCGAGGTCATTGAAGGTCCAGCAAAAGAACCACTGAATAAAGTTGAGTTGGAATAAAGCAGTCATTAAGTTGACTGCTTTATTTATTCCAATTTTATATGTCCGATTAACAAAAAGGGAGGAGGAGGGTTCTCGTGTTCACATAAGCTTTGGACAACGCAACCAATATAACTGATTCATTTGCCGAAGCATTTGAACGAACTATATTATTGGCTGATGTTATATATATCGGTGAAGGAGCAGTTAAATTGAAATCAGATAATCAACAAAAGATTATCTCAAAAATTTCCTCGATTGTCTCACTATCATAAGTATACTTAGTTATGAAACAGAATATGCCGCTTGATATTTATTTTTCCATAACTTCTTATAATATATATTATGTAAACTAGAATATATATTAACGGGACGAAATTAGATCACCTTTCCGCCCCATTTTGTAACATATCTTCAAAGACTTATTTGATTTACAAACATAAGATGAAACTTCCGATAACTTAATTATATAATAATAATTATACTTCCTTTATATCAAGTGAAATAACCCGATTATTACCCGGATTATAAACGACACTGGCACGTACAGTGATGGTTTCCTGGACTGACTGAAGGCTGTATTCATATGTCTCTCTGGTTCGCGACGGTGATTCCTGAGTTTTGTTTACAAAGTTATATTCAGTTATGTTGTAGCCTGAATAGGCTGTTTGCGTTATTTCGAGCAAATATCTGCCCCATTGCTGCTGCTCAACTTGTGAAACGGGTGCTATCTGAATATCAATGACACCTTGCTGCGGATTAGCACCCAATGTTTCAAAAACTCTGCGATGTACGTTTAGGCGATTATCCGGATAGCCAGGCACCTGGTCAACAATCTCCACTAAAATGGATCTTCCCGTAACAGGATAACTGATGTGCAGCGTCTGGCCACACTGGTATGGGGAATTCTCGCCCACCGCCGCAGTCATATATAAATTATCTGACCACGGAATACCACATTTAGTAAGTCCTCCGCCTTCTGTCCACGTTGCCTGGCCACTGACGAACTGCTGTCGGAAATCGGGATACATAACATCTTGATAATGAAGTTGCTGAGCAGCGTCATATGGATGGTAAGCATACGGATACAAATTTGTGAAATATGGATTTGTCTTTGAATACATCTTCCTCCTCCTATCTAAATCAAACTTCATCAATACAGTATGCATCTTCAGAACAATCCGTTACAGACGCCCTGTAAACACTGTTCTTAGACAGGTTCATATGAAAATAGGATAAAAAAGAAAGGAGTAATGTAATGAAACTTCTTGATTGGCAGATGGTTCTTTTTGTCGGAGGTTATCTCATCCAGGATTACTGGCTTTACTGGGGGTTGCCGCGGGTTTATTACTGGAGATCTAATCCAAAAAGAGGAAAAGTGAGCAAGTAAATAACTGCTCACTCATCAAAGAGATTCATACTTAAATAACGCTCCCCTGTATCAGGTGCCATACACAACACCTTCTTGCCCTTTCCGAGTCGTTTAGCAACTTTTACAGCTGCAAACACTGCTGCTGCACCTGATAGCCCGATGAAAATACCTTCTTTGCGCGGCAGTGTTTTAAACATATTGACCGCATCGTCATCAGTTATCTGGAGAATCTCATCATAAACAGATGTATTTAAAATATTGGGTACAAATCCCGGACTTGTGCCAACTAATTTATGTGAGCCCGGCTTTCCACCTGACAATACGGGAGATCCTTCTGGTTCGGCAACAGCAATATGCAAATCAGCTATCTTTTCTTTTAACACTTCACCTGTTCCAGTAATGGTTCCGCCTGTTCCGGCGGTCGCCACGAATGCGTCAAGCTTTCCTTCCACCTGGTCATAAATTTCAAGAGCGGTCGTTTTACGATGAATATCTGGATTGGCTTGATTTTCAAATTGTTGCGGAATAAAACTATTTGGTATTTCTTTGTTCAGTTCTTCAGCCTTTCTGATGGCACCGGGCATTTTTTCTTCACTTGGTGTCAACACCACTTCTGCTCCAAAGGCTCTCAAAATATTACGACGTTCCTGTGTACTGTTATCAGGCATTACCATAATAGCCTGATAGCCTTTAGCTGCAGCGTTCATTGCCAGACCTATCCCGGTATTGCCGCTCGTCGGTTCAATAATTGTCGCACCCGATTTGATCAGCCCTTCATCTTCTGCCATTTTTATCATGCTGTAGGCAGCCCGGTCTTTAACACTTTTGGTCGGATTAAACGATTCCAGCTTCAAAAATACATCAGCTGCATCTTCCGGGACGATATGGTGCAACTGTACAACCGGTGTCTCTCCGATCAGCTCTGTCATGTTCTGTGCCACTTTCATATAAAACAACCTTCCTATCTTATACTCTTCCCTTTATTATAAAACTTTTCCATATCTTTTTCAGGTACAAGCGATCCGCCGGTTGCCCATGCAATATGGACAGCATTCGTAAAATCAATATCATTTTTCCTGACATACGGGGATATTTGCTTAGGTCCCGGTATTCCCGCTGTTGCTGATGGCTCCAGATAGATTCCTTCAGTATCAGCAAGCATGACCAAATGGCGGTACAATTCATTATCGTCTATTGTGTAAACCCCGCTCACCAATTGATCGCTGATGGCTGTTGCGAACCGGGAAGGTCGTCCGACAGCCAATCCATCCGCTTCTGTCCGGTTATCAATGCCAAAATCCTGCACACTGACATGGTCCATTTCGCCAGTTGCAAGACCAATGAGAACAGATGGTGAATGTGTGGGTTCGGCAAAAAAGCAATGGACATGATCACCAAACACCTGCTTCAGTCCAAAGGTGATACCTCCCGGGGAGCCGCCGACACCACAGGGAAGGTAGACAAATAACGGATGATCTGCATCAATTGTAATATTTTCCTGTTTCAGTTGTTTTTCAAGCCTTAAAGCAGCAACACTGTAGCCTAAAAATAAATGTTTGGAATCTTCATCATCCACAAAGTAACCTTTGGGATCCGATACGGTTTTTGCTCTGCCTGCAGAAATAGCTTCACTGAAATCACCTTCAAATTCCAGCACTTCAGCACCTTTGTGACGCAGCAGATCCTTTTTCCATTGTTTCGCGTCAACCGACATGTATACGGAAACATTGAAACCCAGTTTGGCGCTAATAATACCGATACTCAGCCCCAAATTTCCTGTTGATCCAACCCCTATGGAATACTGACTAAAAAACGATTTGAACCGTTCACTTGAAAATACATCATAATGATCATGTCTGTATACCAGCCCAGCTTCCAACGCCAGTTTTTCAGCATGCTGCAAAACTTCGTAAATGCCACCCCTGGCTTTGATGGAGCCGGCAATCGGAAGTTCATGATCGCACTTCAGATAAAAATCCCCAGAGACCTCAGTAAAATAGCTTTCTTTCATATGATTGATTTGCTTAAGTGGTGATTCTATTATACCATTTGCATCGGCCGTCTCGGGAAATTCATTTTCCAAAAAAGGGGCAAATCGCTGCCAAAGCGACGCTGCCTCTTCCATGTCATCCCGTGTTAATGGAAGTGAAGAAACCTCGCGCACATTTTTTAGATAAGGGTTCATCCAGAATACAGGATTTAAATCCATTATGTCCTTCATTATCGGGAGCTTATTTTGCCAGTCATTAAGTTCCTCCTGTGTCAAAACGATAATATCCACCTTCTTTTCGCCCAATTTATTGTTACCATTCCCTACAAGTCAGCTTATCATGTCACCGAACATCATTGAAAACAGATTTATCCACCTAAAAGCCTAATCCTGTTCTGAAGACTCCGTAAATAATCTTCGCTTAAATATCCCTCTCCTCCTCTGATAATTTCCGTGCTATATCGCTTGGTCGGGGGTGTTTCATGCGATTTTCTGACGCCAATAAATGTCAGACACTGATAGATCGATTCATTTATTGATACCGGAACGACAGCCGGTCTATACGAATGGGAACGGACACCTTCCCGTTTATACAAATAATCGATGGCATCATACGGTATCCTGTAAACTTTCCCTTCAACTTTCCCTCGCTTATTTTCCACTAAATCTGCTTTGCCGCCATCGTCTGTGCTTCGGGAAAATTGAAATTCAAAGCCCTCCAAAATGCCCTTTCCTTTCACTTCAGCAAAGTGATGGTCGACACCCGCCTTTTTAAACCGCTCATCGTCCATGCATGATCCGTATGCAAAATACAGCAGGTTATTCTGTTTTAAATATGTATGGACAAGCCAATCGCCGGAAGAAATCCAGTCAAAAGCATGATTCAATGCGTTTCCTGCTGTATAAACAAAAGCATCGTGTTGATAACCGCTATCGTCGTAAACCGGAAGAACCTTACGTTCGGATAGATTATCAGCATTGTTTTCCTTATACCCTTCCAATTGGTCGATTTCAGCCAGCTGCCGTTCTGATACATCATATAATTCGCCCCAGATCCGATTGGACGTGTTTTGTTTCATAATAGGATAACCGTATCCGCTGTCGAATAGTGAGCCTTCCACAAAATATTGCTGACAAATGCACTGCAAGTCATTCAATAGATAATTATTTTTCCCACCGCACCTTAAGGTTCCATATACAAAAACTGTTGGCATTCAATTCACCCTTTATTTCAGCCCAAGATAATGTTTTTTATCAACAAAACCCGGCTCCTACCCCTTGTTTCAGTAAAAGCCAGGTTATGATCTGTTTAATAAATCTGTTTTACTAAATTGCCGAATTCCAGATCTGCAAATTTTCCTTCAACAATCGCTTTATCATATTGCCATAAAGCATTATCCAGTGTGCAGCCGACTGAAATATCGCACTTGATTTCCGCAAGCTTCCTTGATAAATGCAGCATCTCTTGGTTCTCCCGGATTTTCTTTTGCACACCTTTTGGCAGCCTATCCATATTTTCAAGAATTCGGTCAATCGATTCATATTCCTGAATAAGTTTTAATGCTGTTTTTTCACCAATACCTTTCACACCAGGATAGTTATCCGATGTATCGCCCATAAGCCCTTTTAAGTCTACAATTTGTCCCGGACGTATACCTTTCTGTTCCTCAAACGTCTCCTTTTCAAAGACTTTATAGTTTCCAATTCCTTTGCGCATAATGGCTACACGGATGCCATCATCAACGAGCTGTAAAATATCCTGATCGCCGGTTACAATCAGAACATCGTGATCTTTAGCATATTGTCTCGCCAGCGTACCCATGCAATCATCGGCCTCAAAATTCTCCAGCCCGATGTTAGGGATATTGAAAGCTTCCACAACTTCCTTTACGAGATCAAATTGCGGAATCAGCTCTTCCGGCGGCTCTGAACGGTTTGCCTTGTACCCGTCATATATATCAGTGCGAAATGTTTTACTTCCCATATCCCAGCAACAAATAACGTGTGACGGTGCGAATTTATTTGCTGCATCAAGAAAGTACCTCATGAATTGATAAACGCCATTAGTCGGCATGCCGCTCTTGGTTTTCATGAAATTTCCCCGGAATGCCGTGGCAAAATAACCGCGAAAGAGTAACGCCATGCCATCCACCAGCATTATATTATGCTGCTTTGTCGTCATTCTGCTTTCATCTCCTCGTACTCGGTTAAAATTGAAGTCAGTCGTTCATGTTTTCTGCGCAATGTATCCAGATCCATTGATTCATCACTGAACATTTTCAGCTGATTATCAATATGGTTTTCGGCATGCCGAACAATAAATTGTTTCATCGTATTCACCATGTCATTCCATTGATGAATATAAGATGCATGCATTTTTTCGTGATTTTCAGTAATGTAATCATCCGCAAAAGGATATAGTCGTTCAAACAGACCTTCTTTCATACTTTCTTTCTCATTTCTCGCAAAAAATGCCTTTGTCCCGTTAAATTGCTTCAATTCTTTTTCAAATGTCTGTGCGTCAAGGTTTGCAAACGCTTGTTCATAATCAGGTGTCGACAGCTCTGATTCCTCAAAGTCAGGAAGCAGAAAAGCATTGTCGATGCTGCTGCTTTTATTGGTATAGTCAAGGTAAACCTCCTGCTTCAAATTATATATAAATGATTCGATGCGCAGTGAAACAGCCCGTAATTCCTGTAATAGCTCATAGCCGGCGTAATCAAGCAGATTCCATAAACTGTTTTTCAATTGCTGCTTAGCCTCTTTGCCCGATCCTGTGATGGTAGCCGGGTTAAAGGTTTCTTTAAATAAATCATTAAACCGGATCGAGAAGCGCTCAAGCACATAATATAATTGCTTTTTCTGTTTTTGTTTGATTTTCTGCTCATATAAACCAGTATCGATTTCATCAGCCAGCTTTTTCAGCGACGATTGTTTTTCCAGTAACGCCACGCGTGCTTGTTCTTTCTCTTCAGCATTCATCTGAAGAGAATCCAGATACTGCCGCACTGCCTGGTTTGCCCGCTGAATATCCCGTACGGCTGACTGTATGGTAATCGTAGCTAAATCATGATGGATAAAATGATCGAATGCCGATTCAAAAGTTTCCATTTGGTCATTTAACGTTTTGTCATGCCGCTTTTCCTCAAGCGATTGTTTGCTCGAAACAGGAAACAGTCTTGGAAAACGGATGCCTAAAGCCGTCAGCTGCTCTTCAATATATTGCTGCACCATTTGAAGTTCTGATGCGTCCTGTGCAAGATCGGAAGCATTCACGATAAAAAACATTTTATCCAGGTGAAAAGCATCTTTCACCCGTCCTAGCTGCATCAGAAAATCTTTATCAGCACGTGAAAAAGCATGATTATAATAAGTGACATAAAGGATCGCATCAGCATATTTAATATAATCAAACGCGACATTGGTATGTCTGGCATTAATCGAGTCAGCACCGGGGGTGTCGACCAGCGTAATCCCTTCTCTTGTCAATGAACAATCATAATAAAGGTCAACTGATTCCAGGAAACATGCAATTGTTTCATCTGTCACATAAGCGGAAAAATCTTCTAAATAAATGGTCCTTTCCTGACCGATTGCAGCTCTACTGTATTCGTAGCCATTCAAAATAGCAGTCAAGTATGCCTGATGTGTTTTATGCAATTGATCACTCTGATGAATATTACGCTCGGTTATCCAATTCAGTAATTCGTCGAGACTATCCGTTTTGGGCGAAAATTGACTGATCAGTGACGTCAGATCGTTAACGAGCGTTGTCTCATCTTTCATTTTTACGACGACAGTTCCGTGTTTTTTTTGCCCGGTAACCGGATGAATGCGATTAATGACAGCAGTTGTCGGGTTTGGCGCCGATGGGAGAATGTGTTCCCCGATTAAAGCGTTAGCCAGTGATGACTTCCCAGCACTGAATGCTCCAAACAGAGCAATCGTATATGACCGGTTGTTCAGCCTGTCATGTTTCCGTTCCAGGTCATCTATAATGGACTGAAATCCAGGCAAATCTGAAATCGTATCTCTTGTCTTTTCCAGATCAGGCAAAATATGTTGAACCGGATACGCCGGCTTTTCAGCGGGTTGATCATTCGTTTCCACAATGGCAGGTTCATTTGTTTCCCGGACAGGAAATGGCTTTGCCTGTGCGACAGATACCTGTTTTGTTGCTGACAGATCACTTTCCATTTTTGCCCAAATATCTGTTTCCGGCTGTGGTTCAGCTAAGGCTGCATCTACTTTATGAATTTGTTCCTGCAGTTTATTTTTTAACGATTCCTGCGTTTCTTGCTGCTTACGGATTTGCTTCAGGTCATCACGTTCAGATTCATACACAGCAGACTCTTCGGCTATTTCACGGGATATTTCACCATAAACGGAATCCCAGAGTTTCAGTGCTTCCTGTTTATACGATTGTTTTACGTCATGACTAACATCATCGGTATAGCGCAGAACATAGTCGCCGTTCACGGTTGCACCCGATTTGATTAAGGCCTTAAGTGATTCGGCATCATAGGAAATTGATATATTGTGTACCTGCTGTGTCAGTTTCTGATTATAAATCCCATATTCATGAAGCAGATTCAGCAATTTATCCCGGAGTCTCCACTGGACAGATGTTTCGATGTTTTGGTGTAATCCAGTCAAAAAATCGTTCTCCCGTTTATGCCGTTCGTCTTCGGTCTTTTTCTTTGATCCAATTAACCCGACTTTAAAATCGCTCTGCTGGGATTCCAAAAATAATTGGGCTGTATCGCGCAATTTTGCCGGCATCAGGTAGGCATTTTTTAGAGTGGTGTTCAATTCGTTGCGAAAATCTTTCTCCATCTTTTCTGGTAAGCTGCTTAAACGGTCAATTTCAGCATGCAGCTCATCCAATCGCACTGCAGTCTCTGCTGAATCATCTCCGTCCAGCGTTTCCATTTCTGCCATTTCGTCTTCATAAAGCTGATGCAAATAATCCTTATGTTCTGCGATAACCTGATTAATAGACCGCTCGATATTAAGTAGATCATCTCTCTGTGTATCAAGCATTGAAAACAATTCCATTTTAATATCATCTATTTGATTATGGGGCGCATTAGCCTCGATTAAAGAAGAATAATAGATTATTTCCGGGTATATGCCCCATTGATCAAACGTTTGTTTAATTTTTTCGACGAAGTTCCTGAAAGTTAGCTCCTGTTCGTTATGTTTGTCGATTTGATTAATAATCATGTACACAGGTATCCCATAATCCTGCACCTTTTTCAGGAAATGCAAATTAACTTCTGATTGGACATGATTATAATCCATGACATAGAACAGGGCATCCACAAGGTGTAATGACGATTGGGTAATCAATCGATCTGCATCATCTGCGGCATCTATGCCGGGGGTATCGATAATTGTGCATCCATCAGGCAAAACAGCCTCTTTTGTGCTTATCTCGATTTCTTTAATACTGCCTTTACGTTTCGCATAATCCTTTATGAGATCGATATCATACGGTTCTTCATATTCAAGTACTGTTCCGTCATCCGTATAGACACGTGCAGAGCCTTTTCCGGAGTTTATTTTAACGACATTTGCACTCGTTGGAATCGGACTTTTCGGCAGGATTGATTGACCCAAAAGATGATTGATCATTGAGGACTTACCGGCGGAAAAATGACCGGCAAAACTGATTATAAATTCCTGCTCATTCAATTTTTGATAGATTTGCAGCAGCTTATCAGCGCTTTTAGTATCTCGATTTTCGTTCATCGCCTCATAAAGGCCCGCCAAATGCTGCTGCGTGATATGAGTCTGTTTTTCTTTTGTTATCATCACGCTGTTCGTTTCCCTTCCATCAAAGCACTTCTCATAGTATTATAGCAAAGCATCATTGCCTGCGTCGACACTTCACACGCTTAATGGTTGTTAAATGAACCGGGCATTACTGGTAGATAAACGTTAATCATCTGTTTCAGCAATTACTTTATTATAAACGGACCGGATAATATCACCGCGGCTTACAACCCCAACGACCTTGTTCGATGCATCAACAACCGGTATTTTTTTAAAATGATAACGGGATAATAGTGATAACGCTTCTTCTATTTCATCATCGGGATGCACGGCATATACATTCTTTTTCACAATTTCTGAAGAGTGATGTTCAATACTGGTTTCTATTTTATTCCGCAATCCTTCTTTTTCAGTGATAAATACCATGGAAAAAGCATCGTAAATTGTCCGGCCATCCGGCTGCAGATAACGGATGACATCACCATCACTGATCATCCCGATCAGACGGGCGTTTTCATCAACCACCGGTACACCGCCGATTTTATGTTCGACAAGTGTTTTCAAAAGATCTTTAATTTTAATGTCTTCCTGAACGGAAATAACATCGGTAATCATAAAGTCCTGAATCTTCATTGCTGTCACCTCTTCGTATATAGAGTACCCACATATGACATATCAGAGCATTAACTATTGCAGTTACCTTTATCATATCATATTCCATTTTTTTAGGTTAATATTCAAAACGAATTAATTTACATAATATTATTATGGTTTACTAAAGGCGGATAATAACCGGAATATTTAAACCACCGCTACGGAAAAATACTTCGCTACTATAGATAAAAACCCTTTTACTGTAAAAATCCGAACGATGATTGGCAAACTCACCGAAAAGTTTGAGTCATCGTTCGGATTTTTCTTTCATGAACACTTTTGTCTCAGTATCTTGATACTACACAGGATATACACCATGTTTGCGATCTGTGAATGTTGTATTTTTTGCTTCGTATATCTTATACCGTTTGATCAGATCGTGGCGCAAATCCTCCGGGTCTACAATGGCGTCAATGACCATTTCTGAGGCTAAACGGTAAATATCAATGTTATCTTTATATTCTTCCTGTTTTTCTTTTATAAATTGAGGGCGCTCCTCTTCCGGTAATTCCGCTATTTTATTGGCATAGACAGCGTTAACAGCTGCTTCAGGCCCCATGACGGCAATTTGGGCTGTCGGAAGGGCCAGACAGGCATCAGGCTCGAACGCTGGGCCGGCCATGGCATAAAGTCCCGCACCATAGGCCTTGCGTACAACGACTGAGATTTTCGGTACAGTGGCCTCACTCATCATTGCCAGCATCTTGGCGCCGTGGCGGATAATGCCTGCTTGTTCCACCTTTGTACCAATCATGAAACCCGGAATATCCATTAGGAAAAGCAGCGGGATATTAAACGCATCACATAATTGAATGAACTTGGCACCCTTATCCGCCGAATCAGGAAATAATACACCACCCTTCATGCGCGGCTGATTGGCAATTATACCGACTGATTTACCATTTATTCTCGAAAGTCCGGTGATTAATTCAGGGGCGAATTTTTTCTTAACCTCGCAAAAGCTGTTTTCATCAATAATCCGTTCGATAAAATCATGCATATTGAACGGGGAATTCTGGTTTTCCGGAATAAGTTCCGTTATCGATTTTTCAAATGCTTTAACGTCTTTCGGCTCAGCGCCGGCCGGTTGATGTCTGAAATTTGCCGGAAAATAGTCAAGATAGTTGCGTGTGTAAGTGATGGCTTCTTCCTCGGATTTCACCAGCACATCACCTACACCGGAAACCGAGCAGTGCATATTGGCACCCCCCATTTCCTCAAGACTGACTTTTTCTCCAATCACTTTTTCAGCCATCCTTGGCGAGCCAAGGTACATGGAAGCATTGCCATCAACCATAACAACAATGTCACAGAACGCCGGTATGTAAGCGCCTCCTGCCGCTGACGGGCCAAAAAGCAGACAAACTTGCGGTACCCGGCCGGATAATTTGATCTGATTATGAAAAATACGGCCTGCACCGCGGCGCCCCGGGAACATTTCAACCTGGTCCGTAATGCGTGCACCAGCAGAATCCACCAGATAAAGCATCGGGATTTCCAGCTTTGCTGCTGTTTCCTGAATACGAACAATTTTTTCCACTGTCCGTTTGCCCCAGGAACCCGCTTTTACTGTGGAGTCATTTGCCATAACGCAGACATCCTGGCCATTGACCCGGCCTATTCCTGTAACGACACCATCTGAAGGCAAATCGCCATCCATATAATTTGCAAAAAAGGCATCTTCTATATCGATGTCTTCATCAAACAATAGTTCAAGCCGTTTCCGAACAAACAATTTTCCTTTTTCTTCATTCTTTCGGTGGTACTTTTCCTGTCCGCCTTGTTTAATCGTTTCCACGCGATGTTTAAAATCTTCAGTAGAACTCATTTTTCTTCCTCCCTGCTTCGGTTACTTGCCCTGGTAAACAGGTTTTCGTTTTTCTTTAAATGCATACAGTCCTTCAAGCCGATCGTCTGTCGATACTGTTTCTTTATAGCATAAGTGCTCAATTGACAAGCCTGTTGTTATATCAGTCTGCAAACCCTTATTTATGGCCAATTTTGCCTGGCGGAGTGCAACAGGTCCGTTTTTTACTATCGACTGTACCATGTCAATGGCTTCCTGCAGCAAATCATCTGATGTCGCAACTTGTTCGGCAATACCTAATTGGAAAGCCTCTTCAGCTAAAATAGGTTTTGCTGAAAAAATAAGCCGTTTGGCCTGGCCTGCACCGATTAACCGTGGCAGCCGCTGGGTCCCACCTGCTCCGGGTATAATAGCCAAAGATGTTTCAGTCAGTCCCAACTTGACGTGGTCAGCAGCAATTCTGATATCACAGGCCAGAGCAAGCTCCAATCCGCCTCCAAAAGCAGCACCATTAATGGCTGCTATAACAGGCATTTTCATATTTTCAATGTTTGCTGCAGTCCTTCCGATATACTGAACAGCCTCGACTACCTGATCTTCTGTCATGCCTTTGCGTTCCTTGAGATCCGCTCCGGCACAGAAGGCCTTTTCGCCTGAGGCAGTAATGATGGTGCACCGGATTGAATTGTCTTCATTAATCTTTTGGACAAGTTCGTTTAATTCATCGAGCAGCCTTTTTGACATCGCATTCATCGCTTCCGGCCGGTTCAACGTTAGGACAGCGATGTGCTCTTCTTTTATATCATAGTTTATAAGTGATGCCACATTGACCATCTCCTTTCATGGCATTCAAGCTGAAAGTACTGATCAGACAGCCGTTCCAGATCCCCAGAAGGGACTGGAACAAACAGAAGCCTCATCATTCAATGATCGCAATCACGTCTCCCTCATTGACAAAATCACCTTCTGCAACTTTTAATTCCTTGACGGTACCATCCACTTCAGATGCAATCGGTATTTCCATTTTCATAGATTCCAGAATAACGACGTCCTGATCTAATTCTACTTTTCCACCTTCATCCACCGTAATTTTCCATACATTGCCTGCCATAGATGCTTTAATTTCTGTCATATTAACAACCTCCTAATTTGTTTGAATCATTGGCAAATAATATGTCTCGACAAATGCTGTTGTCGTATTCCCATTTTTGAATTGCGCGTGATCAGCCACTGTTTTCAGCATTGGGATATTGGTTTTAATGCCTTCAACTTTATAAGTTGACAATGCCTCCTTTAACAGGGAAATGGCTTCGCTCCGATCAGCCCCTTTAACAATCAGTTTGCCGATCATCGGATCATAATATGGTGTGACATCATAATCGTCTGTCACAGCAGCTTCATTACGGATATGCTCACCCTCAGGCAATTCAAACGCCGAAATGTGACCCGGAGATGGAAAAAACGTTTCCGGATCTTCTGCATAAATCCGTACTTCAATGGCGTGACCATCCATTTTGACATCCGATTGCCTGATTGAAAGTTCTTTACCCTCAGCAATGCGGATTTGTTGTTCAACAATATCCAGTCCGGTTATTTCCTCTGTGACCGGGTGCTCCACCTGAATGCGTGTATTCATCTCAAGAAAATAGAAATTTTCCTGTTCGTCCACAAGAAACTCAATCGTTCCGGCGCTGACATATCCAAGCGCTTTAGCTGCTTTGACAGCAGTCTCCCCCATTCTTTGCCTTGTTTCATCTGATATGATTGGTGATGGCGCTTCTTCCACTACTTTTTGATTTCGGCGCTGAATGGAACACTCCCGTTCGAACAAATGAATGGCATTACCATGGTTATCTGCCAGGAGCTGTATTTCGATATGACGGGCATCATCCAATTTTTTCTCCATAAACATGGCACCGTCACCAAAAAATGTCCGGGCACGTTTGGAATTGCTTTCAAATGCTTTTGTTAATTCCTGATCGGTATTAACAACCTGCATGCCAATTCCGCCACCGCCCGCAGACGCTTTGAGCATAATCGGATACCCGATGTCACGGGCAATTTCAATAGCTTCATCAGACGATGCAACGGCTCCGTCTGTTCCCGGAACAACAGGAACACCGGCTTTTTCCATAGCTTCCCTGGCAGCAATTTTGCTTCCCATTTTTTCCATCACATCACCAGAAGGGCCGATAAATCGAATTCCCGACTGCTCGCATTTTTCGGCAAACGCTCCGTTTTCGCTTAAAAAGCCATAGCCTGGATGGATCGCATCCACATTGGCCTCTTTGGCAATCGAAATGATTTTCTCCACATGAAGATAGCTATCCTGAACACGCGGAGGCCCCAGTAAAAAGCTCTCATCAGCCATCGTTACAAATGGTGCTTTCTGGTCAGCTTCGGAATAAACAGCAACAGTATCAATATTCAGCTTTTTACATGTACGGATAACCCGAGCGGCAATTTCACCCCGGTTGGCTATCAAAATTTTATTTATCATCGAATCCCCCCTATTGCCTTACTTCCGCAACGGCTTGTTCCCTCAATTTAAATTTCTGAATTTTACCGCTTGCGGTCATTGGATATTCAGCGGTAAATTTAATGTATTTGGGAATTTTATGTCTTGAAATATTTCCTTCGCAGAATGATCTGATATCCTCTTCTGTTGCATTTGACCAATCTTTTAGGATAATCCAGGCCATCAGTTCTTCCCCGTATTTTTTATCGGGGATCCCTACTACCTGGACATCAAGAACATCCGGATGCTGATAAAGGAATTTCTCGACTTCCCGTGGATAAATATTTTCGCCGCCGCGAATGATCATATCTTTCATACGACCCGTAATCTGGAAATAACCATTCTCATCCATCACTGCCAGATCACCGGTATGCAACCAGCCATCCCTGTCGATTGCCGCATCTGTCGCTTCCTGATTGTTATAATAACCTTTCATGACATGATAGCCTCGCGTGCACAATTCACCTGGCTCACCCTGTACCTGTTCTTGCTCAGTTCCCGGTACGATGATTTTAACCTCCACGTTCGGATGGACTTTTCCGACAGTTGTTGCCTTCACTTCAACAGGATCGTCCGTTCTTGTCTGGAGAAAAACAGGGGATGATTCTGTCTGGCCATAAGCTATCGTAATTTCGGTCGCACCCATTTTATTCATCACATCTTTCATCACTTCAATCGGACACGTCGATCCCGCCATAATTCCTGTCCGCAGATGTGAAAAATCGTACGTTGAAAAATTGGGATGATTTAACTCCGCTATAAACATCGTCGGAACACCGTGCAATCCCGTACATTTTTCTTCTGATACAGCTTTCATCACTTTTTCAGGATCGAATTGCTCTAAAAGCACCATTGTTGTTCCTTTTGAGACAGCTGCCAATATACCCAGTACGCAGCCGAAGCAATGGAAAAATGGCACCGGTATGCACAGCCTATCTTCATGAGTCAGCTTCATACAGTCAGCAATCTGATTGCCGTTATTTACAATATTATGATGTGTCAGCATTACACCTTTCGGGAAACCGGTAGTCCCTGACGTATATTGCATGTTGATGACTTCTTTAGAATCCAGGGACGCTTTGCGCTGTCCCAATTCCTCATCAGAAACGGTTTTGCCTTTTTCCATAACATCATTCCAAGTATAGGCATTTGCATAATCATCATCACTCAGCACGATAATGTTTTTCAGAAAGGGCAGTTTTTCTGACTTCAATATGCCTTTTACAGACTGGTCGAATTCCGGGCAAATTTGTCTTAAAATGTCAATATATGATGTTCCTTTATATGTTTCTGCCAAAATAAGAGTCGTCGATTCGGACTGTTTCAGCAAATATTCAAGTTCTTTTGCCTGGTAATTGGTGTTTACGGTAACGAGCACTGCCCCCATTTTGCCCGTTGCAAACTGTGATGTGATCCATTCAGGTTTATTGTCTGCCCAAATAGCAACGTTTTCGCCCTTTTCAATCCCCAACGACATAAATCCTTTTGCCGCCTGATTGACCATCTCATTGAATTCCTGATACGTTTTACGTAGATTCAGTTCTGGATAGACAACTGCTTCATAATCCGGATACAAATTCACCTGCTTTTCCAACAACTCGCCAATTGTATGGTTAAGTAATGTCATGAACTGTCTCCCCTCATTTAGTTAACCGCTCACATAGTCCGATATTTTTGCATGCCTTTATCGATTATCAGCACCCCAATTGTCTTGCGATTACCATCCGCTGAACCTCAGATGTGCCTTCTCCTATTTCAAGCAGTTTTGCATCACGCAAATATCTCTCCACTTCGTATTCCCGCATATAGCCATAGCCGCCGTGAATCTGAATGGCCTGATTCGCAGCCCGGAAGGCTGTTTCCGTTGCATAAAGCTTGGCGTATGCTGCTTCTTTTGAAAACGGCTTATCCTGGTCTTTCAGCCACGCTGCCTTATACACAATATTTCGTGCAAGTTCTACTTCCATAGCCATATCTGCAAGCTTAAATTGAATCGCCTGAAAATCGGAAATCGGTTTATTGAATTGTTTGCGCCCTTTCGCGTAGTTAAGCGCTTTATCGAGTGAGGCCTGAGCAATTCCGAGACCAAGCGATGCAATGGATATTCTGCCCCCGTCCAGCGTATACAGAAATTGCTTAAACCCTTTTTTCGGATCACCGAGCAGATTTTCTTTCGGTACCCGGACATTATTCAGCACAATTTCAGCTGTGTCTGAGCCGCGTACCCCCATTTTATCGTAGTTGCTGGTAATGGTTAGACCCTCAGTGCCCGTTGGTACAATGATAGCAGAGATAATATTTTTGCCCCGTTCGTTTTGTCCGGTTACAGCAGTGACAATAATTGTTTTGGCATAACTGGCATTGGTGATGAAACATTTCTCGCCATTAATGATATAATCATCGCCGTCTTCCTCTGCTGTTGTTTTGGTGCCCCCAGCATCCGAACCAGCATTTGGCTCGGTCAGACCGAATGAGCCAAGCGCCTTTCCTTCTGCCATTGGCATCAGATATTTTTCTTTCTGCTCTTCGGTGCCAAAATAATAGATTGGGCTCGCGCCAAGTGAGACAGTTGCTGCAAAACTGAGCCCGGTGCTGCCGCATACTCTGCCAACCTCCTCCACCGCGATGGCATAGGAGAGCGTGTCACCGCCGGACCCGCCGTACTTTTCGGGAAATGGAATGCCCAGTATACCGAGCTCCCCCATTTGTTCGAAAATATCGAGCGGAAAACGCCCTTCTTTATCGATCTCAATGGCCCTTGGTTTAATGACATCCTCTGCAAAATCACGTACCATTTTCTGAATCATCGTCTGTTCTTTCGTCAGTTCAAAATTCATGTTATCCCCCCTTTAATCATTACACTAAAGACCGACTGGTTGGTCTGTATCGGTCATAAAAAAACGCTACAAGTAGAAATCCTCCTTGACGCTCTTAATCAGCAAATCTTGATATGTATTCCCCGAAATTGAATCCGTTTTCAATACTGCGCGTAATATTAAATCAACATAAATTGATCCAATTTCGTCAATCGTTTTTGCACCGGAATACTTATACCATTTGTATGTCCAGTTGACCATCCCCAGTATCGCCATGGCCGTTATGTCAACTGACAGATCCTCGCGAAATTCACCGGCTTCCTTACCTTCTCTCAATGCATTCAGCAAAACCTGTTTAAACTGATCCCGTTTTTTCTTGATACGAGTCTCGTATTCGGATTTTAAGTAAATATTTTCCTGGTAAAAAACCGAAATGTGGGGTTTGTAAAGACCGAACGTCTTCACAAAATCTTTGATGATTGCCTGCAGCTTTTCAGTCGGGTCAGAAAAGGTTTCAGTTGCAATCGTTGCCTTTTGTAATACATACGTAATGAACTCATCATGAATAACATACAGTAATTCGTCTTTGCTGGTGAAATGATGATAAAAACCTCCCTTGGAAGTTCCCGTTTCATCGACAATCTGATTGACTGTGACACCGTGAAAGCCATATTCTTCAAATAAAATCAGAGCTTCATCAATAATTTTTTTTCGTAAATCCGTTCTGAACCCTCCCTTCCTACTTACAATCAAATCATATCATATTTTTCTGAAAACCAAAAGAAAATATTTTGTAATAAATTAGCAGGCAGATCGACTATATGACTGCCTGCTAAAGAACGATTATTCTTCAAATGGTTTTTGATAAACGGGGTCTTTCCATACTTCGGCAACTTCACCCTGATTGTCACTGTCAATGACAAATGAACCATTGCTGTAACGGTCACTGGTTGACAGTTCCAGCGGGAATAAATGGTGTGTGCCGCCCTTGTTTGTCCTGAAATAAATCGTATCATTTTCATCTATCATGTAGAAACCTTTTAGGCGGTGGGCTTTTGTTTTTAATTCACGCAGCATGGTCAGGCCCCGCTTGGCCCGGCTGGATTTCTCAAATTGATTCAGTTTCATCCGTTTTGCTGCACCGCGCTGCGTTACTACGACAATAGAAGGTTCGGCTAATTCATCAAACACTTGACCATTAACAACATATTCATCGTCTTTCAGCATAACGGCTTTAACACCTGTTGCACGCTGACCGACTACGGATATTTCCGACTCATGATACCACAGGCCAAACCCTTTATTGGAAGCAACAAACACATCACAGTGCCCATTTGTCTGAAATACATCAATCACTTCATCATCGCCCTTGAGATTCAAAGCTATCAGCGCTTTCGAATAACGCTGAGCCTTATACAAAGATAATTCACTGCGTTTAACCATGCCATTTCTGGTAAAGAAAACAAGATACTGTCCTTCTTCAAACGTGCGTATCGGTATGCTTTGGATAATGCGTTCATCTTTATCAATCGATACGATATTGGATATATGCTGACCGATATCTTTCCATCTGATATCTGGCAGTTCATGGACAGGAAGATAAATGTATTTGCCTTTATTGGTAAACAACAGGATATGATCTGTGGTATTCAGCTCGAATAGCCCGACCAAATGGTCATCTTCTTTTATCCCCGGGTCCTCACCGTTCGATGCACCATAAGACCGGGTGCTTGTCCTTTTGACATACCCGTCTTTTGTTGCCGATACAACAACATCTTCGCTTGCCACAGTCACTTCGATGTTAAACGTCAGTTCTTCAATATCCTCTTCAATCACCGTTCGCCGTTCATCAGCAAAGGATTTCCTGATTTTCTTTAATTCTTTTTTGATATGCTGCATGAGCTTTTTCTCACTTGACAGCAATGTGTCATATTCATTGATCCGCTTATTTAAATCCTCTGCTTCCTGTTCCAGTGAGGTGACATCGGTGTTTGTCAGCCGGTATAACTGCAGCGTGACAATCGCTTCTGCCTGTGCTTCCGTGAAATCATATTTGGCAATGATCCGTTTTTTGGCATCCTGTTTATCCTGTGAGGCACGGATCGTTGCAATCAACTCATCTAAAATGGAAACCGCTTTTATCAGGCCTTCCACAATATGTGCACGATCTTTTGCTTTATTTAAGTCGTAAGCCGTCTGTCTTGTTACGACTTCTTTCTGGTGTGTTATATAGGAATCAAGAATCTGCGGCAATGATAATAGCTTTGGCGTTTTATCCTGGATTGCAACCATGTTGAAGTTATACGTCACTTGCAGGTCTGTATTTTTATACAGATAATTTAAAATACCCTCACTGTTCGCCTCTTTTTTCAGTTCAATCACAATCCGAAGCCCCGTACGATCTGTCTCGTCCCTGACTTCGGCAATCCCTTCTACTTTGCGATCGATGCGCAGTTCATCCATTTTCTTGACCATGTTTGCCTTATTGACGTCATACGGAATTTCATCGATTACAATCTGCTGCCGGCCGCCCCGGATATCTTCAACAACTGCCCTGCCACGGACGACTACTTTTCCCTTTCCGGTTTCATACGCTTGCCGGATGCCATCGACACCCTGAATAATCCCGCCAGTTGGAAAGTCGGGACCGTTTATAACCTCCATTAATTTATCCACGGTTACTGAAGGTTTGTCAATTTTCATAATGACCGCATCAACGACCTCTGCCAGATTATGCGGCGGTATATCGGTTGCATAACCTGCCGATATACCAGTTGATCCATTGACAAGCAGGTTTGGAAATTTAGCTGGCAGAACGATCGGTTCGCTAATCGTATCATCAAAATTTGGTATAAAATCGACTGTATCTTTCCCAATATCACGGAGCATTTCAGAAGCAATACTTGATAACCTTGCTTCGGTATAACGCATTGCTGCAGGTGGGTCCCCGTCAATGCTTCCATTATTTCCGTGCATTTCCACCAGGCTGCTGCGAACTTTCCAGTCCTGGCTCAGGCGGACCATCGCGTCATACACCGAACTATCTCCGTGCGGGTGATAATTCCCGATAACGGTACCGACCGTTTTGGCTGCTTTACGGAAATTTTTATCGTGTGTATTTTTTTCTTCATTCATCGCATATAATATTCTGCGCTGAACGGGTTTCAATCCATCCCGTGCATCCGGGAGAGCCCGTTCCTGAATAATGTATTTACTGTATCTTCCAAAACGGTCACCCAACACTTCTTCAAGTGGAAGGTCCAAATAATTTTCAGCTTGTGCCAAACCAATTCCCCCTATAACGGCGTTGCATCATGTCTCCGAACAAGTTTGCTATTGCGATTGGATTTTATCGTTTTCCAATATATTTGCATCATCAGCCATCCCGAATTCAACATGGCCTTCAATCCATTTTCTCCGCGGTTCCACTTTATCGCCCATTAATGTCGTTACGCGTCTTTCAGCACGGGCCAGGTCATCAATCGTCACCCTAATCAGCGTTCTCGTTTCCGGGTCCATTGTCGTTTCCCACAGCTGATCGGCATTCATTTCACCAAGGCCTTTGTAGCGTTGAATGATATAACCATTTTTGAATTCCTCAATTGTCTTTTTCATTTCATCATCATTCCATGCGTACACGGTTTTCGCTTTTTGGCCTTTCCCTTTGGTTATTTTATAAAGCGGTGGCAGGGCGATATAAACCATCCCTGCTTCAACGAGCGGCCGCATATATCGGTAGAAAAAGGTCAAAAGCAATACCTGGATATGAGCGCCATCCGTGTCAGCATCGGTCATAATGACAATCTTATCATATTGCGAATCTTTTAAGTCAAAATCACCGCCGACACCCGCACCGATGGTATGAATGATTGTGGAAATTTCTTCATTTTTTAAAATGTCCTGAATCTTAGCTTTTTCGGTATTGATAACTTTTCCACGCAACGGCAATATTGCCTGAAATTTACGATCACGTCCTTGCTTGGCTGAACCTCCTGCAGAATCACCCTCCACAAGATACAGCTCATTTTTCTTCGGATTTTTCGATTGTGCTGGCGTCAGTTTACCGCTTAATAACGTATCTTTTCGCTTCTTCTTTTTGCCGGACCTCGATTCTTCTCTTGCTTTCCTTGCAGCTTCGCGAGCTTCTTTAGCTTTCATTGCTTTACGGATCAGCATTCCGGCAGCATCCGGATTCTCCTCAAGGAAGTAGGACAGTTTTTCAGATACGACAGAATCGACAACAGAGCGTGCTTCTGGTGTCCCAAGCTTATCTTTTGTCTGCCCCTCAAATTGCAGCATTTCTTCCGGAATACGCACCGATATGATGGCCGTGAACCCTTCCCGGATATCTGATCCTTCCAGATTTTTATCCTTGTCTTTAAGGTATGTATTTCTTCTGGCGTAATCATTAAAAATTCGGGTAACAGCAGTACGTGCACCTGATTCATGCGTTCCGCCATCCTTTGTCCGCACATGATTCACAAACGACAGGATGCTTTCAGCGAACCCATCATTAAACTGAAAGGCAAAGTCAACCTCAATGCCCTGCTGCTCTCCTTCGAACGAAACAACCGGATGCAACGTATCTTTTTCTTCATTCAGATATGTCACAAACGACTCCAGACCATCCGGAAATTGGTACGCTTCTTTTAACGCATTTCGCTCATCCGTTAATTGGATTTTTAACCCTTTTAATAAGAATGCTGCCTCTCTTAACCGTTCAGATAACGTCTCAAAATTATAATCGGTTACCGTGAAAATGGCAGGATCCGGTTTAAAATGAATGACCGTTCCTTTTTTACTGGTTTTCCCCACCTTTTCCAGGGAGCTGACAGGTTTGCCGCCATTTTCAAATCGCTGATGATATTTATGACCATCGCGGAAAATGGTTACCTCCAGCCACTCAGATAGTCCATTGACAACAGATGCACCTACGCCGTGCAGTCCACCGCTCGTTTTATAGCCGCCCTGTCCAAACTTTCCGCCGGCATGCAAGACAGTAAAAATCACCTCTGTTGTTGGTTTGCCGCTGGAGTGGACCCCTGTTGGAATTCCGCGTCCCGAATCTTCCACGGAAATACTGTTATCCTCATGAATGGTTACTTTAATAACGGATCCATACCCGGCCAGTGCCTCATCGACGGCATTATCCACAATCTCAAAGACAAGATGGTGTAATCCTCGCTGATCAGTACTGCCTATATACATCCCGGGTCTTTTTCTTACTGCATCAAGACCTTCCAGTACTTGAATCGAATCATCCGTATATTGTAAAGACTCTTTAGCCATGCAGCCCGTCTCCTCTCTTTCTTTATAAGGATACATGTTCTCCTATGATAATTTCAATAATAGAACAAACGTTTCCAAATGTAAAATACCTTCCGTAATTTTGATTGAATTATACCTATATTACCTTAAAACACGCTTATTAGTATACTATAATTTCAACTTAATATTTGAAATCCCGGCTTGTCGCTTAGAAAACTTGGCTTATCGCCAAGCTTTTATGGCGAAAGCCTTAGTTGCACTTATGCAGTAAGAAAGTATTTATACCTTCTTAACTGCCAAAAAAAGAATGACCATGAAAGGCCATTCCGTAATTTTTATAAACATCAGACGAGGACTGAGTGAGCAACCTTAATACACATATCCATTATAACAGTAAATTCGCGCTCCTGCAGATAACCATATGCCTCCTGACTGACAAGGCCCTGCTGAGCCCAGAATACGCGGCAATCGGTCTGTGCCGCTTCTTTTGCGATTGCCGGCAGAAATTCGGAGCGCCGGAACACATTAATAATGTCAATGTTTTCCTCGATCTCTGTCAGTGTGTCATATGCCTTCTCCCCCAGTACTTCATCGACTTTGGGGTTTACCGGGATGATTGTATATCCCTGTTCCTGCATAATTTTTGAAATTTGATAGGACGTGCGTTCGGTATTATCAGACAAGCCTACAACTGCAATTGTTTTTGCTGATTCCAAAATCTCCTTTACAGCCTCATTTGATGGATTTTCCCACGTCATTCGTTAATCCTCCTTTAGTCTTCGAGCAAACCTTCTTCCTTCAGAAACTCACGGGCAACATCTGCAGGATCCCGATTTTCATAATCAACTTGATAATTCATCTGACGCATCTGTTCATCCGTTATTTTGCCGCCGAGCTGATTCAATATGCCTTCCAGCTCAGGGTATTTCTCCAATGTATCCTCACGCATCAGCGGTGCACCCTGATATGGCGGGAATAGATTTTTCGGATCATTCAGTGTTACCAGGTTCATTTCAACCATGTAACTGTCTGTTGCATAGGCGTCTATAACATCAACTTCACCATTTGCCAGTGCATCCTGCCGAATCCCCGGCTCCATTGTCCGGACATTGGCGAGCTCCAGATTATAAAGGTCCTGCATACCAACATAACCATCATACCGGTCTTTGAATTCCAGTGTGAAGCCCGCGGTAATATCATTCTCAATCCGCTTTAAATCACCGATTGATTCGAGATTATGCTCTTCAGCCAATTCCTGTTTTGTCACAACAGCATAGGTATTGTTGAATGCCATCGGTTCTAACATAACCATACCATATTGTTCCTGCATTCCCTGTCTTGCCTGCTCATAGACTTCACTTTTTTTATTACTTTCAGCTTCCTGTTCTAAATGCGTAACGATCGCTGTACCAGTGAATTCAGGATAAATATCAATACTCCCGTTTTTTAATGCACTGAAAACGAATGCTGTTTTTCCCAGGCCGGGCTCTAGCTCAACCGACAAATCGGTTTCTTCCTCAATCAGAAGCTTGTACATGTTAATCAGAATGGCCGGTTCAGAGCCGAGTTTACCACCTATTGTCAGATCAGCCTGCTTGGCAGGGGAAAAGAAAAATGGTGATGCAACAATTAATACCGCAATACAAAGCATCGCGATAAGCGACTTAAACCCCGCACGTTTGGAAAGCCGCTCAAGTCCGCGTAAAACAAAATCCAGAAAAATTGCGAGTAATGCAGCGGGAATGGCACCCAGTAAAATAAGATTCAAGTCTGCTCCGCGGTCGATGCCCAAAAGAATAAGCTCGCCTAAGCCACCGGCGCCGATTAAAGCGGCGATGGTCGTTGTACCCACGATCAGAACCATAGAGGTCCGTATGCCTGCCATAATAACCGGCATGGCAATCGGGAGTTCAACTTTTGTCAATCGCTTAACGGAATTCATTCCCATCCCTGTAGCTGCCTCTTTTAAAGCCGGTTCAACTTCATTAATCCCGGTGTAGGTGTTTCTCAAAATGGGCAAAAGCCCGTATACTGTCAGGGCAATAATGGCAGGTGTTGTGCCGATTCCGAAAAAAGGAATTAAAAATGCCAGAACAGCCAAACTCGGAATCGTCTGCATAATGGCAGACAGGCCAATAATCGGTTCGGCTATCCGCTGATATCTGGTCAGTATAAGTCCAAGAGGTACCGCAATTATAACCGCAATGATTAATGACAGCAAAGAGACTTGCAAATGTTCCCAGATAGTTTCCAACAGCATATCCTGCCTGTTCTGAAAAACGGAAATGAATTCTTCCATTACTGGATCACCCCGTCTTTCGCGGCAGTTTCACGTCTGAGATACGAGAGAACATCTTTATAAGTCAATGTTCCGACAAGCCGGTCTTGTTTTAAAACAGGATATACTTCCTGGTGACCCTTCTGTAATTCATCAGTCGCCTTATAAAGCGGCATGTTGTTTTTAAGCACTATAAAGTCATCAGCCAGCTGTCCGTTTACAAGGGCCGAAACAAACTTGTCATCCTCATCCTTGATGATAAATGTCCCCTGTTCCGTGTAGTCGCCTTTATCATATGCCGCTTTTGTTATCACACGGGAGTCTACATCACCGGCTACAACATCAATCGCTGTTTGCCATGGTGATTTGCGTTCCCCGATAAAATCCTTCACAAATGTCGTTTCAGGGTGCAAAACTAATTGCTGGGGTGTGTCTACTTGAATGATCCGCCCCTCTTTCATAAGGCAAACCTTATCACCAAGTGCCAGCGCCTCGTCAATATCATGCGTCACAAAAACAATCGTTTTCCTAATTTCCTGATGCAGCTTTTTAATATCATGCTGCAATTGTTCACGGCTTATCGGATCCAGTGCGCTGAATGGCTCATCCATCAATATAATATCCGGATCAGCGGCCAGTGCACGGATAACCCCAACCCGCTGTTGTTCCCCGCCTGATAGTTCGCTCGGTCTGCGATGCATGTAAGTCGATGAATTGAGACCTACCATCTCAAGCAATTCTTCACTTCTTTCACGGATTTCTTTCCGCTTCCACTTTTTCATTTCGGGGACGACTGCAATATTTTCTTCAATGGTCATATGGGGAAACAACGCGATTTGCTGAAGAACATAACCGATATTCCAGCGTAGTTCATGAATATTATAATCATTAATATTCGTACCGTTTATGTATATCGTACCTGCTGTCGGTTCAATCAGACGGTTAATCATTTTCATTGTCGTTGTTTTGCCGCAGCCGCTTGGGCCGATCAATGTAACTAATTCGCCTTCATTGATTTTTAGGGAAAAATCGTTGATAGCTTTTGTGCCATCGGGATAGGTTTTTTTGACATCACTGAATTGGATCATCTAGATTCGTCCTTTCCACAATTTTTATTTCGACATGATTTCACATTACCCTTAACAATCATTATAAAAACGAATTTGCCGCATAACAATCAATAAAGGTTCTTTAAACCATTACTTCATGGTAAAATGGGACAAAGCCAAATAAGTGTTGGAAAGTGGGAAACGTTATGGAATTTTTAGTATTTGCGGTTATCGCATATTTATTGGGATCCATCCCCTCAGGCGTGATTGTTGGCAAGCTCGGTTACAATATAGATATCCGAGAGCATGGAAGTGGCAATCTCGGCGCTACGAATACATTCCGGATTTTAGGTGTAAAAGCCGGTATCATTGTAACATTGGCGGATATTCTTAAAGGGACCCTGGCAACGGCTCTTCCTATGTTTTTTGATGTGGAAGTGTTCAGGCTTGGAATCGGATTATTTGCTGTTCTTGGTCATACGTACCCGCTATTTGCAAAATTCAATGGAGGTAAAGCTGTCGCGACATCAGGCGGGATAATTCTAGGCATCAACCCGGTACTTTTCGCAGTCATGATTATGTCTTTTCTTGTCACATTGTATTTTTCCAAGTATGTTTCCCTTTCGTCCCTGGTTACCGGCGTTATTGCAGTAATTGTTTCCGTCATATTCCAGGATTGGGGGCTGGTCATCGTAACAGCAGCACTAACTATCTTTGTATTTTACCGTCATCGTGAAAACATAAAACGGATTAAAAACAAGACCGAACCTAAAATAAAATGGATGTAGACCACGAAGCATTACATAAAGCCAATAAATTGAATCTTTACTTGGACATTTAGTATACTATGATAGTAACAGCTACAAATTGGAAGGGGTCACAGATCGTTATGGACAAAGCTAAGATAATTACAAAGAAACAGTTACCGGATAAAGCCGAACGTCATAAACTATTTGGTTCTGTCGAGCCCGGTCCCAGAACAAAACCCAGTGAAAAAAGCAAAATGGCTGATTTACAGAATACACGAAAAGACTTTTTATTTGACCTCGATGCGGTAGGAATAACTAATGTGAAACATCCGATTACCGTAACAAGCAATATGGAACCCAAAACACAAACGACTATCGCAACATTTGAATTCACATCCAGTATTGATAAATCGAGCAAAGGCACCAATATGAGCCGTTTTACCGAACAGCTTCAGGAATTTCACCAAAAAGGTTTCGTCATTAACTTAAAAACACTTAAGTCATTTACGAAAGATCTTGCCGAACGTCTGAACCAAAAGGATGCCGAAATTAGGGTGAGTTTCCCATGGTTTTATGAACGAAGCGGCCCTCAGTCGGGGCTTTCCGGCATGAATCATGCGGATGTCTCAATCGAGGTCAATTATGACAAGATCGCAGGATTCACTGTCAATGCTTCACTGTCCTCACTAATCACGACACTTTGTCCCTGTTCAAAGGAGATCAGTGAATACAGTGCTCATAATCAGCGCGGAGAAGTTACAATGACTGTATCTCTAGCGGAGGACTTTGATGATGACACCGCAGATTGGAAGGAATTAGTGCTGGAAGCAGCCGAAAGTAATGCCAGTGCCAGATTACACCCTGTTTTAAAACGACCTGATGAGAAGATGGTAACGGAGCAAGCATATGAAAACCCGCGCTTTGTTGAAGACCTGGCACGCCTGGTTGCCGCGGATTTATATGAAATACCGTTTGTCACCAAGTTCCAGGTGCAGTGCCGGAATGAGGAATCGATTCATATGCATGATGCCGTCGCTTCGATTACGTATGACAAGGTAACGGATGAAAATCTGGAAGGATAATCGTCATTATGAAATATATCTTTATCGGCCTGATAAAATTTTATCAAAAAGCGATCAGCCCATTTAAACCACCAACCTGCCGATTTTTTCCAACATGTTCAGAGTATGGACTGGAGGCATTTCGTCGTTTTGGGTTCTTTAAAGGCGGATATCTGACCATCCGGCGAGTCAGTAAATGCCACCCCTTTCATGAGGGTGGCGTTGATTTAGTTCCGGATAAACGGGTACATGATAAATAACGTGATACTTCATTCAGTGGGTCGCTCTTTCCCACTGGATGCTAGTTGATCATAATCGAGGATTTTTGGGGTAGTTAGCCGCCGTTTTCTGACCATTATATTCGGGATAACGATATCTAGGGAGAAGTGATCGTATTGAGTCTGAGTATAACGCATGAGGCCGCTGATTGGTATAAAAAAGAATTTGATATAGATGATCAATCCTATCTGCGTTTTTTCGTCAGGTACGGGTTTGGAGGGCAAATCCCAGGATTTTCATTAGGCGTCGGTTATGATGTTCCAGATAATATGTTTGCTTCCAGCAACGTCAATGGGATAATGTTTTTTATCGAGAATAAAGATGCATGGTATTTCGATGGAAAAGATCTGACGATTCAGCTTGATGACACAACCAGGGAACCGAAATTTATCTACAGCTAGAAAGAGCTTGAGACAAAAGTATTTAAGGCAAAGAAAAATCCGAACGATGATTCAATCCTTCAGTTAGATTCCGAATCAGTTCGGATTTTTTAGTGAAATGAGTTTCTGCGTAAGCCAGCGCATTATTTTTCCGCAGCGATGGTTTATACGTATACTAACATTAAAGAAAGATTCGGTTTATAATCCGAACCTGTTTATTTGTTCCCACTGCCTTTCTTTTCTTAGAATGCTTGCCTGCCTTTCCCCGAACAGATCAAAATGCGGATGAACCCTATCCATATGAATCCATGCTGGGTCTAAATTGTGGTGCTCTCCCCAGGCGGATAGTTTCTTCAAATCACTGCATCCTACTTTTGTAACGGTGTCACATCCTGGAAAGCGGTCATCAATCCAATAGTGTGTTAAAAAACTGATATGGCCGTGTTCGACATCGGCTTTCCACTTAATTAACTCGTTCCGATCAATTCCAAACGCCATCAGGATTCCCCGTTCACTTGCTTTAAGTAAATCTGATGCCATTCGGGAAAGGCTTTACGCAATGATAACGGCCGGAACGAGTCCTTGTTGACAATCACGTGTTTTGTCGTGCCGCTTACCGCTAATTCCCCGTTTTCCTTTATGATCTTATAAGCATAAACTGTCCTGAGGCCGTCATATTCGTCAATCCACGTTTCAACGATTGCTTTCTCACCGTAATGGACAGGATTTTTAAAGCTTATTTGGGCATCAACAACCGGCGAGACAATATTGTTTTTCTCCATATCAGTATATATAAGACCAAGACTTTCAATGTATTTTGTTCGGCCAATTTCAAACCAGACGAGATAATTAGCATGATAAACAACGCCCATCTGATCTGTTTCCTGATATCTTACTTCAATTGGTGTATGTGTTTTGTGCAATCTGTCTTCCCCCTGTATAAAGTTAGTATGTAGAATATTTTATCATACTTTTAAGTCTTAAAGGGGAAACCTCAAACCATTTGATACATGGTTTGAGGTTTCAGGCTATCGTTTTGCTTCATCTTTAATTTCCTGCCGCATACCTTCAATGGCTTGCTCACGGCGCTTATTCTTATCCTTTATTTCTTCTTTTTCTTCACCAGAAGAGTGTTTCATGGTATCATGTGCCTCTTCTATATTTTGGATCGTATCCTGAACCATATTTTGCAGTTTCTCGACATTATCACTGCGATCATCCGGTTTAGGTTTGTATTTATCAGTCATATTTGGTCTCCTTTTCAAAATTGATGTCACCCTCAACGGGTGTCTCTAACTAAATTTTTTGCTGAAATCATGATAATATGCAAAAGTTCTTAAACCCGCGATTGACAAACACCGCAACAAACCAAATCAAGCAACATGGTTTACCGCAATCCTTAAATGTACTAACTGCACAAAAAAATCCTGTCCAGGTTGGGACGGACAGGATTGTTTACTCAGCACGCTTCTCGTTTAAAGACTTCTGCATTTTCTTTTCCATATTTTGTTCGAACTTTTCCAAAAACGACTCATCCTGTAAAATTTGTCTGCGATTTTCTTTGACAAGTTCATCAAATGAGAGTCTCTTCTTTAAAGAAATGGTCATCAACTCCTCTTTTAGAAGTAGTATTACCATTTCTTTGAAAATTTATCACATATTTGCCAAATATTGGCGGATATAACATAGATTACGTTAACTTGTTCATCATTTCCACCATATAATCATAATCCATCGGGCCAAGCTTTGGCGGCTGTTGGACTTTTCCATCCGTACCAATGAAATACGTGGTTGGAACATTATAAATGGAATACTCATCTTGGATCTCTGAATTTTTATCCAAAGGTATGGGGTATGTATACCCGTTCTTTTCAACATATTCCCGGACAGTTTTTATGCCTGAATCACTGCCGGTTAAATTAACGGCAACTACCTTAATCTGATCGCCATATTCCTCATGAAACTTTTGCATTTCAGGCATTTCCTCTTTACATGGACCGCACCAGGACGCCCAAAAATTCAATATGACCTTTTGTCCGCGTAAATCGGACAATTGGAATGTTTCACCCGAAAGTGTTTCTACCTTAAAATCCGGTGCGTAATGACCGGTTTCAATCCCCGTTTCACCTGGTGGTACAATTCCGGCACCTTTCTGGTTACCTTCCTCCGGGTTTACGTTTGTAGCCTGCTCTTCTCCTATGTCTAGCAGGCTGACAACCGTCATACCAATCAAGAATACAAGTAATCCTATTCCCAGTATTCGTTTGATCATCTGATTCACCTTACTTTGTGACATTTATAATTAAATCGTATAGATATTTCATCAATATGTAAAGCTAAAGAGATAATTGTCAAAGGTTGTTCAAAATTTCCCCCACAGCGTAAAAAACCAATACACCGGACAATCCGATGTATTGGTTCCTGTTACATAACCTATTGCGTAACGCTGCTTGTGGTATTCAGTTTATTTCGAAGCACCATTTGAAGGATGCCGCCGTGACGATAGTAGTCAACTTCAACATCGCTATCAAATCGGGCGATGACATTAAATTCGGTTGACTTGCCATCCTCATCAACAGCTGTGACTTTAACACGGTCATGCGGTTTTACATTCTCGTCAATTTCCACGTTGAATGTTTCCTTGCCAGTCAGTCCAAGCTTATCAGCACTGTCACCTTTTTCGAACTGTAATGGCAAAACACCCATCATGACCAAGTTCGAACGGTGAATGCGTTCAAAGCTTTCGGCAATAACTGTCTTGATACCCAACAGATTCGTACCTTTGGCAGCCCAGTCACGGGAAGAGCCCATTCCGTAATCTTTACCGCCGACAACGACCAATCCGATGCCATTCTCCTGATATTTCATGGCAGCATCATAAAATGGCATAACTTCGCCAGTCGGCCAGTATGTGGTATAGCCGCCTTCTTTACCCTGAGCCAGGAGATTGCGGATACGGATATTGGCAAACGTACCGCGCATCATAACTTCATGGTTACCGCGGCGGGATCCGTATGAGTTAAAGTTTCTTGGTGATACACCTTTCTCCTGAAGATACTGTCCTGCTGGCATATCTTTTGCGATTGCCCCTGCCGGTGAAATGTGGTCGGTTGTTACCGAGTCGCCGAATTTACCAATCATACGGAGATTATTTAACGGCTTCACGGAACCTGCTTGTTTTGAAAGTCCCTCGAAAAATGGCGGATTTTGAATGTATGTTGATTCACTGTCCCATTTGAATAATGGTTCATCAGTTGTTTGAATCTCGTTCCATTTTTCGTTGGAATCAAATACGCGCTCATATTCTTTACGAAAAATCTCCGGCTTAACGACAGACTGAACAGCATCTTTAATGTCTTCCATCGATGGCCAGATATCCTGTAAATAGATAGGCTCGCCGTCTGCGTCAGTACCAAGCTGATCCTGTGTCAAGTCAATATCAACCGTTCCTGCTAGTGCATAGGCAACAACCAATGGCGGTGATGCCAGATAATTAGCTTTGACTAACGGATGAATACGCCCTTCAAAGTTACGGTTACCTGATAATACAGACGAAACCGTTAAATCACTTTCTTCAATTGCTTTTTCAATTTCCGGGCGAAGCGGTCCGGAGTTTCCGATACATGTCGTACAACCATAGCCGACAAGGTTAAAGCCAAGCTGATTCAGATATTCCTGCAATCCTGAATCATCAAGATAACGTGTAACAACTTTAGATCCTGGAGCCAGTGATGTTTTAACATATTCAGGAACTTTCATGCCTTTTTCAACCGCTTTTTTAGCAAGCAGTCCAGCCCCCAGCATGACATATGGATTGGATGTGTTGGTACAGGATGTAATCGCAGCAATGGCAAGCGCACCTGTCTTCATAACCGACGTTTCATCATTCGGATGCTGCACTGTTGCCACTTTGTCAAACTCTGATTTATCCATGCCAAAGCCCTGATTTCCGGATGGTGCTGTAATAGCTTTATTGAATTCTTTCTTCATATCAGACAGCGCGATCAAATCTTGCGGACGTTTTGGTCCGGATAGATTTGGTTCAAGCTCTGATAAGTTGATTTCAACAACTTCGGTATACTCAGGATCTTCCTGATCAGCTGAATACCAGAGATTGTTTTCTTTACAATATTTTTCGACCAGTTCAATTTGCTCTTCACTGCGGCCGGTTAAGTGAAGATAGCTTAAAGCCTCATCATCAACAGGGAAGAAGCCGCATGTTGCGCCATATTCAGGTGCCATATTGGAAATAGTTGCACGGTCAGCAAGCGGCATATCTTTTAACCCTGGTCCAAAATACTCGACAAACTTTCCGACAACATTTTTCTCACGGAGAACCTGGGTCACTTTTAATGCCAGGTCAGTTGCTGTCGTTCCTTGCGGGAAGCTGCCGGTAAATTTAACACCAATGACTTCCGGTGAAGGGAAATATGATGGCTGGCCAAGCATACCTGCTTCTGCTTCGATTCCGCCGACACCCCAGCCAAGGACACCCAGACCGTTGATCATTGTTGTATGTGAGTCAGTTCCGAACAGCGTATCCGGAAATGCATCATATGTGCCGTCTTCATTTTCAAGACCATGAACAACATTTGCGATATACTCCAGGTTTACCTGATGGACGATACCTGTTGCAGGGGGCACAGCACGATAGTTTTCAAATGCTTTTTGTGCCCAGTGCAAAAATTCATAACGTTCCATATTACGTTCAAATTCAAGTTCCATGTTTGCTTTCAATGCATTAGGTGTACCATACTGATCTACTTGTACCGAGTGGTCAATAACCAGGTCTACGGGTACTTCCGGATTAATCTTATCCGGTTCGCCTCCCATGTCAACCATTGCCTTTCTTAACGAAGCCAGATCAACAACAGCCGGCACACCGGTGAAATCCTGCAAGATAACACGGGAGGGTTTAAAAGGGACATCCACCCCTTTTCCTTCATTTGTCCCCCATTTAGCCAACCCTTTAATATGTTCATCTTTGATCACGTGCCCGTCTTGTTGACGAACGAGCGATTCAAGAAGAACTCGGATTGAAAAAGGCAGACGGGATATTTTTCCCAAATTGGCATCTTCAAGTGCTTGTAATTGGTAAAAGTTGTATGTCCTGCCATTCAGATCAAATTGCCTTTTTGTTTCAATTCCCATAAAAACAGTACTCCTCTCTGATCTTTCTGTTAAACGGCAAACCAAAATGCCGCTTGCAATACCCGGCATATGCATACTTATGTCCAAAGCCTGAGCTTGACATATGCAGATAAGCCCATTTATCATTTGTTATCTGCCAAAAACATCTACGAATATATATTATATGAAATGGTTCTATAAAACAATCGTTTCATCACAGTTGATATATATTAATAAGTTATTAAAAGTGATAAGCAAAACTTATACTTTTATGACTGCAAACGTACGAATATTTATATTATGAAACTGGTAAGATAACTCTGAACGTACTTCCGATTTCCTCATTTTGCAGGATTTCAAGTTCCCCCCCGTGACGCTCAAGAATTTGTCTTGTAATCATCAGTCCAAGACCGGTTCCATTTTGTTTTGTAGTAAAAAACGGCTCACCCAACTTATGTATGATTTCCTCAGGTATACCCGGACCTTCGTCAATAATGTCAGTCAAAACTCCCTTTTTATGCGGATAGCTACTGATCTTAATGCAGCCGGGGTCGTCCATTGCCTCAATCGCATTTTTCAATATGTTAATAAAGACTTGTTTAATTTGAGAACGGTCACACTTAACATTTTGGCTTGATATTTCTTTCATTTGAATTTCAATGTTTTTTAATCTTGCCTGTGGTTCTAAAAGAGTGACGACATCTTCAACCATTTCGAGTAAATTTTCCATTTCTTTATGATTGGTCATCGGCTTTGAAATGAACAACAGCTCCGAGGTGATGTTCTCCATCTTCTCAATCTCATCAACCATAATATGATGATACGCATCTTCCCTCTTGACACCGGCTTGCAGCAGCTGCAGAAAACCCTTCAAGGACGTCAGCGGGTTACGGATTTCATGCGCAATTCCCGCCGCCAGCTGTCCTGCAACTGACATTTTTTCGGATCGGATCATCATTTCTTCAGCTTCCTTTTTGTCTGTGATATCTTTGGTGCAGGAAATATAATAATGATTGCCATGTTCATCCTGAATTGTTGTCACCAGATTTTCCGTCCATATATTTTTGCTGTATATATTTGGTACGTTAATATTAAAAACCTGTTTGACATTTTCAGTCGTATCAAAGTGACCCTTTATATAGGAAGCGTCACTTGAAGGGATCAATTCATGCCACTTGGCGCCGAGAAGCTCTGAAACCTTATAGCCCAGTAACTGTTCGACAGCTTTCGATATATAAATAATTCTGCCGTTTTTATCCCATAAAGTAACGAATCCGCTCATATTCTGGTCTATCCATTTAAGGATTGAGGAGGGTAGCGAAGCCATATTATAAAATTCTTGAGGTTGAGGGGGGTTGTGGATAGTTGTTCATTCTTATTGATCTCTGTGGATTTTTTGCCATAGTTACTGTTCATCCTCTTCCCTCCTTAAGTCATATATTCTTCAATCAGTAATTCATATGACAAATTAAACGAAAATATGCTACTATATTTGTAATATGGTAACTTGTAAAGATGGTAATTGTGTTAGATTATAATACAATTTATGGGTACTGTAAAAAATTCACCAACAAATCATGATTACAAATATAAGGCGTCATATGATACTATAATAGCCTATTGAAATGAAAAATTAAAGGAAAAAATTACTAAGATCTTTACTATTAAGAACAAAACAGGTGGTAATATGTCAATAATTGACGATATGTTAATCGTTTTATGGGGTTTTTTGATGTTAAGTCTCATGGGGATCGGCGGATTTTTTATGTTCCGTAAATTCCTGAAACAATTGCCGAAAGAAGACGGTCATTCAAACATGGAGTGGGAAACGTATTATGTCGATCAAACGAGACATATGTGGCACAAAAATGAAAAACAATTGCTGGAAGAATTGGTTGCACCCGTCCCCGAATTATTCAGAGATGTAGCGAGGCACAAGATAGTCGGTAGAATCGGTGAAGTTGCTTTAACGAAGAAATGTGACATGATAACCCGGGAGGTCCTGATCGAAGGATATATCTTAGCAACACCAAAACGGGATCATAAATTCTTAAAGAAAAAATTAAAAGAGAAGGATATTGATGTAGCACCTTATAAACACTTATTTGAACTGTCCCGAAGCGGCTATGCTAAAAATTGGAAATCACGTTATCAAAAAGGATAAGGAACAGTTTTGAATCCGATGAAAGAACAGCCGGATACATTATTAAAAAGGGCAGCTGACCCAATTGTAAGGGTCAGCTGCCTTTTTTAATTTATCTGTTATTTAAGTTCTTTTTCCAGCCGTTTAAACTTGAAAAGCATTGCCAGACGCCAGGAGATGATCATACCAAACGCAAGAAGGAAAAACATGCCGCTTGTTTCCCCAAACGAAATCGTTGATCCGATCGCTAGTTTAATGATTATCCTGAACAATAATAAACCGAACAAAATAAAAACAAATGATTTTGACGGAATTAAATATATATATCTGCCTTTTATTTCAAAATTGGACGTTTTAATTAAAAAAAAGGAGAAAATGATACCGACAAAAATCGCCTCGAAAACCTGGAGCACATTCACCCGAAAAACTGGAAATAAAAACATAAGTGCGCCTGTACTCATAAATAATGGGGGCAAAATTATTTTTTTGACGGATGCCGGTTTCCTGGATGCCTTTAAGCGAATAAATATCATAGTAATAGCCATAATAGCCGCAATTATGGTACTCGCTGTCAGCCAAAACATTAGCAATCACTCTTCCCCATGCCTAATTAATCGGTAAAAAAATCATTCCCATAACCGGATTGACTATTATTGATCCTCTGCAATGGTTAAAATGATGGTGACAGTGACACCGAGAACGGTAAAGTAAACACCAAAATCAAATAACATAGCAGTAGCCAGTTCAAGTTCACCAAAAATCGGGAAATGGAAATAATCATATGTATGTGACAAAAACGGCTGTCCGAATAAGAAAGAACCTACCCCGGTTCCTACAGCAAGAATCAACCCGATAGGAATCAGCATACGATAGTTAATCGGCAAAATTTTTTCAAGTACGCCAGCACCATATGCCATATACATCAAAACGATAGCAGAGGATGTCATTAAACCACCAACGAACCCTCCGCCTGGCGAATTATGACCGGCAAGTAACAAATAAATCGAGAAGCCCAGCAGAATAAACGCAATTAAAGATGTTGTCGTCCGAAAAATGAGATCATTAGGTTTATACATATCAGCCGATGCCCCTTTTCATGTCTATTGTCCAAAAAATCTCCACTCCATTCAGTTTATTACAAACCAAGTTAAAAATCCAGTTTGTCCAACACGTTAAAATCCGGAAAACCCGAATAAGCCTGCGAGAAACGCTGTTAAGTCAGTCATCCAATCAAAGTACAAGGCAATTCCCATAAAAATCATGATATAGCCGCCAATTTTGACAATCTTTGAACTGTTACGCTTGATCCACGACAGTTTCCCGATAAAAAAGGATAATACTAGGAACGGAATCGAAAAGCCCAATATATAACTGATCATCATCACCATTCCAAGATCGGGATTGGTTGCTGCCAGAGAAATAACGATAACAAGGATAGGCCCCATACATGGAGTCCAGCCCAGTGAGAATGCCAAACCGATAACAAAAGATCCGAAAAACCCTGCCGGACGGTTTTTAAAGGTAATTTTTCGGTCTTTCATAAGAAATTCAAAGTTAAATACACCGACAATCACAAGCCCGAAAAATACAATCAAAATGGCCCCGATTTGCCTGATAATATCCCTATTTGACTCCAGGAATCCGGCAACAAATGAAGATCCGAAACCAAGCATAATAAAAACGAGCGAAAAGCCGACAAGGAAAAAAACAGTATGCATTAAACTTTGTTTTGTCAGCATTTTATTCTCATTTGTTAATTCATTAACACTCATCCCTGTTATATAAGAAAGAAACACCGGGTAAAGCGGCAGCACACAGGGAGAGATAAATGACAGGAAGCCCGCTCCAAATGCTATAAAAACATTTATTTCTTCAGACATTGTAATCCTCCTACACTACTTCCTGAACTATATTTTACCAGAAAAGACAAATGGAACTGAAACCGTTTTTGACAATAATCCGACAGTTGCAGCCATATACAATATATTATCCTCATCTAGCACCAAATCAGAAAAATACCCCTGTAATCTGTCAAAATTCAGGGGTATTTTCCTAAACGGTTTTCTATGATGAATAATGCCAATTATTTCCCTTGTTGCTGATTATTCATCTGACGCATCATTTGATTAATTTTCTTCTGGGACGGTTTTTGACCCATTTGCATCATCAGCGTACGCAGCATTTGCTCATTAATTGGCGGGTTTTTCTTTAAATAGTTCATCATGTATTTTCGGGCGATAAAAAATCCAAGTGCAACTCCCGCAATTAAGGTCAAAATTGCTATTAATACAACCCAAATCACGTCCATTAAAGCTTTCCTCCTTCATGTTGTCTCTCATACAGTATAGTAAATCAAAGATAAGAATACAATACTTGTCCAGCCTTGTCATTTCCCTTTAACTGAAGAACCGGAGAGACCCAGCCGAAATCGTTCTCTGCTTCGCCTACCACGAAAAAATATGGCTGGTATAACCGTAAGGCGGGAAAAAGCAGATCCTCGGCATCATTAATTATGTCACCCCGAAAGTTTATACGTTTTTGCTCGATATGTAAAGAAATATTGCGTGTTCCCTCTCGAATGGCCAAAGACCCTTCATTGTTTTCAACCATGACATGGGATGATTGATTTTCCAATATGTGTGATAGAAGTAAGTTCTCAGGCAAGTCCATCGTAATATACTGGAACTGCTTTTCCAGATCCTCTCTGTTTTGCTGATGGTGATAACTTTTAATAAATCGGCATAATATGTCACTGCGAAAATAGAAAAACCGTGCAAATTCTTCCTTAATCCAATAAATAGAGTAATGATTCAACAGAAATCCTCCTCTCTTATATATACTATTATACCGTTTCATATTTAGAAGTTTGTCACACTGCGCAGCAAAGAGACACTATTTTTGTCGACTCCCCCAATTCCATATCAGATCAATCATTTCCAATAAAAAGGTGGCTCCCCAAGAGGAGAAGCCACCTTTACACAAAAATTTATTTTATCAATTGTTGAACACGTTTTACGACATTATCAACATTAAAACCATATTCTTCAATCACTTTATCCCCTTTAGCGGAGGCACCGAACCGGTCAATGGCCAGAACATCGCCCTGCTCGCCTGTATATCTCTCCCATCCAAATGGTGATGCCATTTCAATAGCCAATCTTTTCTTGACATTCGGCGGAAGCACTTTATTCTTATAAGCCTCATCCTGTTCTTTAAATCTGTCCCAGGACGGCATGCTCACAACGTTTACTTCGATTCCTTTTTCATGCAGGGCTTCTTTCGCTTTTACAGCAAGCTGCACTTCTGAACCCGTTGCCAATAACAATGCATCAGGTGTTTCTTTATCTGTTTCACTGATAACATAGGCACCTTTACGCACGCCTTCTTGAGCATGTTCTTTCGTTCCTTCCAATACCGGAAGGCCTTGTCTTGTCAGGACAAGCGCAGTAGGCTTATCGTTCGACTCCAGTGCCAGCCTCCAGGCTTCACGTACCTCATTGCCATCTGCAGGACGGATGAGTGAAAGACCGGGCATAGCCCTAAGAGATGCCAGCTGTTCAATAGGTTCGTGTGTCGGTCCGTCTTCGCCAACAGCAATCGAATCATGTGTAAACACATATGTCACAGGGTTATTCATGATGGCAGACAACCTCAGCGCAGGGCGCAAGTAGTCACTGAATACAAAGAACGTTCCGGCGTAAGGCTTAATGCCGCCATGCAAAGCCATTCCATTAGCAGCAGCTGCCATCGCGAATTCTCGCACACCGAACCAGATATTTTTTCCGGCATAATCATTTCGGGAAAAGTCATCCCGGTTTTTAATCGTCGTTTTATTTGAGCCTGCTAAGTCAGCACTGCCTCCAAACAAATATGGTACTGCTTTTGAGACTTCATTCAGAACGTCACCGGATGAAGCACGTGTTGCTTTCGGATCATCTTCCGAGTCATATACGGGAAGGTTCTTCTCCCAGTTTTCCGGTAGTTCGCCTTTTATGGCATGTTCTAATTCATTGCCTGCTTCGGGATATTTTTCTTTATAAGTTTCGAACAGATCGTTCCACGCTTGCTCAGCGTTTTTTCCATCTTCGGCGATTTTTTTCCTGAAATCGGCATAAACGTCATCAGGCACGTGAAATTCATTATGTGTCCAGCCATAGTGTTCTTTTGTCAGTTTAACTTCATCTTCACCCAGAGGCGCGCCATGTGAAGCTGCAGAAGCTGATTTGTTCGGCGCCCCGTAGCCGATAACGGTTTTTACTTCGATCAGTGTAGGCTGATCGGTATTTGCTTTAGCTTCTTTGATGGCGTTGCGGATTTCACTCAAATCATTACCGTCTTCCACCCGTATAACCTGCCAGCCATATGCTTTGAAGCGTTCTTCCGTATTATCCGAAAATGCACGATTCAGCTCGCCATCAAGTGAAATGTCATTTGAATCATACAGAGCAATCAGTTTGCCCAATTTTAAATGACCTGCAAGTGATGCAGATTCATGGGAGATGCCTTCCATAAGGTCACCATCGCTCACAAGTGCATACGTGTAATGGTCAATAATGGATATATCGTCTTTATTATAGGTTGCTGCTAGATGTGCTTCAGCCATTGCCATACCGACTGACATGGCGATACCTTGTCCAAGCGGGCCTGTCGTTGCTTCAACTCCGTCAGTATGGTGGACTTCAGGGTGGCCCGGTGTTCTGGAATCCCACTGGCGGAATGACTTCAGATCATCTATGGTTACATCATAACCCGATAAATGCAGGAGTCCATATAAAAGCATTGATCCATGACCCGCTGATAAAACGAAACGGTCCCGGTTAAACCATTTAGAATTTCCCGGATTTTGGGTCATAAAATCCGTCCACAATGTGTACGCCATCGGTGCAGCGCCCATCGGGAGACCGGGATGACCAGAGCTCGCGTTTTCTATCGCATCAATTGCCAAGGTCCTGATTGTCTTAATGGATAGCTGTTCGATTGTTTCTGACAAAGTGATACCCCTTTCCCTTGTTAACATTGATTCGTGTCCTTCTTAATTCTATAATGAAACGATCACCATAACAAGTCTAAACAATAGTTAATGTTTTTTGTCCCTGCTTTGTAAATCTCGCACTTTTTGTGGCGTGACATCTCTGCCTTCAGGGTCTTTTACGGTCATTGATTTAAACTGATTTTTGAAAGATTTCCGGACATTCTGCAGGTATTCCTCGCGGAGCTCTTTTTGTTCAGCCTGTTCTTTGACAGTCAACCCTTCTTCTTTTGACTTTTTAGCCAATTGATTTATGCGATTAAGTTTTTCTTTTGAAATCATAGATGGAACCTCCTGAAAATCAATAAAGGCAGAAACAATATGACTGTTCCTGCCTTCTAATACTACACGTCAAATTATTCATATTCAAGTGTCGAGATATTCCTGATATCTGCGATGTACAGTCGCTTTTGAAACAGAATGTCCCAATCCGTTCAGCGTATCAGCGATTTCCTGGAACGTAAGCTCATGCTGCCTTAATCGTACAACTTCCTCAATCGGAAAGTCCTTTCGTTCCTTTCCCGGAGCCTTGTTGCGGTTTGACAGATTTTTGCTTGGATCAAATCCATTCTCAACGGCTTTCTTCATTCCCCGCTTGATTTTTGCGTTATGGATTTTCCGCTGATATTCTTCTACAATACTAACAATCTGCAACACCATTGAGTCCGCTTCAGACAACTCCAGTTCACCGTCATAAAATGATGTATAAATCCCCACATCCAATTTTTGCAATTGATGATATAGGGCGATTTTGGTATTGCCCCGGCCCAACCTCGTTTCATCCTGGATAAGTAAACAATCAGCCTGCTTATCAGAAAAATAGTCCAGCATCTGAAAAACGCCTTCCCGGTCTATTTCATAGCCGCTTGCCTGCTCTTCAATACATTCCGCAATTTTAAATCCATAGGCTTCGGCAAGCTTCATCAATTCTTCTTTCTGCCTTTGCAATGATGTTTCCTGAACTTTTTTATCAGTACTGACCCGGCAATAAATAATTGCTCTCAATGTAATATCCCCTTATAGAGGTTGTTCAAACAGTCCGGTAACAAGTTTTCGTTATCCTCCTTTTTGAACACGCACTTATATGTTATCCACTTGTCACCATTGAAAAATATAAAAATATCAACGCAGATGCAAAAGCTATCAAATAAAATATATCAGTTTTTGTAATTCTTTCAAACATATGAACCATCCTTTCCTTCATAAAAACAAGAACTTCTGTTCGAATCTATCTATTATTATATACGAACAAATGATCTTGTCAACAGTTTTTTCGAACGAATGTTTGCTTTGCTGAAATAGACATGCTATACTGACCTCAATAAATATTATGCGCGAGGTGTTTAATTGATGACGAAACTTTCAAAGCGGCAGGAAGCCATTCTGGATTATATAAAAGAACAAGTTGACGAAAAGGGTTATCCACCGTCTGTCCGGGAAATCGCGGTGGCCGTCGGGCTTGCCTCCAGCTCAACCGTACACGGGCATTTGGCAAGGCTGGAAAGCAAGGGTTTTATCAGGCGCGATCCTACAAAACCAAGAGCCATTGAAGTTTTGGACCTTTCAGAGGAAAGCCATATACCAAGGGAAGAACCACGATATGCCCCTGTTATCGGTAAGGTAACAGCTGGGCTTCCAATTACCGCCGTGGAAAATATCGAGGAATTTGTTCCTTTGCCTAGTTCGGTTACAGGTACTGATGAGAATCTATTTGTACTCGTCATTGAGGGAGAAAGCATGATTGAAGCCGGTATATTGGATGGCGATATGGTCATCGTTAAACAGCAAAACACGGCGCAAAACGGCGATATTGTTGTCGGTATGACCGACGAAGACGAAGCGACCGTAAAACGATTTTTTAAAGAAAAAGATCATATTCGTCTCCAGCCTGAAAATGCAACGATGGAGCCGCTGATTTATCAGAATGTGACTATTTTAGGCAAAGTAGTCGGTTTGTACCGTAATGTTGAGTAGAACACTAATAACACCCTTATCTTTTATAGACCATATTTTATAATTGCAGTGTATTCGAACGTTTCAGCTGCAAAAATAAAACAAGGCTTTGTCATCATAAATGTGATGACAAAGCCTTGTTATTAACAGGATAAATCTGCAATTTTAATAGGTTGTGAGATATTGCTCCCGCTCCCATGGATGAACAGTCGTTCTGAACAAATCCCATTCAATCGTTTTTGCTTCAACAAAGTGTTCATAAAGGTGTTCACCAAGTGCTTCAACGATTGTCTCATCTTGCTGCATTACTTCCAAAGCATCCATTAGTGTTGCAGGCAAATCCTTAACGCCATTCTCTTCACGTTCTTTTTTGTCCATATCATATATGTTCTGATCAACCGATTCAGGCGGTGTTAATTTGTTTTCAACACCATCCAGTCCGCTGGCGAGCAAGACTGACATCGCCATATATGGATTGGCGGCAGGATCAACACTTCGCACTTCAATGCGGGTGCTTAAACCACGGGAGTATGGAATACGGACAAGCGGACTCCTGTTTGTACCGGACCACGCCACATAACATGGCGCCTCATAACCTGGAACAAGGCGTTTGTACGAATTGACCGTTGGGTTCGTAACAGCTGTGAAGTTTGTAGCGTGTTTAATTACCCCGGCAGTGAACTGATAAGCAACATCGCTTAGTTGCATCTCCCCATCTTTATCAAAAAACGCATTTTCGCCATTCCTGAATAAGGACATATTAACATGCATGCCGGAACCATTGACCCCGAACAGCGGTTTTGGCATAAAGGTCGCATGCAAATTATGTTTTCTAGCAATCGTTCTGACCACCAATTTGAACGTTTGAATGTCGTCGGCATGTTTGACAGCATCCGAATACTTAAAATCAATCTCGTGCTGCCCTGGAGCACCTTCATGATGTGATGCTTCAATCTCAAAACCCATTTCTTCCAGTTCCAAAACGATATCCCGCCGGCAATTTTCGCCCAAATCTGTCGGTGCCAGATCAAAATAACCACCGTGGTCGTTCAGTTCCATTGAAGGCTGACCTTTTTCGTCAAGTTTAAACAAAAAGAATTCGGGTTCTGTTCCTATATTAAATGCGTTAAAACCAAGTTCCTCCATTTTCTGAAGCTTGCGTTTTAAATTGTAGCGCGGGCATCCTGCAAAAGGGGTTCCATCCGGGTTATAAATATCACAGATAAACCGGGCTACTTTCCCTTTTTCGGAGGTCCATGGAAACACCACAAATGAATCCAGATCAGGTTGCAGATACATGTCAGATTCCTCGATGCGGACAAACCCTTCGATGGATGAACCATCGAACATCATTTTATTGTCCAATGCCTTATCCAATTGACTGAGCGGAATCTCAACATTTTTGATATTTCCAAGCATGTCGGTAAATTGAAGACGGATAAACCGTACATTTTCCTCATCGATCCGTTTCATGATTTGCTCTCTTGTTAACCCTGATGCCATTTAATTTCCTCCTAAGTCATTTTTAACTGCACATCAATCGTCCATCATAAAGTGAAACTTGCTTCAGTGAGACGCTTCTTTCCACTGAATGTTAGTTGAACAAAATCGGACATTTACTGCCAGTTACATGTGGGATAAACCTTACTCCTCTATATTAGAGATATCATAAGTCTGTGTAAAGTTATATCACGATCAGAACTGAGCTGACAAGGATATTAATTCTTGCTCAACTAATTCATTAACCGCTGCTTCAAGCGCAATTTTTACATGAGCGTATGTTAAACCTCCCTGTACAAACGCTGTATAAGGTTCCCTAATTGGTCCATCAGCCGTCAATTCAAGGCTCGCACCTTGTATAAATGTGCCTGCCGCCATAATGACCTTATCCTGATAACCGGGCATTCCGCTCGGATACGGGGTAACAAAGGCGTTAACCGGGGAATTGTGCTGAATGGCTTGACAAAAAGCAATCATATTTTCTGGATTATTAAAGGTAACCGTCTGAATCAGGTCTGTCCGATACGCTTCGTAATCCGGGCTTGTCCGAAAACCCGCCAAGTCCAAGAACCTCGCAGTCAAAACAGCACCTTTTAACGCTTCACCGACAATATGCGGCGCCATAAAAAGGCCCTGAAACATCTCCTGCAATGTGTTGAATGTTGCACCAGTCTCCTTCCCAAGCCCTGGCGCAGTCAACCGGTTCGCACACTGTTCCACAAGCGATCTGTTCCCGACGATATACCCGCCGGCACGGACAAGTCCACCGCCCGGGTTTTTAATGAGCGACCCCGCGATAATATCTGCACCTGCATGCAAAGGTTCCCGTTCCTCAGCAAACTCGCCATAGCAATTATCAACAAATATAATCACGTGTTCGTTTAGCGATTTTACAAAATGGACCATTTCGTCGATTTCGCCGATTGTAATAGAAGGTCTGCTATCATAACCTTTCGAACGCTGAATGCCTACCACTTTCGTTTTTGATGACAGCTTTTGCCTGATTCCAGAATAATCAACTGAGCCATCATCCATTAAATCGACCTGGTTATATGTAATATTAAAATCAGATAATGAGCCGCCGTGCTGGCCGCTTATACCAATGACTGATTCCAACGTGTCGTACGGTTTTCCGGTAATATAAAGCAATTCATCACCGGGACGCAACAGACCGAACAGAGCGGTTGATATGGCGTGGGTTCCGGAAACAATCTGCGGTCTAACGAGTGCATCTTCCCCTCCAAAAACTTCAGCATAAACACTTTCCAACACTTCCCGACCCAAATCATCATATCCGTAACCAGTCGTTGAATAAAAATGCGTTTCACTGACACGACTGGATTTGAAAGCATCAAGCACTCGCTTCTGATTTGTTTCGGTAACAGCGGAGATACTTGCATGCTGCTGTTTACAGTCATGTTCTGCCTGGGCTAGCAAATTTGTCAACATATCAGTTTCTTAATGCTCCTTTAATAAGCTTCTCAAAGGGTGATTTTGGCGGATATAACCGCTGACAGAGTAAACATTTTCGTTCTGCTGGAAAGATTGCTCTGTTACGATTGTTTCCTGCTCCAACCGGTGCAGCAATTTCCCCTGGTCAGGATTTATATCCACGGTATACCAGTCCCATTCATCCTTCAACGTTTCCTCCAGCTTCCTCAGAAGCCGTTGGATATCTGCCGGATCGAGTGCACTGATGAAAATATTGGGATAATACATCGGAATAAAATCATCCTCAATAAGATCTTTTTTATTATACACCATCAGCTTCGGGATTGTATCCGCATCAAGGTCGTGAAGTAAGTTATTCACGGTGTTTTGCTGCTGCTCCAGATCGGGATTTGCTGCATCAACCACATGCAGAATAAAATCTGCCTCGGTCACTTCTTCAAGCGTTGATCTGAAAGCCGCAATTAATGAGGTTGGCAGGTCTTGAATAAATCCTACTGTATCTGTTGCCAGCGTTTGAAAACCTGATGGCAGCTGGATTCTGCGTGTCAATGGATCAAGTGTGGCAAATAGCTGATTCTCAACCAGCGCATCACTGTCAGTCAGCTGATTAAACAAAGTCGATTTTCCAGCATTCGTATAACCAACAATAGCAATCTGAAAAACGTCATTTGTTTTTCGGCGCCTGCGGTATTGTTCACGCTGTCTGACGACCTGTTTCAGCTGTCTTTTAATATCGTCAATACGGCTTCTTATGTGGCGCTGATCCGTTTCGAGCTTTGTCTCCCCAGGGCCCCGGGTCCCTATGCCTGCCCCCAGGCGTGACATTTCTTCACCTCGGCCGCGGAGCCTTGGTAGCGTGTATTCCATCTGGGCAAGCTCGACCTGTAGTTTGCCTTCTTTGGTCCGGGCACGTTTAGCAAAAATATCCAAAATCAGCTGACTTCGATCAATTACCTGGATACCGATGTGGTCCGTCAGGTTACGCAGCTGGCCGGGTGATAATTCATCGTTTGAGATTATGATATCAGCATCATATTCCTCTGCTGTTTCACGTATCTCATCCATTTTTCCTTCACCAATATAATAGGCAGGGTGAATTCGCTGCCGATTTTGGGTGATTACTTTTTCAACTGATCCCCCTGCCGTTTTGGAAAGCGACTTAAGTTCATCAAGGGATGATTCAAAACGCATATCATTATCTCCAGGCATTTTTACGGCTATTACTATAATCCTTTCCAGCATGTCAAAACCTCTTCCTGTAACCATTCTTAACAATTAGTATATCCAGTATTTATCATAGCAAATAACAATTCTCACTACAATTCGATGTCATTGGGCATCAAGAGACAAATCCTCAGCGGTTAAATAAATCAAATCGTTAACTGAAAATGTTTCCCTCGTTAATAGCCTCATGGCGTGAAGTCTAATGGATTGCTCAACCACATTACGAATATACCGTGCGTTTGAAAAATTGTACTGCGATTGGCTTTTTTGTTTATATAAATGTGTCCGCAGCTTCCATTCCGCCTCTTTCGTCAGTTCATATTCCCTGCTTTGAACCATTTGCTTCGCAATCTTCATAAGCTGACTTGTATCATAATCCTGAAAATCCAATATAAATGGAAATCTGGATTTCAAACCGGGATTCAGTGTCAGGAAACGCTCCATTTCGTAAGGATAACCAGCCAATATCAGGACAAAATCATTATGATTGTCTTCCATATGCTTTACCAATGTATCAATTGCTTCTTTGCCGAAGTCTTTTTCACCGCCCCGGGCAAGGGAATATGCTTCGTCAATAAACAAAACGCCTCCCATCGCTTTCTGGATGACTGCCCGCGTTTTCTGCGCTGTCTGCCCAATATACTCGCCGACCAGATCGGCCCGCTCCGCTTCAATGAAATGTCCTTTCGAAAGCAAATCCATCTCAAAATACATTCTGGCAAGTTTCCGGGCTACCGTCGTTTTGCCGGTTCCGGGGTTGCCTTTAAACAACATATGAAGCACTTGTTTTGTACCGGGCAATCCGATTTCTCTCCGCTTTTCGTTGATGACAATCGTTGCATATATCTCTTTGATGGTCCGCTTTAATCGTTTCATACCAATGAATGAGGAAAATTCAGTATCAATATGCGAAAAGGAATTACTCTCTGTTAGGCACTTTTTGCCTTCTTCGTCAGCTGTTGCATCACGCTGTTTATCCTGCAGTACAATATTAATTTGCCCGTTTTTGTTTCGATGCTTTTGCGTTTCCACATGATCACTCCTTCGTCACGATAGTATACGTGTTGAAAGAATGAGGTGTGACAAATGCCCATACACCCAAACATACAACAGGATAAAAAACGGACGCCCGAAAGGCGTCCGTTTTTATCAACATTTATGATTATTCCTTTTCCAATGACACATTTTTTACCGGGGCAAATGTGGAGATTGCATGTTTGAAAATCAGCTGTTGTCTCCCGTCTGTTTCCAGCAATACTGTGAAATTATCAAATGCCTTAACGACCCCCCGCAGCTGAAAGCCATTAGTCAGAAATACTGTAACCGAAACATGATCCTTTCTGAGTTTATTTAAGTATTGATCCTGAATGTTTACCGACTGTGCCATTCTATTTCCTCCTCTTTTCTATCTATATTTAAATACTTCTATATATTTTACAACATTCCTGCTAAATCAGTTAAAATATTTCTAAATATAACCTCGTGCGATTCAGGTGTAACCGCATACCATTTAACATCCATTTTGTTTTTAAACCATGTATATTGCCGTTTGGCATAACGCCTGGAATTCCGCTTCAGCAAATTCACCGTATCGTCAAATGACTGCTCACCTTTAAAGTAAGGGATAAACTCCTTGTACCCGATACCGCGCATCGACTGGTGATTTTCATAGCCAAGTTCATACAGCAATTTGACCTCGTCCAAAAGCCCTTCTTCCAGCATATGATCGACACGGTCATTTATTCGTTCGTACAAAAGATGACGATCCATTTCCAAACCTATAAAAATAGGTTGATACGGTGAATTCTTTGATTGGTTTTTTTGATATTCGGACATCGTGACCCCGGTTGTTTCATAGACTTCTAACGCGCGGATGAGGCGTCTGTGGTTGTTTGGATGAGTTTTTGCAGCCTGATCCGGATCTATCTCCTTCAGACGTCTGTGCATGACAGCAGATCCATGTTCAGCAAGCTCGCTTTCCAGCTGTCTGGTTATGTTTTCGTTTCGTCTCTGATTGGAAAAATGATAATCATATAAAGCAGCCTGGATATACAGACCGCTTCCACCTGCAATAATCGGCAATTTACCACGTGAATCTATTTCATCTATGTAGTGCTGGACAAGTTTCTGATAATCAGCAACCGAAAAGGGTTCTTCAGGATTTTTAATATCAATCATATAATGGGGAATTCCATCTCTCTCCTTTTCGGTAACCTTTGCAGTCCCAATGTCCAAGCCTTTATAGACCTGCATGGAATCCCCGCTGATGACCTCTCCGTTGAAACGGCCGGCAATATCAATGCTCAGCTTTGTTTTTCCTACTGCGGTTGGTCCAACAATTGATATGACTTTCTGTTTCACAAGCATTCCCCTAATTGTCTTTATTCATACGCACGATAAGCTTGCAGCATCCAGACGTATTTCTCCAGTTTACTTTGCAGGGTTACAAGCAAATCGACTGTCGGTTCATCGTTTCTGTCGGCAGCGAGCGGAATACCTTCTTCTTTTATTTCTGTTATTATCTGCTGGTAATCCTCGACTAATTGTGCCGTTATTTCATCTTCTTTATCATCAGCCGTTGCTTCCGCGAGCGTTGTTTCTTTTATATATTTTGTCATCGTCGCCAGCGGTTTGCCATCAATCATTAACACTCTTTCTGCAATTTCATCCAGGTCTTCAGCCATGGTGTTATACATGTCTTCAAATACACCATGTAATTGAAAGAAATGTCTTCCCTGGATAAACCAATGATAACGATGAAGTTTTACATACATGACAAAGTAATTGGATAACGTCTGATTTAGAAAATTGATAAGCTTTTGATTATCCACAGACAGCACCTCGCATTCATCTCAATTAGTTTTTACGAGGGGTGTCCAATTTATACATTTACATGACCCGTTTAAACATTTTTTCCAGTTCATAAGAAGAAAAGTGAATAATAACGGGTCTTCCATGTGGACAGGTAAACGGGTCGGATGATTTTCGCAAATCTTCCAACAGCCTGAACATATCATCCTGGTTTAAATGATGGTTTGCCTTGATCGAACGCTTGCACGACATTAAAGCAGCAGCGTCTTCCCTGATCATTTCCACGTCGACTTTCTCATGTTGCATAATCTGTTCGATCATTTCCCTGATAACCTCTTCCTCAAAGCCTTTCGGGAACCAATTTGGATGTGAGCGGATGATATACGTCTGATTTCCGAACGGTTCAAAAAACAGCCCGACTTTCTCAAGTTCCTTCATATGATGGTCTATAAAGATTGATTCCTGTTTGGAAAAATCAAATGTTAATGGAATCAATAATTCCTGGAGTTCATTTGCTGTTTGTCCCAATTTTTTTCGGAAGCGTTCAAATTTGATCCGCTCCTGAGCAGCATGCTGGTCTATCATATAAAAGCCGTTTTCATTTTGTGCCAGAATATAGGTCCCATGAAGCTGGCCGATTGGATACATGACTGGTACCCGCTCCCGGCGTGTGCTGGTTTCCCCTTGTTCGGTTACGATAGCTGCATCGACCGGATCGGCTGAGTTGTTATCCGGGGTATCGTCAATTGACGTTTTAGGATCACGTTCAAATATTTGTTCAGTTTCCTGGTTAGTCTTCGGACTTTGGCCAATTACCGGGCTGGGTTCATTTACTTGCTGCGTATTTTGCCATGAGGCTGTTTTAGGTTCGGATTCATAAAATTGCATGCTGTTCTGAACACTCTTTGGATATTTTTCGGGATGTTTCTGTTCCATCTCCGGGATAAGCGATGCATTTCTGAAAGCGGCCTGAATTGTTTCTTCAATTGCTGTAAATAACGCCTTGTCTTTGCTGAAACGTACTTCCAGCTTGGTCGGATGAACATTAACATCAACTAAAACCGGATCCATTTCAATTGCCAGCACAACAAGCGGGGAGCGTCCAATCGGAAGTAATGTATGATAACCTCTAATAATGGCCTGCGTCAGTTGCATGCTTTTGATGTATCTGCCATTAACAATTGTTGAAATGTAGTTTCGTGAAGCTCTGGTGACTTCGGGTTTAGCGATATACCCTTCAATGGAGAAATCCAGTGTTTCATGTTTAACCGGTAGCATCTTTCTGGCAACACTCATGCCATATACCTGACTGATAACTTGCAGCATGTCACCGGTCCCTGCCGTATTAAACAGCTGCTTTCCATTATGCACGACCTCAAAACGAATGGAAGGGTGCGACAATGCCAGACGGTTTAACAAATCGGTAATATGACCCAGTTCGGTATGAATGGTTTTCATATATTTCAACCGGGCAGGTGTGTTAAAAAATAAATCTTCAACAACAATTTCTGTTCCCTGGCGTGCATCACTTTTTGTCCGATCCGTCACCACACCACCTTCAATCGACAGCAGTGTACCGGCACTGTCACCTTCTGATGTTTTAACTGACATTCTGCTGACTGCCGCAATACTCGCCAGCGCCTCTCCTCTAAAACCCAGTGTGTTCACGCGGAATAAATCCGTTTCATCTTTGATCTTGCTTGTTGCATGACGCAAAAAAGCTTTCTCGGCATCAGCTTCAGGCATGCCATTGCCATTATCAGTCACTTTTATTTTTTGGAGTCCGGCTTCTTCCACTTCAACCTTGATCCATGAGCTATTGGCATCAATACTGTTCTCAATTAATTCTTTAACAACTGAAGCAGGACGTTCCACCACTTCCCCGGCAGCTATTTTATTGGCGAGTGCATCAGGCATTTGGAAAATTCCCATGGAAACAGTCCTTTCATTCTAGTCTTCTTTCGCTTGTTTCTGCAGCTGGTATAATGCGTTCATAGCATCCATTGGCGTCATTTCAAATAGATTCATATCTTTTAAATCCTTTACCACATTGGCTGTTGATTGGCTGACCTGATTTTTATTCGGTTTCGCTTGTTCTGTCTCCGCAAAAAATGATAGCTGTCCGGCCTCGACCGCATTTGACTCATTGTTACTTTCCAGTTGACGCAAAATGGTGTTTGCCCGTTCAATCAACGGCGACGGAAGCTCAGCCAACTTTGCTACATGAATGCCATAGCTTTGATCAGCGGCGCCATCTTTCACCTGATGAAGGAAAACGACATTGCCCTCATATTCTTCTGCCCGGACGTGAATATTTTTCAATCTGTCGAGGGAATCCTCGAGTGCTGTGAGTTCATGATAATGGGTTGAAAATACCGTCTTGGCATGAATTTGATTATGAATATGTTCCACAAGAGCCTGCGCCAGTGCCATGCCATCATATGTGCTTGTCCCCCGCCCGATTTCATCCAGCAGAATCAGACTGTTTTCAGTGGCATTGGCGATGGCATGATTGGCTTCGAGCATCTCAACCATGAACGTACTTTGGCCTGATACGAGATCATCCGCTGCTCCAATTCGCGTAAAAATTTGATCGAACAACAGCAGTTCAGCTTCTTCACACGGGACAAAGCAGCCGATTTGCCCCATAATCACTGTTAAGGCAAGCTGTCGCATATATGTGCTTTTTCCAGACATATTCGGGCCGGTAATCAGCAGAATGGAAGTCTCTTGGTCTAGTAAAATATCATTCGGGACAAATGCATCATTTTTCATGACTTGCTCAACAACCGGATGACGTCCATTTTTAATCGCTAATCGATTCTTGGAAAATTCAGGCCGTTTATACTGGTTTGCTTCACTGACCGTTGCAAATCCCTGGAGTACATCGATTTGGCTGACTACTTCCGCTAAATACTGAATTTCCGGAATATGCTCCCTTACCTGATCCCGGATTTCCAGAAACAAGTTATACTCAAGATCAACACTTTGTTCCTCTGCTTCCAAAATCAGCTGTTCTTTTTCCTTTAACTCGGGGGTTATATAGCGTTCGGCGTTTGCAAGCGTCTGCTTCCGCTCATATCTCTCTTCAGGCAGCAAGTGCAAATTGGCTTTGGTCACCTCAATGTAATAACCGAAAACACGGTTATACCCGATTTTTAGAGATTTGATATTCGTTTCCTGCTTTTCCTTCTGTTCCAATTCTGCAATCCATTGCTTCCCGTTTCGGGATGCCTCACGATACGTATCAAGTTTGTCATGGTACCCATCCTTAATGATCGATCCTTCAGTAATGGAAACAGGCGGATCATCCTTCAGACTTGAGGAAAGCAGTGAAGTGAGCTTTTCCGGAAATGAGAGTTTATCGCTTAATTCCATGATTTTTTCTTTATCAAACTGTGTTAAAACCGCTTTTAGTTCAGGGATTTTTTCAAGCGATTGTTTCAACTGAATAAGATCACGAGCGTTGACATTTCCGTAAGCAACCCTTCCGGCGAGCCGTTCCAGATCATATACTGATTTAAGTGTCTCACGTAATGTATCACGTTCCATAAAACCTTGCAGAAAACCTTCAACGGTATCAAACCGCCCCTCTATTTCCTGATGATTTAACAGCGGGCGGTCAAGCCATTTTTTGAGCATGCGCGATCCCATTGCCGTGACGGTCTGGTCGAGCACCCACAAAAGACTCCCATGTTTTCCCTTTTTCATGATGGTCTCCGTCAATTCCAAATTTCGTTTCGAGTACATATCCAGTGATAAATAGTTGTCCAATTTGATAACCTGAGCAGGCTGCAAATGATCAAGCGAGCGTTTCTGTGTATCCTCTATGTAATTCAGAAGCCGGCTGAATGCTTGTACAAGACGCTCATCATTCAGATTCGCGCATAAACTGCGGTACTCTGCATTAAAGGTTGTCTCATCCTGATACGATAATGTGATATTTAATTTTTTGTGCAAATCTTCTTTTAGTGTATCAGGAAGGTCTGATGCAATAACAATCTCTTTTATTGGCTGATTATACAGCTCATGCATGACGGCATCCCATCCCCCAGGAATGAGCGCAATATTATTCTCGCCGACCGACAAATCATTATAGATGATCACATAAGAACCATCATCAAAATGCGAAAGACTGGCAATATAGTTATTATCGTGCTCCTCGAGCATATTGCTTTCCATCACGGTCCCGGGAGTGATCAGCTGTACAACCTCCCGTTTGACGACGCCTTTTGCTATTTTAGGATCCTCTACCTGTTCACAAATAGCAACTTTATACCCTTTATCAATTAAGTTTTTAATATAGTTGGCCGCGGAATGGTATGGCACACCACACATCGGGGTCGGTTCTTCTTTTCCACCATCCCGTTTGGTCAGAGTGATTTCCAATTCCCGTGCAGCGAGCGTCGCATCATCAAAAAACATTTCATAAAAATCGCCCAGCCGGAAAAACAAAAAAGCATCTTTGTGCTCAGCTTTAATTTTCAAATATTGCTCCATCATTGGTGTATATTTAGCCATAATGAGTCCTCCAAAAACTTGCGATATATTGTTATATTATAGCATATATTGCCGGACCAGGACGAATGCGGCAGGTAAAAAAACTTACGAGAGTGTTACCTCTCGTAAGCTGATTAATCCTTATCCTTACTGTCTACAAAGTCCGGCTCTACATCACTCAGTTCATCATCTGTAATATCAAAGCCCCAGTCATCGTCGTCATCAAATGTGTGACCTTTTGGATCTACCTTAACAGCAACTTTTGTCTCGCCGATAATTTGCACAACAAATTCGCGCTCAACATCTACTACGATTTTATTACCATGATGGGCAATTTCACATTCCAGGCAGTTAGGCTGCTGGACCACTTTAGCAATAACATCGTAATCATCATTTAAGCAGTTGTCATCTTTAACTGAGAGTGGGACATAGTCAGTATACGTCACACGCTCGGTGACCACTTCTGTTTTAGTATTATCATTGTACGAATACCAGATGTTAATATCATAGCTTCCGCTGATTTCCACCGTATCCTCTGATTTTTTCCTGGCATGGTACAAATGGTTAATCACCCAGCAGCCGAGTATACTGGAAGGTCTATGTGATGGCGATACATGGTGTGTTGCCTGCGTAAACTTTCTTCCTTTGCCGCAAACCGCTTTCGTTATAATTTCTCTATAATCATGTTCAAGAAAAGACATATCTTCGTTACCTCCTTTTACTCATAGTCATATTATGCAAGACAAATACCTAAAGTGCATGACGAAATGAGCAAAGAAGAAAAGACGATCGAAGTTTTCCCGAAAAGTTACAGAAAAAGGAGCTGGGAAAAAGGGTTTTATACAATTAAAATCACTAACTAGAAAGTATGAACAGTGATCTAACCCGCTCCGGAAATATACTCCGCTAAAGCAGTTAATGATTCGTCTTTAAAGTGGGTTGTTTTCGTTATATTCGAGCCTCTTTGTTTATTGCTCGTTCGTTTGTTTATGTTCCAGTTTTGTACCGGTTTCGCCCGACAGCAGATCACCGCCGGTTGAGGTAATCACATTATTGGTGACCTCTCGTGAGATTGTTCCTGAAACAAGCTGAAGGACATCATTAACAACGCCCTGGGTATCTTTAAATTCCTGAACAATTGGAATCTCATCCACTTCAGCATGCAGCCGGTCAATTTCTTCTTCAACTTTTTTCAGTGCTTCCGTTTTTCCATATGCCTGAAAGTTAACAGCTTGTTTCTGCAATGTCTTAATTTTTGTGATTAACTGCTGGACTTTCTTATTATCATTAATTTTCGCTTCGACCTGTTTGAAGCGGTCAATTTCCTCAGTGTTGGCAAGCATGTTTGCCAATTTTTTGGCTTCATCCAGTATTTCTTTACGTGTATATTCTGCCATCTTATTTCACCTCTGCTGTTGTTTCTGCCATGACACCGTTTAATGACCATGTTCTGGCTTCTGTAATTTTCACATCAACAATTTTCCCGATTAATGATTTAGGGGCCCTAAAATTAACCAATTTGTTTCGTTCCGTATAACCGGCCAGCACATCGGGATCCTTTTTGCTCTCACCCTCGACAAGAACTTTTACAACTTTATCCTTATAGTGTTGCATCGATTCGGCGGATTGTTTATTCACCAGCTCATTCAAACGGTAAAGGCGCTGTTTTTTCACTTCTTCAGGCACATCATCCTGTTTCCGGGCTGCCGGTGTACCTTCCCGGGGTGAATAAATAAATGTGAAGGCAGATTCAAAACCAACCTCTTCAACGAGTGACATCGTTTCTTCAAACTGTTCTTCCGTTTCATTCGGAAACCCGACGATAATATCTGTTGTCAGTGTCGCATTTGGCATCGCTTCACGAATTTTTCTAACCAGTTCCAGATATTCTTCGCGTGTATACCTGCGATTCATTTTCTTAAGAACTTCACTGCTTCCGGACTGGACAGGAAGATGGATATGGTCAAGCAGGTTTCCGCCTTTTGCAAGTACCTCTATCAGACGGTCATCAAAATCTCTTGGGTGTGATGTTGTAAACCGGATTCTTGGGATGTCAATTTTATGAAGATCATCCATTAAGTCGCCAAGACCATAATCAGAATCCTCGAAATCCTTGCCGTAAGCATTGACATTCTGGCCAAGCAGTGTAATTTCCTTATAACCTTGCGCAGTTAAATGGCGTACTTCCTGAATGATATCTTCTGGAAGACGGCTCCGTTCCTTCCCTCGGGTCATCGGCACAATGCAGTACGTGCAGAACTTGTCACAGCCATACATGATGTTAACCCATGCTTTGACTTTACCTTTTCGTGCTTTCGGGAGATTTTCAATGATGTCGCCTTCCTTGGACCAAACTTCCACCACTTTTTCCTTGCCGAACATTGCTTCTTTCACAAGGTGCGGAAGACGGTGGATGTTATGGGTGCCAAAGATCAAATCAACTTGCGGATGCTTTTTCATAATCCGGTTAACGACTTTCTCTTCCTGAGACATACAACCGCAAACACCAAGAATCAGATCAGGCTTCTCACGTTTCAGCGCTTTTAAGTGACCGATTTCACCGAACACTTTATTTTCCGCGTTTTCCCTGATTGCACAGGTATTCAGCAAAATAATATCCGCGTCTTTGGTATCATTGGTTGATTCATAACCCATTTCATTCAAAATGCCGGCCATGACCTCTGTATCATGTTCATTCATTTGACAACCGTATGTACGGATCATAAATTTTCGGCCTTTCCCGATATTTTCCATATCTTCCGGGATCCCGAAATCGTAGTGGACCTCCACATCATCGCGGCCGCGTTTCCTTGCTTTATTCAAGTTCGGCGGCTCATATGTCGTTTCAAAATATTTGGCAATCATATCGTCACTGGTTGTATTTTTAAGCCGTTCAATGTTATCCGCATCGGATTTTTTGTCCGCCGGATTTTCAGCTGGCTTGATTTGCGCCTGCTGTTTTCGCTGCTGCTCGTTCATAATTGGAACTCCTTTCATATATAAAAACACTTATCTATATAATTATACATTATTTCATTATAATGCCTTCAGTTATATTAAACAATACATGATGGCTGCAGCAC
>NZ_AGAV01000014.1 GCF_000224785.1 Lentibacillus jeotgali | reverse complement strand
TAAGACTGATCTTGAAATATATTTACCGGATTTTCTCCCTTTGAAGGATCAAATCAAAACGAAGACAGAGATAACTGAAATATGCAGTTATGCCAACCTTTGGTACGATTTTTATGAGAGAAGTTTGATATGGAGATATGGTAAGTTACCCGAGGAATGGGTTGAAGGGAAAGAAAATGTGCTCAATCAATAATCTGAAAAAATGTTGACTAATAGGTGATACACATATTGTTCAATCATCGGGCGCGATTAACTAATAAGAATCGTACCACAATCGCATATAAGGGCCAGTTAATTGGATAAGAACATAGCGCTGTGAATGAAGCTAATGCTGAAGTGAATAAAGTGATTAAGTTAATTTTGAATAGGATTCTAAAAGACAACTATATGGCACCCTAGTCCAACCGGTGAATAATAACGCACTTAATCTTTCATGCTAAAGTAAACATATCGCTCAGCTCAGAAGGATGTTCGCATGAATAAGAAAACATCACAGAAAAGAGTACAGAGGGGATTCGACAAGCTGTTAGCTGAATTAAAAAAGAAAGATGGTTTTATTCATTATCAGCATGAACATGCAAATGGCATGATTCATTTGGGTTATCTAAAAGCAGCTGTTGATCCGGAAAAACTGGAAAAATATATTCTGCCGCGTGTACAAGAATACATATATAACGATTTAAACGAACTAAATGAGTATATTCCGTTCACCAAAACCGAATTAGCGGATAATCCTGGTCAGGATAAAATTCAGGATAAGCTTGTGAAAGGTTTCATATTTATTTACATGGAAAACGTCAGCCCAACGTATTTGCTGATTCCGCTGCCGCTTGATCAAAAACGTGAGATATCCCGTCCTAAAATCGAATTCAGTGTTGTCGGACCGAAAGAAGCGTTCGTTGAAGATATTGATACCAATTTGAATCTGGTTCGAAAAAGGTTAGCCATTCCTGAATTAAGCATAAAAAAATTAAAAGTCGGCACTGTCACCAAAACGGATGTTGCTGTTGTTTCGATAAATGGGATAGTTGATGAGGAGAATGTCAATACGGCCGTTCAGCGCATCAAAGATGTGGAAATCGATCAGGTTGTTGACAGTTCATTTATCCAGCAAACGATTGCCGATAACAAAAATTCACCATTTCCGCAGTTGTTGGATACGGAACGGCCTGACCGGATTGCTTCCATACTGGTTGAAGGGAAAGTTGCTATCTTTGTCAACGGTTCACCGCATGTTTTACTCGGGCCGACCACATTGATTGAATTTTTTGGCGCGTTCGACGACTATTTTTATAATTGGATGACTGCATCGGCGTTCAGGCTGATTCGATTAGTTGCCGTCTTCTTCTCAATTTTGATCACACCATTATACGTTGCAGTACTGACGCATCATTTTGAAATCATTCCGCAAACAATGCTCGTCACAGTCGGCTATTCCAGAACACAGGTACCTTTTCCACCGATTTTGGAAGCACTCCTCCTCGAGTTCTCCATTGAATTATTGCGCGAGGCGGGTGCCAGACTGCCCACCAAAATCGGTCAGACAATCGGTATTGTCGGCGGTATCGTTATCGGAATCGCGGCTGTTGAGGCGGGGATGACAAGTAATGTACTGCTGATTCTTGTGGCACTGGCTGCGTTGGGGTCATTTACAATCCCGGTATATAAAATGAGTAACACGATCCGGCTTATCCGCTTTCCATTAATCATCGTAGCGGGTGTTTACGGAATCATTGGTATGGCGATTGCCATTGCCTATATTATGGTACACCTGCTGCGGCTGACATCGCTGGGAAGGCCGTTCTTTGCGCTGGTATTTCCGTTCCGCCCTCAAGATTTCAAGGATGCCTTAATTCGTTTGCCGTTTAACAAGCAAAACAAACGCCCATATCAAGTACGCCCAAGTGATGTTAAACGGCCTACTGCCAATGAAAAAGATAAATAGAGGGATAGACAATGATTTCAATCAACGATAAAATCCCACCGTTAAGGGCATTTTCCCATTTAAGCTTCACAAATAGGTGCCGGAATACTGGAGCTAGGGAAATGAGCATTCTAGAAAATAAATTTGGGTGTTTTTTCGAGGGGACGGGCAAAAACACCCATATACAATTGCCCCGAAAACGGTGTACGTTCCAGTAACGTTAATCCGTGATGGGGAACTGCTGCATGATGAACTAGTGGAAATCGGGAAAAGCTCTAACTGGTTAATAATGAGCTGAAAAATCAGGGGATGGGCTTTTTGTGGGGGGTGGCAACGATTCTTGTATTCAGGGGACATAAGCCATTTTTCGCCATTAAAGATCAACTTAATCAGGATCAAAATGGCGGAAAAGCAGATTTTTGCGTCACTTTTCATTATCGAAAACTTAGTTAATGCGGAAATTTGTGCTTCTAATGATCGAAAAAAGTGTCGCAAAAGTCGTTAGCATTTATAGTAATATCTCGGAGAAGAAAATACAGCCAATTTCTAATGGCTAAAAAAGCCGGTGATAAAACGATATCTTCGAATGAGAATGGAAATATATGTATTATGGCCCCGAAAACCAATAATCGTTGCCATCCTCCTTTGTGGCGCCCATTCCATACACAAGCCATTTTGTGGAACAACTAAGTGGTAATTATCTTTCTAATAAAGCATAGGGCAGACTTTTTCTGCCCTATGCTTTATTAGTGAATACTCAACATAATGCAACAATACCTTGTGGATAAATGGGTTTTTTTGTACAAATGAATATTTCTCGGGTTATGTGGAAAAAATTACCTATAAAGAAGTATTAAATGTATTCTTTCTAGAAGAAATGGGATGGAAACGCAAATACAATGATTCCTTATGGAATTGTTGTATTAAGAGTAAATCTATATTTTGTTCATAACGCCTAATCCGAGAACGGAGGATGTACATGAAAAAAACGGATCAAAAAATTCCTGTATCCGGTAGCATCAATGAAATCGAGGCATACATGAAGAAAAGAGTCGGTATTGATCTCTCATTTGATCTCGGTTACCGGGAAATAATTGTTCTAAAAAAGAAAGTACAGATTTATTATTCCAATGGTTTGGTCGATACGTCCTTTATTCAGGAGTTAATTAAAAAACTGGTGGAAATTAATGATTTTGAAAGTAATACAAGAAAAACGAAAGAAATTATCGAAAACCGCCTTGTTCATCATCAGTTTGAAAAGGCTCAAACAATGGATGAAGCTGTGGATCAAATGCTTTCCGGATTAATAGCTGTGTTTATCGACGGCGTAAAGGAAGCATTTATCATCGATGTCCGCCATTACCCGGGGAGAACACCCAAGGAGCCTGATACCGAAAGAGTAATAAGAGGGGCAAGGGACGGTTATACCGAAAACATTATTGAAAATGCAGGATTAACAAGAAGAAGGTTGCGGGATCCCCGATTGCGCATGGAAATGTTGAAAGTGGGCGAGAGATCAAAAACAGATGTATCCATCTGTTATTTGGATGATGTAGCTGATAAGGGGCTTATCAATTTATTAAAGGAAAGGTTAGAAGCTATAGAATTCGATGGAATTCCAATGGCCGATAAGACGATAGAGGAGTTTATCATGGGACTTAAATTTTCTCCATATCCCATTGTGCGCTATACCGAAAGACCGGATGTTGCAGCAATTCATCTTTTGGAAGGGCATGTCCTACTGATTGTAGATACCTCTCCGAGTTTAATTATCCTCCCTGCTACATTTTTTCAGCACCTGCAGCACGCGGAAGAGTACCGGCAGTCTCCTATGATTGGAACCTTTGTCAAAGCGATGAGATATTTAGCTGTTTTTTCCTCGTTGTATCTGTTGCCATTATGGCTGTTATTTGCGATTGAACCGACATTGCTGCCAGCGGATTTAGCCTTCATAGGGCCAACTGAAGAAGGCAGCATACCATTAACCATACAAATTATATTTGGACTTATTGGAATGGAATTTCTGCGATTATCAGCCATCCATACCCCAACAGCACTTGCCACCTCCCTTGGACTGATCGCAGCAGTATTAATTGGACAAATTGCCATTGATGTTGGCATGTTAATCCCTGAAGTAATTTTATATGTAGCCATAAGTGCGGTTGGGAACTATGTAACACCAAGCTACGAATTAGGTACAGCCAATAGAGTTGTGAATGTATTATTAGTCCTTATCACAGCATTTTTTGGATCAATCGGGTTTGTTGCAGGTGTTACAATACATGTTTTGCTTTTAGCATCTTTTAAGTCGTTAAGAACACCATATTTATGGCCTGTTATTCCGTTCAATCTGAGGGCAATGGTACAAATAATATTTCGTATTCCAATGCAGTTCTCTAACAGTAGGCCAGACATTGTCCATCCGAGAAATAACTATCGCCAACCTGCAGAAAAGAGATGATATTCAGCTCTCAGGCTGTCGATGCTCGACAGCTTGTTTTTTCTCTCTAATAATTTTTTATATAGGAGTTCCACCAGCAAACGCAGATTTAAAACGTTAAGAATATTATATTTCAAAGGTCGTCAGTTTTATTAACGTTGTTCAAAACGTTAGCCATGATCCGCTATAAATACTTTTGAGCGTAAAAACTGTTTAATGAATCATCACCTGCAAAACGCAAAAAAAACCGTATACTAAGCGAAATATGACTAAATAAAATCGTACAAATGTAATAAAAGAGCATAAATTACATTTCATCCTACTGGCTGGATTCCTTTACAATTGAAGAAAAAAATGTTCCGGAATACCAGCTAATATCGGACATTCCATGCGGAATCGCGTCAACACGTTGATGATAATACCAAGAAATTAAAAGATAAAGGAGTTACTATTCTTTATGAAAAGCAGCATCCATTCGCTTGGGGAGATGACCATTACGCCGTTTACTTTGAAGATCCGGACAGAATGAAAGTGGAACTCGTAGCACCCTAACAGTTCAACAATACGATCGGGCGCAAGAACAGAATAAGACTTGCTCCTACTTTTGCTTTAATACGATGGGTCTTTTTGTGGAATAAGAAGTTATCTGAGCTGATGTAAGTGTGTAGTTGAAATAAAGTCGCGGTGTTTATAAAAAAGATGCGACGGGAAGTATTCTAGTATGGTTAAATGTTCTTCCCTATTTACGGGGAAAGAAACCGAAGCTAACTAGGCAGACGGTTAGGAGGGAATAAATTGGCAAAAATCACTGTAGGAAAAGAAAATCAGGCGCCAATCGAACTTTATTATGAGGATTATGGCACTGGTAAGCCAATCGTATTAATTCACGGTTGGCCATTAAGTGGTCGCTCTTGGGAATACCAGGTTCCTGCACTCGTAGAAGCTGGTTACAGAGTCGTTACGTATGATCGCCGAGGATTTGGGAATTCTTCTCAACCATGGAATGGATATGAGTATGATACTTTGGCTGTGGATTTACATCAGCTACTGGAACAATTGGATCTTCAGGGTGTAACGCTTGTTGGTTTTTCAATGGGTGGCGGTGAAGTAGCTCGTTATATCGCGGCCTACGGAACAAATAGAGTGAGTAAGGCCGTATTTGCCGGGGCTGTCCCGCCTTATCTATACAAGTCAGAAGACAACCCTGACGGAGGATTGGACGATGCAACCATTGAAACGTTTGAAAATGGGGTGAAAAACGATCGTCTTGCATTTCTTGAAGATTTCACGAAAAACTTTTTCACTGCCGAAGAACAGACGCTGGTAAGCGAACCATTCCGAGTATACAATAAGGATATTGCGGCCTTTGCTTCGCCTAAGGGGACATTGGATTGCATTAAAGCTTTCGGCAAAACAGATTTTAGAGAAGACTTGGCTAAAGTTAATGTCCCTACCCTGGTTATACACGGTGATTCAGATGGGATTGTGCCATTTGAAGTAAGTGGAAAGCGAACACATGAAGCGATTCCCGGCAGTAAATCAGCCTTAATAAAAGGTGGGCCGCACGGTTTGAATGCAACTCATCCCAAAGAATTTAATGAGGAACTATTAACATTTTTGAGAGACAGATAAAGACTGTCGCTATGACAAACTTTACGAAGTAAGGTGAAAAAGAAGTTAGAGAGTTAAAAAATCAACAAAACAGAAATGATTAATATAGGTTCATGAACAGAAGGCTCCTTTGCTTTAAAATGTGAAGGAATCTCGTTATTGTGCGGATTGAAAACCGTTTCATCGCTGGGTTTAAAAACAGATTTCACTATGCCACGATCGGGGCGCGAAAATGGAATAAAGAGTCAGGGCTTCTTTTTGAATCAGGCCATAGTCCTGATTAATGAATACAAGCACCCGAAAAGTGAATGCATATGATAAAAGGGAGCACTTTGTAAATATCCAAAGACGCTGTTCAGATGACGGAGGTATTTAGTCTTTGTAATTCCCTGAGGTTTCGTGCATTTAAAAAAGGGGAATCCAAAACACCCCCTTTCTCAATTCCTATATCATTGGATTCCCCTTCTTATTAACAGTTTGAAACTAATGCCGATGTCAGTCGGGTAAAAAGATAAATTTCAATCCTACATAATCGGGCGCAAGACCTAAAAAAAGACCACCATTAAGGTGGTCAAAAATAAAAGGGGGTCAATTTCTTAATTAGAACATACATTCCCTTAAAGGGTTGTTTTAAATATAACCTATTTGTTTAGGTAAGTCAACAAAAAGGAACGTTTGTTTTTATCAAATGTGCAAAAAATTCCTAGATACCTTCAAGGGGGCTAATCTTCAATAAAAATGGATTAATGATACTCTTTATACGATCGGGCGCACTTCTGGAATAAAGGAAGGCGCTCAATTTGTCATTTTAGGGCCATATTGTTGAAGATCATCATAGGGGGAAGAAATCAAGTTGAATACCAATGAAGGTTTAGAGGCAAGTTAATTTTAAAAAGGATACTCTATAATTATAATGCTCGGACTCATTTTTGCAATTATTCTTTTTAATCTGATTGCTTTCACAACAAATAAAAGACTAACTAAAAATCAAATCGTGCATATATGGATGTTCACCATCGCTTTCCAAATACTAGTCGATTTATTTATTGATGCGAAATATCATGGCTATTGGTACTTCACTAAAGGTATTGAATTGAGGGACCTTCCAACATTAATCGTATTGATTCCACCCGTTAATATGATTTTTGTGAATGGGTTTCCCTTTGGGGAATTACTTTATAAACGTGTGTTTTATATTCTGTGTTGGGTGACAGCCATCACTTTTTATGAAGCTGTCACAACATTACCTGAACCATGGGGGTATTTTAATCACGGTTGGTGGAATTTACGGTATTCCGCACTGGTTAACCCCTTTTTACTTGTAAGTGTAATACTTTATTATAAGTGGATCTGTAAAATTGAAAGATCAGAATAAGTAAGACAATCCTTCCAAACTCAGGGTGTTAAGCGAATAAAAGTCATTTTTTAATCGGGCGCAAATCCGGAATGAAATTTGCACTCCGCTTTGAGGCCAAAAGGACCAGATTGTGTAATAAGTGAATGGGTTGTTAATCGTATATTTCTCCGGATATTGTAAAAGATACGCTAAAAGCAGTTTTAAAGGAGTACAATATGTCAATCTCACATCAAACCAATCTAACAGCAGCAGAACTAAACCACCTTTGGTTGGGTTATCTACACGATACGCTCGTTATCTGTGAAATGACTTACTTTTTGAATCACGTTAAAGACCCGGACATACGGGAACTCTTATCTTACGCGTTACAATTATCCGAAACACACGTCGAAAAACTGACGTCAATCTTTAACAAAGAACAATATCCGGTTCCCAAAGGCTTTACCATAAAAGAGGACGTAGATGTGAACGCCCCTCGTTTATTTTCCGATTCATACATGTTAGTTTGGCTCCAACAGTTTGGAAGATTGGGCATGAATGCTTACAGTGAAGCGGTTGCGACCGTTACAAGGCAGGATGTTTTCGCTTATTTCAGCCAATGTTTGTCCGAGACCAACGACATCCTCAAGAAGTCAAACGAGTTGATGCTTGCAAAAGGGCTTTATAAGCGCCCGCCTTCTTTGCCAACCCCTGGTGGTATCGATTTTGTAAAATCGCAACAATTTCTAACCGGTTGGTTTGGGGATAACCGGCCGTTAACGTCGACTGAGATTATAAACTTACACTCGAATATAGAACGGAACGATATGGGAATGGCAACTCTTATCGGTTATTCCCAAGTTGCTCGATCCAAAGAAGTGACCCGTTATTTTTTACGCGGAATAGAGATTGCTGAAAAGCACATTAACGTATTTCGTTCCATCTTGGAAAAAAGTGATTTGCCGGCCCCCACAGGAATGAAGTCGGAAGTGACTGATTCAACCAAACCTGTTTTCTCAGACAAATTCATGGCATTCAAGGGGTCAGAACTTATCGGAATTAGTTTAGGTTATTATGGCGCTAGTATGGCAGGAATGCCCCGCCGTGACGTAGGCGTGGATTACGCCAGGCTTATAGCTGAAATTGGAAAATACGCGGAAGATGGAGGAGAACTTTTAATTAAAAATGGATGGTTGGAACAGCCTCCGCGTGCAGCTGACCGAGATGAATTAGCAAAGAAAAAGGACTAGGAATTTTATGTATGGAAAAATTGCTATGGAGTATTGCTCTTCCCGGATTTGGTCAGCTTTTAAATAGACAATATTTGAAGGGGATTCTGTTAATTGCACTTGAACTTTTAGTTAATGTTCAGGCCAATTTTAATGAAGTAATTTTATTAAGCTTCTTCGGAGAGACACAGGAGGCTGTTCAACAAGCGAATTATGGCTGGTTGATGTTTTATCCTTGTTTGTATGTATATGGTAACTTAAAAATCGACCACTATGTTCATTGAAAATCCGGCCAGTAGATTGATAATCTCACTTGTAAAATATACAAGTGGGGGCAGGAGAGATGATCACAATGAACCAGAAATACCAGGCATTAATTCTGTATGCACACGAAGGGAGGTCGATGCGGCAGATTGCGAGGGATACCGGTATCCACCGGGAAACCGTCAGTAAATACGTTAGGGAGTACGAAAAGAAACGTAGTCGTCTTATGGAGGGAGGCCAGCATGTTCATGTCGAGGCCCTGATTGAATCCTTGACGGAGAAACCCACTTATAAAACAGGTAACCGGGCTAAACGTAAGTTAACACCTGAAATCAAACAGCGGGTTCAGGAATTCCTTCAGGAAAACCGGGAAAAGCGTCACAAAGGACAAGCTAAACAACAAAAAACAATCATCGACATGTATGAGGCGTTGGAAGATGAAAAGATGGATATTAGTTACAGTAGCGTTCGGCGATTCGTGAGGCAGCTGGAACGCAGGCCCAAAGAGGCTTTTATTAAAGAGACGTACCTTCCTGGAGATGTTTGCGAATTTGATTGGGGAGAAGTCAAACTGACGATTGGCAGACAGATGCATACATTCCAAATGGCGGTATTTACACCGGCTTATGGAAATTACCGTTGGGCCTGCTTATTTCCCAAACAAACCACGGAGTGCTTCCAAGAAGCACATGCCCGTTTCTTTGACCATATAGATGGTGTTTACACGACCATTACCTATGACAACATGAAAGTGGCCGTCAAACGTTTGGCTGGTGATAAAGAGCCGACTGAGGGATTAATGCAACTTATGCTTTATTATGGTTTTGGATACCGGTTCTGTAATATACGCCGCGGTAATGAAAAAGGCCATGTGGAAAGGAGTGTGGATGTCGTCCGGCGCAAAGCATTTGCCTTTCAGGATACGTTTAATAGTTTGGAAGAGGCCAATCAATACCTGGAGGATGTGTGCCTAAACAAACTGAACGAGAAACCTTTTAGCCAATATGAAGGACAAACCCCCAGGCAGCGACTGGACCAGGAACGTGAACATCTTTTGCCAGCACCACCCAAATGGGACGGGGCTCGTGTTGATTATGTCCGGGTAGATAAATACGCTACCGTGATCATCGATCAAAACCGTTATTCGGTTCCGGATCATTTGGTTGGGGAAATGGTGATGGTGAAAGTTTACGCCGAGCGTATCCGTTGTTTTTATGAAGAAACATGTGTAGCCGATCATGAGCGATTAAGCGGCCACCATCGGTGGAATCTGGAACTCTCGCATATTTTAGAAACACTAAGAAAAAAGCCTGGTGCATTGGCGGGCAGTCTAGCCCTGCATCAGGCCGATCAAAAAATAAAAGAAATTTACAAGTCTTATTATACAGGTAAGGAACGTGATTTCATAGGATTATGTCATTACTTACGGGATGAAGGTAATCTCGATGACGTTTTAGCCAGTATTGACAGACTCGAATCTATCCATCCGCAACATGTGACGACTGATAAAATTAAAGTGATGTGTGACAAGCATAAGGAGAACCCCGGCCATACAAAACCATCATCGCAGGCCACAAAAACGATTAACGAACAGGCTCGGAATCATATGAAAGATTATGATCAATTATTTCAAATAGCACAACCAACGGAGGTGGCTCATTGACACTCAAAACCCAAAAGGAATGGCTCGCAGATGTTGAAGATTATGCGAAAGAACTAAAGTTGCCGATGATACGCAAACACGTGGCGGAGCATGCTTCAGAAGCCAATCTGCAGGATAGTGGTTATGAAGCGTTTCTGGCCCATCTTCTTCAGAAAGAGCGTGATGCACGCCGGGAATCCGCCCGATACAACCGTGTCCGTCGGGCTGCATTTAGTCAGAAAAAATACTTGGAGGACCTTTCGGTTCCAGACTTGCCAGAAGATGCTCAGAAGAAACTTAAAACCTTGAAATCCCTGGATTTCATCCGTGAAGGACGGAATGTCATTTTTTCAGGAAATTCCGGGACGGGGAAAACGCATCTATCTATCGGTTTGGGGATGAAGGCCTGTTTGGAAGGATTCAAAGTGTGGTTTACGAGTGTCCCCCTCCTTGTGAATCAAATCAAGGAAACACGGGCAGAGAACACCCTTCGAAACTTTCAAAGTCGGTTTGAAAAATATGACCTTGTGATTGCCGATGAAATGGGCTATATTTCATTTGATAAAGAAGGGGCTGAACAGCTCTTCACCCACCTTTCATTGCGGGCAGGTCGTAAGTCGACGATTATTACAACGAATTTATCTTTTGAACGCTGGGGCGAGATTTTTCAGGATGAGGTGATGACAGCAGCGATGATTGACCGGCTTACCCATCAGGCCCATATTGTTAATATGAACGGGAGCTCTTACCGTATGAAAGAAACCAAGGAATGGCTGGGAACTCAGGGTAGTGGCTAACCGTGAATATTACCTGCATAAGCAGCAAGCAGGCTTTAGAGGGGGGATTAGTGTAATAAGACTCAGCTATTCATACACAGATATTGATGCCGATAAAGCCAATGAGATTAACTGTACCTTGAAAATTTCATAGATAGAGAGCTTATTGGACGGTGTTGACATGTAAGATATTTTTTGTGAAAAACACATGTGAACTATTCACAATTGGTCGGAAATTAAATGAACATTTGGCCGGATTTTGAGTTGACAAATACATTTGTATTTTTTTGCGATGTGGGATGCCTATAAAGATGCAGGTATCGAAAAAAAACCATATTCCTTTTTACCGTTTGTATTTTCAGCCTATTTTGTGACCGTAGGAACCATCTATTCGTCTAAACTAACTTTATTTGGGGTATTGTTGGGGCCAATCTGGCTTCCAATGTTGAGTGTCATTCCAGGTTTGCTTGCGGGATTTTTATTACAAATAATCATGAGGAAAATAGTTACTAAATAAACGGTATAACCTTGTTGCAGGTGTCATTTCTTTGAAATATAGTTGCACCGTTAAAAAGTCGTATCATTAAAAACAAGCTTGATAAAAAATCCTGTATTGCGGGATTTTTTATTTAAACAACGGACGCACTTCCAGAATAAAAAACAGTGCCCAATTTACCATTGTAGGGGCATATTGTTAAAGAGAGACAGGGGTATTTTGTTTTTCTCTGAGGTACGCATATTTTTTTGAAAGAGCCAAAAAATAACTTACAAAATACACCTGGGAGGAAAACAACATGGAACCAATTCATAACGCATCCCTGACATCCGCTGAGATCTCACAACTTTGGGCTTCTTATCAGAACGACACATTAGCTATTTGTGTCATGAAGCATTTTTTACAAATTGTCGAAGACCCTGATATCGCAGCCATATTGGAGGAAAGCTTAGAATTATCACAATCGCATATACCGATACTTACCAATTTTTTTAATGGGGAAAACTGGCCGGTTCCTCAGGGTTTTACTGAAAATGATGTAGATTTAAGCGCTCCCCGGCTGGTGACGGATCATTTTATGCTGTATTACATACAGCAAATGGGAACGGTAGGCATCAATGGTTATAGTATGGCTCTTTCATTGGCAACGAGACAGGACCTTCATACCTATTATAAGAATTGTATGACAGAATCCATGAATCTTCAGGCGAAATCAAATGAGTTATTACTGAAAAAAGGTTTTTATATACGAGCACCTCAGCTAACACCTCCGAGCGGCATTGATTTTGTAACGGATCAAAAATTCCTTGGCGGGTGGTTTGGGGAGAATCGCCCGCTTGCTACGTTAGAGATTGCACATATGTTTGCCAATGTACAGCGCAATGTACTTGGTAGATCCTTGATGATGGCCTTTAGTCAAGTTACAAGTACGCAAAAAATTCGAGATCATATGGTGAAAGGAAAGGAACTTGCACAAAAACAGATAACACAATTTGCTTCCAAACTTAATGATAATGACATTCAATCTCCGATTACATCGGATGCAGACGTAACACATTCCACTTATGCACCATTTTCCGATAAATTAATGATGTATCATACCAACGCACTTATCGGTGCCAGTATTGCCTACTATGGGACAAGCATGGCCCAGAGCTTACGTAAAGACCTGCAATTAGCGTATACAAAGCAGATTGCTGAAATTATGAAATATGCGTCAGATAGTGTTAAAATAATGATTGAAAATGGATGGATGGAAGAACCTCCAATGTCCGTTGACAGGGATCAATTAGCAAGGAAGAAAGATTAGCTTTTTAAATGGAAAAGTTTTATTCAATTATACGAACGGGCGCGAAAATGGAATAAGAGCCAGCAGCTTCTTTTTGAAACAGACCATAAGACGCTGTCCAGATGTCTCGGAGATATTTAGTCATTGTAATACCTCTTTGGTTGCGAGTATTGAAAAAGGGGAATCCAAAATACTTCCTTCCTCGATTCCTATATCATTGGATTCCCCCATTTTGTTAACGGTATGGAACTAATGCCGATGTCACTCGATAAAATGATATCCTGCATAATACGAACGGGCGCAAGAATTGAACAATTATGGGTTGAGTCGTCAGTCCATTTTCTGATCTTTAATCCGTTATCCTGAATAAATGAAATTTGAGGTGTTCAAATTGATAAGAGAATTAAATAAGGATGAGGAATTGCCGTTGGAGTTATTATTGTTGGCAGATCCATCGGAGAAGCTAGTCAGAGAATACACTTCAAGAGGTAAGTGCTTTATTATGAATCTTGATGGAATAATTATAGGTACATATGTCCTTATTCCAACTCGACCAGAAACAGCAGAAATTGTAAGTGTAGCAGTGAATGAAGATTTCCATGGCCAAGGATATGGGAAGCAACTTGTGCTTCATGCAATTGAAACTGCAAAACATGAAGGTTATAAAACCATTGAAATAGGAACTGGCAATTCAGGAGTTGTTCAATTGGCATTATATCAAAAATGCGGTTTTAGAATGATTTCTATTGATCGCGATTTTTTTATTAGACATTATGATAAACCAATTTTTGAAAATGGCATCCAAGTCATCGATATGGTTAGACTTTCACAAGATTTATAAAGGATGTCGTCTTAGAACGGTCTTCAATCATCTGGGGCGACTGTATAAAAGTCATAAGCATTAGTCAAGTATTTGTTATAGTTGATTTTTTATCCTCCATTGCTTATAATGGGAACAAATGTTCTTGTTAGGAGGATTATATATGAAGATTAAAGATGTAACTGCTAACTGTCAAAACGAAGTAAAAATGGTTAAAACGTTTTCGCCTGATGAATCACCAAACATAAAGGTTTATGATAGTGGATCAACACATTTTTTACACGAAGTCGGCAATAATAGACAGGTTCTCAGCATTTCCTGTAAGCGAGGAAGCGTAACGGAAAGAGAATGGCTATTTGGTATCAGGGAAATAATGAAGTTAGAACTTGAAGGAGTTGTAATTGACACTAAACCTAGCGGGGTCGTATTTATTCGTGAAAAAGATGAATCAATGCCCAGAACAGCAGACTGTTATCACTAAGAAGGTGAGTGCATCATTCATCTTGGTTACGATATTGAGGTTAGAATTAACTGCAAACAACCACTTTTTGAAAAAGCCGCATTTTTCAACGGAAAGGGAATGCGGCTTCATACTTTTCAAAACAAATGCCTTAATTGTCACAGATCACCATAATTGATATGTTATAATGTGTTTAACAATGGACTGGCTTCATATGAGGGGTGGCGCAGGCGTAAGGGGTTATTCTTCCTACTGCGCCGCCCCTCTTAATGGGGTTCGGTCTATTGTACCGTAGGCGTTGGAGCGTCTACGGTTTTTATTATTGTATGATCTTCTATCTATAGTATACCCGAATTTTTCTAAAATGAAAAGAACAGAAATATTAATGTTCATTAGAGGTGATTTTATGGATAGTCAAATGAATAAACTTGTCCATCAGTTTATTTTACTTCCTCTTGCTATTAGAGTATTACAACACGATAAAAAGAACTTTTCGGATTTTAAAATGCGTAATGTATATAAGGGCAAGATAGATTCATCCATTACGCAATTACAGCAAGATTTATCTTCCACTAAAAAGCTTATGTACACGCAATATCATATAGACGTAAAGCAAATCGCACAATGCTCTTATAGATGGTCTAGCAGGCATGATACAGGCGTCATAACGTATACGCCTGGTAAATTAAAAGAAATGACAAGGAAGGTTATAGAAGTTTATTTATACGGTAGTAAATCAACAGCTTTTGAACGTCGAGATGAAGGATGGTAGTGCTCTGTATCACAGAAAGCTGTACTTTTTCTCGAATGACCTTGACCAAAATCCTTTTTTTCCGCAGTGCTCGCTTCAGTTTCAACTCTTGCTTGCTACATTTCCATTCATGGTATCGAATGGGCGGTTGAAGAGACTTCTCTGGATTAATGTGGGATAGGATCCCGAAATAATATGGTGATTCAGCATTTTTCAAAGTAAAATGGGGTTTACCTGCTAAAAGTAAATGATTTTAATTGTACCTAACAATAACTTTACGTAAAAGGAAACAAAATGGATACAAAATAGGGTATAAAAAAGATACAAAAAAAGAGACAAAATGCTATAAAAACGGTGTTAAATTATTAGTATCAGGAAGTTTATAGCTTCCCATTAACTCTTTTCTTTCACGGAAAAGGGTTTTTATTTTGCTCAGATAAGGAGGTGTAAATCATGTCTAATAACGAATTTGGAAAAACAGTAGATAAGCATCAGGATAAAGACGTTAAGCAGGACGATAAGGCAGCCACCAAAGATGCTGCTGAAACATCGAAGAAAGAATCATCATCAAAAAGAAAACGCAGACCTGTTAAACCTGAAGGGTTCAAGGAATTTGAAACACTGGCAAAAGACATTATCGAAGCTGACGGGTCTTCTTATTATGAATGGCTTCATGAACGTCATCAAGACATCATCTTAAACTTTAATGTATCGAACCAGAAACAGATCACGAACGTTGCGAAGAAAGGAGAGTGAGATACGTGCAAGACGCAATTCAAACCATACAAAATATTACAGACGGGATTAAACCAATTGCACCAGTCTTAGCCGGGCTGGTGCTGGTTATCATTGGGTTATTGTGGACGTTTGCAAAAGATCCCCAGAAGAAGGAAATGTATACGGGATGGATGGTTAACGTTGCAATTGGCTTTGGCATTGTTTACTTGGCTGCCAGTCTTGTTTCTTGGTTTGGCGGTCGTGTTGTTGGATTTTAAGGAGGTGAAGCATTGTGAGTGCTGAGTACAAATATTTCATAAGTTACCTTTATGAAGATGGCGGCGGCAATGTCGATATAACATTAGAGGAACCCATTCAATCGATAGATGATATTCGTGGTGTCGAAAAGGCAATCAGTGATGAATTTAATCTGGGCGATTCTGTCACCATCCAAAACCTCATACAGTTAAACCATTAATCAAACGGGCTTTCCAGCGTATGGAAGCCTTTTTTTATTGAGGGAGGTTGAACATGCCGGCTATAAAAGATTTTGAAACAGAATTGGCAAACAAGTACGCTGACTTTCTGTCAGCAAAGGAAAAGGAAATGTTGAATCCTGATAATGCAGGCTATAAATGGAAGCGGCAGAAGCTGGAATCCCTGTATCAAGATACAGTTCTGAAATCAAAGTTTCCGAAGGACAAACTTCAAACAATCGAAGACAAGGTGCAAAAGGAACATGATGACGGGGTGAATCAATCAGAGCAGTTTAAACAGGCCTATAAACAAAATGTGCTGGAAAAGCTGCAGCCCACAAAGGAAGAAAACAGTTATAAGGATGCTTATAAGCAACAAGTTCTGGACGCTTTAGATAAACAACCGGATGAAAAGGAAGCGTCATCTGAAGATGTTCAAAAAAGAGAACAAGAGATGAAGGCGTTTGAAGCAAAACACGGTTATGAGAAGGTCTATGAGCTCAAACGCGAGGTATTGGATGACATAAAAGACATGGACTTAACGTCGGTACAAAAGGAAAAGTTAAGTCAGATTGAAAAGGACTTGGAAAACGAAAAGGCGATGAAACTTGGGAAGAAACAAAACAAGACACATGAACAAGAGATGGACATGTAGGGCTTCCGTTCAGGGAGTCCTTTTTTGGAGGTGACAAGAATGAGAATGAAAGATAAACTGCTTTCCAATGTCAAAGCTGTTAAGCCGGAAGATAACGCATTTAAGGCATTCAAAAAACGATTCCATACCGTCTTGGGCGATAGGCTTAACATGACGGATGAACAATTAAGACAAATCTATGATGGTGTTTCACCGTATATTGAAACGAGCATTTATGCGAAAATGGAAGATATTCTGGGGGCTATACGTAATGCTTACCGTGCTGTTGTTGGATGGGTGACAGAAGAGACGGCAAAAGCCTCTGAGAAACACGGGGACCAATCAGATAAGTGCGCCAACGTTCGAACATTGGGAAGCCATAAGTCATTTTCGAAGCATAAACAATCGAATCATCCGGATACGGAAGAACATCAAAGCAAGGGTGAATCGTCCGAGCATGACGCTATTCAACGCTATATGAACGATGAAAAATCGTTCAATTGGTTTGTCACGCATGTGGTCACGAATTATCAATCGCTCCCAAAACAGCGGATTGATGTATTGGTGTTCAAGCATGAAGGGTATCAGCATTTGGAACTGTCGTTATTTGGCGAGTCCTTCATACAACAACACGGATTTAGAACAGCCTATCATCTTCATAACGAATTAATGCATGCATTTCACACGACTTTCGATGACGTATTAGCTAAGGGAACAGCCCTGAAATCAGATCAAGCCATTGAAGAACAGGTCCTTGTACCTGTATTAAAACGATTTGAAGCTAAAATCGCTGTCAAAGTAGGTGACGATGATGAGCAAACTGAATCCCTATAAGAAACTTGTTTTTCAAAATATCGAAAATGCTTTGAGTGATTTGCATGCTGAAGATAAAGGCCGCTATTTTATCTGCAACTGCCCGGAGTGCAACCAGCATGAAGCCTTTATGTATAAAAATAACAAGCATTTCATCCAGTGCAACCGGGAAAATCACTGCGGCTCACGGATGATACTTGAATTTCATGAAAAAGGGGATATGTCAGTTTATGAACAAGAAATTGAAAAACACTACCCCGATCTGACGACAGAACAACGGCAGGCCTTGGATTGGTCAAACCGTGTGTTCTCATATGCGAAAAACTATTTCAAAAGTGAGGCATTAGATAATGGTTACCGCGACCTGTCAAAACAGACAACACGCGGTTTTGTCGCTGACTTACAAGATGAGGCTATCGTGCAACATGTCTTTCAAAAAGCCGAACCATTATTGAACAAGGATTATTCCAATAATAGTTGGATGTGCAAGCGAAACTTAATTTTTCCATTGTACGGCGAAGACCATACGTTGGATCGCGTTTTACTCCGTTCCAGCATCGATGAAAACCTTGATCCCAAGGAAATACAGCTTATTTTTAATCCCTCCAAAGAAACGAGGGATTTTTTTATTGCTTAGGAAACTATAAAATTCTGAAGTTGTGGATAATTTTTATGGTAAAATATAGTCATCCTGTTGAGGGAGATAAGCTGATGAAAGGTACAGGAGTTATTAAACACATTTTAAAAGATCATTTTGCTGGTTTTTGGTATCTTCATTCCGGTCGTTTTCCTGAATCTTATCGAGATCACATTAAAGAAACAGTAGAGAAAACAATCAGATGCGGAACCAGTGACTTAGGGTTTGCACGATATGAATGCCTTGGCTGTGAAGGAAATCCTTTACCGAAATTTGTTTATTTCACCTGTAAAAGTAGACTATGCCACCGTTGCGGAAAGAAGTATACGGATGATTGGTCGGATAAACAACAGGAAAAGATTTTTGATGTTACGCACCGGCACATGGTTTTTACCATCCCTCGGGAGTTAAGAAATGTGTTCTATAATGATCGGAAAAAACTAAATGAATTAAGTAAACAAGTTGCTGAAGTGTTTAAATATCATAATCATAAACGCAGTAAAAAAAGAGGTTTACAATCCGGAATTATTACTGTCATTCATACATTTGGCCGTGACTTGAAGTTTAACCCACATATCCATGCCCTGGTTACAGAAGGGGCATTGGATAATCAAAATGAATGGGTGAACAATGGATATATCCCTTACGAATTTTTAAGGAAATCCTGGCAAAAAGTTGTGTTAGATTTAATCAAGAAATGGTTTCCCGACAATCAAAAAGTTAATGACCTGATTGATGATTTGTACAGAAGATACCAGAAAGGGTTTTATGTTAACGCCGAAAAAAAGATGAAAAATGCGAAAGGCGTTGCTAAATATATCGGCAGGTATTTAGCTCGTCCTGCCATTGCGGAATATCGGATTGAGGCTTATGACGGAAAAACGGTTCATTATTGGTACGAGGATCACAAGTCAGGAAAACGAATAGATAAAAAAATTCCCGTATATAGATTTCTATTTGAAATTCTGCAACACATCCCTCCAAAACACTTTCGTATGGTGGGGGGTTTTGGATTGTATAGTAGGAGGTCGCATCGTAAAGCCCAACAAATATTAAGTTTACACGCATTTATGAGAACCAAACAAATCTCATTGGTACTGGAGAAAAAGCGCAAGAAGAAAACGTATCGTCAACGTATAATTGAATCCTTTGGAAAGGACCCAATTGAATGTCCGCATTGCCATCGACAAATGGAACTGGTGGGGATATGGCATTCTGACTATGGTTGGCTTTATCATTACATGGAAGAAATAGAAAGTGAAAGAAGGAGGAAATATGGCATCTTCAAACCAAAGGAAGCAGGATAATGCATCAAAGGAAGTAGATATCTGGTTAGAAGAAGATCCTTTTGGATTGGATGAAGAAATCAAATTAGTTTTATTTAAATGCAAAGACTGTGGAGGAGTCGATGAAGTTCCAGAATATCTCATCGGTGAATTTAGCGTGGACAAAAATAATAACGAAGAGGTACAGTTACATTGCCCACACTGCAACGGCACCATGGTAGAAGCGAGAAACGCCCCAAGTGATTAGCACTCACTTGGGACGTGATGAGGCGCGCCAGCGCTTTTGTTCTGGACATTCCGCAGAATGCTGAAAATGTGGTGATAAGTGAATCCATTCTGGATGCTTTGTCCTTTCGTGAGATCGATGAAAATGTTGGCATTATAGCTCTAACAGGCGCAACCAAAACAAGACAGGTTAAAGATTATTTGGCCAAACACAAGGAACAGTTTGCAGATAAACACCTTTTAATTGCCATGGATGATGATCAGGCTGGCTGGAAGGCGACAAGGGATATCGTGAACACCATTGAAGAGGACGGTGTAGGCGAAAATTGGTCCGTTTTTGACTACACGTCAGAAACGAAAGACGCCAATGAAAATCTGCAACAAAACCGCAAAGCATTCACTAAAACGTATAACCAAATGGCAGCACGTACGAAGCAACATGAAAGGGTGATGGCCATTGAACACGAACCATAAGGCACTAACCGAACGTTTAAGCAACTGGAAGTTTGTATGGCCCTTTATATTGTTTATCGTCATAATAGGGTTCTTACTTGCAAACTTCCTATTACACTTTTTCCAGCAAGTGCTGCATTTGATTGAAGGTTTTGCCAACAATCCGGAACAAGTCAACTTGAATACATTCTCAGTAAATTGGGAATACGTGTTCATTTTTCAGAAAGAATGGCTTGCGTTTTATGTAGGCTTTTATATCCTTGTCGGGATTAGTCTTCTAAAATTCTTATACAATATCAAAATGAATTATCAAACCATTAACCGTGGGCAACATGGCACGAATGAATTTGAATCCGTGAAAAACATGAAGCAACAGTATCAGATTATACCGGCATCCAAAACGGAATACGACGGAAAAGGTGGCACGATTGTTGGCGGATTGCAGGAAACAGGAAAACCATATCGGCTTCTGTTGGATGATGCCCCTGTTCATACCATGGTCATTGGGATTACGCGTTCCGGTAAGGGTGAGACATTTGTGGTTCCGATGATCGATGTCCAAAGCAGAGCGAAGGAGAAACCCTCCATGGTGATTCATGATCCGAAAGGGGAACTGGCTGGAGCTTCTTATGAAACCTTAAAGGCACGTGGGTATGACGTGTACGTATTTAATTTAATTGAACATGCCATGAGTATGGGGTTCAATCCTTTACAGTTGGTCATTGATTCATGGAAACAGGGCAAGGTGAGTGATGCGCAAAAATATGCCAACAGCGTAGCATTCAGTTTGTATCATAATCCAAACGCTAAAGACCCGTTTTGGTCAAACAGTGCGAAGTCACTGGTAACGGCCATTATTTTGGCTTTAACCGAGGACATGGTGAAAATCGGCAAGGAAGAACGGGTCACCATGTACTCTGTTGCCAATTTTCTTTCCAGTAAGGGCAGTGAAACGGATGAAGAGGGGAATAATGCGTTGGACGAATTCTTCCAGGCGCGGGATGAGAATAATCCGGCGCGGTTAATGTATGCTACCAGTAACTTTTCGACAGGCAATACACGCGGTAGTATCTTCAGTGTGGCCATGGATAAACTGCAAATCTTTACACTTGAACCTAACGCTAAAGTAACCGGCCATAACAGCTTGGATTTAACTGAAATCGGGTTCGGAGACAAACCGGTGGCGGTCTTTTTGGCAACGCCTGATTCGGATAAATCAAACGATGTATTGGCCAGTATCTTTGTTAGTCAGTTATACCGTGTCAACTCGGAAAAAGCAACCAAAAGCAAAAATGGCAAAATGGAACGGCATGTCCAATTCATCCTTGATGAGTTTGGAAATATGCCGGCCATCGATGGCATGGCCAGTATGGTAACAGTGGGTGCCGGGCGCGGCTTCAGGTATCACTTAATCGTTCAAGCCTATTCCCAGGTGAAATCGGCTTATGGTGAAGAATCGGATACGATTATTGGCAATTGTTCCAATCAAATCTATATCCTTACCGAAGATAAGAACACAGCTGAACACTACTCCAGCATGCTTGGGGCCAAAACGATTACGGATGTCAGCCGAAGTGGTGATTATCATTCATTCGATAAGTCGCACAGCGAGTCCACAAAAGAACGCTCGCTTTTAACATCTGATGAACTGATGCGGTTAAAAGAAGGGCAGTCCGTGTTGATACGCGTGAACAAACGGCAGGATAAGAACCGAAAAAAGATTGAGCCAAAACCGATTTTTAACCATGATAAAACTAGTCATAAATTCCGTTATCAGTATTTGGCTGATGACTTTGATACAGACCACTCCATCATGATGCTTCCGATTATGTCCGAAACGTATCATGATATGGACTTAAACAGCATGGTTTATTCGGCTAAGTCAAACGACGACTTATTTTTACGAATGGCTGACGCTATGACAGACAAGGCATTTGAACGATTTAAACGGCATCTATTACAGATCGAACAGAGTCAGGGTGAATTGGATGAAGCAAGAACCAAAGCATTGCTTCATGAAGTTGATCATTGGTCATTTCTTCATTATGTAAGTTTCATTGTCCATCATCCTCATTTTTCACGAATACACTTAAAGGTACTGGTAGCATTACAGGATTATTTACCTGACGACGTTATGCAAACGTGGCAGGAGCAAGCAACGAAACGAATTGAAGAGCAGGTTAATCAAAATGAGAAAGCTAATGAGGTAACCGAGCAACAACCATCAAGTAAACAGTCCAATGGTGATCAGGAAGCCGATAAATTACGTGAACAGGCGCTATCTTAAAAGAAAAGGAGTGAGAAGTTATGAAAGAACCTAAATATCGTGTGGATTGGGATGTAATTGAAGAAATCGCCGTATTGCATGAAAGTCAGGCAGGCTGGACAAAAGAACTTAACATCATTAGCTGGAATGGTGATGAACCGAAATATGATGTGAGGTGGTGGAATCCGGATAAAACGAGGCTGGGCAAAGGCTTTACGTTTACGGCCAATGAGCTAAGTAAGCTAAAAACGATACTAGATATGAAAGTACCGGATGTAGAATAGTACGAGATAATCATTTTAAGTGCCAAAAAGGACTGTTATACTGTCGTCAAAAGGTTGTATGGGAGATGATGGTAACTTGATACGGAAACGAACGTTATTCACCCTAATACTAATATCGGTTTTACTGGTTTTAAGTGCCTGTGGTGGAACGGATAGTGCTGCAGAAGATAACAGTGATGAAACGACCGAAACACCAAAAGCTGGATTGAATGAAACGACATTAGATGATGTGATGACAAAAAAGGATAATAACGAAGCTTTTTACGTTTTGATTTATGATGCGAAACAAGATTATGTGAAAAACACTAAATTGCTTGAAGCCTATGATAAAGCTCTGAAAGATAAAGATATGACAGCATTTCACATGAACCTTAATACGCTTGATGATGAACAAAAGCAAAAAGTAGACGCTATGAGTGAAGAGTATAATAATCGGGTGTCAGGTCACAACCCTTTTGAAAATGGCGGAATGGCTGTTGTACATGGGGGACAGTTTAATTCGACTTATGCATACCAGGGAACTGCATGGAATTTAAATACGATAATCGGTGATGCTAATACAGAAAGCAATACATTTCTTGATGATGATTTATACAGCGAGGTAGAAAAGGAAATTCAATTTAGCATCGACTATGTCAACGATCAAGAAATAAACTTAACGTACTAAGTAAATATAAAAAAGAACTTACCTGTATTCAGGGTAGGTTCTTTTTTTATGTCAATGAAGGAGGGAAGTGTATTTATTCATGGATGAGTTGAAAAAGCTTTATGAAGATTTAGCTGCCATTTTAGATATCAGCAGTGGGTGGCTTTATGATGACCTCATCCGTAATATTGGGTGGGGAATTATTCAAGCATTAGTTTGGATTAACAATTGGATCGAAGGTGTGGCAACAGATGTTGTCACACTTGGCGGCGTATATGATAATCCGGCTATGAATCGATTTATCGAAACGATTCAGCCCTATGTGTTTGGCATGTTTGTTGTCACACTTATCGTTGTCGGATTTCAGTTTATGTTGAATAAGATTGAAAAACGTAATGACGTGCTGATGAATGTTTTGATCGCTGTGAGTGTCATCGTCATCCTGCCGAATCTCATGAGTATGATGAATGATTTGTTGAACGAAGGTGTATCGGCATTAGATGAACCCGGAACACTCTCCGATAACGTCCTTAAACGGAATATCGCTGATGTGAGGTATTATGTTGAAAGTGACTTCAATTACGCAAATGGAAGCAATGAGGAGACCGTGGCAGGCAATGAAAATTTGCTTCCGCATCCACCAGATTCCCAAAATAAAGATATTGGGACAACGGATTATACCTACGGGAATCAATTAGAAGATCCTTCTTCAATCCAAGTGAATGAAAAACTGGATGTTCAAAAAGATGAAGGCTGGTTTAGTTGGACAACAAAACCGTGGGTGAGTGAATTGAAAGAAAAACAAGATAGCGGTGGGCAAGGATATGATTTTTTAACACAACGCCTTATTTCAACAGGTGATGGTGGAACAAGGATAGTAGACTTAAACTCAAACACAGTACCAGCTACCAATCTGGGACAACAAAGCTACTACAGGTATCACGTGAATTGGGGTATTGTAATAGCTACATTGGCAGTAACAGCTTTTGCGCTGGTCATTACAACTATCAAAATTGGGCGAGCCATGTTTGACTTGGCGTTTCATCAATTATTTGCCATGTTCACGGCAGCAACGGACTTAACGGGCGGTCAACGCTTGAAAAAAGTGTTAGTCGAGATTGCCAGTACGTTTGCCGTCATTTTTGTGATGATGGTGCTATTACGGATGTTCATCATTTATGCGCAATGGGCGAATGATATGGAACAACATATTGGCATTATTGGTACCATCCTATTGTTGATTGCGGGAGCTTGGGCATTGATTGATGCGCCTGATATTGTGCAACGGTTGTTGGGCATTGATGCCGGACTGCGTTCTGGCTGGCAGGCCATGATGGGCGGCTATGCTGCTGGTCGTATGGTTGGTGCAGGCGGCAAAATGACAGCTGAAGCTGGTGGTAAAATGCTAAAAACAGGCGGCAAGATTAGCGGTGGTACAGTTGCCGGTGGTGCTGGCATGACACGGGCACTGAAAAATAACAGCCATGTGAAACCAATGCCTTCCCAGCGACATGCTGAATCACCGCGTCGAGAAGGCCAATTCTCAACAAACACCATAAAAGGCAATACGGTGCCACGATATGAGAACAATGATGGCAGTACTGTCGGAAAAGGGCAACCGGCACAGGAAGCTCGACCGTCATCTGTCAATTCAATGCCAAGACAAGGTCAACAATCGGCCAGTATGAGTTCCGATCATTCAGGTGGTGTCACACCATCATCTATCCATGGTGGACAGTCGCAAGAACCATCTGGCCATGTTAATATCCCAACATCACCGAAAATGACGAATCAGCCAAATGTGGGAACTTCAGATGGCCATATCCATCCAAAACCAAAACATACCTTGTTTGGTGGAAATCGTTCGGTGCAGCGAGCCAGTCATTTCCTAACACGGGCACATAACACCGGTTACGATGCCGGACAGAAAATGAATCATGTTCGTGGAAGTATCCGACAAGGATTGGATAAAAAGGATGTGAAAAAACCAAAAGATATGCAAAAGGGGCTGAGAGACCATGACATACGAGATTCCAAAAGAGATTAAGGCAAAACCGAAAATTTTAGGGTTGGAAATGCGGGAGCTAGTCATTTTATTGATTAGTTCCCTCTTAGTTTTAACGATTTTGCGGGATTTGGTTCATAGTGTTTTTATGATTCCGTACTTTTTGGTAGTGGTTGGTTTCATGATTTATCTATTCATGCCATCCAGCCACAATCCGAAAAAAAGACATTATGAATCACTCATTCTATTTTTTCGCCATAAAAAAACGGTTTACCATGCCATGGATAAGCACAAGCAGGAAAACAGTCAATTGCGCCAGTAACGCGTAACGGAAGGAGGTCAACAGTTAACATGAGCCAAGAAGGCAAGGTGACTCACGGTGGATCTAATAAACAGACGAACCGAAGGTCATGGGCGACTAAAATCAAGAGCGTTTTTCAAACGAAACAGCGTGATAAATCTTCAAGCATTAAGAAAGACAAAATGTTACGGCAAACACCAGAGATACTGCCGTTTATTCAAATACACGATAATTATATTTTGTTGAAGGATGGTGTGATGGATATTCTCCAGATCCAAACGAAAAACATTCATGCCTTGAACGATACGGATTTGAACATTTTATTGATGAACCGAACCCGGTTTTTACGAAGTTATTTCAGGTCCTATAAAGAGATCATTTTAAACTTTCCAGCGAATACCGAAGCCCAGCGCACGTATTGGCTGAAAAAGCGCGAACAGACAACCAATCCTATTCGATTGGAATATATCGACCAAAAATTAGTTGAGTTTGACTTTTTGGAACGCGAACGTTCAAATCGTGAGTTCTTTATTTTTGTGTATGCCGATGATAAACAGGAACTGACTGACCGAAAAAACGATGCGATACAAGGGATGCAGCAGGCTTTTCCATTAACAGAACTGCCACGAACCAAAAAGGAACAGATTCTGTTTCTATTAAACAATCAAAACACGAAGTTATAGAAAGGATGATTCTCATGGCAATGCAGACAAAACAATCAGGTAAACCGAAATCACCTGAACTGGATAAAGATTTTCTGACAGCGATTCAACCACAAGGCGGTATTCGTTTTAAAGACAAATACATCAAAAAAGGGGATGGCTATGAAGCGTGCATTCATGTTTTTGACTATCCATCCAGCGTTGATGTGTTGTGGTTGGATAAGATTATGGCCATGTATGATGTGACCGTTGTAACCGATGTGGCAACAATGCATCAGGATGAGATGGTGAGTACGATTAATAAAAGTATGGTGGAACAGGGTGTCCGGTTTAGAAGTTCCAAACATGAGTCTGAACGGATGGATGCACAACGCGGTTATCAGGAGATGGAAGATCTGTATCGGCAAATAAGTGAAATGGGGGAAGTCATTAAATTACTGCATATTCGATTATTTGTGGCGTCACCAACCATTTGGGAACTGGATAAGAAAGTGGAACGGACCATGTCCAAGTTACAGTCGTTCGGGTTTAAAGGACAGGTATTCTTAAATGAAACCTATTGGGAATGGCAGTCTTTATTTCTTCCTTACGAACAACAACTGGCCTTTCCAAATAAACGGGAGGGAAAAGGAATGCCAGCTTTGACACTCGCATCAGGCTTGCCTTATCATTTCTCGGAATTAAATGATCGTACCGGCAGTTATTTAGGAACATCGTTTACCGGAGGTAATGTGCTGTTTGATCTTTTCCATAAGGATAAGATGAGGCGATTCTTTAATGCGGTGGTTGTCGGGAAGATGGGTGCCGGTAAGTCAACGACGCTTAAAAAATTATTGATGGATAATGAAGCACGTGGCCATTTTATTCGTGGTTTTGATGTCACCGGTGAATTTAAGACGCTTGTTCAGTCCGTGAATGGACACACCATTAGTCTTGATGGCAGTGACGGCGTGATCAATCCTTTGCAAATCTTTCGTACAGAAGACAATAGTCATCCGGAAAAGAATGAGGAAATCAGTTTTATGCAGCACATATCCAAGGTGGCAACCTTTTATATGTTTCTTGCAGGTGACCCTTCTGCTGAGGAAATCGAAGAATTTAAAAAGATGCTGCGGCTTTTTTATGAGTCACTCGGTTTTTCGGATAAAATTCATACAACTGGTATTACGTCACTGGTTAATGAGGCATACCCCATATTCAGTGACTTTTTAATGTTTATCCGTAACCAACTCTATGACAATACCCAGAAGCGAATCATTCGTTCAGAGCTGTCATCTACAAGGGTTAAGCGACTCGAAAAAATTGAATTGGTGATTGATAATCTGGTGAACAGTTTTGCTTATTTGTTTAATGGTCATACAACGATTCCTGACATTACAGATGAACAAGTGATTTTCTTTTCGATTCGTAATTTGACAGGACTCGAAAAAAATGTGTTCAATGCTCAGATGTTTAACGCATTGAACTTAATTTGGGACAACTTGATCCAAATAGGCTCGTCACAAAAGAAGCTCATGTATGAAGATGAAGCGTTTGATGTCGATGAAGCGACACGTTTTTTGGTCATGATTGATGAAGCGCATCGACTGGTTCATTCAGAAAACATGCTGGCGGTGAAGTTTTTAACGGACTTTGCACGAGAGGCACGGAAGTATTTCGGTGGACTCATTCTGGCCAGTCAATCGATCCGTGATTTTGTGCCTGACCACTCCGACACGGATACGGTTACCAAAATACGGACGTTATTTGAACTAACCCAATATAAATTTGTAATGCAGCAGGATGCCAATTCATTGGACACGTTACGGACCGTTTTTGAAGGACAACTGACGGACAGTGAATTGGAACATGTCCCGCAATTACAACAAGGGGAATGTTTATTGAGTATCAGTGGTGTTGGCAACTTAATGCTTTCCATTGAAGCATCGGACGAAGAATTGCATCTGTTTGAGGGGGGCTTGTGATGGAGAAACGGGTTCTTTATAAGTTTATATTCCTTCTCATCGTTGCTTTGTTAATCATAGCGATGTATGTCTGGAAATGGACAACCGATAACGTAGAAAAACAAAACCCAGAGAGTTTATTCGATGAATCACAGCAGGAAACCGAGCAACCACCAGAACTTCAGGAAGACAAAATTGATGAAGCATTAAGTGCTAAACCTGATTTAAATGCTGAACAAGATACACAGAATGCTACAGAAGATAATAATAACCAGCAAACGGAAGATCAACATGAAACCACATATCAAAAACAATTTGGTGCGCAGGCTGTCACCACTGCAAAGGAGCAAGCAAAACAAGGGCTTGCTCTTTATTTATCGCAAATCGCCGACTGGGGTAAATGGAAAGGTGTCGTAACCCCTTCATTTTTGGAGGAAATCAAGCAATCTATTCAAACAGTGAAGGAAGCAAATGTTGAACGCAGTATTGAATCCATAGAACTGTTTGCTTCTAATGCATCACAATCTAACAACATGATATTTGGTGCATTTGCCTCGTGGCATATTACATCAAATGGACGTGTGACCAATCAACGAACGCAGCTGTTTTATCTGACCATGGTGCAGCACAACGATCAATGGCTCGTGAACAACATGGTAACCCCTGATGAAGGCATGGAAGGAAAGAAGGACACATGAAACATATTTGGGGTGCCGTAAAAGCCATTGGCAAGAAAAAAGTGATCGGGTGGATAATTGGACTTGCTGTAGCGAATGTCATTCCCATATTGATTGGTTTAGTCTTAATGACCATTATGTTTGCGATTATTGGCGCATTAGGCGGGAGTGTTGACGAACAACAATCGAAACAAAACAATCCATCTGCCGGTTATGTATGCTCAGCAACAGGTGAGATTAACCAGGAAAAGTGGAAGTCTGTTTTTCAAAACAAGGAACGTTCAGGTGCCTTAAAAGGATATGGTGATGACATTATGAACCTATCCGAAAAGCGTGGTATTGATCCAGTCTTGTTTTCTTCGATTGCCATGCATGAAACAGCCTGGGGAACATCAAATGCGGTTCAACAAAAAAATAATCCGGGTGGCTTGATGAACCCGGATGGCAGTGGCCTTTTTTCTTTTCCAACATTGAAAGACGGATTAGAATCCATGTCCAAAACATTATATAACCGCATCAAAGTCGATGGTTTGGTGACAATCGAACAATTAGGAAGTGTCTATGCGCCGGTTGGTGCTGAAAATGATCCAAACAATTTAAATGAACACTGGGTGCCAACGACGAAAGAGATTGCACAAAAGTTAGGCGGTTTAACGATGAATTGTGAACCATCGAACCAGCAAGATATGGAACTGATTGGCGATAAAGCGTGGATATCATCACATACCAAAAACATTACATCCGGTTTTGGCAACCGGAGTTGCGGTGGCTGCTCGTCGTTTCATGGTGCCATTGATGTTGCATCGAATGGTATTCGTGGAAAACCAATAACGGCATTTGCGGATGGTGAAATTGTTATCAGTAAAGCAAATGGCACGACGTTTCAATCAAGCAGCAGCAACATGGGTACAGGTTATGGCTGGTATGTGGAAATCAAACATGGTAACGGTATGCGGACAAGATATGCGCACATGATGGAAAAAGGAAAGTCAGAAGGAACAAAAGTTAAAGCAGGTGATGTCATTGGCAAGGTTGGTTCAACAGGTGCATCTACTGGAGCTCATTTGCATTTTGAAGTCATTATAGATGGCGAAAAAGTTGATCCGATGCCGTACGTTAAACCATTTTTAACCGGTAAACAGTAATCAAGGAAGGGTGTGTGACCAAGTGAAAAATAAATTGAATCGCGGACGTGAAAACAAAACCTATATCAGTCTATTACTTGTCGTCGGCCTAGCGTTTGGCGTTTTTTTTACGTCCAAAACTTGGATGTATGATGACAGCGCGATAGCTCAAACAGCATTTAATGAATCAATTGGCGGGCTTAGTCAAACCATATTAACGCTTCGTGATTGGGAATATAACCCGTCAAATGAATTGATGGAGGTGACCATGGAACGTAACCATACCGGAACAGATGCCGTCGAACCGACGTTTTCTTTTTATGCAAAAGAGCAACATGCCAGTCAAAAATACAATGCGGAATTGGTGTATCAGTCAGACAATAACATGGTTGTTCAGATTGAAGATGTCCCAGAATCCTTTCAAGTGATCGGGTTATTCGTGACGGAACATCGTGATCAAAACATCCTGAAACAGGAGTACAAAAAACAACTGGAAAACAAAGGTGGTGAAGCAACAGTGACCGATCAGGACATTAACGAATCTGATTTGCCTGAGCCGGAAGAAGTCATTATCGTTGGGGATTACCGAAAGATCGACATCAATCAATCATTGGTAACCAAGACAGATAAAGGGTACAAGAAAGAAAGTATTATGGCCGATATGGAACGCACAAAACAAGAAATCACCACCATTATTGAGGAAGATATACCGTTTCAGGAAGACCTGATAACGACACTTAAGGAAGAGAAAAAATCATTGGAACAAGACATGGCATTTGAAACGCAGGAAGAACAAACTGACACAGAACGGGAGATTGAACAAAAGGATAAAGCTATCGAAGACGCGAAAAGTGAAATCGAAAAACTGAAAAAGAAGGTGAAGGAGCTCCAGGATAAATATCAAAATCGTGAAGAAAAACTGAATGCTTTGACGCAAAATAAGGATGACAATCAGCAACAAGATCATGACAAAGTGGATGCCGATAATGCGAAAAGGGATAAACAAGCTGCGAGCAATAACCAACAAGATGATAACAATGGTTCCGCCAAAAAGGATGAAAAATAGCGCCCAAGACCTATATTAAACCTATATAGACACCTATATAAAAGCTATATAATCACTTGAAAAATTGGTCTTACCGGAAAACTAGGCTCTGCCTAGTTCCCCACCTTGTGTGGGGACATTTTCCCCTTATCCTGTTCAATACTATTGCGCTCTCATGCAGGTGTTACACGCATAGAAGGAAGTTGACAGAAAGGGAAGGCATATACGTCATATTGTTGTGTGAACATGCAGCCAATTAACGGAAAGGAATGATGCAGTGATGGAAATAAAAGTACGTGATGTAGACACCGGTGCCGTCAAAGTTTTAAATGACGAAGCACGAAAACAAAAGGTGTCACGGAATGAATTATTAAAAAGACACATTGAAGATTTAGCACAGTTTAATGGCATTAAACGAGCTGAAAAAGAATTGGATTCAACGATAAGTCGCGTTGGTGATGCATTAGAAATAACGTACAATCGGCTTGACCAATTAGAAAAACAATCCATGAAAATGTATTTGTTACTAGCCACTGTGTTGGATGTTGATCCTGAAGAAGTAGATGATTATTTGGAGAAGGTGTTCAAGATAAATATATAAGGAGATGATGACAAATGCATGAAAAAAAGACAACAAAGAAAGGTTCATACTTTTTGTTAAGTCCAGCAACAAAAGACAAGATACAAACCATTGCAGATGAGAAACATGTATCACAAGCAGATGTGATTACGGAAGCCATTGATTACTTTTATACAGACCGTGATGAAAAATATGCTCTGTTCAAAAATATGATATCGGATTTAATGGATGAAAAGTTTGCGACCATGCAAGATAAATTACATCGTATTCAAGTCACCGGCAATGTGGTTGACCGTGATACAAAAATACTTTTAGAGTTTATGAATCATTATTATTTGATCAATGAGTTTAAAGATTTGATTACGACTGAAAAATACAAGACGAATGGGATGCAGCAAGCAGAAGACTTAATTCAAAAACGTATCCATAAACATCGTCAAAAGAAACTCGATTATGAAAAGCGAAAGTCACAAAAGCAACAAGGAAGCGAGGTTTAATGCATGAGCAGTCCTGCGGTTGTGTTACGAAGCAAATTTGTCACGCCTGGGTCCAATACATTTAATGATTATATCAATTATATTGATCGTGAAGATGCCAAACGTCATATTCATGTGAACCAATCATCCAAAGAAACGGGTGATTTTTTTGTCTTTCATGACTTCATGGATTACATGGATGATGAAGCAAAACAAGGTGACCTATTCACAAAAGATAGTGATCAGTTGAATCCGAATGACAAAAAAACATTGAAGCAACAGTTCCAAAAAGCACAACAAAATGAATCGACCATGTGGCAGGATGTCATTAGTTTTGATAATGAATGGCTGACAAAACAAGGTCTTTATAATCCAACAACACATATCGTTGATGAAGCCAACATGCGGAAGGTTGTCCGGGAAACGATGGATACTGTGTTGAAGTCAGAAGGCATGGAAAACTCAGCTGTATGGACAGCATCTTTACATTATAATACCGACAACATTCATGTCCATATTGCTTCAACTGAAACCTATCCAACACGTGAAACAATGGACGTTTTTGATAAGGAAACGCAAACGTGGCAGGAAGAATATCGTGCCAAACGTAAACCCAAGACACTGGATAAAATGAAATCCAAAGTGGCCAACATGATTCTGGATAGAACGCATGAACGGAATAAAATTGATGACCTTGTCCGTGTTACCGTTCATCATAAAAAAGAAAATGGTGTTTCGTTGTCCACTTATCGCAAAACAAAAGCATTATTTCAGGAAACCATGAACCACCTTCCATCGGATAAGAAACAATGGCGATATGGTTATCAATCGATTCATGATGCAAGACCGTATATAGATGAAATAACAACGATTTATTTACAGCAGTTTCATGTAGGTGACATGGAACAGTTGCACCAGCAATTGGATGAGGAAGTGAACGTGATGAAAGAGATGTATGGTGAAAGCAGCGAATATGAGCAATATAAACAAACAAAACTGGATGACTTGAAGAAGCGCATGGGGAATGCAGTGCTGTCCGAGATGCGTGAATATGCGAAAGCGCAAAAGGATTTATTGTTTCAGCCAAAACGATGGCAATCATTGCCGTCTCAAAAATCATTTACTGATCGACATCAGACTGTTTATGCGTTTAATGCTTCCATGATGAAATTAAGTAAAGCTATGCGTCGAACATTTTATGATTATCAAAAAGATCGAAACCTGCAGGAATTTGATCGACTAATGGATGGCTATGAATAAACAAAAAGGTGGTGACGTGATTGGGCAATCTATTATTCTTTTTCAGTGCTATGGTGGTTGTTCTGTTTGTTTTACCAATGATACTAAAACACGTTAAGAAGAAAAAACGGTTTAACCTGATGAAAAAATCAGGCATAAGAGATATTGACCGTATGAAAGGCTATCAGTTTGAAGCGTACCTGCAAGTATTGTTTAAGGAGCTGGGGTATCGGCCAGTTGTTACACAAAAATCAGGTGACTACGGAGCAGATGTGGTGCTTAAAGGCAGAAATAAAATTGTAATACAGGCCAAGCGCTATGGCTATAAACATAAAGTCAGCATGGATGCCGTACGCGAAGTATTGGCAGCCATGTTTTTTTATCAAGCAGATGAAGCGTGGGTGATCACGAATTCCTTTTTCACGAAGCAGGCTAAAACACTAGCCAAAGCATGCGGCGTCACATTATTAAACCGGTATGAGTTAGAAAAGTTTATTGTAAAGATTAATCCAACGAAGCAACCAAAACAGTTTACACGGAAAAGGAGCGAATTGAGTTGACAGTTACATTAGTATTAGCCGAGAAGCCAAGTCAAGCAAAGCACTATGCAGAAGCGTTTCAACATGTTCGTAAAAAAGATGGCTACATGGAGGTAGACGATGATCGATTCTTTCAAGGCAAAACTTATATCACCTGGGGATTTGGTCACTTAGTAGAACTCGTCCCACCGGAATCTTATAGTGAATCCTGGAAGCAGTGGCAATTAGATAACTTACCAATATTTCCGGAAACATTTCAGTTTCAAGTAGGTAAGGATAAAACGAAACAGTTTAACGTTGTGAAGCGATTATTGAAGGAAACAGATGACATCATTGTCGCAACTGACTGTGATCGTGAAGGTGAAAATATCGCCAGAAGCATTATCAATATAGCCGGCGCTTCCAATAAACCAACCAAGCGTTTATGGATAAACTCATTGGAAGTGGATGAAATTCAGAAAGGGTTCAAGCAACTTAAGGATGGGAACAACTATGTTTCATTGTATAAAGAAGCCCAGACAAGACAATTGAGTGACTGGCTAGTCGGTATGAATGCATCCCGTTTATATACATTGCTCCTGCAACAAAACGGCATGAAAGGCGTCTTCAGTGTTGGCAGGGTACAAACCGCCACCCTTTATTTATTGTATAAACGGCAGCAGGAAATCGAGAACTTTGTCTCCAAACCTTTTTTCGAGTTGGTTGGCAATGTAAGTGTCAAGAACGGTTCGTTTGATGCAAAAGTGAAAGCACGTTATCAAACAAAAGAAGAAGCCATGAACATCTTGGGTTCTCACAGTCTATCATCTGGCGAAAATCAAGGCACCATACAACAGGTTACAAAAGAGCAAAAGAAACAGAAAGTGCCGAAGCTGCATTCATTATCAACGCTGCAAGCAACAGCCAATAAAAAATGGAGGTATAGTCCATCCGACGTATTAAAAACGGCACAGTCATTGTATGAGAAAAAGGTATTATCGTACCCAAGAACGGACAGTCATCATATTACGGACAGTGAGTTTGCTTACTTAAAAAGTCATCTATCAACCTATCAATCCTGTTTAAACGTCACCATGGATATTGTCTATCCTGATGCACGAAAGCGTTATGTGGATGGATCCAAAGTCAACGAGCATTATGCCATCATTCCAACAAAACAGGCACCAAATAAACAGGATCTGACCGACAAAGAATGGAACATTTATCAGGAAGTTATAGCAAGGACACTCGCGATGTTCGCTGGCGATTATGAATATGAAGAAACAAAGGTGGAGGTTGATTTAAACGGTTTGTGCTTTGAGAAAACCGGCAAAGTGGAATTAAAGAAAGGCTGGAGAGTTTTATTCACGGAAGAAACGTCTGATGATGAGAATAATGCTGAACAACACAATACGGTTCTTCCGTCTATAAAAGAAGGGGAATCTTGTAACGTTAAGATTGATATATCTGAGGGAAAAACGAAACCTCCAAAGGCCTATACGCAAGGCCAATTAATTAACGTTATGAAACAGGCTGGTAAAGAAATTGATGATAAAACATTGCAGCATACATTGAAAGAGAATGAAGGTATTGGGACTGAAGCAACAAGGGCAAATATACTTGATACATTGAAAAAGCAGCAATATATCGAGATAAACAAGAATAAAGTGTCGGTTACGGGGAAAGGGCAAATGTTATGTCAGGCGGTTGAAGGAACAGTTTTAGCCAGTCCGGAGATGACGGCCAAATGGGAGACTTATTTACACAAAATCGGGCAAAATGAAGGTTCACAAGTACACTTCATTTCCAAGATAAAACAGATGCTGGCATCACTTTTGAAAGATGCGCCAGCGAAAATGAAGAGGCTTGAATCACAATTTCAGGAAGCTAAAGAACAGAACATTGTTGGTGAATGTCCGGTATGTGGTAAAGCAGGAGGGAAGATTGAGGATAAAGGAAAGTTTTATGGCTGTTCCCGTTATCGAGATGGCTGCACGTTTACTTTGCCTAAACGATTCTTAGGGAAAGCAATCAGTGAAACCAACATTAAAAAGTTGCTGGTAGGTAATAAAACCAATTTAGTGAAAGGATTTAAGAGCAAGAAAGGAAAGACATTTGATGCGTACTTGCGCTATAATACGACAGAACAAAAACTAACATTTGAGTTTCCGAAAGGGTGATTGTATGGATTTGTATGTAAATGGTGCGTATCAGTCTGTAGATATCGGTTATGTGAAGGAAGGTAAAGAATTCAGTGTCGTATTCATTGTCAAAGATGGTGAAGTCGAAATATCTATTGATCCTGTAACACTGGATGCAATTCAAACGATTATTCAAGCAGATGAGGATGCTTTGATTCCATTAGACTTGGATACGAAAACCGTCATCTTAGATGGTGAACCAACCAAATATATTCCGTTAACGGGCGCGCGCGACAAGTTCCGCTATAAACGCTTTGAGGCGTGAACATGCGGGGAATTTTATTAAATTCTAACGTTACAAGATGGAACCAAGTTTCCTGAAACCATCCCGTCAACAAATCCTGCATGCGTTAAGGCTGACAGGCCTTGGGGTATGAAGCACAGGTGATTCGGCAGAACGAAGGCTGGAGCCACTCTCTTAGAGAAGGTATGCCGACGGATATGCCGCGCGGCTGAAAAACTGGATATGGTGAGAATGTTCTTTGAGAAAGGAACTGACAAACTTTCGAATGTACGGGTCTAGAGTTAAAACATAGGGAAACTTATGTGTCATCCAACGATGACGTGAGTGGTGTAGAGTAAAAATGCGCCCTCTGAAATACGCTATACCGGACAACGGCGGTATCAAGCTCACAGGCTTAAAGGGAGCACCTACGTCCAGTATGGATAGCTACGTTGTAAGGGACTTGGGAAGCAAGGAACGTTGGAACACGAGCTGTCACTTTAAACGTTTGCTATAATGACTTATTGTCACATCATTTATATAATATGCAATTATTGTGTAAGTCTTATGTATAACTAACGGGCGCAAATTCCGGAACAAGAATTGCGTCCTTTTTTGGTTTATAAAGCCACTTTGTGGTACCGTCAAGAAGTTTGTGTAAATAAATAGGATACTCCTCAGAATAGGTGGTGTTGGTATTTTCAGATATTATCCCGGGTACCCGGGATAATATCTGAAAATTCGATCGTTTGTGATCCGCTGTGCTTGCCGTATCTCGTTTCAAACATTTCCTGTAACGCTTGATAAGCACTTGCGAAGCCTCTGAGCTTCCGCTCTGACCATCTTTGGTTATATTCGGTTGATTGAAGGTATACCACCTTTTCTGCTGCCTTTTCACTGGGAAGGCTGTTCATCGTTTTTGTACGCTTCTTGATTTCCTTCATCGTCCGCTCAATGATATTCGTAGTATAAATCATGCGCTGGATTGATAAGGGATATTTCAAGAATGTCAGAAGCACATTTAAGTCCTCTTCCCATGATTTGACGACTTTTGGATGCTTGCCTTGCCAGTTCTCTTGAAAAGTTTTAAATTGACTCATGGCTTCTTCACTCGTGCTGGCCTCATAAATAGCCTTTAAATCCTCGGCTACAGCTGTTTGATCCTTTTTACGAACGGCGTTGATGGCATTACGAACTTTATGTACCACACAGCGCTGGACGTCAGCCTTTGGATAAATTTCTTTCATCGCTGCTTCAAGTCCGGGCAGGCCATCAAAAACACCAAGCAACACTTCCTCAACACCCCGATTGTAAAGATCGCGGAGAATTTCTTTCCAGCCGAGTGAGCTTTCCTGGCCACCGACATAGAAACCGAGAATCTCGCGGTAACCGTCTTCAGACACACCGATGACCAAGTACACGACTTCATTGGCGACATCATCGCGGCGCAGCTTCAGGTAAGTCCCGTCAAGATAAAGGATTGAATAACGTTTCTTTAGTGGGCGCTGCTGCCATGTTTCGATATTTTCGAGTGTAACGTCTGTGATGTTACTAACCGTTGTTGCCGAATAAGCAGAGCCCAGCATGTGCTCAATCATTTGCCCGATTTCACGCGTGCTGACACCTTTCTGATACATTCTCGTTACCGTTTCGCCAACCCATTGATCACGGCGTTGGTAAGGTGAGAACAATTCCGTTTGAAATTCACCATGGCGGTCGCGGGGCACAGCAAGATCATCAATATGGCCGTGCTTGGTATCAAGCGTTCGTTTGTAGTAACCATTTTTTACTTGCTTCAATTCAGGATGTTCTTCGTTGAAAAACTGTTCCCTTTCCTCTACCAAAATCGTTTCGAGCTGGTCTTTGACAAAATCACGTACAAGACTATCCAGTTGATTCATAAAGCCATCATTCGTTATACTTTGAGTCATGGTAGGGTTTCTCCTCTCTCTATTTATAGCCAATTCCGAGGGTACCCTACCTCTTTTTTTGTCTCAAAGAATTTACACAAACTATTTTACGTCATCCACTTTGTTGAATAAATGGATTTTTATTATTAATAAAATTACCTGTTATAGTGATAGCCCTTGTCAGGGTTAGTCTGTATAATAGATATGTAGTAAATCAAACGAAGGAGGTATAAACACTGTGAATGCTGAAGTGCTTGAAAAATTTGGCGGCCCCGATGAGTTTGTGTTGAAAAATATCTTGGTACCCGACATCGGACCGAGTGATGTGCTAATTCGTGTTGATTATGCAGGGGTAGGAGAATGGGATATTTTTGAACGAGAAGGCGGATATGCAGAAATGCTTGGCATTGAGCCAAAGTTTCCCTATGTATTAGGATCTGAAGGTGCTGGTTCTGTTGTAGCTTTTGGAGAAAAGGTTAGTCGTTTTAATGTCGGTGATAAGGTATACGCCCCAGGCTTTCTTAACCCAAAAGGCGGTTTTTATGCAGAATACGTTGCTTTAGATTCTAAGTATGTATTTTGCATTCCCGATAGTTTAACTCTTTCGGAATCCAGTGTAATATCTGGGGTAGGTTTAACTGCATTGCGTGGAATTGAGGATATTTTAGAACTGAAACAAGATGAGACTATTATGATTTTCGGGGCCAGTGGAGGAATAGGGCACCTAGCGGTACAGCTTGCTAAGAATATGGGGGCACGGGTTTTTGCAGTAGCCTCAGGTGATGACGGTGTCACTATGGTTAAAAATCTAGGAATTGATGATGTTGTAAACGGGCGAAAAGATGATATTTTATCAGCAGCTAGTTCATTTGCACCTGATGGCCTTGATACTGCACTACTTACCGCTGGTGGCGAATTTGCACAAAAAGCAATTCAGTGTATTCGATCTGATGGTCGTATTGCCTATCCTAATGGGATATATCCGGAGCCTAAGGTTCCATTTGGTATAAGGGCAATTGGCTATAACGGCGACCCTGATCACGAGATTATGCGTAGACTCAACAATTATATTAAATTGGGGAATTTAACAGCTCATATTTATCAAACATTTTTATTAAAAGATGCCTGTGATGCACATCTAGCTCTCAATAATCATTATTTGGGAAAACTTTGTCTTAAAGTTTAGGTTGAACAACATCACTCACATTCAACAATACGAACGGGCTCGAGAATGGAATATGAACCTCATTTCTTTTTGATCTTTCTTTAAAGCAAAGTGGAGGGGGCTAATCCTCCACTTTGTTGACTAAATAATGCCCCAATACTAAACAGCTTTTGTTCTATTCATCTTACGTAAGTAATGACGTCTTTGTATCATTCAGTTACCCAGTTTCATTTTGAAGCTGGACGTACCTTATCTCGCTAATGGGTCGATGCCGGATGCGATACAGAAAGCATGGAAAAAATATTTTCTGAATAGTTCCCATCAAGTGGCTATGAGCATGCTGGTACACCGGAATTAGAGGTTTATTCAGAAGTAGATCCATCTAGTCTGGATTTGTATTCAGAAATCTGGTCCCTATATAATAGGAGCAATAAAATTCAGTGGATTATACCAAGAAATCCACTTCTTTACTATCAAAATTCATACAACAACTTATCTCCAGTAAAGATTGGCTTAATAATACTCCTTAAACGAGTGCCTATCGGAATAAACATCCTTTTGTGCAGTCAGTAGGCTTTAATAACACTAATTTATGAGAATGTTGTACTATTTACTAAAAATTAACACATAGAACATCTGTTTTGTAGTATACTAAAGTAGACATGCTATACAGGGTGACGCTTCTCGTGGGAAGCAGTAAAAAGTTTACTCTTTTTACTTGGCGGCTTCGAATCCCTTCAGAAAGGGGTGAGCGAGTGATTGAAATTGACAAGACTCTCGAGTTGATGTTGATGTTTGGAACACTCGTTGTTTTACTTGTTGACAGCCATGAAAAGTAGTAATCACCCTGCCGTCTCCGTAAACGTGGGGTAATTACTCTTTTGTGAAAATCCCGATTCGGAGTCGCCGTGCCTTGCGGATAACTGTCCGGATCGCAAGTTGCTGCTTGCGATCCTTTTATCGACTCCAGAAAATAGCAACCAATGTCATATTACTTGTTTCCATCCAAAACTATTCATCATTTCTCAATTTTAATCAGCGGCTACTAATCCATAAATGCTTGCACATTTTTGTATTTTGCAATTAAAATACCCTATCCCTATTAACAAGAAACATTTAGTTAAATGGCTATCCGTAGAAAAATGGCTCTGTCATAATTCCTGAAGTATTACGACATTATATATGGGCGATAAGGAAATATTAAAAGTATGATGCGGTACAGTGAAAGGAAAAAGGGTGAATTGCCCCTTTCCACCCTTCTGTAAGGTGTTACTTGCGGTAAAAGCTCTCTCATCAGGGAGAATTAACAAAGTGGCCGATTCTGTATTAGTTAAGTCATTATGGAACAAGATTTCTACCTAAACTGTAGTTTCTCCACTTTAATTAATGGGAATAACTCAAAAACCAATCGTTGAAGGAGACAGACATGGTTACAATTGAATCAATCATTATAGGTATTGTATTTATCGTCATACAGCTATACGCATTAACGATAGTCGAACGCTCTCCAATTGGGCAGCAAAAGCTACTATCGATATCGGGTGGTGTAGCTATCGCTTATGTGTTTGTGTATATCTTGCCGACGCTTCACGAGAAACAGGATAAGCTTGGAGGATCGTTGGCCCTTGACACAGAGATTTATTTTCTTGGCCTTCTTGGTTTACTAATTTATTATGCGGTATACGCCTTCGCTGAGACAAAGACAGCATCCCGGCTAAAGGAACAGACTATTTATATGGTACAAGTAAGTTTCTTTATGGCCTACTCTTTTATTATCACCTATGTTGTATTTGCTTCTGATGTTCAGCGGGTTGAATCACTGTTCTATGGATTGGCTGTTAGTCTTCACTTTATTGGGTTGTCCTATCATTTGGGAAAGGAACACTATCGCTTGCACAAAAAGAGAGGGCGTTATATGCTTGCCGGCGCAACATTGATTGGGGCATTAACAGGTATCTTCGGCCCATCGTCAGGCCTAATTGTTGATTCGATGGTTGCTTTTAGTTCTGGTGCAATGTTATTTAACGTTATCAGTAAAGAACTTCCATTCGAAAAAAATGCGCATCTGCCTTCCTTTTTAATTCCATCTCTTGCCTACGCCGTCACAATGATTGCATTAAAAGCTTTTTTCAATTGGTAGACAAGCGCACGTCTTTAAGCATAAAATCTATTCAAAATAGGTCAACCATAAATGACTGGCTGACCTTATAATACGAACGGCCGCTAATCAGGAATAAGAATTAGCGAGAATGCCGAATATAAAGGCCATTTAATTTAATAACTTTCAGAGAAGGAGTTACAAATTTTGGAGAGATAGCTGGATACTTGTGGGTTTCTTTGGATTAGGAGTGCTTATCTGAAAAGGGCCAATTTGTTGAATAGAGGTAATACAGTAGAACTGTTTTCAGAGGGAAAATGGGATAAAGACCGACTATCCCTAAAAAGAATGATCGGTCTAAGGTTAAGTTTTTATTCACTTTTTGTTTAATCAACCTGTCGTGATTCCAAAATTACTCAAACTATCCCGCTTCTAGTATCCACTTTAGAGCATTAAGTGCGACCTTGGCAGCCTCTGCAGTCAGTAGATCGTCATATTTGGCATCCTCCGTGTCATGGCGGGACATAATCGCAATGACGATTGGCTCTCTGTTTGGTGGCCAAACAACTACAATGTCATTTCTTGTTCCATAACTTCCGGCCCCACTCTTATCACAAACGGCCAATGAAGTAATATCCTCCATGCAGGAGCAAACGGATTGGAAGCCAAAAACCGTACGCACTCTCTTGGATCGTCTTACTCACAAAAAAGTGATCGGTGTCAAAGATCAGAGGGCTTATACTTTTTTCCTCTTTATTCGCAAGATGAGTGTTAGCGTGCAGAGCACAGTCTTTTATTCAGCGAATTTATGGCGGAACATTAAAGTTTATGCTGGTTCATTTCATCCAGGAGGATTCTTTGTCAGAAGAGGACATAAATGAATTACGTTCTATTTTGGACGAAAAGACTAACAAAAAGGGAACCGAAAAATGAAATTGGTTGAAAGCATGATTGTGCTTCTCACAGTTAGAAGAAGACTAAAGTTTTGAACTAACGCCATCGCCTTATTAGGTTAATATGCTTATTCCAGAAACCGGAGCGCTAATCTGGAAAAATAGCTTCGCTCGATATTGCTTTAAAGGGCAATTTAATGGAATAATTTCTTGTAGAAATAATAGTGGTTTAGATATGTTTAATAATGGAGGTGTTTTTATGGCTTTTAAAAAAACTTTATTTACAGTCTTAGTTGTTGGAATAATAGTCCTTCTACAGTATTTAACCTACGATGCCAGCTTTATTACCTCCGTACTAATTATGGTATTAGCTGTTTTAGTCGGTTATTTTATTTATCCAATATGGGAGAAACTATTATCCAAGTAAACAATGAGGAAATGTAAATCAAGCAATAAATGGGTGTCGCGATAGGGCGCAAGAATGGAATAAGAGTTACACCCGTCTTGCGCGTAAGAGCCAGATTGTGGAACAAGCAAAGAACCATAGTCAGTTTCTATCAATGAAGTTGAAGGCATTTTTTGCCCTTTGTTTCTCATAATTAACGTTATCGTCAAAATTAAAGTCGTAAGCTTTGATTAACTAAATTTTCTTTATTAAGGGTAGAATGATAATTGTGTGCAGCTTTCGTCCCTTTGGGTATAATATGCTTTATTACTGGCAAAAAAATACCGGAACTAATACGATGAATACCAAAATAAAATGGGCATCTGCAAAGAAAGGAAGGTTTTCAATGTCAGACAAGTCAATCGTAATCGATGCGATTATCAACGGTGAAAAATACAGGGCAAAAGAGCAGGATCCAAGAAAAAATCCGGTACATCCGGATGAGGTTGTCGGTTATGCGCCCCTCAACACAAAAAAGGATACGATTAAAGCGATTGATGTAGCTCATGAAGCATTTACCAGCTGGAGACAGTCATCTATTGATAACCGTGTCGAAAGAATGAAAAAAGCCATTCAAACCATTAAAGACAGGACTCCTGAGATTGCAGAGCTGCTTTCCAGAGAGCATGGAAAGCCCCTTTATGATTCAGAAGGGGAGATTGGCGTTTCCTTAGCGTGGATGGAATTTGCGTGTGATAATGTAAAAGAGGTTCTGGAAAATAATGTCGAGGAACATGATAATGGTGGAAAAACAATCATTGCCAGAGATGCTATTGGTGTGATTTCGGCCATATCACCATGGAACTATCCCATTGCGCTGTCGACGATCAAAATGGCACCTGCCTTATTAACTGGAAACACGATGGTACTCAAGCCTAGTCCTTTGGCACCATTAGCCGTCAGCAAAGTTGCCGAAATCATTGCTGATGAATTTCCGCCTGGTGTTTTGAATCTGGTGCACGGGGACGCAGATGTTGGTGTTGAGCTGACATCAAATCCGAAAGTCGCGAAAATTGCATTTACAGGTGGTACCGAAACAGCGAAAGACATCATGAAATCCGCATCGGAAGCCATCAAGCTAATGACACTGGAATTAGGCGGTAATGATGCTGCTATTGTTTTGGATGATTTTGATGTGGAAGACGAACGTGCTATGCGGCGGATGGTCATTTCAAATTTCCTAACAGCCGGACAGATTTGTATGATTGCCAAGCGGATTTACGTTGATCGCAAAATATATGATAAATTCGTGGATAAGTATATTGAAGCAGCGAACAAGTGGATTCGTGTCGGAGATCCATTTGACGATAATGTCACAATTGGATCGGTGAATAACAAAAAGCAAGTAGAGATTGTTCAAGACTTAATAGACGATTCCAAAAGTAAAGGTGCAGAAGTCATTAAACTTGGAAAAGTACTTGATCCAGATTTATATGATGAAGGGTATTTTATGCAGCCAACTGTTGTACTGGGTGCTGACTATCATGATCCAATCGTTGAGGAAGAGCAGTTCGGACCAACTGTACCTATTCTGCCCTTCGATGGTGATGAGCATGCGCTTGAATTAGCAAATGACAGCATTTACGGTTTAACAAGCTCTGTTTGGGGAAAAGAAGAGCATGCCATTAAAGTTGCCAAGCACATACAGGCTGGTACAACCATGATTAATACAGCAGCCGTTCAAGGGCTGGATGTACGCTTCCCATTTGGAGGTGTGAAACAATCAGGTGTGGGCCGGGAATATGGTAAAGAAGGATTGCTTGCTTACACAGAAACACATGTCATCAATTTACCGAACGATTTGGACTTACCGTATATACCGGAATGAAGCCGTTAAATCCATTTTAAAAGGAGAAGTTAAGGAAGAGACAGGTTACACTTCTTTAAGAGAACCAATTTACTCAGGTGAATTTATGGTTAGTCTAGAACACACAAAACAATAAAGTAAAAACCTATTAATATTGGAAGTGTTGAAACCATAATTAGAGGTGTTGTCGCTGTTTCTCCTGGAATAAATGTATAATTTTACCAAATGGACAACACCACTTTTTCATTAAGGTTTGTCTTTTTGGCAAAAAATAGAGCTAAATTAATTACTGAATATTCAATCTATATTAATGCAACGCTAGTGGACACAATTAGTATATGCAAGATATGAAGAAATTCGGTATACGTTATTAAAAATTTGGGGTTGAATTGGGGTTGAAATTCATTAGTTGGGGTTGGGACCTATCATATTTCATCTGATTAGTGTATAATAAAATACTGTGAAATCAGGGTTCATCTTAGAATGTCCATTTCTATTTTAGGAATAGCAACAGCCTTCTAAGCTGTAGGTCACAGATCTGAATCCTGTCTGGGACGTATGTCAGCCTCAGAAACCCCAAGTGTTTGAAGTGGGTTTCTTTTTTCATACATAATAAAGTCTTACTGCCCGTTACATGCGGGGCAAAAATCGTTACGGGTCAAAATTTGCAGGTTTTAAATTACTTGATCCGGGGTATGGCTATTTATTAAGGCAATTGTTACAGAAAGGTGTGAATTTATGGAAAGTAACCGGGAAAATGTCATTCTTTTCCCAAAATGGCGGACAGTCCTGGAAGAGGAAAGCCTTGTGGCGCTGAAAGAGAAAAGGTACAAAGAAGCAATGGCCAAACTTGATCAGCTGCTGGAATTCGATGTTAAGAACCATGAGATTATCATCGGGAAGCTGATGTGCCTGATGGAACTCAACCGGTATAAGGAAGCGCAGGATTTTTGTGAGGGGTTATTAATACATAAAGATGAGCATTACTATCAATACGTCCATATATACTTAACGATTTTATTCCAGACGAGTCAATATCAATTATTAATAGATCAGGTTGAGCAGGAATTGGAAAAAAGCACAGTACCGGATGACATGAAGGAACAATTCCAGCAGCTATATGATATGAGCCGAAAAATGTGGTATGACATCCGGATTGAAAAGTCCCCTGAATACATAAATGAATTATTTAATTCAGTTGAAGAGGAAAATCATGATTACCAGCTCAGACTTATTGACCAAATCCGTAAAATGGATTTGACTCCGACAAGGCAAATAAAGTCCCTTTTAACTGATGACCGGGTACATCCGGTTACGAAAACAGCCATTTTTATTTGGCTGCAGGAAAAGGGAGTTTCTGAAAAAGTTTTGATACATAAATTGGGCATTAAACATGAGACAGCACCCGAGGACATACCGGAGTTGGAGACTCATCCGACTTTAAAACAGACATTGCTGTCCATAAGTGATGAGGAACAGAAAAACCCAACCTTATACCGGTTAATGGAACAATTATTGCATCATTATTTTTATGTACGGTACCCGTTGATGCCAGCGGAAGGTGAGGCTCCCTCTATCGCAGCAGCATTAACCAAAATAGGTGAAGATTATTTGGATATACATATGAAAACAACTGAAAACGAAGATGACCGTCTAATCCAATATATGGATGAAATTAAAATGTGCGAAGCTTTATATTCCACAGTTATCGAAGCATAGTCGGCGTATCAGTTGCCGGTATTGCTTGAAAGGGCGCATAATTATGTTATAATGAGATGGTTGAAATTTTGCTCATTATCAATCGGACGTATTGTAATACACCGTCATCATTAATGGAATAATAGATTTTGGAGGGTATGTTATGTCAGCAAAATGGGAAAAACAAGAAGGAAATCAAGGGGTACTGACGTTTGAGGTAAGTGCCGATGAATTTGACAAAGCTTTGGATCAGGCTTTTAAAAAAGTTGTTAAAGATGTTCAAATCCCCGGCTTCCGTAAAGGAAAAGTACCGCGTAAAATTTTTGAAAAACGTTTTGGTGTCGAATCCTTATATCAGGACGCAGTAGATATAGTGCTGCCTGACGCTTACGTAAATGCTGTTGAAGAAACGGGAATTGAGCCGATTGAACAGCCGGATGTTGACATTGATCAAATCGAGAAAGGAAAAGGCCTTATCTTCACGGCTAACGTTAACGTTAAACCGGAAGTCACGCTCGGAGACTACAAAGGGCTTGAGGTTGAAGAACAGTCAGTTGAAGTCACAGATGAAGATGTGGAACACGAAATCGAACATCAACGTGAACATCATGCCGAATTAACTGTTAAAGAAGAGGGAAGCATTGAGGAAGGCGATACTGTCGTCATGGATTTCGAAGGTTTTATTGACGGAGAAGCATTTGAAGGTGGAAAAGGCGAAGATTTTTCGCTGGAAATCGGATCCGGTCAATTCATCCCAGGCTTTGAAGAGGAATTAATCGGCAAAGCTTCAGGCGAAGAAACTGAAATAACTGTCACATTCCCTGAGGATTATCATGCTGAACATCTGGCAGGAAAAGAAGCTGTATTTAACGTACAAATTCACGATATCAAAACAAAAGAATTGCCGGATTTAGATGATGAATTTGCAAAAGATGTTGATGAAGAAGTTGAAACGCTTGATGAACTGAAAGAGAAGAAAAAAGAAGAATTGCAAAACCAAAAAGAGCAGGATGCTGACAATCAAAAACGGGAAACTTTGATTGAAAAAGCTTCTGATAATGCAGAAGTTACCATTCCGGATGCCATGGTTGAAACAGAATTGGATCGCATGATTCAGGAATTTGAACAGCGTCTGCAAATGCAGGGCATGACATTGGACATGTACTTCCAGTTCTCAGGTCAGGACAAGGACGCACTGAAAGAACAAATGCGTGAAGATGCGGAAAAACGCGTCAAAACGAACTTAACACTTGAAGCTATTTTCAATGAAGAGAATCTTGAAGTGACTGATGACGATGTGGAAGAAGAGCTGGGCAATATGGCATCGATGTATGGCACTGAGGTCGATCAGCTTAAACAAATGCTTGGCGGAAATACTGATGCCCTAAAAGAAGATCTCAAAGCAAGAAAATCAATTGAATTTTTGGTCGAGCATAGCAAAGCCATATAATAAGTAAGCTCAACGTAATAAGCATGTTAAAGCAAGGTGTGGTCGTCACACCTTGCTTTAAACTTTCTGACCTATATCTCCGTCAATGTATCTCGATTCGTTTCATCGGTAGAAAGCCCCCTTCTTAATGAAGTTTTCTTTCGCCGTTTTTTGTTATCTATCCTGTCCATTGAACATACGATAATTTAAAGGATCAAAATACTGTACCACGGTTTTTCAGCAGCTAAGAACTGTACTACTGCATAAGTGCAACTAAGTCTTTCACCACTAAGCCTGCTGGTAAGCCAAGGTTTCTAAAAAAATCAGCTTCTTCAGAAGAGTTATTGTTTTGTTTTCACATTTTGATTTGGTATGATGACGATAAGTTAAAATGTACACAAAAATAGACAGGAAGCAGATTTAAACTTTTAGGAGTGAAAATGTAATGTTTAAATTTAACGAAGAAAAAGGACAATTAAAATGTTCGTTCTGCGGCAAGAGTCAGGATCAAGTCCGTAAATTAGTAGCTGGTCCAGGCGTTTATATATGTGATGAATGTATTGAACTATGTACCGAAATCGTGGAAGAGGAACTTGGTACTGAAGAAGCTACTGAGTTTGAAGAGCTTCCTAAGCCAAGAGAAATTAATGAAACGCTGGATGATTATGTCATTGGTCAGGAAGAGGCCAAGAAGAATTTATCCGTGGCAGTATATAACCATTATAAGCGGATAAATACAACGAAAAACAGTGCCGATGATGTTGAATTGGCTAAGAGTAATATCGCTATGCTCGGTCCGACGGGATCAGGTAAAACACTGCTTGCCCAAACGCTTGCCAGAATCCTGAATGTTCCGTTTGCAATGGCTGATGCAACATCACTGACAGAAGCAGGCTATGTCGGGGAGGACGTTGAAAACATTCTGCTAAAATTGATTCAGGCAGCCGATTATGATGTTGAAAAAGCGGAGAAAGGCATCATCTATATCGATGAAATTGACAAGGTTGCCCGCAAATCAGAAAATCCTTCCATTACCCGCGATGTATCAGGCGAAGGTGTTCAGCAGGCACTCCTGAAAATTCTGGAAGGGACAGTGGCCAGTGTACCTCCTCAGGGTGGACGTAAGCACCCGCATCAGGAGTTTATTCAGATCGATACAAGTAACGTATTGTTTATTGTCGGCGGTGCCTTTGATGGTATTGATCAAATTGTTAAACGCCGCCTGGGCAAAAAAGTTATCGGCTTCGGTTCTGATCAGGAGCAAGAGGACTTGGACCAAAGCGAATTGTTGCAGAAAGTATTACCTGAAGATCTGCTGCGCTATGGTCTGATACCGGAATTTATTGGCAGAATTCCAGTCATCGGCAGCCTGACACCGCTTGATGAGGATGCACTGGTTGAAATCTTGACAAAGCCAAAAAATGCGCTGATTAAACAATATGTTAAACTCTTCGAAATTGATGATGTTGAGCTTGAATTTGAGGAAGAAGCGCTCAGGGCAATTGCAAACAGGGCCATTGAGCGGAAAACCGGTGCACGCGGTCTGCGCTCAATTATTGAAAGCATCATGCTGGATGTTCAGTTTGAACTGCCTTCCCGTGACGATATCGAAAAATGCATCATCACAAAAGATACAGTTGAACTGGAAAATGGAAGACCAAAATTGGTGTTCCGTGACGGTACTGTAAGGGATGAGAATGAAAAACTCCCAAGAGAGAGTGCATAACCCAAATGAATGAAATTGAATAATCCGGGACTGACATTTGCGGGAACCCTCTGTTCTAATAAAATTCGAGGGCATGCAAATGTCAGTCTCTTTCTATGTTAACGGAAAAACTGAGTAATTTTTCCCTCATAGGCAATACTAATTATCAGCTGTAATTATTTACAAATAAGCAAGTTTTATATAGACTTTAACCAATAACGAAATATACATAGAGTTAAAGTTCATTCAGTGGAACGCTTTATCCCACTGAATGTTAGTTGAACCGAATCGGGCATTTATGGACAGTTGGCCGCCGTTCTCTGGCGGCTTACTGACCGTTATATGCGGGGAAAAGTAGAAACTTCATTCAGTGGAACGCTTTACCCCACTGAATGTTAGTTGAACCGAATCGGGCATTTATGGACAGTTGGCCGCCGTTCTCTGGCGGCTTACTGACCGTTATATGCGGGGAAAATTCCAGTATAGATGGAGGTATACGTAACAATGACCAAAGAACCAGTACAATTGCCTCTCCTGCCGCTGCGGGGACTGCTCGTCTTTCCATCTATGGTATTGCATCTGGATGTTGGACGAGACAAATCCGTCGCAGCTCTGGAAAAAGCAAAGATGGGGGATCAGACCGTGTTTCTGGCAGCCCAGAAACAAGTCAGTCTGGATAAACCTGAATCAAAAGATATTTATCGCGTTGGCACAGTGGCATATGTCAAGCAAATGTTGAAACTTCCCAATGGGACGATACGCGTATTAGTTGAAGGGCTTCGACGCGGGGAAATAACCCGTTTTATCGATGAAAATGAAGAATTTACGGTCGAATTCACTGAGCTGGAAGATGAACATGGTGAAGAGAATGAAGAAGAAGCACTTATGCGTTCTCTGCTCAGACAATTCGAACAATACATAAAAGTTTCGCAAAAAATTACCAAGGAAACATTGTCCACCGTTTCTGATATTGATGAACCAAGCAGGCTGGCCGATATTGTTACATCCCATCTCTCCCTGAAAATAAAAGACAAACAGGATTTATTGGAAATGGTAAATGTAAAAGAGCGTCTGCAGCATCTGATTCAACTCATTACAGATGAAAAGAAAGTTCTTGATCTGGAAAAGAAAATCGGTCAGCGTGTCAAAACATCGATGGAAAAAACACAAAAAGAATACTATTTGCGTGAACAGTTAAAGGCAATCCAGAAAGAACTGGGTGAAAAGGAAGGAACATCCGGCGAGGCCGAACAGTTGAGAGAAAAAGTTGAAGCATCCGACATGCCGGAGCGGGTTGAAGAAGTGGCGATGAAGGAGCTGGACCGGTTCGAAAAAGTCCCGCAGAGCTCTGCTGAAAGTTCGGTTATACGCAATTATATTGAATGGCTCTTGGCACTGCCATGGACTGAAAAAACCGAGGATACGATTGAAATTGATAAAGCTCAGGACATACTCGATGAAGACCATTATGGGCTTGATAAAGTAAAAGAACGGATACTGGAGTATCTGGCTGTCCAAAAATTAACGCAATCCATTAAAGGCCCGATTCTTTGCCTTGTTGGACCTCCGGGTGTTGGCAAGACATCTCTGGCTAAGTCAATTGCCCGTTCGGTCGGTCGAAATTTTGTCCGAATATCGCTTGGGGGCATCCGTGATGAGGCTGAAATTCGTGGCCACCGGCGTACATACATTGGTGCCATGCCAGGGCGAATAATTCAGGGAATGAAAAATGCCAAAACAGTCAACCCGGTGTTTTTGCTTGATGAAGTTGATAAAATGGCCAGTGACTTCCGCGGGGATCCGTCTTCAGCAATGCTTGAGGTGCTCGATCCCGAGCAGAACAGCAACTTTAGTGATCACTACATCGAAGAAACATACGACTTATCGAATGTACTGTTTATAGCCACGGCCAATTTTGTCAATAACATACCGGGACCGCTATTGGATCGCATGGAGCTTATATCGATTGCAGGCTATACGGAAGTGGAAAAACTGCATATTGCCAAAGAACATCTGTTTCCAAAACAGCTGAAAGAAAACGGGCTGAAAAAAGGGAATCTGCAGATTCGTGATGATGCTTTGCTGAAATTGGTCAGAACCTATACACGCGAAGCCGGCGTCCGGAATCTTGAGCGGCAACTGGCCACACTTTGCCGTAAAGCAGCGAAAAAAATAATTTCAGGCGAAAAGAAACGTGTTGTTGTGACTGAAAATAATATGGAAGAGCTTCTGGGCAAATCGCTTTTCCGGTATGGTTTGAGAGAACAGGAAAATCAGGTGGGTGCAGCCACAGGTCTTGCATACACAACGGTCGGTGGTGATATCCTGTCAATTGAAGTATCACATTATCCTGGGAAAGGCAAATTGACGCTCACCGGAAAGCTTGGCGATGTAATGCAGGAGTCAGCTCAGGCAGCTTTCAGCTATATTCGCTCTCGTGCTGATGAACTGAATATTGACCCTGATTTTCATGAAAAAAATGATATTCATATTCATGTTCCTGAAGGTGCCACGCCAAAGGACGGGCCATCAGCCGGTATTACCATGGCGACTGCACTCGTCTCGGCACTATCAGGCAGAGCAGTAAAAAAGGAAGTCGGCATGACAGGTGAAATTACACTAAGGGGCCGGGTGCTTCCTATTGGCGGTTTGAAGGAAAAATCGCTAAGTGCACACCGGGCAGGTCTGACAACAATTATTATACCGGAAGAAAATGAAAAGGATATTGAGGATATACCAGAAAGTGTGCGGGATGATTTAACCTTCATTAAGGTTAATCATTTGGATCAAGTGCTTGAACATGCATTGGAGGAGAAACATGAAAGTAACTGATGCTGAAATTGTAATAAGTGCGGTCAGCAAAAAGCAGTATCCGAATGACCGGCTTCCGGAAATAGCCTTGGCCGGTCGTTCGAATGTCGGCAAATCGTCGTTCATCAATAGGCTTATCCAGCGCAAAAATTTAGCCCGTACATCATCCAAGCCGGGCAAGACACAAACCATTAACTTTTATAAAATAAACAATAAGTTTTATTTTACGGATGTACCCGGCTATGGTTATGCAAAAGTCTCTAAAAAGGAACGGGAAAAATGGGGTGCCATGATGGAGGAGTACTTTGCAATGCGCGATACATTGAAAGCCTGTGTCATGATTACCGATGTACGGCATGAACCAACCGAAGATGATGTATTAATGTACGATTTTCTGAAATATTATGAACTGCCGGTAATCGTGATAGCAACAAAACTTGATAAAATCGCTAAAGGAAAACGTGCTAGTCATTTAAAACGGACACACGAAACACTGGAAATTGAACCTGAGGATATCGTGATTCCCTTCTCTGCAGAAACCGGGGAAGGCAAAGATGATGCCTGGCGTGCAATCAGACAATTTATATGATTACCGGATAAGTCTAACACCGCTTCGGAATAAATAGTTCGCTGGTTCAGATAATAACGCATGATATTATAAAAATCCGAACTGATTCTTAAACGAGGTGAAAGGTTTGAATCATTGTTCGGATTTTTTCGTGAAAATTCTTTGTACCGGTCTCTATTTACTTTTCTTTTTGAGCCAATAAATGCCAATGCCAATCAAAATCAGCGGCCAAAATTGCTCAAGCAATGATGTGAGGTCATAAATCCAGTCTAGCGGTGCCGGCAGCTGCACCGAAAACATTAAAAGGATGGAAATAGCTGTCATAATGATTCCAGTAAAGACACCGCTTTTGGTTCTTAGTCCGCGTACAATAAATGCAATCCCTGCGATGAGCGGGTATACTGCCCAATGATCAATCCAGAACGTATAATGATTAAGTCCGTGGAAATGGATGCCCAGCCCCAGCACAATCGTTCCGCTCAATAAATGCTGATAATCTCTGGATGTATAACTATGTATAAGCAAGGCAATTCCAATAATAATAAGCAATGTTGTCCATGAATAAAAATCGGTAACAATGGGAACCTTAAGCTCTCGTAATAAAAAGTAAACACCAATACCGATCAGCAAGTATGCAGCAAAAGAATGTTGCCGTTTCAAGATGTTCACCAGCTTTCATTTTAATGTCAGGCTTCGTCGGATAAGTCACACCACTGACACAGCCCGGCAGATTCCTTGCGTCTTCTACATGCGTATGATAAAGTACAAACGGATTATCATACAAATAAAATACGTATGAACGATTATTTTTGTTTCAAAATCTGTTCACATTCTAAAATAATTTACATGTATTGTCCATGTTATAATAAAAGCTAATGTTGTTTAATGTTTTGGGGGTAGTTATAGTGCACTTACTTAAAGTTGGTTTCAATTACAAATCAGCCCCGCTGGAAATCAGGGAACGGTTTATGATTTCCGAGGATCGCGTTGCTGAGGCAATGGTACATTTGAAGCAGCAGAAAAGCATTCTGGAAAATGTCATTGTTTCCACTTGCAACCGCACAGAAGTTTATGCAGTTACCGACCAGGTTCACACTGGCCGTTACTATATCAAACAATTTCTTGCTGACTGGCTTGACGTTGATAAAGAAGATCTTTCGCCATACCTGCGCATTACCGAAAGTGATGCAACCGTTGAACATTTATTCCGGGTGGCATCCGGTCTTGATTCAATGGTTTTGGGCGAAACCCAGATTTTGGGCCAGGTTAAAGATGCCTTTCTGACTGCACAAGAAAATCAGGCGACCGGAACGATTTTTAATGAGTTGTTCAAGCAGGCCATCACATTTGCCAAAAAAGCTCATAAAGATACAGCTATTGGTGAACATGCCGTCTCAGTAAGCTACGCGGCAGTGGAACTGGCAAAGAAAATTTTTGGTGATTTGCAGCAAAAACATGTCGTCATACTTGGTGCTGGCAAAATGGGCGAATTAGCAGCCAAAAATATTCATGGCTCCGGAGCATCAAATATCACGGTTGTCAACCGCACGCTTGAAAAAGCCCATCAGCTGGCAGAAACATTCAAGGCTCAAGCCGGTTCTGTTGATGAATTGCACGAACTGTTGCATGACGCAGATATTCTGATCAGCTCTACAGGAGCGGACTTTGTTATGTTATCCAAGGAGTCGGTTGAGGCCATCCAGAAAAACCGCAAAGGCAAACCGCTGTTTCTCGTGGATATTGCGGTACCCAGAGATTTAGATCCGGCCATTGGCGAATTGGACAATGTCTTTCTGTACGATATCGACGATCTCCAAAATATCGTTGATGAAAATTTGACAGCGCGAAAAGCTGCAGCTGAAAAAATTGAAATCACCCTTGAAGGCGAGATCGTCGCGTTTAATGAGTGGATTCAAACGCTTGGTGTTGTTCCGGTCATATCGGCACTTCGCAAAAAAGCGTTATCCATACAGTCGGAAACCATGAAAAGCATCGAACGGAAAATGCCTGATTTGACAGCCCGTGAGAAGAAAGTACTGAACAAACATACGAAAAGTATCGTGAATCAGCTGTTAAAAGAGCCAGTGACCCAGGCTAAGGAATTAGCAGCAAATGATAATAAAGATGAAGCACTTCAACAGTTTATTGATATCTTTGGAATTGAGCAGGATGTTCAGGACGAATTGCAAAGACAGGCTGAAAAAAATAACCCAACACTTAAAGACAAAGACGAAAAAGTATCCTTTCCTCTTTCAAAAAACTTATCTTTACGTTAAAACGAAAGGATTCCTGTTATGGAAGAATCAAAATGGCTTTATGAAATCATACTGATCATTTATGGCTTAAGTCTGGTAGGGTACTTCATTGAGTTTATACAGAATAACCGGAAGGCTAGTAGGATCGCCTTCTGGTTGCTTAGTATGGTTTGGCTTCTGCAAACCGTTTTTTTATTGCGGCAAATATTTATCGAGAGAAGCTTCCCGGTACTGACGTTATATGATGGTTTATCATTTTATGCCTGGGTGCTGATTTCTTTGTCACTAATTCTCAGCAAGTTTTACCGGGTCCAGTTCATGCTGTTTTTCATTAACTTGCTCGGTTTTTTTATCCTTTTATTATCCATTTCGAACAGAGCAACAGAATACATGCAGGCCCAGGGCATTGAACTGGTTCATGAAATGCTAATCACCCATATAACACTGGCATTCATATCATATGGTTTTTTTACTATTTCATTTATTTTTTCGCTAATGTATCTGGTTCAATACCGGTTTTTAAAACGTAAAAAGGGGTTTCGCTGGGTCTGGCGAATCGGTGATCTGAGTCAGCTTGATCAGCTGTCGTTTAAAGCGGTGACAGTAGGTGTGCCGCTTCTGACGATTGCTATCATTCTAGGTGTAGCTTGGGCCTATGCGGCAAATGCTGAATTTTATTGGTTTGATCTGAAAACAATTGGATCGATACTTGTGCTTATTGTATATACCTTGTACCTGCTACTGAGGTTGGGGAAGGGGTACCAGGGAAGAGCAATCTCCGTTTACAATTCAGCGGCATTTCTTGTGTTATTGATTAACTTTTTTCTGTTCAGTAATTTATCCAATTTTCATTTACAATAGATCACGTTAGGAGGAATACAGATGCGTCATATTGTGGTCGGATCTCGAAAAAGCAACTTGGCACTAACCCAGACAGATTGGGTGGTTGACCGGCTGAAACAAGCCGGCCTGACAAATTCGTTCGAAGTGAAAAAAATTGTCACACGCGGTGATCAGATTCTGAATGTGACATTATCAAAAGTCGGGGGTAAAGCTCTGTTCGTAAAAGAGATTGAAAGAGCGTTGTATGAAAAGGAAATTGATCTTGCCGTTCACAGCATGAAGGATATGCCCTCTGTTATGCCTGAAGGTCTAGTCATCACAACAATACCAGTCAGAGAAGACCACCGCGATGCATACATTGCCAAAAACAATGTTGCTTTAAAAGATCTTCCGGAGGGTGCGATTGTTGGTACGAGCAGCTTAAGACGTAAGGCACAGATACTGGCAGAACGGCCTGACCTTGAAATTAAATGGATCCGGGGCAATATTGAATCCCGTATCCGTAAATTGAATGAAGAAGATTATGATGCTATTATTTTGGCGGTCTCCGGTTTAAAACGTGTCGGCTTGAGCGAAGACCTTATTACGGAGTATCTCGAGCCTGATGTCTGTGTGCCTGCAGTTGGACAGGGGGCATTGGCGATCGAATGCCGGGAAGATGATCACGAATTACGTAAATTGCTGGCTGGTATAAGTGATGCTGAGACAACTAAAACAGTCACTGCCGAACGAACCTTTCTGAAATTACTGGAAGGCAGCTGCTCTGTACCAATCGGCGGCTATGCTTCACTAAACGGTAATGAAATATTCCTGACCGCATTTGTTGGGACAACGGATGGGACAACGTTATTAAAGGAAGTAGTACGCGGCACAGACCCTGAAAATGTCGGAACAGAGGCAGCACAAAAGCTGATAGCCCGTGGCGCCAGAGACATTATTGAGCAAGTGAAAGAGGAGCTTGACAGTTAATGGCTCTTCCTTTGAAGAATAAACGAATTTTAATCACCCGGGAAGAAAAGCAGGCAAAAGATTTCGCACGTAAGATTCTGCAATTTGGCGGCATTCCAGTGGAAGTGCCGTTATTAAAGATTTCCTGTAAACGTGATGAAGGAATTAAGGAGCTGAGTCAAAGCCCAGAGTTGTTCAGGTGGCTGTTTTTTACGAGTGCCAATGGCGTGCATTGTTTTTTTCAGCTGTTAAAAGAAGAAGGTATTAACTATAATTTTTTGACTGGAAGCAAATTTGCCGCTGTCGGGTGTAAAACTGCTCATGCACTGGAAAACTATGGTTTCCAGGCAGACTTTATTCCGAGCACATATAGTGCCGAAGCAATGACACATGAATTTTTCGTCGCGTACTCACGCATTGAAGAACCGGTTCTGGTTATTAGGGGGAACAAGTCGCGGGATATTCTTCCATGTTGGCTGAAAGAGAAAGGCACTCGTTTTGAAACGGTGGAAGTATACGAGACCGGCGCTCGTTTCTCAAAGAAAGATGAATTAAATGCGATATTGGAGCAGGATAATCTTGATGTGTTAACATTTACAAGCCCGTCTTCGATCGATGCATTTATGGAAATGAAAGAAGAGCAGATCAGGTACCTTCCACCAATTGTTTGTATTGGAACAACTACCAAGGACCGTGCTTCTGAATGGGGGTTAACTCACCTTCTAGTACCGGAGGAATTCACAATCGATGGTATGATGACTATTATGGAAGAATATTTCGAACAGAAAGGATAGATTGATATGGCGAACGAATGGGAATTCAGGCGGCATCGTCGCTTGCGCTCTTCACCTGCAATGCGTTCACTGGTACGTGAGAATCATCTAAAAATGGATGATTTTATTTATCCGCTTTTCATCATTGAAGGTGAAAACATAAAAAATGAAGTACCATCCATGCCGGGGGTTTTTCAAATCTCGCTTGACCATGTAAAAGCGGAGATGGAGGAATTACAGTCGCTTGGCATTAAAGCTGTCATGCTGTTTGGCGTTCCGAATGAGAAAGATGAACAGGGGTCTGGTGCATTTGTCGATAATGGCATTGTCCAGCAAGCAACACGTCTGATCAAAAATGAAGCTCCAGAAATGCTTGTTGTTGCGGATACGTGCCTATGTGAATATACATCACATGGCCATTGCGGCGTGATTCATAATCATGATGTCGATAATGATGAATCCTTGAAACTATTGGCTCAAACCGCCGTATCACAGGCAGAGGCTGGTGCCGATATCATTGCCCCTTCCAACATGATGGACGGCTTTGTTACCGTTATCCGCCAAGCACTGGATGAGGCTGGGCACCAAAATATTCCAATTATGTCATATGCTGTAAAATATGCGTCGGCATTTTTCGGTCCATTCCGTGAAGCGGCGGACAGTGCACCACAGTTTGGCGATCGTAAGACATATCAGATGGATCCATCAAACCGCCGGGAAGCATTACGTGAAACGGAAACCGATATCGAAGAGGGTGCAGACTTTCTGATTGTGAAACCCGCCATGTCATTTTTGGATATTGTCCGTGATGTACGCAATAACTTTAATGCGCCGGTTGTTGCCTATAATGTAAGCGGCGAATATTCCATGGTGAAAGCAGCTGCACAGAACGGCTGGGTTGACGAACGGGAGCTTGTACTCGAAAAACTGACCGCCATGAAACGGGCAGGCGCTGACCTGATTATTTCCTATTTTGCAAAAGACGTGGCAAAATGGCTTTAGGGTTAAAGTGAAATCCTGGGGAGAAAATATTTAAGTAGGGGTGAAGTATGATGCGAAATTTCGATAGGTCACAAAATGCGTATAAGACAGCGGTAGATTTAATGCCGGGGGGCGTGAATTCACCTGTACGTGCCTTTAAGTCTGTCGGTATGTCACCGATTTTTATGGATCAGGGAAAAGGTTCTAAAATAACAGATATTGATGGCAATGAATATATCGATTATGTCCTGAGCTGGGGACCGCTCATTTTAGGGCATGCGGATGATCGGGTCGTATCCGGGTTGAATGATGCTGTCGCAAAAGGGACTAGCTTTGGAACGCCGACCATTCAGGAAAACAAGCTTGCCGAACTTGTTATCGACCGTGTTCCTTCGATCGAAATGCTGCGAATGGTGAACTCGGGAACGGAAGCGACGATGAGTGCCTTACGGATCGCCCGCGGCTATACCGGCCGGAGCAAAATCCTGAAATTCGAGGGCAACTATCACGGCCACAGTGATTCCTTACTTATAAAAGCAGGTTCCGGTGTTGCAACTTTAGGATTGCCGGATAGTCCAGGCGTCCCTGAATCAATTGTCAAAAATACGATAACCGTCCCATATAACGATGTTGAAAGTGTGCGCTATGCATTTTCTGAATATGGTGATGATATTGCCGCGGTCATTGCAGAACCAGTTTCCGGCAATATGGGCGTTGTACCGCCTCAGGAAAACTTTCTGCAGGAATTAAGAAAAATAACTGAAGATAATGGATCCCTCCTAATTTTTGATGAGGTTATGACTGGGTTCCGTGTGGGTTATAATTGTGCTCAGGGCTATTTTGGTGTAACACCTGATATGACTTGTTTAGGAAAAGTAATCGGCGGTGGTCTGCCTGTTGGTGCTTACGGAGGCAAGCGTGAGATTATTGAAAGCGTAGCGCCGACCGGATCAATCTATCAGGCCGGTACGTTATCCGGCAATCCGCTTGCCATGACAGCCGGATTTGAAACGCTTAATGCTCTGGATGAATCATCATACGACGAAATCAATCGAAAAGTTGATAAATTGGTGGAAGGGTACAAACAGGCTTCCATTGACTATGGTATTCCGCTTCATATAAACCGTGCCGGATCGATGGTCGGTTTTTTCTTTACGAATGAACCTGTCATAAACTATGAAACAGCTCAGAATGCCAATGTTGATTATTTCGCCCAATACTATCGGGCGATGATAGAGCAAGGAATCTTCCTGCCGCCATCACAATTTGAAGGTGTATTTTTATCAACCGCCCACACCGATGAAGATATCGACAAAACAATCCAGGCGGTACGCACAGCGTTCTCAAAAATTGAGAAATAATGAAAAAAAGCTATTCCGAACAATTAATCGGAATAGCTTTTTATGTTGCCTGTTCTTATAATGTGTTGCTTTTTTGAAGTCTCATATATTTTTAATTCTGCATGAAAACCGAGAACGTTTTGCATATCCTCCCATGTTGAGTCATATAGTTGAACTGAGACATATAAGTACATGGAATATATGTTGAAGGGAGGAAGTCGTTTGGGAAATGAACAAGAAGTTTTTCGCTTTGATTTGAATGAATCGCTTTATTTTGAAAAAGGACAGGAAGTTGGCGAAATGACGGGAATTTCACTGGACCCGGACATTTCCATCCAGCCATTTAATGACTATGTTTCAATCAGGGGTGTCATCGAGCTCAACGGCTCTTATCAAAAAGAAGATGCATCCCAGGAAGAAGATGAGAGCGCGTTGGATTTTGACGATGATTATCAATCGAAACGATATGTTGAGAGGGTCGTTGGCCTGGAAGATAATCAGGCAGAATTTACACACCGTTTTCCGGTTGAAATCTCCGTGCCGGCTTATCGTGTATCTGACTTGGATGATGTGACAGTCGGTATTGAATCATTTGACTATGAAATACCGAATCAAAACCAACTTAATCTGAGTTCCACAATTGAAATCCATGGTATTAATGATGACACGGAAAATACATCTGAAAGCGAACAGGAAAACGAGCCAGCTTTACCGTTTCGCAATGACGAGACATTTGAATTTGATATAAAGATGGAAAAAGAAGATGAGACGGAAGCAGACGATACTTTTTATCAGGACCCCCCTCCTGCATTGCCGCAAGAAACAGAACAACATGAAGCAGATCAGGTAGATGAGGGTGCTGAAGAAGATCCATCTTATGCCAAGGTCCGGTGGAAAAGTAAAAAATCGCAGACACTCGCTGAATTCTTTGGCAATGATGATCATGAATCGTCACAGCATGATTTGTCCATGGATGAAGAGGAATATGCTGAAAACCCGGTTGATTCCCCTGAATATACTGTGTATCAGGATGAAGGCACGGCCGAGTCAACGGAATCACCGGAAGATGTGCGTTATTTGGCTGATATGTTCAGACACGATGAGGAAGAACAATATACTAAAATGAGGTTATGCATTGTGCAGGACAATGATACAGTAGAAACGATTGCGGAACGGTATGAAATATCCGCTCTCCAGTTGCTGAAACAAAACAGGCTGACGGAAGAAGGACTGGAAGAAGGTCAATTGCTGTATATTCCATATAAGAAAAAATCATAGGAAACGCACACCCCCTTGCTTGTTTGCGGTAAGGGGTAGCTGTGCTTCCCCTTAGGAGGTGATCGGTACGTGTGGCAGTGATTGAGGAGATAGTCAGCGCATATGGGGTATCGCCATATCATATAAAACAGGTATCAGACCGACTGTACAAAGTGAGTGACGGGCAGAACATGTATGCCCTGAAAGAAAGCAAATTGACGGATCGGACGATTCATGTCTGGGAGCAGGTTTATCATCAGGCATATGCTTATAATCTATCAGCCATACTGCCGGTTTATCTGACAGAGCGGTCTGATTTATACGTGAAAATGGGGGATTTATATTATTATTTAACACCATGGATAATTGACAAGAATCCCGGCCAGGAACGGGCTGTCACAAATATATATGAAGTGCTTGGAAACGTCCACGCAAAAACGAAACAATCGGTATCGATTGATACTGAACCAATCATTCAACAATTCACACGGTTTCAGAAGTACTGTGCGAAATGCCAGAATGAATTGCTGACTTATGTTGAGTTATTTGAACAGAACAGGTTTATGTCGCCATTCGAGCTGCAGGTTTGTACACACTATCATGTCCTGGTGAAAGTTTTAGTTGAATTGAATCAACTTACTGAACGGCTGAAAGATGAACTGGCACAGGAGCAAAAATGGAACTACAGTCTTTTACACGGTAATCCGGATCTGTCCCACTCTATTCATGACCACAATGCTTACCTTATTAATTGGGAGGAAGCAGCATATGATAATGCTGTCCTGGATCTGTCGTTACTGCTGAAAAGACAAGCACAATTCCATAACCGCCAGAATGATCACTGGGCAGAAATGTTTACAGTTTATAAGGATGAGAATCCACTGACTGTCAGTGAACAATACTTGCTCTCGATCTACTTAATGGATCCGTCTGATTACATAGCATTAGTCAATCAGTATATGACAAACGCTGGACAGCACACAATGGTTAAACATGTTCAGCTGTTGCAGCGCGCTTTTCGGCGGCTGGAATTCGGGTTTCACTGGACAGAACAGATTGAAAATGACGCCAGTGAAATAGAATCTGAAACTTAAATCCATTCCAGATAGAACGCAATAAATAATCCTGTGAAAGCTCCAAGCAAAAAGACGTCCAGAGAAGTTGGGAAAAGAAGTGTGCGAATCAATTGAAAAAGCAGTATTGGTAGTGTCACTTTTTCGATAACAATAATGCAGTTTCGTGCCCAGGGCGGCAGCCGATATCGATAATAACGCGCCATTTTGGGTTCACCTCTTTCTTATTTTACTGTATTATAGTATGTATACAGTAGGCTGTTTTGTGCCATTCTTATTGTAAAAGTTGATTTTATTATTTAAAAACGGTAAAATAACAACAATAATTAATTGCGATGATTGGGAAGAGTACAGGTTCGTTACCCCAAAGAGAGGGAATGTCGGTGGGAATTTCCCGGTAATAATGATTCTGGAAGGTCGCCCATGAAGCTGCTTCTTTGAATTCAGTAGAAGAAGCCGGTTTATGACCGTTACCATTGCGATGAGTGCATAGGTGTATTCCGCCTATGAACAAAGGTGGTACCACGGAAGCCAGTCCTTTTCGTCCTTTTTGGATGGAAAGGATTTTTGTTGTTTAAGGCTTTTTTGCACAGGTTGTTGTTATCCGATCCGCAGCCTGCTCAAAAAGTTGCTTATTCGCTTATAAACAGCAATCTTCAGGAAACGGCCATGCTTATAACTAAGATTGAAGGAGGAACCCCCTGGTGAGTGAAGAGAATAAATCAATGATGTCATCAAAGTATAATCCGAATGAAATTGAAAAAGACAGATATCGATTTTGGGTGGAAGGCAAATTTTTTGAAGCAACAGGTGATGAGAAAAAAGAACCGTTTACCATTGTTATTCCGCCGCCAAACGTAACAGGAAGGCTGCATTTGGGTCATGCATGGGACACAACGATGCAGGATACCATTTCACGCATGAAGCGGATGCAGGGCTATGATGTGCTGTGGCTGCCTGGCATGGACCATGCGGGAATTGCCACACAGGCAAAAGTCGAAGCAAAACTGAAGGAACAAGGTGAGAACCGGCACAATCTGGGACGGGAAAAGTTTTTGGATGTTTCTTGGGACTGGAAGGAGGAATATGCCGATTTTATCCGGTCCCAATGGGAGAAACTAGGTCTCGGACTGGATTATTCCCGCGAACGGTTTACCCTTGATGAAGGATTGTCTGAAGCTGTCCGGGAAGTATTCGTCACCTTGTATGAAAAAGGGCTGATATACCGCGGCGAATACATCATTAATTGGGATCCGGATACGAAAACAGCCCTTTCCGATATCGAAGTTGAATATGCGGAAGTGCAGGGTAAATTTTATCATATGCGCTACCCGATTAAAGACAGTGATGAAACGATTGAAATCGCAACAACCCGGCCGGAAACGATGCTTGGGGATACAGCGGTTGCGGTACATCCCGATGATGAACGTTACCAGCATCTGATTGGAAAAACGGTAGTTCTGCCCATTGTCGGACGAGAGATGGAAATTGTGGCTGATTCATATGTCGATATGGAATTGGGCTCCGGGGCGGTCAAGATAACGCCTGCCCATGATCCGAATGACTTTCAAATCGGCAACCGCCATGATCTTGAACGCATTCTCGTCATGAACGAAGATGGTTCAATGAACGCAAATTCAGGGCGCTATCAGGGTATGGACCGTTTCGAGTGCCGGAAACAAATCGTGAAAGATCTGCAGGAGCAGGATGTATTGTTTGATATTGAAGACCATGTTCATCAGGTCGGCCACTCAGAGCGAAGCGGTGCCGTTGTGGAACCATATTTGTCGACCCAGTGGTTTGTCAATATGCAGCCCCTGGCAGACGCAGCAATTGAATTGCAGGATGGCGACGGTAAAGTCAATTTCGTTCCGGATCGGTTTGAGCGGACATATTTGCATTGGATGGAGAATATCCGCGACTGGTGTATATCAAGACAGCTTTGGTGGGGGCACCGCATCCCGGCCTGGTACCATAATGAGACAGGTGAATTATATGTCGGCAAAAAAGCACCGGCCGATATTGAAAACTGGGAACAGGATGGGGATGTACTTGATACATGGTTCTCATCTGCATTATGGCCATTTTCAACAATGGGCTGGCCTGATGAAGGATCTGAAGACTTCAAGCGTTATTTCCCAACAGACGTGCTTGTGACCGGCTATGATATCATATTTTTCTGGGTAGCCCGGATGATTTTTCAATCAAAACAATTTACAGGAAAACGACCGTTTAAAGATGTCCTGATCCATGGTTTGATCCGCGATGCGGAAGGTCAGAAAATGAGCAAGTCACTTGGCAATGGCGTAGACCCGATGGATGTAATAGACAAATATGGCGCTGATTCATTAAGATACTTCCTTTTGACCGGTTCGACACCCGGCCAGGATTTGCGCTTCCATTGGGAGAAAGTTGAGGCGACGTGGAATTTTGCCAATAAAGTGTGGAATGCTTCCCGATTTTCTCTGATTAATATGGAAAACATCACTTATGAAGATATTGATTTAAACAGGGAAAAATCACTTGCGGATAAATGGATCTTGACACGGTTAAATGAAACCATTGAACACGTTACGAAAAATACGAACAAATATGAATTTGGTGAAGCAGGCCGCCACCTGTACAATTTTATTTGGGATGAACTGTGTGACTGGTATATTGAAATGGCAAAACTGCCGCTCTATGGTGATGACGACGAACAGAAATTAACGACACGGTCAGTTCTTGCTCATGTCCTTGATCAGACAATGCGGATGCTGCATCCTTACATGCCGTTCATTACGGAGGAAATTTGGCAGCAGCTGCCGCATCAGGGTGAATCCATCACAGTCTCCAAGTGGCCGGAAGCAAAACCGGAGTTCCACGATGAGGCAGCGTCAACCGAAATGAAACGACTGGTCTCCATCATCAAATCGGTCAGAAATATTCGGGCAGAAGTGGACACACCACTGTCTAAGCAAGTTAAACTATTTATTAAAACGGAAAATGAAGACATTGCATCAGAGATTGAAAACAACCGTCATTATCTGGAGCGTTTCTGCAATTCAAGCGAATTAATTATCGCAACGAACGTGGAAGCACCGGAAAAAGCTGTGTCAGCGGTTGTGACCGGAGCGGAATTATTCCTGCCGCTTGAAGGGCTGATTGATTTCGATAAAGAAATCGAACGCCTGGAGAAAGAATTGACGAAGTGGACAAACGAAGTGGAACGCGTCCAGAAAAAATTGGCGAATCAAGGTTTTGTCAATAAAGCACCAGAGCATGTTGTTGATGAAGAAAGACAGAAAGAGAAAGATTATCTTGAGAAGCAGGCCAAAGTAAAAGCACGACTTGAAGAGTTAAAGTCATAATCAGGAAAGCGGAAATTCATGACGATGATGAATTTCCGCTTTTTATGTATGCGATATACTTTTCTACTATATTAATATCGCTGACAGCGCTCAATGTGCGGGAACCGACGACATCTTCTATTTCGTTAAAAACAAATCGGCCGTCGTGATCGAGCAGAAAGTCAATCCCGGCCATCCCAAAGGCGAATTGTTCATAAATTTGTTTGATCAGCGCCATTTCATATGGCTTCAGAGTGTACCATGAAGCAGTACCGCCCAGTTTGTAATTCGCGCGAAAATCATGCTTGTTCTCGCGCAAGACTGCACCAATCACTTCTTGGCCAATGACAAACACACGCACGTCTTTACCGGGCTGTATATTAGCTGCTGATTGAACAATCAGATCCCCCATTGCCTGCTTTCTTTGTTGGTCGTGCCAATCCTGAGTGTTTTTAACGAGTGAAACCTCCTTGCCACCTCTGCCATAAGCTCCTTTTATCACAAACGGAAAAGCCAAAGGGGGTGATTCGGGCAGGCCTGTTTTTCCAGAAATAAATAGTGTGTCCGGCATGGGAATGGATAACCTGCTCAAATAAAAGTGAGTCGAAGCTTTGTTATTGCAAATGGCAGCTGTATCAGCGGGGTTATAAACTGCTACGCCGAATGACTCCAATTGCCTGCTCAAAAGCGGCTCAATCGTTCGGATGACGGCAAAATCAGGCAATGACACCGGTTCTCCGTGAAGCATGATTGTATCTTTGCTGTCAAGAATCCCAATCGTTAGATCTTCTCTCAGAATCAAACGCAATGCGATGTTTTGCAGGTGTGCTTCTTCAAGGAACCAGTTGATATATGCTTTGTTATGTTCTGCATCATTTTTATTGTAAATCAGCCAGCCGTTCATAGCAGTCCCCCTCACTGAATTTTAGTTTTGATATAGTCGATCATAGAATCAGCAACATTAATTCCGGTGCAGTCGAACATATTACGGATATGCGCGTTTGAGTTAATTTCACAAATAATCGGCGCGTTGTCGGTCCCAAATAATAAATCCACACCAGCAAAATCAGCCCCAATCGCTTTAGCAGCTGCGACGGCAAGCTTTTGTTCCCCGGGCGACGGGTTGTATACTTGCATCGTCCCCCCGGCTGTGACATTTGCCCGAAAATCATCTGTTGCGTGCCGGGTCATGGCGGCAATAACCTTATCACCGACAACATGCAGACGCATGTCTCTTCCGAAGCTTGAAGCAATGAATTCCTGTAGCATAAATGGACGGCTTTGAAGCTGACCGATTTTTTCAGCTAATTCAGCCTTCGTGTCAACGAGGTGAACCTGTTCACCGAAGGATCCGAATGCTTCTTTGACAATCATAGGAAAGCCGAGGATATCGATTGCTTCCTGATAGTCCCCGATAGGATTCACTGTTGTCCTGTGAAATGATTTTGGTGCAATGACTGTCTTGGGAACCGGCAAATGATTCGAAGCCATTAACTGATACGAGGCGATTTTGTCGTCACTGGCAGCAATTGTTTCTGAACTGTTGAAAACACGAATCCCCAATAATTCGAGCTGTTTTGCCAGGTAGATGTCTTTATCGGCAAAAACGACAAAATCAGGCAGGTTATCTCTTCCTGCCCCCAGAAGATTTATTGATTCTGAACTCAACAGTCCCAGTAGTTCAGTGTTTTTATAGATTGTAGTGTCTATGTGCTGTTTAGCTGCGGCATGCTTTATCCACTTAGCAAAGTCGCGAAATTTATTGCTAGGCAAGTAGCCGTTATAAACAATCCAGCCGTTCAAAGTCAATACTTGTCTTCCTTTCTGCATTCAAATTGTGTTTGATTATTGCTATAATGATGCTGTTCAGGTTAAAAGGATGCTAATAATAAACGAAAAGCGGTGTGCACGATGTTCGAACATTTTTACGAAGTTGAAGCATTTTTCCAGGATCGGAAACGCTATGGTGTGAAACCGGGTCTGGGAAGAATACATAAACTATTGGATCTGCTGAATAATCCCGAGAAAAAAATGAATGCCGTCCATATAGCCGGAACAAATGGCAAAGGTTCAACCATTCATTATCTAAGCCATGCATTAATGGCGAACGGATATACGGTCGGTGTTTTTGATTCACCGAGCCTTAAAGGGTTAAGAGGTCATATTCTGCTTAATGATTCCCTGATTCCGGAAAAGGCGTTTATTTACTATCTTAATAAACTCCATCCATTTGTTCTCCAGCTTGATGACGAAGAAAATCACCCGACTGAATTCGAAATTATGACTGTGATGGCGTTTTTATATTTTGCTGATCATACAGATATCGCTCTGGTTGAAGCGGGCATGGGGGGCAGAGAAGATACAACGAACTGTTTTATCCCCATTTTGTCCATTATAACAAATGTGTCGTGGGATCATACGGATTTTCTTGGAGAAAATATTCAATCAATTGCGTATCATAAAGCTGGCATTATAAAGAAAAACAGGCCTGTTATTGCCGGGGAAATGATTGGTGAAGCATTATCGGTCATAGAAGCTGAAGCAAAAAGTAAAAATGCCCCGCTCTATCTGGCAGATGAATCATTTCAATATAAAACCACCGGCATGAAAGGAACTGAACAGACGTTCCAATGGTGTGCGGAATCCGGAATCAGTATGGAAGCAAGACTACAGGTAGCCGGAAAGCATCAAGTCAGAAATGCTTCTTTGGCTATAATGACACTTGTCATTCTCGAGCGTAATGGGTTTGAACTGAGCCGGAATAATTACTTGAGTGGGTTGACAGTTGCCAGGATTCCCGGCAGGTTTGAACAAATTCATCAGAGACCAGCCATTATATTGGACGGGGCTCACAATCCTGCGGGTGTACGTGCTTTCACGGAAACACTTGCAGACCGTTTTATCAATATGGAAAGACACCTCCTTTTTGCAGCATTTAAGGATAAAGATTTAAAACAAATGCTCAAAACGTTGGAACCCCATTTTTCTTCTGTTACATTGACGACTTTTGATCATCCGCGGGCCGCCGGACTTGAGCAGCTGCAGCAATTCAGCGAGGCCCGGCATGTCAGATACCAGAGCGACTGGCGCCAGGCTATCAGACTAATCAGCTTTGAACAGGAGAATGCGGGTTATTTTATAACCGGTTCATTACATTTTATTGGTATGGTAAGGAATTTTGCTGCTGACAATATGGGGTGGCTGTAACTTATTGAACCGGGCACTTTCGCTTTTGTTGTATTATGTTGAAAGTTTTTTTGGAAGATTGACAATAATCGTCTTACTTTTTACCATCCATATGCTAGAGTGGAACAAACTTGTATATGGAGGGAAAAACGGTTGGGGAAAAATAAAAAAGTAGATGTCTGGACGAATGGCAAGAAAACAAAGAAGAATAAGAATGCCAAAAACAATAAAAAACATTCTATTAATGAATCCAACAAAGAGCACGCAGCAGCAATGGAGAATTCCGATGTACCCGAATACCTTAGGTATGAAAGTAAGGATGGCAAAAAAGGTCATAGCAAGGAAATCTACTATAACCAACAGTCCAAATTCAAAATGGCCAAGCCATTTTTCATCGCTTCCATATCTGCGGTCATTATCGGGGCATTTTTGGGTTTTTTCATGCTTAATATGTTCGTGGACATTAACGGCAATATAAGTCAGCAGGAAAGCCCCTCTTTGTCCGCGGCAGCCGATGAGGAAAATACAGATACGGCCGATGCTGAATCAACTGATGCTGCAGCATTCGATGCACATAGTGCTTATGTGGTTCAGGCAGGCAAATTCAGTGAACAAGCAAATGCCGAAGAAATGGCAACAGCTGTCCAGGATGCAGGTCTTTCTGCCATGATTTGGGAGAATGAAAGTTTTTATTTCGTTCTATCCGGAATAAGCAATTCCGAGCAACAGGCAGAACAAACGGCAACCGAATTCACTAATAATGGAATAGAAGTTTATGTCAAGGAATGGCAAACAGAGGCGAACGAAATCACGTTGACAGACAACGAAAAAGAATGGCTTCAAATGTATAAACAGCAGTGGGATGAATCGTTCGGTTCTGTCAGCAGCGGCAATCATATTTCAAAAGATGCCTGGTCGGAGGTTATTGATGCAGTTCCGGAAGATACCGAATCCATTTCCGGCTTCATTGAATTTGTGAACGAACAGTATCAAGCAATGGGACAGACGGACAAATGGCAGGATCAGGTGATTCTCCTGAATATGTGGGAACAATTTAGTCAACTGATTTCACAATGATAATACGCGAGGCAAGTTAACTATTAGAAAACTTGGCTTATCGCCAAGCTTTTATGGCGAAAGCCTAAGTTGCACTTATGCAATAAGAAAGTATTTATACTTTTTAACTGCTAAAATAGTTGATTTTGCATTTTAGCAATTCAGTCAAGCTGAAAAGCTGAATTTTTCCCGGGGGATTTTTGGGCTTTAGAGATGCCAATCCCTTTTGGAATGGTTTTTTACGAAGTTGTCCCTACGAAGAGGAACGGGTACGATAAGTCTATCTTAATATAGGGAGGACTTTTGAATGAGCTCATCGCCGATTATGATAAAAGATGTTCCGGAAGAAGACCGGCCACGGGAGCGTTTTCTCAAACATGGACCAGGCCATTTATCCAATCAGGAACTGTTAGCCATTCTGATCGGAAGCGGGACAAAGAAAGAGTCAGTAATGGCTTTATCGAACCGTATTTTAATGCATTTTGAAGGATTAAACCTATTGAAGGAGGCAACAATTGAGGAATTGACGGCCATTAAAGGTATTGGTATGGCTAAAGGGGTATTGCTGCTGTCTTCTTTGGAACTAGGAAAACGAATGAATCGGTACAAACCTGATGACCGGTATGTCATCCGCTCGCCTGAAGACGGAGCGGATTATATTATGGAAGATATGCGGCTATTGAACCAGGAACACTTTGTTGTGCTATTTTTGAACACTAAAAATCAGGTTATCCACAGACAAACTATCTTTATCGGAAGTTTGAACGCCTCTATTGTGCACCCTCGTGAAATTTACAGAGAAGCTGTCAAACGTTCGGCTGCTTCCATCATCTGTGCCCATAATCATCCATCGGGCGATCCCGCGCCTTCCCAGGAAGATATCCATGTCACAAGACGCCTGGTCGAATCAGGTAAAATGATTGGGATTGAACTTTTGGATCATTTGGTAATCGGTGACAGGAAATTTATTTCGCTGAAGGAAAAAGGTTATCTATAAATACTATCTATTTTTTTATTTTTTTCGTATAATTGAATAGACGTCATTCGGGCGAGCGCCAGTTTCTAATGTTTACTTGAGATTGGCGCTTAATTTGCTTTAGATAAATGTGGATATTTACTTTCCATTAAAACATGTTTAAAATAATGGATTAGGACTCGGATTGTTTATATAACATATGAAAAATGATTATAGGTACTTAATCTCGTTTGCAGTCAGCAAATGAATGGCTATTGGGAAAGGAAGATTTGTATTGGGAAGATTCAGTTTGTCACAGGATTTAGGGATTGATCTGGGGACAGCTAACACACTCGTTTTTGTTAAAGGTAAGGGTGTGGTTGTACGGGAACCGACTGTTGTTGCTAAGAATATTGAGACAGGTGAAATTGAATCAGTCGGAAAATCAGCAAGGAATATGATTGGCCGGACCCCTGGTAACATATCAGTTGTCCGTCCAATGAAAGATGGCGTTATTGCTGATTATGATACAACTGCAGTTATGATGAAATATTTTATTAAACAGGCGATGAGCAGACGATCACTGTTTGCTAAAAAGCCAAATGTGATGATATGTGTACCATCAGGCATTACAATGGTAGAAGAGCGCGCAGTCGTTGATGCAACAAAACAGGCGGGTGCGAAGGAAGCTTATCCGATTGCTGAACCTTTTGCAGCCGCTATAGGAGCGGGACTTCCTGTCTGGGAACCAACAGGCAGCATGATTGTGGATATCGGCGGCGGTACGACCGAAGTTGCTGTTATTTCACTCGGCGGCATTGTAACAAGTCGTTCGATTCGGACTGCAGGCGACAATATGGACGAGTCGGTCACAAATTACATTCGCAAACATTATAATTTGATGATTGGCGAGCGTTCTGCCGAGTCAATTAAAATGGATATCGGTGTCGCTGGAGAAGTTAAAGAAGATGTTGAGATGGACATTCGAGGCCGTGACTTGCTAACCGGGCTCCCTAAGACAATAACGGTTACAGCCAGGGAGATTGCGGGTTCATTAAATGATACAGTTGAAGATATTGTTGAAGCTGTAAAGGTTACACTGGAAACAACACCGCCGGAACTTGCCGCTGATATTATGGATCGGGGGATTGTTTTATCAGGCGGGGGGTCCCTTTTGAAAAACTTGGATAAAATAATCAGCGATGAGACGAAAATGCCTGTTTTTGTTACAGAAGATCCTTTGGAAAGTGTGGCAATCGGCACAGGCAAATCCCTGGAGTACATTCACCATTTCCGCTCCCATCCGAATGTATCTTCCCGTCCTACTGTTGAGTAAGCAGGTGTTGACATGAAGCTTCTGCAAAAAAAACGATTATTTATCCTTTTAATTGGTTTTATTATTCTTGTGGCGCTAATCGGCTATTCACTACAGGACGGGGATGAAGAGACAACTGCCGAACAATTTATTAAAGATACAGTTGGATGGGCGCAGAATTTGATACATACGCCGGTCAATTACGTTACAGGCATTTTTAAAAACATTGATGATATCAGAGACACTTACGAGGAAAATAAGATACTTCGTAATAAAATAGCAGAATATAATAGTCTTCAGTATGAAGTGCAGGAATTGAAAGAGGACAATACTGAGCTACGTAATACACTTGATAAAACCGAATCAATTCGTGAGTATAACCCGATTCAGGCAACTGTTATTTCTCGTTCGACCGAACGGTGGATTGAACAGGTAACCATTAACAAAGGTACTCAGGATGGAGTTGAAGAGGATATGGCCGTTATTACGGCTGAAGGCATGGTCGGTAAAGTAGAAACCCCATCAAAGTTCACCTCATCGGTCAAATTGCTGACAGGGTTCGATCAATTCAACCGGATATCTGCTAAAATTTCCAGGGATGAAGGCAATGATATTGTTGGAATGATCGAAGGCTATGACAAAGAATCAGATCACTTGCTGTTCAGAATTATTGAGGAGTCGGACAAAGATTTGGAAGAAGGGGAATTGGTCCTATCCTCCGGTATGGGTGGAGTCTTTCCGGCAGGTCTGCAAATCGGTGAGATAAAGGAAGTTAAGCCAGACCAATATGGACTGACCAGCACTGCCTTTGTAGAGCCAATGGTTGATATGTATGATATCAATAATGTTATAGTTGTCGAGCGGGCGCAGCCTGATGAGACTGCTTCAGAAGAAAATGGGGAGGATGGGTCGTCATGAGACGATTACTGATTCCCCTGGTACTCTTTCTTCTGTTGATTTTGGAAGGTATTGCACTGGATATATTACCGGCAGCTTTTTTGAAGGGCGATCTGGTTTTCGTATCTCACTGGGTATTTATATTTCTTATCCTGGTAGCTATGTTCTATGATCGGGAAAACACATATTTTTCTGTTTTTTACGGTTTGTTATTTGGACTTTTGACAGATGTTGTCTATACCGGAATATTAGGTGTTTATATGTTCAGCTATGCACTGGGTGCTTATATCGTACACGGGCTGACTAAAATATTGCACACCAATTTTTTTGTAACGATAGTGCTCGGTACTATAGGCTTAATACTTGTTGAGGTTTTTGTCAATTTAGTTTTTTCCGTTACAGGGATAGCTGAATTAGTGTGGGGGGATTATTTAATTGATAGACTGATCCCCACCATTATTGTCAACATTTTATTTCTGCTCGTATTATATCCATTTTTCGTAAAGCGGCTTGTCAAATGGAAAGAAGAACAGTTATCAGGCAGCACGAAATTTAATCGTATGTGATGTCAGGCAGAATTATTGGGGTGAATGCAACGTGCGTGAGAAGAACCAAACGATTACAATTAAGGGGACTAAAGACGGACTGACCTTAGTCATTGATGATCAGGAATCATTTGATGAGGTAACGGCGGAGCTTGCTGATAAGCTTTCGGAGTATAATCCAAAAATTGACGACCCGGTTGTACCGGTCACCGTAAAATTGGGGAACCGGTATATAAACGACCGGCAAGAACAGCAGCTGCGGGATCTGATTGGTGATAAAAACCGTTTTAAGATTGAGCTTTTCGATTCTAATGTTGTCCACCGGGATGAAGCTATTAAATGGAAAGAAGACAGTGATATTAAGGTGATTAATAGAGTTGTACGGTCCGGACAGGTATTGGAAAATTCCGGGGATCTGCTGCTAATCGGTGATGTCAATCCCGGGGGTAAAGTTATAGCCACAGGCAATGTGTTTATCATGGGGAATTTGCTGGGTGTTGCCCATGCCGGGGCACACGGGGATCGGGGGGCGGTCATAGCCGCGTCCTATATGAAACCGAACCAGCTTAGAATAGCAGACTATATAAGCCGGGCGCCTGACTACGAGACGGAAGGCGTTTATATGGAATGCGGCCTCATTGATGAAAAGCAGGATAAAATAACCATTGATCGGCTCCAGGTTCTTTCACACAAACGAAAAGATATAAGCGGGTTTGAAAGGAGAATACTGTATGGGTGAAGCAATAGTCATTACGTCCGGAAAAGGCGGAGTAGGTAAAACGACCACAACTGCAAATATTGGCACAGCATTGGCACTTATGGAAAAAAAAGTTTGCCTGATTGATACGGATATTGGCCTGCGTAATCTCGACGTTATCATGGGTCTGGAAAATCGGATCATTTATGATATTGTGGATGTGATTGAGGAGCGCTGTAAACTGAAACAAGCGTTGATCAGAGATAAACGATTTGAGGATCTGACACTTTTGCCTGCAGCCCAGACGAGTGATAAATCAGCTGTAACAACAGATGGCATGAAAAAAATCCTTGAGGAATTAAAGCAAACCTATGACTATATTATTATCGACTGTCCGGCAGGCATAGAGCAAGGGTTTCAAAATGCAGTTGCCGGCGCCGATAAAGCAATCGTTATCACAACTCCGGAAAAGTCCAGTGTCAGAGATGCAGACCGAATTGTCGGTCTGCTGGAAAACGAGGAACTCGAACCGCCCAAAATGGTCATCAACCGCATCCGGAACCATATGATGAAAAACGGCGATATGCTGGATATAGATGACATTATTCAGATACTCTCCATTGATCTGCTTGGCATTGTAATTGATGATGATGAAGTGATCAAAGCATCCAACAGTGGTGAACCTGTAGCACTGCAAGGGAGTTCCAAAGCTTCAATCGCATACAGGAACATTGCTCGCCGCATATTAGGCGAAACTGTTCCGCTTCAATCATTGGAAGAAGAAAAAGGAATGTTACAAAAGGTGAAGCAGTTTTTCGGAATACGATCCTGACTTTCCCGCCGTAAAGGTCCAATTCTGTTCAAACACACGCAGCAGTTTTTACTAATTGCTGCGTGTGTTTTTGGTAGTTAGGAAATTATATACCGGTTTAAATGCAGGAAAACCATCATACCGTTTATATCATAACTTTCCCCTTAAGTTCATACACTTGTACAAATGCATGACAAGGGTTGTGAAGCGAATGAAAAAAGGGGTAAAAGACGTAAGGAAATCGATTAATCAGCGGAAAAAAATGCGCGGTACGGCCGGAAAAAATTCCACGAAACAAATTCTGTCATCATCCTTACCGCAAGAAGAAGAAAAACACGGCTACTTCCCTGTCTTTACTGATGACAGTGGGCCCTCAAAACCCAGTGATGGCCGTATTACTGGTTTTGCCATTAAAGGGGTCTTGTCGGCAATGCTTTTCCTCTCAACAGCGCTACTATTTCAGACTGATTCAGAACTACTTTCCGCACCTAAAGAGTGGACAGCCAATACGCTGACAGAAGAATTCCCTTTTGCTAGTGTCAACCAGTGGTATCAGGAAACATTCGGAGCTCCGATGGCCATATCTTCATCTCAGTCTCCCGACCAAGGTGAGGCTTTGGCATTTCCAGTAAACGGGTCTGTTTCTGAAACATTTCAGGTGAATGGAACTGGAATAAAGCTGGCACCAGAACAAGAAACAGCCGTTTCAGCTTTGCAGGGGGGCGTGGTGACGTTTGCCGGCAATGACCAGGAAACAGGCAAGACCGTTGTTGTCCAGCATGCTGATAACAGTGAAACCGTGTACGGTAATTTAAGTTCGATTGATGTTCATTTATATCAGTTTATCAATCGCGGTCAAAAACTTGGCATATTCACCCCGGATACCAACAATAAAAATGTCTATTTTGCTATTGAAAAAAATAATTCGTATGTGGACCCTGTACAGGTGATTCAAGTTGATGATTCGGAGTAATCTTTTACCGTCAGTCCACATCCACCCAATTTTACTAATATTTATCATCATTTCATTTTTAACCGGTACGTTTATTGAACTGATGGTGATCCTGACAATTGTCCTGATTCATGAACTGGGACATTTTTCAGCTGCGAAATGGTTTGGCTGGCGGATTCGCGGGGTAATGTTATGGATATTTGGCGGTGTTATGGATACGGATGAGCATGGGACAAGGCCCTTTCATGAAGAAGTATGTGTTGCACTGGCAGGACCGCTTCAGCATGGTTTCATTTACCTGTTCCTGTTCATGCTGTCCGGAACCCAGTTTATGTTACCCTCTATTATTGAAACCGCATATTTTTATAATACGGTAATCCTATTGTTTAATTTGCTGCCTATATGGCCGTTGGATGGCGGCAAATTGGTGTTATTGACACTTTCAGAAAAACTTCCCTATCGTAAAGCATACGAATTTGCTGTCATATTTTCGTTAATTTTGAATGTGATTTTAGCAGCTGCAGTAGTGCTCGTAATGCCTTTTACACTTAGTGCATTTCTTTTGTTCTCCTTTTTGGTTATGGAAAATAGAAGGGACTGGAAGCAGCGCTATTATGTCTTTATACGGTTTTTATTGCGGCGTTACCACGGGGAAAACCATTTCAGGCGTGTTCAGCCAATAGAAGTGTCGCACCGCGATAGGTTAATGGACGTATTCAATCGTTTTCGTAGGGACAGAGCACATAGGGTTTATGTTACACTTCCTGGAAACGTCCGACGGCAGATGGACGAGATGGAATGCCTTCACAGTTATTTTCACGAACGGCGTTACAACAAAACAATTGGCGAGATCATTACCCGTGTTTCATAAAATGATTTGCGGTAACGCTTGACAACTGATTTTGTATCGTGATAATATTTATACGTTATTCATCGTAGCACCAGTGCTACAACCGCTCAGAACAGGTTTATAAAATCCATAATCAATGGAGTACCTGTATGGCGAGTCTTGGTTATTCAGGGAGGTGCAGACATGTACGCAATTATTGAAACAGGCGGCAAGCAGGTCAAAGTGACTGAAGGACAGGAAGTTTATGTTGAAAAAGTGACAGCTGATACAGATGAATCTGTTACGTTTGATAAAGTTCTGTTCATCAGTGGAGATGACGTGAAAGTCGGTGCTCCATATGTTGATGGTGCTTCTGTTACGGCGAAAGTTGAAAAACACGGTCGTCAGAAAAAGATTGATGTTTTCAAGTATAAGCCGAAGAAGAACTACCACCGTAAACAGGGCCATCGTCAGCCTTATACAAAATTGGTAATCGACAAAATCAATGTCTAAAGGTTTAAACTATGATTAATGTCATTATAAAAAGACAAGAGAGTCAGATTAAACAGTTCGAATTGTCCGGTCATGCTGCAAGCGGTCCTTACGGATATGACTTAGTGTGTGCGGGTGTTTCGGCTGTTTCCTTTGGGGCTGTCAATGCAGTAATGGCATTAAGCGATGCAGATCTGGAGATCGAGCAGGGGGGTGAGGGCGGTTACCTTTGGGTGGCTATCCCTGCTGGCGTAACGGATGATACAATGGAGAAAGTCCAGCTGTTATTTGAAGGTATGCTTGTCTCCCTGAAAACGATTGAACAGGAATACAGCGAATCTATAACGATTAAGGAACGATAAGGAGGTGCCGTAAAATGCTGCGTTTGGATTTGCAATTTTTTTCTCAGAAAAAAGGTGCCGGGAGTACTAAGAACGGCCGTGATTCCGAATCAAAACGACTTGGCGCCAAGCGTGCCGATGGTCAATTCGTAAATGGCGGAAGCATTCTGTACCGCCAGCGCGGTACAAAGATCTATCCGGGTATGAACGTAGGCCGTGGCGGAGACGATACACTATTCTCCAAAATTGACGGTGTTGTGAAATATGAGCGTGTTGGCCGCAACCGTAAAAAAGTCAGTGTCTATCCGGTAGCTAAAGAAGCATAAGCTTTTTTCAACAAACAATACAAACTCCAGTCAGTTTTGGCTGGGGTTTTTTTGGTATAGTGCGTCGATTTTTGCTATACTTTTCTTACTACTTGAGGGGGAGAAAACATGAAAGAGACAGACGTCATCCAGATACTCCGTCATTATCGGCACGACCTAATGAACCATTTGCAGATCATTCAGGGATATCTTAGCATGGGGAAAACAGACAAAGTGCAAAAAAAATTAAAGGATTATATGGGGCAGCTGCAGGAGGAAGGTAGAGTCGTCAATTTAAATGCCCCGAAGTTTGCGCTATATCTTTTACAATTTAATTTCTTACATACGAATTTTCGGATGACATATCATATACGCACTGCCAACAAATCGTTACAGTCAGTGGACGAACTGCTTGCAGAACGTTGTGAAAAAGTAATGAAAACAATAGTGAAGTTATCTGATGAGATGCAATTATATGAATTGGTCATATCACTGTTTGATGTGGATCAGGATATGATTGGATTGGAATTTGCGGTCAACGGCAAATTTCCCGATAATAGAGCCTTAATAGAGACAATGGAAAGCTTGGATTGGGATATGACAATCCAACAACGGGAAGATGAATTCAAATGTACAGTCAGTATTCCATAAAATGAGGTGGATCGAATATGTTTGTTGATCAGGTTAAGGTGTATGTCAAAGCTGGTGACGGCGGAGACGGTATTGCTGCCTACCGGCGGGAAATCTATGTCCCGAAAGGCGGTCCTGCAGGCGGCGATGGCGGTAATGGCGGCGACGTGATTTTTAAGGTTGATGAAGGGCTTAACACCTTGATGGATTTTCGCTACAATCGTCATTACAAAGCAAAGCGCGGTGAGAACGGTATGAGCAAAAATAAACACGGCAAAAATGCGGTGCCATTGGTTGTTAATGTTCCGCCCGGTACGACAGTGAGCGATGAAGACACCGGGGAAGTGATTGCTGATTTGACTGATCATGATCAGGAGGCTGTCATTGCAAGAGGTGGCCGCGGAGGGCGCGGCAACTCCCGTTTTGCGTCAGCAAGAAATCCGGCGCCGGAACTGTCTGAAAATGGAGAACCAGGTCAGGAGCGTAATATAAAGGTTGAATTAAAATTGCTTGCTGATGTTGGGTTAATTGGCTTTCCTAGTGCAGGAAAATCTACACTACTGTCAGTAGTAAGTGCTGCCAAGCCTAAAACGGCCGAATATCACTTTACAACGCTGACGCCTAACCTTGGGGTCGTTGATACCGATGATCAGCGCAGCTTTGTAATAGCTGACCTCCCCGGTTTAATCGAGGGAGCGCACGAGGGGATCGGGTTAGGTCATCAATTTTTACGTCATGTAGAACGGACACGCGTAATGCTCCATGTCCTTGATATGGCGGGGATAGAGGGCAGAGATCCTTATGATGATTTTGTTAAAATCAACCGTGAATTAAAGGAATATGATGCCAAACTGATGGAACGGCCGCAAATTATTGCAGCAAATAAAATGGACATGCCGGGGGCGGAAGAAAACCTGCATGAATTTAAAAGGAAACTGGAGGGTGAAGTCCCGGTTTATACGATCTCAGCACTGACAAGGGAAGGACTCAGGGAGCTGATTTATGCCGTAGCGGATGTGCTTGACAGGACTCCAAGACAAACACAGGAGATCGATGAAGTAGATGAAAAAGTTGTTTATCGCTATCAAAAAGACGAAACACCGTTCACAATTACAAGAGATTCGGATGGCATCTTTGTGTTGTCGGGGGCTAGGGTCGAGAAATTATTTAAAATGACAGATTTTACAAAAGACGAATCGGTACAGCGGTTTGCACGGCAGCTGCGCGGAATGGGAGTAGACGAGGCGTTGCGCAAGCGTGGTGCAAGCGACGGTGATATTATTAGGTTGAATGATTTTGAATTTGAATTTATAGATTAGCTGATACATGATGTCGCGGATAGGGGGAAGTTTGAATGGTGAAAATAGGTTACTTGGGCCCGCGTGGGACTTTTACAAAACTGGCGGTTGATACAGCGTTTAATGGTGAAAACAAACAGAGCTTTACAACGGTTCCGGAGTGTATAGACGCAGTTTTTCATGAGGAGATTGATATCGGAGTTGTGCCGTTGGAAAATGCCATTGAAGGCACAGTGCAAATAACAGTTGATTATTTGGTTCATCAGGTCAGATTGCCGGTAGTGGCAGAGATAGTCGTTCCAATTCAGCAGAATTTGCTTGTTAAACCAGGATTTACGGGTGAAATATCCGAAGTGCTGGAAGTGTTCTCACATAGTCATGCCATTGCCCAGTGCCATCAATTTTTGCATATGCATATGCCGGATGCAAAACTGAATTTTACTTCATCGACCGGGAAAGCGGCCGAGGTGGTCAGCGGCAGTGACCGCAATATAGCCGCTATAGGCAATAGACTGGCAGCAAGTGAATATGGCCTAGATATTTTCCATGAGAATATTCACGATTATCCAAATAACCATACCAGGTTTGCAGTGCTGGCAAAAGATAAAGAGATCGTCAATGTTAAACACGAAGCTGGAGCGGAAAAGACAAGTCTGCTGATTACACTGCCAAGTGACTATGCCGGTGCATTGTACCAAGTGCTTGCAGCATTTGCCTGGCGCAGGATGAACCTTTCCAAAATTGAATCAAGACCAATGAAAACAGGTTTAGGGAATTATTTTTTCATTGTTGATGTCAATCAGCCTTATGATGATGTTTTATTTCCCGGAGTCAAAGCTGAACTGGAAGCCCTCGGCTGTAATGTGACAATTCTAGGTACATACCCTGTTTATCAAATCGACTTGTCCCGCATGTAAAACCAAAAAGGATAAGTGGGGAATAAAGAAAAATCCCACTGATTAAGTTTCACTTTATAATTAATGCCGTCTGTTACTGATCAGGTGCAGGCGGCTTTTTATTATTTTTAGTTCAACATTTGATATCTGTCTGCATATGGTGATAATGAGTGATTTGCCCAGTACGAATCTGGATTGAAAGGAGTCTGTTTATAATTGAGAATTCACATTGTACAAAAAGGCGATACATTATGGGAAATAGCAAAACAATACGGGGCTGATTTTGAACAAGTAAAACAGTTGAATCCGCAGCTGTCAAGTCCGGATATGATTATGCCAGGCATGAAAATCAAAATACCTGCTTCATCAAAACCAGTCAAAAAAGAGGAAATGCAGCATAAGGAAGTTCAGAAAGAAACACAGAAGCCCATTGCTGAAAAGCCGTATAAAGACACATCGCCAAAACCAATGCCGGTTACAAAGGAAGATGATGTTAAACAGCCGAAAGATATAAAGCCTAAGATGCCGATGCAGCCGAAAATGCCTTCTATGGAGCAGGAAATGAACTACTACACCACAATTAATCTTCCACAAATACCTGCCTACAAGCAGCCTGAGGATAAACCAATTGAAAAAGAAAAGATATGCTGTCATTCACTTCCTAAACCTGATCTGGCATTTTATCAGCATGAGCCTTGTCCGCCACCACCAGCACCGCAAGTAAGCCCATATTCCGGCGGATACAAGGATTGCGGATGCGGCGGACCGAAACCAATGCAAATGCCAGTGTATCATCAACCAATGCCGATGCCTCATTATTCGGTGCCAAAGCCGATGGAGCAGCCGATGCAAATGCATCCCATGTATCACCATCAAGGACAAATGCCGCAGTTACCGCATTATGGTAATATGATGGAACAACCGTCCTATATGAATATGCCGGAAAGCCCGTCACAAAACCACAATATGACCAACCATGGGGCATATGGGCCGAAATTCCCGCCAAAATCGATGGGAATGCAACACGGCTATCATAACCCGCAAATGCCACCGTCAACCTTGCCGTACAACAGTCATGCTCCAATGCCGCAACCGCCTGGTTTTGACACCTGGTTCCGCGAAGATGAAGAAGATTCAGCAAATGAATAATTTAAATCAAGGAGACGAGATGAGTTTAGATCGTCTCTCTTCTTTTTTGCGGAAAAAAAGCATGCTGAAAACGACTTATATGTATCGGATTCAAAAGCATGTCTTTTATATGGAAGCGGAAAATGGAGACCAATTAATTCTTAAACGTCATAACAACAGGCTGAGAGTTGAACATCAATGGCATTTTTTTGACCGGCAGACATGTTCGTTCATTGTCCCATTTCGACGATTCCCGAATGACAAGCGATTCCTGATTGACAATGGATACTGCTGGACAATTTCACCATATATCCCAGGGCGCAAATTAAACTATGCCTCCCCCGGTGATCGTGCAGCTAGCTTACGGACGTTACAAACATTTCATACCGAAACAAAAGGCATTAGGATTAATAGACCTTTCAGAAAGGAATTGTTTTATCAACGCTGGTACAACAGACTGCAAAGGTTTAAAAACACAGAGCATTTATTTAAACAATTGGGCTTTGCCACACTGTTCCTGAATATTGTTCAAACAACTGAACACCAATTGCAGGAACTAGCGCATTCACCCTTATCTAATTTAGAAAACGAATCTCTGAAAACAGGCATCTGGATACATGGTGATGTCGCCTCACATAACTTTATCCGGTATGACGGCCACGTTTTTATGATCGATTTTGATTTATTGACATGCACTTCGGGTATATATGATTATATACAGCTCGGTCAACGGTTTCTGCCTTATTTGGACTGGGATTTGAACCGGCTCATGTCATATAAAATGGTTCACGAAAAGCACCTGAAGCTGTGGCTGGATGCAATACTGCTTCCAAGTGATATTATGCGGGAATGGCTGCACTATATTAATGGTAATTCTAGCCGATTAGCCCACGATTATTTAACTGAACTTGAGACAAATTGGAATAAGCGTCAATCTTTTTTGAAAATGGTTCAAACCGTGCTAAACTAAACTATAGGAAATTTGAATAACAATAAGGTGGTAGTTATGGAAAAAACAGTAGATCAAATTGTGCAATGGCTCCATGAAAGTGTCCGTGAAGCGGGCGTCAACGGGGTGTTGGTCGGTGTCAGCGGCGGATTGGATTCAGCAGTTGTCGCTCATCTTATTCAACGCGCCTTTCCCGATGATTCACTCGGTGTGATACTGCCGCTTAACAGTAACCCGGAGGATATGGATCATGCGAAAAAAGTGACTGAGAGCTCAGGCATCAATGAGATGACAGTTGATTTGACTGAAACACATCAAATGATGTACGCGTCGATAAGCGATGAGTTAAAACAGAATAATTCATTCGAACAGGAGAATGATCAGCTTGCAGGTGCCAATCTCAGGGCACGTCTGCGAATGAGCACCCTTTACACGATTGCAGCGCATTACAACTATCTGGTTGTCGGAACAGATAATGCGGCAGAGTGGCATATTGGATATTTCACAAAATATGGTGACGGCGGTGTGGATATTCTCCCATTGGTGGAATTTACCAAGCAAGAGGTGAGAGAAATTGGAAAGTACCTGGGTGTCAGAGATGACATTTTAACAAAAAAACCGAGCGCCGGACTCTGGGAAGGACAGACGGATGAAGCAGAAATCGGAACGACTTATGATAAAATTGATGCCTATCTGGAGGGTAAAGAAATCCCGGATAAGGACAGAGAAATCATTGATAGCATGCACCGGCGAACTGCTCATAAACGAGAACCCGTTAAGCAATTTCACCGTACGGATAAATAATTCCTTTATTTAACTGTTTAAAAAAACCTCGCTTATCCACCCTAAAGATAAGGGAGGTTTTTTTATGCGGATAATCAAATGGATAACCATACCAGCCGTTTCCTTTTTATTTATCGGCTGTGCACAATATGAAACAGGGGAAGAAGGTTCCGAGGAACACATGAATTCCCAGCTAATCAATTATGAAACAGAAAAGGAACAGAACGAACGGCTTGGAAGAGAGGACCAAGGAATTGACGAACAAGGCGGTTACCTGCAAAGTGAACAGAAAGAGCTGAACGACGGAGATGAAGACGCGCAAAGTGATTTGTTCACAAATGAAATGTCGATGTCCATTTCGAAACATTTAAAAAATCGTAAAGATGTCCGGCAAGCACAGGTTGCCGTATCTGAAGACAGGGTGGTCGTTGGCGTTATGCTGACCGATCAGGCACCATCGGATATGCGCGAACGAATCGAGCAGGAAGTTCAGGATATGGTCCCGACAAAAGAAATTTACGTTTATACAGATGATATATATTGGGACCGCATGCGTAACAAGGATGCGCGGCCCGATCAACTAAATGGGGATATGCGGGAGTTTTTGCGTGAATTCTTCAACCGTGACAGAGAAGATTTTTAAGCTTTGTCGATAAATGGCTATATGCCCGATTCTGCTCAACTAACATTTAGTGTGGGAGGGGCACCCCACCAGGGGCACCTCACTAAATGAAGTTTCACTTTACCCCGCATGTAACGGACAGTAATCCCCGGAAAACCTGGGCTAACTGTCCGTAAATGCCCGATTCTGCTCAACTAACATTTAGTGTGGGAGGGCACCTCACTAAATGAAGTTTCGCTTTATTGATTGGCTTTTTTTTGATATAGTTAAAAAGGAAATTTTTGAGGAGAGAGGAGAATGTCCTATGGCTGGTCATTCTAAATGGCATAATATACAACGGAGAAAGAACGCCCAGGATGCCAAAAAGGGCAAAATATTTATGCGCCATGCCAAAAATATATATACTGCCGCCAAAGAGGGCGGAGGTGACATGGATATGAATGCGACACTAAGGACAGCGGTTGATAAGGCAAAATCGGACAATATGCCGAACGATAATATTGAGCGTGCCATCAAAAAGGCAACCGGTGATCTTGATGGTGTTCATTATGAAGAAATCACCTATGAAGGCTATGGACCTGGAGGTGTCGCTGTCATTGTGAATGTATTAACGGACAATAAAAATCGTACAGCTTCAGAAGTCAGGCATGCTTTTAAGAAAAATAACGGTAATCTTGGGGAGAATGGCAGTGTAACTTTTATGTTTGACCGTAAAGGCTACATTCTCGTTGAAGATAAAGATGACTCCATTGATGAGGATGAGATAAGCATGGAAGCAATTGAAGCCGGTGCAGATGATATTGTCGCCGAGGATGGTGTATATGCAATATACACCGACCCGGAAAATTTTCAAAATGTCCGTGATCAATTGCGTGAAAATAATTATGAAATCGACCAAGCAGACGTAACATTTTTCCCGCAAACTTACAGCACCCCTTCCGAAGATGATGAACAAAAGATGCTGAACCTGATTGATATGCTGGAAGACAGTGAGGATACACAGGATATCCATCACAACATGGAAACATCGAGTTAATCCAAGAGACTTCTATTCTTCTGTATGGAGAATGGAAGTTTTCTTTCTGGCTAACCTGGATACTTATGTTAAACTAGGGTGAGGTCTATAAGTGGATGTTCAAAAAGTCCGGTAAAAATGACACATCGGTGTTTCTAGTTGGCTTGTTTCTCCGCAGCTCAGGTATCTAAACGCGTACATTCCGCTCCTTGGAAAAGAATAGCACTAATGTCGCGTGGGACGCATGGGATGTGAATTCAGGAAGTTTCTCCTGTGCTCGAAACTGTGCCGCCTCGAACTTCTCGGTTCTTTTTATCCTCCTTTTTGAACACGATCTATAAGGAGAAGTCATATGATTGCTTATATAAAAGGAACATTGATCAATATACATGAAGATGCTGTCATTGTTGATGTACAGGGAGTTGGATATGAGGTTTTCTGTGCCAGCCCATTTGCGTTTCAGGCATCATTAGATGACAAAGTAACCATTCATACATATCATTATGTCCGTGAAGACACACAGGTTCTGTATGGCTTTCGGGATGAAGATGAGAAATTGCTGTTCACAAAACTTATTTCCGTATCCGGGATCGGGCCAAAAGGTGCATTAGCTATCCTCGCAGGTGTTGATACACAGGGATTCATTGAAGCGATTGAACGCGAAGACGACAAATTTCTGACCAGTTTTCCAGGTATAGGTAAAAAGACGGCCAGACAGATTATTCTTGATTTAAAAGGAAAATTGTCTGCCATCGCAGCTATACCTGTCCAATCTGCCGGGGATACCCCATCTCGCGAAATTTCAAGAGAGCTGCAGGAAGCCCGGGAAGCATTAAAATCACTTGGCTACACCGAGCGGGAAATTAAAACAATTACCCCTGAACTGCAAAACGTAGGCAATACTAATACCGATGAAATCGTACGTAAAGCACTGGCATTGCTAATGAAAAATTAACAAGGTGGGATAATGATGGATGAGCGCATGGTCACAGGTGAATTACAGAATGAGGATTCCTCTGTTGAACTCAGTCTCCGCCCCACAAATCTGAATCAGTATATCGGTCAGAAGAAAGTTAAAGATAATTTAAGTATTTTTATTCAAGCTGCTAAAATGCGTGATGAAGCGCTTGACCATGTATTATTATATGGACCTCCGGGTTTAGGTAAAACAACGCTGGCAGCAATTATTGCCAATGAAATGGGGGTTCAGTTCCGTTCAACATCGGGCCCCGCGATAGAACGTTCTGGTGATCTTGCTGCAATCCTTTCATCCCTTGAGCCCGGTGATGTTCTGTTTATTGATGAGGTACACCGATTGCCAAGGTCTGTTGAAGAAATATTGTATCCGGCAATGGAAGATTTTTTTATTGATATTGTTATTGGGAACGGACCGAGTGCACGGTCTGTGCAGATTGATTTGCCGCCGTTTACATTGGTAGGTGCGACTACAAGGGCCGGGTTGTTATCAGCTCCATTGCGAGATCGTTTTGGGGTCTTGAGCAGGCTGGAGTTTTATGGTTCAAACGAATTGTGTGATATCGTCGAACGGACAGCCGAGATTTTTGAAACATCGATTACCCATGAAGCAGCCCTGGAGGTTGCCAGCCGTTCAAGGGGAACGCCCCGGATTGCTAACAGACTTCTGAAGCGGATTCGCGATATCTCGCAAGTCAAAGGGGAGGCGGAGATCAGTCTGCAAACAACGGATGATGCATTGGATATGCTGCAGGTAGATAAGGCTGGACTAGATCATATTGATCATAAATTACTGAATGCTATTATCGACGGTTTTCAGGGTGGTCCAGTGGGGTTGGATACGATAGCAGCGACAATCGGAGAAGAATCGCAAACGATTGAAGATGTGTACGAGCCGTATTTACTGCAAATCGGTTTTATTCAGCGCACACCACGAGGACGTGTTGTGACACCGAAAGCATACCATCATTTTGGCATAAGGAAAGATAGTAAATGAATATGGGCAAAATGTTTATCATTCTCGGTATTATTTTTGTTGTGATTGGTATCATCTGGTCGTTTATCGGCAAAATGCCAGGAGATATCACCATTAAACGTGATAATTTTACGTTCCATTTCCCGATCATGACATCAATTGTTGTCAGTATCATTTTGACACTCATCTTTTTTATTATAGGAAAATTTCGCTAGATATAGTTAGGAGAGCATCATGAATATAGAGGATTTTGATTTTAATCTGCCGGAAGAGTTAATCGCACAAACACCTTTGAAAGATCGCACAGCCTCCCGTTTGCTTGTATTGCAGCGTGGAACAAGAGAAGTGGAGCATAAACAATTTACAGATATCAAAAACTACCTAAAAAAAGGCGATTGTCTTGTACTGAATGATACACGGGTTCTACCGGCCAGGTTATATGGCATCAAGCAGGAAACTGGGGCAAAAGTAGAAGTGCTGCTGCTTCATCAGCAGGAAGAGGCTACATGGGAAGTCCTTGTAAAACCGGCCAAGAAGGCTAAGGTTGGAACAGTTATCGTTTTTGGTGACGGGAAACTCCGCGCAACGTGCGTTGGACTTAAAGAGCATGGCGGCCGAATTTTGCAGTTGGAGTATGAGGGTATATTTTATGAAATACTCGATGAACTTGGAGAAATGCCGCTTCCGCCTTATATAAAAAAGCAGTTACCGGAGAAAGAGCGTTATCAGACAGTTTATGCGAAAGAGGAAGGTTCAGCTGCCGCTCCGACTGCAGGATTGCATTTTACAAATGAACTCCTTGGCGAGATTCGGGACATGGGCGTGAGCATTGAGTTTATTACGCTGCATGTTGGTTTGGGCACATTCAGGCCAGTCAGTACCGATAACATTGAAGATCATAAAATGCATGCAGAGTTCTATCACATGTCAAAAGAAACTGCTGATGCACTTACATCAGTTAGAAAACGGGGCGGGCGAATTATTTCAGTCGGTACAACCTCAACAAGGACCTTGGAGACGATTGTGCGTGACAATGATGGTAAATTTGCTGAATCAAGCGGATGGACGGATATTTTTATTTATCCGCCGTATGAATTTCAAGCGATTGATGGACTGATCACTAATTTTCACCTGCCTAAATCGACGTTGATCATGATGATTAGCGCATTTGCCGGAAGGGAGAGCATCATGTATGCTTATCAGGAAGCCGTAAATGAACGCTATCGTTTCTTCAGCTTTGGAGATGCGATGTTAATTCTATAATTCAAATTAGGATAGTAAAAGGTGAATCTTATATCCCGCATCTAATGGACAGTAATCCGCAGAAAATACAGCGTCTATCTGGCCCTAAATGCCCGATTCTGTTCAACTAACAATCAGTGGGGGATAAAAGAGCCCCCTTATTGAAGTTTCACTTTACAGCAAAGGAACGAATAATATGAACGCAATTACGTATGAACAAATAAAAACATGCAAGCAGACAGGTGCGCGTCTTGGAAAGGTCCATACACCGCATGGGTCATTTGACACACCGGCATTTATGCCAGTTGGAACATTGGCGACCGTAAAGACGATGAGCCCGGAAGAATTAAAAGAGATGAATGCCAATATTATTTTGTCCAATACATACCACTTATGGTTGCGGCCTGGGGAAGATATTGTTGAGGAAGCAGGGGGACTGCATCAATTTATGAACTGGGGTGGCGCGATTTTAACTGACTCAGGCGGTTTTCAGGTCTTCAGCCTGAGTGATATGCGGGATATAAAGGAGGAAGGCGTTCATTTTCGGAATCATTTGAGTGGAGAGAAATTGTTCCTTTCTCCTGAAAAAGCAATGAACATTCAAAATTCACTTGGTTCAGACATTATGATGGCCTTTGATGAATGCCCGCCATACCCGGCATCACATGATTATATGAAAGCTTCGGTTGAACGGACATCACGTTGGGCAGAGCGTTGTTTGGGAGCCCACGAACGCACTTCTGAACAGGGATTATTCGGTATTGTCCAGGGGGGAGAGCACAAAGATCTGAGAAAACAGAGTGCAGAGGATCTGGTATCGCTTGATTTTCCCGGTTATGCGATTGGAGGGTTGTCAGTCGGTGAACCCAAAGATATCATGAACCGCATGTTGGAATATACAACCCCGCTGCTGCCTTCCGGTAAACCACGTTATTTAATGGGTGTCGGCTCACCGGATTCATTGATCGACGGAGCAATCCGCGGCATCGACATGTTTGATTGTGTACTCCCGACGCGTATTGCCCGTAATGGGACATGTATGACTTCGGATGGCAGACTGGTTGTACGTAATGCCAAATATGCCCGGGATTTCAGCCCGATTGATGAAGATTGTGATTGTCATGTATGCTGGAATTATACGCGTGCCTATATCAGGCATTTGGTAAAATGCAATGAAACATTCGGATTCAGGCTTACTACTTACCATAACTTGTATTTTCTGTTAAAATTAATGGAGCAAGTACGTACAGCAATTGCTGAAGACAGGCTTGGCGATTTTAAAGAAGCATTCTTTGAACAGTATGGTTTTAATAAAGAGAATGCGAAGAACTTTTAATAAAGGAGGGACATGCAAGTGAATACATTAGTGTCACTATTACCGATTATCTTAATGTTTGTGATTTTTTATTTCCTGCTCATCCGCCCTCAGCAAAAGCGGCAGAAGCAAGTAAGACAAATGCAGGCTGATTTGCAAAAAGGTGATAAAGTGGTGACAATCGGCGGTCTTCATGCCGAGATTCATGCACTTGATGAAGATACAGTCGTGCTTCAGGCTGGTGACGGTCCGAAACTGACGTATGATCGTTCAGCAATCCGCGAAGTTAAAACTGATAATGCGCAGTAGAACTTTATGAGTTAATACATAAAGGCAGAAGCTAAAAAGCGCCAATAAAAAGAAGTCAGTGCATCCGCAACTGACTTCTTTATGTTTTTAGCTTTCCGATTTGATCGTATTCACTCCGATAACGCCACCAAGAAGTGCTGCCAATATGAAGCCTGCATGGTGCAGTGACTGTTCCAGTGAAAACCCTTGCTGGTAGCCCAGGTATTGCACAAGGAAGGTAAATAGTGTAAAACCTGCCCCTGTTATTGTTCCTATGACCCAGCCCTTTTCTTTTCCTTTAACACCGGCAACAATGCCGCCGATAAATAAACTGATCAGTCCAACAGCCAATGTGATCCAGGAGAGCGTCATTTCATTCATCCCGGTAAATCGAAGTAAAAATGCCAGAATGATACTTGTCAGCAGTAACAACCCGAGAATAATAATCCATCCATACAGCAGGCCAATAAATTGCTGTTTCTGCACGCTCGTTCAGCCTCCCTCCAAATGATTGTCCATGTGTCCATGCATCATTATCATATTCGTCCAAACCGAAAAAAAGACTGAAAATATTTTATGGTCTCTGGCATATATTTGTAAGAAGGGTCACCTATTACACTGAAAGAGGATGCTTTATGGACGTTATATTGGCTGGAGTCATTTTTGCTGTCAGTTATTTATTTATCATGACTGAAAAGATTAACCGGGCTGTTGTAGCAATGGCTGGTGGAACATTGCTGCTATTAACCGGAATTTACAGCGTTGATGACATGTTTACGAAATATATTGACTGGAACACAATCGCATTACTGTTCTCAATGATGGTTCTCATCTCGATTACCGAAAAGACCGGTCTGTTTTCGTTTATTGCCGTTCGGCTATCCCAGCAAGTGCGGGGTTCGCCGGTTCCGCTGTTAATTGCTGTGAGCATACTTACTGCCATGGGTTCAGCGCTATTGGATAATGTTACGACAGTTCTTATACTTGTTCCAATCATCCTGAAAATTACAAGACAATTAAAACTGCCGGTTTTTCCCTATCTGCTTGTCGTTATTTTCAGTTCTAATATTGGAGGGACTGCCACTCTTATTGGAGATCCGCCAAATATAATGATCGGACAGGCCGTTGACCACTTGACATTTTTGTCGTTTATCAACCACTTGGCACCAGTAGCCTTGTTGATGTTCATCATTATGCTGATGGTAGTGCTGCCTTTGTTCAGAAGGTCACTGCGCTCTGAAAATGGCAGCGCGGAGGAATTGATGAAAGCTGACGCATCTGCCTATCTTGTGCGCTCGCCGATGCTATATCAGTCAATAGCTGTTTTGACCATGACACTGTTGGGTTTTTTGCTGCATGCATTCCTACATATCGATTTGACTGTCATTGCATTGAGCGGCGCAGTTCTCTTACTCTTGTTGACTGAAAAAGAGTTGGATGCGGAACACATTTTTTCGAGGGTTGAGTGGGTGACGTTATTCTTCTTTATCGGGCTTTTTACGCTGGTAGGCGGGCTTGAATCTGCCGGGATCATTGATGAATTGGCAAGAGCCATTATTCTTTGGACCGATGGCGACTTTGCTGCCACAGCTATTTTAATTTTGTGGGTATCCGGGTTGTTTTCAGGTATTGTTGATAATATCCCGTTTGTGGCAGCAATGATTCCGGTTGTTGAAGAATTCCAGGGATATGGCATGGTCTATTTGGATCCTATATGGTGGTCTCTGGCGTTGGGGGCCTGTCTGGGAGGTAATGCAACGCTTATCGGAGCTTCTGCCAATGTGGTGGTGGCGGGTCTCGCTGAAGGGGAGGGGGAAAAACTGTCGTTCATTCGTTATATGCTGTACGGCATTCCGTTTGTTGTTTTATCACTGGTGGTATCAACAATTTATATTTACATTCGGTATTTAATTCCATATATGTCTTAATGTTTAGAAAACCCGGCAGATCGCCAAGCTTTAATGGCGAAAGCTTTAGTTGCAAAAATATAACGCCGGGGGCACCGGCGTTTTTTATATGGAAAGAAAGAACAGAAGGATATAAAAATTTAGTATATAGAGTAGGCAAAACAGCTGTTTGAGTCTTCACTTGTTCATACTATGACAGCCATTTTTGCAGGACAGGTATTTGCTTCAGCTCTTCTTTTGTAAGGAACCGTAAAATAAAGAGCAGAATGGTATAGATGACCAGTAAAGCAATGAGCGTCAGGGCAAACACAAACAGGTTGGACTCCAGACCTGTAAACATCCCTCGTAAAAAACTCCCGCAAATCCATGTCAGAGAGACAAGCATGCCCATTTTCACCAGGTCCCCGCCTGCTATCATAAATCCGATTTCCTTATAAAGGCTGGCTAGATGCAATAATGTCACAAGGATAACACCGACGGACATGGCGATTGCAACACCGTTTATGCCAAAATTCGGATTTGACGCCAACAAGAAGAGAACAGTGAGTTTAATGGCTGCACCGATTAAACTGTTCCACATGGCTGGTCTTGCGAGGTCGAGTGCCTGCAGTGCAGCCTGTAGTGGCGATTGAATATAGAGCAGGATGAAAAAAGGAGCCATAAGTACTAAAAAATGACTTGCATTATCGGTTCCATACATATAATTTAAGATTGGAGCTGCGAATAAAGTAAGCACAACGGTTGCAATCGCTCCTGATGCAAATGAGATTCTGATGGATTGATGAATCCGATAATGGATTAGGTGTTTATTTTGATGTGCATCAGCCTCCGATATGGAGGGGACCAATGCAATTGATAGCGAATTTGTAATAAATGTAGGCAAAAAAAGCAATGGTAATACATATCCGGTCAATTCACCGTATTGCTTAGTCGCCAGTGAACTGGAAATACCAGCGATGGCGAGACTTTGCGCAACGAGTATCGGCTCCAGAAAGTGTGATATGTTGCCGATCAGCCGGCTTCCCGTACTTGGCAATGAAATGGAAAACAGTTCCTGCAATGTACTTTTGCTGGACTTGACATAATGAAAGAATCGGTTCCGGACTCGTACAATTTTTTGCCGTTTAAAAACACCGCTCAAATATAACATCGATGCAAGTTCACCGAGTATAACACTAAACATGGCACCGGCTGCAGCGAATTCAACGCCATAAGGCAGCAGCAGTTTTACAAAAAAAGCAACAAAAATAATTCTTATAAACTGTTCGATGACCAGTGCATAGCTTTGCGGCTTCATATTTTGCCTTCCCTGAAAATAGCCTTTGAGAACAGAAGAGATGGCAACAATCGGTACAATTGGGCTGATGGCAACCAGCGGATACAGTGTCCGTTCATCAGTCAGCAATGTTGTTGCAATAAAGGGAGCTGCGGTAATCATACCAATTGTAAAAGCAACACTCGTTATACCGGTTACGAGCATTGAAATGACAAGAATCCGCTTGATTTTAGCTTTATCATTTTTGGCTTCCGCTTCAGATACGCGTTTGGAAATCGCGACTGGAAGCCCAAGCTGTGTGAGTGTGATAACCAGAAATAGTGTGGGAAGTGCCATCATATATAAACCGACACCTTCCTCGCCCATCACCCTTGCTATAACCAGTCGGTTAATAAAGCCGAGCAGTCTTGTTATCATGCCTGCCATTATCAGGATTAGCGTTCCCTGCAGAAATGTTTGTTTGGTCAATATTGCCGACCTACCTTCTCAAAAAATATATTTTCAGATACAATGATATATATGCAATATGGTGGGCCAAGCATGACAAGCATCACGATATAAAGCGGCAAAGGGTTTGCGAAGGGGGGATGGTTGAGAGTATGATGAAAGCAGTCAGTGAATGGAAAGCGGATATCGAACCGGCGTTAAAAAGTAAAGCAGGTGAACTGCGGCTTATAGGGTATAATCATGCAACTGCTGAGGATGTATGGCAATGTCTTGAAGAGAAAGTATGGAAGGGGGATCCTTCCAAACGTTTATATGAAGTGGTTCAGGATATTTTTCATTTGTCTTCAAATATTTATATGAGTTATTTAACAATCAACGCCTATCAGGATGATAACCTGGCTGCGTCAATTGCAGCATTGACTGAAAATGATCAGGAAGAAATAAATGAATGATACATAACGAATGACCCTCGGAATTTAAGGGAGGAAAAACGACAGATGAAAACCAGAGGCAGAATTGTTGCCTTTTTTCTGATCGTACTTGTATTGGCAGGAACGATTGGTTCAACGGTAACTGGAATTGCGAAAGATATTAAGCTGGGTCTCGATCTTCAGGGCGGTTTTGAAATTTTGTATCAAGTTGAGCCTGTTGAGGAAGACCAGGAAACTGACAGAGAACTCCTCGAAAATACCGTCAGAATTCTTAATGAGCGTGTGAACAGTCTGGGTATCAGTGAGGCAAATATAAATATCGAAGGCGACGATCGAATACGCGTACAGCTGGCAGGGGTTGAAAATCAAGAAGAAGCCCGTGACTTATTATCAACATCTGCACGATTGTCTTTACGGAATGTTGAAGACGAGAGGCTTCTGGATGGTTCAGACTTTGTAGAAGGCGCTGCACAGCAGGATTTCAGCCAGCAGACAAACCAACCGATCGTCACACTGCAGCTGAAGGATGGATCACAATTTGGTGAAATCACCAGCAGAATAAAAGACAAACAAAACCCGGAAACGCCTTATCCGGATAACCTGCTTGTCATGTGGATGGACTATCAGGAAGGTAATTCATTTGCAGAGGAATATGGCACAGAGGATCCAAAATATGTTTCAGCTCCTCAGGTTGATCAAACCCTGAATACGACGGATGTGATGATTAACGGTGATTTTACCGTAGAATCTGCCCAGCGGCTGGCCGATATTATCAATGCCGGGTCATTGCCGGTCAACATGACTGAGCTCTATTCCAATACAGTCGGGGCACAGTTCGGTGAACAGGCATTGGATAAAACTGTCTTCGCAGGCATTATCGGCATTGCCATTGTCTTTCTGTTCGTGATGGCTGTATATCGTTTCCCTGGCATTATTGCAGCTATTAATTTAAGTGTTTATATCTTTTTGGTACTATTAGTCTTTAATCTGATGAACGGTGTGCTCACCTTGCAGGGGATAGCGGCGCTGATTCTTGGTGTCGGTATGGCAGTCGATGCGAATGTGATTACCTTTGAACGGATTAAAGAAGAACTGAGAGAAGGCAAATCCGTACAGGCTTCCTTCAGAGCAGGTTCGAAAAACTCGCTCAGAGCCATTGTGGATGCTAACATTACAACAATCCTGGCGGCAGCAGTCCTGTTCATTTTTGGTACGAGCGCTGTTAAAGGGTTTGCCACGATGCTGATTCTCAGTATAGTTGTCAGCTTTCTGACAGCAGTTTATGGCACAAGATTATTGATGGGGCTCTGGGTTAAGAGCAAATTCTTGAAGAACCGCCCAGGCTGGTTCGGTGTAAAGCGAAAAGATATTAAGGATATAGCCGATTCAAATGAATATGAGCCGAAAGTGTTTAACCGGGAGCCCAATGTGGTTCAGCATCGCAAAAAATTCTTTGTAGCTTCTGCGTTGATGGTTATTCTTGGAACGGCTTCACTGGGAATGTTTCAGCTCAATCCCGGAATTGATTTCACAAGCGGATCTAGAATTCAGCTATCGGCAGAAAACAGCCTGAATACTGAGGAAATAGAAAGCGGTTTGGAAGAACTGGACTTGCAAGCCGAGTCAGTTGTACTGACAGGCGATAATAATGGGGGAGCCATTCTCCGCTATGACCGGGTAATTGATGAAGACCGGATTTCTGATATACAATCGTACTTCCAGGAGAATTTCAATGCGGATACGAGTGTCAGTGTTGTTTCTCCGATAGTTGGCGAGGAACTGGTGAAAAATGCGCTTTATGCAGTGGCAATCGCCTCTATCGGCATGATCATCTATGTCACCATCCGATTTGAATTGTTTTTCGGTATTACAGCGATTATTGCCCTGGTCCATGATGCATTTTTCATATTGGCAGTTTTCAGTCTGACGCAGATCGAGTTTGATGTGACGATTGTTGCAGCGATACTCACGATTATCGGTTATTCCATCAACGATACGATTGTCACGTTTGACCGAATACGTGAAAATCTCAAGAAAAAGAAACGGGTTAAATCGTTTAAGGAACTAGCTAGGATTGTCAATCGAAGTCTTGTGCAGACAATGACCCGCAGTATTAACACGACAGTTACAACCATGATTGCGGTACTCGCATTCTTATTCCTTGGTGCGCAGTCGATTACCGGCTTTGCCATCGCACTGGCAGTCGGTCTTCTTGCCGGTACGTATTCGTCATTATTCCTTGCGTCTCAGCTGTGGCTTGTCTGGCGCGGAAGAAATATCAAGAACAAACCGGTTGTCTATGCCAAAAAGAAACGTACGGAAGGCCCGCAAGTATAGTAAAGTGAAACTTTAATCAGTGGGAGTTGAACAGAACCGGGCATTTAGGGACAGTTACATGTGGGTTAAATCAGACCCCTGAGGTTAGAGAACTTCAGGGGTTTCCTTATGGTTATCCAGAAATGAAAAAGGGTAACTTAACTACAAAGCCGTTTATTAAGGAGGATAAATTTGCGAGGACAGACTTATGTTATTCTAGCCATTATTTTTGTATTAATTGTCGCCATTTTTGCAGTGATTAATGTTGATCCAGTGGAAGTCAATTACTTCTTTGGCAGTGGTGAGGCACCGTTAATATTGGTTATCCTGTTTTCTGTATTAATGGGCGGGATCATAACAGCAGCCGTCGGACTTGTAAAAATGATCCGCCTGCAGCGCGAACGCAATACACTCATATCAGAAAATAAACAAATGAAAGAGATCTTGACTAAACATGGCTTACATACAACAGATGCCTACAAACAGAAAGGATATGACCAGTCAGCCAATAACAAACAAGAAACCGACGATAAATAAACCTGATTGCTCCCCGTGGCTATCTCCTGTATACTGGGTTAGTCAGGGGTGAGTTTATGTTAGAGAGTAAAATGAAATGGAAATTCAGAGACAGTCAAAATGATATACCTAATTGGGATTCCAACCGATTCTCACCGCTTATCAAAGAATTGTTACTTCAGCGGGGCATTACAACACATGAAGAAGCTGAAGCGTTTGTTTCTCCTGATTTAGATCAATTATATAGTGTACAGTTGTTGTCAGATATAGATAAAGCTGCAGAACGGGTACATAGAGCAATTAAAGCTGATAAAAAAATTCTTGTATACGGTGATTATGATGCTGATGGAGTCAGTTCAACAGCGATTATGATCAAAACACTGCGGGAGCTAGGCGCCCACTGTGATTACTATATCCCGAATCGCTTCACAGAAGGTTACGGCCCGAACGAAGAAGCATTCAGAGCGGCATATGAAAATGGGTACTATTTAATTATAACAGTAGATACCGGTATTGCTGCAGTAAATGAAGCAGCTTTCGCTAAAAATCTTGGGATAGATCTGATCATTACGGATCACCACGAACCACAGGAGCAACTGCCGGATGCTTACGCGATCATTCATCCAAAATGTTCCCCTGATTATGGTTTTAAAGAGCTTGCAGGGGCAGGTGTCGCACTTAAGCTTGCTGAACGTCTGCTCGGGTATTTTCCGAAACAGCTGCTTGATTATGCGGCTGTTGGAACAATTGCCGATCTTGTACCGTTACAGGGGGAAAATCGCATTATTGCTTATTACGGCCTGAGAGCTTTGTCACGTTCCGCCAAACCAGGGCTGAAGGCTTTAATGAAAGTTAGTGGCATTGATGATAGCGTCTCCGAACAAGATATCGGATTTTCAATCGGGCCAAGGTTGAATGCGGTCGGAAGGTTACAGGATGCCGATTTGGCAGTCCATCTGCTGTTGACAGATGTACAGGATGAAGCTGATCAAATTGCAGGGATGGTCCAATCAATCAACGAGGAACGAAAAGATATCGTCAGTGCTATTGTGAAAGAGGCTGAAGAAATGACAGGTCCTATTGAAGACCAGGGCGTCATTGTTGTAGCAAAAGAAGGCTGGAATCAGGGTGTATTGGGTATTGTCGCATCAAACCTGGTTAGAAAATATGATCGACCGGCAATCGTTCTGTCCATTATGACCGAAGATGGGGTCATGAAAGGTTCTGCCAGGAGTATCCCCGCTTTTGACTTATTTTCAAACTGTATGAAGATAAGGGATGTGTTCACACATTTCGGCGGTCATGCCCAGGCTGCTGGAATGACGCTCCCGATAGACAACCTCCAGAGGTTAAGAACCGAATTGAATAATCTGATCCACCAGGAACTGACTTCAGAAGATTTCACCCAGGAAATTGAGGTTGCTAAGTCAATAGCCTTACCGGAGATTAATGAAGAATTAGTTGAAGAAATCAGGCAACTGGCACCATTTGGCATGGCCAACCCCAAACCTGTTTTCCATTTAGAAGAGGTGCCTGTAGACATAAAGCAAATTGGAAATAATAAAAAACATTTAAAAATGCACTTCCGTCATCAAAATAAAACACTTGAGGGTATTGGCTTTGGGTTAGGCGATTTATATAACCACCTGACGCCAAAAACACCAATATCGGTTGTCGGTGAGCTTGGTATTAATGAGTGGAATGGCTATCGGAAAGTGCAGATTGTGTTGCAGGATATGAAAATTGATGAGCACCAGTTATTTGATCATCGGGGCAAGAACCAGATAGAGCTAACGCCATATGTACAGTCTGATCATAAGTATGCGGCAGTTTTTCAGGTAATGCCGAACAAGACTGATTTCCCCGGTAATGTACGGTGTATGACATATGATACATATGTGAACAGCTTAGAAGAGGCTCAAACGTTATTCTTGTTCGATATGCCAACAGATTTGGAAACTTTCAAATTACTGCTGCAGCGACTGAATCCGACTAATATCCATGCATGTTTTCAACTGCAGGATAGTGCGTTCATGAATGTTTTCCCCTCAAGAGAGGATTTTAAATGGCTGTATGCACTTCTGTTCAAGCGAAAAAGGGTTGATATAAATAAGGACTTGCCCATGATCATGGAAGCAAAAGGATGGACGAGACCACGTATCAAATTTATGACCGACGTGTTTTTCGACCTTGAGTTTGTTAAAATAGAGGATGGTTTCATTACAATTAATCCAAATCCTGTTCAAAACGATTTAACGGCATCAGCTGTCTATCAGGAACGGCTGACAAAAGCCGAAATTGAAAAAACTCTATATTATTCAACGTATGATGAGCTGAAAACGTGGCTGTCCGAATGCCTGAAAGACAGGGTGAGCTCCAAGGAGGAAGTAGTTTATGGACTATAAAAAACATATACAAATTGTTGATGATTGGCCAAGAGAAGGCGTACAATTTAAAGATATTACACCATTAATGGATAATGGAAAAGCGTTTAAATCAGCAGTAGATGAAATTGTAGAATACGCCAGACAAAAAGATATAGACCTTGTCGTCGGACCTGAAGCAAGAGGGTTCATTATTGGCTGCCCCGTTTCCTATGCACTGGAAGTAGGCTTTGCGCCTGTAAGAAAAGAAGGAAAGTTACCGCGTGAAGTGATTAAAGTTGATTATGGTCTCGAATACGGTGAAAACGTGTTGACGATTCATAAGGACGCTATCAAGCCCGGACAGCGGGTTCTGATTACTGATGATCTACTAGCAACAGGAGGAACCATTGAGGCAACAATCAATCTAGTGGAAGAACTGGGTGGAATTGTTGCCGGATGTGCTTTTCTGATTGAACTATCTTACCTGAATGGACTGGAAAAATTGGATGGGTATGACGTGCTGACGTTAATGCGATATTAGGGTTCAGTATTATGTTACAGGTCTGATTGAAATTATTTATCAGACCTGTAATTATTCATGAGACTGTCTGAACAGTCCTGAAGTGAAAAAGCTGACGTTTTTCTTTACTTTTCAGCAAAAATTTTTAATACTATAGACAATAGAAAAAGGTTCTGAACAAATTCTGCTATACAGACAGGCCGGGGCCCGCGGAGAAGCCAGGGAAAATCCGGCGGTAGTAAAGTTTTTGTCAAACTGAATTCAGGTGATTTTATGGCTAAAGACGAACTGTTAACAAGTAAAGAAGTGATTGATAGAGCCCGGGGGTACCTTTTGGAAGAGGATGCTGTGTTTCTTCACCGTGCTTATGAATTTGCCGAAGATGCCCATAAGGATCAGTTCCGGAAATCAGGCGAACCCTACATCGTTCATCCAGTTCAGGTTGCCGGGATTCTGGTTGATCTTGAAATGGACCCTGTAACGATAGCGGGCGGCTTTTTACATGATGTTGTCGAGGATACGGAAGTGACACTTGAGCAGCTGGAGGATTCGTTCAACGAAGAAGTGGCAATGCTCGTGGATGGCGTTACAAAGCTGGGCAAGATTAAGTATAAATCGAAAGAAGCCCTGCAGGCGGAAAATCACCGGAAAATGTTTGTGGCGATGGCAAGGGATATCCGGGTCATTCTTATTAAACTTGCAGATCGTTTGCATAATATGCGTACGTTAAAACACCTACCCCCGAATAAACAGCGCAGGATTTCAAACGAAACGCTGGAAATATTTGCACCATTGGCCCACAGGCTCGGGATTTCGACGATTAAATGGGAACTTGAAGATACCGCATTACGTTATCTGAATCCACAGCAATACTACCGGATTGTCCAGCTGATGAAGCAAAAACGTGAAGAGCGCGAAACCTATATCGATGAGGTTATTGATGAGTTGGAAAAACAGCTGGACGATGTCAATATTGAAGCAGATATATCAGGCAGGCCAAAACATTTATACAGTATTTACCGGAAAATGGCCAAACAAAATAAACAATTTAATGAAATCTATGATCTGCTGGCAGTACGGATTCTTGTTCACAGCATTAAGGACTGTTATGCAGTGCTCGGCATCATTCATACCTGCTGGAAACCGATGCCGGGAAGGTTCAAGGATTATATAGCAATGCCCAAACCGAATCTTTACCAGTCGTTGCATACCACTGTCATCGGCCCGAAAGGCGATCCGCTTGAAGTGCAAATCCGCACTAAAGAGATGCATGAAATCGCCGAATATGGAATTGCAGCACATTGGGCTTATAAAGAAGGAAAGCAATTAGCCAAAGGCAGCAAATCGTTTGAGGATAGATTAACCTGGTTCCGGGAAATACTTGACTGGCAAAGCGAAACACATGACGCCGAAGAATTTATGGAAACATTAAAGGTTGATCTGTTTTCCGATATGGTATACGTATTTACACCAAAAGGTGATGTCATCGAATTGCCGTCCGGTTCGGTCCCGCTTGATTTTGCCTACAGGATTCACACAGAGGTTGGCAATAAGACAATTGGTGCAAAAGTGAATGGAAAAATGGAGCCGCTTGATTATCAATTAAAAAATGGTGACATTGTGGAAGTGATGACATCCAAACATTCATATGGGCCTTCCCAAGACTGGTTGTCGATTACCCAGACATCACAGGCCAAAAGCAAAATCAAGCAATTTTTTAAAAAGCAGCGGCGTGATGAAAATATCAGTAAGGGAAAGGAAGCTGTCGACAAAGAAATCAGGTCACTTGGATTTGAACCAAAAAACGTGCTCATACAGGATAATCTTAAACGTGTTTTCGAAAAGTTTAATTTTTCCAGCGAGGATGACATGTATGCTGCGGTAGGATACCAAGGTATTACTTCGGCATTAATTGCAACTCGTCTGACAGATAAATTGCGCCATGAAAAGGAAAAAGAACAAAACCTCGAAGAAACAATCGAGGAAGTGAAGACTGATAAGGTAACCAGAAAGGTCCAGAAACGGGATGCAGGTGTCAAAGTAGAGGGTGTTGATAATTTATTAGTTCGCCTTGCTAAATGTTGCAATCCGGTCCCTGGGGATGCTATTGAAGGCTATATTACTAAAGGCAGGGGTGTCTCCGTACATCGGGCGGACTGTCCCAATATCCAGACAGAAGAAGCCAGGCAGCGCCGTCTGCATGTTGAATGGGAAAACAATGATATCGAGAAGAAACAGTATCATGTTGACCTGGAGATCTCGGGATTTGACCGGCGGGGCTTAGTGAATGAGGTCCTGCAGGCTGTAAATGAAACAAAGACGAATATTACGTATGTTAACGGCCGCTCCGATCGAAACAGAATGGCTGTTATCAACATTACGATTCTTATTCATAATACCGGACATTTAAAACGGATTGTTGATCGGATTAAACAGATAAAAGATGTTTATACAGTAACACGGACCGTTCAATAAGTTAATAATCTGAAAAGGGGTCATAAGACAATGAAAGCAGTCATCCAGCGTGCGGCGGATGCAAGTGTGACAGTCGGGGGGACAGAAACAGGCGCGATAGATCATGGCCTTGTTGTTCTACTCGGTGTCACACACGATGATACAAAAGAAGATGCTGACTATCTGGTAAATAAACTGGTGCATTTGCGTATTTTTGATGATGAGAATGGTAAAATGAATCACTCGTTAAAAGATGTTGCCGGAGAAGTTCTGTCAATATCACAATTTACGTTATATGCTGATACAAAGAAAGGAAGGCGGCCGAACTACATGAATGCAGCCAAACCTGATCAGGCCAATGAGCTTTATCAGTATTTTAACCAACTAATTGCTCAGCATGATATTCATGTGAAAACAGGCGAATTTGGTGAAATGATGCAAGTCCGGCTGACAAATTCAGGACCGGTGACTATTATTTTGGATTCAGATGATAAATAACCGCGGAGGGGATAAAAGTTACAGTACAGGTGTATTCATCTAAACCAGCGAGGAAAAATGCGGAGACTCCTGGGGGAGCAAGGCATAGATGAGACCCCGCAGTGCTGAAGGCACGAGGAGGCTCATCAGCCACCCCCGGAAAGCGACGTATTTTTCCGCAGCGGTGGTAATACTCACTCCATTATTATACTGAAATTTTGTCCCAACCTCGTTATTTTACAGCCTATTTAAAATATTTGCTAAGACCTGCAACAATTCCTGAGACTAATTGTTTTTGGTAACTGTTAGTCTCAAGCAGCTGCTCTTTTTCAGGATTGGAAATGAAGCCAAGTTCAACGAGAATGGATGGGTTAAAACTTTGTCTGATAACATGATAGTCTTCGTTGAGCGCTTCACGATCATTTGCTCCGGTTTTGCTGATTAGACTTTCCTGCACAGACCGCGCAAGTTCTTCGCTATGTTTATGATAATAATACGTTCCGATTCCGGTTACCTCTGGTGTTTGTGGAAAGCTGTTATAGTGGATGCTGATAAAAGCATCCGTATCTGTTATATTGGCCAGACTCGTTCTGCTATCGAGCGAAACAAATCGATCCGTTCTTCTGGTCAAAACAACCTCAGCACCCAGAATGACCAATTCTTTTTTTAATTCCTTCATCGTCTGGAATGTAAAATCTTTTTCATATGTGCCACTCGCACCGATTGCTCCTACGTCACGTCCGCCGTGGCCGGCATCAATTACGATCGTTTTATCTTCAAGCCCCGTTGAAGATAATATACTATGACTAGCGGCAAATTCTTTCACTATAAAGCCGGAGATTTCATCGTTTGCAATTTCGTACCAATTCTCCTCTTCTGACAACACGTTAAATTCCTCGCCTTTATTTGCAAAACCGATGATGTCTGATGAAGTTGAAGGCCCTTTGCGCAAATGGGTATTATCGTGCTGAATAAATATGTTGCCGAGGCCATTACTTCCATCGTCAGAGTTGGTGTTGTCAGAACCATCGCTTGAATTTGAATGGATGTCAACATATTCACTTGTTACCCAGCCACTTCCATTATTGAATGCTATTTCCACCCAGCCATTCTCAACTCTGGTAATATACAGTTCTTTACCGGTGTTAACCTGTCCAATCCGGCTGTAATCCGTTCCCGGGCCGGAGCGAATGATTAGTCCGTCAGTGGTTACAACCGCTTTATCGGCTTGTACAACGGGGATAAAAACAAAGCAAAGAATCAACAACAATCCGGCTGATTTTTTAAAACGCACACGGTTTCCTCCCATTATATTCATTATCTCCTCTAATTGTAATAAAAAGTTGTAAAATAGACAAAACTAAAGTGAATGAGGGAGGTAAACCTGATGCGCGTAAATGATAAACAGTGGAGTACAAATGTAAATAAGGAAATCTTTGGTGCAGATTTTCATCGTTTTACGGAAATGGAAGACGAGTTTAATCATATGGAAATAGCAGAACAGCTGGGTATTTCCCTTGGTGAAGTTAAAAGACTTAAGAAAAAAATCATCCGTACTTGACAATATTATCATGAAACATTAATATAGTAGTCATTCAATATGAAAACGAAACTAACCAGCGAGGGAAAGAGTAATTAGGTCGCTAGTGCAAAGAGAGAAAATGTCATCGGCTGGAAGCATTTTCGCAATTAGTCCTGATGAACGACATTCCTTAGGTTCTGTATCGAATAAACGGTAGTAGATATAGACGTTTTGCAGGCGTTAACTGTGAAGAGCGGGTGCTCTAACAGCACCAACCAGGGTGGCAACGCGGGAACTAACTCCCGTCCCTTATAATAAGGGACGGGAGTTTTTATTATCTTTTTAGCTTTGTTAAACGATAATGATGTTTATGCTGCAAGCTGTAACCGACACTAAAGGCGCCATATTTTAAATGATTTAGGGGGTATTGATGATGAATATAAAGGCACCACGTGGTACGGCTGACATTTTGCCAGAGGAAGCGGCGAAATGGCAATTTATTGAAGAAACCATTAAAGATATTTGCAAAAGATTTCATTTTGAAGAAATCCGTACACCTTTATTTGAACACACCGAACTTTTTCAGCGTGGGGTCGGCGATTCGACCGATATTGTTCAAAAAGAGATGTACACGTTTGAGGATAAGGGCGGCAGGAGTCTAACATTACGGCCGGAAGGCACTGCATCGGTTGTTCGTCCGTTTGTTGAGCATAAAATGCATGGTAACCCCAGCCAGCCGGTCAAACTTTATTATTTTGCCCAAATGTTTCGTTATGAACGCCCGCAAAAGGGCAGAATGCGGCAGCTGAATCAATTCGGGGTTGAGGTAATGGGAAGTGCAGATCCGGCAGTGGATGCCGAGGTAATCGATCTAGCGATGACCTGTTACCGCGAACTTGGTTTAAAGTCGCTAAAACTTGTGATTAATTCGTTAGGGGACAAGGAGAGCAGCGAGCGCCACCGTCAGGCATTAGTTGATCATTTCACGCCACATAAAGATGAATTGTGCAGTGATTGCCAGACCCGGCTTGCTCAAAATCCAATGCGCATTTTGGATTGCAAAACGGATAAAGATCATCCCGCCATGAAAGCGGCGCCGTCAATTCTCGATTATTTGAATGAGGATTCTAAAGCTTATTTTGAAAAGGTCAAAGCCTATTTATCACTGATGAATATTGACTATGAGGTTGATCCAAATTTGGTGCGCGGTCTTGATTATTATAATCACACAGCGTTTGAAATCATGAGTGAAGCGGAAGGGTTCGGCGCTATCACCACGCTTGCCGGTGGGGGCAGATATAACGGGCTTGTTGAGGAACTTGGAGGGCCCGAAACTCCGGGAATCGGCTTTGGTATGGGGCTTGAACGTCTGTTGATGGCATTGGAAGCTGAGGATGTCGCTATTCCTTCAGGTGATGAATTGGATTGCTTTCTCGTGGCTGTTGGCGATGAAGCTGAACAGGCTTCCGTAAAGATTCTCCATAATCTGCGCAAAAAAGGTGTTCAGATCGACCGGGATTATCAGGGCAGAAAGATGAAGTCACAGTTTAAAGCTGCAGACCGTTATCATGCCAAATATGTCCTCGTTCTCGGTGAAAATGAACTAAAGCAGCAGATAATCAATGTCAAAGAAATGGCAACTGGTGATCAGGAAGAAGTATCACTGGCTGAATTGCCTGAATTTCTGTATGGAAAACTGTCAGGAGGAAATGTTAATGAGTGAACGTGTATTAGCCGGAACATTAAGTGAAAATGACGTTGATCAATCGGTATTGCTGAAAGGCTGGGTGCAAACGCGCCGGGACCTTGGCGGACTGATTTTTATCGATTTACGCGACAGATCCGGTCTTGTACAGGTTGTGTTCAATCCGGATCATTCAAAAGCTGCCCTTGAAGCAGCTGAAGCAGTCAGAACAGAGTATGTCCTGGAAATTACGGGCAGTGTGGTTAAGCGTGATGAAGGTACAGTTAACCCAGCGATGGGAACAGGCCGGATTGAAGTCATCGCTAAAGATTTGACCATTTTGAATAAAGCTAAAACACCGCCATTTTTGATCCAGGAAGAGACAGATGTTGCCGAGGACTTGCGCTTAAAGTATCGTTATATTGATTTGCGCAGAAATAAACTTCAGGAAACATTTAAAATGCGGCATCGGACGACGCAGGCAATCCGGAATTTTTTGAATGATGATGGATTTTTGGAAATGGAAACTCCCATTTTAACAAAAAGCACGCCTGAGGGCGCACGGGACTATCTTGTGCCAAGCCGGGTTCATCATGGCCAATTTTATGCACTCCCGCAGTCTCCCCAATTGTTTAAACAGCTGATCATGATGGGTGGCTTTGAAAAATATTATCAAATAGCCCGTTGTTTCAGGGATGAAGATTTGCGAGCGGATAGGCAGCCGGAATTCACTCAGGTCGATATCGAAACATCATTCCTGACCAGTGATGAGATTATGGACATGACTGAGCAAATGATGAGACATGTGTTAAAAGAAGTTAAAAATGTGGATATTTCCCTGCCGCTGCCGCGGATGCCTTATGACGAGGCAATGTCACGGTTTGGATCCGATAAACCCGATACACGATTTGGCATGGAATTAATTCATGTTTCCGATATCGTGAAAGATTCATCGTTTAAAGTCTTTAAGGGAGCCGTTGAATCAGGCGGTAAAGTCTGTCTGTTAAATGCTAAAGGACAAGCGGCCAATTATTCCCGAAAAGATATCGATCAACTGACGGACTTTGTGAAGATATATGACGCTAAAGGGATGGCGTGGCTAAAAGTTGATGGCGGTCAACTGACTGGTCCGATAGCTAAATTCCTTTCTGATGACGAGACAAACGGCCTGATTGAAAGGTCCGCAGCTGAAGATGGTGACCTGCTTTTATTTGGCAGTGATAAGTCATCTGTCGTTTATGACAGTTTAGGTGCTTTAAGACTTAAACTTGGAAGAGAATTGAATCTGATTGACGAAACCAAATTCAATTTTCTCTGGGTTACCGATTGGCCGTTGCTTGAGTATGATGAAGATCTTGAACGCTATTTTGCTGCTCATCATCCGTTTACGATGCCGGTTGAGGAAGACCTTGACAAGCTCGATATGGATCCGAGTGATGTAAGGGCCAACGCTTATGATCTTGTATTGAACGGTTATGAACTTGGCGGAGGGTCTTTGCGTATCCACAAGAAAGATCAGCAAATGAAGATGCTTGACGTATTAGGTTTTACACAAGAAGAGGCAGATGAACAGTTTGGCTTTTTGCTCGAAGCATTGGAATATGGTGCCCCGCCTCATGGCGGAATCGCCCTGGGTCTGGACAGAATTGTCATGCTGCTGGCAGGAAGTTCAAATCTAAGAGATACAATCCTATTTCCAAAAACAGCTTCGGCTTCAGATTTACTGACAGATGCTCCAAATGATGTGAGTAAGGGTCAGCTGGATGAACTGGCAATTCAAATTAATGATGAGAAATAAGGCTGATGTTAAAAAAGTTGGTTAATTGTAACGTTTGTTACGAATACTTTGTTAAAGTGAATATTGATAATGTGTTATGTGTATGTTAATATGTATTTAAAGGCAATGAGCCGGAAAAGGCTGTCAATCCTGATGTGTACGTCTGGTACATTCGTTTTGACCGAACACTTATATTAACGGGAGCCCGAATAGGTTTTCATATTGCGTGCATGCCCCGATAGGGGAAGCACAACAAGTATGGAACAGGGCACCCACCTGCCTGGAGCGGGATCAAAACTTCTCAACAGACGGCACAATTGGGATTGATAGATACATAATTCTATGCAGCCAAATTAAAAGGAATCGGTTAAACTGCCGATTCCTTGTTTATTTACTGCATCATTTTGCCCTTATTGGTTTGGACCATCGGCGACCTGCTGCAGATTGCCGTTTTTATCCATCCTGAAAGATGGGGATTTTAATGAATCCTGGTCTTCAAAAACAGTCATTTTCCGTGCTCTGTCCATAATCTGCATGAATACCTGGTAATCTTCTTGTACGGTTTCGAGCTGTTTTGCCGTCCGTGTCAATTTTGTTTCCAATTCATTTACGTGGTTCTTCAGTGTTTCATTTTCCTGCTGTACTTGTTCCAATGACTGTTTTGATTGATTGGAAGCCTGATAGTCTCTATTTAATTGCTTCAAAAATTGAATAACAGAATCCATTGTTATGGACTGCTGCTCAGATGCTTCCGTTGTTTCTACAGTTTCTTTCTGCTCGTTTGGGGGAACCGTGATGACGGGTTGTTTTACTTTTTTGGCATTCGCGCGTTTCTTCTCTTTCCGCTGCCGTTTTGCAAGTTCAACTGCATCATTATATTTATTTCTTACTTCGGCATTCCAGCGAAATCCGCAGGCAGCTGAGGTGCGATTCAATTTATCGCCTACTTCCTCAAACGCATGTAATTGTGTGCTTCCTTCTCTTATATGTCGTAATACCGTTTCCGCCAGAAGCAGATCATCTTCGTGTGACCACGCATCCTGTCTTACTTTAGCCATTACTTTCCACTCCTTTTTCAATACCAGTCAAACGATAGGTTTACCTTTATTGTCTAGTTTGACCGTCTGAAAAAAGAATTATACTCCTAAAATCTAGTATTATTTTTTTTAGACTGAATTTTTTCATGAACCTGTTTGAGCTGTTTTTCTAACTTACCGCTGTCTTTCGGTTTGTAATAATCTTTATTTTTTATGGCATCTGGCAAATATTGTTGATTGACCCAGGTGTTTTCATAATTATGCGGGTACTTATAATCAATCCCCCGGCCCATCTTTTGTGCACCCTGATAATGGGAATCTTTCAAATGTGCAGGTACGTCTCCGCTTTTTCCGTTGCGTATATCGGAGAGGGCTGCATCCAGCGCTTTATAAGCTGTATTTGATTTAGGTGACAAGGCGAGTTCTACGATTGCTGTTGCCAATGGTATACGCGCCTCTGGGAAACCGAGGCGTTCGGCTGCCTGCACTGCTGACACGGCACGCGGTCCCGCTTGCGGGTTGGCAAGACCAATATCTTCATAGGCGCATACGATCATGCGGCGGGCAATGCTGTCAAGGTCGCCTGCTTCAATCAGCCGGCCGAGATAATGAAGTGCAGCGTTGGCGTCACTGCCGCGGATCGACTTTTGAAACGCTGATAAGACGTCATAATGTGCATCCCCATCTTTATCATGGGAAAAGCTTTTCTTTTGCATGCATTCTTCGGCAATATCGAGTGTGATAACAATGTTGCCCGTCGCATCTTTCGGTGTGGAAGATACAGCAAGTTCAAGGCCATTCAACGCTGTACGCATGTCGCCATTGGCTGCCAATCCAAAATGCCCCAATGCATCTTCTGTCAGCTCGACAGGTTGAGAGCCCAATCCGTTTTGTTCATCTTCTGAAGCCCGATTAACCGCTGTTTTAATATTATCTAATGTTAATGGATGCAGCTCAAATAAATGACATCTGCTGCGGATTGCAGGATTAATAGAATGATAAGGGTTGCTGGTTGTACAGCCAATTAGTGTGACCAAGTTACTTTCAATATGAGGCAGTAAAAAGTCCTGTTTTGCCTTATCAAGCCTGTGAACCTCGTCAAGCACTAATACGACCTGCCCGCTCATCTTTGCTTCTTCGACAACAATTTCCATATCTCTTTTCTTGTCAACGACCGCATTAAGCATTCTGACCGGCAACTCAAGGCTCTTGGCGAGTGCAAATGCCATGGAGGTTTTTCCTGTCCCGGGGGGGCCGAACAAAATCATCGATGCCAATCGCTCAGCTTCAATCATACGTGAGAGTATCTTCCCATCGCCAACCAGGTGTTCCTGTCCGATAATGTCATCTATGTGTTCAGGGCGCATACGAAATGCAAGTGGTTTTTGTTTCAATTTGATCGTCCTTTTTATAAAATAATAAGATGTATATTTAAAAGCGTAATTCTGATTGTGTTAAAATGCAAGAAACAGGTTATTCATGCTATAATGTTTTGTATTGTGACTAATGAACGTTGTAGCTAACGCGAGGTGTAATCAATGAAAATTTCAACAAAAGGCCGTTACGGTTTAACCATTATGCTGGAACTCGCCAGAAAATATGGCAAGGGACCAATATCCCTGAAGGCAATCGCGCGGGAGAAAGGGTTATCCGAGCATTATCTGGAACAATTGGCATCACCGCTGAGGAATGCAGGGCTGATTAAAAGTGTCCGCGGCGCGTATGGCGGTTATGAATTGACAAAAGATCCGCGTGACATAAAAACAGGCGATATTATCCGCGTGCTTGAAGGCCCAATTTCTCCTGTCGAAGGGATAGAGGAAGAGGAACCGGCAAAACAGGCCCTATGGATACGAATCAGGGATGCGGTTAAAGAAGTGTTGGATACAACAACACTGGAAGATCTGAAACAGCATGAAAATGATCAAGTGCAGGATGCATATATGTTTTATATTTAAGATTTAATGAACGCTATTGTATGTTTGCATGAAGAGGCTGGAGCATAACAAAAAACAACTTTAAAGACGAATAGTTCGGAATTTATAAAAACGCTTTTGTACCACCCTCTACTGCATAAGTACAACTTAGGCACCATTAAAGATTGGCGGTAAGCCAAGCTTTTTAACTGTATCTCAATTAGTAAACATCTTGAAAGGGTAATAAAAATGGAATATATCTATTTGGATCATGCAGCAACTGCCCCGATGGATCAGCGGGTGATTGAAGCCATGACGCCTGTAATGACGGAAGTTTTCGGTAATCCGTCAAGTGTTCATTCATTTGGACGCAAAGCAAGGCTTTATCTTGATGAAGCAAGACGAACAATGGCCGGAAGCATTCAGGCAAACGAAAAAGAGATTGTGTTTACAAGCGGCGGGACTGAGGCAGACAATCTGGCAATGATAGGTACCGCTATGGCTAATAAAGAAAAAGGGAACCATATCATTACCACTGTCCAGGAACACCATGCTGCGCTCCATACAGCTGAATTTCTGGAGGAGCAGGGGTTTGATGTGACCTATCTTCCCGTTGATGAAACGGGAAGGGTTAGTGTTGATGAACTGAATGATGCTTTGACGGACGAGACCATTTTAGTATCGGTCATGTATGTTAATAACGAAACGGGCATGATTCAGCCAATCGAGACAATTGGAAATCTGCTAAAAAATCATCAGGCGTATTTTCATACCGATGCTGTACAGGCTTTTGGATTATTGGATATTGACGTTAAGGAATCCGGGATTGATCTTCTGACGGTTTCATCCCACAAAATAAACGGTCCCAAAGGTATCGGGTTTTTATATGTTTCAAAAGATGTAAAGATTGAAGCACTTCAGTTTGGCGGAGAACAGGAACGGAAACGCCGTCCGGGTACAGAAAACGTTGCAGCCATTGCTGGTTTTCAAAAGGCTGTTGAACTGGTGATGGCAGAAAAGGAAGAAAGAAAACAAACGTACATGAATTACAAGGAACAATTTATGGAAAAGCTCTCTGAAAACGGGATAGAATATTACGTGAATGGTAACCTGGAACAAGCGGTTGCAGCGATTCTCAATCTCAGTTTTCCGGGTACCAACGTGGAGTCGCTCTTGACCAATTTTGATCTGGACAGGATGGCAGCATCGAGCGGAAGCGCATGTACTGCAGGGTCAGTCGAGCCTTCTCATGTACTTTCAGCCATGTATGACGATAATAATGAACGGACCACGAATTCAATCCGGTTCAGTTTCGGATCCTCTAATACACCGGAGAATGTAAGCGAGGCAGCTGAGCGTGTTGCAAAGATCGTCAAAAGGGCAGCAAATTAAAAGGTGGTGAAAACGATGAAAGACAAACAAAATACACGTGTCGTTGTTGGTATGAGCGGCGGTGTCGATTCTTCTGTAGCAGCTTTACTACTGAAAGAAGAAGGCTATGACGTTGTCGGTATTTTTATGAAAAATTGGGATGACACAGATGAAAACGGCGTATGTACTGCGACCGAAGATTATGATGATGTTGTCAGGGTCTGCAATCAGTTGGATATCCCGTACTTTGCAGTTAACTTTGAAAAACAATACTGGGATAAAGTGTTCACCTACTTCCTTGATGAATATAAAGCAGGGCGCACCCCTAATCCCGATGTGATGTGCAATAAAGAAATCAAGTTTAAAGCATTTCTCGAACATGCCATGTCACTCGGAGCGGATTATCTGGCGACGGGTCATTATGCACAAGTGAGAGAAAATGACGGTAAGTACGAAATGCTGCGCGGTATTGATGACAACAAGGACCAAACATACTTTTTGAACCAGTTGTCTCACGATGTGCTCGAGAAAGTTATGTTTCCGCTGGGACATCTTGACAAGCGTGAAGTGAGGGAGATCGCCAAAGAACATGATCTGGTGACCGCTTCGAAAAAAGATAGCACCGGTATTTGTTTTATCGGCGAACGAAATTTCAAGGAATTCTTGAGTGAATATCTCCCGGCGCAACCCGGTCAGATGAAAACGCTGGACGGTAAGGAAAAAGGACGCCATGACGGACTTATGTATTACACCATTGGCCAGCGCCAGGGGTTAGGCATCGGCGGATCAGGTGAGCCATGGTTTGTTGTCGGTAAGAACCTGGATGAAAATATATTATATGTTGATCAGGGTTTTGATAATGATAAACTTTATTCAGATGGTCTGATTGCATCAGATGTCAACTGGATCAATAATATACCTGACGAATCATTTTCATGTACAGCAAAATTCCGCTACCGTCAGAAGGATAGTGCTGTCACTGTTACCAAAATGGAAAACGGCAAGGTGCATGTTGAATTTGCCGAAAAACAACGGGCAATAACACCCGGACAGGCAGTAGTATTTTATAATAGCGAGGTTTGTTTAGGCGGCGGAACAATCGATGACATCATCAAAGATGACTATTACCTCGACTATGTCGGGTAGACGGATTACGGCTCGTTATATGTATGATAAATGAAATGGACGTTTATCCAGGATGAGGTGAGATGATGGATAAAAATGAACGGGCGATTAAGCTCATGAAAGAACAGAAATATGAAGAAGCAGCAGGACTGTTTAATGATATTATTGAAGAAAATCCAAAAGACCCGGTCGGCTATATAAATTTTGGTAATTTATTGCAGCATATAAATGACGCAGAACGTGCATGGCGCTTTTATGAACGGGCAATCGAACTGGACGGAAATGCAGCCACCGCCTATTATGGTCTGGGAAACCTCTGCTATGAAGAATCCGATTATCCACGAGCGCAAAAATATTTGTTGAAGACCATTGAAATCGGTTTGGAAGAAGCCGATGCCTATTATCTGCTTGGCATGACGTTCTTTCATCAGGAGCAGTATAAACTGTCGCTCCCGTACTTAATGCGTGCTGCGGAATTAAGCCCTGAGGATACAGAGTACTTGTTTCAATACGGGCTGTCACTGGCGCAAAGCGAGCATGTTGATGAAGCCAAGCCAGTCTTTCAAGAAGTGCTGAAGCTCGATGATGATCACAGCGATGCACACTATAACCTGGGAGTGGTTGCCCTATATGAGGAGAGTCTGTCCGCGGCACTGGATCATTTCAATCAGGCGCTGGCGATTCAGCCTGAGCATGTCCTGGCAGCAAATGCTAAAAAACAGATCATGGAGGTATGGGATAATACCGAAATGTAAGTTAGCGAGGTTATTCGTATGACAACGGATAGACAGTCTCAGCAGGAGCAAGGGTTTATAAAAGGAGAATTGCTGTATACGATATTTCATAGTGATCAGGAAGACTTCTCCATCGCCAAAATAAAAATTCTTGATACAAATGAGGATTTCCCGGAAAAAGATATTGTTATAAAAGGTTATTTTTCAGGTCTGGAGGAAACAGCTGCCTATTATTTTTATGGAGACTTTGAACGGCATGCTAAGTTTGGCCTGCAATACAAAGTGTCCGCGTACCAGACATTTATTCCGGATACAAAAGACGGACTCATTGCATATCTTTCCAGTGATATGTTTCATGGAATCGGCAAAAAAACGGCCGAAAAAATTGTCACAGCACTGGGAGACAACGCGATTTCCAAGATTTTAAATGATAAAAATATCCTGGCTGATGTTCCAGGCTTAAAAAAAGATAAAGCAGACAAGCTTGCTGAGAAGCTGGCGGAAAATCAGGGTTTTGAGCATATCGCGGTTTATTTATCCAAATACGGAATAGGCCTTAAGATGGCTCAAAAAATTTATAAGGAATATAAGGACGAAGCCATTAACGTATTGCAGGAAGACCCCTATCAGTATGTGTTTGATATTGAAGGGTTTGGCTTTCAGACAGCTGATCAGATAGCCCGCGGGAATGGTTTGTCATTAACACACCCCAGCCGTATCGGTGCCGGGTGTATTTATATTCTGCAAAAAAACGTCCAGGCTGGTCATGTATTTTTGCCGGTGGAAACGTGTGTGCGCCAGGTTATTGATTTACTGGTGAATCCTGATGCCTCCCTCACAGATAAAATGGTGACAGATCGTCTGGAAGAATTAAATCAAGAAAAGACAGTAATCATGAGCGGCGGAAATGTGTATTTGCCGTCACTTTATTATGCTGAAGACGGATTTGCCGCTAATGTTAAACGACTGATCACCAAGCCTGTTGAACATGATACCCCTTTAGCAGAACTAATGAAGATTATCGGCGATATTGAGGAACAGGAAGTGCTCAGTTATGGCAAAGAACAATTCGAGGCAATCCAGCAGGCACTCAGGTCCAAAATAATGATTGTCACCGGAGGGCCGGGAACTGGTAAAACAACCGTTGTCAAAGGGATACTCAACGCCTATGCAGACATTCACGGAATGTCCTCCGATCCGGATGCCTATGATTCTGAAACAGATTATCCGTTTGTTTTAACAGCGCCAACTGGCAGGGCTGCCAAACGGCTGAGCGAATCAACCGGTCTTCCAGCAGTAACGATCCACCGGTTATTGGGCTGGGACGGACAAAATGGTTTTGAGAAAAATGAATACGAGCAGCTAGCGGGCAAATATATAATTGTTGATGAGTTTTCTATGGTTGACATTTGGCTTGCCAATAGTCTGTTCAAGGCAATTCCGGATGATATGCAAGTATTGCTTGTAGGAGATGAGGATCAGCTGCCATCAGTTGGCCCTGGGCAAGTTTTGGCTGATTTGCTCTGGAGTGAATTGATTCCGTATGTCAGCCTCCAAGATGTCTACCGGCAAAAAGAAGGATCGAAAATAATTGAGCTGGCACACTTAATTAAACAAGGTATGTGTGACGAAAGTGTCTTACATAAAGCCGGCGACTTCAGCTTTATATCCTGCAGCGAACATCAGCTGATTGATGTCGTGACTGCTGTATTTAAGCGGGCGCAAGCAAAAGGCATCGACCTGAAAAACATTCAAGTTCTGGCACCAATGTATCGTTCGCAGGCAGGCATAACAGAAATCAATCGACATTTGCAGTCACTTATAAATCCTGCGTCAGACGGGAAACGGGAAATAAAAGCAAAAGAAATTATTTTCCGCGTGGGCGATAAAGTGTTGCAGCTTGTCAATCAGCCGGAAGATGCTATTTATAACGGCGATATCGGTGAAGTGGTTGCTATATTTGAAGAAGATGAAAATGTTGATCATGCTGAACAGCTTGTTGTTGACTTTGACGGTAAAGAAGTCGTATACGAACGGAAAGATTATGTGAATGTTATGCATGCTTACTGTATTTCCATCCATAAATCACAGGGCAGTGAATTTCCAATAGTTATCATGCCAGTAGTTTCCGCCTATAATCGAATGCTTAAGAAGAATTTGCTTTACACGGCGATCACCAGAAGCAAGAAGTCACTGATTATCTGCGGTGATAAACGTGCGTTTTTACGAGGCGTCAGAACCCTTGATTCCAATAAGCGTTTCACATCGCTTAAAGAGCAGCTTCGTGAACGCCTGCATGATTTTGATACGAGTCAGGATCAGGAGACGGAGGATAAAGAAATCACACCCTACGATTTTATGTGAAAAACATGTATAATTTTTTTAGATTCGGGCAAGCATAGAAAAATAAAGTGAGATTCTGTGAGGTGTATATTCCTCACTGATTCTTAGGGGTTTGAATCGGACATTTACTGGCAGTCGTTCCCAGCCTCCCACAAGGGTTCAATGTGTATTATGCAGTGGGAACTTAATGCCAGCTAGATGCGGGTTAAAAGGAGCTTTTCTATGTTGGTATGTCCGAATTGCCGTGGCAAAGATATAGGGAAAATTGGATCGCAGCAATTCTATTGCTGGAATTGCTTTATTGAACTGACCGTAATAAATGAAAAACTAGCGATTCATCAGGTTGAAGCAGATGGTTCTTTAAGCTCTCTTGATGATTTATTTACGGAAGACGAAAGGAAAATTCAATGGTAATTCTCTCATCACTAGTAAGCTTCCCTTTTTCAGGGGGTGGTGGATATGTTCCGGGATAATAAACCATTGAATTTTCTCTTTTGGATCATAACCGGCATTTTTTCATTTTTATTTATCTATTTACTCGTTAAACTTTTTCCAGTATATGATGCTGTATTTTCATTCCTATGGCATCTGCTGCTTCCATTTCTGATTGCTGTTTTGATTGCCTATCTGCTTTATCCGATTATTCAAAAAATGCATAAGCACGGTCTTCCGAAAAGCCTGGCTATTTTATTGATATATATGTTGTTTTTCGGCGGGGCAGGTTATCTGATTTATCGTATTTATCCGGCTGTTATCGAACAGACCAGCGATTTGCAGGAGCAATTGCCGCAAATGATTGAGATGTACCGGAACATTATTTACAGCCTTTATGAATATACATCCTTTTTGCCGGAAACGGTCCATGACAGGATGGATGGACTGATATCCGAAGCAGAAACATATATCGAGGATCTGCTGACAGATCTGGTTCGGAGCTTCACCAAAATATTCGATATGATAATTGTCATTACGGTCATACCGGTTCTGGTTTTCTATATTCTAAAGGATTTTGAAACGATAAAAAAATATGTCAAAAAGTGGATTCCCTGGAAATACCATGAACGTACCCGGATACTTTGCCAATCAATTGATGAAGGACTTGGAAGTTACATAAGAGGACAGCTTATTGTTTGCCTGTTTGTCGGGGTAACTGCTTTTGCCTTATTTAAATTTTTAGACATCCCTTACGCATTATTACTTGCTATTATTATGGGGCTGACGAATATTATCCCGTATTTTGGGCCGATTATCGGCGCAATTCCAGCGGTTGCCATAACGGCGACTATTTCGGGCAAACTGGTTTTGTTCGTACTGGCGGGTATCTTTGCAATTCAGGTAATTGACGGGAATTTGCTTTCGCCGTACATTGTTGGCAAAAGTATTAATATTCATCCAATCGCCATCATTTTTGCACTATTATTGGGCGGTCAATTAAGCGGTGTGATCGGAATGATTCTGGCTGTACCAGTCTTGGCCGTACTAAATGTTGTCATATCACATACCATATCCGTCAGAAAGAATAATTGACAATTGGAGTATAGTTGTCTATACTATCAGCAAATACGTGAGAATACGCTGAAGGTTACGAGTACATGTGCCTCCATTCAAAAGTGTTTGGAAGTTGTATATAGAATCCGAATAATCTGTATTATTGGATCAATACTGCTCAGCCAGACACTGCAGAGAGGGATTTCAGCAGGCTGGAAGAATCCTGAATGTCGAGTCATGGAAGCTAAACCTGAGTACGGTTAATTCCCGTCGGTTTCATACCGTTATCATGCAGAGTGATGAATGAAAAGCTCATTCATAATTAGGGTGGTACCGCGATATCTCGTCTCTAACATAACTGGAGAGGAGATTTTTTTAATACCTGTAGATACTTTCTTACTGCATAAGAGCAACGGAGGCTTTTCACTGTAAAAGCTTTGCAATAAACCAGGGTTTCCAGGAGACTATGAATGGTGGAGGTAAAAAGATGAAACGGTTAACATCAGCTCAAGTCAGGCAAATGTTTCTTGACTATTTTAAAGAAAAAGGACATCAGGTGGAACCGAGTGTATCACTGGTTCCGAAAGAAGATCCGACATTGCTGTGGATCAACAGCGGCGTATCAACGCTGAAGAAATATTTTGATGGACGCATTATCCCGGAAAATCCGCGAATTGTGAATGCGCAGAAATCAATTCGCACAAATGATATTGAAAACGTCGGGTTTACAGCAAGACATCATACCTTCTTTGAAATGCTTGGCAACTTCTCAATAGGCGACTATTTTAAAAAAGAAGCCATTGAGTTTGCGTGGGAATTCTTGACCAGTGATAAATGGATTGGGTTTGATCCTGAACTCTTATCTGTTACCGTTCATCCCGAGGACGATGAGGCTTACGATCTCTGGCTTCACGATATACAGATCCCGGAAGAACGGATAATCAGACTTGAAGAAAATTTCTGGGATATTGGAGAGGGACCAAGCGGCCCTAATTCAGAAATATTTTATGATCGCGGCGAGTATTACGGAAACGATCCGAATGACCCTGAACTTTACCCAGGCGGTGAAAACGAGCGTTATCTTGAAATTTGGAATTTGGTCTTCTCCCAATTCAACCATAACCCGGACCATACGTATACACCGCTGCCGAAGCAAAATATTGATACCGGTATGGGACTTGAACGGGTTGTATCGGTTATTCAGGACACACCGACAAATTTTGAAACTGATCTGTTCATACCGCTAATCCGCCAGACAGAAGCTATTTCCGGTAAAACTTACGGGCAGAATGAAGAGGATGATACCGCATTTAAAGTCATAGCTGATCATATCCGCACCGTCGCATTCGCAGTGGGCGACAAGGCGCTTCCTTCCAACGAAGGGAGAGGTTATGTGCTCCGCAGGTTATTGCGCCGGGCTGTACGATTTGCCAAGCATCTTGGAATTGATGAACCATTTATGTACAAATTGGTTCCGACCGTTGGCGAAATCATGGAGGATTTCTATCCTGAAGTGCTTAAACAGCAAAATTATATTGAAAAGGTCATCAAAAAAGAAGAAGAACGGTTCCATGAAACACTCAATGACGGTCTGGCGATATTAAATAACATTATTCAAAAAGAGGAACGAAAGGGAAGTACTGTTTTTCCAGGAGCAGAAGTGTTCAGATTATATGATACGTACGGTTTTCCGAAAGAGCTGACCGAAGAATACGTTGCTGGGCATGGTTTTACTATTGATGAACAAGGATTTGAAGAGGAAATGGAAAAGCAGCGTGAGCGGGCCAGAAATGCACGGCAAAAGGTCGATTCAATGCAGATTCAGGACAGTGTGCTGGGTGAAATCGAGACGAACAGCACTTTTGTCGGGTATGATAAGCTGGAAGTGGAAACAGTAATTGACGTGATTGTTAACAAAAAAGAACTGACTGATTCAGCGGCAGCGGGGGATATTGTATTCATCTTCCTGAAGGAGACACCATTCTATGCTGAAAGCGGCGGTCAAATCGCTGACAATGGCTGGATATATACCGACAACGCATCTGCATATGTTGAGGATGTCCAAAGAGCACCAAAAGGCCAGAACGTTCATAGAGTTCGTGTCAAAGAGGGTGAAATCCGGACAGGGGAAAATGTCAAAGCAGCGGTTGAAACAGCTTTCCGTTCCGGGATTGTGAAGAACCATACCGCAACACACTTGCTGCATCAGGCACTGAAGGATGTACTCGGTGAACACGTCAACCAAGCAGGATCTCTTGTAACACCGGACAGGCTGCGATTTGATTTTTCCCATTTCAGTTCTGTAAACCAGGAACAGCTGAACCAAATCGAACAAAAAGTAAACGAAAAGGTTTGGGACCGGATCCCGGTTGTCATTGATCATAAAAAGCTTGAGGAAGCCAAAGCGATGGGTGCGATGGCTCTATTTGGTGAAAAATATGGCGACATCGTCAGGGTTGTGCAAATTGGTGATTACAGTATTGAGCTGTGCGGCGGCTGCCATGTCGGAAACACGGACGAAATCGGTTTATTCAAAATCATTTCCGAAACCGGGATTGGCGCCGGCACACGGAGGATTGAAGCTGTATCAAGCAAGCAGGCATACGATTATATGAACGAAAAGCTGGGCATAATGCAGGCAGCTGCTGACCTGTTGAAAACGAATGATGCCAATGTCGTGGAACGTGTCGAAGGTTTGTATGATGAAATCAAATCACTGCAAAAAGAAAATGAATCGCTGAATGCAAAATTATCAAACCAGGAAGCCTCATCCATCCTTGAAAACAGTGAAGCAGTCGATGGTGTGACAGTGCTTGCTGAAAAAGTCAGCGTAAGAGATATGAATCAACTCCGGAACATGGTGGATGATCTGAAACAAAAACTTGAGTCAGGTGTCATCCTGCTGGCGGCCGCAAACGATCAGAAAGTTCAATTGGCTGCTGGCGTGACCGAAGATTTAACTCCGAAAGGTCTGCATGCCGGCAATATGATTAAGCAGGCTGCAGAAATATGCGGTGGCGGTGGCGGCGGCCGTCCCGATATGGCTCAGGCAGGCGGAAAAAACGCGGGTAAAATTAATGACGCGCTGGAAAGTGCCAAAGAATATGTCACAAAACACTTAAATAAATAGAAAACCTGTATTCTATCTGGCAAAAAAGATATAATATGAACGATAAACATGTTAAAATAGAAAATAAAGGTAAAATATGTGGAATGAGGTGTCACTATGAGCTCTATTGATAAAACAATGAAATTTAATTTTTCGGAGGAGCCTTTTGATCAGGATATAAAAGAAATACTGCTGACCGTTCACGGTGCACTTAAAGAAAAAGGCTACAATCCAATCAATCAAATAGTTGGCTATCTATTATCCGGTGACCCTGCATATATACCGAGATATAATGATGCACGGAACTTAATTCGCAAGGTAGAACGTGATGAGGTCATTGAGGAAGTTGTGAAGTTTTATCTTGAAGAACAGCAGAAGGAAAGCTAGATGAAAATTATCGGACTGGATGTTGGTTCAAAGACAATCGGGGTTGCTGTGAGTGATCCTTTGGGTTTGACGGCACAGGGCCTAACGACAATTAAATGGGATGAACAGCATATCGCTTCTGCAGATGAACAGCTTAAAACAATCATAAGAGAGCAATCTATTGGGAAAGCTGTTATTGGATTGCCAAAACATATGAATGGAACGATTGGCGAGCGCGGTGAAGCATCAAGGAGATATGCAGATCATGTCGAGGCCGTCCATGGCATTGCGGCGGTACTTTGGGATGAACGGCTATCAACAGTTGCTGCTGAACGTGTTTTACTTGAAGCTGATATGAGCAGAAAGAAAAGAAAAAAAGTAATTGATAAAATGGCAGCGGTGATGATTCTACAAAGTTATCTGGATCAGAAACCGTAAAAAGGAGTGTACTGATGGCACTGGAAGAAAACGAACGCATTATTATACCTGATGAAAATGGAGAAGAACATCTTTTTGAAGTATTATTTACATTTGATGTTGATCAGACCGGAAATTCTTATTTAGCTGTTGTTCCGGCAGAACAAAAAGAAGATGAAGAAGTAGAAGTCTATGCTTTCCGGTATGAAGAGCAGAAAAAAGACGATGATGACCTTTCGCTTTTCCCAATTGAATCTGATGAGGAATGGGAAATGGTTGAAGAAATGCTTCATACATTGATTGATGAAGAGAACGACGAGTGAAGATGGAATCGGTTGGCATGAACTGATATCTTGATTGATATCAGTTTTTCTTTTGGCAGTTGAGTTGGGACATAACTAACACAGCAACTCTAAAGACGAACAATGCACTGCTTTAGTGTAGGACATATACTTAGAGGAGGAAAGGCATAGGTGAGACCCCGCAGTGCGAAGCACGAGGAGGCTCACCAGCCGCCCTAAAGTGCGCGAAGTATATTTCCGGAGCGGGTTATATCACTAACCATAATGACAAGTTCGTTCGGATTTTTCTTTTATAAAACTCTTTTGTCCCAACTTCACCATAAGTGCAACTTAGGCTTTTCCCATTAAAGCCTGGCCATAAGCTACGTTTTCTTAATATTTCTGGATAGATAGTTACTATTTTTTTTAGTATAATATAGCGGGTGAAAGGGGGAGAAGAATGTCCAAAAAAAAAATGTCAGGCAGCTACAAAAATAACCTGCTGAAGCGCAGCGAAGATGCCAAAATGGTCCGGAAAATAGCTGCGATAACCATCATTTCTCTGCTGCTTATTTTAATTGTGGGCATTATTTCGGCATATTTTTATATAAAATCCGCACTGCAGCCTGTTGATCCTGACAGTAATAAGGATGTTGCCATCGAAATCCCAATGGGGTCCTCGACATCCGAAATTGCAGCAATCCTGGAAGAAAATAATATCATAAAAGATGACACTGTCTTTCGTGTATATACGAAAATAAGTAACGAGACCCAATTTCAGGCAGGTGAATACACTTTTTCCCCTTCCATGGGAATTGATGAAATCATTCAAGCGCTTCAAAACGGGAAAGTTATGGAAGACCCGCTATATAAGGTGACAATACCTGAAGGAAAATCAATCGATGAGATTGCTGAGATATACGCCAACAAATTGCCGTTCAGCAAAAAGGACTTTCTTAAAAAAGTAAATGACCGGGAATACATTGAGTCATTAATCAAATCATATCCCGAAATTCTTACAAATGATATTTTAAATCCCAAGGTCAGAACACCGCTGGAAGGATATCTATTTGCAGCCACATATCAATTTTATAATAAGGAACCGTCTGTTGAGGCGGTGGTAAGCCGTATGCTCGAAAAAACAGTCAATGTTGTCACACCTTATCTGGATGAAATCTCTGCTCAGGATTTATCAGTACATGAGGCACTGACGATGGCGTCCATCGTTGAAAATGAGGCAAGTTCTGATAAACAGCGAAGAAAAATTGCTGGATTATTTTATAACAGGCTTGAAGAAGGTATGCCGCTTCAGACGGATCCGACAGTACTGTATGCCCTAGGAGAGCACAAAGATAAAGTATTGCATAAGGATTTGGAAGTGGAATCACCTTACAATACGTATCACGTAAATTCGCTGCCTGTCGGACCAATATCAAACTTTGCCGAGTCGTCACTGAAGGCAACCGTCAACCCTCAGAAATCGGATTATTTATATTTTCTTCATGATGATCAAGGCAATATCCATTTTTCAGAAACAAATAAAGCGCACAATACACTCAAAGAGAAATATATTGATTAAAAAGGCGGAAGTGCGGTGTGATCTTAGTCCCGCATTTCCTGTTTTTTAATGATTTGACTTAAATGCAGCTGGATACCAGTTAAATACAATTCAGCTTTACCATTAACGAGTGGCATGTAAGAGGGTGATTGATTGGACGAGACGTTAACGAACTATTTATTGCAAACATTGCCGGATGAGGAGAACTGGGTTACTGATCTTGAACAGACGGCCCATAATAATGGTGTTCCTATCATGGATCGGGTTAGTATGCAATTTGTGATGCAGCTGATTCGGCTGACAAAACCTGGTCAGATTCTGGAGGTTGGATCGGCCACCGGGTACTCGGCATTAAGAATGCTTCAAGCTAACCCGGGCGCGAAGATTGTAACGATTGAGAGAGATCGACAGCGTTATAATCAAGCTATCCGTAATGTCAGGGAGAGAGGGCTGCAATATCATATCCGCATTATCTATGGGGACGCAATTGACGTACTGCAGAATATGACAAATGATGCGTTCGACCTTGTCCTGATTGATGCTGCAAAAGGAAAATACCAGCGATTTTTTGAACTTTCAACACCGCTTTTGGCAAGCGATGGATTTGTATTAACAGATAACGTTCTGTTTAAAGGCTATGTAGCAGATAGCGAAAAACAGCACCCAAGATATCAGAAAATCGCCCAAAAAATCCGTGCATATAACGATTGGCTTATAAATCATCCGGATTTTACTACGACTATTGTGCCTGTCGGCGATGGTATTGCAATCAGCAAAACAAAGGAAAGAAAGGAGCTTTCATCCGATGCCTGAGAAACCAGTTGTAATTGGTGTTGCCGGTGGGAGCGGAAGCGGAAAGACTTCCGTAACTCGTTCTATCTGCCAGCGTTTCCAGGACAAAACAATTCTTGTCATTGAACAGGATTATTACTACAAAGATCAAAGTCAATTACCTTTTGAGGAACGGCTGAATACCAATTATGACCACCCGCTGGCATTTGACAATGACTTATTGATCAGCCATGTCCATGATCTAATCAATCATCAGCCGATCCAAAAACCGGTTTATGATTATAAAATGCATACACGGTCAAATGAAGTGATCACTGTGGAACCAAAAGAGGTGATTATTCTGGAGGGTATACTTATACTGGAAGATAAGCGGCTGGTGGATTTAATGGATATCAAGGTGTTCGTCGATACGGATGCCGATGTCCGTATTATTCGCAGGCTGTTACGGGATATTAAGGAGCGGGGTAGAACATTGGATTCTGTTATTGGGCAATATGAAAGCAATGTCCGGCCAATGCATCTTCAATTTGTTGAACCGACAAAAAGGTATGCGGACATCATTATTCCGGAAGGCGGCCAGAATCATGTAGCCATCGATATCATGGCTACAAAAATTGAAAAGATTTTGTCCAGAACGAGGCAAAATTCACAGTGAAAAGTATTGAAAATTTAAATTAAATCTGCCATAGTAGTTGCTAGTAATAATTTATACCAATACGGTTTATGCTGTACTGAGGATAAAAGGAGTGTAAATGTTCATGGCTACAGATAAAAGTTATTACATGACTCAAGAGGGGAAAGATAAGCTGGAAAAGGAATTGCAGCATTTAAAAACGGAAAAAAGACAGGAAGTCGTGGAGCGTATTAAGATTGCACGCAGTTTTGGCGACTTGTCCGAGAACTCTGAGTATGATGCTGCAAAGGATGAACAAGCATTTGTTGAGTCACGCATATCTCAGGTGGAGACAATGATCCGCAATGCCGTCATTATTGAGAACGATAACGAAAATCCGGATATTGTTTCACTGGGCAGCTCTGTTACGTTTAAAGAGTTGCCTGACGGGGATGAAGAAACGTACACAATCGTCGGCAGTGCTGAATCAGATCCGTTCGAAGGCAAAATCTCAAACGACTCCCCAATGGCTAAAAGTCTGATCGGCCAAGAAGCTGGTGCTGAAGTATCTGTAACTACACCTGCCGGGGATATTATGGTAAGAATTGAAAAGGTTGAATAAAAATTACTTACACATTACCATCTCCAAAATCGACATAACGGAACAAAAGGAGCTATAGAAATTATATAGCTCCTTTTTGTTAGGTTTTTAAAAATCGGCAAAATGACATATAGCTTCTTGTAAAAAATATGATAGTATAAAAGGTAATAGCAGATGGGAGGGGCTAACCCGTGTCTACCTCACGTGTTAACAAGTATGAAAAGAGAAGAAAAAATACGAAGCTTTTATCGACGTTTATTATAGTGGGAAGTATTTTAGTGATAGTGTTAATAGCGCTGCTTATTTTTGGTGGTAGTGATGAAGCCGGTAAGTCAGGTGACAATCAGACAAATCAATCGTCATCACAGGAAGAGGCGTCAAATTCCAATTCAGAATCGGAAGGTGAGAGCGGGTCAGCTGATGGTTCTGACGAGTCCGGAACCAACAACGATTCTGATATGGATGAAGAAAATAACGGGGAAACGGAGACTGAACAGGTCGAACCATCTGATGACAATGTAGCAGAGGCCTATACAGGTGACTGGGAGCCTGTCGGTACGGAGCAGTCTGAACCGCATACGATAAATTATAATGAAGGCTCTCAGGACAGAAATGAGATGCGACAAGCCGTTGCAGAAGCGACTGGGCTGGATGTGAATAATTTAACCATGTGGTGGATTGAGCGTAATGGAGACGAAAAAGTGATTAATACGGTTTCCGATCCTGATGAAACCGAAATATACCGTGTCTATAACCAGTGGATTCCAAATGAAGGCTGGCAGCCGACAAAAGTAGAGGAACTGAAAGAAAACGATCAGAAATGGCGTTTTGAGTAAATGGAAAAGTTTATGGAGGAATGAATTATGACTGTAGGGATTATTGGTGCAATGGACGAAGAAATTGCTTTGTTAAAGGATAACATGACAGAAAAGGAAGAAACTGCAGCTGCCAATTGTTTGTTTATCAGGGGAAAGCTGTTCGGTCATGATGCCGTATTGATGAAATGCGGAATCGGTAAAGTAAATGCTGCCATGGCTACAGCTATCCTGCATGAACGGTTCAATCCGACGAAGGTTATTAATACCGGGTCTGCCGGCGGATTTGCTGCTGAATTGAACGTCGGGGATATTGTTATTTCGACAGAGGTTGTGCATCATGATGTAGATGCTACAGCATTTGGGTATGCATATGGACAGGTTCCAAAAATGCCTGCCATGTACACATCGGATGCTGATATAGCCTCACAAGCAGGACAAGCTGTTAGACAGATCGGGATCGGTTATCGGGAAGGTATTATTGCAACAAGTGATTCATTTATGGGAGATGAGGAACAGGCAGAAGCTGTCAGAGAAAAATTTCCTGAAATCATTGCAGCGGAAATGGAAGCCGCAGCCATCGCACAGGTCTGTTATCAATATGAAACACCCTTTGTGGTGATCAGGGCTTTATCGGACATTGCCGGAAAACAATCGTCCATCTCATTTGATGCTTTCCTGGATATGGCTGCAAAAAATGCAGCAAACCTGATTATGAAAATAGTTCAAAAACTTTGATCCGTCAGTTCCATCCATGATTTACCTCCCGTTTAAAGTCATGACATGTGTTATGATTTCCTCATGGGGGGGATATCATATGACACATCGTGAACAGAAAACAGAGACAAAGCTGGCAGATTACCGCCGATTTACTGTAACATTACTCATATTGGCCGTCTATTTATATATTGGAGCCGTTATCAATACGTATATCAATTATTCTGCTGATGGAAAGGCTTTGACCATATTGTCATTTACCTTGGCAGCAATCGCAGGCTGGTTCAGTTTCCTAACCCGCCGCTTAAGTGAAGAATGTCAAAAATAGAGTACGGGTCAGGAAACCCGTACTCTATTTTTGGCTAAATTCTTTTCGGTAATACTCATGAAAAACCTTCATCAGAGCGCGCTTCTCTATCCGTGATACATAGCTCCGGGATATATTCAGCATATCGGCAATTTCCCGTTGTGTCATTTCCTTATAGTTATTCAGTCCGTACCGATACAGAATCACTTCTCTTTCTCTGCTGTCAAGGATGGATAAGTAATCATTCATCTTTTCGATTTCCATGTTTAATTGAATGTATTCGATAATATTCTGATTTTCTGCTTCCAGAATATCGATCAGGCTAATTTCGTTTCCTTCTTTATCCTGACCAATTGGATCATGCAGAGAAACATCCTTTTTTACTTTCTTTAATGCACGTAAATGCATTAATATTTCATTTTCAATACACCTAGCTGCGTATGTTGCCAGTTTGGTCCCCTTGTCGGAGGAATAACTTTCAATTCCCTTAATTAAGCCAATGGTTCCAATCGAAATGAGATCCTCCATGTCCTCTCCGGTATTTTCAAATTTCTTGACGATATGAGCAACCAGCCGTAAATTGTGTTCAATCAGCTTGTTGCGGGCGTCTTCATCACCCTCCTGCATTTTTTTGATATACTTAGTTTCATCTTCGGGTGACAAGGGCTGTGGAAAAGCGTGGTTTTTAACATAGGAGACAAAAAAAAGCGCTTCTTTAATTAGCAGGCCTAGAAAACTCAAAATGCCTGACAAATATAATGCACCTCCCTGGATTATGGCTGGGTGATCGCCTATATATCATCTGTATGAAGGAGATGCCGTTTTTGTGTCTGTCCGAACAGAAAAGACCTGTCTGTATCTGGCAATGAAGAGAAGACATTTTTGAGGGTATAAAAAAAGCGACCCGTCAGAGTCACTTCTGTTGCTGTTTTTGGTTTTGGATGGCTCTTTCATATTCATCCGTTCTCTGGTTTGTAACCGGTTTGATACCTGCTTTGTGAGCTGCTCTCGATATCATATGCCCCGCAACCGGGGAAGTCAGGAGCGTAAACACAATCGCAAGCAATAGCTTTCCGCTGATGATGCCATGCTGCATATACAAAAATAAGAAAGCACCAATCAGCAAACCTGATATACCCAAGGTCGCCCCTTTTGTGGTTGCATGGAGCCTTGTATAGACATCCGGAAAGCGTATAACCCCAATTGAGCCGGACAACAGGAAGAAGGATCCAGATAACAGTAAAAGGGCTATAATGATGTTTGCAATAATATCAATCCAGTTTTCTATCAATGATAACACCCTTTTCCAGATATTTCGCTACGGCTAATGTCCCGATGAATAGAAGAATGCCAATCAGTAAAATGACATCATTTAATTTTGTCGTCGGAATCAGTACCGCCATCAATGCTGCCAGTCCCATCATATTCATGCCCACTGAATCAAGGGCGACTGCACGGTCAGCATTTGTTGGCCCTATAATGATCCGGCAGAGAAGCAGAATAAGTGAAATAGAGATCGCAGCGAGGCATATGATGGTCGATATTTGAACAATTGACTCGGTGGCGGACAAAAGGTTCATCGTGTCACCTCCATTATGGCTTTTTCAAATGTATTCTTAATGGAATTGATTTCATCATCAATGTCATCGATATGCATTGCATGAATGTACAAATAAGTATTATCATGCGATACTGCAACTGAAAGCGTACCCGGTGTCAATGATATCAGGTTGGCGAGAAGTGTTATCTCCCAATTGCTTGTCAGTTCAGTCGGCAAAGCGAAAATACCTGGCTCAAATTCAGGTTTGCGTGCATAGGCGAGCTTAACGATATCGATGTTGGATAAAACAAGTTCCTTTATGAACAGCATAATTAGTCCGGCGATTTTAAAGGCACGTTTCAAATAGAAAGTATCCGGAATAAAACGGTTCAATAGAAGCAGTAACAGGATACCCAGCAAGTATCCCGTGATAAAGCTGGGTGCGGTATAAGCTTCACTGAGAAGCATCCACATTACTGCTATGACCAGGTTAATAACAATTTGGAAAGCCATCCTATATCATCCTTCCATCACAGCATTGATGTAATCAGCCGGGTTAAGCAAGTACTTGGAAATCGATTCAATTGATGGATATATGAACTCCGCTCCTATACCCAAAAATACGGAAAAAGCTAATAACACGACAATCGGTGCACTCCGGCCTTTTATTGATTTTGGCTGGAATGATTCATCCTTTTCTCCCCAGAATCCTCTGATGAATATTTTCATAATTGAGTAAAGAATCAACAGACTGGATAATAATGCAATGATCACAATAGCAATTTCTTCAGCTGCTAATGCTCCCCGCAACAGCAGGATTTTTCCGATAAAGCCGCTAAAAGGGGGGATACCTGCTAACACAAATCCCGATATAAACAGCATCCATCCGAGAAACGGATAATAATGAATCAGACCGCTGAACTTACGTAAATCGGATGTTCCAGCCGCATAAGCAATCGTGCCTGCCAGCAGGAACAGACTAGCTTTAATCAGCATGTCATGGATTAAATAATAGATGGATCCGCTGATACCGTCCTGGTTGAATACACCAATCCCCATCAGAATAAAACCGATAGCCGGGATAATATTGTAAGCGATGATCAATTTTATATTATTGGTAGATAAGGCGCCCAATATACCAAAAACCATTGATAAACCAGCGATCCAGATAAATACTTCATGTGTCAGCTCGATCTTATGTACAAAGATCAGTGAAAACACTCTGATGATCGCATAGATACCAACCTTTGTCAGCAATGCTCCAAATAGCGCTGAAATGACCGGATTCGGCACAGCATATGACTTTGGCATCCAGTAATATAGGGGAAACAGCGCTGCCTTTACAGCAAATACAAAAAATAGAAGAATGCCTACAGTTGTCAGGATTCCCTGCTGGTCCACTTCCTGTACGCGCTGTGCAATCTGTGCCATATTGATTGTACCGACCGCTCCGTATAAAAACCCGACGGCTGTTACGAACAGCATGGACGAGAATAGGTTGATGAATACATACTTCATGGATTCACGCAGTTGCACTTTATCCCCGCCGAGGACAATCAGGCCATAAGATGCCATCAGCAAGACCTCAAAGAAAACAAACATGTTAAAGATATCACCGGTCAAAAAAGCACCTGAAACACCTGATATCAGCATGAAAAAGAATGTATAAAAGTAATACTTCTCTTTTCGGTCCGTCAGGGAATGCGGAGCATAAAAAGCGCAAGCTGCCGCAACAATGTTTGTTGTCAGTACCAGAAGGATTGACAGCTGATCGGCAACAATTATAATACCATATGGTGCTGCCCAGTCACCGGTTTCAAGTATGATGGATCCTTGATTAAACACAAGCCATGCTATAAAGCTCGCTACAACAAGATTACTGATGATAAATATTTTCGACAGTGTACGGACAAGTGTCAGCCGTTTCGGGAAAAAGGCGAGAATGATTCCCGCTATTAATGGAATGATGATTGGTAAAACTGCCAGATTACTCATTTTCGTTACCCCTTAATTGCTCCATATTATCTGTATTGTTTTCTTCAGCAGTACGATATGCAAGCACCAATAGTAAGCTGGTGATGCCGAAGCTGATTACAATTGATGTTAATATCAGCGCCTGCGGCAAAGGGTCTGTGTAGTCACTGATTCCTTCAGTCAGGATCGGCGGGCTGCCTCTTTTCAATTCTCCCATTGTCAAAAGGAATAAGTGTGCCCCGTGGGAGAGCAGAACAGAGCCTATAACCAGTCTCAGAAACTGTTTTTGCAGTAAGTTATAAATGGCTGTAGCGAATAGCACTCCTGCAAGAATTGAAATAATAAACTCCACTTATTTCCCTCCTTTTCTTGTTTTTGATTTTATGAGGGTATAAATGGCAAGGGCTGCTATACCCAGCACAGTAATTTCGAATAACGTATCAAGACCGCGCATGTCAACAAGAATAACGTTGACAACGTTGTCTCCTCCGCCGAGTGAGTACGACGTTTCAATGAAATAATCGGAAATAGTTCCAAACCAGTCACTGCTGTGGGCAGAGATTGCGATCATGGTCATCATGGCACCAAAACCAACAGATATAATCGCGTTAACCACCTTTTTGTTCATTGATTCGTTTCGCTTTTTTAGCTTCGGCAAGTGATAGAAGCACAGCAGGAAAAGAGCTACTGAAACTGTTTCAACCACCAATTGCGTCAGAGCCAGATCCGGTGCCCGATAAATGACAAACAATAGGGCGACACCATATCCAACTACACCGACAATCAATACGGCTGCCACATTTTTATTCGCAAAGATGGTACCAACGGCCGCGACCGTAATGACCAATGCGACGGCCAGTTCAATGACGGTGACAGGTGCCAGGTTGCTGAAATCAATCGTAAAGCCGCCGGTAGCCAGCATAAACCCGACAGTGATGACCACAATGGTGCTTAAAATAATTGCCATATAGGTCCTTAATGAACCGGTCATATAGAATGTAGTGATATTTCTTGAGTAAGTATCTATTCTTGCCATGATGGCATCGTAAACTTTATTGACGCTCAGTCTGCCGGGAAGCACTTGATAAATCCCGTTCCATCTCGTTCTTGTTGCCGTCAGCACTGCACCGAGCCCTACAACAACGAGTGACATCTGGAATGCCGGTGCATTCCATCCATGCCAGAAATAGACATCTTTTACAACTTCCCCTCCGTAAACAGCCTCAGCCGCATGGGCAATGAATGTACCATTGACAGCGCTCGGGAACAGGCCGATTAAAATGACGCCAAGCACGAGAATCCCAGGTGAGACAAGCATACCGAACGGTGCTTCATGCGGTTTTTTGGACAGTTTGTCAAGCTGCGTTTTTCCGCCGAATGTACCAAAAAGGAAATAAAGCGAATAAACAAACGTAAAGATACTGCCCAATACGGCTAAGTATGGGATGATATCTACAAGAAAACTTGCAGTCGCGCCCATCCCTTCCTGCAAACCTAAAGTGGATTCAAAAAATAATTCTTTACTGTAAAAACCGTTTAAGAACGGCAACGGAATCCCGGCCATCGAAAATGTACCAAACAGCGCAAGTGTAGCCGTTATCGGCATAAATGTCAGAAGCCCGCCGAGCTTACGTATGTCACGGGTGCCTGTTTCATGGTCGACAGTACCGGCGACCATAAACAGGCTGCCTTTAAAGGTAGCATGATTTAAAATATGGAAAACGGCTGCGAAGATGGCTGCTTTTGTACCAAAACCGAGCATTGCCATAATCATACCGAGCTGGCTGATGGTAGAAAACGCTAAAATAGCTTTCAGGTCTGTCTGGTGCACCGCCATATAGGATGCCCAGCAAAGGGTGACAATTCCTGCCATACTGACAATGATAAAAAACCATTCGTAATCCCCAAAAACCGGGGAAAACCTTGCCACCAGATATAGCCCTGCTTTTACCATTGTAGCAGAATGGAGGTAAGCACTGACCGGTGTCGGAGCTTCCATAGCATCTGGAAGCCAGATATGAAATGGAAACTGGGCTGACTTCGTAAATGCACCTAATAGCAGAAAGCCCATAGCGAGCGGCATATATGGACTCGCAAGAATAACGTCCGCATTCGCAATCATGGACTGAATACTTGTTGTTCCTGTTATTACTGATAACAGGGAAAACCCGCCAAACATACTCAGTCCGCCGAAAATAGTGATCATCATTGATTTCAACGCGCCATATCTCGACCGTTCATTAAAGTGCCAATATCCAATAAGCAAAAATGATGAAATGGATGTGAGCTCCCAGAATGTGTAAAGAACAAATACATTATCTGATAATACAATTCCGAGCATTGCCGACATAAACATCATCAAATAGACATAAAAATGCCCAAGCGGTTCACTCCGGTCAAGGTAGTAGATGGAATATAAAACCACCAGGGTGCCGATGCCACTGATCAACAGGGCAAACAGCAGGCTAAGCCCATCTAGATGAAAATCGAAATTCACGCCAAGTGATGGAATCCAATTATAAGTATGCCGTACTGGCTCGAAGCCCGAACCAACAAATTGTATAAAATAAAGGAAAACGAGCAGTGGGATAAAAAGAACAAAAACACCTGTATGTATTTTATGTTTAAATTTACTGATGAACGGAATAAAACAAGCAAGCAGTAGTGGAATTAATACTGTGAAAATCATCTGATATGTTGTCCTCCTCTTAATGGAAATGCCAGCTTCTAACAGCTTGAGGAAATGAATGGCTGCAGGGATTCTATATGGTCTGCTCAAAAAGGGGATAAAAAAACGAGTAGTTCGAGCCGCGAAGAAACAAGCCAACTAGAAACACCGATGTGTCATTTTTACCGGACTTTTTGAACATCCTCTATATGTATTTTAATATTATCAGTGATAGCTTATCATAATCATAATGACAGTTGAAAGGGAAAACCCCTGACCATTTTAAAAAGACAGGGGTTACAGGCGATATTCAATTGTATAGTTTGACTTTGTCCATTAGATTTCGTTTGTAAATTTCTTTTTCAATTAAATATATAAAGTCGGGGCTTAAGTTCAATTCATTTGCTTTATAATAGGATTCCAGCAGCAGCTCATCAGATAAACATTCCATGAATACAGCCCTCCTAACTCTTAAAGCAACCAATTGTAAAACCGGTTGATAGTTAATAAGTTATCACGAAATAAAAAGCATAACAAGATTGATATTATCTACAAGTGCCTGTAGATAACTTGTGAACAAATCATGAATTAAGGCGAAAATTGTTGATGTTGCAGTGTGGATTTTGTGTATAAGGTTATCCACATATCGAAAAATGAAGGAAATTGTCGAACGTTTCCTGGCATATTTAACAGGTTTTCTAACGGTATTTATTTCGATGATGGAAAGATGGTAATGGGTTGAGTTATAATAAGTATCTGTTATACGATTGTTTTATTCATAGTGTTGAACGTATTACATAAGAAACGATTACTGCTAAATAAGTTTAAGAGGTGTAATGGTTGTTGAAGTTCTTTTTGCCAAATGAACATGTGAAAAGTATTTTTGATATTAACCCTGAATCATTATTTAAGAAAGGAATTAAGGGAATCATAACTGATCTGGATAATACACTTGTTGCGTGGGATGTTGCAAATGCAACACCGGAGATAACTGAATGGTTTCAGCAGATGAAGGATCATAATATTAAAGTAACGATTATTTCAAATAATAAAATGGAACGGGTGAAAATCTTCTCTGAACCACTTGATACCCCGTTTCTGTTCAGTGCCCGGAAGCCTTTGAGCCAGGCGTTCAAAAAAGCCGCAAAGGAAATGAAGTTAGAAAAGGAAGAAATTGTAGTCATAGGAGACCAGGTTCTGACAGATGTGCTCGGAGGTAATATGGCAGGTTTTTATACCATATTGGTTGTACCGATCGTTCAATCTGACGGAAAGGTTACACGAATTAACCGGAAAGTTGAGCGGCGGATCTTAAGTTATATGCGAAGAAAGGGCAAGATAAGCTGGGAGGAATAAAAATGGAAGAGGTAAAATGTCAGGGATGCGGGGCTTACATCCAAACATCCAACCCGGATGAAGCCGGCTACACACCTGAATCCACACTGGACAGGGACATCATTCTGTGTAAACGGTGTTTTCGTTTAAAACATTATAATGATATACAAGACGTTTCCATGACTGATGATGACTTTCTTGAGATGGTCGGTCAAATTAAGGATAAAGAAGGTCTTGTTGTCCATCTGGTTGACATTTTTAATGTTGACGGAACGATGATAAAAGGCCTTTCAAGCATTGTCGGGGATAAACCAGTTATCCTGGCCGCAAATAAAATGGATTTGCTGCCAAAATCAACAAACCGCAATAAACTGATTAAATGGCTTCGGACGATGGCCAAAGAAGCAGGAATCTCTGTGAAAGCTGTGTATCTTATTTCATCGGTAAAAGGCCATGGTTTGTCTGATTTGTCAGAAGCCATTGAGGCGAAGCGACAAAAGCAGAGTGTATATATTGTCGGGACAGCTAATGTCGGCAAATCCACATTTATTAATAAATTGATTCAGGAAACGACAGGTACGACTGACGTTATTACAACATCGTATTTTCCAGGAACAACCTTAGGTTTTATTGAGATACCGCTGGATGATAACACGTCACTAATTGACACGCCGGGAATCGTTAACCGGAATCAAATAGCACATTATATTTCTGACAATGACCTGAAAATCATTACACCCAAAAAAGAAGTCAAGCCAAGGGTCTATCAGTTGAACAATCAGCAAACGCTTTACTTTGGGGGTCTAGCCCGCCTTGATTTCATTAAAGGTGAAAGGCAATCGTTCGTATGTTATTTTTCAAATCAGTTATCCATTCACCGAACCAAATTAAAAAATGCCGATCATTTATTGAGCGAACACATGGGCGGGCTCCTGTCACCTCCAGACAATGAAACCATAGAAATGATGCCTGACTTGACTGCTCATTCGTATCAGATTGAGCAGGAAAAAACAGATATTGTGTTCCCCGGTTTGGGATGGGTAACGATACCAAAGGGAGATATAACGGTCGCAGTGCACAGCCCTGAAAACGTCAGGATTTCATTACGAAGGTCTTTTATGTAGGAGGGGTAATATGAAGTATAAATTGGGGCTTATCGGGTTTCCCATTAAACGATCGCTCTCTCCATGGATACATCAGCAATTTCTTAAAAGGGCTGACCTGGAAGGCGATTATTCTATTCAGGAGATAGATCCGGATGACTCATTTGAGGAGGAAATTGATAGGCTAAAAAACAGCCAATTCGACGGGTTTAATGTTACAGTTCCGTATAAAAAGCGGATTATCGATTTCCTCGATCAATTGGATGAGGATGCGCGAACGATTGGAGCTGTTAATACGGTTGTCCACAGAAATGGGAAATGGACAGGCTATAACACTGATTGGACCGGCTATATCACGAGTTTAAAACATCACTACCCGTCTTTTTTTCAAAAGAAGGTGAGCAATATATTACTTATCGGGGCCGGAGGTGCTGCGCGCGGGATATATTATGGGCTAGTGAAAGAAGGATTTGCCCGGATCGATATTGCTAACCGGACGCAAGCAAGCGCCGAAGTCATTGCTGGATTAGGCGAAAAAAATACCAATACATCAATCATGACACTCGAAGACGCCGAAAGTAGTCTTGGAGGGTATGATTTAATTATCCAGACAACGAACATCGGAATGAAACCTAATGTCAGCGACATGATTATTTCGCTGGATAAGCTGTGTGAACATAGTCTTGTCAGTGATATTGTTTATCAGCCGATTGAGACCGAATTTTTACATCAGGCGAGTCAAAGAGGTGCGTCCATTCATTATGGTCATACAATGTTGTTATATCAGGCACAATATGCTTTTGAACTTTGGACGTCAAAAAAAGTGCCGGCTGATAATATGGAACAGCAGTTACAACATAAACTGGAAGGAAGGTAGAAAATGTTAACAGGTAAACAAAAACGTTATTTGCGGTCTGAAGCCCATCATTTAAAGCCGATTTTTCAGGTCGGCAAAACTGGGGTCAATGATAATATGACCGGACAAATCGGAGAAGCGCTGGAAAAACGTGAATTGCTGAAAGTCAGTATTCTGCAGAACAGTCCTGAAGATAAAAATACCGCTGCAGAGAAACTGGCTGAAGGAACCGGAGCAGAGATTGTTCAAATTATCGGCAAAAATATCATCCTTTATAAAGAATCAGAACAAAACAAACAGATCCAGCTTCCATAGTTGAAGTGAATCGGGAATTTCGCGGACAGTCACCTCCGCAGTAAGGCGGATACTGACCGTGATATGTTGATAAAGGGGTGATTGATGCATGAAGCGCATTGGGATATTAGGCGGGACGTTTGATCCGCCACATATGGGACATTTGCTAATAGCTGAGGAAGTGCGTGAGGAACTAGATCTGGATGGGATATGGTTCATCCCTTCTTACGAGCCGCCGCACAAACAACAAGCACGTGTAGACTCAAAAGCCCGGGTGGAAATGGTGGAAAGAGCGATTTCGGGCAATTCCTATTTTCGCATTAATACAATTGAAGTGAATCGTTTAGGAAAGTCCTATACATTTGATACAATGAAGGCGTTGAATGACGAGCATCCGGATGCTGAATTTTATTTTATCATTGGAGCGGACATGGTCGAGTACTTGCCGCATTGGAAGCATATCGATGCACTGCTTGATCTGGTAACGTTTGTGGGCGTTAAACGGAAGGGATATGAGCTTAAAGCCAATTACTCAATCCTTGAAGTGGATGTTCCGCTGATTGAACTTTCATCAACCGATATAAGACAGCGCGTCCTTGAACACAAATCCGTCAGATATATGGTGACATCCGGGGTGGAGGCCTATTTAAAGGAGAAACGTTTATATGAAGAGCGATGAAGCAATCGATCTGATCAGACCGCAACTAAAACAGACAAGGTTTGAACATACATTAAGAGTGGCAGAAACAGCTGTGACATTAGCTAAAAAAAACAATCAATCGGTCGATAGAATGGAACTGGCAGCTATATTGCACGATTATGCCAAGAATTTTCCACTGGAAGATTTGAGACAGGTTATCAATGAAAGCGAATTGCCGCAGGACCTGCTTTTGTATCATCACGAACTCTGGCACGGGCCTGCTGCGTCTGTCATTATGGAACGGGAACACGGGATAACGGATGAAGACATCAGAAACGCCATCCGGTATCATACAACTGGAAGAGCCGGGATGAGTCAATTTGAAACGATTCTGTTTGTTGCTGATTATGTTGAGCCTGGCAGGACTTTTCCGGGAGTGGAGGAAGTAAGAGAAACAGCTGATACAAATTTGTATCGGGCTGCATGGATGGCGTTACGGAATACCATCCAGTTCCTTGTCGGTAAACACGGATCCGTTTATCCCGATACATTTTATGCCTATAATGATTTAACGTTACGTTTGAATGGAGGTAATTGAATTCATGAACAGTAGGGAACTCATTCAAGTTATTGCGAAAGCCTGCGACGATAAACGGGCAGACGAGATTGTTGCTCTTGATATGCAGGATGTTTCGCTAATGGCTGATTATTTTCTGATTTGCCACGGCAGCAACGAACGTCAGGTGCAGGCGATTGCCAGAGCCATCAAAGAATCGATGGACGAGGCAGGTATTCATGTTAAACGAATGGAAGGATTTGAACAGGCACGCTGGATCTTAGTGGACTTAGACGATGTTGTCTGTCATGTTTTCCATAAAGATGAGCGGGATTATTACAATCTGGAACGTCTATGGGGTGATGCATCGAAAGTTGAGATCCAGATTGCCGGGAACAGCAGATAATGAGTATGGCTTATCATCAGATGGCACATTACTATGATCTACTCATGGAAGATGCCCCATACGACAAGTGGATAGCATTTACTGAACAAATTATTCAGCAATCCGGCAAAAGTGTTGAATCGATCATCGATCTAGGCTGCGGAACAGGTCAAATAACGACAAGGCTTGCCCGAGCCGGCTACCGGATGATCGGAGTAGATAATTCCAGTGATATGCTGAGTATTGCAGATCAGCGTGCAAGTGCTGAAAATATGACCGTGCAATGGTTGCAGCAAGATCTGCGTACGTTAACGGGGATTGAAAATCAGGATATGGCAGTCAGTTACTGTGATGTACTGAACTATATAACTGAAGTGGACGAGTTGTATACAGTGTTCGAAAATATTGCCGGTATATTAAAACCGGGTGGTCTGTTTATATTTGATATTCATTCGCTTCATCATGTTGAGAACAATCTGGTCAATCAGACGTTTGCTGAAGTCAGTGACGATGTTTCCTGCATATGGTTTTGTCTGGAAGGCGACAACCGTGGTGAGATGTATCATGATCTGACATTTTTTGTTGAGAATGAGCATGACGGTCGGTATGCTCGTTTTGAAGAATGGCATCATCAGCAGACGTTCCAAGTTGATTTTTATAAACGGTTATTAAATGAGACCGGATTTGAAATTCAGCGTTTATACGGTGACTTTTCACTGGAAGAGAGTGATGTTGACGATCAGGCTGAACGGATATTTATAACTGCTGTAAAACGATCGGATTAAATTTTTCCGATCGTTTCCGTTTTTAAAAAGGGTTTTGCAAACTTTTGTCGAATAGTAAGGATAACCCGCTGAAATTGTGCCACCTATTTTCCCCAAAAGGATGTGACTTCAAATTGCTCGATCCCCTCAAAAAATATGTTTTTCCGATTGTGATAGCTGTTGCTATAGGTGCTTTTCTTATTTTTAATAACGACGGTAACGATAAAATTGAAAGTGAGTCTAACAGAGTTCCTGAAGAATCATCAGCTGCAACGGATGAAGAGGCCAAGGTCCCAGCAAAAGTGATGGTTGATGTGAAAGGAGAGATAGCCCGACCGGGTGTGTATGAAATAGCATCCGAATCACGAGTCAATGATGTCATTCAAATGGCCGGCGGATTCACGAAAGATGCCGATCAGTCAATGGTAAACCTGGCACAAAAAGTGCAGGATGAAATGGTTGTGATGATCCCGAAGGCCGGTGAGCCAATGTCTGCTTCTGCACCAGCAAGCAGCGGAAACGAAAAGGTGCGCATTAACTATGCAAGCCAGGAGGAAATTGAAACGCTTAACGGGATTGGTCCGTCTAAAGCGGCGGCTATCATTCAATATCGTGACGAGAACGGCTTTTTTGAAACAGCAGATGATCTTCTCGATGTATCAGGCATTGGTGAAAAGACACTTGAATCTTTGAAGGAAGATATACAGGTCCCTTAGTGTGATTGACGAATGTTATAAGTTGAAGATAAACTAAAAAACAAAAATGTAAAGGTGGGAATACAATTGGAAAGGATCTCGTGGAATCAATATTTTATGGCGCAAAGTCATTTGCTGGCACTTCGCAGCACATGTACGAGGCTTATGGTTGGAGCAACAATTGCCCGCGATAAACGGATTATTGCAGGCGGATACAATGGGAGTGTTTCCGGCGGTGTGCATTGTATTGATGAAGGGTGTTATGTGATTGACGGGCATTGTGTCCGTACTATTCATGCGGAAGCAAACGCTCTTTTGCAATGTGCTAAATTTGGCGTCCCGACTGAAGGTGCTGAAATTTACGTAACGCATTTCCCTTGTCTCCAATGTTGCAAGCAGATCATCCAGGCCGGGATAAAAACACTCTATTATGCTGAGGATTATAAAAACCACCCATATGCAGAAGAATTGTTTTCGGATGTCGGTATTGAGACTAAGAAGGTGGCATTAACTGACCTCACAGTTGATTATCATTACCGTGAAAAAGAAGTTTATGTCCGTCAGCTTCTGGAAGAGCTTGAGTCACAGACGGATGATCCTGAAAAATATGCTGCCTTAAAAGCTGAGGCTGAATCACTCTTTAAATTATAAGGTGCTGCTATGAAAGGATATTGGCATATCCCCGCCTTAGGCATTGCCTCAAGTTTTCTGGCAATCCTGTTTGAGAACAAATGGTTTATAGCTGTGTTCTTCTTCTGGACGCTATTCCTGTATTACCATAAAAGGTTAGGGAAGGCAACGATCTTCATTTCCTTAACCTTCACCATATTTACCTACACCTATATCCCCGTACTGGAAAAACCTCCGGAAGATGAAAACTTCACGTCTGAGAAATCTTCATTCACAGGTCGGATTGCAAGTCCGATAACCGAATCGGAATCACGAATTGCTTTTGAATTTAATGATCGCGCGTCCGGCCATAAATATCTGATTGTTTATTTCACTGATGGCTCAGAAGGGCACCATGATTTAAGATACGGTGCGACGTGCACTATTTATGGCAAACCGGAAATACCGGATGGCGCAAGTAATCCGGGACAGTTTGATTATCAGAAGTATTTGCTGGGACAGGGCATCACTTATCAAATCATCATTGGTTCATTGAAGGATCTTGAGTGCAGTGGTTCATCATTTCTGAGTAATATTTATCAGCTCAGGGCTGGCCTGATACAATTTGTTCAGAATCAGATCAGTCCTGAGACAGCTGGCTGGCTGAATGCACTCGTGTTAGGCGATGATACACAAATAAATGATGAAACAACCGAACTTTTTCAGCGCTGGAGTTTGTCACACATATTAGCTATTTCCGGTCTGCATGTCGGCTTGCTTGTCGGATTATGCTATTTTCTGCTTGTTAAAATGAATATTCTTACCAAAGAAAAAGCGCAATGGGCTGTTATTTTCTTTCTGCCGCTTTATGCGCTGATTGCCGGTGGGGAACCATCAGTCCTCAGAGCGAGTGCAATGGTCCTTTTGTTTATGATCGCAAATAAAATAAATTGGAAATTCAGTGTCACGGATGTACTTAGCATTGTATTTATAACACTCATCCTATGGAACCCTTACATTTTGTACCACATCGGGTTTCAATTGTCGTTTGCTGTCACACTGGGGCTGCTTCTGTCCAAAAAGTGGCTGGCCCAATCGAATATTGCATTTTTCGCCGTTCTTAAAATAAGCTTCGTCTCGCAAATGATTATTTTGCCGCTTCAGGTTGAATACTTCTTCACATTTCAGCCGCTCTCCATTTTATTAAATCTTATAGTTGTTCCTTACTTTACCATGTTTGTTATACCACTGATGTTTTTCATACTTCTTGTCTTCCCGTTTGCAGGTTTTCTAGTTTCGTATATTGACCAGTTATTCGTCACTACCCATGAGCTTTTTATGCAGATGATTCACGTTATTGACCAAGTATTGTATTTTCCGTGGGTGATTGGATCTTTTCCGCTGACAGGTGCTCTGGGATACTATGTTCTGTTTTTAATCTTTATGAGCAGAATTGAAACTAGGCGGCACAACCAGGCTTTTTTGTACGGGTGCTATTTGACCTTATTACTTATAACCATCACCCTAAGGCCATATTTTTCACCGGCAGGCATTGTAACAATGCTTGATATCGGGCAGGGCGATGCGATAGTGATTGAATTGCCTTACCGGGAAGGAGTCATTTTAATTGATGCAGGTGCGGAGATGTCGTTTGAAAATAACACGGTCAATGACGATGTTTTTAAGCAGATCATTCGACCTTATCTGTACTCCAGAGGAATAAGCGAAGTGGATGCAGTTTTTATTTCACATGAGGACATCGATCATATGGGAAGTGTACAGTATATCATTGAAAACGACATGGTTAATGCTGTTATTGTGAGTGAATACTATCAATTTTCTGATCAATTATCTGCGGCATTATCAGGTCATGGTACAGAAATTATCAGGTCTTCTCCAGGTGAGTCAATAACAATCGGCGAACAGAAGTTTCGTGTATTGGCTCCTATCAGGGATAAAGCGTCCACTAATGAAAATTCACTTGTTTTATATACCATGATGGGCGGACGAACATGGCTGTTTACAGGGGATATTGGCAGCGAGACGGAACGGGAGCTTATAAACGTATATCCGGAGTTGCGGGCGGATGTCCTGAAGATCGCTCATCACGGCAGCAGCACATCAACCGATCAACAGTTTCTGGAAATCATTCAGCCGGTATACGGACTAATTTCTGCAGGTGAAAATAATATGTACGGCCACCCGCATAATATTGTGCTTGATAAGCTTGCGAGAGAAAATGTCCGCACCATCAGAACGGATGAGAGCGGGGCGATCCAGTATTATTTTAACGAAACGGATGGAACATTTTTTACGTATCCCCATAAGCTGTAGTGACATGCAAAAAGAGACTGCAACCGGCAGTCTCTTTTAAAGTATATGGTGTTCAGTATAATCAGGAACCAACGAAATTGATGACAGTACCAATTGCAAAAATCAGTACAAAGAATACAAAAGAAAATGTAAATCCTTTAATGGAATCGACTACATCATTATTTTTTGACTGTACGTCCTTTTCAAAATCGTTCACGTTTACCCCTCCTATATAGTCCCAAGTATAAAATAAATACATAAAAAAATCCACTTATGCGTTAAAAGTTTTAATGAATGACCACCATTTTTAGAAAGAGTTAACAGCTATACTTTTGGCTGCACAGGTTAAGCTATAACTACAAACATCGTTTAAAGGTCAGTTCCTAGGACTGAGTTTTAAACGTTTATATAGATGACAGAGGGATAGGGGCAAACTCTTCCCTCTGCTCCCTAAATACTTGCGAATCCGGGGCATACGTTTTACGCTTACTTATATCGCATAATTGGAGTGAAATGTATGTCATATACGCATGTATTGCAGCAAATAAAGCAAAAACAGATTGCACCCGTATATTTATTATATGGAACGGAATCCTATTTTATTCAGACTATCACAAAACATCTGAGTGAAGCAGTTCTGGGTAGTGAAACAGAGAATTTATCGGTGTACGATCTGGAAGAAACCCCTATCCAGGAAGTGATCACAGATGCTGAAACATATCCTTTCTTTGGCGGCAAAAAGCTGATCTATGCCAATAATCCTTCATTTTTAAAAGCTAAGCCTGATAAATTGCCATTTGAACATAACTTGGATAGTGCCATACAATACCTCAGCCAGCCAGTTGATTACAGCGTAATTGTATTCACAGCCCCGTATGAGAAAATTGATGAGCGGAAAAAAATAACCAAAGCTATAAAACAGTATAGCGCTGTCGCTGAATGTAACCCGATCAGGGACTATGAACTTAAGAATTGGATTAAAAACCTTGCCGGCAGCATGCAGATAACAATAGAGGAGGATGCTTATGACATGCTTGAAACGGAACTCTCGACCAATTTGCATCAGGTAAAAAATGAGCTGACAAAACTGGCCTTGCACGTTGGCCAAAACGGTCTTGTTACCAAGGAGATTGCAGAAAACCTGATTGCTCATACTGAAACAAGTTCATCACTAAGACTTGTTGATGCTGTTATCGAACGTAATCTACATAAAGCCATCTCAATTTATAAAGATTTGGAAAAAATGAAAGAAGACCCAATTGGATTGATTGCTTTGCTTGCATTTCAGTTTCGCACGATTTTGCATGTGAAGCTGCTCAATCAGAAAGGATATAGCCAGTCCCAGATGCAGAAACGGATTGGTGCACATCCATACGTGATTAAAATGGCAAGCCAGAGGGAAAGAAAATTCGCGACTGAGCGGCTGGAAAGCATCATTGATAAATTGACACAGACTGACACGGCTATAAAGCAGGGGAGAATGGAGAAAGAACTTGCTTTTGAACTTCTGCTGCATGAATTAACAAAATAGAAGCTAATAAAAAACGATCCTGAAGAAGGATCGTTTTTTATTACGCGCTCAATTCATTTACTTTTTTCGTCAAACGTGATTTTTGACGGTTGCCTCTATTTTTATGGATGCCGCCATGCTGAACTGCCTTGTCAATCTTTTTGAATGTGACAGGGAGAGTAGCTTTTGCTCCTTCTGTATCCTTTTGTTCGATCATTTTCTCTAGGCGTTTGATATGAGTGCGCATATCTGATTTGAATTTGATATTATGCGTGCGCTTCTTTTGATTGATGTCAACACGCTTTCTCGCTTGTTTAATATTTGCCAAAGATGTCACCTCCTGAGTTTATTCGCGATGGATAAAACACTAGACTCTATTGTTTCCATTCCAGCAAAAGATATTTTACCAAACGAAAGCATGCTTTTCAACTACTATCCTTCATTCCTGAATGATTTGAATGAAAAACGCTAACCATATAAATGATAACAGTTAAGAGTGAAAGAGAGGGTTAGTAATGGAGGAAAACAAAATCCGGTATAACGTCAGAACGGATCTGGCAGTCGAAGCCAGGGACATGTATGTTGAGAAAGAAGAAAAGCAAGAGCAGACACAGGATATAAAAGGCGTCACAATCAAGGACAAAAAAGAGGGAGAGATAGCAGTAACTTATGTTGATATAGATGATGAAGGCGAACAACGACTCGGAAAAAAACAGGGGTCATATATCACGATCTATGCTGACGGGGTCAAAAAACAGGATACCAGCAAACAAGAGAATGCTGCCAAGATATTTGGAAAGGAATTGGAACAATTGCTCGAGAAAAATAACGTTCCTTCTGACGGCACTGGTCTGATCGTCGGGCTTGGGAATTGGAATGTCACCCCGGATGCTCTTGGACCAATGTCTGTGGAGAAAGTGCTTGTAACGAGCCATTTATTTCAGATGGAACATGAATCCGTATCAGAAGGCTATCGACCGGTAGCAGCAGTTTCACCTGGCGTGATGGGAGTCACGGGAATGGAAACGAGCAATATTATTTTTGGGATAGTGGAAAAGTTCAACCCCGATTTCGTGATTGCCGTTGATGCACTTGCATCCAGATCGATCGAACGTGTCAATGAGACCATCCAAATTTCGGATGCAGGGATTCATCCCGGCTCTGGTGTCGGAAACAAACGTAAGGAATTGAGTGAAGATACGATCGGTGTGCCGGTTTTTGCTGTAGGATGTCCTACTGTCGTGGACGCTGTGACAATCACAAGCGATACAATCGATTTTATGATGAAGCATTTTGGCCGGGAGCTGCGTGAGAAGGACAAGCCGTCCAAGTCTTTAACGCCTGCCGGGCTGTCTTTTGGGGATAAAAAGTTTACGGAAGAGGATCTGCCTGATGAAGACAAACGCGAAACATTCCTTGGAATCGTTGGAAAATTATCGGAAGAAGAGAAGAAATCGTTGATTCAGGAAGTCCTGACACCGATTGGACATAATTTAATGGTAACCCCAAAAGAGGTTGATGGCTTCATGAAAGATATGGCCACCGTGATAGCGAATGGTTTAAATGCTGCGCTCCACGATAAAGTAACGGTTGAAAACTTTGCATCTTACAGCCGTTAGAATATCAACAGTCAAGTTCTATCATGTTTTAATCATTTAAAAGAGCTGGTTCTATCTTCTGAATTTATTTCATAGATTTTAATATCCGGAAATAATTCAGGGGAGTGGAACCATGTACCTTAAAAGTCATCGCAGCCCAAAAAGCAAAAAGCCTTTAAAACATCTTTGCAAGAGAAGCAGTGTTTATATTATCTGTTTCGCTGCCATATTTATTTTGACAGGATTGCTGACAACAGTATCCCCGGCTTACCGAGTTTCGTCCAATACGATTACTAATTGGACAAGTGACCTGAACAGTTCAACTTTTTTATATATGATGGGGCTGGAAAATCGGGCTTTCCGGGAGGCCTATCCTGACGACAGGGAGCTGCCTGATATAAGCAATCTGTTGTTTGAGATGGCCACGAATATAAGACCAAGTGACACAAGAAGTTTGCTTGGACAGGAGCTGCCGGGTTTCTTAACGTTTCAGAACGAAATTATCGTAGCAGGGGAAGGGACCGATTACACAAATCTCCCTGTCGAATCGGCACCTCCACTTGAAGAGATTTTAAAAGAGAGGGAAGCGGTCATTGAGGAGCCGGAACAACAGCAGGATCCGGTGAAAAAAGAGGAAAATGAGGTGCAACCGAGTACGGACGGCCGTGATGCTGTATTTATTTATAACACCCATAGCCGGGAGTCATTTTTGCCGCATTTGCCGGATACAGATGATCCGGATGAAGCTCAGCACGGTGAAGTGAATATTGGGAAAGTCAGTGAAAGATTTGCCCAAGCGCTTGAAGCAAATGGGATAGGATCGAAAGTTAATCAGACTGATATTATGACTATTTTAAATGAAAAAAATTGGCAATACCATCAATCATACAAGGCCTCAAGAAATGTGGTCAAGGAAGCTTTTGCTGGGAATGGTGATTTGCAATATGCATTTGATCTACATCGTGATGCCAGTCCAAAAAATGAAACAACAACGGAAATTAACGGTAAAGAATATGCCCGGGTCATGTTTGTGGTTGGTGCCAAATATGAGGGATATGAGAAAAATCTTGAAATTGCCAATGAATTGCATAATCTTATTGAGAAGAAATATCCAGGTCTCAGCAGAGGGGTTATTACAAAAAAGGGAGCAGGTAGCAATGGAATTTATAACCAGGATTTATCACCGAATGCCATGTTAATAGAGTTTGGAGGGGTCGGCAATAAATTGGAAGAGTTATACAGGAGTGCAGATGCCGTGGCCGATGTGTTCAGTGATTATTACTGGGACGCTGAAAAAGTAAATGCCGGTCAATAGATAGGAGGGGAAAATCATGCGTTTACTTGCCATACTTTTATCACTGGTCGTGTTTTTTCTGACAGGTCTGACTTTAGGAATGGATCGCAGTCATCAGGATAGTGAAGGCTCACGGAATGTTGAGGAAGTTGCTGTGCAGGAAGAAGAACAGGTTTTAGTGGAAAAGAATGTTTCCGAGGATGACTCGTCCCGCCAATTACTGGAGAGTCCGGAGACATCTGAGCATTTCACATATAAGGCAGCATCATTTTTAGAATCCACTGTCAAAGGATTTTATGAGCTTGTCGTCGGCGCTGTCTACCAGCTTGTTCAGGTATTTTTCTGATTGCGGCAGCCGCCTACGGGTCCCTCGCCCCATGCTAACTTTCTTGAATCTATGCAGTGCAATTGCTATAATCAGTTCTAGTTATGTCCTGCCTTAGCTGTAAGGAAAGGTGAGACACAAAGTAGGAGTGGACTGCATTTATGATTAAACAAGAGAATGTACGTAATTTTTCTATCATTGCTCATATTGATCACGGGAAATCAACGCTTGCAGACCGTATTCTTGAAAAGACAAAAGCATTGACACAGCGTGAAATGAAAGAGCAATTCCTTGATGCCATGGATTTGGAGCGCGAGCGCGGAATCACCATCAAACTGAATGCTGTACAGTTGAATTATGAAAATAAAAATGAGGAAGAGTATTTATTTCATTTAATTGACACACCCGGTCATGTCGATTTTACATATGAGGTATCCAGAAGTCTTGCGGCATGCGAGGGTGCTGTATTAGTAGTTGACGCTGCCCAGGGCATTGAAGCCCAGACACTTGCCAATGTTTATCTTGCACTGGATAATGATCTCGAGCTTATCCCGGTTATCAACAAAATTGATTTGCCAAATGCAGATCCTGACCGTGTGGCTCAGGAACTGGAAGATGTCATCGGAATTGATAAGGAGGAAGTTATCCTGGCTTCGGCAAAAGATGACATCGGTGTTGATGAGATCATGGAACGTGTTGTATCTGATATACCAGCGCCATCCGGTGAACCTGATGAACCGCTGAAAGCACTTATTTTTGATTCATTGTACGACCCTTATCGCGGTGTCATCACGTATATTTGTATTAAAGAGGGATCTGTCAAAGTCGGGGATAAGATTAAATTGATGGCCAATGGAAAAGAATTTGAGGTTAATGAGATTGGTGTTTTCAGACCCAATCCCGTCCCTAAAGAAAAACTGTCTGTCGGTGACGTTGGTTTTCTGACGGCATCAATTAAAAATGTGGGCGATACCAGGGTCGGTGACACAATCACCCTCGCCAATAATCCTGCAGAAACGGCTCTTCCCGGTTATAAACGGCTGAATCCAATGGTATTTTGCGGGCTGTTTCCGGTTGATTCGAATCAATATAACGATCTTCGTGAAGCACTGGAGCGCCTGGAACTTAATGATTCTTCCCTGCAATATGAAGCCGAAAGTTCACAGGCATTGGGCTTTGGTTTCCGGTGCGGTTTTTTGGGATTACTGCACATGGAAATTATCCAGGAACGCATCGAGCGCGAGTTTAATATTAATTTAATCACAACAGCACCATCTGTCATTTATGAAGTGGAGAAAACAGACGGCGAAATCATTGAAGTCGATAATCCTTCCACTATGCCGGATTCCCAGCTTGTCAACGAAGTTCGGGAACCTTTTGTTGAAGCAACCATTATGGTGCCGAATGATTATGTCGGACCGGTAATGGAAATCGCCCAGAAAAAACGCGGTCAGTTCACTGATATGAAATATCTTGATGAAATCCGGGTTAATATTGTCTATCATATTCCACTGTCTGAAATTGTTTATGATTTCTTTGATCAGCTGAAGTCACAAACAAAAGGATATGCATCATTTGATTATGATTTAATCGGGTACAGACCTTCGAATCTCGTAAAAATGGACATTTTGCTGAACGGTGACACGATTGATGCGCTATCATTTATTGTCCACCGCGATTTTGCCTATGAGCGCGGGAAACATATTGTTGATAAACTTAAGGATCTTATTCCTAGACAGCAATTCGAGGTGCCTGTTCAGGCTGCTATTGGAAATAAAATTATTGCCCGCTCAACAATTAAGGCTATGAAAAAGAATGTATTATCCAAATGTTATGGCGGGGATATTTCCCGTAAACGGAAACTGCTGGAGAAACAAAAAGAAGGTAAAAAACGCATGAAAATGGTAGGGTCTGTCGAAGTACCACAGGAAGCGTTTATGGCTGTACTGGAAATGAATGATGATTAACTAATTTTAACGGAGCAGGGAAAACCTTTGCTGTCCAGCAGGGGTTATCCCTTTTCTGTGTGTAGGAGAGAAACTCATGAAAGCACAATCTGTATATATCCATATCCCATTCTGCCAGCAAATCTGTCATTATTGTGATTTCACCAAGTTTTTTTATAATGAAAAACTGGCAACAGAATATATTGAAGCACTCGCCAATGAAATTAATACGCAAATTGGCGGTACAAAGAATCAGGTCCACACGATCTTTATCGGCGGAGGCACTCCTACAGCATTGAATTTGGTCCAGTTGCGTTCACTTATGCAGTTGATAGACACCAAATTTGATATAGCCGCTGCTTCTGAGTTCAGTATTGAAGCAAACCCCGGTGACTTCGATGAAGAGAAAGCAAAATTACTCAAAGGCTTTGGGGTGAATCGGGTCTCGTTGGGGGTCCAGGTGTTTGATGATGCCATGCTTGAAGAACTCGGCCGTTTGCATAAAATAAAGGATGTTTACAGGACAGTTGATTTATTGAAGCAACATGGCTTTGATAATATCAGCCTTGATTTAATTTATGCGTTGCCGAATCAGACAGTTGAGCATTTCAGGCGTACATTGGATGAAGCTCTTTCATTTAACCTGCCGCATTATTCTGCATATGCTTTGCAGATTGAGCCGAAGACGGTATTTTACCAGCGTTATAATAAAGGTAAGTTGCATCGTCCCCCGCAGGAAGATGAAGTTCGTATGTATAACATCCTGAAGGAATCGATGAAGAATAATGGGCTTAAGCACTATGAAATCAGCAATTTTGCAAAGCCTGGTTATGAAAGCCGGCATAATCTTGTTTATTGGAAGAATGAACACTATTACGGATTTGGCGCGGGGGCTCATGGCTACTTACCGGGTATGCGGACCGGCAATATACGACCGCTTCCGGCTTATGTCAAACAGGCTATGGAGGATGGCTATCCGGTTCTGAATACAGAGGAAATCAGAATGAAGGAAATGATTGAAGAAGAAATGTTCCTTGGGCTGCGAAAGATGGACGGCATCAGCAATCAGCATTTTATTAAGAAGTTCGGTTTTTCATATGAGCTGTTGTATAAAGATACGCTTTCCTATTTACGGGACAAAGGATGGATTATGACAGACGGCGATAATCTGCGTTTGACCGATCAAGGAATCCTGTTTGGGAATGACGTATTTGCGCAATTTTTGCTGGAAGAAAAGGATCTGAGTGTTGTTCGTTGACAAAGAAAATAGGATTTGATAATTTATATTTAGCATTAGCACTCGGTAGGCATGAGTGCTAACAGAGGTGATCATCATGTTAACAGAACGACAATTGCTGATTCTGCAAGTCATTATTGATGATTTCATCGAAACGGCACAACCGGTAGGCTCTCGCTCGATTGCCAAAAAAGAGAGCATACATTATAGTTCGGCTACAATTCGAAATGAAATGGCTGATTTGGAGGATTTGGGTTACCTAGAGAAGACACACTCTTCTTCCGGCCGAATACCTTCAGAGAGAGGATACCGGTATTATGTCGATCATTTGGTTTCGCCTGAGCAAACAACAGGCAATATTCAAATTATCCGTAACATCATGCAGGATGGTCTGCTTGAGTTTGAACAAATCGTTCAAAGCTCAGCGGAAATACTGTCCCGGATTACAAACTATACATCCATCATCCTAGGTCCGGAAGTGTTTGAGACAAAACTAAAACAGCTGCAAATCATTTCTCTCACCGGAAATACAGCTGTCGCTATATTGGTTACAAACACTGGCCATGTAGAGCATCGGTCGTTTTCCGTGCCCGAGGCCATTAATCCCTCAGACCTGGAAAAAATGGTTAACATCTTAAATGACCGGCTGTATGGGGTGCCGATTTTTAAATTGCATGAAAGACTCAATACCGAAATTATCAATCTGATGAATAAATATGTGACGGATTTTGAGACAACCTATGATTATCTGAAAGCTGTATTTTTTAGTGAAAATCCGGTGAAGTTATACTTCGGTGGCAAAACGAACCTGTTAATGCAGCCTGAGTTCAATGACATTAATAAGGTCCGGTCGTTTTATTCCATGATTGAGGAAGAGGATGAAATCGCCAATCTGCTTAAAGGTGCATCTGATGGCGTAAAGGTTACAATCGGCCATGAGAATAAAGTTGATGCTATCAAAGATTGCAGTCTTATCACTGCAACCTATGAAATGAATGAAGAGCAGATGGGTACGATTGCATTACTGGGTCCTACCCGAATGGAATATAAAAAAGTAATTAATTTACTGGACGCACTGTCAAATGAAATGTCAGACGTGCTATATAAGTATTATCAGGATAATGAATGAGGCCATTATAGAGTATATCGGAATGAGGGGACTTGAATCTCACTGAATGAAGTTTCACTTTCCCCGCATGCAGTATGCAGCCAAATTACAGCTGCTGACTGACCCTAAATGCCCGATTCGGTTCAACTAACATTCAGTGGGGAAAATCGCCCTACTGAAATGAAGTTTCACTTTATTTCATGCACTAATCATGTTATATTCTATCGTGGCAATTTCATAGATAGGAGGTGGCGGAATGGCTGAACAAAATCAAGAAACAGCAAACCAATACGATCCAAAAGATGAAGAAAAGGATCAACAGGATCATGAGCAGGAAGAAGTTATCACTGAAGTCATTGATACAGATGATCAGGAAGACCGAGAGCAAGCAGAGTCAGCCGATGCTGAATCGGATCCGGCTGAACTCAGTCAGCTGAAGCAGGAAAAAGACGACCTGCAGCAGCGCTTGTTGCGTGTCCAGGCTGAATTTGATAATTTCAAAAAGCGTTCCCAGAAAGAAAAGGAAGCAGTGCGCAAGTACAAGTCAGAAGATCTGGCAAAAGAACTATTGCCGGCAATCGACAACTTTGAACGCGCAATGCAAGTTGAAGTTACTGATGAAACGAAAAGCTTTGCTGAGGGCATTTCCATGGTTTACAACCAAATCAGGGAAGCACTTAAATCACAGGGTGTTGAAGAAATAGAATCTGTCGGCAAACCATTTGATCCGAATGTACACCATGCCGTGATGCAAATAGAGGATGAGGAAGCTGAATCAGAAACAGTGGTGGAAGAATTGCAGAAAGGCTATATCCTCAAAGACCGCGTTATCCGGCCAGCAATGGTTAAAGTTAATAAGTAATTGTAAGAGCAGTGAAGGAGGAATTGATTATGGGTAAAATAATTGGAATTGACTTAGGTACAACAAATTCATGTGTAGCTGTAATGGAAGGCGGCGAGCCGGTTGTCATCCCGAATCCGGAAGGGAACCGGACAGCACCATCTGTTGTAGCGTTTAAAAATGGCGAACGTCAGGTAGGTGAGGTGGCAAAACGCCAGGCTATCACTAACCCGAATACTATTCAGTCAATCAAACGTCATATGGGTACAGACTACAAAGTTAAAATCGAAGACAAGGAATATACACCTCAGGAAATCTCTGCGATTATTCTGCAGTATCTGAAATCATATGCTGAAGATTACTTGGGAGATACTGTTGAAAAAGCAGTTATCACAGTTCCGGCATACTTCAATGATGCCGAGCGTCAAGCTACCAAAGATGCCGGGAAAATTGCAGGTCTGGAAGTTGAGCGTATTATCAACGAACCAACTGCAGCATCATTGGCGTATGGAATTGATAAAGAAGATCAGGATCAGACAATTCTTGTATATGACCTAGGTGGCGGTACATTTGACGTATCCATTCTTGATATCGGCGACGGTACATTCGAAGTTGTTTCAACGGCCGGTGACAACCGCCTTGGCGGTGATGATTTCGATGAGGTCATCATGGACTACATGGTACAGGAATTCAAAAAGGAAAATGGCATCGATCTTTCCCAGGACAAAATGGCTAAACAGCGTTTGAAAGATGCAGCTGAAAAAGCTAAGAAAGATCTTTCCGGTGTGTCGCAAACGCAAATTTCACTGCCGTTTATTACAGCAGGTGAAAACGGGCCATTGCATCTGGAAATGAATATGACACGTGCTAAATTTGAAGAACTCTCATCAGATCTTGTTGAGCGTACGATGGAGCCAACCCGCAAAGCATTGTCTGATGCTGACTTATCAGCGAAAGATATTCATAAAGTTATCCTGGTCGGTGGATCAACACGGATTCCTGCTGTACAGGAAGCAATTAAACAGAAAACAGGCAAAGAGCCTTCAAAAGGTGTTAACCCTGACGAAGTTGTAGCACTGGGGGCAGCTATCCAAGGCGGCGTACTGCAAGGCGATGTTAAGGATGTTGTATTATTGGACGTTACGCCACTTTCATTGGGTATCGAAACAATGGGAAGTGTAACAACCAAACTGATAGAACGGAATACAACAATTCCTACAAGTCATTCACAGGTTTTCTCAACTGCAGCTGACAACCAGACGGCAGTTGATATCCATGTTCTGCAGGGTGAACGTGAAATGGCTGCAGATAACAAAACACTTGGACGTTTCCAGTTGACGGATATTCCGCCGGCACCGCGCGGCATACCGCAAATTGAAGTGACATTTGATATTGATGCCAATGGTATCGTTAATGTCAGTGCAAAAGATAAAGGCACAAATAAAGAACAGTCCATTACCATTAAATCTTCTTCCGGCCTGTCAGATGATGAAGTGGATCAAATGGTCAAGGAAGCCGAAGAGAACGCCGAAGAAGATAAAAAACGCCGTGAAGAAGCAGATCTGCGCAATGAGGCTGATCAGCTCGTCTTTACAACAGATAAGACGATTAAAGATCTCGGCGACAATATAACTGATGAAGAGAAACAAAAAGCTGAAGAAGCAAAAGAAGAATTGCAAAAAGCCATTGAATCCGATGACCTTGATCAAATCAGGGAAAAGAAAGATGCGCTGCAGGAACAAGTGCAGCAGCTTTCCGTTAAAATGTACGAACAAATGGCACAAGAGCAACAGGCTAACCAGGATGAACAAGGTGAAGGCCAAGGCTCTGACGATGATGTAGTAGATGCCGACTACAAAGAAGTTGACGATGAAGAAGACAAAAAATAAGCATCATATAATTTAAACGAAAAAAGTCAAAGTCAGGATCCCCTTGACTTTGACTTTTTTCTGACATCAGGAAATATAAATTGCAGTAAACGGTAAATGAAACAATGCCACGGATTGTGAGTTATATGACAACTAATTATGAAAGAATCATGTTATAAAGGTTTAGTGAAGACCGTTTCTTGTTTGCTATCATAATATAAATGATGATATGATAAAATGTATGCAATAGTGTCGGGAGAGTGATTCACAAGTGAGTAAGCGCGACTATTACGAAGTGCTTGGCGTTGATAAAGGCGCTTCTAAAGATGAAATAAAGAAAGCTTATCGTAAACTGGCAAGAAAGTACCATCCGGACGTCAGTGAAGAGGAAAATGCAGCTGACAAATTTAAAGAAGCAAAAGAAGCCTACGAAGTATTGAGTGACGAACAAAAACGAGCTCAATATGATCAGTTTGGCCATGCAGGTGCACAAGGTCAGGGCGGCTTTGGAGGTGCACAGGATTTTGGTGACTTCGGCGGCTTCGGCGATATATTCGATATGTTCTTTGGCGGGGGCCGACGCCGTGATCCAAACGCGCCACAGCAGGGTGCCGATTTGCAGTACACCATGGTGCTGGACTTTGAAGAGGCCATTTTTGGAAAAGAAGCGGATATCAATATTCCAAAAGAAGAGGAGTGTGACACGTGCAGCGGTTCAGGTGCAAAGCCAGGCACTAAAACCGAAACATGTTCCCACTGTCAAGGTTCGGGCCAATTAAATACCGAGCAGAATACACCATTCGGGCGTGTGGTTAATCGCCGTGTGTGCCACCACTGTAACGGCACAGGCAAAATCATTCCGGAGAAATGCGATACTTGTGGCGGTTCAGGCAAAGTAAAAAAGCACAAAAATATTCACATCTCCATCCCTAAAGGTATTGACGAAGGGCAGCAAATCAGGGTTGCAGGCAAAGGTGAATCCGGTGTGAACGGTGGCCCTCCAGGCGACTTATTCGTTGTTATTCAAGTACGTTCCCATGAATTTTTCGAACGTGAGGGGGACCATATCTACTGTGAGCTGCCGATAACATTTGCCCAGGCTGCTCTCGGTGACGAAGTGGAAGTGCCGACAGTTCATGGAAAAGTTATGCTGACAATACCTGCAAGCACGCAAACTGGAAAGACTTTCCGCCTGAAAGGAAAAGGAGCTCCGAATGTGCGTGGCTATGGTTATGGAGATCAGCATGTCCAGATCAGAGTTGTCACCCCAAATAGTCTTTCGGAACGGCAAAAAGAACTGCTGCGCGAATTTAATGAAATTGGCGGAAATGAAGCAACTGACGAACAAGGTTCATTGTTCCAGCGTTTTAAAAATGCATTCAAAAGCTAACTGGAGGTGCTGATCCCGGCACCTTCTACATAAAGCGAAACTTCAATCAGTGGGGGCTTTATCCCCCACTGATTGTTAGTTGAGCCGAATCAGTATTTATGGACAGTTAGCCGCCGTCTTTCGGCGGGTTACTGTTCATTAGATGCTGGATTATACATTCTGATAAATTTTCAGGAAACGGGTGGGTTAAAGTGAATTGGTCTGAAATACGCGTTCATACGACAAATGAGGCTGTGGAGCCAATTTCCAACATCATGCATGAGACTGGTGCCAGTGGTGTTGTCATTGAAGATCCTGCTGATTTGGTTAAAGAACACGATACGTTCTTTGGCGAGGTGTATGAATTAAATCCTGATGAATATCCCGAGGAGGGCGTTTACGTAAAGGCTTATCTGCCTGTGAACAGTTTTCTGGGCGAAACGGTTGAGGAAATAAAGCAGGCAATCAATAATCTGAAACGTTATGATATTGATCTGGGACGAAATGAGATTACCGTGAGTGAAATAGGTGAAGAAGAATGGGCCACAGCATGGAAAAAATATTATAAGCCCGTTAAAATCTCTGAAAAGATTACCATTATTCCAACGTGGGAAGCATATGAACCTGTCTCCACTGATGAAGTGATCATCGAGCTTGATCCCGGGATGGCTTTTGGTACTGGAACACACCCGACAACAGTGATGAGCATTCAGGCAATTGAACAATACATACACAAAAATGATGTTGTCATTGATGTAGGGTGCGGTTCTGGTGTGCTTAGCATTGCTTCTGCATTGCTTGGAGCTCAAGAGGTGCATGCTTTTGATCTTGATGATGTTGCCGTTAAAAGTACGAAAATCAATACTGAACTAAATAATATGGAAAGCAAAGTTACCCCGAAACAGAATAACCTGCTGGATCATGTGGATATGCAGACGGATATCATTGTTTCAAATATTCTAGCCGAAATCATTGTAAGGTTCATTGACGAGGCATGGCGAAACCTGAAACCAAACGGCCTCTTCATAACTTCCGGTATTATTCAGGCAAAGAAGCAAATGGTAAAGAATGAACTGGAAAAAGCAGGGTTCGAGATTATCACACTAAATGAAATGGAAGACTGGGTATCGATTATCGCCAAAAAGAATCAAACGAAAAGTGGTGCCTGACTTGCAGCGTTATTTTATACCATCGGAAAATTGGATAGGTAACCAGGTCATTATTACTGGCGAAGACACACATCATATTATTCGGGTGATGCGATCCCGCTTAGGGGATGAAGTCATCTGTAACCATACTGATGGCAATGCTGCGGTCTGCCGGATTACAGCTATTGAAAAGGACAAGGTTTATACAGTTATCAGCGAATGGCTTGAGGAGTCAGCCGAGCCTCCAATCGAGGTGACAATTGCACAAGGGTTGCCTAAAAGCGATAAAATGGAATTTGTGCTTCAGAAAGGCACTGAGATGGGCGCTGCTTCGTTTATTCCGGTCCAGGCAGACCGGTCAGTGGTTGTCTGGGATGATAAAAAGGCTGATAAGAAAATGAAGCGTTACTCAAAAATTATAAAAGAGGCGAGCGAGCAAAGCCATCGAAATAAAATTCCTTCCATCGACACGGTCACGTCAACAACCGATCTTGCAAAGAACAGCAATGACTATCAGATAAAGTTATTCGCCTATGAAGAACAAGCAAAAGTTGAAATGTTTCAGTCCTTTGGCAGATCCGTAAGCAGAATGAGCCCCGGTGACCGAGTTCTGATTGTTATCGGGCCAGAGGGCGGTTTTTCAGGCCAAGAGGTTGAAGTGCTGAAACAGAATGAATTCCTCCCGGTGAGACTAGGCCCGCGTATCTTGCGTTCTGAAACTGCAGCTTTATATGCATTGGCGAGTATTTCTTATCATTTTGAAGAATTGAGGTGGACATAATGCCAAAAGTAGCTTTCCATACCTTAGGGTGCAAAGTGAATCATTATGAAACTGAAGGAATCTGGAACATGTTTAAAGACAGCGGCTACGAACGCGTTGACTTTGACCGTCAGTCGGATGTGTATGTTATTAACACATGTACCGTAACAAATACCGGTGACAAGAAAAGCAGGCAGGTTATCAGACGAGCAGTGCGCAGAAATCCGGATGCTGTCATATGTGTGACAGGCTGTTATGCACAGACGTCCCCTGGTGAAATTATGGAAATACCCGGCGTTGATGTGATTGTCGGGACACAGAACAGGAAAAAAATGATTGACTACATTGAAGAGCACCAGAAGACGCGTGAACCGGTGAATGGTGTTACAAATATCATGAAAAATCGTGTCTTTGAAGAAATGGATGTACCTGAATTTACTGATCGCACACGTGCATCGTTAAAGATACAGGAAGGGTGCAACAACTTCTGCACATTTTGCATTATTCCATGGTCAAGGGGGCTGCTGCGGTCACGGGACCCTGAAAATGTCATAAAACAGGCGCAAAATCTCGTTGATGCGGGGTATAAAGAGATTGTGCTCACCGGAATCCATACGGCTGGCTATGGTGAAGATATGAATGATTATAATTTTGCCAAATTGCTTCAGGAGCTTGAAACAGAAGTGGAAGGCTTGAAGCGGATTCGTATTTCATCCATTGAAGCAAGCCAGATTACAGATGAAGTCATTGATGTACTAGATAAATCAGAAAAAATTGTCCGGCATTTGCATATTCCGCTGCAGGCAGGATCTGATACGGTGCTGCATCGTATGCGGAGAAAATATTCAACCGACTATTATAGGCAGAAAGTGGATAAAATCCGTCGGGCTCTGCCTGGACTGGCGATTACATCTGACGTCATAGTCGGTTTCCCGGGTGAGACAGAAGAAGAATTCATGGAGACCTATAATTTTGTTCAAGAAATTGGTTACTCAGAGTTGCATGTTTTTCCATTCTCAAGAAGAACTGGTACGCCTGCTGCCCATATGGATGATCAGGTTGACGCTGATGTCAAAAATGAACGGGTTAACCGGATGATTGAATTATCCAATCAGCTCGCAAAAGAATATGCATCCGGTTATGAGGATGAAGTGCTCGAAGTCATCCCGGAGGAACACGTGAATGAAACTGAAGAAAGTGTACTTGAAGGCTATACTGATAATTACTTGAAAGTCCGGTTCAACGGAACGAAAGATTTAATCGGGCAAATTGTACGTGTGAAAGTCACGGAGTCAGGCTATCCTTACAATAAAGGTGCATTTGTAAGGGTTATGGAGGATGCTCAAAATGGAAAGACAGAGGTTTCCTCTTAATTCCCGGATACTGCCGGGAATTTTTCCCAAAGAAGTACGAACGAACAACTAATGCTGGGAGGAAGCAATTAATGAGTATGAATCTTGCTAAATACATTGATCATACACAGCTAAAATCTGATACATCGAAAGAAAAGATTGATCAAATTGTTCAGGAGGCACGTGAACATGGATTTGCTTCAGTCTGTGTCAATCCATACTGGGTGCCGTTCTGCTATGATCATCTGAAGGATACTGATGTGAAGGTGTGTACTGTCATAGGCTTTCCGCTGGGCGCTACTTCTACAGCGGCCAAAGTGCACGAGACAAAACAAGCCATTCAGGAAGGCGCTGAAGAGGTGGATATGGTCATCAATATCGGCGAATTAAAATCAAAAAATGATGAAGCCGTACAGCGGGATATTGAAGCAGTTGTTGAAGCAGCGAAGGGGAGTGCCCTAACCAAAGTAATCATCGAAACATCCCTGCTAACAGATGATGAAAAGTTTCGTGCGTGTAAGCTAGCAAAAGCAGCAGGAGCAGACTTTGTTAAAACATCGACCGGTTTTTCCGGCGGCGGAGCCAACGCGGAAGATGTCAAGTTAATGCGGGAAACTGTTGGCAGCGACATGGGTGTTAAGGCTTCAGGCGGCGTCCGTGACCTTCAGACCACAAAAGCCATGATTGATGCCGGTGCAACAAGGATTGGCGCCAGTTCCGGAGTTGATATCATAGCTGGTGAAACAGGTTCATCTGACTATTAAGTATGCCTGAATTTTATCACTTAGCAATATTTTAAGTTGACCTAAACAGTCCTATTATATTATAATTAGCAAAGACATGTGATATATTATACATGTTTTTGCTATTATTTTTTGTTTTGTGCTTCGGAGGGAGGGAAATTAGCATGTCAAATACAACTCGCGTTCGTAAAAACGAGTCTCTTGAAGATGCTCTTCGTCGCTTTAAACGCAACGTATCCAAAAGCGGTACATTGAAGGAATATCGTAAGCGTGAACATTATGAAAAACCAAGCGTACGACGCAAGAAAAAATCTGAAGCTGCCAGAAAGCGCAAATAGTAAAGAAGGTGCATGGCCCATGACATTAACTGAACAGCTGAACCAGGATATGAAACAGGCGATGAAAAGTAAGGAAAAGGATAAACTTGCGATCATACGCATGTTAAAAGCCTCATTGCAAAATGAGTCAATTAAACTTGGTAATAAAAATCTTTCGGAAGACGAGGAACTGACAGTACTTTCAAGAGAACTGAAGCAAAGGAAGGATTCCCTCCAAGAATTTAAATCAGCTGGACGCGATGATCTTGTTGACAAACTTGAAGTCGAAATTGATGTAATACAGGCATACATGCCCCAGCAGCTGACAGAAGAAGAGCTGGAGGAGATAGTGAAGGCCACTATCAAGGAAGTAAATGCTGCTTCCAAAAAAGACATGGGCAACGTAATGAGCACTATCATGCCTAAAGTTAAAGGTAGGGCAGATGGTGCACAAATAAATAAACTTGTTCAAAAACATTTAAATTAAATGTTCAAAGGTCTTGTCATAATTGGCAAGACCTTTTGCCATATTGAGACCATATATTAATTTTAAGAGTCAACTAACATCTTCACCTGTGATTATGTTACGATTTATTTATTATACATAATTGAAACCATTTACACATAGAAAACGTAGTTATAATTGCCGGGTCATTGAAAGGGGGGGTTAGTTTGTGTGATGGCAGACGCAGGCTGCTCAAAGTGTTCACATTTATACTTATTGTAATATGTTCCACGTTCACCTTGCTTTCTGTTTCCCATGCTAAAGAGAATAACGGCGGGGGGCTGGTTTATGTTATCCCGATTGAGAATGAAGTGGAAAAAGGACTTGAAGCTTTTTTGACGAGGGCAACGGAAAAGGCTGAACAGGAAGGTGCCGATCATATTATCTTTGAAATTGACACCCCGGGTGGTGCTGTTGCGGCTGCTGAACAGATTGGTGAGTTAATGCAAAACCTGGAGACTGAAACAACATCTTTCATTGTCAACAGAGCATTATCGGCAGGGTCTTATATTGCATTAAATACGGATAATATTTATATGAAACCTCATGCCACTATGGGAGCAAGCGGCGTCATCAACCAGGATGGAACAGCAGCGGATAAAAAGGCCCAGTCAGCTTGGCTTTCAGCTATGAAAAGTGCTGCAGAGTCGAAGGGCCGTGATCCGCTCTACGCTGCAGCGATGGCAGACCCGAGCATTGATCTTCCGGAATATGCGGCCGAAGAAGGCAAGTATCTGACACTGGGCCCTGAGTCAGCTGCAGAAGTCGGTTATTCAAACGGTACTGTTGAAGACCGCACAGAACTTCTGGGAGCGTTAGGACTCAGTAATGCGACCGTTGCTGAGGAAGATATGACCATATCTGAACAGATAGCACGATTTATCACAAATCCTGTTGTGGTGCCTATTCTGCTTTCAATCGCCAGTTTGGGTTTGGTTGTTGAATTATTTTCACCCGGGTTTGGAATCCCTGGCATCATGGGAGCACTGGCATTAATTCTGTTTTTTTACGGGCATATGGTTGCAGGTCTGGCGGGCATGGAAGCTTTAGTATTGCTAATTCTAGGCGTTGGTTTAGTTATTGCGGAATTATTTTTGCCTGGCGGAATTGCAGGATTGCTTGGTATTGGAGCGATTATCGCCTCGCTCATCATGTCAGGTCAGGATATAGGACATATGGCGATGAGTATCAGTATCGCTTTTATTGTTACGATTATCGCTTCCATTATCTTATTTAAAACGATGGGAGGGGATAAAGGATTCTTCCGTCGTATGATATTAACTGATCAGACATCAACAGAATTGGGTTATGTATCTTCCGAAAACCGTCTGGATTTAATCGGTTTGGAGGGCAGAACTTTAACACCTCTACGCCCTTCAGGCAGTGCTCTCCTTGGAGACGAACGTTTGGACGTCGTGACTGAGGGCGGATTTATTGAAAAGGATCAATTGGTCAAAGTTGTAAAAGTCGAAGGTGCTCGAGTTGTAGTACGTGAGGTAAAGTGAAACTTCAATCTGCGGGACGTTTTTCCCCGCTGATTGTTAGTTGAACAGAATCGGGCATTTAGGGTCAGTCAGCAGCCGTAATTTGGTTGCATACTGACCATTAGATGCGGGGAAAAGTAGAAACTTCAATCTGCGGGACGTTTTTTCGCTGCTGATTGTTAGTTGAACAGAATCGGGCATATGCTAAAAAACATAGTAGGAGGAATTTGCATGAGTATTGAACAACTGATGCCTATTATTGTCATTGCGATTATTATAATTGCCTTGGCAGTGTTGTTTACTTTTATTCCGGTTATGCTCTGGATCAGTGCACTGGCGGCGGGAGTAAAAGTAGGCATTTTTACACTTGTCGGGATGCGTTTGCGTCGGGTCGTGCCGTCAAGAGTCATTAATCCACTGATCAAAGCACATAAAGCGGGACTTGGTGTCTCGACGAATCAGCTGGAAAGCCACTATCTGGCTGGCGGGAATGTCGATCGGGTGGTAAATGCTCTGATCGCTGCGCATCGCGCCAATATCGAATTGTCATTTGAGCGGGCTGCTGCAATTGACCTGGCGGGCCGTGATGTATTGGATGCCGTTCAAATGAGCGTTAATCCGAAAGTTATCGAAACACCTTTTATTGCAGGTATTGCAATTGACGGTATCGAGGTTAAAGCAAAAGCACGTATTACCGTACGGGCGAACATTGATCGGCTTGTCGGTGGTGCCGGAGAAGACACAGTCATTGCACGTGTCGGCGAAGGTGTTGTAAGTACCATCGGAAGTTCAGAAGCACATACAAAGGTACTGGAAAATCCCGATGCCATCTCGCATAATGTTTTGGGTAGAGGATTGGATGCGGGTACGGCATTTGAAATTCTGTCAATTGATATTGCCGATGTGGATATCGGGAAAAACATCGGCGCGATTTTACAGACAGATCAGGCTGAAGCTGATAAAAATATTGCTCAGGCCAAGGCGGAAGAAAGACGCGCTATGGCCGTGGCACAAGAACAGGAAATGGTTGCCCGGGTTGAAGAAATGCGTGCAAAAGTTGTTGAAGCAGAAGCTGACGTGCCACGTGCACTTGCGGAAGCATTACGTTCCGGCAATATGGGTGTTATGGATTATATGAACTATAAGAACATTGATGCTGATACGGATATGCGTGACACGATTGGTAAATTAACTCAGGATAATGAGGAAAATGATGACAATCATAATCACACTAAATAATCTGTCAGTTCAAGGAGGGTTAAGATGGAAGTTATTCTGATCATCCTTGCCATCATTGGAACGGTTTCGGGTTTATTCAAGGATAAGGCGGACTCAGACACGCCGATTCCGAAACGAAAGAGCAACCCGCCAAAGCCAACACCGACTCCCTCCGGCGGTGATCAGAGCTACAGCAGCCCGGAGGATAAAGCCGATACACAGACGACTGCTTCTGCTCCTTCAATTGAAGAGCAGCAGGATGAACAGCGTAAAAAATTGGCTGAGCGGATGAATGCGATGGAACACCAAGATACACGACGCGAACATGATGCGATAGTCACGCGTAATCGAAAACCGGGAACCGATTTATCAGCTGAACACCAAAGACTGAGGAACAGCATGAACAACAATCTAACACGTACCGGGTTAATTAACGGCGTCATTATGTCAGAAGTTTTGGGGCAGCCAAGAGCTGTAAAACCGTATCGCAGTATTGTTGCGCAAAGAAAAAAATAAGACAAAGATCCGAGAGAACCAATATCAGGCAGGCCTGAAAACTGCCGGATATTGGTTCTTTTTTTGTTCTTATTCAGCCGTACAATTCATAAACATATGGTGAGAGGGGGCCTCATCAGTGAAGAAGTGGCAACAGAAGATCAGGCCATGGCTAACAAAATATTTTTCACTTCCTTCCGATGTCATGATGGAGCTGCCCAGAATTACGATGATTGGTCAGCTTCATATCTATATTGAAAATCATCAGGGGTTAATTGTTTATTCTGATACGGAACTGAGATTAAAGTCGAACAAAGGTTATATCCAAATAACCGGAAATGCATTTGTATTGAAAATGATGCTTCCTGAAGAAATTTTACTCGAAGGCACCATTGAAGAAGTGAAATTTATCCCGCATGTAACCGACAGTCAGTAGACGATGGCATTTTTACTGGGTTAACTGTCAGTACTATCCGATTCATCTAACAATCAGCAGGGGACAGGTTACCCCCACTGATTGAAAAAACCACCTTATACCTAACTAAACGAATTATAGGAGGAGGAAATGAAACATATACAAGGTTCTTCAATGACGGGGTTTTTAACAGTGCTGGTAGAGGGCAGGCAACCGGAGCTGTTCTTTCAGAAGTGTAGCGAACGGGATATTGCTGTTTGGAACGTGGAGAAACGTTCTGAAACGGCTTGTACCGGAAATATTAAATTAGGAGATCTCTCTGCGTTAAAGCAAGTAAAACGCGGAACTAATTATAAGTTATCTTTTATAAACAAACGGGGTCTTCCATTTTTAATTAAACGTTACGCCCGGAAAAAAGAGCTGGTTCTTGGTCTTTTGCTGAGTATACTGCTCATTTTTTTCTTATCTAATATTATTTGGGAAGTCAAGATAACAGGTGTTCCAAAAGAAATTGAGGAGAAAATAAGCGATCAGCTGGAGGAGTACGGTATACATCAGGGCACATGGGCGTTTACGTTGGATCCGCCAAGTGAAATTCAGCAGCAATTAATAAATGATATACCTGAACTGCTATGGGTAGGCATTCATCAAAATGGGACGAGCTTTAGGCTGGAAGGCGTGGAAAAAACGATTGTTGAGGAGGAGGAAGTTGAAGGTCCAAGAAACCTTGTTGCGTCCAAAAAAGGGGTAATCGAAGACATGTATGTCGCCAAGGGACAGCCGAAAGTACAAGTGAATGATTTCGTCGAACCGGGGGATGTACTTGTTTCAGGAAAAATACAATTTGAAAGCGATGAAAGTGACGAAGAAAAAGACGAGTCGCAAGATCTGGTTGCTGCGGAAGGGGAAGTTATTGCAAAAACATGGTATGAAACAGAAGTAACGGTACCGCTTAAAGCCAGTCATGAACGTCTAACCGGCAATACCGAAACGAAATATCATTTGAAAGTCGGCGGGGTGGAGTTTCCTGTCTGGGGTTTTGGAGACCCGGAGTATCAAGACATTCATCGCGACCGGAGTGAAAACGAACTCTACCTGTTCAAATGGAAGCTGCCTGTATCATTGATGGAAACCACGATAAGTGAAAAAAAATATCATGAGACGACAAGAAACAAAGCGGAGGCTGTGGATATCGGTATAAAACAGGCAAAAAATGAATTGCAGTTAAGGCTTGGACCTGAGGCGGAAATAGTTTCCGAAAATATTTTGCAAGAAACCACCGAGAATGGTAAAGTTAAATTAATCTTATATATGGCTGTTAAAGAAGATATTGTTAAACAAGAACCAATCGACCAAGGAGATTGATTATGCCGAATAACTTGAAAACAATCGAGTTACAGCTAGCTGGCCCAAATGAAGCATTAGCACTGTTTGGGACCAATGATAAATATTTAAAACAAATTGAAGAACTCCTTAATGTCTCACTCGTTACAAGAGGTGAACAGGTAAGTGTTTCAGGCAGCAATGACAATAGTGCATTAGCAGAAGAAATACTAATGACATTGTTGTCAATTGTCAGGAAAGGGCTTGACATCACCGAAAGGGATGTTGTATATGCAGTTGATTTAGCCAAAAAGGGCAAGATTAATCAATTCGAAACCCTCTTTGAAGATGAAATAACCAAAAATGCAAAAGGAAAATCAATCCGTGTCCAGACATTGGGGCAGAAACGTTATACAGACGCCATTAAGAACAATGATATGGTATTCGGTATTGGTCCGGCTGGCACCGGCAAAACGTACCTTGCAGTTGTTATGGCCGTGCACGCCTTAAAAAACGGAGAAGTTAAACGCATTATTTTGACACGTCCTGCAGTCGAAGCCGGGGAAAGCTTAGGTTTCCTGCCGGGTGATTTAAAAGAAAAAGTGGACCCGTATTTACGGCCATTATATGATGCTTTACACGATGTGTTTGGCAGTGAACATACGTTAAGGCTGATAGAACGCGACACGATTGAAATCGCACCATTAGCTTACATGCGCGGCCGGACACTTGATGATGCTTTTGTCATATTGGATGAAGCGCAGAATACCACACCAGAGCAAATAAAAATGTTTTTGACCCGGCTTGGATTCGGATCAAAAATGGTCATTAATGGCGACATAACCCAAATCGATCTGCCCAATGGGGTTCAATCAGGACTGCAGGTAGCTAATCGGCTTCTGGCATCGGTTGATGGAATCTCATTTATCCATTTAAACGGAACAGACGTTGTTCGTCATCCTTTAGTACAAAAAATAATTGATGCCTATGAAAAAGCGAAATGAAGGACTTTAAAGACCTTGTGAGACCTATATGCCTATGGGTCTTATTCTGTATCTGTAATGGGGCGTCTGCACGAATATCCGCTTAAATGGATATTATATATGAGACCATTAGTGTATAATGAAAGGGAACTTTCATTTAAGAATCCGATATCCTGTCAAGGAGGTTAAATCATGCATATTGATTTTCACGATCAGACAAAATCCGTTCCTTCCGATTACGCTGATTTACTTCAGCGTCTGCTAGTATTTGCAGCGAAAAAAGAAGAAATTGCCAGTGAAGCTGAAGTTTCGGTTACGTTTGTCAGCAATCAGGAAATTAAAGAAATTAATCGGAACTATCGCCAGCAGGATAGACCGACAGATGTCATTTCGTTTGCGATGCAGGAGAAAGTGACTGATGAGGTGGAGATTATCGGTGAAGATCTGCCGCTTGTGCTTGGTGATATTGTTATCTCTGTGGATAAAGCCAAAGAACAGGCTGAGGAATACGGGCATCCGCTGGAAAGGGAACTGAGCTTCCTTACGGTTCATGGTTTTCTCCATCTGCTTGGCTATGACCATATGAACAAGGAAGATGAAACTGAAATGTTCCGAAAGCAAGATGATATTTTGGGTGAATTTGGCATTGAGCGATAATCGGAAGGGATCTTTATTTGGGTTTTCACATGCATGGGATGGTCTCAAAGCCGTCTTCAGAACTGAAGCGAACTTCAGGGTACACCTTATTGCTGCTTTGGGCGTCATTTCAGCAGGATTTGTCTTTCGTTTGACAGTATTGAAATGGATAGTGGTTTTCTTCGCAATTGGTTTGGTTCTGGTTGCTGAAATGTTGAATACGGCTATCGAAAAAATGATTGATTATTTAAAGCCGGATATCCATCCGGAGGCAAAAGCAATCAAGGATCTTGCAGCAGGTGCAGTGCTGGTTTCCGCACTGACTGCTGTTGCGGCGGGTTTATTTGTTTTTCTCCCGGAACTCTTTAAATTATTTAAATAGTACCCACCTGAACCTTCCATAGCTGAAGGTTTTTTAGCTTGTCGTTTTTTGTTGTAATAACAGTTCTTTTCAAATGTTTTGTCCAATTGCATGAAACGTGCTGGATTTTATAGTATGATAAAAATATCAATAGAATAATCAAACCAACGTCTCGGAGGAAACATCATGGCAGATAATTTTAAATCAGGATTTATTGCTATAATCGGCAGGCCAAATGTCGGCAAATCAACATTCATGAATCAGATAATCGGACAAAAAATTGCAATTATGAGTGATAAAGCACAGACAACGCGAAATCGGATCCAGGGTGTGCTCACATCTGATGATGCTCAGCTGGTGTTTATTGATACGCCAGGAATCCATAAACCGAAGCATCGTCTGGGTGATTTCATGGTGAAGGTAGCTGAAGATACCTTAAATGAAGTGGATGCCGTACTGTTTATGATTAACGCAAAGGAAGGCTATGGAAAAGGGGATCAATACATACTGGACAGGCTGCAAAAAGTGAAACGCCCGGTGTTTTTGGTTATCAATAAAATTGACCTCGTACATCCTGATAATTTATTGCCTCTAATAGACAGCTATAAGGATAAATATAATTTTGAAGAAATTATTCCAATTTCTGCACTGCAGGGCAATAATCTGACGCACTTACTTGCTGAATTGAAAAAACATATACCCGAAGGCCCGCAATATTATCCTGAAGATCATGTGACCGATCATCCCGAGCGATTTATCGTCACTGAATTAATACGTGAGAAGGTGCTTGAGTTAACCAGAGAAGAAGTGCCACACTCAATAGCAGTGGTGCTCGAAAATATGGAAAAAAGGGCGTCCAATGCAGTTTTCATCCAGGCAACAGTTATAACTGAGCGCCAAACACAAAAGGGGATTGTGATCGGTAAGCAGGGTGCGATGCTGAAGAATATCGGCAAAAACGCCCGAAGAGATATTGAGTCACTTCTCGGATCAAAAGTATATCTCGAGCTTTGGGTGAAAGTCCGGAAAGATTGGCGCAATAAGCAATCCCAGCTTCATGAATTCGGTTTTCGGAGTGACGAGTATTGATCCACTTGGTAAATTTTAAAACTCATTGATTCAGTGCTTGTGGAAAATCTAATAGTGAACACATTATGGAAAGGCGGGGTTTCTTGTGATCGACTTTACCTGGAAATTATTTAGTCAGACAGGAAACATTGAAACCTATTTGTTGTTAAAAGAGCTTGAAAAAAATGAATCAATTGAACAAACCAGGAATCTGCAGAAGGAAAAGAAGAATTCCCTGAATACAGAATCGTGATAAGTCATCTGCACTGTTAAGAAGGTGATACAGTTTGCTCGAAAAAATGCAGGGTATTGTCATGAAAACGCAGGATTATGGGGAAACACACAAAATTGTGACGATATTCAGTGATAGAAATGGAAAGATTTCAGCAATTGCCAGGGGTGCAAAAAAACCAAAAAGCAGAATGGCTGCGGTTACGCAGCCATTCATCCATGGTGATTTTCATATTTATCTTAATTCAGGTTTGAGCACCATACAGCAAGGCGATGTTATTAATTCATTACGCCGCATACGGGAAGATATCATCAAGACAGCTTACGGTTCCTATATTGTTGAATTGACCGATAAATTAACTGATTCTCATTTGCCGAACCATTACCTTTTTGATCAGCTTTATCAGACGCTTAATTGGATTGCAGAATATGAAGATGCTGACATTCCCATCATGATGTATGAATTGAAACTTTTTAATACAGGCGGTTTTGCACCAATCGTTGATAAATGTGTCAACTGCGGCAATGGCAGCGGCCCCTTCGCTTTTTCAATAGGGGAAGGAGGCTTGCTCTGTACAGCATGCCAGCATTTAGACCATAACGCAGTTCCACTTCCGAACAATCTGGCACGTTTATTGCATATATTTTCTGAAGTTGCATTGGAACGGATCGGAAACATTTCAGTGAAACCGGAAAACAAAAAGCTGCTTCGCAGTATTATGGATGCCTATTATGACCAATATGGCGGCTATTATCTAAAGTCAAAACGATTTTTGCAACAGCTTGATAAGCTGAAATAGGGTCCGTTTTTCTTGACAACAGACGTGTCTTATCGTAGTATTTTTGTACATAATGTTAATAGATGCAAATATTGTGCTGATGGAGAGGAGTACTTATTGACTGCTGTTTCGAGCGAGTCCGGGATGGTGAAAGCCGGATAACAGAACATAAGGAATGGCGCTCCGGAGCAATTGGAATAAAGCGGCTCTTACATAAGAGCAAATAGGGTGGAACCGCGGATAACCCCGTCCCTATGCAGGTATCGAACTTGCATAGGGACGGGGGTTTTTTATTCCGCATGTAACGCAGGGTAAGACCTCACCGGTCAAAAGTACGGGAATACAAAGAAGTATAGGTGGGGGATCGGCTGTTGTAAATGTCCGATTCTGTTCAACTAACAATGATATGGAGGATGTATTTATGACAATTCAGGAGATGATTTTGACACTGCAAAAACACTGGTCAGATCAAAATTGTATTCTCATGCAGGCATACGACGTGGAAAAAGGGGCTGGAACAATGTCACCGATGACGCTTCTTAGAAGTCTGGGTCCGGAGCCATGGAATGTGGCATATGTTGAACCGTCACGGCGTCCTGCAGATGGCAGGTATGGTCAGAATCCAAACCGCCTGTACCAGCATCATCAGTTTCAAGTTATTATGAAACCATCACCGGACAATATTCAGGAATTATATCTGGAATCACTTAAGGCCCTCGGGATTAATCCATTGGAACATGATATCCGGTTTGTGGAGGATAACTGGGAAAATCCGACCCTAGGTGCCGCTGGTCTGGGCTGGGAAGTATGGCTGGATGGGATGGAAATTACCCAGTTCACTTATTTTCAGCAAATCGGTGGACTTGAAGCCAGCCCCGTTTCGGTCGAGCTGACATACGGGATTGAGCGTCTGGCCTCATATATTCAGGATAAAGAAAACGTCTTTGATCTGGAATGGACAGACGGCGTCAGTATCAATGATATCTTCTTTCAGCCGGAATATGAACATTCCAAATACACGTTTGAGGAATCTGACACCGACATGCTTTTTCAGCTGTTCACAATGTATGAGAACGAAGCACGGTTAACGATGGAAAAAGGACTGGTCTTCCCTGCGTATGATTACGTATTAAAATGTTCTCACACGTTTAATTTACTTGATGCAAAAGGCGTCATTTCAGTGACTGAACGGACAGGGTACATTTCCCGAATCCGCAATCTCGCCAGAAGTATTTCCAAAGCATATGTGGCAGAAAGGGAACGTCTGGGCTTCCCAATGCTGAACAAGGAGGCACAATAATGACTAAAGATGTACTGATCGAAATAGGACTTGAAGAACTTCCGGCACGATTTGTGGATGATGCTGAAAATCAGCTGCTGACTAAAACGGGAAAATGGCTTAACGACTCGCGGATTCCTTATACATCGATCGTTTCTTTTTCAACCCCGCGCAGACTGGCCGTGCTGATTAAAGACGTAGCAGAGGAACAAACGTCACTGGAGGAAGAAGTGAAAGGGCCGGCATTAAAAATCGCTCAGGATGAAGAAGGGAATTGGACAAAGGCGGCAGCCGGATTTACAAGAGGCCAGGGAAAAACCGTAGATGATATTTATACAAAGGATGTAAAAGGGACGACATACATCATTGTCAAAAAACAAATTATCGGCAAGCCAACGCATGAATTATTGCCTCAGTTCAGTCAGATCATTACATCTATCCAATTCAAGAAAAATATGCGCTGGGCTGAACAATCGCTGCGTTATGCGCGTCCCATCCGCTGGATTGCAGCATTATTCGGTCAGGATATCATCCCGTTTGAAGTTGCCGGTGTCAGGACAGATAACCATACGTATGGTCACCGGTTTTTAGGCGGAATGACGACATTGTTCGCACCCGATGAATATGAGCAGGCATTAGAAGATCAGTATGTTATCGCCAACCCGGAAAAGCGCAGGCAAATGATTGCTGATGGCTTAAAAAAAGCCGAAGCAGAACACGGTTTTCGGATTCCGGAAGATGATGAACTTCTGAATGAAGTGTGCAATCTGGTGGAGTATCCTACCGTATTTGTCGGCTCGTTCGATGAATCTTATCTGACACTTCCGTCTGATGTGCTGATTACGTCAATGAAGGAACACCAGCGTTATTTCCCAGTCGAGTCAAATGAAGGTGAATTGCTTCCTTTCTTTGTTGGTGTAAGAAATGGTGATGACTATGCACTTAATACGGTTGTCAGAGGAAATGAAAAAGTATTGCGGGCAAGATTATCGGATGCTCGGTTCTTTTATGAAGAAGATCAGAAACAGCCAATCGATTATTATTTGGAAAAGCTGGAACGAATTGTATTCCAGGAGAAACTCGGAACAATCGGTGATAAAGTTAAACGGGTAACAGTGATCACAGATCAATTGACACAATGGCTCAATCTAAATGAAGAAGCCCGTTCGAACACACTCAGAGCAGCTAAGATATGCAAGTTTGATCTGCCGACAAATATGGTTGATGAGTTTACAAACCTGCAGGGTATCATCGGTGAAATATATGCATTAAATGCCGGTGAGAAGCAAGCTACTGCGCGGGCTGTAGCTGAGCACTGGATGCCTGTTCAGTCGGATGGAAAACTTCCTGAAACTGTTGAAGGGGCGGTTGTCAGCATTGCTGATAAACTTGATACAATTGTCGGATGTATTTCAGCAGGATTGGTACCAAGCGGTTCCCAGGACCCATACGCTTTGAGAAGGCAGGCAACAGGTGTTTTAAAAATACTTAAGACATACAATTGGAATGTAACCGTTGAGTCGTTACTGGAATTGGCTGAACTGCAATATAAAGATTTAAATGCTGATTTATCAGAAAAGGAGAAGTCAAGAAACGAAATAGAACAATTCTTTAGCCATCGCATCACGTATCTGTTAAAAGAATCCGCTATTCAGCCGGATGTCATTCAAGCTGTTTTATATAACGGGATCGGGGTTGTTCCATATCTGGCTGCAAAAGCTGAAAACTTATCACACGAACGGAATAATCCCGAATTTAAGCCGGTACAGGAAGCACTTGTCCGGGTGTTGAATCTGGCTGCTAAAACGGACCTCTTGACTGTCAGCCGCGAAGCTTTTGAGACGGAATCGGAACAAAAGCTTTATGAAACGTATTTGACAGTGAAGGATGATTATAAACGTGCAAATAATAATCAGGAGGCAGATACTGCATTGGGTCAACTGGGAAAACTGTCTCTGCCGATCCATGACTTCTTTGATCATAATATGGTTATGACCGATGTGGAGAAGGTCCGTGATAATCGGCTGGCGCTTCTTAATAATATAGCTGTTTTAATTTATGATTATGCGGATTTGTCAGCAATCGAATGGAAACAGCACTTTTAAGAATGTCACTATTTCCTTTTTCACTATGAAGCGTGTATAATATTCAGAAGCAGTATGTCACATTTGAGCTAAGCTAGCAGGTGGTGAAAAAGTGGAATTATCGAATAGACAGGAACAAATTATCGAGATTGTCAAAGAAAATGGCCCGATCACAGGTGAAAATATAGCAGAGAAACTTAATTTAACACGGGCAACATTGCGTCCGGATTTAGCCATATTGACCATGGCAGGTTTTTTGGATGCCAGGCCCCGAGTTGGTTATTTTTATACTGGAAAAACAGGTACAGAACTTTTGACTGAAAAAATAAAGCAGTTTAAAGTGTATGAGTATCAGTCAGTCCCGATTGTCGTGAAAGAGAATGCCTCAGTATACGATGCCATTTCAACAATGTTTCTGGAAGATGTGGGAACTTTGTTTGTTGTCGATCATAATTCGCTGTTAACCGGTGTTTTATCACGGAAAGATTTATTGCGGGCAAGTATAGGAAATCAGAATCTGGACGCGATACCGGTGCATATCATCATGACGCGAATGCCCAATATTACGGTCTGCTACCGGAATGATCTGCTGATTGATGCCGCCAGGAAATTGATTGATAAACAAATTGATGGTCTGCCAGTCCTGAAGGAATCCGAAAAAGGGCTTGAGATTGTCGGACGGATTACAAAAACAACTATTACAAAAGTATTTGTTGAACTGATTATGGATGATCATTTATAAGGGAGGAGGATAATCCATGCAGGATAAACCACTTGTTTACGTTCTCTCCGATTCAGTAGGTGAAACAGCAGAGTTGGTAATCAAAGCGGGGTTAAGCCAGTTCAATAATGGCGAGTACCAAATACAGCGGGTCCCGTATGTGGAGGATAAAAAAACGATTGATGAGACACTCCAGCTGGCAACGGAAAAAGAGGGTATTGTCGGTTTCACATTGGTAGACCCTGATTTACGGTCGTATTTGAATAAACAAGCCGGTGAAATGAACATTGAAGCAATTGATATAATGGGTCCGATGATTTCTGCAATGAAGCGGTCTTTTAGCAGTGACCCGCGTTTGGAGCCCGGATTGGTCCACCAACTTGATGAAGACTATTTTAAGCGGGTCGAAGCGATCGAATTTGCTGTAAAATATGATGATGGCAGAGACCCGCGCGGAATCGCACGCGCAGATATAATCCTGATTGGCGTTTCCCGTACGTCTAAAACACCATTGTCACAATATCTTGCACATAAACGGCTGAAGGTGGCCAACGTTCCTATAGTACCGGAAGTTGATCCTCCTGAAGAGCTGTTTAATGTTAACCCGGATAAATGTATTGGATTACGGATAAGTCCCGCCAAGCTTTATGATATCCGTAAAGAACGTCTCAAAGCTCTGGGACTGGGTGATCAGGCGACCTATGCAAATATGGAACGTATTCAACAAGAGCTGCAATACTTTGATCAAGCTGTAGAAAAAATCGGATGCCGCGTTGTCGATGTATCACACAAAGCAGTCGAAGAAACAGCAAACACCATCATGCGCATGATAAAGTGAAACTTCAATCAGCGGAGTGTTTTTCTCCGCTGATTGTTAGTTGAACCGAATCGGGCATTTAAGGTCAGTCAGCAGCCGTCTTTTGGCTGCATACTGACCATTAGATGCGGGGAAAAGTAGAAACTTCAATCAGCGGAGTGTTTTTCTCCGCTGATTGTTAGTTGAACCGAATTCGGGCATTTACAAGTTGAAATCATAATTAAAATGAGAGAAATACATTCTGCAGCAAAAGCGGAATGTTTTTCTGGTTTATTGAGGCTTGGATAGATTGCAGCAGATGTGACGAATGACGCGTAGTCAATTTACCATCAAACAAAAAATTAAATTATCTGTAGCGTTTTTAATGGTTTTGTATTATAATTATTTCTTGTGTAAAAATATATTAATAAAAACAAATATGACTTATTTGTGAACAGGGTATATTCAGAAAAATAAAATATTGCGATTTAAGAAGGAAATATGAATCATTATGTAGAATACAACTAGTAAATATCTGTGAGCAAAATACGTTTATACAAGTGCTTCAGGAGGTACAATAATATAGTGACCTGAAAGTCCTTCCAGGGTTTGGTCGGGCAGTCCGGAAAACAATATGATTTTGGACTTGCAGCGCAGATTTTTGCAATATTGGAAGGAATTTTTTACGGTTTACGTAAAAAGTTTGTCGAATAATGAAGGATTTTCTCTATGAATATCGAATTATGAAGGCATGGTGGTAAATATGCCTGACCAGGTATCAGAAGATGTTATTGAGGAAATACGAAAGACCAATGACATAGTTGATGTCATCGGTGAATATATACAACTTAAAAAGCAAGGGCGAAATTATTTTGGCCTTTGCCCATTCCACGGTGAAAAGACACCCTCATTTTCCGTAACACAGGAAAAACAGATTTTCCACTGTTTCGGATGCGGTAAAGGCGGAAACGTATTAACATTCGTCATGGAAATGGAACAGTATACGTTTTATGAAGCGTTAAAATTTCTTGCTGATAGAAGCAGCGTGGATTTGCCGGACTTCTCTCATCAGCATAAATCATCCATTTCACAGGAAAACCAGAGTATACTTTCTGCTTCTGAGTGGATCACCAAGCTTTATCATCATCTTCTGCGCTACACGAAAGATGGGAAAGCAGGTTATCAGTATTTTAATGAACGCGGTATAACAGATGAAACAATTGATGTCTTCCAGCTCGGTTTTGCCCCGAATGTAAAAGACTTCACAGCAGAATTTCTGCAGAAAAAAGGGTTTCATCAGCAAATACTTGTTAAATCCGGTCTGCTGTCATTAAATGAGGATAATTCGATAACAGACAGGTTCAGGGGCAGAGTGATGTTCCCGATCCGCAACCACCTTGGGAAAACAATTGCCTTTGGGGGGCGGACAATTTCGGATCAGGAACCTAAATATCTAAACAGCCCTGAAAGTGAATTGTTCCAAAAAGGCAAAATTCTTTACAATTTTGATCTAGCAAAAAAACACATCCGTAATCAAAGTGAAGCTGTTTTATTTGAAGGTTATATGGATGTCATATCTGCTTACCAGGCCGGGGTAAAGAATGCTGTAGCAACACTTGGAACATCTTTGACAAGCTCACAGGCAAGACTTCTCAGGAGGTACGTTGATACAGTCATTATTTGCTATGACGCTGATAAAGCAGGGACCGAAGCCGCCTATAAGGCTGCTGGACTGCTGCAAAAAGCAGGATGCCACGTAAAAATAGCAAATATGCCGGATAATATGGATCCGGATGATTTTATAACTGAATATGGTACAGAAGCATTTCAAAATCAGGTTATTAAATCGAGTCTGACCTTTACAAACTTTTATATGAGGTATCTAAAAAAGGACTATAATCTTAGTCTTGAAGGAGATCGCATACAATATATCGAAAAATTATTAGAATACCTCGCAACGATTGAGAGCTCTGTCGAACGGGAATATTATTTAAAAGAGGTCAGTGACTCATATAATGTATCAATGGATTCATTAAAACAGGAAATTCAGTCTAACCGTGAAAAGATGGGGCTTGGTAAGGATAAGATAAATAAGAACAGATATACTAATAAGGTATCTGATCATGAACATGTAAAAAAATTGCTGCCTGCTTTTCACAATGCAGAACGGCAGCTTCTTGCATATATGTTGCAAGATGTGTCTATTACTGATAAAGTGCAGGAGGAAATAGGAGCGTCCTTTAATATTGAGGAGCATAAAGTTATTGCTACGCATTTATATGCCTTTTATGAAGAACACCAGCAAGCTGATGTCAGTATGTTTGTTGAAATGCTGACGGATGACAGACTTAAGCAATTGGTTACAGATATTGCAATGATGCCATTGCATGAAAATATATCAAATGATGAAATTAATGATTATATTCGAAATATCCGTGCTGAAAACAACAATAAGGGCGATATTCAGTCATTGAAAGAGGAACAAAGGCGGGCTGAACAGCAAAATGATCCAATCAAAGCGGCGGGAATTGCTATGCAAATCATTGAACTCCAAAAGCAATGGAAAAGTATAAATTGACTGTAGTTGGAAGGAGGGGGACTCATGGCCGAAAATAAGCCTTCACAAACAAAAGAAAATAACAGTGAGCTGACACTGGAACAAGCGAAAGACCAGCTTCTCGAAATAGGTAAAAAGCGCGGCGCACTGGCTTATGAAGAAGTTGCCGACCGTCTGTCGGGTTTTACGATTGAATCAGAACAGATGGACGAATTTTATGAGTACCTGTCAGAGCAAGGTGTAGAAGTGATCGGGGACTCCGAGGAAGACCCCAAAATGCAGGAGATCGCCAAAGAGGAAGAATTTGATCTGAATGATCTCAGTGTCCCGCTTGGTATCAAGATAAATGACCCTGTCCGTATGTATTTGAAGGAAATAGGCAGAGTGGATTTATTATCAGCTGCCGAAGAAATTGATTTGGCCACCCGGATCGAGAATGGTGATGAAGAGGCGAAAAAACGACTCTCAGAAGCCAATTTGCGGCTGGTTGTCAGTATCGCAAAACGGTATGTCGGGCGTGGAATGCTGTTTCTTGACTTAATTCAGGAAGGAAACATGGGCTTAATCAAAGCCGTCGAGAAATTTGACTACCGTAAAGGCTTTAAGTTCAGTACGTATGCAACATGGTGGATCCGCCAGGCCATTACACGGGCGATAGCGGACCAGGCACGTACGATTAGAATTCCGGTTCATATGGTTGAAACAATCAATAAGCTTATTCGTGTCCAGCGGCAATTGCTGCAAGATCTTGGCCGTGAACCGACCCCTGAAGAAATCGGAAAAGAAATGGAGCTATCACCTGATAAAGTACGCGAGATATTAAAAATAGCACAGGAACCTGTTTCACTTGAAACGCCGATCGGTGAAGAAGACGATTCACATCTGGGAGATTTTATTGAGGACCAGGAAGCTGTATCGCCATCGGATCATGCATCGTATGAACTGCTGAAAGAACAGTTGGAAGATGTTCTGGATACACTCACAGATCGGGAAGAAAATGTACTGAGACTTCGTTTTGGACTTGATGACGGTAGGACAAGAACGCTGGAAGAGGTGGGCAAGGTGTTTGGCGTAACAAGAGAAAGAATTCGCCAGATCGAAGCGAAAGCACTTCGGAAATTGCGGCACCCTAGCCGTAGCAAGCGTTTAAAGGATTTCTTGGAGTAGCGTATTTCAGTCATTGAACACACACTATTTGTGTGCAATGGCTGCCATACATATGTTTGTAAATCACAGCATTGGAACATAAGCGTCGAACGATTGGTATATGTCACCAACTGGATCTTGTGGTTATCATTTCATAAATTGTCACAGTTTTTTCTTTCATCTTTAAAGGTTTTAAAGTAAAATGTATTTAGCTAAGGAAGTTACATAAGGAGGAAATACGATGGGTAAAAATGCAGTCATACCTTACGCTTTAATTGCCGGTATAGGGATACTATTAGTTATCGTCGTATCATTTGTTGGTTTAAATCAACAGGAAGCTATACAGGAAGAAGAAAGTGGCGGAGGAGAACAAAGTGAACAGCAGGAAGGTCAGTCCGGCGGTTCCGGCGGTGGTGGAGATTCTTCCGGTGGTGGCGAAACAGCAGCTAACGGTGAAGAGGTTTTCCAGAGTAACTGTGCCAGCTGTCATGGGCAAGACTTATCCGGCGGTATGGGACCTGCCTTGAATTCTGTAGGAAGTAAGTACTCTAAAGAGGAAATTAAGCAAATTATTGCAGACGGTTTCCCTAGTGCTGGAATGCCTCCGGGAATAGTACAGGGCGAAGATGCTGATGCTGTAGCACAATGGCTTTCTGAGCAAAAGTAATATGGGATTATGAACAACGTTAACTCGAAAAGAGTAAGCTTACTGGATAGTCAGCAGGCTTGCTCTTTTATACTTTTCAAGATTGTTCAAAAAGTATGAGTACATAAGGGGATCAGAATGAACAACAATCTAAGACTTTCAAGACGCCTTGAAAAGATAGCTTCATTTTTAAAACAAGGAACAATGTTTGCAGATATAGGCTCAGACCATGCCTATCTTCCCTGTTACGTGTGCTTGCATGATGAACATGCCCGGGCGATAGCAGGCGAAGTGCGCAAAGGCCCATTTGAGCGCGCTCAGGAAACTGTCAGCCGTTTTGGGTTATCAGATCGGGTGGATGTGCGGTTCGGCGACGGCTTACAGATTCTGAATGAGAGGGAAGTGACTTCAGTTGTGATAGCAGGAATGGGTGGTCCCTTGATTAAAACCATTCTGGATAAGGGGGCAAACCGTCTTGACGGAGTTGAACAAATTATCGCCCAGCCGAATATCGATGAGCGACGTGTGCGTCATTGGTTTGTCAGTCATGGCTATACGATTGCTGATGAAACAATGGTTGAGGAAAAAGGTCATATTTATGAGATAATAATAGGTGTCAATGAAGGTAGCATCCAGGATTTAACCGAAAAGCAATTGCTGTTTGGACCATATTTGCTGAAACAAAAACCGGATTTGTTTTATCATAAATGGAAACATGAGCATGATAAACGGATACGGACACTCGAACAGATGAAGAAGGCCAGTGTTCCTGATAAGGAAAAAATAGCAGCGTTCGCAAAGGAATTAACATGGATAGAGGAGGAATTAAGTCATGACAACGATTCTGCGTAATGTGGATATTTTTAAGGCAATGGAATCGTGGGCACCTAAACATCTGGCTTATGACTGGGATAATGTCGGTCTTCAGGTAGGCTCCTTTGATAAGCCCGTCAAAAAGGTGATGGTGACGCTTGATGTATTAGAAGCGACAGCTGATGAGGCAATTGAAAATAATGTGGATTTGATTATTGCCCATCACCCATTATTATTTAAATCCATGAAACAAGTTAATGTAGATACAGCAAAAGGCCGCATTATCCAAAAACTGCTGCAGCATGGAATTTCTGTCTATGCCGCCCATACCAATCTTGATGCTGCAAACGGCGGGGTGAACGATATGCTGTGTGACTTACTGTCCATCCAAAATAGAAAAATACTTGATCAAAATTATACAGAAAAACTGGTTAAACTTGCAGTATTTGTACCGGAAACACATGCTGAACAGATTCGGGATGCTATGAGTGATAAAGGAGCAGGTCATATCGGTGACTACAGCCATTGCACATTTCAATCACCAGGCCAGGGAACATTTAAGCCGTTGGAAGGGACAGACCCATATATTGGCACTCAAGGGGACGTGGCGTTTGTTGATGAGGTCAAGATCGAAACAATATTGCCGGCCTCAAAACTGTCACCTGTACTCAAAGCTATGATTGCAGTCCACCCGTACGAAGAGGCAGCCTACGATATCTATCCTGTCGAAAACAGCGGTACTGCTTATGGTATTGGACGTGTTGGCATGCTGAATCAAAAACTAACGCTTGAAGCATTGTGCGAGCGGGTAAAAACAGCACTTAATGTCCCGAGTGTCCGAGTCACCGGTGATTTGTCCAAAGAAGTCAGTAAAGTTGCTGTATTGGGCGGTAGTGGTGAGAAATATATCACGACAGCAAAACAAATGGGGGCTGACGTCTATATAACCGGTGATATGACGTTCCACACTGCTCAGGATGCGCAAGCTATGGGATTGTCAGTGATCGACCCCGGTCATCATGTCGAAGAAGTAATGAAAGGTTACACCAAATTATATCTTGAGGATTATTTTACAAGTGAAGAGTTGGAAATTAGTCTATCCAAGACGAACACTGAACCATTTCAGTTTATATAAAGGAGTCCGGCAATATGGATAATCAATTCAGCAAGTTTTCGTTTCATCCAACTATGAACGATGTTATCGAACAATTAAATTTTTATGAACCAACAGCCATCCAGGAAAAGGTTATACCTGCTGTATTGGACGGGACAAGCGTAATCGGGCAATCGCAGACAGGATCCGGTAAAACCCACGCCTATCTTTTGCCATTATTGAACCGGATTGAAACAGACAAGCAGGAAATCCAATTTGTGATGACAGCCCCGACACGGGAACTAGCCATGCAAATTTACGAAGAGGTCAGAAAGATTATTGATTATGCCGGCATGCGCGGTACCTGGAACGCTAAATTGCTCGTCGGCGGGACTGATAAACAAAAGGCGATGGAGAAGTTAAAAACACCACCGCATATCATTGTTGGAACGCCGGGAAGAATACTTGATTTGATAAAGGAAGAGGCCATTTCAATTTTCTCTGCAGCCGCATTTGTTATTGATGAGGCCGACCTTATGCTTGATCTGGGTTTTATCCGTGATGTCGATCAGTTACTTGTCCGATCACAGGAAGATATACAAATCCTGGCATTTTCGGCAACAATTCCTCAGCAGCTGGAGCATTTTTACCGAAAGTATCTTGAAAATCCGCTACACGTAAAAATTGATGACAGATTATCCCCGGAGACATTGGAACATTGCCTGATTCCATATAAGCACCGGGAAGCGCCCGATATTATTATGGATATTTCCAAAGCAATACAACCTTATTTAGCCATTATTTTTGCAAACGGAAAAGAGGCTGCCGATACATTAGCTGCTGCTCTTCAGCAAAAAGGTCTTGATGCGGGAATTATTCACGGCGGTCTATCTCCAAGAGAACGAAAAAGGACACTCAAGGAGATTCAAAATCTCCGTTATCAGTACATTGTTGCAACTGATCTTGCGTCGAGGGGAATTGATATTAAAGGTGTCAGCCATGTTATTAATGCTCAGCTGCCGAAGGAAGAAGATTTTTATATCCACCGTTCCGGCCGCACGGCACGTGCTGGGATGGAAGGAACAGTGATCAGTTTATATGATGATAATGATTTAAAACTGATTCAAAAATTGCAGCAAAAAGGACTAACGTTCACATTTTGGGATGTGAAAAACGGTGAATGGAAAGAATCCAAATCATGGAATGAGCGTAATCGACGCAAAAAGACCACGGATAATGCTGATTCCGAAGCATGGAAAAAAGTTAAAAAAGCCAAAACAGTCAAACCAGGTTATAAGAAAAAAATGAAGAAACAACAGGAAAAGATCAAGAAACAAATGAAACAAAAGTCAATTAAGAAGCGAAAATAATGTTGGGGTGAGGATATGTTAAAAATAGGATCACATGTATCGATGAGCGGGAAGAAAATGTTGAAAGGGTCCAGTGAACAAGCTGTTTCATACGGAAGCAACGTATTTATGATTTATACAGGAGCACCGCAGAACACAAGACGTAAGCCCGTGGAAGAGTTAAATATTGAAGCCGGCAGGGATCATATGAAGGAGAACGGTATTATTGATGTAGTCGTTCATGCGCCATACATTATTAATATCGGCAATACTTCAAAACCTGAAACATTCGGATTGGGTGTTGATTTTCTGCGGAATGAAATTGACCGGACGGCCGCCATTGGAGCAAAACAAATTGTTCTGCATCCTGGTTCGCACGTCGGGGCTGGAGCCGATAAAGGCATTGATAAAATTATTGAAGGTCTGAACGAGGTGCTTGATAAAAATACAGATGTACAGATTGCCCTGGAAACGATGGCGGGAAAAGGATCTGAGATTGGGCGTACGTTTGATGAACTGGCCAAAGTTATTGATGGTGTCACGTATAATGAAAAATTGTCTATCTGTCTTGATACCTGTCATATTCATGACGGCGGTTATGATGTTGTAAATGATTTTGATGGCGTTCTGAATGAATTTGACAAAATTATTGGACTTGACCGTTTGAAAGTTGTCCATGTCAATGATAGTAAAAATGAACAAGGCGCTCACAAAGACCGACATGAAAATATTGGCTTTGGCCACATTGGTTTCGATGCACTTCATTATGTTATTGACCATCCCCAGCTGGAAGATTTGCCAAAAATTTTGGAAACACCTTTTGTTGGGGAAGATAAGAAAAATAAAAAGCCGCCGTATAAATTTGAGATCGACATGATTAAAAACGGAAAGTTTGAAGAAGATTTAAAAGAGAAAATTATGAATCAGTAAAGAATGAAGGAATAACGTTATTGGACGTTATTCCTTTTAAGTAAGCTGGATTTTGTTGTTGATTTCGAGTGTTTCTTTACCTAGGTATTTGCAGTTTTACAAATTTACTTAAAAAATCCTTCCAACCCATAAGATTTTGTTATCTTTTGAAATAATGTTTGAGCCTTATTTGCGGTGTCTTTGTCGGTTATGCGTGCAAGCTCCTTAAACATTTTGGCACGGTATTCGGGCTCAAATGGTTCAATCGGATGTTGTTTTAAATAAGCTGTAATTTCCTGTGCCTGCTTTCTGGTAATGGAAAAGTTATACTGGTGTGCGTAATGCAGCAGTTCATCAGGTGAAAGCTGCTTCAGTTTTTTAGTAATCAAGTGTTTAATGAACGTTGACATAAATCTGCTCCTTAAAAATGATAATTGTGTATTATCCCGCATCTAATGGCCAGTAACCCGCCAAGGAACGGCGGCTAACTAGCCCTAAATGCCCGATTCTGGCCAACTAACATTCAATGGTGAAAAGCATCCCACTGAATGAAGTTTCACTTTATTATATGTCTTTAAACGGAAAAAATATCTTGTACCTGAAAAGGCTATTCCATCAAATACCAGCAGTATAATTGTCATCCATCCATATACTATAAACGCACCTCGTTTCAGGAAAGAGAGGTCTTGCTGATGGATGAACACAATCGCCGAGTGAACAGTTCAGAAAACGGTCCGAAGCTGGAAGAACAGCCGGATACTGATGATATGGTTGCCACTAACTTTGATGGTGACCAGCCACGTGTAGATGACATCCAAAGTCGTCGGGATGAGGAATACGCCTCTGAGATGACTGCTGATGACATTGACGAGCCAGCTGATTCAGATGAAGATGGCACGGAGGTAAACAGTGCGTTTGGATGGATTGCCCTGGCGTTGTCAATTATCTCGTATTTCATGATGCCAATTATTCTTGGTGGTGCAGGGATTATATTGGGATTTATATCAAGAAACCGGGGTGCGGATACACTGGGTAACACAGCAATTATTGCGGGTGCAATTTCCATCCTCATCACATTGTTTGTGCTCCCATTTGTATGACGGAAAAGGGCTGAATCATTCAGCCCTTTTCTTATATACAGCATACTTTGGTTATTAGTACAAGGGGAAATAATAATATTTGCCAGGTTCGATGTGCAGTGGTTCCGCGTTGGGATTCAGAGCTTTGAAATCGGCTTGGATTTGTGAAATATCCAATTCTTTGTCATTCTGATGGTTCAGTTCTTCCACAATGGTTAAAACAGTATCACCCTTATTCACTTGTACTTCGACGGCAGTTAACGATTCCTGTTCGACCGTCTCTGTGTCATGCTGTATCTCTGGCCTGGAATCTATAGGCGTCCCAACCGTCAGATCTTTATAAATACTGACTAAAAGCAGGATTGTAAAAAAATATATAAGCAACCTTTTCATTGAATTCATACTTTTTTGCCCCTTAAAATGAAACCATAGCCGTGTGCAACCGTATAATAATGGTAAGGGAATGGAGGGGGATGGCAATGGCTATTTTTTCATTGGACTGGATTGGCTTTATTTTGACTGGTTTTGCAACATTATTTCTGGTTGGTGAACTGCTTGTAAATATGCGCGGCATTTTTGGCTTGCTTGGAATGGGGTTTATTACGCTCTATTTTGCAGTTTACCTTGAAACAGGCTCTTTTATCATTATGCTTATTATTTATCTGGCTGGAATATTACTTATTATGATTGACGGTAAGATCATCAATGACGGAACACTTGCAACAATCGGTCTCGCCTGTATGTTGCTGGCAGTTGCATTGGCGGCGCCGAATCTGTTTGCCGGCATGTACGCAGTCATTGGAGTACTTATTGGCGGATTTTCCTCCCTGCTCTTTTTAAAAGTGTTTAAGCGAAGGGAAATGTGGTCCAAAATAACACTGAAGGATCAGTTGACAAAAGAAAAAGGATATAACTCTTTGAATCAGGATTATGAAAAACTGCTTGAGCAACAGGGGATGACATTAAGCGATATGCGCCCCGTCGGAACCATTCGAATAAATAATAAAAATTATAGTGCAGTTTCAAATGGAGAGTGGATCCCCAAGGACAGTGTTGTAAAAGTCATTCACGTTGATGGAACAAAAATATTGGTGGAAAAATTCAATGATGAACACGGTGAGGCCCATGAATCTTAATGATTCATGGGCAATTTGTGGAATGAAACTTTAACTATCAGGGCATCCAATATAATAAGCAGCACAGAAATGTAAAATTAATGTTAAGTTTTTAGGGATATCCTTTACAAAAGATTAATTGTGCATTAATAATGGAAAAGGTATGCGACAAATTTCAGCATGATTCGAAGGGTGGAATATTTTTTGGATATCGATGTGCAGACACTGATTTTTGAGTTTGTCGGCGGTCTGGGGATCTTCCTTATTGGTATTAAGTATATGGGGGAAGGATTGCAGCGGTCTGCAGGTGACAGGCTTCGCGACATACTAGATAAGACTACCAGCAATCCGTTTCTCGGGGTGCTGGCCGGTATCGTGGTGACAATCCTGATTCAAAGCAGTTCCGGGACAACCGTATTAACGGTCGGTTTGGTTAATGCAGGATTTATGACACTCAGACAAGCTATTGGTGTCATTATGGGTGCCAACGTTGGTACAACCGTCACGGCATTCATCATAGGTATTGATCTGGAAACTTATGCACTTCCGATTATAGCTGTCGGTTGTCTGCTGCTTTTTTTCTTTAAGAATCAAAAAGTGCAAAATGTGGGGCAGGCAATATTCGGCTTTGGTGCTCTGTTTCTGGGACTCAGATTCATGGGTGAGGCAATGGCACCGCTTGAAGGTGTACAAGCTTTTCAGGACTTGACGCTTAGCATGAGTGAAAACCCAATTCTCGGTGTTGTAATCGGAACATTGTTCACCATTATTGTACAAAGTTCCAGTGCCACCATTGGTATTTTGCAGGGCTTGTTTTCTGAAGGGGCCATTGAACTAAATGCGGCACTGCCGGTGTTATTCGGTGACAATATCGGGACCACCATCACGGCACTGCTTGCATCGATTGGCACAACTATAGCGGCTAGACGGGCTGCTCTTGTCCATGTAACGTTTAACTTGCTCGGGACTACGGTTGGGCTGATACTGCTTTCTGTCTTTACACAATATGTCATTTTTCTGCAGTCAGCACTTAACCTGAATCCGGAAATGACAATCGCATTTGCTCATGGAAGTTTTAACCTGACCAACTTAATCATTCAATTTCCGTTTATTGGGGCCTTGGCATGGCTTGTAACTAAAATCATTCCAGGTGATGATACGGTCATTGAATATAAACCAAAACATTTGGACCCGATTTTTATCCAGCAATCATCAGCTTTGGCTTTGGATCAGGCGAAAGCAGAAATTATTCGCATGGGTGAATATGCTTCCAAGGGGCTTGAGGAAACAAATTTATATTTAACCACTCAAAATCAAAAACATTCGGAAATGTCTATGCAAGTAGAAGGGGCTTTGAATAATTTGGATCGAAAAATCACGGATTATTTAATTGAGCTTTCCGGTGAATCAATGACCGAAATGGACAGTTCCAAACATACGGTGTTAATGGATTCTGTCCGGGACATTGAACGGATCGGCGACCATTTTGAAAATATAATTGAACTAATCGATTATAAAATTTCCAACAAGGTGGATATGACCGAACAAGCCCAGGAAGATTTGAATAATATGTTTGATCTGACAACACTTACTGTAAGACAGGCAATAAAGGCACTTGACAACATGGACCGTGAAGAAGCACTGGCTGTGGTGCAAAAAGAAGATCAAATTGACAGGCTCGAACGAAACTACCGCAAAAAGCACATCATTCGCATGAATGAAGGGTTGTGTTCCGGGTCAGCCGGAATCGTATTTGTTGATATCATCAGTAACCTTGAGCGGATAGGTGACCATGCAGCTAATATTGCTGAAGCTGTTTTAGGTGAATAACAACGAAAGGGGCGCAGGAAGCGTCTCTTTTTTTAGCAGTTAAGAAAGTATACATTAAAGTTGGCTTTAACAACGTGAATTATTATGTAGTTTTATGGAATGTTTATATTGAAAATTATTTCTGAACATGCTATAGTATTTAGTGTCGCTCATATTTCTTATGATATTTATCTTACATAAATTCTTCAGGACATTATTGACAGATTCTGTCGGACGTGGTAAATTATATTTCGTTGCCGGTTAATGAAGGTGCTCTTAGGGGAATTCAACTTGTTGTGCGGCACGATTAGAACAAAACATTCGGTTATATAACCTTGATGCCCATTTCAGATTATTCCACAGTAGCTCAGTGGTAGAGCAATCGGCTGTTAACCGATCGGTCGCAGGTTCGAGTCCTGCCTGTGGAGCCATATGGCGGCGTAGCTCAGCTGGCGAGAGCGTACGGTTCATACCCGTGAGGTCGTGGGTTCGATCCCCTCCGCCGCTACCATAACTTCTATTAATGGCGGCCGTGGCGAAGCGGTTAACGCACCGGATTGTGGCTCCGGCATGCGTGGGTTCGAACCCCACCGGTCGCCCCATAGCCTTACCATCATTATTAATCAAATTGGACCCTTAGCTCAGCTGGTCAGAGCTATCGGCTCATAACCGATCGGTCGCAGGTTCGAATCCTGCAGGGTCCACCACTCATATTTGGAGGTATACCCAAGTCCGGCTGAAGGGATCGGTCTTGAAAACCGACAGGCGGGTCAAACCGCGCGGGGGTTCGAATCCCTCTACCTCCTCCATACATAATATTCTAATAAGACATGATGCAACATACAGGGGAAATAACAACATTATACTACGGCTCGGTAGCTCAGTCGGTAGAGCAACGGACTGAAAATCCGTGTGTCGGCGGTTCGATTCCGTCCCGAGCCATCCTTTCAAACAAGCCGGGTGCTTGTTTTTTTGTTTGGGCGTCAAAAGGAACGTCATACTCTTATTAATTTGATGGTTTAACTTTGATTTAACATGGGAACATATCTTGTGACAGGGATTTCACCGTTTATATTAAGTAAAGGTGCATTTAATTTGCATGTCTGTTATGGCTCTGATAATCTTGAATATAAAGGGTGAATATTCAATCCTTTTAATAAAATATTAAAGGAGGACATTAGAAATGGCAACATTTGAACTACCAGAACTACCATACGCTTACGATGCTTTAGAACCTACTATTGACAAGGAAACCATGAACATTCACCACACAAAGCATCATAATACTTACGTAACGAAATTGAATACTGCGCTTGAAGGAAAGGCAGATCTTCAGAATAAGTCACTCGAAGACTTAGTAGGCAATCTTGATGCTGTGCCTGAAGATATTCGCACTGCTGTCCGGAACAATGGCGGTGGACATGCTAACCATAGCCTGTTCTGGAAAGTTATGTCACCAAATGGCGGCGGCGAACCATCAGGCGAATTAGCTGATAAAATTAATAGTAAATTTGGAAGCTTCGATAAGTTCAAAGAAGAATTTGAAGCTGCTGCGAAAGGACGTTTTGGCTCCGGCTGGGCATGGCTGGTCGTCAACAATGGTGAACTCGAAATCACAGATACACCTAATCAGGACACACCATTAATGGAAGGCAAGACACCTATTCTAGGCCTTGACGTCTGGGAACATGCCTACTATTTGAAATATCAAAACAAGCGTCCTGAGTACGTGGCTGCATTCTGGAATGTCGTCAATTGGGATCAGGTTGAGAAAAATTATAATGAAGCTTAAATAATAAATACTGGCACAAAAAACACGGGGGAAAACCCCGTGTTTTTTGGCAGTTAAGAAAGTATAAATTCTTTCTTACTGCATAAGTGCAACTAAGGCTTTCGCCATTAATGCTTGGCGCTAAGCCAAGTTTTCTAAGATGGATGAGAAAGTATTAAATTTAATGATATAATCTTATTGGCCAGATAAGTCGAGTTTTCTAATGCAATGCATATCTGCCTTCATTTTGTTCAAACTATAAATGAACAAAAAGGGGCAATGGATATGCATAAAAGCTTAAAATACATAGCCGGAAAAATTGATATTAGCCGCGATCTCATTTTACTGTTGGTTATTGGTGGATTGTACTCCCTCAGTATTTTCTTATCCAATACATTTGTGAACATCTATTTGTGGAAACAGGCAGGCGATTACACAACCATCGCCTTTTATAATTTGGGGGTTTATTTATTTCAGCCGACGACATTTATTTTGGCAGGAAAAATAGCCAAAAAAGTTGACCGCGTTATCGTATTGCGTTTAGGGGTAATCTTCTTATCTCTATTTTTTTTGAGTGTATTGCTGATAGCCGAGCAGGCAGCCAAATATAATTTTATGCTTGGCAGTGTATTGGGTATCGGGTTTGGTTTTTACTGGCTCGCATTTAATGTGCTGACATTTGAAATTACAGAACCGGAATCAAGGGATTTTTTCAACGGATTCCTTGGTGTTTTGCAGTCATTTGCAGGTATGGTGGGGCCGCTTTTGGCCGGAACAATTATTGCAAGCATGCAGGAGAATGTCGGCTATAGCGTGATTTTCACGATTTCTTTCATCTTGTTTATCGGTGCCGTTATTTGCAGTTTTTTTCTCAAGCGACGGCAGGCAGAGGGCCTATTTTATTTCAAACGTATTTTAAAGGAAAGGTCTCATAATAAGAATTGGAAGAGGATATTAAACGCTCATGTTTCACAAGGATTGCGCGAAGGTATATTTTTGTTTGTGATTTCCATTTGGGTTTTTATAACGACCCAGAGTGAGTTTGCTTTAGGGATGTTTAATTTATTCCTGTCAGGTTTGTCATTCGTGCTTTATTTCATTGTAACAAAATTCGTGAAGCCATCATTACGGAAAAAGGCAATCCTGACCGGGGCGTTAATCTTATATTTTTCAATTTACATTATCCTGTTTAATATCAGTTACACGCAGCTGATGATTTATGCTGCACTAATCGGTATTGCCTATCCGATTGTGAATGTGCCATATGCTTCACTGACGTATGATGTGATAGGAAAAGCCCGTAAAGCAAAAGAGCTCCGTGTTGAGTATATTGTCGTCAGGGAACTGTTCGTTAACATCGGGCGGGTAACGTCGATTGTTATATTTTTGACTGCCATCACATTATTCCCGGCTGAAACCATCATTCCATATTTGCTGGCCATTTTCGGTCTTGGGCATTTGTTTATCTATTTCTTTGTAAAGGATATTTACCTGGGGAGTACGGGTAAAAAAGATGCCATTACAAAAGAACCGGTAACTGATGAAAAAAATCGGTAAAAACTCTTAGAATTCAGCCCTGTAAATGATATAATGTAAAGCATAATTGTTTATGTTTAGGGTGAGGAGTATGGTTTCGAAAAAAAAGAAACAGAAAAAATCCCAGCTTCCTTTTCGTTTAAATATCCTGTTTTTTATCGTTTTTTTATTGTTTTCGGCATTGGTCCTGCAATTAGGTGTTGTTCAGATTTTGAATGGGGAAACATTTCAGGCTGAAATTGACCGGACCACGAATGATTATACCGAAATTAGCGTTCCACGCGGAAAAATGTATGATCGCAACGGAAACCTGATTGTCGGAAATGATGCTGAATATTCGATAACGTATACACCAGAAAAGGGGATACGGGCTGAAGACAGGCTTGGGGTCGCCGAGAAATTGGCTGAATATATTTCCATGGATTCTGAGGAACGTCTGGATGGTATCACACTTCGGAATAAAAAAGAGTACTGGTACTTAAATAATACCGAAAAAGCCAAGGACCTTCTGTCTCAAAAAGAAGTGGAAGAGATGGATAATGGTGAGCAGTATAACGAAATTATTGACCGTATCAGTAAAGATCAGGTAGATGATTATTCCAAACAGAAGCTTGAAGTCATTGCGATTAAAAAAGAAATGGATAAAGCAATGACATTGACACCGCAAGTGATTAAAAACGAGGATGTTACACCTGAAGAATTTGCGCGTGTGTCTGCCCATCTGGAAGAGCTGCCCGGTGTTAATGCAACTACTGACTGGAACAGGAAATATCCATATGATGAAACGTTCCGTGACTTTGCCGGATCCATCACATCAGAATCACAGGGAATTCCGGCCGAGCAAGAAGATTATTATCTGACAAGAGGCTACAGACCGAACGACCGGGTCGGCAACAGCGGACTCGAAGAGCAATATGAAGGTGTCCTGCGTGGACGCAAGGAAAAGATCAAATACACAACGGATAACAATGGGACTGTCGTTGGCTCGGATGTCGTTGTCGATGGCAAGCGCGGGAAAGATCTTGTATTGACCATCGATATGGAATTGCAGAAAAAAGTTGATAAGGTTATCCGTGACGAGATGAAGACTGCAATCCAAAAGTACCCAAGTGAAAGCGAGTATTTAGACCGGGCTATGGCTGTCGTCATGGATCCCGAAACGGGTGGAATTTTGGCTGCCAGCGGACAACGGTATGATCACGAGACTGGGGAGTTTTCAAATACGGGAACAGCAACCATCTATAATGCCAATGCACCCGGTTCATCTGTAAAAGGTGCCACCGTGCTGGCAGGTTATCAATCAGGCGCGATTGAGCCCGGCCAGTCATTCTATGACAGACCGATTAAGATCAAGGGGACGGAAGAAAAAAGTTCCTGGCAAAATTTAGGTATGGTTAACGATTACGAGGCATTGGAACAATCGTCCAACGTTTATATGTTTTACATCGCTATGCGAATGGCTGGTGAATATGACTATCAGTATAATGAGCCAGTGAACATGGATTTTGCTGCATTCGATGAAATGCGGAACTATTTTGCCCAGTTCGGACTAGGGGCTCCGACCGGTGTGGACTTTCCATATGAATCAACCGGTTATGAGGGATCAAATCCTATCGCAGGTAATCTGCTTGACCTGGCAATTGGTCAGTACGATACTTACACGACGATGCAACTGGCACAATATGTGTCAACCATCGCCAATGACGGTTATCGCGTTCGCCCGCATTTCATGAAGGAAATCCGCAATCCGGTACCACATGAAGAAGGGCTGGGGCCGGTCTATAAAAGCAGTAATACAGAGGTTATGAACCGGGTACAAATGAGCGACAGTGAAATCGATCGTGTTCAGGAAGGTTTTCATCAAGTATTTCAATCACCGAATGGTACGGCATCAAGTTATTTTGCCGATAAACCATATGATGCTGCCGGTAAGACCGGAACAGCAGAATATATAGTTTTCGACAATGGAGAACAAACACCCACCGAGAACCTGACGCTTATCGGATATGCACCTTATGACAATCCGGAAGTTGCTTTTGCTTTAATTGTACCGCGTGTAGGAAAAGGAAATGAACATCCGATCAACCACAAAATCGGTCAAGGGATATTGGATGCTTACTTTGAAGTAGAAAATGAGGACGAAGACGAATAAATGTAACTGTTTCATTAGCCTAAACTCTTATACAGGGTTTAGGCTTTTTGTTTATAAGCGTACATCGTTTCAACATTTCTTTTTCCTTATAACTATAATCGAATCCAGTTCCGTAAAAGAGGCATGTCATGTCAGAAGAAATTTCTAAAATGATGCCTCTTTATTTATCTGTTATACGATTATAGGAGTAGAACCACGGAAAGCTTTCAAAAAACTTGTTGAATTTACATTATTTTTACAGTCAATTAATAGGGGGTTAACACTCCTTCGTTATGATAAGAAGTGCAGGAGGGGGACGCGCGCTTTCCATTCCTGACAAATAATCATAAGAGGGGGCTTTTCACATGAGGACAAGATCATTACTTCCAGTGCTTGCCATGTCATTTTTCTTAATATTGCTGGCAGCATGCGGCAATGCGGAAGGTAATGAAAGTGGAGAAGAGAGTGGAAATGCTGAGGGAGGAAGCAGTGAAGAAAACGCTGACTCCGGGAGTGAAACAACAGAAGTTCTGGTTGATGGATCATCTACCGTTTTTCCAATTATGGAAGCTATCGCCGAGGAGTATCAAAAAGAAAACCCTGATGCTCGTGTAAATATCGGTGTTTCCGGAAGCGGCGGCGGTTTTGAAAAATTTGCTTCTGGTGAAACCCACATTTCAAATGCTTCACGTCCGATTAAAGAAGAAGAAGTTCAAGCACTTGAAGACGCAGGAATTGAATACACAGAATTTGAAATAGCCCTTGATGGCCTGTCAGTTGTCGTCAATAAAGAGAATGACTGGGTCGATCAGCTTACAGTAGATGAATTGAAAAAAATGTGGTCTGCTGACAGCAATGTAGAAACATGGGCTGATGTCAGAGAAGGCTGGCCTGAAGAAGAAATTGAATTCTACAGCCCGGGTGCAGACTCCGGAACATTTGACTATTTCAGTGAGGTTGTTTTAGGCGAGGAAGGACAAATCCGTAAAGACGCTTCTTTGTCTGAAGATGACAATGTCCTTGTACAAGGGGTTACAGGTTCACCTAACGGTATCAGTTATTTCGGGTATGCATATTATGCTGAAAATAAAGACAACCTGAAAGCTGTTCCGATAGTCAATGACAGTGGAGAAGCAGTAACACCAAGTCAGGAAACAATCCAATCAGGTGAATACAATCCTTTCTCAAGACCACTGTTCATTTATGTAAAAAATGAAGCCTTGCAAAATGAATCGGTTTACAATTTTGCAACATATGCACTTGAGAACGGTGGAGAAATGGCAGAAGCAGTTGGTTACGTCGCTAAACCTGACAGTGCATATGACGATGCACTGCAAAAGCTTGATGAAGTTGCAGGCAAGTGATCTGCATGATCAACGTGACATAAACGAATTGTGAGGAAAGTGTATCACTATACCTTTCCTCACTTTCCTGTATTTTTCTTAATATTCATACCAATTAGGTGAACTCCGCATGTAATGGACATTAATCTTCGGAAAAACAGGGGATAATTGTCCGTAAATGTCCGATAAGTTTCACTTTATGTAAAAGAGGGATACCAATATGGCTGTTAACGTTAAGGAATTGATGAACGAAAAAAAAACGAATCGATCTGTGCTCGCTGTTACTGAAAAAGCAGCACCCGTATTTTTTATGGTGTGTGCCATTGTATCGATACTCACAACGATAGGCATTGTCCTCACACTGCTGATAGAAACGATAACATTCTTTAGTCGTGTCTCATTTATAGATTTTGTAACAGGAACAACATGGTGGCCGTTTGGGGAAAATGCAAGTTATGGTATTCTGCCGTTAATCTCAGGAACGCTGCTGATCACTGTAGTTGCCATGATTGTGGCGATCCCGATTGGACTTGCATCAGCTATCTATCTGAGTGAATTCGCCTCAGAAAAAGTGCGTAAAGTTGTCAAACCAATCCTCGAAGTGTTGGCAGGCATTCCGACGATTGTATATGGTTTCTTTGCACTGACGTTTGTGACGCCGCTCTTACAGACATTCATTTCTGATTTACCTATTTTTAATGCACTGAGTCCGGGGATCATAGTAGGTGTCATGATTATTCCAATGATTGCTTCGCTATCTGAAGACGCCATGAGTTCTGTTCCTAATTCCATCAAGGAAGGCGCTTTGGCAACAGGATCAACCAGACTTGAAGTAGCCTTGAAAGTCGTTGTACCTGCAGCATTATCAGGCATTATTGCGTCATTTGTGCTGGGTATATCACGTGCCATCGGTGAAACCATGATTGTTTCGGTTGCAGCGGGTTCTACGCCTAAGCTCACCGCTGATGTAACAGAATCGATACAGACAATGACCGGGTATATAGTCCAGGTGACACTTGGTGATGCTTCTTATGGTTCGACCACTTATTACAGCATCTATGCAGTTGGGATGACATTATTTATATTCACACTGCTGATGAATCTCCTGTCACAATATATCTCCCGTAGATTCAAGGAGGATTACTGATATGAATCTGGTTGATAAACAATTAGTTCAACGCAGAATGAATAGACGGATCCTCAAAAGTCGGATAATGCGGCAGCTGTTCTTCCTGGCGACAGCATTTGGAATCGTTGTGCTGGCAGTCTTGCTCTACCGGATATTTTCGGAAGGTATCGCTTATTTAGATTGGGAATTTCTTACAAGTTTTGCGTCCCGTTTTCCTGAAGAATCCGGTATAAAGGCGGCGATTGCCGGTTCGCTTTGGCTGATGGTTGTCACTGCCCCGATATCGTTAATATTAGGAGTAGGGACTGCTATTTATCTTGAAGAATATGCAAGAGAAAATAAGTTTACACGTTTTATTCGCATGAATATATCGAATCTGGCGGGGGTACCATCTGTTGTCTTCGGACTCCTGGGTCTGACGGTTTTTGTACGTCTGATGGAAATGGGCCGGAGTGTCATGGCGGGCGGATTGACCATGAGTCTGCTGATACTGCCGATTATTGTTGTGGCTGCACAAGAAGCGATAAGATCTATTCCTAAAGACCAATATGAAGCATCTTATGCAATGGGTGCTACGAAATGGCAGACCGTCCGCCGTGTTGTCCTGCCGGCAGCGATTCCAGGCATATTGACCGGCGGTATATTGGCACTGTCCAGAGCAATCGGGGAAACAGCGCCGTTGTTGATGATTGGCGCATTATCATTTGTTGCTTATCTGCCGGAAAATATCTGGTCCAGTTTCACAGTATTACCGATTCAAATATTCAACTGGACAGGGAGACCTCAGGAAGAATTCCACCTCGTTGCTTCTGCAGGTATTATCATACTGCTGTTGGCGTTATTGCTAATGAATTCGATTGCTGTACTCATACGGAATAAATTTTCGAAACGTTATTAATGGGAGGTTATAGCATGGCAACTGCAACAAAGACTCAACAAATATCAATCTTCAATACAAATGAACCAGATAAAGGCAAGACAAAGACGATTTACTCCATTGAGAATTTCAATCTCTGGTATGGAACCGATCAAGCTCTTTATGAGGTACAAATGGAGATTCCCGAAAATAAGGTAACAGCGATTATTGGCCCATCAGGCTGCGGGAAATCAACATTTATCAAATCACTGAATCGTATGGTTGAACTGGTACCTTCTGTGAAAATGAGCGGAAGCATTGAATATAAGGAGAAAGACATCTTCAGCCCCAAATACAAAGTGGAGGATTTAAGAACTGATGTCGGGATGGTTTTTCAAAATCCAAACCCTTTCCCGAAATCAATATACGAAAATGTTGTGTATGGTCCAAAAACGCATGGGATCAAAAAGAAATCCATCCTTAATGAAATTGTTGAAAAAAGCCTTCGCGGTGCAGCATTATGGGATGAAGTGAAAGATCGGTTGAATGAGAATGCGTTTGGTTTATCAGGCGGACAACAACAGAGACTTTGCATTGCTAGGTGTCTAGCTATTGAACCTGATGTGATTCTGATGGATGAACCGACATCCGCTCTGGATCCTATTTCCACCACAAAGATTGAGGAACTGGTCCAGACCCTGAAGAAAGATTATAGTATTGCGATTGTGACACACAACATGCAGCAGGCTGCAAGAATTTCGGATAAAACAGCCTTTTTCCTGAACGGTGAAGTGATTGAATATAATAACACTGATAAACTTTTTTCCAATCCTGATGATAAGCGTACAGAAGACTATATTACCGGCCGGTTCGGCTGACCTTACAAAGGAGGATACTGATGGCGGGGAGAGAGCAATTTGAGGCCGATTTGAATCACATTAAAGAAGATATCATCGCACTGTCGAATTCGGCGGTTGATGCCTTGTGTGAAGCAATTGACGCATTGTTTAATCAAGATCTGGACTTGGCAAATAACGTTATAGATAAGGACGATCTTGTCGATGAACAGGAGCATACAATTAATGACCAGACTATATTGCTGATCGCCAAACAACAGCCTGTAGCAACGGATTTGCGCAGGCTTGTCATATCGTTGCAAGTCACAGCGGATATCGAACGTATGGCTGATAATGCCAAAAATATTGCAAAATCCACAATTCATCTGGGTGAGGGCCACCGGCTGACCATCCACCCGTGCATTAAGGAAATGAGAGATATGGCAATTAATATGAATAAAACCGCGATGAGGGCGTTCCAATATGAGGACATTTCTATTGCCGGAAAATTATCAGATATGGATGACGAGGTCGATCAACTATATGAACTTATTGTCCGTGATTTATTATCGGAGACCGCAACAAATCCTGAGAAAATCCAATATGTCATGCAAATGGCATTTAGTGCACGCTACATCGAACGGTTTGCTGATCATATCACGAACATCGGTGAAAGTATTTTATATCTCGTTAAAGGAAAATCGTATAAATTAAATTGAGAAATAAAGATGAAAAAAGCTGTATTGCACTTGGCAATACAGCTTAATTAGTAATGGTTTCGGCAATTTCATAGCGGTCCATATCACTTGATAGTTCAAACTCACCGAGCTGGACCAGCTCGCTGTAGTCTTCATCCTCTAAATACTCTGTAAACGCATCAGCATCATCGATAATACCATTATCTTCCAATGTCTGGCTGATTTCGGAGGGTGCTACACCTGATTCTATAGTTAGTGTATAGGTTGTTGGTGAGTTTTCATTAGTGTTTTCTGAGCTATTGTCCTGCCCATTATTATTGTCATTGCCCTCATCAGAATTTGATTCATCTGAAGATGTCTGCTGCTGGTCTTCATTGTCAGTGTTTTCATTATCTCCTTCACTGTTGTCATTGTTATCCGACTCAACAGAAACAGAAATATATTCGGAATTTGTCAGCACATGATAACCTTTTGACTCAACAATTTCAATCATTTTCTCCGCAGGAATATTTTCAGCTTCCGGAAGAGGTTCATCAGAGACATAATATACCCCAATCAGTACGATACCGGCTGTCAGCAGACCAAATGCAAATGAACGAATGATTTGTTTCATAACGCTCTCCTATCTTTCATTGTAATGATCGCTTTTATGTATGGTGTCCTTAGAAAAATCATTTGTCAGCACTTCATCTTCAAGGGTTTTTATTTTTTTCTTCATTTGATAATTTTCCTGCATCGTTGATATTGATAGTTGTTCCAATTCACTTTCAAGGTCATCAAATTTATCGTTCATGAAAAATGACAGAATTAACAGTACCACTCCAAGGACGATAACGGTAACAATCGCATACAGCATGTTTCACCCCTCCATTCACGTATCAATATAGTTATAACATACATTGTCGAAAAGCGAAATGGTCAAATTTTTACAGATTACGAGCTTGAATATTCTCTGAACATCTGCTATTATAGTTAAGGTCTGAAAAATGATATTAAATGTTAATAAACAACAGCAATTTATTGTTTGGAGGGAAAGATATGCGCGTAAATATTACATTGGCCTGTACTGAAACAGGTGACCGTAACTATATTTCTACAAAAAATAAGCGGACAAACCCTGAACGTTTGGAGCTTATGAAATACAGCCCGCGATTAAAGAAACACACATTGCATCGTGAAACGAAGTAACGAAGATTTGGGAAAGCTCCTGCCATTAATTTTGGCAGGAGCTTTCTATTATACTGAACAATGCTTTATAATGGCAGTCGGGGGTGAAGATTTGGATAAATCGGAACTGCGAAGCGATATCATTGAGAAGCTTCAGTCATTATCGGCTGCGGAAAGAAACGATATCGAACAATTACTGGCAGAAAATCTGCTGACATCTGAAATCTGGAAACAGTCTTCTGTCATCGGAATAACCATTTCACATGGGTTTGAATGGAATACGAAATTAATTATTGAAAAGGCCTGGGAGAATGGGAAACAAATTTGTGCTCCGAAATGCCTGCCCAAAGAACGCAAGATGGATTTTTATCGTATAAACAGTTATGATCAATTGGAAGTCGTTTATTACAATCTACAGGAACCAAAACCCCGGGAAACCGAAAAAATAACGAAACATCATATTGATTTGCTCGTTGTTCCTGGGCTGCTTTTTGACAAACAGGGTTACCGGATCGGCTTTGGCGGTGGCTATTATGATCGTTTTTTGACTGATTTTACAAATAAAAAACTGTCACTTGCTGCAAATATGCAAGTCGTTGATAAGATCCCGGCTGCATCATTTGATATTCCAGTGGATGACGTCATAACAGAATCTGGTTTTCTAAGGCAGGGAGGATTATAAAGTGGATCTGACACGTTATTCAAGACAGATGTTATTCGAACCGATCCGGGAAAAGGGACAACGGTGTTTGTCGGGAAGCACTGTGCTTGTTGTAGGTGCGGGAGCGCTTGGGACGGTTATCTGCAGCCAATTGGTACGGGCAGGAATCGGAAAATTAATACTGATTGACCGTGATTATGTGGAGATGAGCAATCTACAGCGGCAGATGCTATTTGATGAAGAAGATGTGAAGCATATGCTGCCTAAAGCCGCTGCAGCTAAAAACAAATTGGAAAAGGTGAACAGCCAAATTATCATTGAAGCGATTACAGGCAATGCTTCTGTTGATAATATAGATGATCTAATTAAAGATGCAGACGTTGTGCTTGACGGCACTGATAATTTTTCAACCCGGTACCTTTTAAATGATGCCTGTTTCAAATACGGTATTCCGTTTTCGTACGGGGGTGTTGTCAGTTCACGTGGGATGACGGCGTTTTTTATCCCGGGACAAACGCCCTGTTTAAGATGTATAACAAAGGAAGGGGAAGGAGGCGGACAGACCTGTGACACTGTCGGCGTTATATCGCCTGCAGTTGATATGATATCCTCTTTGCAGGTAACGGAGACATTAAAATATTTAACCGGCAATCAGCAAGCATTGCGACAAACACTAAAAACACTTGATGTCTGGCATAATCATCATTATGATATGAAACTTACTACTCCCGACCCGGAATGCCCGGTATGCCTGAACCATGAATTTCCTGCATTGCAAAAAATAGCGCAAAATGAAGAAACAGTATTATGCGGAAGGGGTACAGTTCAGATACACCGTAAGGCCGGCATGAATCTGGAACAATGGGAAAGTAAGTTAGGGCAGGTTGCCAATATCAAACGGACACCATTTTTATTAAAGGCTGCTTTAGAGGATGGCATTCATTTTGTCTTGTTCAAAGACGGGCGTGTCCTTGTCCAGGGAACAGAAGACCCTGTTCTGGCACGTACTTTTTATGACCGATATATCGGGTCCTGATGCATAATTTCACATGAATGGCAGATAACTATTACTGTCACAACATAAGAAAAGGGTGTCAGGAATGAGAGTCTTCACAGTACTTACGGTAATTATGACGATCTTTGCAGTCATTTTCAGGTGGCGGTTCAGGATTATGAATACCTTACTCGCTATCAGTTTTTTGCGCCGTGCGGCAGTCATGATTTCAATGAATATGCCAGTCATCCGGGAGAAAATAATGCCAGCTTTGTTTCAGAAGCAGCCAGTTAAATAACTCGTTTTAAGAAGCTGTTAATCCAACAGCTTCTTTTTATGTCAGAAGAAAAATATGATTAATTTTGGTATCATGGCTTTGAGGGGGAAACTGCATGTATCTGGATGAGGGCTACACACTATATCGATTGGCCTGGCATCTGATGGACACAGATGGCTTTGAGCTCATACATATGAATCAAGATGATGAATTGTGGCTGGAGAAGCGCGAAAGCAAAACATCACATGTTATCCGTTTGTTCCATGGCGGTTTTGACTGGAAGAACCATTTAAAGAAAGATATAGGCCAGGTTTTTCAGAAAACAAAAGCTCTGAAGCGTCATTTACGGGGGAAGCATGCCGAAATACATAACGTTTATATTGCTGAATACGCCCCGGTTGACGACTGGGATATTCTGAGAAAACCGATGCAGTTAAAAGAAAAAAACCCGATCAAAATGAACGTGTATTATTTATCAGCTGATGAAAAAGAGCAAGAACTGGCAAGATTTCGCGATGCTGTCGGGACAACATTCCGGCTGCCTGCTGAAAATATTTCTGTAGATGATAAAGAAAAGGCTATTCACACTTGCAGAAGAAGATTAGCCAAGCAGCTGAAACAGAAGGAAAAGGAATTCGAGGAGATTTTCTCATACGGGAAGCCTTTTCTGACCTATTTTCTGCTGACTGTTAATATTTTTATGTTTTTGCTGCTGGAGTTGAACGGCAATAGCACGTCAACTGAAACATTAATCGAATTCGGGGCAAAATATAACCCGGCGATTATTGAGGATGGTGAATGGTGGCGCATTGTGGCCTCCATGTTTCTGCATATCGGAATCCTGCACTTATTAATGAACATGCTGGCTGTTTACTACCTGGGAACGGTCGTGGAGCGGATCTATGGATCACTCAGGTTTCTGATTATTTACTTTCTGGCTGGGATTGGGGGCGGTCTGGCAAGCTTCGCCTTTACAACAAATGTTTCAGCAGGGGCTTCCGGAGCGCTGTTTGGCTTATTTGGAGCCCTGTTGTTTTTCGGGTGCATACATAGAAGAATCTTTTTCCAGACAATGGGCATGAATCTATTGTTTATAATCGGAATTAATATTGTGTTTGGGCTAAGTGTCCCCCAGGTTGATAATGGTGCGCATATGGGTGGTTTAATTACAGGATTTATTGCATCAGCCATTTTGTTTTTGCCTAAGAAAAAGAATAGGCCTATTCAATTAGCTGCTGTCATTTTATATATGCTGATCGTTCTTGGGCTGGTGATTTACGGTATGGACCATAACAAAAGCAGCCCTTCCTATTTGTTAATGAAGACAGAGCAGTTAATAATGGATGAACAATATGAAGACGCAGTTAGTACCGCAGCTAAAGGATTGCAGAGTTCGGGACAAATTGAGGATGAATTGGAAAGTCATTTGCTGTTTCAGCGGTCGTATGCTTATATTCAACTGAACAGTATAGACAAAGCGATAACAGATTTGGAAAAATCGGTTGAACTTAATAGTAGCTTTTCCAGGGCACATTATAATTTGGCTATTTTATATGGCAATAACGGTGCGGAAGAAAAGGCATCAACGCACATCAAAAAAGCCTATGAACTGGAGCCTGGCAATGAGGATATCGCGAATTTATATGAGCAGATAACTGGCAACCGGGTGATTGACTGATGAAATAGCCCCGTTCTGCTTTAGTGGACAGAATGGGGCGTTTTTAATTGGACTATCAGAATTAATCCGGATATTGCTGTATAAGTCTTTCTTTTTCTCCATTCCATTCAAACAGGACCATTAAATGCTCACTTCGCTTATCAAACAATATTAAGGGTATATAACTTTTCACTGTTTTGCCCCGCAGGTTTTTAACATTCAGGACGTAGTTTTTATAAATTCCTTCCCACAGCTGGCCCATGATCTGATTTGTTTGCTTTTGCGTGAGTGAAGGCAGAGGTTTGGTGTTATATTTGTATAAATCTGTGAGTGGTATTTTATAGTAGGCATCTTCGTTAATGTCAAAATGCGCCATCAGCCGTTTCCAATTATAGACAAGCTGCTGCTCTGTTGTATGATCCAGCAGTCGGGCCCATTCTTGTTCAAAGTCTGTTTCTGGCGTTTTGAATGACTCAAGGACAGTGCTTGGTGAATCAATGACATATAGCTGATCATATGTCATATGGTGGATACTTTTGATTTCATCATCCGGATAATGCACTTCCCCGTGGTGAAATGATATCGCCTGAAAGTAATTGCTGTCTTCTGCACTAAACTTCTCTTCGATCCGGATGGTGTCGGTGTTTTCTTTCCATTTGCTCCGAACCCCGAGTAACTGGCCGTTATTAAACAGAAGCGAGGCATCCTGTCGCAAGTATAATTCCTGTTCACTTACTGAAGTGCTCGTCCAAGCCATGTTATAGGAATCCCTCGTATTTTCCGAAATCATTTCAAGTATTGTGCCGGTCTCTTCAAACCTAGTTTGTTCATCTTCCGGAAAATAAGTAATTGCAGGGGCAGTGTCCATTCGCCATAGGAGTATTAACAACAGGCTTGTACTGATTAAAGGTATAACGATCAGAAGCATTAATCGTTTATTCATCCCGACCATCCTTTAGCGGATTCTAGGTTTGATATTTAAAAAATAAACACCATTTTCATAAGAAATGTATGAAACAGTACAACCGTTTATGTCTATTTGTGTATAGGTGTCATTGTTTCACGCAAACTAAGACTGATCTTATGAAATAAAGGTGAGCATATGGAAAAAGAAAAACAACCGTTATTTTCCGCGTATTCAAAAAATGTATCCTATATAAAAGACCGGCTGGCAGTAGACAAAAGCTTTGATGTCATAAATTTGGATTTGAAATACGCCGGCCGGAACATGGCGATGTTTATGATCGACGGTTTTGCCAAAGATGAAATTATGCATTATATTATGAAACTGCTGGCACAACTTGAGCCGGAACAGCTAGAACCAGATCCATTGGAAAAGCTGTTTAAGACGTACATCCCGTATATCGAAATTGACCATGTCAAAGATTTAAACCAAGCATCAGACCTTGTACTTGGCGGACCGGCTGCCTTGGTTGTAGAGGGCATGGATGAGGTAATTATAATTGATGCACGAACATATCCGGTACGATCCCCTGACGAACCGGATCTGGAACGGGTAACCCGCGGACCCAGGGACGGCTTTGTGGAAACGATTGTATTTAATACGGCTCTCATACGAAGGAGAGTTCGGGATCGTTCATTGCGCATGGAGTATATGCAGATTGGCAGACGGTCAATGACTGATATTACGCTTTGTTATTTGGAGGATATAGCGGATCAGGAACGCGTGGATGACACCAAAGCTATTTTGGAGAAAATCGATACAGATGGCCTGGCAATGGCCGAAAAGACAGTTGAAGAATACATCAGCGGCCGGCATTGGAATCCTTATCCGACTGTCCGTTATACAGAAAGACCTGACACGGCGGCTGCGCATTTATATGAAGGACATGTATTGATTATTATTGATGGGTCACCAAGTGTCATGATAACACCGGTAACATTTTGGCATCATCTTCAGCATTCGGAGGAATACCGGCAAAAACCGATTGTCGGTGCATATTTACGGTTTGTGCGTTATTTCGCTGTATTGGCGTCTATATTTTTATTACCGTTGTATTATTTGCTGGCTATGAATCCGGATTATTTACCCGCGAATCTTTCGTTTATTGGTCCGAATGAGGAGGGGACGGTTCCGCTTATTCTCCAATTTATCCTAGCTGAATTGGGTATTGACGTACTCAGGCTGGCTGCTGTGCATATTCCATCTTCTCTTGCAACAGCCCTCGGCCTTGTAGCCGCCATATTAATTGGTCAGGTTGCAGTGGAAGTTGGCCTGTTCTCATATGAAGTGGTTCTTTATCTGTCGGTTGCAGCGATTGGAACATACGCCACGCCGAGTTATGAGCTAAGCCTGGCAAATCGGCTTATCAGGATGTTCTTGCTGATAGTGACCGGCATGTTTGGAGCGATAGGATATATTGTCGGCATTACGCTCTGGCTTCTTTATTTAACCCGGATGTCATCTTTCCGCATCGCGTATCTCTGGCCATTTCTTCCTTTTTCATTCAGGGCATTCAGAGATGTATTCCTGCGGTCACCGATTCCATTGAAAAATCGCAGGCCGACATTTTTAAACCCAAGAGATCCAGACCGCTGAAATCAGTGGTCTGGATTAATTTTTAAGAAAAATATAAAGTGAAACCGGTCATGATCTTTTGGTTATTCACTATTATGCTCCACTTTGATATAATTAAGTTTGGTGATTCAAATGAAAACAGTATATGATGTGCAGCAATTATTGAAACGTTTTGGAACGATTATATATGTAGGCAACCGAATGGCTGATCTTGAATTGATGGAAGCAGAAGTAAAAGAATTATACCAGTTTCAGATTATTGAAGCAGACGAATATCAAAAAGCACTGCTGATACTGAGGGGAGAGGCAGCGCGCCTGTGTAGAGAAAAAGGAGCGAATTCCTGATGGAAAAGTCAATTGTTGGTGTTGACATTGGCGGTACAACGGTTAAAATTGGCATAATCGATAACGATGGAAATATACTGGATAAATGGGCGATCCACACTAACAGAACAAATTCCGGGGAATTCATTGTGTCGGATATTTGGAAATCGCTGGATGAAAGACTTGCAAAAAACGCTATACCGAAAAAAACAATCGAGGGAATTGGAATCGGTGCGCCCGGTTTTATCGACAATGATACCGGCTACGTTTTTGAAGCTGTTAATATTGGCTGGAGGAATATGCCGTTATCTGATGAACTCAGATCAATTTCCGGATTGCCGGTATTTGTGGCTAATGATGCCAATGCTGCCGTAATGGGTGAGAATTGGAAAGGTGCCGGTGGCAATGTGAAAAACCTTGTTGCGCTTACACTTGGTACAGGTGTTGGGGGCGGCATCATTGTAAACGGGGACATCCTGAATGGTGAAAGCGGCATGGCAGGGGAAATAGGCCACACCACGGTCGAGCCCGATGGGATATTGTGTAATTGCGGAAGAAGAGGATGCCTCGAAACAATTGCTTCAGCAACCGGGATGGTGCGTCAGGCAAAAATGAAAACGAAACAGCATCCGGAAAGTCGCCTTGCATCAAGACTTGAGTCTTCCGGCAACATTACAGCGAAAGATATTTTTGAACTGGCAGATGCCGGTGATGTACCATGTAGGGAGATTATTGCATATACTGCTGATGTTCTCGGTTTGGCGATATCAAACGCATCAACCCTTATCAACCCTTCCAAGGTTCTGATTGGCGGTGGTGTATCAAGTGCCGGTGATGTGTTTATCAAGCTTATTGAAAATGCATTTCGCCGATACGCTTTAACAAGAGTAAGTGATATTTGTGAGCTTAAGCTGGCTCAATTAGGTAATGATGCCGGGATAATCGGAGCAGCATTCCTGGTTAAGCATAAATTGCATAACTTGAAATTCTAGAATAACCTTTTCAGCTTTATTTATTAATTAACATAACATTTTGCTAATTCGAAATGAATTCTAGGAAACTTTCTATGATGTAAATACGTTTTATAATAGGGTAAAAATGTTTTTAAATTTTAATGCAGGGAATTTAACAAAATAGTATATATTGTTAATCATCACCCGCACTGGGAGGAAAGAAAGATGAACTTTAAACGGTTCAAGATGCCGTTATTTATAGTTGCATCGTTATTATTCGGCATTAAAACGTATATTATGTATCGTTTTATGTTTAATCTGGAATTGGAAAACCAGATGCAGGAGTTTATTCTATTCATCAATCCTTTTGTAACCGCTTTTTTGATTTTTGCCATATCTGTGTGGTTTAAAAAACAGTCACGGCAAATGAAGTTTATCCGTTACAGCGCATTGGCCGGTAGCCTGATTCTGTATTTTAACCTTGTTTTCTACCGTTCGTTCAATGATTTCATTACGGCCCCACAGTTATTTCAGGCAAGCAATATGGGCGACTTGGGGTCAAGTATCCTGACACTTATTTGGGTATACGATGTACTGCTTTTCTTCGATGTCGCGGTTATCTGGTATTTAAGCAGGAAAAAACCGGACATTTTGGCAGTCAGTTATCAAAAGAGCGGAAAAGTATTTGCACTGGCAATGTCGTTCCTGCTCCTTGCCGGTAATTTTTTCCTTGCTGAAATGGAACGTCCGCAATTATTTACCCGTGCATTTGATCGTGAGTATCTTGTGAAAAATATCGGATTGTTCAATTACCATGTTTATGATGCTGCAGTCCACTCCAAAGTGAAGACACAGCGGGTATTTGCTGATGGCAACGAACTTCCGGAAATTACCGAATACGTTGATGATAAAGTGAAGAGCGAGAAGAAATCACCCCTACATGGTATTGCAGAGGATAAAAATGTCATCTTCATTTCACTGGAGTCCATTCAAAGCTTTGTGATTAATAATGAAGTAAACGGCGAAGAGATAACACCATTTTTAAACAGTCTAGTTGGTGATGAGAGCACGTACTATTTTGAGAACTTTTACCACCAGACAGAACAGGGGAAAACATCAGACTCTGAATTCCTGGTTGAGAATTCACTCTATCCGTTGTCCCGGGGAGCCGTATTCTTTACACACGGACAGAATGAGTATCACGGATTATCAGAAATATTAGGTGAAGAAGGTTACTACTCGACTGTTTTTCATGCCAACAACAAAAGTTTCTGGAATCGGGACCAAATGTATAAGAGTCTTGGTGTTGAGGATTTTTATGGGGAAGCGGCCTATGAAGTTAATGCAGCAAATTCTGTCGGATGGGGGCTGAAGGATAAGCCTTTCTTTGATCAATCGATGAAGTATCTGCAGTCAATGGAGCAGCCGTTTTATTCCAAGTTCATTACACTGACTAACCATTTTCCGTTTGAACTGAGTGAAGAGGACAGTTCGATCGACAAATATGACTCAAATTCAAGCACGCTGAATAATTTTTTTCCTACGGTCCGTTATATGGATGAAGCAGTAGAACAGTTCTTTAACCAATTAAAAGAATCTGGACTCTATGAGGATTCCATTATCGTGTTGATGGGTGACCACTATGGCATCAGTGAAAATCATAATAAAGCCATGAGTCAGTATTTAGGCAAAGACGAAATCACACCATATGATCATGTTCAGCTGCAGCGTGTCCCAATGTTTATTCACATTCCCGGGCATGGGGATGGTAAAGTTATTTCAAAGGTAACGGGACAGATTGACGTGAAACCCACATTATTGCATTTGCTGGGTATTTCAACCGAAGATGACATCTATTTCGGCAATGATATGTTCGTTGATGACCGCAAAGGCTATATCGCCTTAAGAAATGGGGACTTTATCAGTAACGAATATATATCGACCAGCGGTATTTGTTATAACCGGGATACTGGTGAACCTGTGGCATCAGAAGAGAAGGCAGAAGAAAAAGCTGAAGATGATACAACCACATCCGGTCATAATCAGGACGAAACGCCATGCAATCCGATCAAGCAAAAAGTCGAGAAGGGACTGGAGATGTCCGATAATATTATCTATGGCGATCTGTTCCGGTTTGTTGATTTTAATAAGACGGATAATACTAAAAATGATCAATAACCAAACAAAAAGCTGACGCGGTTAATGGTTTCGCGTCAGCTTTTTGTTTGTTTTTAAGCAGCTAAGTAAGTATACATACTCTCTTAGTGCATGAGTAGAATTTAGGCTTTCACCAAAGTTTGGCGTCTAATGTTACATATTACCTAGTTCCGTAACAATTGTGGCAACTGAAAAGAATCCAAAGACTAATACGGAAACTGCTGAAAAGCCTAGTGCAAATAAGTTTTTGACTTTAAGTTGCCGTATAACAGATATAATGGCCAATAAGGTAACTAACAAAAATAAAAGTCCCAGAACCACTTGTAACACATCCTCCCTATAACTAATGCATGGAAACTTATTTGTATTATTATGTAATAACTGTTTTCTATACTTATTTTATAGTATAAAATGATTTTTGTCGAGGTATAACCAGATGAATTGGAACAACAATTTACGAATGGGGGAGATCAGATGAAAATAACAGGCATGGAGGCTGGCCCGCTGGGAACGAATTGTTATATTGTACACAACGATACAGATGCTTTAATTATCGATCCCGGGGGGAATCCGGAGGCGATGACTAACTACTTAACAAAAGAACAGGTCAACCCGAGAGCAATATTGTTAACACATGCCCATTTTGATCATATTGGCGGTGTTGACGCATTAAGGTCGTATTACAATATTGAAGTTTATCTGCATGATAAAGAGGCTGAGTGGCTGGAAAACCCGGAATACAACGGATCAACTTCATTTATGGGCAGCAAAATTGTTACAAAACGTGCTGAACATAACCTGGAACAGGGCAGGTTGGCTATTGGTTCAATTACACTTAAAGTGATTCATACACCGGGTCATTCACCTGGAAGCGTCAGCTTTTTATTCAGTGATCAGCAATTGGTGATCAGCGGAGATGTTTTATTTAATCAGGGGATCGGACGTACTGATTTGCCTGGTGGTGATATGAGCGTATTAGAGCGAAGTATACGTGATTCGCTTTACCAGTTGCCGGATTCATACACGGTTTATCCAGGGCATGGTCCTGCAACGTCAATTGGCAATGAAAAGATGTATAATCCATTCTTTCCTGTATAATATGTGATATTCCGTTGAGTGGAATGAAGAGACCAATTAAAAATGCCAGCCATGATTGACGGCTGGCATTTAGGGGGATGTGCTCTGCTCTTTTGTTGGTTAGGGATAAAAATTAAGCTACTAAGTACAGTATATTTTTATATTAGCACTATGTCAACAGTGAAAACTAAAAAAATGAAAAACCCCGCGTTTTATATGTAGGCGGGGTTTTTCGTAATAGTAACTGACTTACTCATTAATGTCCGAATCCCGGTACTAAAATAAACTCGGAATACCAGGTGAATCCGACCATAAATACGGTACAATAAGCTCCGAATAAGTACATATACATACGTTCAGATAATTTCAGATAGCTTACTGTCAGGAAAAATGCCGTCTGGACGAGAAATAACAATGCTACATTGACCATTTCTCCAACGTAAAACATGACGGTAAATATACTTGTCCAAAAGGCAAGGACCCGAAACATTCGATCCATGTTTTCCCCTCCTTTAGGTTACCTTATAAGTGTAATTATAAACGACCCGATGAATAATGTAAATAAATCGCTTTAAACAATTGAAAGTTTTACCGCGTAAGTACAGCTTTTACAGACGCCGGAGCCAAATTCCTTGAATGACTGCCGACTTTTCCATTTAGTGGAATGGTAAAGTCGGCAGTTAATGGTGTTGACCGACATTGCACAACTATTTTTGGATTGTATTTCTCACCGGTCTGATACAACGCCAGTATGCCTCTTCACTCGATTCACTTTTTCGGTCAGGTTTAGGATGACACAGAAAAACCACTTCTATTCAGAATCAAATGTCATACGATTGAAGATACTGTGAATCGTACCATTGTCCGTTTGAATTGTGAAATATAGATGATACACTTGCTCGCTCAGTTTTGTATATTTAACTGCGACATCTCCATATGGGAAATCATATACGATGGTCGTATCGTCTTTAGGTTCATTGGAGATATCCTCCTTAAATTGCATCCGGGCCATTTGTATAAGGGTCTCGATTTTTAATTGCTCTGTCTGGTTTTGCGTAATATGGATTTCATCCTGATATATATATACGTTTGCTGTCAGGATTATCAATGCCAGTGCAATAAAAAACAGAACGTAGGGGAGCACAAATCCTTGCTGGTCAGTTGTAAAAGATAATATTTTTCTCAAATTGATCACCATTTATAGTTGTAATGGTAGCTTGTAAACCATAAGACGTAGATGTAAACTCAACATCCCGGACGTTCCGCAAATATACTTCAAATCCCTTGTCTTCAAGCTGTCTTATGATCAGATCATCATATTGTTTTAATACAACGCGTGATTCGTCTGGCTGCAGAAGTGTTATACCAGTTGGCTCCACAATGATGTCAGAAGCCCTGATCACTTCATCACGTAAAAACAAGAAAAATTGCTGCACCGACAACTGGTTATAATTGGAGGTGGCATCGATTGTTTTTGCCAGATAAGCAGTAAAAGGAAGCGTCATAAATATAATACTAACTGCCAAAAAAATCGAAATAAATGTAAATCCTTGTTCATTTTTCTGGATATCCGTATAAACAGAATTGACCCTTTCTCTCATTAGCATTTTTCCATCTGGCACATCCTTTCAGTAATTTGCCTTCATTGGTAAACTGGAACTCGGCTTTTGTACCATCGACCGTTTTAAAAAGGTGATGGGGAAGACTTGGTTGTTCCTCCCGCAGAAAAGGTTGGAGCTGGTGATGCAATTCGCTGCTGATATTCTGTTTTTGCTGCAAACTCTCTCGCTCATTCAGTAAAAGACTTGCGAGCGGAATCAGGGTGGTAATGATTACCATGAGAAGACTGGCCGCTACAAGCGCTTCAATCATCGAGAAGCCATTACTGTTTGTCAAAATAGCACCGTCCTTTCCCAAGCGGGCAAATCAGATTATAATGAGTAGTCGGGGTTTGGATGGCCATTGTTCCCGGTTCCAGAATTGTCCCGTTCTTATTGAAAGAAATGGTTGGCATTATTCGTTTGTTTATTGTCCATCCTTCTGGAATTTTTCGTTCCAGGATATCGCGATTTTCCGTACTTTTGATGATATAACGGTCCTGGTCAGGGAAGAAGGCAAGCCGGTAATCCGTTCGGGAATTGTATGATAAGCTCTGTGTATACAATAGATCCATTTCCAGTGTTTCCAGAAAGCTTTCCTCGGTCTTTTTATCGAGCACCGAAACTTGAATGGGTACAGCGATCAGGATCAGGATAGACAGAACTGCCAGAACGAAAAGTACCTCGATAAGGGTGAAGCCATTACTCTGTTTCATTATTTCGTGAAACTATCCCATTTGTAGCAATCGTTAACGCTGTGCCGTCAGGACATGTTTGCTGATCGTCATTTATATAATTGTTGCTTACTAAATCTTGAATGGTCGGATGACTGTTTTTCTCAATAAAATAGGCATCAGATTGTGCTTGAACGACAGTTACTAATGCATCACATCCCTTTTCGTTAACCTCTTGGCTTTTGTCGGCTAGATTTGGAACAATTAAAATGATCAGCACAGAAATGATCATCAGAACAATCAACATTTCAATTAACGTAAAACCGCGCTGGTTTTTAAACATTGCTATAGCATCTCCTTTTTCAGATTGTATTGATTAGTTGGAACATTGGCCACATGAGCGCCATGTAAATAAAAATAACGAGACTTGCCAAAATCAAAAAGAACACAGGCTGGATATAGGTGATGGCTTTCATAATTTTGCGGTGTATTTCCTCCGTCTGAAATTCCGCATAAATGGATAAGTCTTTTTCCAATTCTTCCGCATCTGTGTTTTTTTGAAAAATAGCTGAAATTTGCTTGTCGAATAGTGGTAAATTAGCCAAGAGGCCGGTTATATAAATACCTCTCGATAATTCGGCAGTCAGCAGTGAGGCGTAGTGGGCAAGGATTGGCTGTTTTTTCTGTTTGGACATACTGACGAGAATTTCTTTTATGGATAGGCCCGTTGACAATAATGAGCTGAGATGGGCGGCGAATAAAAATGAGATTTCCATTGTTTTGTACTGCCGGTAGACAGGAAGCAGATTATAAAACCTGATCCGTTTATCAATACTGACTTTTTTCTGATTGAACTGCCAGATTATAAAACCCAAACCAAGAATGAGAATCAAAATCGTAAAAAATCGAACGGTGAAGTCGATGACGCCCATTGTCAGCATAACGGTTGAGGCGGTTTCCGAGCTGTTTTGAAACAAGTCGATAAATGAGGGGAGAACCGACTGTTTAACAAAGTACAAAAGAACGGCAAATATAACGAGAAGGATGATGGGATATCGTGCTGTTTCCTGAAATTTCTTCGTGTAAATCATACGCTGTTCGAACATTGCCATGCATTTTTCAATACTTGTACGGAGATCGCCATTACTGCGGACAAAATATAAATAGGCTGTAATGGTCTGATTGAAACAAACTTTTTCCAGTGCCTCATCAAAATGGCTGCCGGATTTCATCGAAGCAATAATAGAGGAGGCGACTGGTTTTAGCTGCGTGTCCCATTGTATTATATCGAGGGCTTCAATTATTGGGTATCCATTGTTCAATAATCGGGACAGTCGGCGCAAAAAGCGTAGTTGCAGCTCTTTTTTTGGAGCATTATTTACCGGTTTCCAAATTCGTTTCATTCCCGATAAACCCATATGCATAAGCCTTCTTTCGTAAGTGATGGAAAGTATGAAAATGTTGTGTTGATGGCATATCTCCCCCCTTAATAACAGTTTCAAGCAGTGGTCCGTCCAGCAGCTCCATAATGGCTGCGCGTCTTGCTGTATACTGATTTATTTTAATTGGAACTAGCTGCAGAGCAGCGACTGCTATTAATGATTGTTGCAGATCTGACTCCTTTATCCCCATTTCCAGCAAACGATGTATGGTGCCTGCCGCATTTTTGGCATGCAGCGTACTCAAAACTAAGTGTCCCGTCAGTGAAGCATCAAAGGCAAATTCTGCCGTAAACCGATCTCTGATTTCGCCGACCATAATAATGTCAGGGTCATGTCTGAGTGCTGCCTTGAGCCCGGTCTGATACGTTATTCCAGCTTTTTCGTTTACCTGCACTTGCAAGATATCGCGAATCTCCTTTTCAATCGGATCCTCCAGGGTGATTGTCTGATATGATTTTTCAGCCAGGATGGATTGCAGCAATGCATACAGCGTTGTCGTTTTTCCACTGCCGGTCGGTCCTGTCAGCAGAATGATGCCATTGCGGCTGGTGATCCATTTCTTTAGTTTTTTTAATTGATTCGGAAAAAGGAATAGTCTATCAAGGGTAAGATTGTTTTCCTGCGGGAGGATGCGGATTGCAAGGCTTTCCAGGTGATTAACCGGAAGCGTGGATAAACGTAATGCATAACGGTGGCTTAGTTGATCATGGATGATTGTGCCGTTTTGCGGTTTTCGGACTTCACCTATATCCATTCCTGATGTAAACTTGTAATAAGTGAGCAACAATTGGTATTGGCCGGCCGAAATTGTTTCGTGAAGAATTCTGTTGCCAAATACACGAAAGTAAATGTTGACCTGATCGGAGAAGGGATAGAAGTGGATATCCGAAGCATTTACCTCAATAGCGGATTGCAGGAGTCTTTCAGAGAGTCTGGAAACTGTGTCCAATCATTTGTCACCTCCTTTATTGACTATATTCGACATGTTTTATAAAACTCCTTCTTTTTTTAAAAAAATTTATTTTTAATTTTATTAAGGCAGGTTAAAGCGTATGCAAACACTTTATTTAATCGGGTTCATGGGAAGCGGAAAAAGTACAGTGGGAAGACTCCTGCATGAAAAGTTAGGAGGTTCTTATCACGATACGGATCAAATGGTTGTTGAAAAGTATGGTGAAATAGCAGCCATCTTTGAACAAAAGGGCGAGAACCAATTTCGTGATTACGAAACCGAAATGCTTAAGGAAACAGCTAGTGAGAATTTTGTTGTTTCAACTGGCGGTGGGATAATAGAACGGAAGGAAAATGGTGAATTCATGAAAAAAAATGGGCTGATAATTTATCTGGATACATCATTTGATGAAATTGGAGACCGGTTGGGAAATGACCCCGTCAGACCATTGTGGCGCAAAAATGATTCGGAAAAACAGCAATTGTACAAGCGTCGGAACAAGCTTTATGCAGGTCTGGCCGATATCACGGTTACAACTGATCAAAAATCACCGTATATCGTAGTGGAGGAAATACTTGGGCATTTGCAATAACGTGTATTAATTTTCATTATCCTGGTTAACACTAGAGTAACAACCAAAATAGGAAGGTGTTAGATATGCCTTTAAATGATTATGTTAAATATTTAACCCAGCAGATTACATCCTATATTGATACCCCGGCAGAGAAAAAGAGGGAGCAAAAGATAAATAATAAAGGTGAATTACCGGTCTATTCAAACAGATGGCTGGGCGTATTGCCATTCGCTTTTAAAGTAGCAAAGAATAAAACCAATTAACAGGCTCGCAAAAGGTGAAGCCTGTTTTCTTTATTAATTCTCCAAATAAAAGATGCCCCCATTAACCACTTCAAATGTGATATAAGGCGAATAGCGTTTTTTAATTTCGTCGATTTCTTTTTCCATTTCATGTTCATTCGAACCTTCCTTGTAGAAATGGCGGACCAGATCAATTTCCTCCTCCATTGTTTTACATGACGCATCTGCCCAGTCATGATCCTGATCTTGAACGTAACTCTCAAGTACATTTTCAATTCGTTTAAAACCGCTATACAATTTGATCATCGGTGAAATGGTGTAGCAATAATCGGGAATAGTATTTTGCAAAGATTTATGCTGCAGCTCATACATCATTTCCAGTTTCATGATCCCGTTGACCAGGTGCAGTCCGATTGAAATTATTTCATCCTTTTTTTGCTTGCCACGGTAGCTGATTTTTATATTGGTGATAAGCCACGGATACAATGCGATCTTTTGGGTTGTATCAATCTGTTCAAACAGTTTCGTGTATTTCTCATGTTCGTGTAAATGGTTAATGATCTGGTGCAGGCGCGGACTGCCATAATGAATCCACTCGTGCTTGCCATCCCTTTTTTCTGGATCAGTTATCAACGAAAGCGCTTTGGGGTCACCGGGGTGTCCCATTTTCTTGATATAATGCCAGTAAAATGGCCGGTTCATTAATGCACGATCCATCTTCTCGGTTAATTGGACGGTGAGAACTCCATTGTTGTTATACATTAAGTCACAGTGATGCGCTGTGAAATATGCCTCTAAAAAACCGTGTAAATTGTTAATTGCCATATTGCTGCTCCTCCTGTGCCGTTTCCTCATGTGTCAATTGGATAACTGAGGATAGATTCTCTAATTTAATTTTGGCTTCACCAGTGGTAGCTGATTCAGAAAAGATAGTCTGGATTTCGGATTCGATATCGTTTATATTCAATTCAGCGAGAATGCTGTCCAAGTGACCAATAACTTGTTCGAATAAATTAATTTTCTCATACAGAAGTGTCATAATATGTTCTTCCACCGTTCCGCGAATCGCGACATTGTAAATATGGACATCATTCTCCTGACCATACCTGTGGATTCGACCGATGCGCTGTTCAAGACGCATGGGGTTCCAGGGCAGGTCATAATTAATCAAGTGGTTGCAGAATTGCAGGTTGATGCCTTCACCACCGGCTTCCGTTGCAATCAGAACTTGAGCATGCTGTTCAAATAGCTGCTTCATCCAATCTTTTTTCCCTTTTTTAAAGCCGCCCCTATATGGAACTGACGTAATGCCATTTTCTTTTAAATACCATTGTAAATAAACCTGAGTCGCCCGATATTCTGTAAAGACGATTACTTTTTCATCACCGGCATTTTTGATTAAATCCACAACCTTGGCGGCCTTTACATGTTGGGGGAGCTGTTCAATTTCATTTGTAATCGGTTTAATCAGCTTTTCTCTTGGCTCATCCGTTATCATTTTTTGCAATGACAGGTAACAAGCTTCCCGGGATGAGCAAAGTTCTCTCAGCAATGTGATTTTTGCAAAAGCAGGAAAGACCTCAACGGTATTCTCCAATTGGGAATAGACGTCCATTTCTTCCTGAGTGAAGTCAATCCAGACGGTCTCAATGTTCCGCTTAATGGCATCAAATTTTATGTTTTGCCTTGTATTCCGGATCATCACTTTTTGGATTAAATGCTTCAGATAGCCATCCTGTTTCAGCTTTTGTCGGTCTTTTCCGTACTGTTCCAGGAAGCTGTCGTAATCACCCAGATGTCCGGGTTTCAGAATGGAAACCAGATTAAAGATTTCCACCAGTCTGTTTTGCACCGGTGTTGCTGTCAGCAGCAGACAGTATTTTTTCTTCAGCGCTTTCACAAACTCAAAATTTTTTGTTTTATGGTTTTTTAATTTATGCGCTTCATCCACCAGCAGAAAATCATAATTTTGTTTGAGAATTTGTTCTCGGTGATGCGGCCGTTTTGCAGTGTCGATTGAAGTGATAATCACATCGTATTGATCCCATGGATAACTTTTACGAAACGTCACTGCTGGGATATAGAATTTTTCGTTCAGCTCCTGCGCCCACTGGTTGACTAAAGAAGCTGGCACAATAATCAAGGCTTTTTTTACCAGTCCCCGGAGCATATATTCTTTGAGGATCAGACCTGCTTCAATGGTTTTGCCAAGGCCTACTTCATCGGCTAATATGGCCCGTCCGTTCATTTCCTCAAGGACCTGTCTGGCAGTGGACAATTGATGATCAAGAAAATCCATTTGCGGTAAATAATCCAATGCTTTTAATCCTTCAAATGATGGTGCCATCGTTGTCAGTGCAGCTTCGTAATTCATCCTGAAAAGATCCCATGAAGAAAATGGACCCTCCGTTTGCAATCTCTCTTCAAACCCCTCAATGAACGTAGAATCCTGATGAATATCTATTTGACTCATCGTATACTCCTTTTTCACAAAGTTATGATTATCCCTACTATTAGCATGGTTCATGTGATATAATGCAAGTAATATAGATATTAGTATTTTCCTGACTCATACATAGTATAACCAAAATCATAAATATCATGATGCGAATGAATACAAGGGGAGAGCTTACTGCTAAGCAGAGCAGTAACGCCGAAGGAGCAAACATTCAGTGAATCTCTCAGGCAAAGAGACTCTTGTAGGACGCAGCTCTGGAGAGTGTTTACGATGGTAAACCACCCACGAAGCAAGCACTTTTAATGTATGGATGCGGTTTCACAAAAGTGTGCAACTTTCTGGTTGAAGGACAGAGATTCCCTGAAAGGCAGGGGAATCTCTATTTTTGTGTGCAGAAAAAGAGATCCCATGCCGAACATCATTTTGAAAAGGAGTCGATGGGATGAGTGAGTTGAAGCGAACACCGCTATTCCCCGAATATGAAAAATCAGGGGGCAAGACGGTTGACTTTGGCGGCTGGCAATTGCCTGTTCAGTTCAGCGGCATTAAGCATGAACATGAAATCACCAGAACGAAGGCAGGATTATTTGATGTCTCCCATATGGGGGAAATAGTGGTTCAGGGTCCTGGAAGTCTGGAGTTTTTGCAGAAAGTGGTCACCAATGATGTCTCCAAATTAACACCCAAGCGTGCTCAATATACGTTTATGTGCTATGAAGACGGCGGCACGGTGGATGACTTTATTGTTTATATGCTGGAGACCAATAAATATTTGCTTGTTGTTAATGCGGCAAATACTGAAAAAGATTTTGAATGGCTGAAAGAACATAATGATAACGATGTTTCGATTGAAAATGTTACTGTAGATTATGTTCAGCTCGCACTGCAGGGGCCAAAAGCGGAAACAATTCTGCAACGGATGACTGATATGGATTTAAGTCAGATTAAATTTTTCCGGTTTGGAAATCCTGTCTATTTTAAAGGAGCTGAGGCGGGAGCGATTGTCTCGCGAACTGGTTATACGGGAGAAGACGGTTTTGAAATATATATAGCTGCCAATGAAGGCAGTGAGCTGTGGAATCGCATTCTCGAGGCAGGGGAAGAAGATGGTGTGGAACCAATAGGTCTCGGGGCCAGGGATACACTGCGTTTTGAAGCAAATTTGCCTTTATACGGCCAGGAACTTTCCAAAACGATTTCACCGGTGGAAGCAGGCATGAAGTTTGCGGTAAAAGTAAATAAAGAGCAAGATTTTATTGGTAGAGACATCTTAAAACAGCAAATTGAGAACGGCCCGTCACGCAAGCTTGTTGGAATTGAAATGATTGATAAAGGGATTCCGCGCACGGATTACAAGGTTTTTGCAGGTGACGAAGAAGCAGGTCATGTCACCAGCGGCACACAGTCACCAACGTTAAAAAAGAATATTGGACTGGCGCTTGTTAAAACTGAATTCGCTGCCGAAGGAACTGAATTAGTCATCCAGGTAAGAAAACGGAAATTGAGGGCAATCGTCGTTAAAACACCATTTTACAAACGTGAAAAATGAGGGGGAGGTTTATATGGAATTTCGTTATTTGCCTATGACTGAATCGGATAAACAAATGATGCTGGAAACCATTGGCGTTGAATCGACCGATGCACTGTTTGCGGATATTCCCGATGACGTCAGGTTCAAAGGTGAATTAAACTTGAAGAAACCGGCCAATGAATCGGCACTGATGAAAGAACTGACAAGGATGGCCGGAAAAAACGCCAATTTAAAAGAATACAGCTCGTTTCTTGGTGCGGGTGTCTATGACCATTTCATCCCATCCGTTGTGGATCACGTGATATCGCGCTCCGAATTCTATACAGCTTATACCCCTTACCAGCCGGAAATTTCCCAGGGGGAATTACAGGCGATATTTGAGTTTCAGACGATGATTTGTGAACTGACAGGAATGGAAGTGGCCAATTCTTCGATGTATGATGGGGGGACAGCACTGGCCGAAGGTGTGACGCTGAGTACTGGTCAGACGAAACGAAGTAAAGTCATCGTATCCAAGACAGTTCATCCTGAGTCACGGGCAGTTATTCATACCTATGCAAAGGGGCAGAACCTAGAAATCGTTGAAATAGACGCTGACAAAGGCATAACAGATCTGAACCAGCTGGAGAAGGAAATGGATGAAAATACAGCAAGTGTCGTCATTCAGTACCCTAACTTTTTTGGCCAGATTGAACCATTGGATAAAGTCAACGATATTGTCCGCCAGCAGAAAAAGACGATGTTTATTGTCTCCAGCAACCCGCTGGCACTTGGCTATTTAACACCGCCAGGGGATTTTGGGGCTGATATTGTTGTTGGCGATACACAAGTGTTTGGTATTCCGGCTCAATTCGGCGGCCCGCATTGTGGCTATTTTGCCACCACGGATAAATTAAAACGGAAAGTACCCGGAAGGCTGGTCGGTCAAACAACAGACGAAGATGGTGAACGCGGTTTTGTGCTGACACTGCAGGCAAGAGAGCAGCATATCAGACGTGATAAGGCAACTTCCAATATCTGTTCCAATCAGGCATTAAACGCGCTTGCCAGTTCTGTAGCAATGAGCTCAATCGGAAAACATGGTCTGCGCAAGATGGCGGTACTAAATATGCAAAAGGCACGTTATGCCAAACAGCAGCTTGAAGCTTCCGGCTTCCCTGCAGTTTTTTCCGGCCCTTTTTTCAATGAACTGGTCATCAAATTGCCTGAAAATGTTGCAAGTATCAATGATAAGCTTTTAGAGAGCGGAATTATAGGCGGATATGATCTCGGACAGAGCTATCCGGAATGGGCATATCATATGCTGGTCGCTGTTACTGAAAACCGTACTAAGGAAGAAATTGATACGTTTGTTAAAGAATTGGGGGATATCCATGGTTAATACAGATTTTCCGTTAATTTTCGAACGTGGGAAAAAGGGGCGAACAAGTTACAGTCTGCCGGAGTTGGATGTTCCGGAAATAGACCTGGCCAGTGAATTTGAGGATTCTTATGTTCGTTCCGAGGCACCTGATCTGCCGGAAGTGAGTGAACTTGATATTATGCGTCATTACACAGCTTTATCAAGACGTAATTACGGTGTGGATTCAGGATTCTATCCGCTTGGGTCATGCACGATGAAGTATAATCCGAAAATAAATGAAGATGTAGCAAAACTTGCCGGTTTCAGTCATATTCATCCGCATCAGGATCCGAAAACGGTACAGGGCGCCATGGAAATAATGTATGATTTGCAAACCTCTCTAAGTGAAATAACCGGTATGCATGACTTTTCACTGCAGTCAGCAGCCGGTGCACAGGGTGAGTGGAGCGGACTGATGATGATCCGTGCCTTTCATGAGGCAAACGGGGACTATGACCGGACGAGAGTTATTGTTCCTGATTCTGCCCATGGTACAAACCCGGCATCAGTCTCGGTCGCCGGCTTTGATGCGGTTACGGTTAAAACAAATGATAACGGCTTAGTGGATCTCGAGGATTTAAAGCGTGTCGTTAACCAGGAGACAGCCGCATTAATGCTGACAAACCCAAATACACTGGGGTTATTTGAAACTGAAATCATGGAAATGGCAGAAATTGTTCACGGTGAAGGTGGAAAGCTTTACTATGACGGGGCAAATCTGAATGCAATCATGGGCTATGCCCGGCCTGGGGACATGGGATTTGACGTTGTTCATTTAAATTTACACAAGACATTCACCGGACCGCATGGCGGTGGTGGGCCAGGATCAGGGCCGGTTGGTGTAACTGAGGAGTTCGCGTCCTATCTGCCAAAACCAGTGCTGACTAAACAGGATGACCAATTCATATTTGACTATGATCGACCTGCTTCCATCGGCCGGATTAAACCATACTACGGAAACTTCGGTATTTATTTACGTGCCTATACGTACATCCGGACGATGGGTGCAGAGGGGCTTAAAAAGGTAAGTGAATATGCTGTTTTGAATGCAAATTATCTGATGCGCAGGCTGGAACAAGAATATTCTTTGCCATATCAGCAGCATTGCAAGCATGAATTTGTTTTATCCGGTAAAAAACAGAAACAGCTGGGTGTCCGCACATTGGATATAGCGAAACGACTTCTTGATTATGGTTATCATCCGCCGACGATTTATTTTCCATTGAATGTAGAAGAGGCCATGATGACCGAACCAACTGAAACCGAATCAAAAGAAACACTGGATGGTTTCATTGATGCGATGCTGCAAATTTCCGAAGAGGCGAAAAGTGAGCCTGAATTGGTTCAGGAAGCGCCGCATAATACGGTGGTAAAACGTATGGATGAAACAACAGCTGCACGGAAACCAATATTGCGTTATCAGAAATAAATAAAATGGACGGGGCTACCCGTCCATTTTATTTACAATAAGCAGATTTATTTAGTTTTTACCTTTCCGGTCCATTTTTTAAAGCCGCCTTTGAGCTGGCTGATATCTTCATAACCTTTTTTATGGAGCAGCTGAGCAGCCCTTGCTGACCTTGAACTACCCTGGCAGTACAGGTAGACTGGTTTATCTTTTCTCAGTTCCACAAGCCGCTGTTTCATTTGTGTCAGCGGAATATTCCGTGCACCAAGAATATGTCCTTTATCAAATTCATTCGGTTCACGTACATCAATCAATTGTGCTTTTCGATATCCCTGACGGAACTGCTCTTCTGTTAATGTTTTCAAAAAGTTTCTTTGTCTGAAATACCGGAACATGCCTACTGCCAAAAGGGCTACAACAATTATGATTAAAAATTCCATTATGAATCCCCCGTCAATCTAATTCTTTCCATTCTCTATTATATGGCGTACCATACTATTTTTCAAAGTATTTTTCTTGATGGAAGACACGGGGGTCAGACAAAGTTTTTTTGTGTCGAAAACAAAGATGAAAAAGGTTAAAAATGCTGTATTTATAGCAGTTATCTTGATTTTACTTTATTTTTCTTGATATTTTTGTGCTTTACCGTGATTGACAAATGGTTGATCATCCGTTCTTTTTACCATATATTGTATTGTTTTTAAAATTTATGTACTATATATTGTTTTATTCTTTTAAAATGTGGTATGTTTATAATAGCACATTTATGAAAGGAAGTGAATCCGGAATGTCGACTGCTGTTGAAAAACGGCTTGGTATTGATGTACAAGCATTGAATGAAGATATTAAACTGTTTCCGCAAGTACATCCGGTTACAGATGATATGACATTGACGCATAAAGGCGTATCACGACTTGTTATGCTCGATCGGTATGCATTCAAGGATACGTCAAAGACGACATTAAAAGCAGGAGACTTTGTTGTGTTGACCGTTAAGGCCGATCCAAAGTTTCCTGCGCGCGGACTTGGCTTTGTCAAGTCCATTGACTGGAATAATAATGAAGCGATGATTGAAGTTAATTCGGATTTTGTTTCGGTTCTTGATGATGAAGAGGAAGCTTCCACGGGGATTATAAGACGCTCACTCAGTGTGATCGATAAACCGCTGGAAGTTTATTATGAACAGATAGCCAAACGGAATGCTACAGGGTTGGCGAATGTAGAGGCAACACAAGAACAACAGAATGAATGGTATGAAAAATTCAACCAAGAACTAAGCAGAATGAACTTTATTCCGGCTGGCCGCGTACTCTACGGGGCAGGTGCAAACACTGATGTGACATATTTCAACTGCTACGTTATGCCATATATTAAAGATTCAAGGGAAGGCATTTCAGATCATCGCAAACAGGTGATGGAGATTATGTCGCGTGGCGGCGGTGTCGGTACAAACGGATCGACACTCAGGCCGAGAAATGCACTTGCAAGAGGTGTAAACGGAAAATCATCCGGATCTGTTTCCTGGCTGGATGATATCGCCAAACTGACTCATCTTGTAGAGCAAGGTGGATCAAGACGTGGTAAACATAAGTGCCTCGTCTATAAAGAAACCCCGTGAATTGCTGGGAACTCTTTAAATTTCACGTGGCAATCACCTATTGAAATATTAAAAAAGAGGTGAAAAAAATCGTGAAATTATATGATGCTAAGAAACCACAACAATGCGCAATTTGTGGTTACAAAATATCTCATAGATGACATAAATAATAATTTTGATAATGTTAAATGCATCATATATGACTTGCTGGCTACAACGTAACCGGAAACGGTAAGCGTGACATGCGAAAAAACAGCAAGTGGACAAAGACAATCAGCAGCCAAGCTTCGTAGGGAAGAAGGTTCAACGGCCATCAAAAGCGCGTTTAATACGTAAGCGAGTAGAGTAGAAATCAAGTGATTTCGAAGCGCGGGGACACATTTTGAGAAATGTGTAAGATATGGTCTGAACTCCAGAGTGATTTGGAGAGTTGATGTAACGTATCAACGTAACGATTTGGCTCAAATGATCATGTTAGTCGATTCTCACCCGGATATCATTGAATTTATCATTTCAAAAATGCAGAATCCGAGAATTTTGCGGTATTTAATTGAAAACACCGAGGACGAGCAGATTAAAACGCTGGCACAGGAAAAGTTGAAATTTACACCATTAACTGAAACTGAATCCGATCTTTATCAAGGTATTGTCAATTACCGGTCAATGCCGGGACAAGGTGGTTTCACGCATGCTGCCATTCATGAAGCAGAACAAAAACTGGTTACCGGTGGAACATACGATGTTCATAATCCAGAGTTCTTAACCGGCGCCAATATTTCAGTCTGCATCACAAAAGATTTCATGGAAGCTGTGGAAAATGATAAAGCGTATGAACTTCGTTTTCCTGATGTTGAGAATTACTCAGAAGAAGAAATGAAGGCATACAATGAGCAGTGGCATGAAGTCGGCGATGTCCGCAAATGGGAAGAAATGGGTTACGGTATTCGTGTTTATCGCCGGATTAAGGCAAAAGAATTATGGAACCTGATCAACATTTGCGCAACGTATTCGGCAGAACCAGGCATTTTCTTCATCGATAATGCCAATGAAATGACAAACGCGCAGGCTTATGGCGATCAGGTCGTTGCAACAAACCCGTGTGGTAAAGTGGCATAGTTTGCCTCACGTTAAAAATCGGATGAATTGCTGGGAAGCTAAGGGGTTAAACCTATGCCAATCAGCAGCCAAGCTAACTAGGGATGGTTAGAAGGTTCAGAGACTAGTCATATACCATTAGAACAGTGATGAAATGACCACGAGCGTCCGATACTTCGGTATTATAAACGAAGTAAAGATATAGTCCGATACTCCGTTGAAAAATGGAGAAGTTCAGGATAAAGAGCCTGGGATATAACAAAATTGGAACAACCACTTGCACCTTATTCTGTCTGCAATCTTGCAGCTGTCAATTTAGCTCAGATGGCCGATAAGAATACGAAATCCGTTGATTACGATAAACTGAAGCAAACTGTAAAAACGGGAGTACGCATGCAGGATAATGTCATTGACGCAACACCATACTTCCTTGAAGAAAATAAAAAACAAGCACTTGGTGAACGCCGTGTCGGTCTTGGCGTCATGGGGCTTCACGATTTGTTGATTTACTGCGAAACAAAGTATGGGTCGGCAGAAGGCAATACACTTGCTGACAATATTTTTGAAACAATTGCAACGACCGCATACCGTGAATCAATTGAACTTGCAAAAGAGAAGGGAAGTTTCCCGTTCTTGGTCGGAGAGACCGATGATGAAACAAAAAGTCTGCGGGAATCATTCATAAACACCGGTTATATGCAGAAAATGCCTGATGATATTAAAGAAAATATACTTGAGTACGGTATTCGTAACTCACATTTGTTAACCGTTGCGCCAACTGGATCCACAGGAACAATGGCTGGCGTCAGCACAGGATTGGAACCTTACTTTTCTTTCTCTTACTTCAGAAGCGGAAGATTAGGTAAGTTTATAGAAGTCAATGCAGATATTGTACAGGAATATTTGAATAATCATGCTGAGCAGGATTCGGAAAATCTTCCGGAATGGTTTGTATCGGCTATGGATCTGACACCTGAAGAACATGCCGATGCACAGTGTGTCATCCAGGGCTGGGTGGACAGTTCTATCTCCAAAACGGTTAACGCACCTAGAGGTTATACAGTTGATCAGGTAGAGAGTGTCTACCGCAGATTGTATAATGGCGGTGCAAAAGGCGGAACTGTCTATGTTGATGGAAGCCGTGACACACAAGTGTTAACGCTGAAAGCGGAAGAAAATGCCTTTACTGAACAAACTGAGCTTTTTGAGGATGAAAAGCCGAAAGTGGTTCTGATGGATACTGTTCAAGAATTGGATAAAACCAACGTTTCTATTGGGTCGGAAGTTGGGGATACATGTCCTGTCTGCCGAAACGGAAGTATTGAGGATATCGGCGGATGCAACACATGTACAAGCTGCGGCGCCCAGCTTAAGTGTGGTTTGTAAAGAAAATATCCAATCATCAGGGTGCTTTATTCCGCTGATTATTAGATGAACGAAAATTGCGCGTTAAATGCTGGATAGTGCAGATATGAGAAGGAGGAGCCGGTAATCGCCGGTTCCTTTTATTGTTGGCGTATGAGTAAAATGTTTACGGGAAGGATATAGGGTTTGTAATATTCTGACATGGGGGTTCTGCTGGCAGAATCCCTTATGTCAGAAATTCTGGTCTTTCCTTTGCATGACAAAACAAAGGAACTCTCACCTTTGATAGAATAGATTTGCCTAAAATCAAACAAAAGGTGGAGTTCCTATGTATAATGATACCAATAATACGACCAATTTAAAAGCCATAGAAAAATCGCTGTTTCAACAGCTACAGGGTTATTTTCATGATATACTTTTAAAGTTTTTGGAGGATATAGATACCTGGCTGATGGAGAGCCGGGATCATCAGCGTTATAAGTATAAGGAAAAACAACCTGCCACCATTGATACCGTGTTTGGACCGGTAACGGTGGAAAGGCGAAAATACACTGACAGGGAAAAAGGTGAACGTGTGGCGTTGTTGGATCAATATCTCCAATTTCAGGGGAGTGATTCGCTCAGCCCTTATCTGGCTGAATTGGCCGTAGATTGGGCAGTGCGAGGTCCATCTTACCGGGACGCGCGTGATCGGCTGCAACAATTATTGGGGTATCAGGCCATGAGCCATGAACAAATTCGTCAGAAGGCCTTACACGTTCAGGACGTTGATCACGGAGTAGACGAGGAAAAACGTAAGAAAGTGGACGCTCTATTTTTGGAGGTTGATGGCATTTATACACCACTTCAAAACCATCAAAAAGAACGACGCGAGGTGAAAGTAGGCATTGCCCATGAAGGCTGGGAGAAACGTCATCCCGGAAGTAAGGATTTCGAGCTGGTGAATAAAACCTATTATCATACCCTGGAAAATGGCGAGTTCTTTTGGGAAACGTTCAGCCGGCAGCTGTACGAGCAGTATGACCTTAACGATGATACCCCTGTGATCATCAATGGGGACGGTGCGCCATGGATACGTGAAGGTCTTGCCTACTTTCCGCAGGCCATCTATAACTATGATCATTATCACCTGAAAAAGTGGATCAAGGCCGCTTTAGGTAATCGCTCCAAACAAGAGAGGCGAAAGGCATATTTGGCTGCAGACGATTATGAACCGGCAGGTTTATCGGCAGCTGTTGCTGAGGCGGAGAAAGCGGAAATGGACGAGGATAAGAAAGATGACATTGCCGCGCTGCGCACGTTTATTTTAGATAATCAGGAAGCCATCAGGGATTACCGTGAAAGGCTGCAGGAAAAGGGTGTAGAGACGGCTTGGATGCGCCCTATGGGTTCCGCTGAATCCAACATGAACTTCTTTTCCAGGCGGCTGAAAAAAATGGGTTACAGCTGGTCTGTGAACGGCCTTGACGCTATGACAAGAGCTATTATTCACAGGTTTGATGGAACGTTGGGAGAGGCACTTGATTTAACATCACCAAGTGATCATCAGGACGACAGTTTCCAGGAAGGAAAGGTTTCACTCAAACGATTACTGAAACAAAAGACAAGACAGTCTGTGGGAGCTATTATGGGTAGCATGCCTGTACTGTGGGGTAAAGAGCCGAGCAGCTATACAGCACAGGCTTTGCGTGGATTGGCTGGGTTTCAGTCCACATAAAAACCGGATATGGAGCTCGGAATCCGACAAGGAGTCGTATCCGTTTAAAAAGCTGTTTGGAACGACATGTTAGAGGCAAAAAATGTGGTTTATACGCTAAGCGGCCCGGATACACGTAGACTCCTGCGGGAGGAGAGGCCTCGGTGAGACCCCGCAGTGCGTTAGCACGAGGAGGCTCATCAGCCGCCCGCGGAAAGCGAAGTGTATCCGGGCCGCGGGTGAGATAAAAATCATCTTTACAGCTATAACAAAAGAAAAATACAAAGGTCGAGAGAAAGTTCCCGCAAAAACTTGACTCACTCATTGTTGGCATGAAGCTTGTCTCATCAGCCGATTTCCTGTATCATTTGAAGAGAAACAATTTTGCACTAACTAAAAAATTATTCCAATGAAATGAGTGATTTGATGCCCACCCCAAGTATGGAGGACTACATTGAACAAATTCACAATTTAATGGAATCAAAGGGTTATGCCCGCGTATCAGATATAGCAGAAGCCTTGTTGGTCCATCCATCATCTGTCACGAAAATGGTCCAAAAGCTGGATAAGGATGGCTATCTTAACTATGAAAAATATCGGGGATTCATATTGACCTCAAAAGGTGAAAAACTCGGTGAACGGCTTGTTTATCGTCATGAATTACTGGAAGAGTTTCTGGGAATTATTGGGGTTGATAGTGATAAGATTTATGAAGATGTGGAGGGGATCGAACATCATCTCAGTTGGAATTCTATTGACAGGATCGGCGACCTCGTTCAATATTTCAAAGCTGATAAGAAACGCGTCAGCGAATTGCAAACTATTATCCAGACAAGTGAAGAATAGCCGCAAAATTTGAGTTCTATTTCTGCTTGTCTGCACTTACATATATATAAAGCGGGTCATAATTTGCGACAGGAGAAACCCGGGATCGTCAGGTAAAAAAGAGCTGACCGAGAGCAAAACAGGCGATGACAATGGGGAGAGGTCAGATGAAAATTGATGGCGTATTTTCAGGCGGCGGTGTCAAAGCGTATGCATTTCTTGGAGCGTTAGAGCAAGTCCACGACCATAACCATACGTTTGAGAGGGTAGCGGGATCATCCGCAGGTGCAATCATCGCAGCACTTCTTGCATCGGGATATCGGTTTCACGAGATGGATGAAATGATACAGGAACTGGATACCAAAAAACTGATGGATCCTCCGAAGTGGACGACATTCATTCCATTTTCCAAATGGGTGATTCTTTATTTTCAGCTTGGTCTTTATAAAGGTAATAAACTTGAAAAATGGATTCACAAACAATTGGCACGAAAAAAAATACACACCTTTTATGATCTTAAACCCGGTTATTTAAAAGTGATAGTTAGTGATATATCCCTAGGCAAACTTGTTGTTATTCCTGATGATCTGGAACGGGTGTACGGTATAAACCCGAATTATTTTCCGATAGCAAAGGCTGTACGGATGAGTGCAGGATTCCCGTACTTTTTTATGCCAAAAAAACTTCCCGGCAAAGGGAACGGGCAAAGTCTGATAGTTGATGGTGGTTTGTTAAGCAACTTTCCATTATGGGTTTTCAAAGACGAAAACAATCGAAGCAAACGCCCGGTGCTCGGAATGAAATTAAGCGGACATCCGGCGCAGGAAAAACCGCGCGACATCAATAATGCAATAATTATGTTTCAGGCGCTGTTCTCCACGATGCTGAATGCGCATGATGACCGTTACGTTTCCACATCCGAAAAGAATAACATTGTTTTTATCCCGGTGGACCATGTTGATACAACAGATTTTGAATTGACCCGCGCCACCAGGGGACAGCTGATTCGCACTGGAAAAGAACGGGCGGACGAATTTCTAAAATATTGGCCAAACTAAAAACCGGACAGTTTAAAAGCTGGCCCGGTTTTTTCTTTTTGATTTATTCCCGTCAATAACCCGCAAATGGGACGGGCGCTTATTGGATTTCTTTTTCAGTGAAAATGGCTGCTGCGGACGTTTAGAAGGAGTTTTGGGTTTGTTTTGCTGGCTGCTATATTTGGCTTTTGATTGTTTAACCGCCTTTTTATATTTTTTGTTATCGTTTGACGGTGTTCGTTTCTTGAAAAAAACAAAATACATGACCGCAAAAATGGCAATACCAAACCCGAGCATTGTAAATATACTGGTCAGAAAAGAAGCTGTATTGGTAAATAACTGTGTCACAACACCAATAATGGCCAACCCGATAACTAAATAAACCACCAAAGTACCTTTATTATTACCCATTTGATATCCTCCTTTCACGCTTTTAGTACTGCCTACTATACTTATACCACGATTACCGCTAGTTTTATCATCTTCTTTATCGTCTTTAAAAAATTTTATGTTATTAATAATTGTTTCCGTTCCTGTATAAAATATGCATGATTTGCCGAGGTATTTTACACTTCTTATTTTACTAGAAAATGCTCCCTAAAACCAGTTAATTAACCGTGAAATTGATGATTGGTTTTGCGGTATTCGGCAACAATATAAATGGAGGTGTTTCTAATGGAAAAACAAGATCAGCGTCTTGAACAGAATAAACAGGAAGAACCGATTAGCATTTTATCCCGTTCATTGCTGACGGGGTTTATCGGAGGATTATTGGGTGGATTTTTTGGAGTGGTGTTATACTACTTTAATTTTTCTGAGGTGGCCCCAAAGAGTTATCTGCTCCGTTCCTGGCTTACGGCAAGCTGGATTGACGGCTGGCTTGGAACTGTTTTGTCTATTTTGATGATTGGCGTCATCTCTCTATTGACAGCGTTCATTTATTTCATACTGTTTAAAAAGGTCAATTCACTCTGGATGGGTGTCGCGTATGGGATCGTTTTATGGTTCATTGTGTTTTATATCGTTCAGCCAATCTTTCCAAATATTCCTCCATTGCGGGACTTGAATGCCAATACGATTGTTTCGACAATCTGTCTATATGTATTATATGGTACGTTTATCGGGTATTCCATATCTTACGATTATACTGATACGCTGTATAAATTAAAATCTGAAAAGGATCGTGGAAGCTGAATTATACCCGTTGGATTACTCAATCGTTTTAGTTTGTGATAAACTGGAACAGTCCATAACTATTATGATTGATAAAGGAATGAAACAACACATGAAACGTCTCATGCTGATGAATGGTCCGAATATTAACTTATTGGGAAAACGGGAAAAGGAAATTTATGGAGAGTTCACTTTACAGACGATTGAAGAAAAACTAGCCAAATTGGTTGAAGGGCAAGGGGGCGAACTGGACTGCTATCAGTCAAATCATGAGGGAGAACTGATAGATTATCTGCATAAGGCAAATGAAAAACCGTATGATGGGGTGATTTTTAATCCTGCTGCCTATACCCATACAAGCGTTGCATTAAGGGATGCGATTGCCGCGATTGATATTCCAGTTATCGAGGTGCATATATCCAACGTGCACAAACGTGAGACATTTCGCCATCAGTCTATGCTTGCGGCTGTTTGTTATGGACAGATTGTCGGTTTCGGCATGGACAGCTATCGGCTTGCAGCATTTGCTTTTTTAAAAAATAAATAGAAGGGATGATCATATGGGGAATTTAAGTAAACTTCGCGGAAAATTACGGGAAAACAATATGGATGCCATTTTAATCGCCAGCCCAGTCAATCGAAGGTATATAACCGGATTCACCGGGACAGCAGGGGCAGCCATAGTCAGTTTGGATGATGCCCGTTTCATTACCGATTTCCGCTACATAGAACAGGCGAACGACCAAATAACTGATTTTGAAGTTGTCGAACATAAAGGGTTAATTCATGAAGAAATAAATGATCAGTTAAAGCAAATGAACGTAAAACGTGTCGGCTTTGAAAAAGATCATGTGACGTTTTCGGTCTACGAACAGTATAATAAGAGTTTTGAGGCTGAGCTGGTGCCTGTCAGCGGGTTTCTTGAAGATCTTCGTCTGATTAAATCAGAAAGTGAGCTTGCGATTTTAAAACAGGCAGCCAGAATAGCTGATGATGCATTTGAGCATATACGGGGCTATATTAAACCAGGTGTTAAAGAAATTGATATTTCAAATGAGCTTGAATTTTTTATGCGCAGACAAGGGGCGGCATCATCAAGTTTTGACATTATTGTTGCATCAGGTTACCGTGCCGCTCTTCCACATGGTGTTGCCTCTGACAAAGAAATCCAATCCGGTGAGCTGGTAACGATGGATTATGGCGCACTGTTTAACGGGTATTGCTCTGATACAACCCGGACAGTTGCGGTTGGAGAGATCAGTAATGAACTCAAAACAATTTATGACACGGTTTTAAAAGCCCAACTGCGCGGAGTTGATGGACTGAAACCAGGTATGACCGGTAAAGAGGCTGATGCTTTGACACGCGATTATATAAAAGAAGAAGGCTATGGGGAGTATTTTGGCCATTCAACAGGACACGGGCTTGGCATGGAAGTTCATGAGGGACCGGCATTGTCGTTCCGTTCCGGCAAAAAGCTCGAACCGGGGATGGTCGTAACCGTTGAGCCCGGTATCTATATCCCAAATGTTGGCGGCTGCCGTATTGAAGACGATATAGTCATAACAGAGTCAGGCAGCGAACGGCTGACACATGCAGAAAAAGAATTAATCCAACTCTAGGTCAAGGGGGCTTTTTTGGAATGATTTCAGTAAACGATTTTAAAACTGGTCTGACAATCGAAGTTGATAATGACATTTGGCAAGTCGTTGATTTTCAGCACGTTAAACCAGGAAAAGGTGCCGCTTTTGTTCGGTCAAAATTGCGGAATCTGCGAAGTGGCAATATCCAGGACAAAACATTCCGTGCTGGTGAAAAGGTAAATAGGGCACATATTGAAAATAGAAAAATGCAGTATTTATACGCATCTGGTGACACTCACGCATTTATGGATACAAATACGTATGAACAGTTGGAACTGCAGACAAGCCAAATTGAAAATGAATTAAATTTCATGCGCGAGAATATGGAAGTGTCTGTTGTGACATATGAGGGCGAAGTAATCGGCGTTGAATTGCCGAAAAACGTCGAGCTGGCTGTAACGGAAACCGAACCGGGTTTAAAAGGAGATACAGCAAGCGGCGGAACAAAGCCTGCGACACTGGAAACAGGATATGTTGTACAGGTCCCACTCTTTATTAATCAGGGTGACGTATTAGTAATCAGTACAACAGAAGGCAAATATGTATCAAGAGCTTAGTTGAATCATTGAACGGTTAAGCGATCCTAAATTATAGGGTCGCTTTTTTTATAGGCGTTTTTACCGTAAGCATAGTCATAATTTGTTTTCACAAACATACATTTACTAACAAGCTATTGTAAGGTGAGGACATTGTAATGGAAGAGATATTGCGCTTATTCCCGGAAAAAATAAGACAAGGGATCAATAAAAAACTCCATAATCGCTGGTCCGGCATACAGGAAATCCGTTTCAGGCTTCAGCGGCCGCTTGAATTTGTTTTTGACAATCATACGGAATGGCTTGACCGAATCAGACCTGACAAGAACGATGGCATATTTTTGCTGAATCAGCTAAGTGAATTCTCTTTATATCGGATGGAAGATGAATTGAGGGAGGGGTACATCACCATTGAAGGCGGACACCGTGTCGGCTTATCCGGTAAAGTCAACACGCTGCATGGCCAGGTGAAAGCTATCCGGCATATCACGTTTTTCAATATTCGTATTGCCAAACAAACCATCGGTGCGGCTCTGCCACTCATCCCTTATTTGTACCATAATAAATACGTTAATACGCTCATTATCGGACCGCCGCAAACGGGAAAAACGACATTGATTCGCGATCTGGCACGCATGATTGGTTCAGGCTGGGACAAAGCAGGAGCACATAAAGTCGGGGTTGTGGATGAACGATCGGAAATCGGCGGTTCACATAAAGGCATACCCCAGCATGATTTAGGGGTAAGGACCGATGTGATGGATGCTTGTCCTAAAGATGAGGGCATGATGATGATGATCAGATCGATGTCACCTGAAGTACTAGTGGTCGATGAAATCGGCAGCGAATCAGATGTACAAGCTTTAATGGAAGCCGTCAATGCTGGAGTAGCAGTCGTCTGCACCATTCACAGCAGCTCGCTTGAAGCACTGAAGAAGCGGCCATCTTTGAAGCCACTTTTTGATCAGCAAGTTTTTCGCCGATTCGTTTTATTAAACAGACAGGACAAGCCAGGTGATATTTATCGGGTTTATAACGAAAATGAAGAAAATCTTTTGCAGAAATCGAGGTGCGTAACTAATGCAGTGGATTGGCGCGCTTCTTTTCATAGGCACAACAACACTGGCAGGCTTTGACATCAGTAAAAAACTGAACGAACGGCCAAAACATATCCGGCACATGAAAAATGCTTTGCAGATTTTGGAAGCGGAAATATTATATAGTCAATTGCCTTTACCGGATGCGTTTGCCACGATAGCGAAACAAATTCCGGAACCAATCAGCTCATTTTTTGATCTGTTAAATACCTCGCTGAGTCAAAATAACAATGATTTGGCCCAGGTTTGGAACTGGCATTTAGAAGGATTAATAAAGTCATCAGCACTTGATTCAAATGAAGCAGAAATCTTGAAGCAGTTTGGCAGAACACTTGGTCAACACGATTTTGACCAGCAGCAAAAGCATATTCATCTGACAATAAAGCACCTGGACCGTGAACTCGATGATGCCAGGGAAAACCAATACAGATACAGTAAAATGGCCAAAAGCCTGGGGCTGTTATGCGGTCTGTTTATTGTATTGCTGCTCATTTAGAAGGGAAGGGAGTACTTCTATGGCTATTGATGCTTCAATCTTATTTCAAATTGCAGGAATCGGCATTATTGTTGCACTTATTCATACGATACTAAAGCAAATGGGAAAAGAAGAAATAGCTCAATTTGCGACACTGGTAGGTTTTATTATTGTCCTGGTCATTGTGGTTAATGGCCTTTCTGATCTGTTTCAGCAGATTAAATCCGTATTCCTTTTCCAGGGGTAGTCATAGATGGATATCATACAAATTGTGGTTATTGGGATCATCGCCAGTATTCTTTACATCATCCTGAAAGAAATCAATGCATCCTTTGCGTTTTTTTTAGTTCTTATAACAGCGGTCCTTATTTTTTTGGCTATCATTCAGCAAATAGGTATTATTTTTAAAATGATAGAGTCACTTGGAAATAAAGCAAATGTCGATGGCATGTATATGGAAACGATTTTAAAAATCATCGGGATCGCTTATATTGCTGAACTTGGAGCAAATCTCACAAAGGATGCAGGGCTCAGTTCAGTGGCAGCCAAGATTGAACTGGCCGGAAAGATATTTATCCTCTTGCTGGCTGTTCCGATTATTACTGCTGTGATCGAGGCTATATTAAGCTTCGTATCTACGGTTTAAGAAAGGGGTAATGGCTGCGTGATAAAAAAAAAGCGGACAGTATTCATAGTCATTTTCATTCCGCTGTTACTCCTCGTCGGGCAGGGAACCGTGTCTGCTGCAGAAAATCAGGAAGAACTGCGGCCGGATGATATAGAAAATCAGCTATTGAATGATGTTTCACTAGACGGGATTCAATCACACTGGAGGACACTCGTAGATGAGTACGGTGGTTATGTCCCCGAGCTGGAAAAAACGAGTATCTATGAATTCATTAAATCGGATGGTTCATTTTCGCTAAAAAATACATTATGGGGACTTCTTGAGTTTCTACTTCATGAATTGATTCTGAACGGGAAACTATTGGGAACTCTTCTGATACTGACATTGTTTTCGACGATTTTACAAACAATGCATACTGCTTTTGAAAAGAGTGCGGTCAGCAAAATTGCTTATTATGTTGTCTATATTGTCCTGATATATCTGGTTTTAAACAGTTTTTATCTTGCTGTGTCCTATGCAAACGACGCGATTGATATGATGAGCAGTTTCATGATTGCTTTATTGCCGCTTGTTCTCGGGATTATGGCGACACTGGGGAATGTTATTACGGTTTCATTTTTCCACCCGATTATTGTATTTCTTATTAACGTGAGCGGTGTTCTCGTCTCAAGGTTTATCTTGCCATTGTTATTTTTGGCTGCTCTGTTATTAATTGTGAGTACGCTGAATGAAAATTATAAGGTTACGAATTTGGCAAATTTGTTTAAACAAGTTGGAATGGGGACGCTTGGTGTCTTCTTAACCATCTTTTTAGGGGTTATGTCGGTACAGGGCGCATCTAGTGCCGTACAGGATGGCGTGGCGATGAAAACGACCAAATTCATTACCGGTAATTTTATCCCGGTAGTCGGGAGGACGTTTACCGATGCAACGGACACCATTTTAAGCGCATCTTTATTACTGAAAAATGCAGTCGGGATTGTAGGTGTGATGATAATCGTATTGCTTGCCCTGTTTCCGGCGCTTAAAATTTTTGCTATAGCTCTGATCTATAAGCTATCCGCAGCCATTCTTCAGCCGATTGGCGATGGACCTGTCATTTCAACACTCGATATAATCAGCAAGTATATTGTATTAATTCTTGCTTGTCTATTAGCCGTGACATTAATGTTTTTTCTGGCAATTGTCATTTTAGTGGCTGCCAGTAATATTACGATTCTCCTGCGTTAGGAGTGGAATAATGGATTTATTGATTAATTGGGTGACCCAAATTGTTATATTTTTATTACTGGCATCTGTCGTGGACTTGCTTATACCGGCCAACTCAATGAAAAAATACGTCAAATTAGCAATGGGACTGATCCTAATTCTTATTTTTTTAAAACCCGTATTCTACTTGTTTGATTTGGATGTTAGACAGGCTCTGGAGGCGTCTTTTACAGAGATGGATCAAGAGCGTATTGAAAATAGTGAGACAGAAAATTTGATGAAAAAGCAAAAAAGTGAAATACAAGCCTCGCAACGTGCATATATTTTAGAACAAATGGCTGTCCAATTAAAAGATTTAGCAAATAATCCCCTGCAGGAGGAGTACAGGAAAGAAATAGCAGATATCGATTTTCAATTTTCCTCGCAGACTGAACTTACATACGAAAATCTGAATGAAAATTTGGATAAGGTCAAAGTCACACTAAAGGAATCCGAACCAGGGGAGGGGGGAGTGAATGCTGTTGACGATGTAGTCATTAATACAGATGAGCCGATGAATGATGAAGCAGACCTCGATGCAGAAGGGATTAAGCAGCTGTTGCACAATGTGTGGGATGTAGAGAAAGAAAAAATTACCATTATTGGGGAGGGAGGGTCATCTTGAAAAATCTTTTTAAAAAAATACTACGACAGTCGGATTCATCGGATAAGGTTTCCAAAAAAGCAGGATACATTATTGTCATAGGGCTGATCGGACTACTGCTGCTTATTATTGGCAATGTTTTCACCTCCAATGATGAAAATAAGGACCCATCAATGAATTATGATCCTTCAGAGAATGCAAAAGAGCAGAACACTGACGAAACATTTTCAGATAAATCATCTAAAACATCCGATGTAAAAGAAATAGAAGGAAGCTATGAAGACGATCTAACGAACATGCTGAACAAAATAGAAGGTATTTCAGAAGCAGAGGTGATGGTCAATCTAGATTCAACCAAAGTTAAAGTTTATGAAAAAAATCTGATAACTGGTCAGCAGGTAACCGAGGAATCTGATACTAACGGCGGGACCAGGGACATTGAAGACAGTCAAAAGGAAACAAAGGTTGTTTTGGTAAACCAGGGTGATAAAGAAGTTCCGCTGCTGATCCGAACAGAAAAGCCGGATGTCAGAGGTGTCGCTGTTGTTGCGAAGGGAGTCGATCATGCAACGGTTGAAAAGCGGGCAATAGAGGCAATTTCACGCGTACTCAATGTACCGACACACAGAGTATCTGTAATGCCAAAAAATTAGGAGGGAGTAAATATGTTAAAGAAACAAACGATATGGCTTTTGACAATGTTAAGTTTGATGATTGTACTAAGCGTCTATTACATGACATCACCTGGAAATGGCGGTGACCTTGCTTATTTAAATCAGGATGAAAGTACTCAGGAAGAAACAGCTTCATCCGATGCCCAGGAGGGTGAAGAGGCAACTAAAGGCGAGACAGATGCCGATGTGAATGATATATCCAATGTGGGTGATGAACAGTTATTTGCGACGATTCGAATGGAAATTCAGGACGAGCGCAGCGAGACTAAAGACAGGCTGGATGATGTTGTGGCTTCAAGCACCGCAAGTGTTGAAGAGAAAAATGAAGCAAGAAACGAGATGAACCAGCTTGATGAGATCTCAAGTAAAGAATCCATTCTGGAAGAATCCATTATGGCAGCGGCCGACTATAATGATGTTCTTGTTCGGCATGACGATGATCAAGTTACTGTTCATGTCAAGAAAGAGGAACAATTTAGCAAGTCTGAAGCCGCCAATATTATGCAGATGGTAAAAGATGAATTTGGAGAAATAACGGTGGATGTTATCCATCAGCCAGCTGAAGGGTAATAGCATTTGTAAGCATTAAACCGGGTGGGAGACGCATCCGGTTTTTTATTTTTAATAGAGGCAGATTTCAAAAAGAATAATACTTTAAGCTTTTTCGTAAATTTTGTTGCGTTTTCCGTAGTTGATATAAATTACGACACAACCCAGAAGTTAGCGAGAATCTCTAACCACGCAGCTGGAATATACTCGCTTTCCGTGGGCTCACCACGAGCCTCCTCGCTCGCAAAGAACGCTCGCTGTGGGGTCTCTTAGGCTCGCTGTCCCACAGGAGTCTCGCATATTCCAGCTGCTTTTAAGCGTTAAGCAATCCAGTTTTATCTGTCTTAAAATATTTTGTTTTACCAAGATATAGTGAACAAAACTTAGCGGAGGAAATACACGGAGACTTCTGTGGGAGCAGAGGCATAGGTGAGACCCCGCAGTGCGTCAGCACGCGGAGGCTCACCAGCCGCCCACGGAAAGCGAAGTGTATTTCCGAAGCGACGTTATTCCACTCAACCTTTACGTCGCAGTTTATGGATTTTGTGTAAACAACAACAACCTTTTAGAAAATAGTTTTTTAAAGAAATCTCTAAGTATATTTTCTTCAAAAGTATCCCGTATACACGCAGACTCCTGGGGAACTGGTAGTCGCCATCCGCACCGCGAAAAGAGTGTTTACCGGCTGTGGAGCAAAAAGCATTATACAATGTGAAAACAGCCTTAATAAATTCGCATAAACTTAAGAAGATTGATATAATGGACTGTACTGAAGGCGTTTTACGTAAATGGGTACAGCAGTTTCGGTTGATGTTTTGCTTGAATTTATCGTAAAATGTTAAAAGGTCTTATAAAATCCTGTTATAAATTTGTAAACGAAGGAGTGCCAGATATGCTAAAAGTACAGGAAATACGTGAACTGATTAAATTAGTCGACCAATCAGCTATTGATGAATTCTCCTATGAAGCAGACGGTACGACTATATCAATGAAAAAATCAAGTAATAACCCGGCAGCTGCTGTGGACACTGAAACGATAGCAGTACCCCAAAAGCCAGTCGAGCCGGTTAAGCCTGTTGAACCGGAGATTCAAACAGAACAAAAAGAAGACAATACACCAAAAGAAGAACAAATCCCGGAAAAGTCTGCAACAGGAGATAAGGAAATTGTCTCGCCTATGGTTGGCACATTTTATGATAAACCGAATCCTGAAAGTGATATATATGTTAAAAAGGGTTCAAAAGTTGAAGCCGATACGGTTGTTTGTATAGTAGAGGCTATGAAACTGTTTAATGAAATCGAAGCTGAAACAGCTGGCGAAATCACAGAAGTTTTGGTTGAGGATGGTGAGCTGGTAGAATACGGCCAGCCATTATTCAGAGTAAAGACAGTATAGGGGGATGTTGCGGGTGATTAACAAACTGCTGATTGCGAATAGAGGAGAAATTGCGGTTCGCATCATACGAGCCTGCAAAGAAATGGATATAGAAACGGTTGCTGTCTACTCTGAAGCAGATAAGGATGCATTACATGTTCAACTAGCTGATGAAGCTTACTGTATCGGACCTGCACTCAGCAAAGATAGTTACTTGAACTTTACTAACATTATGAGTGCCGCAATACTGACAGACGTCGATGCCGTTCATCCGGGTTATGGGTTTTTGTCTGAGAATGCTGATTTTGCGGAGATCTGCAAAGCATGCAATATTACATTTGTCGGACCTCCTGCCGAAGCAATTCAAAAGATGGGTGTCAAAGACGTTGCAAGGGAAACCATGAAAGCGGCGGATGTGCCGATCGTTCCCGGTTCTGAAGGCATCATCGATAGTGAGGACGAAGCCATTCAAATTGCCGGAGAAATAGGTTATCCACTTATCATTAAAGCAACTGCTGGGGGCGGCGGTAAAGGGATACGTGTAGCTGAGACTGAAGAAGATCTGATCAAAGGCATACGCGTAACCCAGGAAGAAGCGGAAAAATCGTTTGGCAACCCAGGTGTTTATCTGGAAAAGTTTATTGAAGATTTTCGGCATGTGGAAATTCAGGTGCTTGCCGACCAGCATGGTAATGTTATACATCTTGGCGAAAGAGATTGCACCATCCAGCGCCGTCTTCAAAAATTGGTTGAGGAATCACCTTCACCTGCTTTGACACCAGACATACGGGAGAAAATGGGTGAGGCTGCCGTAAAAGCTGCTAAAGCAGTCGATTATGTCGGCGCCGGCACAATCGAATTTATTTTTGACCGAAAAAATCAATCGTTTTATTTTATGGAAATGAATACACGTATTCAGGTTGAGCATCCCGTGACTGAAATGGTAACAGGTGTTGATTTGATTAAGGAACAGATTAACGTTGCCAATAATGAAAAGCTATCCTTTCGACAGGAGGATATTGAGTTCGAGGGCTGGGCTATGGAATGCCGTATAAATGCTGAAAGTCCATTTAAAAATTTCATGCCGTCTCCTGGGAAAATTGACTTGTATCTGCCTCCGGGCGGACTTGGGGTGCGGGTTGATTCAGGTGCCTATCCAGGCTACAGCATACCGCCTTTTTACGATTCAATGGTCGCAAAATTAATTACGTATGGCAAAACAAGAGAAGAAGCCATTAACAGGATGAAACGGTCACTAGATGAATATGTTGTTGAGGGTGTTGATACGACGATTCCATTTCACCGTCAGATAATGGATCATGCTGTTTTTGTGAATGGTGATTTTAATACGAAATTCCTTGAGGAAAATCCGATTACAGAAAAGGATGATTGAAGATGAGCGAGCAGCCTTTGCTAAATGTAGGTGATGGATCGAAATTAGGAAAAGTCGAGATTGCTCCGGAAGTCATTGAAGTCGTTACTGGCATTGCGGCATCTGAAGTGGAAGGTGTGTCCTCAATGCGCGGTAATTTTGCAACAGGCGTCGTTGAACGATTTGGTAAAAAATCACACGGTAAAGGCGTTAAAGTCGATCTGACCGAAAATGGCATCCTCATTGACTTGTATGTGGTTTTAAATTTTGGCGTCTCAATACCGAAAGTGGCTCAACAGCTTCAGGAAAATATCCGACAGACGCTAAAAAATATGACAGCCCTGGAAATTGATGAAATCAATGTTCACGTCGTCGGGATTCAGATGGAAGATACAGAAGATAATGAATAACATGGAAGGTCAAAAGAGTTATATCTTTTGACCTTTCTTCATTAGTGGATTCAGGTTGTTCTGGCTTTTCGGTTTATAATCGTGTTATGATTTGTGTGAGTATAAGTCAAAGGAGTTATGGACCGATGAACAGGCACGCGGCACGAGAAAAAGCAATGCAAATCCTATTTCAACTGGATATGAATGACAAGCCACCCGAACAGGCTATGAGCGATCACCCTGAATCACTGGAAATGGATGATTATTTAAAAGATCTTGTTGAAGGGGTGGCCGGGCAAAAAGATGTTGTTGATCAAACGATAGCTGAACATCTGGAAAAATGGTCAATGGACCGCGTCGCCTCTGTGGAAAAAACAATATTGCGCATCGCTGTTTATGAAATCAAATTCCGGGAAGACATACCGCAAAATGTGGCGATTAATGAAGCTGTGGAACTTGCTAATTTATACGGGGATGAGAAATCCGGAAAGTTTGTAAATGGTGTATTATCAAAGATAGCGGCATAAACAGATGTTTTCTGCTGATTCAAAGATAATTGAAGAGAGGGGAATGGAGTTATGACAGCTCAGGTAATTGATGGAAAAGAGCTTGCACATAAACTGCGGGTTGAAATGGCGGAGGAAGTGGCACAATTAAAGAATAACGGGGTCACACCGCATTTAACAGTGATTATACTTGGGGATGATCCCGCATCCAAATCCTATGTAAACGGAAAAAAGAAGGCGTCAGGGCAGACGGGGATCTCTTCCGACATTATTGAAATGCCATCTTCTGCTTCTGAACAGGAACTTCTTGAAAAAATCGACGTGCTTAACGACGATGATCACGTTCATGGCATCCTCGTACAGCTCCCGCTTCCGGACCATATAAATGAGCAGCATGTCATCGAAGCCATAAGCCCTGATAAGGATGTAGACGGTTTTCATCCAATCAGTATCGGAAAAATGATGACGGGGGATGATGCGTTTGTGCCATGCACCCCCTTTGGCATTTTAACCATGCTGCATTCTTATGGCATTCAAATAGAAGGTAACCATGCAGTTGTCATAGGTCGAAGCAACATAGTTGGCAAGCCGGTGGGGCAATTGCTGTTGAACGAACACGCGACGGTTACATACTGCCACTCCAGAACAAAAAATATGACAGACTTTACCAGAGAGGCCGATATTCTGGTTGTGGCAATCGGGAAACCAAATGTGATTCGTGCTGAGCACATTAAAGAAGGTTCTGTCATAATCGATGTAGGCATCAACCGTATGGAAGACGGGAAGCTTACCGGTGATGTGGATTTTACTTCCGCATCTGAAAAAGCTTCCTACATCACACCTGTCCCGAAAGGCGTTGGACCAATGACGATTACAATGCTTCTGCAAAATACGATTAAGGCTGCTAAAGGACTGTCAGGCATTGGAAGATAAATATTTAACAGTCACAGCGCTGACTAAATATATTAAACGTAAGCTTTCATCAGACCCACATTTAAAAAACATCTGGCTGAAAGGTGAAATATCAAATTTTAAGCATCATAGCCGGGGGCATATGTATTTAACAGTCAAAGACGACCGTGCTCGTATTCAGGCTGTCATGTTTGCAGGAAATAACCGCAGATTAAAATTTAGGCCGGAGAATGGCATGAATGTGCTTATCAGAGGAGAAATTGGTGTATTTGAACAATTCGGCCAATATCAGCTATACGTGCAACAAATGGAACCGGATGGAATCGGCTCGCTTTATTTGGCATTTGAGCAGTTAAAAGAAAAACTGCATAAACAAGGCTACTTTAATGAGGAACATAAAAAAACGCTGCCAAAATTCCCAAAAAATATCGGTGTTATTACATCTCCTACAGGGGCTGCTGTACGTGACATCATTACAACCATCAGGCGCAGATATCCTATCGTGCAGACGACTATCATCCCGGTACTTGTTCAGGGTGAAAATGCTCCCGGTTCAATTGTTGATGCGATTAAAAGAGCGAATGAAGAGACGGATTGTGATTTATTAATCGTAGGAAGAGGCGGCGGGTCAATAGAAGAACTCTGGGGGTTCAACGAGGAGATAGTGGCGAATGCCATTTTTCATTCGTGTACCCCTGTTATATCTGCAGTGGGGCATGAAACAGATATTACCATCAGTGATTTCGTGGCTGATGTACGAGCACCCACGCCTACAGGTGCTGCTGAAATCGCCGTGCCATCGCAGCTGGAGCTTGCAGATAAAATCAACAGCATGCGCCGTTCGCTGACAAGGGTCCTCACAGACCAGATTACAGCTTCAAAGCAAAATTTAAATCGCATTAAACAGTCGTATGCCTTTCGTTATCCTGAACAGCTAATCGCGCAAAAGGAACAGGAACTGGATAAATACGTAGAACGGCTTGGAAAAGCATACCAGCACGAGTGGAAGCGGAAGTATGAGTCACTGTCACACATGAATTCGAGACTGCTTGCATTACACCCCAGACAGCAAATTGAGCGCACAGAAAAAGAATTGAAGCAATTGAATAAACAGATTAATAATGTGATGTCAAGCCAACTGGAGCAACATTCAGACAGACTGCAACAGGCACTTGAAAAATTGTCACTGCTCAATCCGCTTGAAACGATGAAACGTGGTTACGCCATTACATACTCTTCATCAGGCGACCTGATCAAATCAGTTAAAATAGTATCTGAAGCAGAGCAAATTTCGGTGAAACTGGCGGATGGTACAATTGATTGTCATGTTTTGGATACAAAGGAGGAGAACAATGGAAGGGGAGAATAATCTCTCATTTGAAGAGGCAATGCTTGAGCTGGAGAAAATCGTGGAAAAACTGGAAAAAGGGGACGTCCCACTGGAAAAAGCTATTTCATATTATCAGGATGGGATGAAACTTTCGAAGGTTTGCGGAGACAAGCTAACCAACGTTCAGGAACAGATGACTAAAATCATGAATGAGCAAGGACAGTTTGAAACGTTTGAAGTACGGGAGGAAGAATGATCGTGCAACAGGACCTTAATAACGTCATCAATACAACCAGGGAAAAGATTCAACAGGAACTTACACGTCATTTGCATCAGCTGGATATACCCTTACAGTTGAAGAATTCTATGATATATTCCGCAGAAGCAGGCGGAAAGCGGTTAAGACCGGTACTTTTAATGGCAAGCTTTAATGCTTACAGCAATGATATTAATAAAGTTCTCTCGTCAGCTGTTGCACTGGAGCTGGTTCATACCTATTCCCTGATTCATGATGATTTGCCGGCAATGGATGATGACGATTTGCGCAGAGGACATCCGACAAATCATATTAAATTTGATGAAGCGACCGCTATTCTGGCTGGTGATGGATTATTGACCTTCAGCTTTGAACTAATTGCAAACGATCCTCAACTAACAGATAAACAGAAAGTGCAGCTCATTCAGCTGCTTTCGAAGGTCAGTGGTCCCAAAGGTATGGTAGCAGGCCAGATTCGAGATATGGAAGCAGAGAAAAAAGCTGTGACGCTTGAGGAACTGGAAACAATTCATACTCTAAAGACTGGCGAATTATTCCGCTTTGCGATTCGTTCAGGCGCATACCTGGGAGAGGCAACGCAAGAACAAATTGCCCATTTGGATAAATTTGCCCATTATCTCGGGCTCATTTTTCAGGTTCAGGATGATATCCTTGATGTTACCGGGGATGCTGAAAAAATCGGTAAACCTGTTGGAAGCGATGAAGCAAATGAAAAAAACACTTATGTTAAATTACTAGGTATTGAAGGAGCAGTTGAAAAGAAAGATTACTACGTAGGCCGAGCAAAAAAGGAACTGTCTGCAGCAAATGCCGATGCATCATATCTAATGGCGCTTGTTGACTATTTCAGTAACCGTGATCATTAAAATTTTAATAGTATATTTTTAAATCATATGTTATAATGAAGACATAATAGGAATGGTGCAGTATTCTAGTCAGCCCTCCGTTTCTGAAGGCGGGCCTAAAAATCCGCTAAAGGGCACATCGATGAAGTTCCTTGTGCCGGCTTGAGGCGCCCAGCCTTGGGTCGGTGCTGGGAGTTAAGGTTTTCGGGCGATCCGCAAAGGCATGCGGGCGTTGACCCGATTACCGTGGAGGCCCATATCTGTCGTGTAGCCTAAGCCTAGGTTACATTATGGAATGGGGTATGAACCTGTGTAATAGGGTGAGGGTGACCTTATTCGCAGCGTAGCCTGCCTTGAGTGGTGATGAGGGAATTAGGGCTTGAAATGCAGTCCAATTGGCCATTGGATTGCTTGTGTATCCCTATGAAATCATCCCTGCAAAAGAGGATAGGGAACGGTTAAAGGCTGCCGAGGAAAACTCCTAGACTGTTCATTGACATTTAAAGGGCATTATAGTGCGGACTAAGTGGTAATCCAGTCCGGCATTCGGAAACGGTGTCGAGGTGGGTTTAAAGGGGAACCGCCCCTATGGCAACATTGGGTATCCACCTGGGAAAACCTACTGGACCTAAGCCGCAGTTTTTACCTTTTAAATGACCATTCCTTCATATACATATTTTGTAGAAACAGGAGTTAAAATGAGTCCACAAGTGAAAAGATCTGTGAAATTCAGTGTTACCATTGCCGTTATCACGTTCGTGCTAGCGGCTATTTTTTCAATTGTTTCTGAGTCCGTTCTCAGTAATGTTGTCTGGATCATCGGATTATTGATTGTATTTATCATAGTATTTATAGGTGTCATTTTTGATATGATGGGAATAGCTGCCACTGCAGCTGTGGAAAAGCCCTTTCATGCGATGGCAGCCGAAAAAGTGACCGGTGCAAAAGAAGCTGTTAACATTATCCGTAACGCTGACAAATTTGCCAGTTTTTGTAATGATGTCATTGGAGACATATCCGGCGTTGTCAGTGGAACAGCATCAGCAACTGTTGTACTCCAGATATCCAACATCGTCGGAAACGGCGAGGGATCCGTGTTTCAAATTACGTTGTCTGTTATTTTGACAAGCCTCGTTGCCGCATTGACTGTTGGCGGGAAGGCACTGGGAAAGTATGCTGCTATCACGTCATCAACAAAAATCATTTTTTTTGCCGGCAAAACAGTGGCATTTATCGAAAAGAACTTTAAAATACGTTTAATCCCCAACGGATCGAAAGAAGCAAAAAAGTAAAGATATGAGCATATTCGAAGAATAATTAACATAAAGGGTTATAAATAATGACAAAAAAACGTTTGGATGTTCTGCTGGTAGAACGTGAGTGGGCAGAGACCAGAGAAAAAGCGAAGCGAATGGTCATGGCAGGTCTTGTGTTCAGCGAACAGGAACGCCTGGACAAGCCTGGTGTCAAAGTTGAGGAAACCATTCCATTGCGTGTGAAGGGAAAGCTATTTCCATATGTCGGCCGCGGCGGTTTAAAATTGGAGAAGGCATTGAATGCTTTTTCCATAAGTCTAAAAAATAGAATCATGATGGATGTTGGTTCATCTACAGGCGGCTTTACAGATTGTGCACTACAGCATGGTGTGCAGCTTTGTTATGCCATTGATGTTGGCTATAATCAACTGGACTGGAAGCTACGAAATGACGATCAGGTGGTTGTGATGGAGCGTACAAATTTCCGTTATGTCACACCTGATAGGATTCAGGATGGCTGGCCGGATTTTGCAACGATTGACGTATCATTTATTTCCCTTAGGCTCATATTGCCAGTACTGAATCAGCTGCTTAAAAACAGGAGCGATGTCATTGCTTTAATAAAACCCCAGTTTGAAGCAGGTCGTGATCAAGTAGGCAACAAAGGTATTGTCCGTGATAAAACGGTCCATTTTAATGTGTTGAAAGAGACTGTGGAATTTGCGCGGCGAGAGGGGTATCAATTGCTTAACGTGATTCACTCACCGATCACAGGCGGTGATGGTAATATTGAATTTTTGGCACATTTGGGCTGGAAAAAAGACCAGCCGGAATTTAATAAAGACGATGAAGGATTACTGGAGATTGTTAAAGAAGCCCACCATGCATTGAACTGAGGTTCGGAGGCCTTTTTATGAGTAAAATTCAACGCCATATTAAAATACGCGAGCTGATAACGGAAAACGAAATAGACACTCAGGATGAGCTTGTCGATGAGCTGAAATCAAGGGGATATAACGTTACCCAGGCGACGGTCTCACGTGATATTAAGGAGCTGCATCTTGTCAAAGTACCTTCGTCCAGCGACAACTATAAATACAGCTTGCCTGCCGATCAGCGTTTTAATCCGCTGGAGAAATTAAAGCGCTTAATCAGAGACGCTTTTGTAAAAATTGAGCATACCAGTCATTTTATTGTTTTAAAAACACTGCCGGGCAATGCCCATGCGATTGGAGCACTGATTGATAACCTGGAGTGGGACGAAATCATGGGTACGATATGCGGTGATGACACATGTCTGATTATCTGCAGGACAGAAGATGCTTCGGCTGTTATTGAGCAGCGTTTCCTGGGTATGCTTTAATCGTGGGGTGACAGATGTGCTAACAGAATTATCGATCCAGGATTTTGCCATTATTGATAAAATTTCCATCACGTTTAACGAAGGTCTTACGGTTTTGACCGGAGAAACAGGTGCAGGAAAATCGATTATTATTGATGCGGTTCAGTTACTGGCCGGAGGACGCGGTTCAGTCGAATATGTAAGGCATGGTGCAGGCAAAGCTCAAATGGAAGGTCTGTTTACTTTAGATTCAGACAGACATCAAATACACAAGACAGCACATCAATATGGAATTGATGTGCAGGATGGAATGGTTGTTCTAAACCGAACAATAACGTCCGGCGGAAAGAGTATTTGCAGGGTTAATGGCAAACTGGTTACGCTGGCAATACTTAAAGAATTTGGCAAACAATTAATTGATGTCCACAGCCAGCATGAAACCCAGTCATTATTAGACCCTGATAACCATATACGGTTATTGGATCTGTATGCCGGAGAACGTATAGCAGACGCAAAACAGGAATATACACGTTTATATGAAAAACTGACAACATTACAAAAGCGATACAAGGAATTAAGTGAAAACGAACAGGAGATATCACAGCGTCTTGATTTATTAAATTTCCAGCAGAACGAAATTGAACAAGCAAGTCTGATTCCGAATGAAGATGACGAGCTCGAAGAAGAACGCAGTCAATTGGCCAATTTTGAACACATTTATAATGGTTTACAGGATGCTTACAACGCGCTTTATGGCGAACAAAAGGGGCTGGAATGGCTGAACATGGCCAGTCAATCGCTGCAGGACAGCAAAGAATATGATACCTTTATAAATGAAAAGGCCGAGGAGATGTCGAACCATTATTTTTTAATTGAAGAACTGATGTATGAGCTGCGCAGCTATGCAGATACTTTAGAGTACGATCCACAGCGTCTGAACGATATTGAATCACGGTTGGATGAAATTAGCCGATTAAAGAAAAAGTATGGCTCAACGGTAAATGAAATGTTGGAATACCTGGGAAAAGTTGAAGAAGAAATTGAACAGATTACTGATAAAGATTCCCATTTGTCAAAACTGGAGGAACAAATTGAGGAAACTTATCAGGATGCTTATTTGGAAGCAAAACAGCTGCATGAGTTGCGTGAAACAGCCGCTCATGCCTTAACGGAACAAATCCATCGGGAATTAAAAGATCTTTATTTAGAAAAAACATCCTTTTCGGTCTTCTTTGATACGAAAAAAAATAAGGGTGAGCGGACAAACTTGCACCACAACGGATTTGACTATATTCAGTTTCAGATAGCAACAAACCCCGGCGAACCGCTAAGGCCACTGCATAAGGTCGCCTCAGGCGGTGAGCTTTCACGAATAATGCTCGCTTTGAAAGAAATATTTGCAAGGCATCAAGGGATAACCAGTGTTATTTTTGATGAAGTGGATACTGGAGTCAGCGGCCGGGTTGCTCAGGCTATTGGTGAAAAGATTCAGCAAATTTCAAGTCAGTCACAGGTATTGTGTATTACTCACCTGCCACAGGTGGCGGCTATGGCTGATACACATAAATTGATTCAGAAATACGCAAAAGATAACCGCAGTTCTACTGTTGTTGAGGAATTGTCCAAAGAAGAAAAAATCAATGAATTAGGCCGGATGATCACCGGCGCCAAATTGACAGATACCGCAAAAAATCACGCCACAGAAATGCTCGACTTAGCTGCTGATTATAAAAAAAATTATGGATAAATTTTTGAAAAAAGCCAGAAGATATAATGTCTGGCTTTTTTTGTATGCATTTTATGACACAGGAAATGTTACCATCTTTTCTTGATTTTAACCAGTTTAAAACAAGCTTCGTTCGGTCAGATTAGAAATACAGAGAGAAAAAATTAATTGGTGGTGTGGGGCTAGGATGAGGAGAGTGAATTGGGTGAAAGATCATCGAAGAATCAGGTTTTTGACAGGGGTACTGCTTCTGATTACTGTTCTGGCAGTACCTTTTTTTACACCAGTCAGCCATTACCTTTCCGTTCCTAATCAAATTGTTGCTTTTGATGATTCATCGGCTCCTATAAGTGTTCCTGCAATCGGCGATAACGTATCGGTTGCTTCCTCGGATGAGTCGCTCCAGGCGATTGATTCTACGGAATTTTATGCAAAGGAAACCGGAAATAGTGAACTGATTTATGAGGCTGCAGGTCTTCCAATAAAGAAAGTGGATGTGTCTGTTCTGGAGGATATTAAAATTGTACCGGGAGGGCAATCAATTGGGGTTCAGCTTCATACTCTCGGTGTACTCGTTGTTGGTCATCATCAAGTTGAAGGCAAGGACGGGATGATATCACCAGGTGAGGATGCAAATATTCAAGTTGGTGATGTCATTTTAAAAATAAATGGCGAGAAAATTAAGGAAATGGAAGATGTTAAGCCATTTGTTAAAAAGGCTGGAAAAAATGATAAACCTCTGGATATCACGCTGAAACGTGATAATGAAACGATAGAAACAACCTTGGATCCGGTAAAAGATAAAAAGGAAGAGAAATACCGGATCGGGCTGTATATCCGTGACTCGGCAGCAGGTATCGGGACCATGACGTTTTATGACCCTGAAAGCAAAAATTACGGGGCACTCGGTCATGTTATATCCGATATGGACACACAGAAACCAATCGAAATCCATAACGGATCGATTGTCCGTTCAAATGTAACGTCAATTGAAAAAGGGAACAATGGGACGCCAGGTGAAAAACAGGCGAAATTTTCCGTTGATGACAAAAAGATTGGAAACATTACCAAAAACAGTCCGTTTGGGATTTTCGGACAATTAAACAAACCAATATCGAATGGCGAATACGACAAGCCAATGCCAATTGCCTTGTCACATGAAGTCAAAGAAGGACCGGCAAAAATTCTAACCGTTCTCGATGGAGAGAACGTTGAAGAATTTGATGTCAAAGTTGTAAGCAGTGTGCCACAAAAAAATCCGGCAAAAAAGGGAATGGTCATTCAAATAACTGATGAAGAACTCTTGAATAAAACCGGTGGAATTGTCCAGGGAATGAGCGGCAGTCCAATTATTCAGGACGGGAAAATAATTGGTGCTGTCACACACGTATTTGTAAATGATCCGACAAGCGGCTACGGTGTTCATATTGAGTGGATGCTGCAGGAAGCCGGAATAGAAGTAAAAGAAGAGGAAACAAATGAGGACAAAGCTAGCTGAAGGAAAATGGCTTGTTATAGGAATAAATTTCTATAGCAAGCCATTTTTATTTATTTTTTATGCTATAATACTTATAAATATTTTTCGACAATTACAACATCTTCTTGTCAAAATTTATCAAATTAAATCGATATTTGAATTAAATTAGAGAAAAAACAAGGATATCGAAAAAAAATTAAAGTTTTTCAAATAAAAAAAGGATATTTGGATCATGTGTCGAATATATAACGTGGAGAAAGCTCGAATTAAAGGAGGAACTTTTAGTGGGAAAAATTCAGGTTTGTTTAGTAGATGATAACAGGGAACTCGTCCAATTAATGGAGGAGTATTTTGAAGAACAGGAAGATATTGAGGTTATCGGGGCAGCTTACAATGGACGGGAATGTCTGGATATGCTGGATGAACTGGAGCCGGACGTACTCGTTTTGGATATTATTATGCCGCATATTGATGGACTTGGAGTACTGAATACGATACGCGGAGAAGCACGAGATAATGCTCCAAACGTTATTATGCTGACAGCTTTCGGTCAAGAAGAGGTTATGAAAAAGGCTGTGGACTTAGGGGCATCATATTTCATTTTGAAACCTTTCGAATTGGACAATTTGGCTGAACAGATCCGTCAAGTGCAGGGTACAGATACTATAAAACAGGCGCCACCTAAAAAATCCGGCGGCAAGGAACGCAAGAAAAAGGATTTGGAAGCCAATATTACGAATATCATACATGAAATTGGCGTTCCCGCACACATCAAGGGTTACATGTATTTAAGAGAAGCGATTACAATGGTTTACAATGATATTGAGCTTTTAGGATCGATTACCAAAGTCTTGTATCCTGATATTGCCAAGAAGTATAACACAACAGCATCACGAGTAGAGCGGGCGATACGGCATGCCATTGAAGTCGCGTGGAGCCGTGGGAATGTTGAATCAATTTCAGCACTGTTTGGCTATACAGTTAATATTTCAAAAGCTAAGCCGACCAATTCTGAATTCATCGCCATGGTCGCTGACCGTCTGCGGCTGGAGCATAAAGCTTCATAAACGTTGATATGACAGTATTTTTAAGGTTTTTATGTTAGTGAACATTAGCCAACAAACTTCTTTTTAGGGCTATAAATAAACCGTTTGTTTACCAAAAGACATCTTTATTTATTGGTTATGTAAATTACCAGTAAAGGAAGGTGTCTTTTTTTGTTGTTATCAGATATGGAACTGCAAATGGATAATTTCATGTTGTATTGCACCAGCAAACATTTATCTGAAAAAACATTAAAAAGTTATGAACAAACACTAAGGTTATTTGCCATGTACATGGAAGAACAGTTTCAAATTAATGAAGTCAGTAAAGTGAAGTCTGCACACATTCGGCATTACATTAAATATTTACGTGAACGTGGGAAGTATTCAGTCACTGGAAATCAAGCTTCTTTATTAGTGAACCACCCTGACCAAAGAAAAGATTATAAAAAGGATATTGGTGATACGACAATTGCTAATTATTTACGGAACATAAAAGTATTTTTTAATTATTTATACGATGTAGAACGTGAAATAAAAACAAATCCAGTTGAATCCATAGCACCTATTAAGCCCAAAAGAAAACAAAAGGCACTTCTAACGAGTGATGAAATTGTAAAGGTATTAAGGCAATTTGATATTACTACCTTTCACGGTTATCGTAACTGGATTGTCACACGTTTGTTACTGGATACAGGTATTCGTATTTCAGAATGTTTGGCATTAATACCCAAAGTAATTGATTTTAAAAACAAAGCGATTTTAATTGAGAATCCTAAAAACAATCAACAAAGATATGTGTATTTTTCCTTTAAAATGTCCAGTGATTTAAAACGTTGGTTACAGTATCATGACCGCTTTTCCAGTAGTGATTTTATATTTCCAACCATTCGGGGCACACAATTACAAATACGGAATTTTGAAAAGTCATTAAGGGATGCTGGCAAGAATGTAGGGGTTAACATCCACCCACATCAGTTAAGAAACAATTTTGCAAAGTATTATTTGCTGAACGGTGGGGATTGGTTTTCATTATCAAGGATATTAGGGCATTCCAGTGTAGAAGTAACGCAAAAGGCGTATTTAGATTTTACAGATAAAGAAATAGGGGCGAAGTATCAAAAACATTCGCCATTAAACAACTTAAAATTATAGGGGTGAAAAAAATGAAGGTTGAAAATTTAGGCAATAACACAATCAATATTCAAGCCAGCTATGATGAAATATCAAAAATTGTTACAGCATTAGATAAGGTTTGGATTTTAAATGATGATGAAGCTTTAAGGCAGTTAGCTTATGAATTACACAATCCTAAAGTGGCTGTGATTAAATAATAAGCAAAAGAAAAATCCACCTATTGGGTAGTAGGTGAATTTCAAACAAAATATACGGAAAAAGCCGTACATTCACATCAAATTGTACCTTCATTTTATCGAAAAAATTTCGATAATGCAAGGCTTATTAAGTAATGCCTTTTTAAGGGGTGGAGTATGGTTTTTTCCGAACGATAAGGGGAAAACTAGATATGGAAACAAAAACAAAACTAACTGCATATAATCAGGATATACAAAAGTACATAGAAAAGGGAAACGCTGAAGCAAAAAGGGAAATCATTCAGGAAGTGAAGGAAGAAGCTTTAACAAATGGCATCAATTTTAACCGGTTGTTTCCTTCAGGTTCAAAGAGATATAAAATACTGGATGAAATTGTGTACATGCTGTCAGTTGGTGGAATCTGTAAAATTGCATCTGAAACATTGGCAAAGAATACAGATTCATCTGTTAGAACTGTTAAAGATGCAGTAAAGGGAATTAAGCAATTAAGGTGTTTTATTGTTGGTGGTTTAGCTGATGGCAAAAACAAGTATGTATTCCTGTACAAAAATCATGCTGACTTTAAAGAGATTATAACAAACGTTTTTTTCTTGGATACCGCACAATACATCCTGGATTCCCGCCTACTCATAACGAGGCAGGCGGGGTAACACCTAATTTTTCATAAATCTCTTTTTGCTTGTTGAGAAGTTCGCCAATACGCGGTTCTTTCCCGGGCGCTTCAAAGCATTCTATAACATCCAGTTGATCCAACACGCCCTGTAGCGTATATTTTTTGGATAAATCGGTATCCTGCATTTGCTTTTTGATATACGAAAGATAGACGAGTGCCACAAATTCCACAAAAAGCTTCCCATCAAGACTCTGTTCGGATGATACCAGTGTGCGGCGCAGGTTCAGCCGTTCCTTCAAATTTCCGAACGCCTTTTCAACAACGTCCTTATTGCGGTAAAGCTCCAACGCAGCGATGGCGTCCATCGTTTCATTGGTCATCAGAGCAAAAAATCCAAAATATCGCTTGGCCTTGTTGACAGCCTCTTCTTTGACGGTGACTTTTGTCCCGCGCTTCGGTGTGGTTTTTGTTTCAAAATACGTTTGATACTGCTTTTCATGTTCTGGCAGCCTTTTCCCTGATTCCAATTCACGACGCAGATTGATTAACTTGCGATCGAATGCTTTTTCGTCCTCCGCAGCTCGGTCAATATTGTAATAAAAGTGAATATATATACGCCTGGACTGTGTCAGGGTATCCCCTTTATAGGGACGATGCTGCGTATAATGCCACGTTGTCCGGACCGTGCGGCCATATAGCTGGTATTTCTCACTGTAGTGTTCAAACGATCGAAAGCCGTCATAGATGGCATCCAGTTCTTTCCGGACGAACGTAAGAGACATTTTGACGGAGACCAGGAACTTCAGATGGTTTTTCAATAATGCGTTGATATTTTCCTGGCTGTAGAAGCCCCTGTCCATGACCAACTTCACTTTGGAGAAACCAAGCACATCCAAATCGGCAAGCAGTTTTCTGACGGTCTTGGAATCCGGGATATTACCAGCTAGTTTGCGGTAATAAAATGGCAGGTTGGACGTTTCGCCGAACACCAACGCCAGGTTTAGCTGAGGCAGTGGGTCGCTTTCTTTATTCCAGCCGTATTGCACCTGTCTCAAAAGTTCAGACTGGCTGGATATGGTGGTGATATCATAGGCCCAAAATTCCTTTTCCGTCCGCCGTTTCCCCTGCAGCTGGAAGAACTTATATTTTGCGTCTTCAGTGATGGACGCGAACAGGTCGCTGCTTCGCTGAGACGTGATGTTTTGACCGTAAGGATGTTTATGTAGATGACTCCATTTTTCAAAACGGTAGAGCGGAGCGTTGTCCTCCAAGACCAGATAGTATGCGATGGATAGAATCTGGTGGTACTTGTCGGGAAAACACGCTTTCAGATCTTCTGTAATCCCGGTATTGGCTCCGATTTCGTCAAGAAGATAAGTCGCGCCGTAAAAATAACGTGACGTTTGCACAGATGGAACAGGCCCCCTTTTTGTCACGGTATGCTCCTCATGACTTTTCCGTCCTCTTCCGTCTGTCGAGACAATTTCACCAGTATTATGGTCCACCCGTCCGATTAAGGTCCTCTTGGATCGGGATTGCCGCTTGTCCTTATCCCAATATGAAATGGACTCATACGCATAGGTGATCCCTGATCGCTTATCTGTCTGATAGACGATAGCCATTTTTTGCCTCCTCGTTATGTATATTGTAACACATAACGAGTATAAAACAATAAAAAATGGGCATGAAGCCCAACATTATCGGATTTTCACCCAATTTATCGTTATGTGATGGCGGGAATCCAGGATACATCGCACCACAGACTGCACAACAGGCAAACGCTGAAAACGTTGAAATATCAGTGCCTGAAGGGGAAAATTCCAGTTCTAACATAGATAACAGTTTTATCCTTAAACAAGAAATAAATAATATAAGGGATGCAGTGGAAACTGAAGTTATTCAATCTAAAGAAACTAATGAAATAAACTTGAAGGATTATACCAGCAACCAGTACCAGTTAAACTTGTATGAGATTATCAAGGCTGGTAATTATCATAATGACATTAAAGAAAATGCTTCAGTTATTTGCCTACGTGCTGGAAGTAACTGCAATGATGTTATGTATGGAAAAGCATTAAAAGCAGTGGCAAAAGTGGACAAGTTTTTATATCTTGGTGGGGTTGCTGAAAGTGTACCAGCATTATTTAAAAAGATGTATCATGACAGAATAAAATACAGTGATTATTACAAGATGACAGCACCAGCACCAAAAAGAGATACCAGCTTTTATTACAATTGGCTGGATGACTGAAGGCATATAAAAAGAGAACTGTTTCCAGTTCCCTTAAAGTGTGGTTGTTATGAAATTTGTATTTCCAGTTCCTTATCAGGAATACCAGTTACGGAAATTTGATGGATAATATCGTGAATAAAGAAAAATATTGTCTTTTCAACTTCTTCAGTAATAAGAAAATTGAATCCTAAAGGAAGAAGCAATGTAATGTATTTTAATTTGATACGGTTATAATATTCATACCTATCTTCAGCACATAGCTTTTTCAGTTCCATAATTTCTTTAACTGTAATTCCAGCTAGTGATTTTTCGACAATGTTTATTATCATCTTGCTTCCTTGTTCAGATTGTAAATTATACGGTTTTTTGTTTGACACTGCAAATTCCACCTTTACTTGTTAAGATTTTTTCACTTGTTCTCATGCCTTAAACAACATTAAAATAAAAACAGACATATCTTATTAAAGGATATTTATTCCTATTATCGAATTATAAATTTAACTGATAAAAAAAGGGGGGCTAATGTATTGTGAAAATTGATGAAGGAGTAGCAAATGCATCGAATAGACTAAATCAAGCAAATCAAGCATTTCAAGAAATGCAAGAAGTGAAAAGATTAAAAGAACAAGCTAAAGAAGAACGTGAACTTGAATTAAACAACATGATTGAACAGGTAGTAAAAAACACTTCTTTTATACCTGAAATGGTAGGGCTAGTAAGGAAAAATAACGAAATTAATGAAGAAGTGTTGGAATTATATAAAGATATGGCTAATGTATTAAAAGCCGAAACAAAGGACGAAGCTGAAAGTAAAGTATTAGAAATTGCTGATAAGGCAAAAACAACTAAAGATTCTTTAGATACTGTAACTGGTTTAGTTAATTATGGTAAAGTACTTATTAAGCTTATGTTTCCTGAAGGATAATTAAGCCGATAGGGTAACGATTAGATAGCAAATTAAAACGGGAACAGGGTAAATTCAGCTTGGAATGGTTTATATGGGCAATTCTAAAATGTTATGTTTTTAAGGAGATACCTAGACAAGGTAAAAGGATTGCTTCTACTTCCACAACTGGAAATGGCAACAACAAAACAAGTTGCTGAATTTTATGGTGTGAGTACAGCATTAATAAAAATGACTATTTCTAATAATAGAGATGAATTTGATGCTGATGGACATACCTTATGCAATGGAAAGGAATTAGCAGGTAAAATTAATTTACCAGCAAAAAACAAACGGGGATATATTGAATGGGCTATATGGTCAAATTGACAATATAGCTATAACACCACAAACAGTATCACTTAAAGACAACAAAGGAAATATTGTTAAAGTAGCAAACAGTGGAAGTAACATGTTCCCTAAACGTGCAATCTTGTGTGTAGGAATGTTATTGCGTGATAGTGAAGCTTATTGCTAAAGAAGTACATGTTTTAGTTATGGGCTGGGGAATCCTGAAAGGGTATTGCTGAAGTGTTGCTAAAGGTTTCTGAAGGTTTGAAGCTGTATTGAACATTAATATTCAGTTTCAGATACAAAAAATTCCCCACCAGCATCACAAGCTTTCCAGCTAAAAAAGCAAGTAACACCAGTGGGGAATTTTTACCGCACAAGCTGAAGGCATTCCGTTACGGAAAGAATGTTATTACAGTATTACAGCAGAAACTGCATTAAAAGGGAAGGGAAACCAGCATCCGTTAAACTAGCTTCCCTTACTTATATATGCAGTGGATATGCTGAAAGTAAGACCGATTTTATTATAATTCATTAAACAATCCTTGAAATGTCCATTGTTCAACAGTCCTATGCATTGTTAGGGTGTAATCACCAATTTTATTTACAATCTTATCTGTAAGAAATACCGCAGTTCTTCCAGTAAGTTTACACTTAAAACATGAAAGGGGTGGAAATGCGTTGTCATAGAATGCATTTATCAGTTGTTTTCTTGTCATGCCGTTTTGATAATCGTAATCGCTGGCGAACTTCCTATACTTGTTTATATTGTTGGCATCTTCTAGCACTTCACTTACTTCAAACGTCGTTAATCCTAGTTTGTGCAGTTGTTCAATATATTGCAGTTTTTCAATTTCTGTTTTATTGGTTTTAGGGTACTTGGTGCCTTCAATGCAATCAATAAACTGTTTATGATTGTTAAGAAAAAACTTCACTTTTTCAGGCTTTATTTTTGCTTCTTTTGAAATCACACTCATTGCAAGATATTGTTTTTTATTTTCCATTGTTTTTTTACCACCTTTATAATATGTCATTACAAACCTTAAACAACAAATAATCCTGAATCAGCCAGCCTTTTACGTAATCTATTCAGTACCCTTTTTGCTTGTTGCCTGTACTGGAAACCAGTTTCAGTACAAATATAATCAAGTGTGACGGCTTCCACATTGTCAGCATGTAAAAACACCTGATACACCTTTAATTCATCTTCAGGCAGGTTTTTTGTGGCTTCCTGAAGGGTTACTGATAAGGCGGTTGATTCTTCCATGTTGGAATTGTCCACTTTTTCAAATTCAAATGCACCAGCATCATGAAAAAGCTTATTGGTGTGGTTGTATTGTTCTTTTGTTAATCCTTCTTTTCTCAAAACGTCTATACAAGCATGTTTCAGGTACTTAATTAGATGATGGTATAACCAATAATTACTTTGATAATCATATCTTTGTATTGTTTTCCACGCTTTTTCATTACACGCTGATATAAAGTCATCTAAAGCAACACGTGAATACTTTTTATAGCTTTTGTAAAATCCATTTGAAACATTGTTGATTGTATGTACAATAGGTGGGGTTTGAAGCAAATCATTAATAGATATGGACTTGTTAAAAATATAATGGACCCAAGATTTTAGACACGAAAAAAGGAGATGTTAAGGTAGGTATATGAAACGCAAAAGATATACACCAGAATTCAAATCACAAATCGTGTTGGAAATCTTGAAGGAAGAAAAACCAATGAGCCAAATTGCTTCGGAAAACGGAATCCATGTGAACCAACTTCATAAGTGGAAAACACAATTCCTGCAAGAAATGCCGAAGCTCTTTAACAAGCAGAATGAGGACCAGGAAAAAATGAAAGCCGACTATGAAGAAAAGCTTGAAAATCTCTATGCAGAAGTCGGAAAGTTAACCACGCAATTGTCGTGGATCAAAAAAAAATCTGGCATATACCACGACTAGACGGGAACGGATGGAGATGGTGGACTGGGTAGATCCGGAACTGCCTATCTCCCAGCAGGCTAAACTACTCGGAATCAATCGTTCAAGCCTTTACTATAAGCCTGTTCAACCGTCACCGGAAGAGGTTGCCATGAAACATTGGATTGATGAGATTTATACCAAATATCCGTATTTTGGTTCACGCAGGATTGCTGAAATACTAAAGAAAAAAGGAGTGAATATCAACCGTAAAAGAGTGCGGCGTCACATGCGTGAAATGGGTATACAAGCCATTTATCCGGGTCCTAATTTGAGTAAACGCAATCTACAGCACCGTATTTATCCATATCTGCTGAAAGGAGTGAATATTACTCGGCCCAACCAGGTTTGGAGCATTGATATTACATACATTCGCTTGCATAATAGCTGGATGTATCTAACGGCCATTATCGACTGGTATTCCCGTTACATTATCAGTTGGGAACTGGATCAGACGTTGGCAATTGACTTTGTCCTGGATGCCGTACAACACGCATTCACGCACGGTACACCTGAAATATTTAACAGTGATCAAGGCAGTCATTTTACCAGCCCAAAATACATTAATCTTTTAAAAGAGCATCCATCCGTACAAATTAGTATGGACTCAAGGGGGCGGGCATTGGATAATATCATGATTGAACGCTTTTGGAGAAGCCTTAAGTACGAAGAAGTCTATTTAAAGGACTATGGGTCACCAAGAGCGGCAAGAAGCAATATAAGGGATTATATGAACCTTTATAATCATGAACGGCCTCATCAATCATTAGATTATCAAACACCGGCATCTATTTATTTCGGGTAGCCCGTACCGTTATCCTTTCCATCTTGGGCAATTATCTTTCCTGTGCCAGAACCTGTCAAGGGAAAATACGCCCTTGACAGAACCTGACACAAGAAAGAGCTAGTTAGTAAGATGGGAAAGGGAAAACAATGATAACTCACCCCCCACCTTATTTTTATAAAATATGTGTCTTGACAATGGGGTCCACCTTAAAAAGTACTGAATGTAATATTGTTCCATTTCAGTTATGATTTTTTGATTTTTGGAATATCTGATTTTTTCCAGCTTGTAATTATATGTTTCTTGGATTCTTTCTTCATATGATTCAACAGTTTTCACCAAACTCATTTTATACGCATCCTTTTGAAATTTTTTCTATCTTTTTCTGAAATAGTGTTACAAATGCTTGGTTCCTTACGTTCCTTATAAATAGATAACTAATCAGGAAGGTAATACTGTACTACATACCTATAACAAGACACGCACCAATTACAGACAGATACACACGTACTTATTACTGGATATTGATACTGGATATTGTTTAAAGAGTGGTTATAGTTAAGTTAAAAAATACTAATTTAGTAAATTTAAACGGACTGGGATAAAAAATTTTAAACAAGGGGAGTAATGCAGGGCGTTGCAGTATTAAAAAATTTTAACAAGTGTGGTCTGAATCCTTTTATTAAGTTGTTTCAGGTTTAGAAATGCTTATGAACTTAATGAAAGGATTGAATTGATTCAATGGATAAGAGATTTACACAACCTTACCAATTGCAGGGCGTTGATTTAGATATAGCAGTAGCATTGCTTCAGAAAGAATGGCAGAAAAGATACAAGAAAGTATTTAAAATAAAATTCGACTTTAGGTTTGGCAATTCAGATAAGATAAAAGAAATGGTTTACAGGTGGGGGTATGACAAAACATTTATCATTATTGCTGGTGCTATTCGTTTCTATCCTGAAAAGTGGCAAACTGAACAGTTCAAGTTTCTTTCAGTAAATCAGGTGTATACATGGATAGGCTGGGAAGTGTGGAAGATGTACAAGAATAAGGAATTTACAGCACAAATACAAAGACCAAAGATATAAACCGATTTAAAAAATTTAAACAGGCTTTTAACAGGTAAAATATCCTAGTAAAATACACCACATCTTCAGGTGAATTTGTTTTTTTTTACGGTGTGGCTGGTGTGTTCAGTAATAACAGTAATTGTGGCAGAAAATAGGGTATATCAGTCACTGAATGAATGGGTGGTTAAGGAATTTTAATAGCTTTTAACAGGGGCGAATCCAGTATTTGCAGTACATTTCAGTAGATTATAATTTGTGCTATTTAAAGAACATTAATATACTTTAATGTGAACAGTGGGTGTGCTTGGGATGGTGCGGAACTTGTTAATTTTATACATGAATCGGTTCTTGGATGTTTGAAAGGAATCTTCTTCCCTTCCTTTTTCAGACTGCAATTTTGTTGAATACTAACTTTCAAGATACACAAAAAAAGAAACCAGCATCATGCCAGCTTCTTATAGTACAAAATTTTCAAGTGTATTATTAATTTCATCTTCAGTGATTCCGATGTATCTTTTGGTAGCTTTAACGTCTGAATGGTTGAGTATTTGCTGAAGTGATTCAATATCTTTAGATTGTTTATAATACCAGTAACCAAATGTTTTTCGCATGGTATGTGTTCCTATTCCTTCAGGTATATCAACCATTTCACCAGCCTTATTAAGTTGTCTGTATGCTTGTGTAGTTGTAATGGCTTTATCGCCCTTACGACTAGGGAACAGCCATTCTGATTGTACTGTTTTAACGTAATCCTGAACTTCCTGATAAATGTTAGTAAGGTTTATTATCCTTTTCTTCTTGGTTTTGCCTTCCTGAATAACAACCCTTTTCTTGTTTTTAACATCCTTAACTTTTAGTTTCAGCATATCCCCAACACGTAAACCTGAATTAATACCGATTAAGAACAGTATATAATCACGTTCAGAACACCATTTTTTAAGTGACCACTTCATATCAGTTATTTGTTGCTGGCTTCTTATTGGCTGAACATCTTTTATCTGTTTAGGCATTTAAATTGTATCCCTTCTATTCCAGTAAATACAGTGTTTTGAATGTACGATTTTATTGAGATACCAATATGATAAGGCTTATATCTGATAAAGTCAATAGATACAGCATTATGAATGTAAGTTTTTATGTATTTTCTTACATTGGAAAGAAACTAAAAAATTAAGGGGGTAGGGGTGTTATTTTTTGAAGGGTGTACCAGTGTTTTAAAAAAGGGGATAGGGCTATTTTAAAGGGTATAAGGGGCTTTGTTCAGTGCTTCAGGTAGCTTATATCCTGTTACATATAGAAGCGTGTTTAGTGGCAAATATGAAGCATATACAGGCATGTGCATATAAGGCACATACAGGCTTATACAGGGCTGTGTTATACAGCAGGACTACGGGTATATAATAAACATTTTTAGCTGGTGTGTGGCTGGCTGGCGTTGCTTATCTTTTTTCTTTCTTGCTGATGTGTGTGCATGTAGTGTGGTAGTGCAGTAGTGATGCAGACAAGCAAGACAAAGCAAGCAACAAAAGAAAAGATAAATTAATTTGAAAGAATCCAATTAATAAGCTGATGTAAGTGAAGCTGATGAAGTTGAATCCTAATGTTCAAAAGTAGTAAAGGGTAGGGGGTGCAGGGATTTGTGTGAGTTTGCGTCTATAATTTACAGACCATATAATCAGCGTCTGAAATTTCCCTGCCCACACTGAACACACTGCACCTACTGAAACATTAAGGGGTGAATAGGGTTTTGTCTTTTTATATTTTCAGCAATCGGCTGAGTGAATTTCATAATTCCCAGCCCTTATCTCGCAAGGGCTCGCAGACATAAAAAAGGAAGTACCTCCCCAAATCTTGTATAATGGTCGTTGACTAAACATCCCAAAAAGACTGGAGGAGTACTTCCTATGACCATTATACGGCAAACGAGCCTATTTGGCATCCAAGAATTATATGAAATGGAACCTACCCAAAAATATGAGGCAATCATTTCCGCGATTGATTTGGATTCGATTTACCATGAAGTGACCAAAAAATCGCGACTTGGTGCGCCGGAAGAGCTGAATTATGCAGCGATGATTATTTCCATTTTCATTCGATACATCGAGCGCATCCCAACGATAAAAGACCTGGTCAAACGTCTAAATGACGATATTGCCTTTAAACTGAATTGCGGATTTCTTGTTTCTGATCCAATCCCATCTGAAGCTTCTTATTCCCGGCTTTTTGCGAAGTTGAAAGAAACAAACGCTTTGGAAAAAGCGCAGGAAAAGGTTGTCCTCCAAGCCATTGCGGAAGGCTTTATCATTGATGATACAGTCGCAATCGATGCTACTCACTTCGAAGCACGCGATCAGGCACCACTTAAAGAAGAAAAGCCAAAGCCGGAGCCTAAAAAGCGCGGCAGTAAATCCAAAGAAGAGCGTGAACAATGGTTAAAGGAAAAAGCTGAAAAAGAAGCTAATATGCCTCTTTATGACAAAAAAATTGAAGCCCAATTAGACGCTTCCTTAACCGAACTTCGTGATGAAGTTCCTCGGGATCCCCAATGGGGAGTCAAGAAGAATAGTGAAGGCAAAAACGAATTCTGGTTTGGCTATAAAGGCCATCTGGCGGTTGGTACATCGAGTCAATATATTTTACAGTCCCTTTTCTCGTCAGGAAAAATGAACGACGGAAAAGGCGCCATTCCGTTATTGAAAGGGATTGATGAACGCTTGCCACTTCCAAACTTGTGTTATCAAACGATGGATGCCGGTTATGATTTTGAACCGATTTACCAGCAAGTGTACCAAATGGGGCAGCAATCCATTATTGCCTATAATAAACGGAATGAATCGGAACCAATTGGGTTTGATAAGTATTTTGCCCCGACTTGTTTCCGTGAGCATTCGTATCGTTATGATAGTTACGATGCCAAATATGAAACACTGAAGTACACGAGCCCGAAGGAATGCAAAGATTGCCCATTAGCCAATGAAGGTATTTGCCAAAAAGTGTTCAAGATGAAAATTACCAAAGACCTCAGACGATACACAGCGCCGGCTCGTGGCTCCAAAGCCTGGAAAGCTATTTACAACCGTCGTTCAGCAGTGGAACGTGTTAATGCGTATTTAAAGGAGTTCTTCCAGCTCAACAATGTTCGTAATCGCACAGGTGAACGTGCTAAAGTCCATTTTGACATCGTTACTTTGATGTATAATGCTTCAAAACTAGCTGCAGATCGTATTAATGCGAAGCTAAACCAACAACAGGCTGCCTAGCAAGCTGTTTAAAGGAATTTTAAAAAATCCATTTTAAAAATTCTGCAGGTCTTTGTGTTTTTAAAAAGAGCAATTATGAAATTGATTCGGCTGTCAAAATTTGCGGTACATATTTCGGCACTTATATTTCCCTTGAAAGATAATCTGCCTTATCATTCAATTTCTTCAGGTCTAATTTAATATAACCCTGCCCACGCTGTAAATTATCCAGCCTTTTATTCATATTATCAAGTACATCCGGTACTTTCAGCATTTCAGAAACAGCAGACACACTAACACCACCTTTACTTTGTAGCATCATTTTTCCAATGTTATCCATGTACCTATGTATTATGACAGAAAAAACTATCATTCACTTAATTTTACTGTATTTATGTAAAGTATGAAAAGTTTGTCTCACTTACTGTATGAATTACTTACAATAACTGTTAAATAATTTCTCTTCATTGTATAATAAAACCAGCACATTATTTTATTGTTGGTTAGGAGAGTAAAACTTGATAAAATACATTTTCATTGCTAGTTACATAACTACTAAGATTGCTGAAATTGGTGATGTATTAACCTTTATAGGCAACGTATTGGTACCGCTTGCTAATCTTTACATAGTTTTTTTAGTTTATAAACTAACTCATAGAAATTTAAATCCGAAGTTATTTGTGGAAGGAACTATAGAAGATGCCAAAAATAAATTTGATGCTTCAGTCAATGATAAAATTAGTGGGTTAGATTTTAATCAAGAAGGTTTTCCTTTTCCTGAAGTAAAACATGATATGGTAGTATGGAAGTTAAGAATACATAACAATGGTGACCTTCCAGCCACTAATGTAAATATAGAGTATTTTATAAGAATACAAAAAAAGGAATTTGATATACTCGAAGGATTACCCGCAAATGAAAGATTAGTTAAGTTTCAAGATATAAAAGAAACATTGTACTATGATTATATACCGCCTGGTGGCTATAAAGAAGAAGATATTCTCTATATAAATGGAAAATTTCCACAGGCAAAGCTATATATAAATAAATTGCAATCAAAGGAAGTACGATTTATAAAGTCACCTGTCCATATAGACACATATAAACATTATGGGTTTGAGAAAATACATGATACAGATGACGGTTTAAAATTAATTGGCTTTTATCAAGAATAACACCAAAGTGCAGTTCAGTAAAATGAATTGTAAATTTTTCTATAGGTTTGTGTATATTTATTACTTTTTAACTCTAAAATGGTGCTACTAATTTTCATTGGGGTGCTGGATGAAATATTTCAGTGCCTTTTTAATTTTTCAGCACAAATATTTTACTCTGAAAGTCTACCTGATAAGTTTATCTGCCTTTTCATTTAACGCCTTCAAATCTAAAATAATGGAATCCTGCCCACTCTTTAAACCTTCCAGCTTTTCGTTAATTTCATTCATCACCTTTAGAATATCCGATACATCGGACATACCAACACCACCTTATTTACTGAAAAGTCTTTTTCAGCCAGCTTTTATTATCCCCTTTTAAGTATAACAGCATTTCATGATTGAAAGTTAAATAATATTTTATTTTTTTCTTTGTCGTACTTTATAAGGGTTTCGTGAACCTATATATATGCGACAGGTACGACATACCTTGTCGCAACAAATTCCAAGAACATTGTTACTAACCTTTTTTGTATTCATGTGTGTCTGTTTCAGCTTAATTTAACAGAATGATTGAATGGCTGAAATGTAATGTGTGATGACTGGCGTTTAAACCCAGTCATCTTTTTTTATAGCTTCTTACTAATAATTTATTACTTCTATAAGGGGGTGTTATTAATTGGATAAGCATTTACTAAGAACATGCAGGGCGGTTGCTGGCTTCACACAAAGTGAATTGGCTTCAGCGATTGGAAAAAACCAAAGTACATTATCACATTACGAGAATGGATTGCTGAACATTTCAGAAACCACCAAAAGAAAAGTTATTAAGGCACTTGAAGAAAAAGGCTTGTCGCAAGATGAGGTGTACTTACTTTCAGGGCTGAAGAAATCAAACCAACAATAAAAGGGGTGTAGGGGGTTGTTACAGCAGGAATTGAAGAAACTCAAAGCTATTAAAAAAGCATTGAATGATGAAAGGCATCTGCATCAAGTACAGAAATTGGCTGTACTGGTGGCTGAAGTATTAGAAGAACTAAAGCATAATGAACTGCGGTTTTTTGCAGTATATACCAATACGAATTATATGGAACACATTGAAAGATACCAAAATATTGCAAGACGTAATAAGAATAAAGCACTGGCATCACTTCAGGATTTAATTGATGAACTGATGCAGAAGCGTGTGAACATTAAACGCTGTAATGTATTGCTGGATGCATTAATATCCAGCGAATTTTACACGAAGCAAACTGAAAGGAAGCTTTCAGGCTGGCGTTCACTGCAACCAAAAGACTTTATTAGAAAATATTTCACAGTTTAGAAGGGGTGTTATTTATGGGTGGAATGATGAACATTGAACCACCTGAAAAGCTTACAGAAAGACAGGTGAAGATTGCAAAAGCATGGGTGCAGAACGGATTGAATAACCGGCTTCCACAAGGCGAATTTGTAAAGAAGTTTAACATGTCTACTGCAACACTAAGCAAATGGCTGAAAAATCCTGACTTTTCCGCTTATGTGCAGGAACTTAAAGGCGAATTGATAAGCAGTGATGAGTTACGTGCTTACGATGTGGTGAAAAAGCACATACTGGCAAGGGTTAATAGTGATAATCCAACAGAAAAAGAAATCAATATGTATCTTGAACATTTTGATTATGTTGTTCAGTACGAGAAGCAAAAGGCAATGCAACGGATGGGAATCACTGAAAAAGGCAAGCCGTCAGATGATAGAACAGTAGAAGATAAGAAGGCTTCTTTATTAACACGGTTGAAAAGCGAAAGGGGTATAGAATAATGGCAAATGTATTTACAGAAACACAAAAACTAATAGATAAGGCTGAACAGGTACGGCAAAAGTTTGAAGCTTCGAAACAGAAAGCAAAAGAAGATGCTGAAAAGTTGGAAGAATCCATTCAGGAACTGGAAAAGCAAGAAAAAGAAACGTATTCACTATACATCATGAATGATATAGATGTTTCTGCTTATCATGAAATCAAACAGCAAACTGATGCAAAACGGCAGGAACTGGCTACACTCCAGCAAAAGGTAAACGATATTGATGGACTTGAACAATATGAATTATCAAAGGTATATGCTGAATACCAAGAAATCGAAAAAGAGTTGCAAAAAGAAGAAAGAAAGCAATACGCTGAAACACTGGACAAGCTGAAAGAAGCTAAACAGCAGTACCTTAAACAAATTATTGATATATCGAATGAACAGTTCAAAACATATCTACTGAAAAGTAAAATGGCTGATGTTGCAGTAGATGGGGGGTTGAAAACACGTAATTATATAGATTATCCTTCCCCATATGTTGACGGATTCGGGCATGAATTTGGTACAGGTAAAGATTACTTAAACATCGGTAACCGTGAGTTAAGCACGGTGTACCGACAAAGAAAACTTAATCCTAAGATTTAACGGCTAGGGCTGGTTATTTACCAGCCTTTTTTTTATAAATATGTGTCTGAATCTCAATTCAATCTTGTTGTAGGCGTGTAAAGGAAAATAAAACTACAATAAAAAAGGATGGATTACAGATGAAAACAAATGTAAAGAACGGTGCTTTTATTTATAACTATATTCCAGTAGATACTGCAAATATTAAATTATCAGATGCTGGAACCGATGAAGGCGTATATTATAACACACGTGCAGATGGTTTTTATCCAGTAATTGCTGAAACTGATGACAAAGGAATCATTACAAATCTTGTAATAGATGTTAGCAGATTTAATCTTTTATTTGAGAATGATGATGTTACAGAAATACACGAAGATGACATTTTATATACAGTTGATGACGATAAAAAAAACACTGATTAACTTCAGTGTTTTTTTATATATGAAGGGGTGGAATTATGGCAGATAAACCAAGTTGGACAAAAGAAAATAGAAGGGCAAACATGCAAAGTAAAAAGGCACTGGCTGAAAAATCTGAATCAGAACACCATAAATTAAGTATAATGCTGACTGATGCTGGTGAATCGGTGAACCATACAAGGTATTTCAGAAATGCATCGGATAAAGAAGCTTTTATATCAGAACTGAATAACCTAGTTTTTAACTTTGAAGCAAGGGAAGGGGGAACAAAGGATGTTTAAAGGTATCTTAGACTACTGCAAGGGGATATTTATACGGAATAAAAGGGAATCTGAAGCACCTGAAGCACCTAAACAAGATAAGCATGTTACAAGGATTAACCAGCTAAAACAAGAACTTACCAGCCTTACATATGGCTATAATAAAAGCCTTGCAGGGTTGAAAGCTGATTATAATAGTAAGTTGACGGAATATGAACGGTATTATCAGCAGTATAAGGATGTTTTCAAGCAATACACAAAGAAGCTTGCTTCAGAACACGATGTGAAAGATGCTGAACAGGCATTGAAACCTTATGAAGAATCGCTTCAGGAAGCATCTGAAGAACTGGACAAGGTGCAGGGATTCAAGAAAGAAGATACATTGAATATTATTAATCAAATTCAGGAACTTCAGGATGCTTACACAAATGCACTGGCTGAAGAAATACAGCAAACAGCAAACAAGCTTCAGCATCAGAAACAGGCATATTTAAAGGGTGTTGTTTCGGTGGGTAAAGCATATCAGGATGCGATTGATACAGATAAGGTTATAGAAAGGCACCTGAAGGAATTCGGCTTTAACCATAATGCAAAAATGGCTGAAATGCTGGGAATTAAAACGGAAAAAGCACCAGTATCATTACAGCATCTTACCATATCAGATAATGAAGTAAATCAGGCACTGCAAGGCATACAACAGTATAAATAATCAAAGCACTCACTGGCATTATTCCCAGCAAAGTGCAGTCTTTTTGTCTGAAATTCAAGTAAAAATTGTTTAAGTTATGTAATCAAGGATTCCGCTTTCTTTTTACGTATTTGTTTAAGGTCTGTTTTCATGGCGTGGGTGTTGGAGATATTCCAGCACCTATTTTTGTTTATTGTGTTATTTTTAGGAAAAGAATTAAAAATATGATAAAATAGTCCTAAATTATAAAATAGACAAAGGTGAAATAAATGGTCAAAAAAGATTCAATACCTAAAGATGTTATGGATAATTTACTAATGGAATATCCAATAAGTTTAAAGGCTATTAATTCATTTTTATCTCTTTACACTAATGAAACTACAAAAGCACAATATAGAAGTAGTATACATAATCTACTAGTTAATGATGTAGAAGATTTAGATGTAACAAAGCTAACTTTTAATGATTATAAAAAAATTATCCCGAAGGTCGAATTGGACACACAACAAAGATATAAAAAAAGTTTTTTTCAATATCTTTATGCAATGGATTATTTAAAAAATCCAAGTGGTTTTGACACAGAAATGTTTAAAGTAAAGCTAATATCACGTTTTACAGAACGTAATAAGGGTAAATCTAAAGTTAAATCACAGGAGTAAGCGTCAAATAAAATACACGTATTAATCTCAGGTCATCGATGCGATAATCTTCTTAGAATTTATTTGGGAGGTTATGTGATGACCCTGAAAGACAAACGAATAGAATGGAAGACGCGATATGACTCTTGGAAAGCCAGTGGCCAAAGTATAGCTGAATGGTGTCGTGACCAAGATATCAAGGTTCACCAAATGTATTATTGGGTTCGACGTTTCGAGAGAGATATGATTTCACCAGAACCGAAGACCTCAGAAACTCAATGGCTGGCCGCCCAAGTGGAGGATGACATGTTATCGTCCGAAGGACAGGACCCGATCTTCATTCACTTTGGTGCTATTTCAGTCGAAGTCCGGCCGGGAGCCAATGTTGGCTTACTATCCGATATCATTCATGTCCTGCGAAGCTAATGCTGACAAATGTAACATTCGATCGTGTGTACCTGGCTCGCGGCAGCACGGATCTTCGCAAATCCATTGACGGTCTGGCGATTATTGTACAAGAATGTTTTGACCTCGATCCCTTTTCCCCCTGCTTGTTTGTTTTCTGTAATCGGAAACGTGACAAGCTGAAGATCCTTCAGTGGGAACACAACGGATTTTGGTTGCATTACCGCAGGCTGGAAAGAGGGACCTTCCATTGGCCAACTGAAAATGATTCGGCACCCATGAATATCAGCCCGCGCCAACTTCGTTGGCTGCTGGATGGTTTGCCAATCGAACAGAAACAGGCACACCGTGAGGTGAAAGCGCGCACTATTCTATAAGACTATAAGAAACTGAAATATGAAAATACAGGAATTCGACTAGGCAAGTCGGGTTCTTTTTCGTATACTTATCTTATGGAAAAAACAGCGCATACATCAAACGAATCAATTGAATATTTTAAAGCGCAAAATGAAAAGCTTGAGATGGAAAACGAGGCGTTGGAGGCCAAGCTAAAATGGTACGAAGAACAATTTCGTCTAAGCCAACAACGCAGATTTGGTTCTTCCAGTGAGAAGACCGACTCAAACCAGCTCTCCCTTTTCAATGAAGCCGAAGAAACAGCTGATCCGACTACCCAAGAACCAACTGTCGAGACGATTACATATCAACGCAAGAAACAGTGTGGCCAGCGCGAACAAAAGCTTGAAAACCTGCCTACAGAAACGATGGAATATCGTCTGACTGATGAGGAACAGGTCTGTTCGTGTTGCGGTGAAGAACTACATGACATGAGCACGGAAGTGCGTAAAGAGTTAAAGGTCATTCCTGCACAAGTGAAAGTGGTGGAGCATGTACGCCATGTATATAGCTGTCGCCATTGTGAACGCCATGAGCTCGAAACACCAATTGTGACAGCGAAGATGCCAGAACCTGTCTTTCCGGGTAGCCTGGCCTCTCCATCCGCAATGGCCTACACCATGACTCAAAAATATGTCGAAGGCATGCCACTGTATCGGCAAGAGAAGCATTTGGAGCGTTTTGGTGTATTCATCCCACGCCAGACACTGGCCAATTGGATGATGTACGGTGCCAATACCTGGCTTGAGCTGATTTACAACGAAATGCATGCCCAATTATTGGAGCTGGACATCGCACACGCGGATGAGACAACATTACAAGTTTTATCCGAACCGGAACGGTCCGCAACGTCAAAATCCTACATGTGGCTGTATCGCTCCGGACAGGCTGATGTACCAATTGTTCTGTACGATTATCAGCAAACCCGGGCCGGTAAACACCCCCGCCGATTCCTGGAAGGCTTTCAGGGATACTTGCATGTAGACGGCTATCCCGCCTATAACGGACTGCCTGATGTAGCCCTGGTGGGCTGCTGGGCGCATGCACGCCGCAAATTTACAGAAGCACTGCAGGCGTTGCCTGACTCCGCATCATCCACTACAGGTGCGAAGACAAAAGAAGGGTTGGCCTTCTGTAATAAGGTGTTCGACATTGAACGTGAATTAAAGGACGCAAGTCCCCAAGAACGCTATGAAAAGCGTTTAGAGCGCAGCCAGCCAGTGTTGGAGGCTTTTTTGGCATGGCTTCAAGAACAGACACCTCGCGTGCTGCCAAAAAGTGCCCTTGGGCAGGCGATTAAATATTGTCGTAAACAATGGGAACAGTTAGAAGCATTTTTAGAGGACGGCCGTCTGGAAATTGATAATAACCGTGCAGAACGATCCATCAAGCCTTTTGTGCTGGGAAGGAAAAATTGGCTGTTCAGCAATACCGCAAAGGGAGCTAAATCCAGTGCGATTATCTACAGTCTCGTTGAGACAGCCAAAGAAAATGGGTTAAATCCATTCAATTATCTCAACTATTTATTTGAAGAACTTCCCAATATGGATACGACAGATAAGGAGCAATTGGCTCAGTTCCTACCATGGTCAGCAACACTCCCTCAAGAATGTCACGTTCCTAATAAATCTAAATAAAGCATACACGAAATCCCCATCTGAATACAGGTGGGGATTATTTGACGCTTACTTTATAACAATGGAAGTTATAAGCATGAAGAAATGAACTGGAAGATAACCAAGAATATATAGACTCTTTAAATCCTTTTGTACATCTTTAAAACCTAACAGGATTCTACTGGATGAAAAGGGTAACTATATAATCATTACTGGTAATGTTTATTTTGTTGCAGTGGATGGAAAAGGTAATGTTACAAGTTTAACCGATAAACAGACAGAAACCATTTTAAATTGGATTATAGATAACCAGTATATTAATATCTGTAATTTCAATTTTGAAGGTTGGAAAGAAAAAGCATGTTATTAAATAGTAGTTTGTTTCAGTAAAGACACAGTTTTTAAAAAAAGTAATTGACTTCCTTTACTGGTATTATTATACTGAAAATAGTTAATGATAGATAACCAATAAATCCATAATTACAAACCAATAAATAATTGATATTGTTTAACAAACAAAATTTTTAAAACCTTGATATATCAACGGTTATACAGTTAATATTTCAAAAGCTAAGCCGACCAATTCTGAATTCATCGCCATGGTCGCTGACCGTCTGCGGCTGGAGCATAAGGCGAGTTGAGGATCACAGGCAAACAACTGATTAGCTTGAGGCCTGTACAAGGACTGGGGCTTATTTGTACAAATCATAAAAAAACTGTATGCGGACATCCCGCATACAGTTTTTTCATCCAAAGAATTTTTGATAAAGTGATTTAACAGCCAAATCGAGTTTATCTTTCCTGATACCAAACATTACGGATACCTCTGACGACCCCTGGTTGATCATCTCGATGCTGATATTGGCTTCAGCGAATGCGGCTGCGGATTTTTCAGCAATACCAACCGCGCTCATCATACCTTCACCGACAACCATGATCATGGCGAAACCATAATCGATCGAAATGGTTTCAGGATTCAGTTCGCTTTTAATGCGATTAATAACGTTAATTTCCTTTTCAGCAGTTAACTGACTGTCCCGTATAATAACGGACATATTGTCAATACCGGAAGGAGCATGTTCAAAGGAAATTCCCTCATCTTCCAGAATTTGCAGCAATTTCCGTCCAAAACCGAGTTCGCGGTTCATGAGATACTTACTCACATATAAGTTGGAAAAACCTGTATCACTGGCAATCCCGACGACACATCTGGTATGCGGATTCTTGTCAGAAACAATCATTGTGCCGGGACTGGCCGGATTATTGGTGTTTTTGATGCATACAGGTATTTCTGCCTGAAATGCAGGCATAAGTGCTTCGTCATGAAATACACCGAATCCGGAATAGGATAATTCACGCATCTCTTTATATGTTAATGTCGTTATTTTTTCTGGGTTGCTAACGATTGCCGGATTGACGGCATATACCGAATCAACATCCGTAAAGTTCTCATATAAATCCGCCTGAACACCTGCAGCAACAATTGATCCGGTGATGTCTGATCCGCCTCTGGAAAACGTCATCAGCCCGCCATTTTTAGTAAATCCGAAGAAGCCGGGTATGACCAGAATCCCATCCCTTGCACGCATCTCATATATTTTAGTAAAACTTTCAGGCAGCACCTGTGCGTTTCCTGGTTCATTGCTGACAATAATTCCGGCGTCTTTCGGATTTACATAATGAGCGTTCAGACCTTTTGTTTTTAGATGCTCACTGACTATTTTCGCGCTGCTGTCTTCACCGATTGATTTCAATCCATCTGCTTTGATTTGATCAGGTGAATTGGTGTTTAACGTATTCTGGATTGACTGTTCAATGTCAGCGAGGATAGACTGTGGTAATTCAAGATCGTTAACAATTTCAGAAAATCTTGCCATAATTTCTGCGAATTTCTTTTCATGTGATTTGTTGTTAAGTACCAATTCGCTTAGCTCAATTAAAAGATCGGTTATTTTGACATCATCTTTAAACCGTTTTCCCGGCGCCGATACAACGACAAATTTTCGTTCAGAATCATCCGCGATGATTGAGCCGGCTTTTCTAATCTGTGCATCATTTGCTACAGAACTTCCCCCGAATTTTACAACTTTCATGCTACACCTCTCCATTAATGAAATATTAAGTCGTCCTCTTTACTTTATCTTGTCTTTCTGTTTCTTCCTGTCCCGATAAACAATAAAACCGGCGATAAATGCAAGACCGCCGAGAAATAACAGGAAACCTGCAATAAATTGGATACTTATATGAATAAAAACAGGGTAAAAATCATTGAACAGTGTATCTCGCATCAGTTTGATGCCAATAGCGGATATCAGTCCGGGTATAAGCAGCATAAGCACTGCAATAATGCGAATCATGAGTGTGGTTTTCCCCTTTATGTAAAACAGGCTCTTTTCAGTATAGCAAAATTGAACCAAAATATGAACACATCACCGAATATTTGTGTATCGGTAAACTTAACCGGGGACCGCCGTCCGGGTGTAAATTGAAATATATAAGTGCTTCAAATGAACAACTTTTGTTAAAAGACCTTGCTAAAAAATGCACATTAACGTATGCTTGAATTATGCAAATTATTGCAGAGGCGGGATGACATGAAACGTGTGCTGATTGTTGGGGCGGGAAATGGCGGCAGTGCCTTGCTGGAAATTTTACATAAAACAGAAAAAATGAATGTTGTTGGCATAGCAGATATCGACCCGAAAGCCAAAGGTTTAAAATTAGCCGAGGATTATGGTATCCCTGCCGGCACCAGTTATGATGATTGGACTGACGATATTGATATCATAATAGAAGCTACGGGTGAGGAAGATGTGCTGGGGGAATTGCTTGATAAGCGCGGTAAGAACACTGTCGTTATCCCCGGCAGTGTTGCATACATCATTGCCGAGTTGATGGATGAAAAAGAATCATTGTTGGAGCGATTGACGCTTGAGACGAATAATCAGGCACTTATTCTGAATAATATCCATGACGGTATGATTGTTGTGAACGAACAGGCGGCTGTACAGTTTGTAAATAAAAGTGCCGAGCGCATCGTAGGCCTAGCCAAAGAACAATTCAACGGCAAGGGTATTAAAGATGTTATTGCTGACACCAGACTGCCTCACGTGCTGCGGAGCCGGCGGAAAGAGGTCAACCAGCGACTTATCTTGGAAAACGGCAAAAAGGTTATAACAACCCGAATTCCGATTATTAATGCTGAGGAAAAGGTACTTGGTGCTTTTGCCGTGTTTAAAGACATTACCGAAATCATGAATCTTGCTGAAGAAATAACCGATCTCAAAGAAATTAAAACACTGCTTGAAGCAATCATCCACTCGTCTGATGAAGCCATATCTGTTGTTGATGAGAGCGGAAAAGGCCTGATGATTAATCCTGCATATACGCGTATCACCGGACTTAGCGAAGCAGATATTATAGGGAAACCTGCCAATGTGGATATATCAGAGGGCGAAAGCATGCATATGAAGGTACTAGAGACCCGCCGAGCCGTTCGCAGAGTCCATCTGAAAGTGGGTCCTGCAAAAAAAGATGTGCTGGTTAATGTGGCCCCTGTTATTGTAGACGGGAAAATAAAGGGGAGCGTTGGCGTTTTGCATGATGTTTCAGAGATTCTGTCATTAACAAACGAACTGAAGCGTGCACGTCAAATTATCCGTAACCTCGAAGCAAAATATTCGTTTGAGGATATTATTGGCTCTTCATCGGAAATGCAGATAGCGTTTGAACAGGCCAAAGTCGGGGCTAAAACGCCTGCAACAGTTCTTTTACGCGGTGATTCTGGTACAGGAAAAGAGTTATTTGCACATGCCATTCACAATGAAAGTGACCGTAAGCGTAATAAATTTATTCGCGTGAATTGTGCTGCCATTGCCGAAAGTTTACTGGAAAGCGAGCTGTTCGGGTATGAGGAAGGTGCCTTCACCGGTGCCAAGCGAGGCGGCAAAAAAGGGCTGTTTGAGGAAGCAAACAAAGGAAGTGTTTTTCTGGATGAAATTGGCGAATTGTCGCTTCACATGCAGGCAAAATTACTCCGGGTGCTTCAGGAGGGTGAAATCGTGCGGGTCGGCGGAACATCGCCAATAGCTATTGATGTCCGGGTAATTACAGCAACCAATATCAATCTGGAGAAAGCCATTATGAACAGAACCTTCCGGGAAGATTTATATTACCGGCTAAACCGGCTTCCGATTTATATACCCACATTGAAAGAACGTTTAGAGGACTTGCCTGAACTTATTGACTATCTCATTCAAAAAATCAACCAGGATTACGGAAGAGATGTTAAATCCATTGATGATCAGGCAATCGATTACCTAAAAGATTATCACTGGCCCGGAAACGTCCGTGAACTGGAAAATATCATTGGACGAGCTATGATTTATATCGGTATGAATGAAGATGTGATAACTAAGGAACATATACCGGATCTGATGCCGTTTGGAAATCCACACCAGCAGCCGGGAAAGAAAGCGGAAATAAACCAAACATTGCAAAACGCTATGGAAGCGTATGAAAAGGAGTATATTTCCGAGGTGCTGCAAGCGTTAAATTATAATAAAACACAAACTGCGAAACATCTAAATATATCGATCCGAAATCTTTACTACAAACTTAACAAATATAAAATAGAAAAAGATAGCATGCAAAATCATTCATGAACGCAATTTATTGCACAGATTGAAATGCTCTGATAAAGCGCTTACAATTCCAGTTTATTGGCACAGTTTTTGCATATAGAATGAGGGAGTCAGATGTCAACGTTAACTGAATTTAATGACTAGAATCAGGGGGTAGTAATAATGGAAATCTTTAACTATATGGAAGAATATGATTATGAGCAATTGTTGTTTTGCCAGGATAAAAACTCCGGGTTAAAAGCAATTATTGCCATCCATGACACGACACTCGGTCCTGCCCTTGGCGGGACCCGGATGTGGACTTATGATTCCGAGGCAGATGCAATAGAGGATGCTCTAAGGCTAGCAAAAGGCATGACTTATAAGAATGCTGCAGCGGGACTTAATCTTGGGGGCGGAAAAACGGTGATCATCGGCGATCCGAAGAAAGATAAAAATCCTGAAATGTTCCGTGCTTTCGGACGATATATTCAAAGTCTGAATGGAAGGTATATTACAGCAGAGGATGTTGGAACGACTGTGCATGATATGGATCTGATCAACATGGAAACAGATTTTGTCACAGGTACTTCTCCTGAATCAGGTTCTTCCGGTAATCCGTCCCCTGTGACCGGATATGGTATTTATAAGGGTATGAAGGCGGCTGCAATGGAAGCGTTCGGTGACGCTTCACTGAAAGGAAAGACGGTCGCAGTGCAAGGTGTCGGCAACGTGGCGTATGCTTTGTGTGAGCACTTGCACGAAGAAGGTGCTAATCTAATCGTCACCGACATCAGTGAAGAGGCTGTCAAACGTGCAGTGGATGCCTTCGGAGCCGAGGCAGTCGGTCCGGATGAGATTTATGGTGTCGATTGTGATGTATATGCACCATGCGCACTTGGAGCCACCATCAATGATGAAACAATTCCACAACTTAAGGCTAAAGTTGTTGCCGGTTCTGCAAACAACCAGCTTAAAACGACGGAACATGGGGATATGCTCTATGAAATGGGAATTGTTTATGCACCGGATTATGTCATTAATTCGGGCGGTGTCATTAATGTTTCGGACGAATTAGACGGTTACAATCAAACACGGGCAATGAAAAAGGTGGAAATGATATACGATCATTTGATCAAGGTGTTTGAAATCTCCAGACGGGATCAAATACCGACATACGCTGCCGCCGATCGTTTGGCAGAAGAACGGATCCGTTCACTGCAAGCCTCACGCAGCCAGTTTTTAAGAAATGGCCATCACATACTAAGCAGGCGATAAGGTGTGTGAAGCAAATACGGGGGTAAATTGTCCTGATATTCCTATTTACTCCCTGAGAAGGAACTGCAGGTAGAACCGGCCAAACATACCTTCCAATCTAATCGGAGAGGAGCATTCACTTAATGGCGAAAGAATATGATTTAGTCGTACTCGGAGGAGGGACAGGAGGATATGTCGCTGCAATACGTGCCTCACAGCTGGGCATGCAGGTTGCCGTTGTTGAAAAAGGCAGTCTTGGCGGCACCTGTCTGAACAGGGGCTGCATCCCATCCAAATCACTGCTCCGGAGTGCTGAGGTATTTAAACAAACAAAGGAAGCGAACCAATACGGCGTGGAAACATCTGATGTCACCTTAAATTTTGACAAAGTACAGGAACGTAAAAATCGTATCATTAAAACACTGCAGCAAGGTGTACAAGGATTAATGAAAAAGGGTAAAATTGATGTGTATGAAGGTTTTGGCCGAATTTTGGGTCCAAGTATTTTCTCGCCAATGCCCGGTACGATTTCAATCGAATATGCAAATGGTGACGAAAACACCATGCTCGTACCAAAAAATGTACTGATTGCTACCGGATCTAGGCCAAAATCACTGCCAGGTCTTGAACTGGATGGGAAACGAGTGATCAGTTCCGATGAGGCGCTAAACATGAGCAAACTGCCAGCCTCAATACTCATTGTCGGGGGCGGTGTTATCGGTATCGAGTGGGCGTCGATGCTTTCGGATTTCGGTGTTGATGTCACGGTGATCGAATATATGAGTCACATTTTACCGACAGAAGATGAGTCTATTGCCAAAGAAGTTGAAGGTCAGCTTAAGAAAAAAGGTGTTCAGTTTATAAAAAGTGCCAAAGTACTGCCTGAAACGCTTCAAAAGGAAAAAGGCGTACAGATAGAAGCTGAAGTCAGCAGCAGTAAAAATCGAATATTTTCGGCTGACAGAATGCTTGTTTCGGTTGGCCGCGAAGCAGTCACGTCAAATCTTGGATTGCAAAACACGGATATCATTGTAGACAACGGCTACATTCAGACGAATGATTTTTACCAGACGAAAGAATCACATATCTATGCCATCGGTGATGTAATCGGTGGTATGCAGCTCGCACATGTGGCATCCCACGAGGGTATTGCAGCTGTTGAACATATGGCAGATAAAAATCCATTACCGCTGAACTACGATACAATTCCGTCATGTATTTATTCCAACCCTGAAGCTGCCAGCGTTGGATTGACCGAAAAGCAGGCAATTGATCAAGGATTTGAGGTGAAGGTCGGCAAGTTTCCATTTAAAGCAATTGGGAAAGCCCTGGTTCACGGTGAATCAGACGGGTTTGTCAAAATAATTACCGACATACAGACTGATGACCTGCTGGGTGTTCATATGGTAGGACCGCATGTCACCGATATGATTTCGGAAGCGGGGCTGGCCAAGGTGCTTGATGCAACACCATGGGAGATTGCGCAAAGTGTTCATCCACACCCGACATTGTCTGAAATAATGGGTGAAGCAGCAATGGCTGTGGACGGAAATCAAATTCACGGATAAAAATCCTACTATTGTATTTAGGGGAGGGAAAGTAATTGGTAAGAAATCGCCACGAATCATTAGGATTAACGGACGAACAAGCTGTGGACATGTACAGGCACATGCTTTTGGCCCGCAAAATTGACGAACGGATGTGGCTTTTGAATCGTGCAGGGAAAATTCCTTTTGTCATTTCCTGTCAGGGACAAGAAGCCTCGCAAGTGGGCGCCTCTTTTGCGCTCGACCGAAATCTGGATTATGTTTCCCCTTATTACCGGGATATGGGGATTGTGCTTGCATTCGGGATGACAGCCAAAGAATTGATGCTTTCTGCGTTTGCAAAAGCGGAAGACCCCAATTCCGGCGGACGACAGATGCCAAGTCATTTTGGACAAAAGAAAAATCGGATTCTGAGCCAATCTTCACCAGTGACGACACAGCTTCCGCACGCCGTTGGTATTGCACTAGCCGCCAAGATGGAAAAGAAAGATTTTGCATCATTTGTCACATTGGGTGAAGGCTCATCCAACCAGGGTGATTTTCATGAAGGCCTAAACTTTGCCGGAGTTCATAAACTGCCGGTTATTACAATGGTCGAAAACAATAAATATGCGATCTCGGTACCGGTGGATAAACAAATTGCAAGCGTTAATGTGTCAGACCGCGGTCAAAGTTATGGAATGCCTGGTGTGACAGTCGATGGTAATGACCCGCTGGCAGTATATGAAGAGATTAAAAAAGCTCGGGAACGTGCCATGAACGGGGGAGGGCCGACACTTATTGAAGCAGTATCCTACAGGTTTACAGCCCATTCAAGTGACGATGATGACCGTCAATACCGCGAAAGCGCTGAAGTGGAGGAAGCAAAGAAAAAAGACTCGCTTATTTCGTTTGCTGCCTATTTAAAAGAAGCCGGAGTTATGACAGAAGACCAGGAGCAGGAAATTCGCAGTGAACTTGACTCGATCGTTAACGAGGCAACAGACTATGCGGAAAACGCCGCTTACCCTGAACCTGAGTCTGCGCTTAAATATGTTTATGAAGAGCAGGGGGGAAATTAGCCATGCCAGTCATGTCGTATATTCAGGCAGTCACAGCTGCGTTACAAGAAGAGATGCAGCGTGATGAAAAAGTATTTGTTTTAGGAGAGGATGTCGGTAAAAAAGGCGGTGTGTTCGGAGCTACCAAAGGACTGTATGATGAATTCGGCGAATACCGTGTTCTGGATACACCACTTGCGGAATCTGCTATTGCAGGCGTTGGTATTGGTGCAGCGATGTACGGAATGCGTCCGGTTGCAGAAATGCAGTTTGCGGATTTTATCATGCCTGCCGTTAACCAAATCATTTCCGAAGCCGCCAAAATGCGCTACCGATCCAATAACGACTGGAGCGTGCCTATGACAATAAGGGCGCCTTATGGCGGCGGTGTGCATGGTGCATTATATCATTCGCAGTCTGTTGAAGCAGTGTTTGCCAACCAGCCGGGTTTAAAGATTGTGATGCCATCAACACCGTACGATGTGAAAGGGCTTTTGAAGGCATCCATCCGTGATAATGATCCGGTACTATTCTTCGAGCATAAACGAGCATACCGTTTGCTGAAAAGTGATGTTCCGGAAGATGATTATGTCCTGCCAATTGGAAAGGCCGATATTAAACGGGAAGGTTCCGACGTTACGGTCATCACTTATGGCCTGGCCGTCCATTTTGCGCTTCAGGCTGCCGAGAAACTTGAAGAAGAAGGTATAGACACGCATATTTTGGATTTGCGTACTGTGTACCCGCTGGATCAGGAATCGATTATTGAAGCAGCGCAGAAGACCGGAAAAGTTCTCCTGATTACCGAGGATAATAAAGAAGGCAGCATTATAGGGGAAGTGTCTGCCATTATTGGGGAAAACTGTCTATTTGACCTTGATTCTCCGATCCAGCGCCTCGCTGGTCCAGATATACCGGCAATGCCATTTTCACCAGCCATGGAAAAGTACTTTATGATGAATCCGGACAAAGTAGAAAAAGCCATACGGAAACTTGCGGAATTTTAATGTCAAACAGGCAGACAAAAGGAGGGTAAAGAATGGCAACCGAAAAAATCAACATGCCGCAGCTGGGAGAAAGTGTCACGGAAGGCACAATCAGTTCCTGGCTGGTTGGTGCAGGAGATAAAGTCAATAAATATGATCCGATTGCAGAAGTCATGACCGATAAAGTCAATGCTGAAGTCCCGTCATCATTTTCAGGGGTCATTAAGGAGCTGGTGGCACAGGAAGGCGACACCATTCAAGTTGGGGACCTCATGTGCTATATCGAGAAAGAAGGAACCTCATCTCATGATGAATCCGAACCAGAAGAACAAGCCAAAGAAAAACAGGATGCATCATCGCCGAAAGAAGAGGGGCCTTCCTCCTCTATGAAAAAACGTTACTCGCCGGCTGTCATGAGGCTCGCGCAAGAAAATGACATTGACTTGGCGCACGTCATCGGTTCAGGCCGCGGCGGACGAATTACACGGAAAGATATCGAAAAATTGATTGCTTCAGGTGATAAACCCGCACCAGCTGCAGAGAAAAATGATTCAGTTGCTGCACAACCAGGCTTGCAGCAGCATGATCAACAAGCACAGGCAGGTGATGTCGAAATTCCAGTTACAGGCGTCAGGAAGGCAATCGCACAAAATATGGTTAAATCAGCCCAGGAGATACCGCACGCATGGATGGCGGTTGAAGCCGATGTGACAGATTTGGTCAGTTACCGTAATAAGGTAAAAGATGAATTCAAGCAAAATGAAGGGTACAATTTGACTTTCTTTGCCTTTTTTGTAAAAGCAACAGCCCAGGCACTGAAAGAATTCCCGCAGTTGAACAGTACATGGGCAGGGGACAGAATTATCCAGCATAAAGATATTAATCTATCCATCGCTGTCGCAAAAGACAATGAACTGTTTGTCCCGGTTATTAAAAACGCTGATGACAAAAGCATCAAAGGTATTGCCGGAGATATCAATGATCTGGCAATGCGTGCGCGTTCCGGCAAATTGACGTCTGAAGATATGCAGGGTGGGACATTTACCGTTAACAACACCGGGTCATTTGGTTCTGTCCAGTCCATGGGCGTTATCAATCATCCGCAGGCCGCGATATTACAAGTGGAATCGATTGTAAAACGGCCTGTTATCATAAATGATATGTTTGCAGCCCGTGATATGGTGAACTTATGTTTGTCACTTGATCACCGGGTACTGGACGGACTGATTGTGGGACAATTTTTAGCTCGCGTAAAAGAAATTGTTGAAAACACTAATGCTGACACAACCAATCTATATTAAAAGGAACAATCACACGACTCCGGAATCCTAGCTATTCAATTTTTAGCAGATATTGAAAGAGGTCGGTTAAATCGTGTCGTTTCAAAAGGTTTCTAAATTGAAAACTGCTGATAAAATTGATAAGCTAATCATAGCAATACCAATCATTAAGTTAAAGGGGATGGATTCACATATGGATTTCAACTTATTCATGGAGGACGTCGTAAACGCTGCCCGGGAAGATGTACGGGATGCAGGTTACGAAGAGTTAACCACACCTGAATCTGTTGACGATGCGATGAAACGCGATGGTTCAACATTGGTTATGGTTAACTCAACATGCGGCTGTGCCGGTGGTGTCGCCCGCCCTGCAGCAGCTAATGCCATCCATTACGATAAACGACCTGATCATCTGGTAACAGTGTTTGCCGGACAAGACCGCGGGGCAACCGAAAAGGCCAGAGAATACTTTGAAGGCTATCCGCCGTCATCACCATCTTTTGCATTCATGAAAGACGGAAAAATTGTTACAATGCTTGAACGCTCTGACATTGAAGGGTACAGTGCAGTAGATGTAGTAGGCAAGCTGCAAAAAGTGTTCGACGACCATTGTGAAGAAGTCTGAACATAATAAATCCTATAGTATGGGGCTGTCTCAACATTAAACGGGTCAGCTCCATTTTGTTAATTACTGGTTGAATCGTAGCTTAAGGAGAAATAATCGTGAAAATTGGCTCGCGTACGATTAAGACAGCAATCGGGACCCCAATCTCGATTTCTATCGCACAAGTTCTGGGTCTGACTAATTTTGTTTCTGCCGGGATTTTGACAATCCTGTGTATTCAGCCATCACGAAAGCGGTCTGTCCTGAGTGCATGGCATCGCTTTCTGGCCTGTGTTGTAGCTGCTTTGTTTTCAGTCACTTTTTTTGAGTTAATCGGGTATCATCCATTAGTAATTGGCATTATGCTTGCTTTTTTCATTCCTGTGACCGTTTGGCTGAAGGTGACCCCCGGAATCGCAACCAGTTCGGTAATCATTTTGAATTTATACAGTGCTGGATATCTCTCGTTTTCTTTCTTAACGGAACAGTTCTTTATCATAATTATCGGCATCGGGACGGCATTGCTTGTTAATTTATATATGCCGAGTCTTGAAACCCAACTAAAACAGAAACAGGATGAACTGGAACACTATTTCCAAATCATACTAAATGAAATCGCTTTATACATACGTGATAAAAACGAAAATTGGGACGGCAAAGAACTGCAAATCTGTGAGGATGTATTACAGGATGCAATGGATCTGGTATTATTGGATAAAGAAAACCATTTACTGCGGAACAAGCACCCTTATCGCGATTATTTTCATATGCGGAACAAACAGCTGGAGCTTCTGGAAAGAATGCTTCCGCTGGTAAGCAGGCTGCCGAACAGGGACTCCATTTCAATAAAGATTGCCAGCTTCTTTGAAAAATTGGGTGATAATGTTCATCCGGGCAATACGGCCAGTCTTTATTTGGACGAATTGGATGAACTTAGGAAAACATTTGACAGGGAGGAATTACCGAAGACACAAGAAGAATTTGAAACAAGAGCCAACTTATTCCGTCTACTGCATGAGATTGAAGATTACCTGCTGCTGAAGAAAAAATTTAAAAAAAGTGATGTTCCTGAAAAGCGGACAAAAAAAGACCGGAATAAATGATTTCCAGCCTTGTTTTACCCACTTATATAAACATTGACAGACCCATTGTCAGTGTTGAAAGTATCATTGCCAGTATCATAATATATATAACAACTTTTACTCGGCGTTCACGTTTAGACTTTTTTCTTGGTGCTTGCGCTTTCGTTAGCTTTTTGGCCAATTCGATTCCTCCTTAAATCCTTTTCCTGACTTGTATTTTACCGTTAATTAGGGGTTTGGACAAGTACCATTATTAGATGAATTTATCCGGGATTGAAAAAACAGGGGGGGTCAGTTTATGAGTGATGATAAATTTCAAACGAATAAAGAAAACTGGGAGTCATCCGTTGAGAAGACATTGAATACCGCATATTTTGCATGCTGTAAAAGTTTACGCAACCGTTGGCGAAATATGCAATGTGTTTCGGGATGAGTTTGGTGAATATACGGGTATGTAACATGTTGGGTTCGGCAGACTCTTTGTAAAAAAATGGGGGGGGGGGGGGAGACAAGATGGGGAAAATACGTGTCTTAATAGCAAAACCCGGACTCGATGGTCATGATCGGGGTGCTTTAGTGATCGCCCAGGCCTTGCGTGATCACGGAATGGAAGTGATTTATACCGGATTGCGGCAATCACCGGTACAAATCGTACAGGCCGCCATCCAGGAAGATGTTGATGTTATCGGGCTGTCCTCGCTTTCCGGTGCACACAAAACGCTATTTCCAAAAATCATGAAAGTTTTAAGAGAGCGTAACGCAACTGATATTCCTGTGGTCGGAGGCGGTGTTATCCCTGCTGAGGATATACCTTTTTTACTTGAGCAGGGTGTTCAAAAAATATTTACAAGCGGCTCATCTACTGAAGCGCTTGCTACCTATATCAAGCAATTGGTCCATCCGGAAGAAGAGAAGCTCGAACCGCCGGAAAAAATTGCACATATCGGTATTGCAGTCCGGCAGATTGACCAAGTTTTATCATTTTATACGGACACCCTTGGACTGGAATTGGAGGGAGTTGAGACAGTTGAAACGGAAGGGGTTCAAACGGCCTTTCTAAGAATAGGCGAATCCCGTATTGAGTTACTTGAGCCGTTAAATGAGGACTCCCCGATTCAGCGTTTTTTGGATAAAAAAGGGGAAGGGGTCCATCATATTGCACTCGAGGCAGATCAGCTGGATGAACGGCTACATCGAATGCAATCTGAAGGCACCCTACTGATCAATGAAGAACCGAAACAAGGCGCACATGACAGCCGGGTTGCTTTTCTGCATCCCAAGGCTGCAAATGGCGTTCTGTTTGAATTGTGTCAGCCTTCTAAAGGAAGTGAACAGTAGTGGACATTTTTGACAAAATTAATGAATTGTATGATAAACGCAGGCAAGTCGAGCTTGGCGGCGGTGATGAACGTATTGACAAACAGCATGACAAAGGAAAATTGACGGCACGCGAGCGGATTGACTACCTGCTTGATCAGGGTTCGTTTGTTGAACTGAACCCGTTTACCGAACACCGCGAGACGGATTTTGGCATGAACAACTTACATGCCAATGGAGAAGGTGTCGTCACAGGCTACGGCAAAATAAACGGGCGTGCTATCTATTTATTTGCCCAGGACTTTACCGTATACGGCGGTGCGCTTGGTGAAATGCACGGCAAGAAAATTGCAGCTGCAATGGACCTTGCTGCCAAGACCGGTACACCGTTTATCGGATTGAACGATTCAGGCGGTGCCCGGATTCAGGAAGGCGTTTCGTCTCTGGATGGCTATGGTCATGTTTTTTACCGGAATTCGATTTATTCAGGTGTTATTCCGCAGATTTCGGTAATTATGGGGCCAAGTGCAGGCGGGGCAGTTTATTCGCCCGCCATCACAGACTTTGTCATCATGGTCGAAAAAACATCACAAATGTTTATTACCGGGCCAAAAATGATTCAAACGGTAACAGGCGAACAAATTTCTTCTGAGGAACTTGGCGGTGCCGATGTGCATAATGCCAAAAGCGGGAATGCCCATATTAAAGCAGCAAGTGAAGAAGAAGCACTCGATGCTGTAAAGGATCTTGTTGCCTATCTGCCGGCCAGCGCTCAGGAAAAACCGCCATTACAACAATGTGAGTTGAACGATGAAACCCGGCCTGAATTAACGGATATTGTCCCGTTCAATGCGACGCGTCCATATGATGTAAAGTCAGTCATCAACCAAGTGGTGGACCCGGGCAGTTTTTACGAAATACATAAAGATTTTGCCAAAAATGTGGTTGTCGGCTTTGCGCGCATCAATGGACAGACGGCAGGATTTGTCTGCAATCAGCCGAAATACCTTGCCGGCGGACTTGATATTGATTCTAGTGATAAAGCATCCCGGTTTATCCGGTTCTGCGATTCGTTTAATATCCCGCTGATTACCTTTGAAGATGTGACCGGCTTTTTCCCGGGCGTGAAACAGGAACACGGCGGGATCATTCGTCATGGGGCCAAAATCCTCTACGCATACTCCGAGGCAACGGTCCCGAAAATAACAGTCATCACCCGTAAAGCATATGGCGGAGCATACGTTGCTCTCAATAGTAAATCGATTGGCGCTGATCTCGTTTACGCCTGGCCGAACGCCGAAATAGCTGTCATGGGACCCGATGGTGCTGCCAATATCATTTTTGCAAAAGAAATTGCTGAAAGTGACGATCCTGAAGCAACCCGACAGGAAAAAATCAATACCTATCGTGAGAAATTTGCCAATCCATATGTGGCGGCAGGTCTTGGTATGATTGATGATGTCATCGATCCGCGCGAAACACGCACGAAATTGATTCAGGCACTGGAAATGCTTTATCACAAAGAAGAGGAAAGACCTAAGAAAAAACATGGCAATATACCTTTATAGGAAACTCAGGAGGCATCAATTATGATTTCTATCAACCAGGAAAGACTCATCGACGAATTTTTTGAACTGGTTCAAATCGACTCTGAAACCGGCTATGAAACAGAAATAGCTAATGTGCTGACTCGAAAGTTTAAAGATTTGGGGCTGGATGTCGTTGAAGATGACAGCAAGGATAAAACGGGGCACGGTGCTGGTAACTTAATTTGTACACTAAAGGGCAATAAAGAAGGTGTTGATCCGATTTATTTCACCTCACATATGGATACAGTAGTCCCCGGAAAAGGCATTAAACCATCCATCAAAGATGGCTATATTGTCTCAGATGGCACGACAATTTTGGGTGCGGATGACAAGGCAGGGCTTGCTGCTATTTTGGAGAGCATTCGCTCTTTAAAAGAACAGGGCCGAGAGCATGGCGATATCCAATTTGTCATTACTGCCGGAGAAGAATCCGGACTTGTTGGGGCCAAGTCACTTGATGAATCGCTTTTAAATGCAAAGTACGGGTTCGCCATTGACAGTAATGGCGCTGTTGGCGACATCATTGTTGCGGCGCCGACGCAAGCAAAGTTGTATGCTATCATGAAGGGTAAGACCGCCCATGCAGGTCTTGCACCGGAAAAAGGTGTTTCAGCAATCACGCTTGCCGCTAAAGCCATTGCTAAAATGCCGCTCGGCCGGATAGACGAGGAAACGACGGCCAATATCGGCCGGTTTGAAGGCGGCAAACAGACAAATATCGTTCCCGATCATGTCGATATCGTTGCTGAAGCACGTTCTCTCGAGCCTGAAAAGATGGAGAAACAGGTCAATGAAATGAAGGAGGCATTTGAAAGTGCTGCTGCTGAATATGGCGGCAATGCTGAGGTAGATGTTCAAATCATGTATCCGGGATTCAGTCTCGATGCTGATGACAAAGTCGTTGCAGTTGCCCGGAATGCTGCCAAATCAATTGGTCTGGAGAGTGATCTGCAAAAAAGCGGTGGCGGGAGTGACGCCAATGTCATTTCCGGACTTGGAATACCGACTGTCAATCTGGCTGTCGGTTATGAAGAAATTCATACGACAAATGAACGGATTCCGGTTGATGATCTGGTAAAAGTAACACAGCTTGTCGCCGCTATTATACAGGAAACAGCAGGCAGATAAGAATAATGATGTGATGACGATAACGTGTCTGGGAAAAAGTGACCCAGGCACGTTCACTATTAAAAACATTTAAAATAAAAATACTTCCTGAAATTGATCTGATGAATGTTAAAATGACAGATATACATAGGTGTTGATAGATGGGGGAGCGTGAATGAATTGAACGAAGGACTGAACAGGCCAAAAGGATCCGGGGAAATTCTGGATGCTGCTTTTACATTATGTAAACAGTATTTTTCAAAGTTTTTCCTGATTATTTTAATTACTGTGGGGCCGCTTTATTTATTGCAATCTATGATTTTATTTTTAACCGGAAGAAGCTTTTTCAGAGAAGCCGGAAGCGGCAGTAATTGGTTTAATCAAACGTTAAACAGTTTTGAAGCAACAGCCAATACGACACTTGGGGAAGACATCGCGAATTTGGGAGTGGGGCTTTTAACATATATTTTCATACCTGTCGCGCAAGCAGCCGTTCTCTTTGCCATATCCCGCTTAAAAACGCAGGATGATTTTGCGGTCGGTAGCGTTATCAAACAGGCCTTTTCAAAATTCTGGCCTATATTGGGCAGCAGTTTAATATTCGGAATCATTTTATTTGCGATGTTTTTCATACCATTCATTGCCATTATGATCATCGGCGTCCTGAGTATTTTTGCCGATCCAGTCTCAGGTATCGCTATTATGATTATTCTTATGCTTGCCGTTGGCTTAGCAGCAGCCTATTTCCTGACACGCTGGAGCTTTTTTCTGGGGACGGCTGTATTTGAAAATAATATCCCGGGCTTAGGGAGGAGCTGGCATCTAACTCGTAAAAACAGCTGGAAAGTTTTTGGGATATACATTGTCTTTTTCCTCATATTCCTGGCAGTCAGCTTAGCAGTCGAAACGGTTCTCATTACATTTCTGGGCAACAGTGTTTTGTATTCGATTATTGTGAATCTGGTTACGTTACTGACAACAACGATATTTATGGTCGGTTATGCCATTCTTTATTTTGACTTAAAAATTCGGCAGGGCGGCGACGACTTAAAACATATGATTAACGACTATCAGAATACCATAATTGTAAAATAATAAGCTGATTGACCAAGCTGGGTGGTGGCCATGATGGCAAAGACTGATAATAAACAGAAACAATTGCAAGAGATTTTGGATCAAAACGAATATCAAATTTATTATGAGGACAACCGAAACTTGCTCGAGGTTTGGTGGGGACGTCTGACCAACTGGATTGGGGAACAGTTAGCCAAAGTATTTTCCGGATTGGAACCGTCAAGCGGTTTTGCAGACCTGGTTCTGATTATCATCATCGCTGCTGTCCTCATTCTTGTAGGGTTCGTGGTATATCAGCGTGTCCGTCAAACCCGCTCCAGCCGAGGCTTTACCGAAATAAAGCCGCTAGAATCGCTGAATGAAACAAAATGGACCTATAATGATCACCTTCAGGCAGCCCAAAACCAGGAAAGAACCGGTGACTATACCGTAGCTGCCCGGCATATGTTCCTGGCACTTCTGCTTTATTCTCATGAAAAAGAATGGCTAAAAGCAAGAAATTGGAAAACAAACTGGGAATATCTCGCTGAGCTGAAGCACGTCAACAAACACCTGGCAGAGTCATTCCGTCAGCTCGCATTAGTCTTTGATGAAGTTGTCTATGGCGAAAGAGTATTAGAACAAGATGATTATATTAGATATCGGAATGAAACGATGAAATGGCTATATAACGAACGGCAGGAAATTGTCGGTGAAGAATAAGGGGGCAGCAAGCTTGCATTCAAGAATAACAAGCAGAAGAGCACTGATTTGGCTCGCTGCCGTTCTTCTGCTGTTTATCGGTATCAGCTATATAATCGCACCGGATACCCCTAAAGAGTACCCGGCGTTTGTATCAGAGTCGCCTTCTCCAACAGGTGTCAAAGCTTTTTATACATATATGGATAATCAGACCGGTGCTGTTAACAGATGGCGTCACTCACCGGAACTGCTGACAGGGAGGGGTAATAATCAGTTGCTGATCATGGTTGAGCCATCCTTCACCCCTGGTACGGAAGAGATGGAGGACTATATGGCCTTTATGGAATCCGGCAACACGATTTTGCTTTTGAAAACAAATCCTGATGGGATGTTCGGTACCGAAACAGTGCCGGCACAGGATGCATCCGGTGACATAACTGATCAGAACGAAAACGTGAGTACGGCTGAAATAAATTCGGCGTTTCGACTTAATCCCAGTAATAACGATAACATTCTATTAAAAGATGAGGCCGGTGCTATCGCTACGAAAAGCACGTTTGAAAATGGAGCATTAATAACAGCTGTAGCCCCCGAGTGGATGATGAATGCAAAAATTTTAGAGCAGGATCACCTGGAATTGATCCTCTCATTCGTCCATGCTGGAAACACGGGATGGGAAACAGTTTATTTTGATGAATATTTACATCGCTCTAATAATGCCCCATCCTTAACAGCGCTTTACCCGTACTGGATCCTGGTACTGGGATTTCAGGCGGTTTTGTTTGCCGCTCTCTGGCTGTGGTTTCAGGGCAAACGTTTCGGACCCGTCAAAGTTCCAAGGGAAGAAACAGTCCGATTCAGTGATGAGCGTATACAGGCACTGGCCGCATGGTATCAACGTAGCAGGCAATACAGGGATTCATTGCAGATTCAGGCGGATTATCTGAAAATGCTTCTGCAGGAGCGATGGGGCATCCCATATTACAAAAATTGGGTGGATATACAAGAACAGCTTGATCAGAAAGCAGAAGCCGGTCCGGACATGAAAAATGACATAGACGGCTTAACAAATGTATTGCAGAAGGAACGTATAGATAAAAAAACATATATGTCCTGGTCGAAAAGGATAAATCGATTACGGAAAGAGGTTGAGGGCGAATGAGGAATGAGCTGGCATTATTGTTGGAGAAATATGAAGAGCGGATTCATGGTCAGTCTATGAATCTGAAGCTCTTGTTATCGGCTGTTTTAGCAGATGGTCACGTATTAATTGAAGGTGTGCCAGGCACCGGAAAAACGCAGATGGTGCGGACATTGGCGGATTTATTGAATGGAAGCTTTAATCGAATCCAATTCACACCTGATTTGCTTCCGAGTGATATAACTGGCAGCACTATTTACAACATGCAGGATAGTAACTTCCAAACAATCAAGGGGCCGATTTTTTCAAATATACTTCTGGCAGACGAGATTAACCGTACACCGGCCAAAACGCAAGCGGCCTTATTGGAAGCGATGGAGGAAAAACAGGTGACGATTCAAGGGGAGACATACCCGCTTTCGGATGTCTTTTTTGTCGTGGCTACTCAGAATCCGATTGAATTTGAAGGGACATATCCATTGCCGGAAGCGCAGCAGGACCGGTTTTTATTGAAACTGAATGTTGATTTTCCCGGGTTTGAAGAAGAAACAAATGTCTTAAGACAGGTATTGGAAGGAACACACGATGAAACAGTGATGAATCCCATAATCGATATGGAAGCTTTTTTGTCCATACGACGGGAAGCGGTAGCGACTAAATTGAATGATGATATTTTAACGTACATTATGCAAATTATACGTCAGACGCGGGATATGGAAGCTTTCCGTTTTGGTGCAAGCACACGGGCGGCGATTTCCATTGCAAAGGCTGCGAGAAGCTGGGCATATTTAACGGGCCGGGAGTATGTCACACCTGATGATGTCAAAATGGTTGCCAAACCGGCATTGCGGCATCGTCTGCAGTTAGCCCCGCACATGGAATTGGAGGGAGTTGGCCTGGATGAAATCATTGAAGAGCTTGTGGGATCGGTTGCTGTTCCGCGATAGGGGCATTTTACCGGGAAAGCGGCTGCTCGCTTTGTTTCTTATATTTTCCATCGGGATTACTGTCATGGCTGCTTTCTCAAATGTGTCATGGATATGGCTGTTTGTTATGAATGGGCTTCTTTTATTGATCAGTCTGCTGGACCTATGGTTGTCACCAAAGAAGAAAGATTTATCATTTAAACGAAAGATACCAGATGCATTGGAGCGGGGTATAACATATGCCGTGCAAATAGAGGTTACCAACGCTTCAAACAAAGCATGCAGTGTTCGGCTGACCGATGGGATTCCCCAATCATTCCGGACGCCATTCCCATTTGAAGGGACGATTAAAGCCCAGGAGACTTCGGCGTTATCTTATCAGGTCATTGCGCCAGTAAGAGGGAATTATGAGATTGATAAACTTTTCGTCCGCTACAGAAGTGTCTTTGGACTATGGGAAAAACAGACAGCTGCTGTCATAAAGCAGCACGTGAGAGTCATCCCTGATTTAACTCAAACAAAGCGATATTTGGAAAGTCCGCAGCAGTTTTTGCTGCATGAAGGTGTCAGAGTCAGGAAGCAGCGTTCTGAAGCAGGGGAATTTGCCCGAATTCGCAGCTATGCTGTCGGGGATGATCCACGAAAGATCAACTGGCGCCAAACAGCAAAGTTGCAGGAGATCATGAGCAATGAATACGAACCCGAGCATGGAAAGTATGTGACAATTCTGATCGACTGCGGACGGATGATGGGTGCTGAACTAAAAACAGGCAACCGGTTGGAAAAGGCGTTGGAGGCAGCATTGACAACAGCTGCCGCTGCCCTCAGAAATGGCGACTATGTCGCAGTACTTGCTTTTTCCACGGATGTCCAGCGATTTGTGCCTCCTGAAAAAGGGATGGGGCACTTACAAAAGATATTGCAAACCATCTCCACTATACATGTTGAGGCAAGTGAAGCCAATTATTCGGCGGCTTTCAATTATTTGTCCGCCGCTCTGAAGAAGAGAAGTCTGATTCTGTTATTCAGTGATGTCCAGACATTTTTGTATGAAGAAACCGTGCTCCATCATTTAAGACGGATGCGTCAGCGGCATTTGTTTATGCTGATTGGAATCGAAGACAAAACATTGCTGGCAGCGGCAAGACAAGAACCGGACAGTTCGAAAATCGCCATGGTCAAAAGTGTTGCTCAGCAACAAATCGGTTTCAAAAAACAGAAGAAAACATACTGGGAAAAACAAGGGCTCTCCATGGTGGAAGCAAAAGAAGAACGCCTGGTTACAGCCGCTGTCTCGCACTATATCCGCATTATGAATGAGGGTATGCTTTAGCATTGTTCTTTTGAAGCAGCACTTTCCCGCAGGCAACGTATACAATTAACCCTGTCATGGTAAGCGCCGCAACAGCATATTTTGTTTCCAGTGAGAGGGATGTAGGGGTAATAAAGCCCTCGATAATACCAGCGATAATGAAGAGCGGAATGGTCCCAAGCAAAAGCTGCACTGAACGTTTTGCCTGACGTTTTAACTGATAGGCGCGTGATAATGGTCCCGGTGCAAACAATTTATAGCCCATCAAAAGCCCGGCGCCGCCTGCTATGAAGATGGCGGCCAGTTCTATAACACCGTGCGGAACGATGAACGCCCAGAATTCATAAGAATTCCCGTAATGCCAGAAAAGGCCTGCAAGCGCACCTACCATCACACCGTTCGAGACCATAATATAGATTGTCAAGATCCCGAACGTGATGCCCCCTGCAAATGCCAGGAATGCGACCTGGATATTGTTGGTCATAATCGAGGCAGACATCAATGAAGCATCTACCGATCCGGTATTTGTACCAAGCTGTTCGGGATTGACCGATTGAGCCACTTGTTCAGGCAGCAGGGAATAGAGATTGAGTGGATCATTAAGTACAGATAGAAAGGCAGCAAGTGCGCCGGCAGTAAACAGGATCATGGCCACGATAACAGCCTTCCACTGCTCCAGCAGTAGTCCAATAAATGTTGTACTGAAAAACGTGCGGATTTGCCGGAGGCTGGAAACTTGATCTTTGTATAACAGATTGTGAGCTTTTGCGACCAGTTCATTCAAATAAACCGTTACATCTTCATTTGGAAAATAAGTTTGGCCATAGGACAGATGCTGCGCTGATTTTTGATAAAGCCGGTTAAATTGGTCAATATCTTGTCCGCTCAATGATCGCCTATTTTTGCCAAATATTATTATGTATTGTTCAAGTTTTTTCCAGTCATCGCGGTTCGCTTTGATAAATTGTCTTATATTCACAGCTGCACCTTCCTTTAAGATGTAATGAATATCTCAATCTATTATAATTTTTCCTGACGGTAATTGAAACCTTCAAATCATAAAAAGGAGCAAGTATAAATGAATCAAGAAGAAGTAGCTGTAAAAACACCGGAGTTTGTCTCCCTTAATTTTAAATTGGCGGGTCTTGGCAGCAGGTCGGGTGCCATGATAATCGATCAGCTTTTGCTGACAGCGTTCAATATTGTGACGATTCTTTTTGTGGTATTAGTCGTACAATCCGGTTTTTCGTCTTTTTTGGCCGGTTCAGCCGTTCCATTGACTATTTTAATTATGGTTATATTTGCTGTTTATTGGGGCTATTTTTTTGTATGTGAATATTTTTTTGGCGGTAAAACACTCGGAAAACGACTATTGGGCATCAGAGTTATTCAGGACAATGGGCACAGCATAACATTGCTCTCAAGCCTGATTCGTAACTTGCTCCGTATTATCGATATGCTTCCGACAGCTTATTTTATAGGGATCATCATGGTCTTCTTTCATTCAAGACATAAACGTTTAGGTGATATGGCAGCCGGCACCATTGTTGTACATGAACGACGTGTTAAGAGCAAGGGAAAATACGATCCAATTGAAAAAGAAATTGAATCCAGAGGACTTACCAAAGAAAGCCTACCGATTGATACTTGGGCGCTCTGGTCATTAGGGATGAAAGAATGGAACTTACTGAAAAGATACAGTGAACGATTATTGCAATTAGAAGATGCCGATCGAACAGATCTGACAAAAAGATTAGCGGCTGCATTGTTTCCTAAAATCGGAGTGGTACCGGATAATATGAGTATCCGGGGAACAGAAGATACTTTGCTCGTGCTATATCTGATCCTTAAAGATGAATGGGAAATCGAATTGTGACATTCATGATGAAAGTTGAATCGCGTCAAAATCGACCGGATGGTGCTATCATTTACCCGGCAGGCTTTTTTAATAGATGATATAATTAAGTTAATTATGTTCAAAGGGATGTCTTGCGATGTCACAATGGTATCCAAAAAAAGGAAGGGTCATTTTTCATGTCGATATGAACTCATTTTACGCGTCGGTTGAAATGGCCTATAACCCTGAACTGAAAGGCAAACCTTTGGCGATTGCCGGCAATCCGGAAGAGCGGAAAGGGATTGTCGTTACAAGCAGCTATGAGGCAAGGGCCAAAGGTGTTAAAACAACAATGCAATTATGGCAGGCGCGGAGGCTTTGCCCGGAATTAATTGTTCTGCGTCCGAACTTTGACCGGTACCGAACAGCATCGAAGGAAATATTCCAAACGCTTGCTGAGATAACACCATATATCCAGCCTGTTTCCATCGATGAAGGGTATATGGATATAACCGGCACCGAACAGCACGGCAATCCGATTGAAATTGCCCAAAACCTGCAGCAAAAAATAAGTGTTGAACTGGATCTCCCTTGCAGTATCGGCATTGCGCCTAATAAGTTTCTCGCGAAGATGGCCTCGGACATGAAAAAACCAATGGGCATTACGGTATTGCGGAAGCGGGACATCAGTGAAAAGCTTTGGCCGCTTCCGATTGAGGAAATGTATGGTGTTGGTGAAAAGACGGCAAAAAAACTGCGATCATTCGATATTAAAACGATAGGTGATCTTGCCAATGGAGATCCTTATCAGCTGAAGCAAATACTCGGCATCAACGGTGAACGGCTGCAGAATAAGGCAAACGGGATCGACACGAGGCCGGTTGATCCGGAGGCGGTGCATGAATTTAAAAGTATCGGCAGCTCTCAAACACTAGCAGAAGATACAATTGATGAGGCAGAGATCCGCAAACTGATGCATAAGCTTGCGGAAAATGTCGAGCGGCGAATGAGGCGGAAACAGGCAGCAGGGCAGAGTGTGCAGATCATGATCAGGTATCATGACCATAAAACGATTACGCGAAGCAAGAAACTGCACCATTTTATAGAAAATAAATCCGAAATCCTCCAATTTGCCAATGAACTGTTTCAAAAGCATTGGAATCTGGAGCCAATCAGGCTCCTTGGCATAACTGTCCAGGATGTTGACGAGAAAAAGAATATTGCCAAACAGCTCGATTTATTCACATACGAAGAAGAAGCCGGAAAAGAAAAATTGTATGAAGCGATTGATCATTTGTCCCGGAAATACGGGAAAAACCTCTTTAAACAAATCAGGAATGACGAGAGGGAAGACCAGCCGCGGACAAGTTTCCAAAAAGACTTCCTGGATGATTATAAGAAAAAATAAGCGCCTCTGCCGATTAGGAAGCAGAAGCGCTTATTTTTTAATTCATAAGGCGTTTGATAACGGCCCTGGCTAATCTTCCGCCTGGATATCTGAACGGAATATCAAATTTAGTGGTCTGTTTTAAAATGCTTTTCCGGTGGGAGAACGTATCAAAGCTGTACTTGCCGTGATAGGCACCCATACCGCTGTTGCCGACCCCCCCGAATGGCAGGTGCGGATTGGCAAGGTGATAAAGTGTATCATTAATGCAGCCGCCGCCAAACGATACATTTAGCATTAGTTTCTGCTGTTTCAGCTCGTTTTCGCCGAAATAATAGAGAGCAAGCGGTTTTTCCATCTCTTTCATCTCTGAAATGAGGTCATCCAGTGAGCTGAATGTCATAACAGGCAACAGTGGCCCGAAAATTTCCTCTTGCATAATCGCATCATCCCAGTTTATCTTATCCAGAATGGTCGGTTCAATTGTTAGCTTTTCTTCATTGATCTCACCGCCATGAATTATCTCTCCATCCGTCATAAAGGCATTCAGCCGGTCAAAATGCTGTTTGTTAACAATCCGGACATAATCATAATTTTGAACCGGTTTTTTGCCGTAAAGCGATTTGATATGTTTTTTCATCGCTCTTAATAGCTTTAGCTTCACTTTCTCATGCACGTAAACATAATCCGGTGCAACACACGTCTGTCCGGCGTTTGTGAATTTGCCCCAGACAATCCGTTTGGCAGCAAGGTCAATTTTGGCATCCTGATCAACGATGGCAGGGCTTTTGCCGCCCAATTCCAGCGTGACCGGTGTCAGGTGTTTGCTCGCTTGTTCCATGACAATTTTGCCGACATTTGTGCTGCCGGTAAAAAAGATGTAATCCCACCGTTGTTCCAGCAATTGCTGGCTGACGTCTTTGGCACCTTCGACAACAGTAAAATAAGATGCATCAAATGTTGAGCGGATCATATCGGCCAGTATAGTGGATGTCGACTGTGTGAGTTCGGAAGGTTTTAATACAACCGTATTCCCGGCAGCTATGGCACCGATTGCCGGTGCGATTGCCAAATGCAGCGGGTAGTTCCAAGGTGCCATAATCAGTGTGACGCCATAAGGCTCTTTCTGGATATAGCTTTTACTCCCTTTATGGGTGAGCGGCGTTTCGACTTTTTCCAGGCTCACCCAGTCTTTCAGGTGTTTTAGCGCAAAATCAATGTCAGTGTATAAATATCCCAATTCAGTTGTAAAAGCCTCATACTCCGATTTATTCAAATCATTTTTTAAAGCATGGTAAATCTCCTGCTGGTAGGATTTAAGCATGCCCTTAAGTGAAGTCAGCTGCTCTTTTCGAAATGCAGGATCCAATGTTTTACCGGTAAGAAAAAACGTACGATGCTGATCAATAATTTCTGCCGCTTCCAGTTTCCCCATACAATAAACGCCTCCTATTCGGATTCAATGCTTATTTCACGAAAATCACGAGCAAGTTCTGTCGCCGGGAAGATGTGGCAGGCTTCCTCCAATAGCTTATCATCATCCCCTTGCTGATAACGTGAGGAAATATGAGTTAAGATCAGTTTTTTCGTGTTACTATTTCTAGCCAGAGTTGCGGCCTGTTTCGTTGTTGAATGAAAATAGGCCTTTGCCAATGTTTCTTTTTCATGGCCAAACGTGGCCTCGTGCACCAAAACATCGGAATCTTGTATAAAGGATTTATTTTTGTCCGGTGAACGTGTATCACCCATTATGGTTACGACACGTCCTTTTTTAGGCGGACCCAGGTATTCATCACGATGAATAAGACGCCCATCGTCTGTTTGGACAACATCATTTTCCTTTATTTGCTGGTAAATCGGACCGGGTTCGACCCCGGTGTCTTTTAATTTTTCAACGAGAAGTCTGCCGGGTTTGTCCTTTTCAGAAATCCTGAAGCCATAACTGGGGATGCCATGTTCCAGTTCTTTGCATGAGACAGTGAATTGTTCATTCTCAAATAGCACCCCTTCAGTAAATTCGACAATTGAAAGGGGGTAAGTAAGCGTCGTTCCGCTGACTGCCAGACTTGTTTCAATATAATTTTTGATGCCTTCAGGTCCGTAAACGGTTAAAAGGTTGTCGCCCCCCTGAAACGACCGGCTGCCTAACAGCCCGGGCAACCCAAAAATATGATCACCGTGCATATGGGTAATAAAAATTTTCGTTATTTTACGCGGTTTGATGCTCGTATGCAAGATTTGATGCTGTGTTGCCTCCCCGCAGTCAAACAGCCAGATACTGTTTTGCTCCTGCAGCAGTTTCAATGCAGTGGCCGATACATTTCGTTCTTTTGAAGGAACACCTGAACCGGTCCCCAGAAAAACAAGTTCCATTATTTCCAGCCCCGTTCGTATTGTCTTGGTGCAGGAAGCGACTCACTTAACTCATCAGCAGCAGCTTTTGGCCAGTACGGGTTTCGCAGCAATGCCCGTCCGATCAGCACAAGATCAGCACGATCATTTTGCAGAATTTCCTCTGTTTGCAGCCCTGTCGTAATGAGACCCACAGCACCGGTGGCAATGGATGCTTCCTGTTTGATGGTTTCGCAGCGCCTCAGCTGATAACCCGGATATGGTTTAATCGAGGCAGGAACAACACCACCTGAGCTGCAGTCAATCAGATCGACGCCCTGCTGTTTCATTTGCTCGGCAAAATAGAGAATATCATCCAGAGTGTTGCCGTTTGGATCATATTCGTCAGTTGATATGCGGACAAACAGCGGGCCATCCCATACCGTTTTGACTGCTTCAATCAGCTGGGACATAAAGCGGTAACGGTTTTCTCTGCTTCCGCCGAATTCATCCTCTCGTTTATTAGTTAATGGTGACAGGAACTGGTTGGCTAAATAGCCGTGTGCACCATGAATCTCAATGATGTCGAAACCCGCTTTTCCGGCACGCTCCGCTCCATCTTTGAATGCTTGGATCGTATTCATGATATCTTCTTTTGTCATCTCAGACGGTGTTTTTGATGACTCATTGAATGCCAGTGCTGAAGGGGCAAAGATCTCTGAATTAAGCCGTGCTTTTCGACCCGCATGGGCAAGCTGGATGCCGGTTTTGGCACCACAGCTATGGAGCTGTTCGTTTAACTGTTTCAGACCATCGATATGTTCATCACGCCATATGCCCAGGTCCTCGTGGGAGATACGCCCCTCGGGCATTACTGCCGTCGCTTCAGTCATAACCAGACCGGCCTGGCCAACCGCACGGGAAACATAATGTGTTTCATGAAATGGTGTTATTTTTCCGTCCTGTTCCATACAGGAGTACATGCACATCGGTGACATGACAATCCGGTTTTTAAGCTGAACTTGTTTAAATTCGATTGGTGTGAATAATTTTGTCATTCTGATTCCTCCTGATTTATTTCATTGGTTGATCGCCAAATTGGTTCCGGTAATGGACTGCCATTTCCGGAATGTCGGTGAAAATTCCGTCGCATCCCATAGAGAATGAGCGGATCATATGTTTCGGCTTATTCACTGTATACACACGGAGAGCCAGATTCTTCTGACGACTCTGATCAACAAGCAGCCGATTGAGCAGACGATATTTGATATGTATCGCATTTGCGCCTAAATCCTCTGCCGCCGCCACAAGATTTTTGTACCGCTTTGAAGTCAATAAGGCTACCCCGATATATTGATTCAGATGTTTGAGCCTGCTTACACTGATTGGATTAAACGTTGACAGTGTAGTACGATGTAGTAAGTGATAGTGTGATATTCTGTCATAAACGATCCTTTCCAATCGATTATAATCTATTTTATTATTTTTTAGTTCAATATTTAAATGTAATGGCTTGTCATAAATCCATTTGAGACATTCATCCAGCGATATGATCCGTGATCCGGCGAATTCAGGGGAAAACCAGGAGCCTGCGTCAAGCTGCTGTAGATCCCGGAACGTGTAATCCTTTATATAGCCGGTGCCGTTGGTTGTTCGTTTCACATGCTCGTCGTGGATTAAAACTGGAATATAATCCTTTGTCAAATGGACGTCGGTTTCGATTCCGTCTGCACCCTGCTTATAAGCAAGGCTGAAGGCGGCCATCGTATTTTCCGGTGCCTGTTTGCTGGCACCGCGATGGGCATAAATGTTCGGCTGCAATAAACTCACCTCTTGTTTGATTGTGTTTTATTTTGGAGGGGAAGTCAATTAAAAGTACTGCTGGAGTTGATAGAGAGTTGATAGAGGGATGCAAGTCATTTTAGTTTTAAACTGGAGTTGATACTTTGACAGGGAAAGTGGTTATAGCTGGAGGGACTGGCTTTATAGGGAGATATTTTGAGAATCGATTTCATAATCTTGGTTACGAGGTAAGAATCATTTCAAGACAACCACCTCACGTCAACTGGAATGATACAGCATCAATCGTTGAAACATTGGAAGGTGCTGAACTTCTGATTAATCTTGCTGGGAAATCCGTAAATTGCCGGTACAACGAAGCCAACAAGCAGGATATCAGGAATTCAAGGATAAGGACAACAAAAATACTTGGAGAATCAATCATGGCTTGCAAATTTCCGCCCAGTATTTGGATGAATTCCAGCACAGCCACTATTTACCGGCACTCGGAAGATCGGCCGATGACAGAAGAAAATGGAGAGATCGGCTCTGGGTTCTCGGTCGATGTTGCTGTAAACTGGGAGAAAGCCTTCTTCGACTTTGATTTGGAAAAAACAAGACAAATTGCTCTGCGCACGGCTATTGTTTTGGGCAAGAATGGTGGCGTTGTGACACCTTATAAAAATTTGGTCAAATTTGGACTCGGTGGAGTACAGGGAACTGGGGCACAACAATTCAGCTGGATCCATATTGAAGACCTATTTCAGATCATTCTTTTCTTAAAGTCAAGAGATCATCTTAGCGGCGTATTTAATTGTTCGGCACCCAACCCCGTGAGTAACCAGGAGCTTATGAGACTGTTGCGGACTGAAATGAATATACCGCTTGGTTTGCCTTCTCCTAAATGGCTGTTGGAAATAGGAGCGATGGTTATTAAGACAGAAACGGAATTGGTGCTTAAAAGCCGCTGGGTTATCCCGGAGAAATTGGAAAAAGAGGGCTACATGTTTACTTTTAACAAACTTCAGCATACCTTACACGATATTTTATAATAAGTCTGTTTCTAAAAATCAAAATGTTAAAGGGGGATTCTATGAACACTTGGCAATCCAAACAACAATTAATAGATTTACTGACTTCACTTGTTAACCATCAAAGTATTACCGGAAGCTCCGCAGAAATTGCCCAGGCGGAGTATTTGCAGCATTTGCTGGCACAAAAGCCATATTTTGAAAAAAATCCGGATCATTTAAGATTACACCCGCTGGAAGATGGACGCAGGCTCTTAACTGCGCTCGTAAAAGGGAATGCTTCATCTAAAACAATTGTTTTGCTGAGCCACTTTGACGTGGTTGGTGTAGATGATTACGGGGCATTAAAAAACCTCGCTTTCTCTCCCGGGGAGTTGACAAAGGAAATGGAATACATAAAAGAGCGGCTGCCGGAAGCTGTTCAATCTGATATATCATCCGGTGACTGGCTGTTCGGCCGCGGCACGATGGATATGAAAGCAGGGCTCGCTCTACATCTTTCTATGCTGGAGAAAGCGATGGATGGCGAATTTGACGGAAACATTCTGTTGCTCTCAGTTCCTGATGAGGAAGTCAATTCACAAGGGATGATGACGGCGCTGCCTGTTTTGAAGCAACTGATGCAAGAGGAAAACCTGGTCTATAACGCTTGTTTGAATGGGGAGCCAATGTTCAGTAAATACCCGGGCGACAGCCATTATTATGTTTATGCCGGGTCAATCGGCAAAGTGTTGCCCGGGTTTTACTGTTATGGGAAAGAATCACATGTCGGCGAACCGTTTGCCGGGATTAATCCAAACCTCATCGTCAGTTTTTTGTCCCAGCAGCTTGAACTGAATGAATCCTTTATTGAAAAAGTGGATGACGAAGTGACACCGCCGCCAATCAGCCTGATGCAGCGTGATCTGAAAGAAGAATATTCAGTTCAGACACCAAATGCAGCGATTGCGATGTACAATGTTTTGTATTTGAAACAAACCTTCCGGGAAATAAATGAAAAACTATTGGCTGGTGCACACGCAGCAGCCGATAATGTTGAACATTACGTACGGGAAAAATTTGAACATTTTGCCAGATTGGCCGAGGATTTCACCATGCCGGATTTCCGTGTCAATGTCATGATGTATGAGGATTTGTATCGAGAGGCAGTAAAACGATATGGAAAAGAAGAAGTGACACGCCGGCAAAATCTGCTTGTCAGCCAGCGTGACCAGGGCGATCGTGATTTTTCAGCCACCCTTGTCCAGGAATTGGCTGCCATGTGTAAGGATTTGGCACCGATGATTGTCCTTTTTTACAGTCCGCCATTTTATCCGGCTGTTTCATCGCTTGATGACCCATACATTAAAAATGTGCTGGAAGACGTCAAAAGCTATACACAAACCCATTATCAGCTTGATTTGACAGTATCCGAATTTTTTACGGGACTTTCTGACTTAAGCTTTGTCGGTCCTGTGTCGTCAAGAGGCAATTTGCAGCAGCTGACAACCAACATGCCGCTGCAGAATAACGGTTTTTCCTTCCCGGAAGATGTCATAGAGCAGCTGACAATGCCGATTTTAAATATTGGACCTCTTGGAAAAGACCCGCACCAGTGGACAGAGCGTCTGGAACTGTCCTACAGCTTTGACCGTTTACCATCTATATTGACTGAGGCAATACACCGTTTGCTTAAATAGCCGGTGTATGACTTTTTCGTAAAGAAGGTATATAATAGCAATCATCAACTGAATCGTTATTCATTTTGGAGGCTGTCAAATTATGAAAGTACTGGATAAAACTATCATTCAAATGACCATACCAACACCATTTGCAGTTGGCGATGTACATGTCTATCTGCTTAAAAGTGACACGCTTTCACTTATCGATGCCGGTGTAAAAACGAAAGAAGGATGGGAAGCACTGAAAGCACAATTAAACGAATTGGGTTATACACCTCATGACGTTGAACAGATTATTCTAACGCATCATCACCCCGACCATACCGGTTTGATTGAAGGGTTTCCGCGTGCTGAAACAATTGCCGCACATCAAAACGTAGATTTATGGTTAACCCGGGATGAAGCGTTTTTCGACCGATATGAACAGTTTTTCCGGCAATTGTTTACTGTTTCCGGCGTACCTGAAGAATTGATGCCAAGCCCTGATGAATTACGCAGTACACTGCAATTTGCAGGGAAAGGAAAGCTGACGGATACGCTGGACGAAGGAGATACACTCCCCGGGCATGATGATTGGCATGTTTTCAAAACAAAAGGTCATGCTCAAAGTCATTTATCATTTCGCCGTGAAAGTGATGGGGCGTTTATTGGGGGAGATCACCTGCTTCAGCACATTTCACCGAACCCGCTGCTGGAACCGCCAATCGGGAATCAAATGGAGCGGCCAAAGCCAATGCTTCAATACCGCGGGAGTTTAATCAAATGCCAGTCGCTCGATATCCAGACAGTTTACCCAGGACATGGGGAGATCTTTACGAATGTGGATGAGCTGATTCCTGTTCGTTTGCAGAGGCAGGAACAGCGGGCACATAAAGCATACGACTTTTTGATGGCAAAAGCACAAACACCGTTTGAGCTATGCAAGCAGCTGTTTCCGAAACAATATGAAAATCAATTGAGTCTGACCATGTCTGAAACCATCGGTCAGCTTGATTACCTTGAAGATAACGGGCTTGTTGTCAAAGGTTTCCAGGATGGTGTTTATGTTTTCGAAGTTTTAAGGTAACCATTGGCTATGCTTGATGCCCGCCGATTTTGCTGCTCCGTCCGATAGTGATGCCTGCATCCGTATAACTTGTGGCCCGAAGTATGGCAGTGGACCCGTATTTATTCCGGATTGCGTCCATGACATAGCCAATATCTTTTTTCTTCGGTCTGTCATCGAAAAGGTCCAATTGGGTCTCACCGTCTTCAGACAGGTTGTTAAGCGTTACATAGACATGCCGGATATCACTGAAACCATCATAGAATTGGTTGAATAACTGCATGCAGACATCATACATGTCCATCGTGATATTGGTCGGCAGACTGATGGACCGCGACCGGCTGAAGCCGCCACCCGTTTCTTTGGCGTATGAGATGCCAAGGTGAATCGTTTTGCCGGCTTTATTGGCATCCCTCGCCCGGCGGCATGCCTCTTCACATAAATCAAGAATACAAGTGGCGACTTCATCACCGGAATAATCACGCAATAGCGAAATTCCATGACCAAAACCTTTTTGCTCTGTTTTGGTGAAATTGCCGAAAACAGGGCTTAAATCAATGCCCCACGCATGCCAATAAAGCTGCTCTCCCATAATGCCGAACCGTTTAGTTAATGACTTCAGTGGAAATTTAGCCAGCTGTCCAAGGGTCACAATTCCCATCCGGTTTAAATTGCGCTGCATTCGCTGGCCGATCCCCCAAATATCTTGGATAGGAAACGGCCATAATTGTTCCTGGAGATTTTCGTATGTGCATTCTGCTATACCTTGTTTTTTGGCATGTAAGTCCATGACCACTTTAGCCAGAAATTTATTATCACCTATTCCGATGGCGCAGGTGATTCCGAAATTTTCCATAATATCCTGTTTGATAGCGTTCGCCACCTTCCAACGACCACCGAATAATTTATCTAGTCCGTTAACGGTTACCCAGACTTCATCAACTGAATACTGGTGAATTGCTTCTTTCGGGACATATTGATTTATCAACTTGGTAATTTCCATCGACACCTGCAAATAATCGGCCATGTGAGCCGGTGCCATGATGATATCCGGATCCTTGGGCAGCTCGAAAAACCGGCTGACATTACTGATGCCGTGTTTTTTCTTCAGGGCCGGGGAGGCGGCGAGAACGATGCTTCCGGGCCTGTTCAGATCCCCGACGACAGCCAGTTGAACTTTCATCGGATCAAGCCCGCGTTTGACCGCTTCCACACTTGCATAAAAAGAACGCATATCAATACATAAAACATCATTCCGCGGATAATTGGAATAATCCATGCTATTCACCCCATTAAAAGGAACGTTTGTTCTGTTATTGTATGCCTTCGAGCTCATATTATCAATGGAAATTAGTGTCATTGAGGGGGAGATTCTGGTTCAATGTTTGTATCTGTTACACCTACCGCTTCGGAAAAATACTTGGTGCTCGTCGTGTTGGAAGCAATTTCGGAGAAGCAGCACTCCTCGCAACTCGCAGCGTATTCGGCGGATGTTTTGCTCGTCGCTTTCCGGGGGCGGCTGATAAGCCTCCTCGTGCCTTCAGCACTCCGGGTCTCATCTAGGCCTATGCTCCCCAGGAGTCTCCACATTTTTCCTTCGCTGGTTTAGGTGATACTCATTTTACAATAAAATGAAGAATCCGAACTGATTCGAAATCCATTTGAAGGAATTTGAATCATTGTTCGGATTTTTCTTTGGCAGTTAAGAAAGTATAAATATTTTCTTACTGCATAAGGGCAACTAAGGCTTTCGCCATAAAAGCTTGGCGATAAGCCAAGTTTTCTAACCTTATATACTTTTGTCCCAGTCTCTATGTTCTAGTAAGAAGGGCTACCGGTGATTGGTATATTGAATTGCTTTTGTTATGCTTTGTATTTTTCTGTATGTTTCGTCTGTCAATGACGTGCTCTCAAAGCTGGTATTATCATCAACTTGGCTGACCGAACTTGCGCCAAATACAGCACTCGCCACTGCGGGGTGTTTCAAAATGTAATTCAGTGCAAGGGAGTTCATTGAATTCCCATCGTTTATCGTTTCAAGTTCCTGGTGAATGGTTTCCAGTTCATCATATGAGTAATCGAGGAAACCATTTCGACCTTTTTTCTCAATTTGTTCAAGTCCTCGGTTACTGAGCATTCCTTTTGCTAACGGCCCCCGTGCCAAGACGCTGATGCTGTTTTCATGGAGAAAATCCAATATTTCTTCCTCCGGTCGGCGGTCCAGCATGCTGTACTGCATCATAACTGCGTCAATGTTTGAACGCTGCACATATTCACGAATAACGTTCGGCCGGATGGATGAGATGCCGTAAGCTCGGATAAGTCCTTCTTTTTTCAGATTCTCAAATGCTTCAATGGATTCACCGATCGCATCATCTATCGTGCCGCCGTGCAGCATGTAAAAATCGATATAATCAATGCCTAAACGATGCAGGCTGTCTTTAACACCATCTTCAATATGTTCTCTGGAAGGGTCCCAAAACCAGTCCTGTTTTTCTTTATTAAAGTTATTGCCGACTTTTGAAGTTAAAATAACCTGATCCCGTTTACCCTTTATGGCGTCACCAACAATTTTTTCATTTTGGCCAAAGTCATACAGGTCCGCAGTATCAAGATGATTGATACCGGCATTCAATGCACGATCGATAATACCACGTGCTTTTTTGCTGTCTGTCCCGAGTGACATACAGCCAAGTGTCAGCTCAGAAACGTATAAATCGGATTGCCCAAGCTGGTTCTTATTCATCATATTCGCCTCCAATATAGTTCATCTGATTCTATTGTAGAGAACAAATTGCGGCAAATACAACTATTAAGATATGATAGAATGAATAATAGCTTTGAAAAAAGGATGATCATAATGAAGAAATTTGAAGAAAAAACCACCCATACGGAAACAATATATAATGGAAAAGTCGTTAAACTGCAAGTGGATGATGTTACGCTTCCGGATGGGAACACCTCAAAGCGTGAACTCATTAAGCATTCGGGGGCGGTAGCGATCATCCCTATTACAAAGGATAATAAAATTGTGTTTGTTGAACAATACAGAAAACCGCTGGAAAAATCACTGGTGGAAATTCCTGCCGGGAAACTGGAAAACGGGGAAGAGCCGGAAGTGACTGCAAAGCGTGAATTGGAGGAGGAAACAGGCTATACAACGACAGAATCGATGGCGTTTGCAGCATCGTTTTATACATCACCCGGGTTTGCGGATGAAATCATGTACCTGTATACAGCAAAAAATCTGGAACCGGTGGAAAATCCGGCAGCTGGTGATGATGATGAGTTTATCGAGCTTATCGAATTAACTCTGGAAGAAGCGAAACAATACGTTAAAAACAAACGGATACATGACGCTAAAACAAATTATGCAGTATTATACTTAGAAACACTTGAAAGGATGTAAGGAATGCCGAAATCGTTTTTTGCTGATATGCATATTCACATAGGGCGGGATATGTTTAATAACCCGGTCAAAATCACCGGAGCCAAGACGTTAACATTGACAAACGTTTTAAAGGAGGCGAGCCGGAACAAGGGCATCCATATGGCTGGCGTGATTGACAGTCATGCACCGGCCGTTCAGCAGGAGATCAAAAAGCTTATCGGTGCTGGACACGCCCATGAACTGGATGACGGCGGGATACGTTTTGAAAATGTGACCTTAATACTCGGCTCTGAAATTGAAGTGTATGATGAAAATTGCCGGGGGCCGCTTCATGTTTTATGCTTCCTTCCGACATTGGAGAAGATGGAGGAGTTTTCAGAGTGGCTGACAACCAAAATGAAAAACATTACATTAAGCTCGCAGCGCTATTATGGAACAGCAAAACAGCTGCAGTATAAAGTGAAAGAACTGTCCGGTGTTTTCATACCTGCACACGTGTTCACACCATTCAAAAGCATGTACGGGAAAGGGGTCCATCAATCATTAAGGGAGGTGCTTGATCCGGATCTGATCGATGCGATTGAACTAGGACTCAGTTCAGATACGATGATGGCTGATCAAATCAGCGAACTTCATGCCTTTACATTTTTGTCGAACTCCGATGCTCACTCACTCCCGAAAATTGCAAGGGAGTATCAGGAAATAACCATGGAAGAACCTTCATTCAAGGAATTTTACTGGGCATTGCACAATGTGGACGACCGGCGGATAAAGCGGAACTTCGGCATGAACCCCCATCTGGGAAAGTATTACACAACCGTTTGCAGTCAATGTCTTGAGCCGCTAGCTGCCGATGCTATAAAATGTCATCAGTGCGGCTCGAAAAAAATTGTAAAAGGTGTGTTTGACCGGATCCAGGAACTAAAAAGCACTGAGAAGGATAACAAGGACCGGCCGCCTTATTTATATCAAGTGCCATTGGAGTATTTGCCAAAGCTTGGGCCTAAGACATTCACGAAATTGCTGGAACATTTTCAAACGGAAATGAATGTGATTCATTACGCGTCTCTGGATGATCTGAAAGAAGTCATACCGGAAAAACTAGCATCCTCCATTATAGATATGAGAGAAGGTAAGTTATCGATAAAAGCCGGCGGCGGCGGAAAATATGGATCTGTCACAACATCTTAACTCTAATTGCCAAAAATAATTTGGTATTTTTACATGGAATTCTTCATAGTTTTTATCAGAGGCCATTTATAGACAGCCTAATGAAACGAAATTACACGTGATGGAGGATTCCAATGTATAACAAGCGGACCCTGTTAATCGACCATGTAAAAGAGCATGCTGTCATTTATATTTTTATGACGATCCTTTTTCTGACTGGAATTATTTTTGGAGCAATTATTGTCAACAGTATGAATTTCGTTCAAAAGCAAGACTTATTCTTTTACCTTGAACGCTTTTTTGGTGACATTACTGAAGAAGAACAGGTGAAGAGCAGCGAAGTGCTTAAGAGCAGTTTTTTATATCATGTGAAATATCTTTTTATGCTATTTATATTAGGGCTGTCGGTTATAGGTCTTCCGGTCGTCTGGATTTTATTGTTTTTAAAAGGCCTGGTTGTTGGATTTTCAGTCGGTTTTATGGTGAATCAGCTCGGTGCAAACGGATTATTTTTGGCTTCAATTTCAATTGCACCGCAAAATTTGCTGGTGATACCAATTTATATTATTGCAGGCAGCTTATCCATGATTTTCTCAACGATTCTGTTAAGGAAGCTTTTCTCGTGGCGCATTTCCCAGCCGGTATTACAGTCTTTCGGCAAATATGCGGTGCTGTTCGCTTCATTGATGGTGTTTTCCCTGGCTGCAGCAGCTCTGGAAGCATATGTATCAAATGAAGCAATGGAAATGTTAATAAAATCCCTTTATAGTTAGTAATAAATGTTATATAATAATGATTATAAATAACAAATTATAATCATTATATTTTGACATGCTCCATCTGTCCGCATATAATGAGGTTGGGGATAATAGGGAGGAGACTTGCCATGGAACATCGAATCGAACGGATAAAAAAACAGCTCCATGCACAAAGTTATAAGCTTACTCCACAACGGGAAGCCACACTCAGGGTGTTGCTGGAACGTGAAGAAGACCATCTGAGTGCTGAAGATATCTACTTGCTGGTAAAAGAAAAAGCACCTGAAATAGGTCTTGCTACCGTATATCGAACACTGGAATTGTTATCAGAATTGAAGATTGTTGATAAGATAAACTTTGGTGACGGTGTTTCGCGCTACGATTTGCGCAAAGAGGGAGCTGAGCATTTTCATCATCACCTTGTATGTATGGAATGCGGCTCTGTTGAAGAAATAGTGGATGACCTTCTTGGGGATGTAGAAAAAATAGTCGAGAAAGATTTTAGCTTTCAAGTGGAGGATCATCGATTGACTTTCCATGGGATTTGCAAACAATGCCAGGAATCGGCAGTTCAGTCGGCAAGATAATGAAATGAGCGGAATGCCTTTTTTCTTACTTGAGAAAAAAGGTTTTTTTAATCCTGGGTTGTAATTTACATTTTCAAGAAAATGCGGTATTTTGGTGATAGGACAATAGAATAATATACTGATGGTATGTATATTATCAGCCTTTTTTGGCATATCTTTACTAGTGACACGGTTTTAATAAAATAAATGGTGTGTTTATTGAACTATTGAACGGGTCACAGCAGATATGCGAAAGAGGTGGGACAAATGGCGCAATTGCTTCGGGATGCCCTGAAAGTATTTATTCTGTTTATAGGCTGTACATGTCTATTCTATTTTGGACTGCGGTATATGCATACTGAGTATGAACAATTTCACCGGTACGATCCGCCACAGGGTCCGTCAGTAAAAGTTTTTGAGACTGATGACGAGGGGTTCATTGATCGGCTCAATTTATTTTTTCGCCTAGGGGAGTAATGGTTATGCTAAAGCCTGCTTTTGAGGATTTTGTCCATTATTTAATAGTAGAACGCGGCGTAACGGATAATACATTAAAATCTTATCAGCGCGACTTGAAAAATTATATGCATTATCTGGAACAAGCACGCCGAAAATTGATCTGGAACGAAATAGGACGAGCTGACATTATAGGGTTTCTGTACAAGCTTAAGGAGGAAGGCAAATCACCGGCAACGATTGCCAGGGCGATTTCCTCAATACGGTCATTCCATCAATTTCTGATTCGGGAACAGCTTGCCGAACATGATGCAAGCATACATATCGAGACACCTAAAAAAGAACAGAAATTACCTGCTACACTAACGTCACAGGATGTTGAAGCGTTATTGACAATTAACGGGAAGACCTCTTTGACGATCCGGAATAAAGCAATGCTTGAACTGATGTATGCCACCGGACTGCGGGTTTCGGAACTGGTCGGCCTGAAAGTAAGCGACCTTCATTTGACAATGGGATTTTTGCGCTGTATGGGAAAGGGTTCGAAGGAAAGAATCGTCCCGCTCGGTGATGTTGCTATAAAATCAATGGATGATTATTTGCAGGATGCCAGGACAAGCCTTGTAAAACGGAAGCAGGATAAGAATGCATTATTTGTTAACCAGCATGGCAGGCCCCTTTCCCGTCAAGGTTTTTGGAAGATATTAAAAGGGATAGCCCGTGAAGCCGGGATCAGAAAAACAATTACACCACATACGCTGAGACATTCATTCGCTACACATTTATTGGAAAATGGGGCGGATTTGCGATCGGTTCAGGAAATGTTGGGTCATTCTGATATTTCCACAACTCAAATTTATACACATATTACAAAATCCAGGTTGAAAGATATTTATCAATCTTATCACCCGCGAGCTTAGTCTGACTGGCAGGCAAAGAATGACCGGCAAATGACAGGCGAATAACATCTCTTTTTTTGTCGGTACAGTCGTCAGACATCATACAACTAAAAGGAGCCAGCATACTGTAAAACAAAACAGGGAAAAACAGTTATAGGAGGTATCGACTATTATGCAACAATTTAAACGCGTATTCTTGATTGTTATGGATTCTGTGGGGATTGGCGAGGCACCGGATGCAAAAGCATTTAACGATGAAGGTGCTGATACATTGGGGCATATTGCAGAACGGATGGACGGTCTGAATATGCCGAACATGGGAAGATTAGGACTCAGTAACATCAGGGAGATACAGGGAATTGAAAAAGCCGAATCGCCAACAGCGCATTATACAAAAATGCAGGAAGCTTCCAACGGTAAAGATACGATGACAGGCCATTGGGAAATCATGGGGCTGAATATCCAGCAGCCTTTCCGGACATTTCCGGATGGCTTCCCCGACGAACTAGTTGCTGATCTGGAAGCAAAAACAGGCAGAAAAGTTATCGGAAATAAACCGGCCTCAGGCACCGCCATTATCGAAGAATTAGGGCAGGAGCATATGGAAACTGGTGCACTGATAGTTTATACATCGGCAGACTCTGTGTTGCAGATTGCCGCACATGAAGATGTTGTACCATTAGATGAATTATATAATATTTGTAAAATCGCCCGTGAGCTGACACTGGATGAAAAATATATGGTCGGCCGGGTCATTGCGCGCCCGTTCACAGGAAAACCGGGTGCGTTTCAGCGTACAGCTAACCGGCATGACTACGCATTGAAGCCCTTTGGCCGCACAGTGATGAATGAATTGGAAGATGCTGACTATGATGTGATTGCCCTCGGTAAAATTTCAGATATCTATGATGATGAAGGTGTCACAAAGGCAATCCGTACAGCAGATAATGAAGATGGCATGACTAAATTGGTCGATTCAATGTCAAAAGATTTTACGGGATTAAACTTTTTGAACTTGGTTGATTTTGACGCCAAATATGGACACCGGCGCGATCCTGAAGGCTACGGTAAAGCCCTGGAAGCATTTGATGCACGACTGCCGGAAGTCATGAACCGTCTGAATGATGACGATTTGCTCATTATTACCGCAGACCATGGTAACGATCCGATTCACCATGGAACAGACCATACGCGCGAATACGTACCGCTGCTCGTTTATCACACGAGCATGGATCAAGGAAATGTACTTGCTTTAAGAGAAACGTTTGCCGATATTGGAGCTACCATTGCTAATAACTTTAATATTAAAATGCCGGAACACGGAAAAAGCTTTTTGAACGATATTAATTAAGGGGGGATAAGCATGAACCAGACAGCTATTGAAGAAGCGGCTTCATATATAAATGAGAAATTATCAAGTGCTCCTGCCATTGGTCTCATTTTAGGATCGGGACTCGGCGTTTTAGCAGATGAAATCGACAACCCGGTTACGTTTTCCTATAAAGACATACCCCATTTTCCGGAATCAACCGTATCGGGGCACAAAGGACAGCTTGTCACAGGTGACCTGGAAGGCAGACAAGTTATTGCAATGCAGGGCCGCTTTCATTATTATGAGGGCTATTCCATGCAGCAGGTGACGTTTCCGGTCCGGGTGATGAAAAAATTGGGGATCGATTCGATCATCGTCACTAACGCAGCCGGCGGTATCAATAAGGTGTTTAACCCCGGTGATTTGATGCTGATCACAGATCATATCAACAACATGAGGGACAATCCGTTGCTTGGGCCGAATGATGAAACACTCGGTGAACGCTTTCCGGATATGTCACAGGTATACGATGAAGCCTATCTGCGGCATGCAAAAGACTGTGCATCCAAATTGGGATTAACCGTACAGGAGGGTGTATATGTCGGAAATACCGGCCCGGCATATGAGACACCGGCTGAAATCAACATGCTTCGGACACTTGGCGGGGACGCTGTCGGTATGTCAACCGTACCGGAAGTGATTGTGTCGGGACACGCAGGCCTGCGTGTGCTAGGCATCTCCTGCATATCCAATATGGCAGCCGGTATTCTTGATCAGCCGCTGACACACGACGAAGTGATTGAGACAACGAAACAGGTGCGCGAAGACTTTCTCAAGTTTGTTAAAGAAATCATACGTACACTGCCAAACTAATCAATAAGGATGATTATATGCGAATGTATGACATCATTGAAAAAAAACGTGACGGGGAAAAGCTTTCAAGCGAAGAAATCCGCTTTTTTGTCGACGGCTGTACAAATGGTGACATCCCGGACTACCAGGCAAGTGCACTGCTGATGGCTGTGTATTTCCAGGATATGATCGAGGAGGAACGGGCCGAATTGACTACGGCGATGGTGGAGTCAGGAGACCAAATTGACCTTTCTGCCATTTCCGGTATTAAAGTTGATAAACATTCGACCGGTGGGGTTGGCGATACGACCACCTTGATACTTGCCCCTCTGGTTGCTTCTGCCGGGGTACCTGTCGCCAAAATGAGTGGCAGAGGACTCGGGCACACCGGCGGAACGATTGATAAATTGGAGGCAGTGCCTGGATTTCATGTCGAAATTTCCATTGATGAATTTATTAATCTGGTTAACCGAATTAAAGCAGCCGTCGTCGGCCAGACCGGCAATCTGACGCCTGCTGATAAAAAGCTCTACAGTCTAAGGGATGTTACGGCAACAGTGAATTCAATCCCGCTGATTGCCAGCTCAATCATGAGCAAGAAAATAGCATCAGGTGCTGATGCTATTGTTTTGGATGTTAAAACTGGTGCCGGAGCTTTTATGAAAGAACTTGATGATGCCAGGGAATTGGCTCAGGCAATGGTATCGATCGGCAACCGGGTTGGCAGAAATACGATGGCTCTTATATCGGACATGAGCCAGCCGCTTGGGTACGCTGTCGGTAATGCCCTGGAAGTCAGAGAAGCAATTGATACGCTGCAGGGGAAAGGACCGAACGATTTAACTGAATTATGTCTGGAGCTGGGCAGTCAGATGGTTGTATTGGCAAATAAAGCTGACACACTGGATGAAGCCAAAAAACAGCTGACGGACAATCTAAATAGCGGGAAAGCAATCGAACAGTTCAAAGTGTTTCTTGAAGCACAGGGCGGTGATTCAGATGTAGCGGATAATCCGGACTTATTGCCGCAAGCATCTTATACATTTGAATTACCTGCTGAAAAGTCAGGGGCTGTTTCTGAAATCGAAGCAGATGCCATCGGAACCGCAGCTATGATGCTTGGTGCAGGAAGAGCGACGAAGAATTCTGATATTGATTTGTCTGTCGGCATCGTGCTCAATAAAAAAATCGGGGATGCCGTCAGTCAAGGTGAATCACTTTTGACGATTCATGCAAACACCAAAACCGTAGATGATGTAAAAGAAAAATTATATGCAAGCATTGTCATCTCGGATGAAACCGTTGAGAAACCACCGCTTATTTATGAGAACATCTCAAGGTAAAGTAAAACTAAAATCATTGGGGGGTTCTTCACCCCCAATGATTGTTAGTTGAACCGAATCGGGCATTTACTGGCAGTCGGTCCTCTTTGGTTTTCCACCATCGTTTTGAAGGTTGACGCAGATGTCTATTTTACAAAAGAAGAAAAATCCGAACTAATTCGAAATCTATCTAAAGAATTTTGAATCATCGTTCGGATTTTTCTTTGCCTTAAATACTTTTGTATCTCGTATAAGAACACACTGAAATGGCAAACATAAAACTATATTGAATGTTGGAGGTTGAACAATGAAAAAGTTTGTTTTATTGACTAGCATTATATTTTCAATTCTCTTCATGCCATTTACAGTGTTTGGTGAAGAAAACGGTCAAGATGATACGGATCAGGAACTTAATTTAGCTCCGGATGCTCAGTCCGGCGTTTTGATGGAACGTGATACCGGTAAATTACTGTTTGATAAAAACGCGCATGAGAAATTGCCGCCCGCCAGTATGACAAAAGTTATGACTCTATTACTGATAATGGAGAGCCTTGATAAAGGGAAAATCGATAAAAATGAAACCATCAGGGTAAGTGAACGTGCTGCATCGATGGGGGGTTCGCAGATATTTCTTGAAACCGGCGAAGAAATGAGTGTCAACAATCTCTTGAAAGGGATAGCCGTTGCTTCGGCAAATGACGCAAGTGTTGCACTGGCCGAAAGAATTGCCGGCAGTGAGAAAGCATTTGTAGAACAGATGAATAAAAAAGCAAAAGCATTGGGACTGGAAAATACTCAATTTCAGAATTCTACTGGGCTTCCAGCTGAGAATCACTACAGCACTGCCCATGATATGGCAGTTATGGCCAAAGAATTATTGAAATATGAATCCGTAACCGAATATACGTCCATTTATGAGGATTACTTGCGAAAAGGTGAGGAGAACGAATTTTGGCTGGTGAATACAAATAAACTGGTTAAATCTTATCCGGGCGTGGACGGGTTGAAAACCGGCTATACAAACGAAGCAAAATATTGTTTGACAGCAACAGCAGAGAAAAATGATATGCGAATGATTGCTGTCGTTATGGGCGCCGATACGACCAAGGAGCGAAATTCAACGATCACCGGTATGCTCGATTATGCTTTCAATCATTTCGAAACAAAAAATTTATACGAGAAAGGACAGACCATTACAACATTGGAATTATTGAAGGCAGAGGATACATCGATTGATGTAACAACATCTGAATCAATCAGCACAATCCATCGCAAAGGCGAGAATGATAAAAATGTGAAAACGTCAGTAAATCTGGAATCCGACCTTGACCTGCCGATCGATAAAGGCGACCAGGTAGGGGAATTAATTGTAAAAAGCAACGGCGAAACATTGTCAAAAACACCGCTAATTGTGGATTATGATGTCAAGAAAGCATCGTATTTAACGTTATTAAAACGAACAGCTCAAAATATGGTTAAATAACAGAATCTCTGACGAATTGCTTCTTATTTTGTCAGGAAGCAGGAATTAATCCGGATTTTAGCGAAAAAGTATCCAGAACGAAAAAGTGGGGAGGAAACAATATGGGTTTGTCTACTGCGTTTGACGTCAAGGAAGATGTCCTGGTTGTCAGAATGGCCGGGGAGTTGGACCATCATGAAGCGGAAGTATTAAGGAACGAATGGAAAGAAATGATGTATACAAACGCCATCAAACATGTTGTGCTGAATCTTGAATCGGTAACATTCATGGACAGCTCAGGACTTGGTGTTGTTCTTGGCAGATACAAAGAAGTGCTTCAGCTGGGAGGGGAGATGGTTGTATGTTCCGTTTCAGCGCCAGTCCGGAGATTGTTTGAAATGTCCGGTATGTTTAAAATTGTAAGGTTGGAGGAGAACGAAGAACATGCGTTATTTACGTTGGGGGTGGCATCATGAAAAATGAAATGTTTGTGGAATTTGCAAGTGTAAGCGAAAATGAGTCGTTTGCCAGAGTAACAGTTGCGTCTTTTGTGGCACAGCTTGATCCGACGATGGACGAACTGACCGAAATTAAAACAGTCGTCTCCGAAGCCGTAACGAATGCCATAATCCACGGTTACAATAATGATCCGGGGCATCATGTTTCTATATCCTGTGTGCTGCATGAAGATGAGATCGAACTGACAATCAAGGACCACGGAATTGGCATTGGTAATGTGGATGAAGCAAGACAGCCGCTCTATACATCAAAGCCTGAATTGGAAAGATCCGGAATGGGATTTACTATCATCGAAAATTTTATGGATGTATTAGAGATCATTTCTTCACCTGAAACTGGCACAACTGTTCATATGACAAAACAACTTTCAAAAAAAACGGTTTCTAAATAGGGATGCCTATGGACCTAAATGTCAGTCATGATAATCGGCAGGAATCGTTAAATGACGAACAGGTGAAGACGTATATCCATAAAAGCCAGCAAGGTGATAAATACGCACGGGATATACTTGTTGAAAATAATGTCAGACTGGTTTGGTCAGTTGTACAGCGTTTTATCAACCGCGGATATGATCCGGATGATCTGTTTCAGATAGGAAGTATCGGACTTATTAAAGCAATTGATAAATTTGATTTATCTTATGACGTCAAGTTTTCCACTTACGCTGTACCGATGATAATCGGAGAAATACAGCGGTTCATCCGGGACGATGGCAGCATTAAGGTAAGCCGTTCCTTAAAAGAAACCGGCAACAAAATACGAAAAAAACGGGATGAACTAACAAAACAGCTGGGTCGTGCCCCAACTGTTCTGGAACTCGCCGAATCACTTCATATCACTTCAGAAGAAGTCGTTCATGCCGAGGAAGCTGCAAAATCACCACATTCCATCCATGAAACGGTTTTTGAGAACGATGGAGATCCGATAACACTGCTGGATCAGATTGCCGATGATGATACAAAATGGTTTGATAAACTAACTCTCCAGGAGGCGATCAGACGGCTTAATGAACGCGAGCGGCTGATTTTGTATTTGCGGTATTACAAAGACCGGACACAATCGGAAGTGGCAGAGCGGCTTGGTATTTCACAGGTACAGGTATCGAGGCTCGAGAAGAAAATATTAGAGGAAATGAAAGTAAATATGAACCCATGAATCAAGGCTGTCCTGAAGTTAATCCGGGACAGCCTTTTCTGTCAGCTTTAACTTTTTAATCTGTATTGTTAACCTTTTCAGCGTCTTTTTGGTGTTCACTAAGGACTTCCGCCATAACCTCAGCTGTATTGCTGAGTTCCTCGCGATTATTATCAATCCCGCCGAATTCGATTAACAGTGAACGTCCTGAAATATCTTGATTATATACACCATTCCCTTCGGATTTGCTTTTTTCATATATACCTTTGCTGAGCCCGGGATATTTCGCTTCAATCTGATTGTTCAATTCCTTTGCAAATTTGAGGTTTTTCTCGTAATCCTCATGGCCGACTCCTACAATAAAGAATAATTTTGCATAATCCTTGCCGTCAATCGTTACTGTCGTCTGGTCTTTACGCAAGGCATCACGGTGAATATCGATAAAATAGCTTACATTGTCATTCGAGGACATGACTTCTTTAACGGACTGCCGGGAAAATTCATATGAATTACCGGGCCCCCAGCCTTTTTCGTTAAGACTTGCTGTAACATTAGTTTTATCATGAAGGGTATTGACGCCTCTCTTTTCCAGTTGATCCGCGAGCATTGACCCTGCAAGTACAATATTTTCTTTATTATTTGTACTCGATGCTTCACTCGGTTTCTTCTCCTCATCATCAAGTAAAGGCAAAAAAGCTTCCCAGGCATGACTATGATAAATAAATACCTCTGCATCGGACGTTTCCTGGGTGGTCTCACCTTCCTGTTCAGACTGATTGTCAGATCCGTCCTCTTTCAGAAGTTTGTCAAAATCAGGAGGAGGTGACTCAACCGGCATCGCTGTCAATTCAGAATCGCTTCCTTGCAGATGCACACCATTGGAAAATGATTTCATCCCCGGCAGTTCAAGTTCAAGCAAACTTGTGAAATTTTTGGGAGTTATGCCTGAAGTGAATGCAAACATTAAAGAAGAAAAATCAGGCGAATTTATATTATTTTCATTTAAATTTTGTTTCAGTTGAGGTATTTCAGAACTCATCAAAAGCACGAGTGATTCCGAAATTAAATCGGATTCTGTTAATTCATTAATAGCGGCAAAATGAAAAACTCCATTTTGTTTATTGGATACGGATATGAATGACACGAGTAAAAATATAAGACAAACACAAATGATGTAAGTTATAATATGGTACTTTATTTTCACAAAAACCAGCCCGCCTTTTTGTAAAGCCATTAATAGGTCTCTTGACAATCGTGCTCAAAGAGCCATTAATCCAGTTAACTAATAGCGCCTTAATAGAAATAATATGCTGAATTGGATTGATTAGAATTTAAATTCGAGATAACCTAGCTAATTCTTTTGTGATAATTATCCTGCTTTTAACAAATACTACTTCATACAACATCGTAGAGAGGGTGTATCCCGAATGTCGGAGATTGTATATTTGCGCATGAAGAAGAGTATTGAAATGCCGGTTTTGAAGAAAGTTAACCTTAAGGATATTGCCCACATTTCTACAACGTCTCGATTGAAAAATGAATTGGAAAAAACACCTATCTATCGTATTACAAAAAAAGATCTGAATGTCGTGATTGTGGACAGTTTTCTGGTCATTGATCATTTAAACACGCAATATAGCGGACTTGAATTTCAGATTGTCGGACCATCACATACACTTATACGTATCCCAAAACATAAAAAATCGCCAAACATTATGATTACAGCAATTGTTTGGCTGCTTCTTTTTATTGGAACCGCCATGACTATTATCAATTTTCATTACGATGTCAGTATGCAGGAGGTTCAGCAAAAACTTCATTACTTACTGACAGGCGAACAGAGCCAATATCCCTTATGGATTCAGATACCGTACTCGTTTGGACTGGGAATCGGTATGCTTCTGTTTTTTAATCACTGGTTCCGCAAACGAATTAATGAGGAACCAAGCCCTCTCGAAGTTGAAATCTTTAATTACCAGCAGAACATGGATCAATATCTTGCCCATTATGAGAACACGTTAAATGATGACAAGCATATTCACTAGTCTGCTGGAGGTGATGATCGGATTCGCTGCTGGTGTGGCTGTTGGGGGCGGTTTTGTTGCTTTCTTAACGGTATTGGGCATCATACCAAGGCTAATTCAGTTGAGCAAGACGGACGAGTTGATACCGGTATATATCGCAAGTATCATTCTAGGGTCGTTATTTGGCATATTCATGTCTTTTGCGGATGTATCATGGGATCAACCGGTGCTGCTGCTCGTGTTATGGGGTGCTTTTCACGGGGTATTTAATGGAATGCTGGCAGCTGCTTTAACGGAAGTGCTGAATGTATTTCCAGTTCTGTCAAAACGCATTCAGATGGAAGATAAGTTGTTGTGGTTATTAATGGCTATCGTATTTGGCAAAATAGCCGGATCCCTTTTTCAATGGACGATATTTGTAAAATAAATTATTTATAAGTACAGAATAGTGGAGCGTTGAATCTTATGAGTCAGAACCAAAATAAAAGTCCGATTTACGCTAAAATAGAAAAAAACAAGCAATACATGAAGGATAATGTTGGGCTGGATACATCGTTTGATCTTGGTTTTCGCGAATTAGTCGTTCTAAAAACGAAAATTCAGCTGTATTACGTTACCGGACTCTGTGATGCTTCGGTGGTACAGCAAATCATGCGTCAGCTTATTCAAATCAATGATGATGAAATTAACAAGAAAAAGGTTTCGGAAATCGTTGAAAACCGGATAATTTATCAGCAGGTGGAGCGAACACAATCCTTGGATGAGGTTGTCGATCAGGTATTATCCGGTTTAGTGGTTATTTTTATTGATGGGGTAAAATATGCGTTTATTGTGGATGTGCGTAATTATCCTGGTCGCACACCGCAAGAGCCTGATACAGAGCATGTTGTCAGAGGATCCCGTGATGGCTATACAGAGAATATTATCGAAAATACGGCATTGACAAGAAGGCGAATCCGCGATGCCAGGCTTCGTCACGAAATGCTTAAAGTCGGCGAAAGATCGAAAACGGATATCTGTCTATGTTATATCGATGATGTTACCGACAGAGATCTGATTGAAATTGTTAAAAACAGCTTGAATCAAATTGAAATTGACGGCATTACGATGACGGATAAAACCTTGGAAGAATTTATAGTCGGTCCAAAATGGAAGCCATATCCATTAGTCCGGTATACCGAGCGGCCTGATGTTGCAGCGACTCATCTGATGGAAGGGCATGTCGTACTGATTGTGGATACTTCACCAAGCGTTATGATATTGCCGACGACCTTTTTTCACCACACACAGCATGCTGAGGAATATCGTGAGTCACCGGTAGTCGGTACCGTTATGCGCTGGGCAAGAATGATTGCGATTATGTTATCGATTTTTCTATTGCCTTTGTGGCTGTTGTTTGCGTTGGATCCGTCATTATTACCAAAGGAACTTGCATTTATTGGGCCTAAAGAGGAAGGGACAATTCCGATTACGATTCAAATCATACTTGCGGATTTAGGAATTGAGTTTTTACGGATGGCCGCTATCCATACACCGACTCCTCTAGCAACCTCGATGGGGTTAATCGCTGCAGTCCTAATCGGACAGATTGCCATTGATGTCGGGCTGTTTGGTCCCGAGGTTATTTTGTATGTATCGGTTAGTGCTATTGGGGTATATGTGACCCCAAGTTATGAGTTAGGCGTAGCTAATAAAATTGCGAGGATAGTATTAATTCTATTTACAGCAATTTTCGGCGCGATTGGCTTTACAGTCGGTCTTACCCTTTATGGATTATATCTTATTCAGTTAAAATCATTGCATACACCATATATGTGGCCGTTTATACCGTTTGATGCGAGAGCAATGATTGAAGTGGTATTACGTGTTCCAGTACCTTACTCCAAGAAGCGTCCGAGTATCGTCCATCCTAAAAATGATTATAGGCAGCCGAAATCCTAGGGCATATGTTATCCGAAAATGAAAAACAAGGAAAGCGAACACTTCAACTCTGAACGCTTCCTCTTTCGTTTTTGGCTTTTGTATGGTAAAGTATCTTTACACTTTAAGACATCTGAATTTCAATTAACATAGAAAACTTTGATATCCGCATTCACATAATGCAGATATCGGGTTTTCTGATTTTTGAAAAAGTCAATCAGAATTAAACGGGGGAATTTAATATGATACTGGATTACCATCCATTCAACTTAAATGAAGCAGGACATCTAGCAATCGGAGGAATTGACTCGGTAGCCCTGGCAGAAAAATATGGCACACCGCTGTATGTTTATGATGTTTCGTTAATCCGAGAGAATTGCAGAGCTTTTGTCGAAACGTTTCGGGAGCTTGGCGTTCCGGCGCAAGTAGCGTATGCCAGTAAGGCCTTTTCATCTGTTGCAATGCTTCAGGTAATTAAACAGGAAGGATTAAGTCTTGATGTGGTATCACAGGGCGAATTATACACAGCACTGGAAGCAGGATTCCCTGCAGATAAAATACATATGCATGGCAATAACAAAAGTATTGACGAACTGGAAATGGCCATCGAATATGACATAGGGTGTATAGTTGCCGATAATTTTTATGAAATTGAACTAATCAATAGCATTCTGCAGCGGAAAAACAAAGCGATGAATGTATTAATGCGCGTGACTCCGGGGATTGAGCCAAATACACATGATTATATTGTAACCGGCAATGAAGATTCCAAGTTTGGTTTTAATTTGGCTAATGGACAGGCTGATGAGGCATTTTTACAGTTACAGCGAAGCGAGCATATTCAATTCAAAGGTTTGCACAGTCATATCGGCTCTCAATTATTTGAAACAGAAGAGATTCTGCTGGCGGCAAAAGTTCTTTTTCAGAAATTAGCTGAATGGCATGAAAAATATGATTATACGCCGGAGGTTCTCAACCTTGGGGGCGGCTTTGGCATCCGCTATACACAAGAGGATAAACCGCTTGATTATTCTGTACATGTGAAGGAATTATCGGTCGTTGTTCAGGAACAGGCGGCATACTTTAATTTACCTCTGCCTGAAATATGGATTGAACCCGGGCGTGCTATTGCAGGTAATGCCGGGATAACACTATATACGGTTGGCTCCATAAAAGAGATCCCCGGTGTACGCCATTACGTTGCAGTTGATGGAGGTATGACTGATAATATACGTCCCGCCCTTTATAATGCGAAATATGAAGGCGTATTGGCAAACAAGGCAGCCCAACCAGTAACAGATACGGTTTCTATAGCTGGCAAATGCTGTGAATCAGGCGATATGCTTATGTGGGATCTGCCTGTGCCAGCTGTTGAAAGCAACGATATTCTGGCTGTATTTTCAACAGGTGCGTACGGTTATTCAATGGCTAACCATTATAATCGTTTTGCTAAAGCAGCTGTGGTTTTTGTAGAAAATGGCCGGGATCATCTGGTAGTCCAGCGTGAATCATATCAAGATGTCGTGAAAAATGATCTATCATATGAATGATGTTGTTGTTTTCTGAAGAAAGGTCAGCTAAAATAATGTAAGAATAGAGAAAAGGAGACATAGACGATGCAGAAGAAAGGGTATATATTGCTGGAAAACGGAAATAAAATAGAATTCGAACTCTATCCAAATGAAGCACCAAACACTGCAGCAAATTTTGAAAAGCTGGCTAACAGCAATTTTTATGATGGGTTAACATTTCACCGGGTGATTGACGGGTTTGTTAGTCAAGGCGGCTGTCCAAACGGGACCGGCACCGGGAATGCCGGCTATACGATCAAATGTGAAACAGAAGGAAATCCGCACAAACATATGGAAGGATCGCTCTCAATGGCTCATGCCGGAAAAGATACCGGTAGCTGTCAATTTTTTATTGTTCATGAACCACAGCCGCATTTGGATGGGATCCACACTGTCTTTGGCCAGGTAACTTCGGGGATTGACTTTGCTAAATCAATGAAAAATGGCGATGTTATGAAAGAAGTAAAAATCACGACAGAATAATAGATATGGACATTTATATATTCCTGTATCTGATTTTCGTGGTTGCTCCGGCAGGGACGGCGATCCATGAACTGGGCCATATGCTTGGTGCAAAATCAGTTGGAGCTGATAAAATCTCGCTGACGATAGGTGCCGGCAGCATCGTTTACCGTACGATATGGAACAAGATGCATATCGCAATCCGTCTATTCTTCTTTATCGGGGGGATGGCATACAGTGAACGCCAAGCGCCGTACCAGCCGGCTGAACGCATCAGGATAGCTGTCTTTGGGCCGTTCAGCAGTCTTTTGGCTGCAGGTATTTGCGCCATTATATATTATGTATATCCTGGCAGCTATTTACTGTTAATGTTACTATTTAATTTATGGATAGCCTTCATTAATATCATTCCATTTCGTTTTAAAGGGAAAGAGTCAGATGGTTATACAGTTTTTGAAGCTATTAGACGCAAATAAGCACGTGTATGTTGATGTGAAAATATCGTAATGATGAATAAGAATAAAAAGTCAGCTTTGTATCAGCATAAAGGGGATTGACTGCTGCTTTAATTCTTCTTATTCCTGATATCATGAGGGGAATTAACCATTGATTTGTATTTAATTTTTAGTTAGCCTGCAAATTTATTGAGGGTATAATCAGCGTTCAGTGTTGACAAATAAAGCCTGATGCTGCATAACTATATATACAAACGTTTATCCAGTGTGCATGAGTAGTCATTCATATTGGGTATATTCAGCTCTTTTTGATTGGTGAGTTACTATCATAATGAGGGATATTTATGTTTATTCGTTACAAAAAGAATTATGAAAAGATTGCAATGGGCTTATTATCTTTCATGCCTGAAGAGAAAGATGTGAAAAAATTACAGCAGACCATTAAAGAATATGAAACCAATCCGAATTGGCACCTTTTCTTATGGAAGAATGAAGATGTGCTGGGTGCAATCGGCGTGCGCATTGAGAATGATATTGACGCGGTTGTCCAGCATATATCTGTCAACCCTTCACATCGAAATTCAGGGATTGGCAAAATGATGGTGAAAGAAATCCAGAACATGTTTGGTGATAAGTATGCAGTCTGTGCTGATGAAACGATACAGCAATTTCTGAATAAATCGATTGAAGAGGAACAGCAGCGAAACGAAGAAAGTGACTAAACAAAAGCCAGCTCCTTTTTATAGAGCTGGCTTTTGTTTGTAAATATTTGCCTGAGTGGGGTTGCCACCCAGCCGGATAATGCTTACATCCAAGCAGCACCGACAATAATCAGAAGGATGAACAATACAACGATCAGCGCAAATCCTCCGCCATAGTTATAACTCATAATGATACTCCTCCTTTTTTGCTTAACGAATAAATGTTTTTTTGGTAACATTTATCTTACGTTAATAACCTATGACAACAGTCATCACCTTGTATGGGCGTTTATTTCAAATTTACGAAACTTTATTCAGCTGACTACGTGTTAAGGTGGATAAGTATTGCTGTAAATGAAAGGAGAACAGTTGTGAATCAGCCATATCAAGTGAAGTTGGATGCTTTTGAAGGTCCTCTTGATCTTTTGCTGCACTTGATCAACCAGTATGAGATTGATATATATGATATCCCTGTAGCTCAGATAACCGAGCAGTACATGCACTATATTCATACAATGCAGCGCCTTGAATTAAATATCGCCAGTGAATATTTGGTGATGGCTGCGACATTGCTTGCCATGAAAAGCCAGATGCTTCTGCCAATACAGGAAATAGAAGAAGCTGATGATGAATATACGGAAGACCCGCGGGAAGAATTGATGCAGCGTTTGATTGAATACCGAAAATATAAAGATGCCGCCCAAAAATTGCAAGACAGGGAATTGAAAGCTAATCAAATTTTCACGAGACCACCCGTAGCATTCGAGCACTATGAAACCACTCAGCCTGTCACCAGAGGGGACGTATCCATCTACGATATGCTTGATGCTTTAGGAAAAATGTTCGAGCGTAAAAAGTGGAATGAACCGCTGGAAACTAGAGTTAAAAGCAGTGATATTCCGATTGAGCAGCGAATGACTGAAGTTCTTGATTTGGTGAAGCATTCTGCAGAAGGGGTATCTTTTGACCAGCTGTTTGACTACCCATCTCGTTCTCATGTAGTCGTGACATTCATGGCAATACTGGAGCTAATGAAAAACAATCAAGTTACATGCGAGCAGCAACACCATTTCGATCAATTGTATGTATTCTATTTGGGGGAGAAATCGTGGAATTCAATGAACTAAAGGCAATTACAGAAGGCTTATTATTTGCCAGCGGTGATGAGGGCATTACGATTAAACAATTAGCACGGGTTTTGAATATACCTGAGCAAACAATTGAACAGTTACTGGAAAAATTAAAGTATGATTATAACAACACAGAGCGCGGAATACTTTTAATGCAATCACATGACGTATTCCATTTGACGACCAAACCTGAACATAGTCCGTATTTCAAAAGGCTGCTTGAAACGCCGCAGACGGCGAGAATGTCCCAGGCGGCCCTGGAAACATTGGCAATCGTTGCATATCAGCAGCCCATTACCAGAACCGAAATTGAAGATATACGCGGTGTTAAAAGTGACCGCCCTGTACAGACATTGATGGCCAGATCATTGATTGAGGAAATAGGGAGGAAGGAAGGATCCGGACGTCCCATGCTATTTGCCACAACAAAAGACTTCCTGACTTTTTTTGGATTAACATCGCTTGAAGAATTGCCGCCTCTCCCTGAAGGTATCGACACTGATCAGCTTGAGCAGGAGACTGATCTGTTTTTTGAAAAATTTACGGAACATATGGATGATACTGATTATAAATAAAAGCCTTTATGTTAAAATCCTTGCTTACAACAGTAAGGATTTTTTGCTTAAGTGTCAGTTTTACCCCTTTGGTCGAGACAATTCGGTTTTTATTAGCATATCCTTCTACAGGAGACGCATAAACTGTATTGGAAAACCAATCGTCTGCGGGAGGAAAATGTATGCGTAATGCCGCAATAGTACTTGCCCTTTTTTTGATAAGCAGTCTTTTTTACCCAAATACCGGACAAGCAAATCCAGGAGTATCAGCAAATAATGCCGTATTGATGGAACAATCATCAGGCAGGGTGCTTTTTGAAAGACAAGCACATGAACAGCAGCCAATTGCAAGTATCACAAAAATCATGACTGCGATCATTGCCATTGAATCCGGGGAATTGAACGAAACGGTCACAGTTAGCAATCGCGCAGTCAATGCCATCGGCTCTTCCATTTATTTGGAAAATGGAGAAAAAATAAAGCTGAAAGATCTTGTCTATGGATTAATGCTGCGTTCCGGCAACGATGCAGCTGTAGCCATAAGCGAGCATGTCGGTGGAAGTATGGAAGGCTTTGTCCATTTAATGAACCAGAAAGCAGAGTGGCTTGGTATGACGAACACCTCTTTTGATAACCCGCATGGGCTTGATTCTGACAATCATTATTCCACAGCTTATGATATGGCCCTCTTAATGCGTTATGCGATGGACAATGAAACTTTCAGGGAGGTAACTAAAACTGAAAGCTATAAATCGGAAAACAGAGCATATTCCTGGAAAAATAAAAACAAATTACTGACTGGGATGTATGAACATACAAACGGAGGGAAAACCGGATTTACCAGAATCGCAGGGAGGACTCTGGTAAGTTCCGCTTTAAAGGATGATATGGAACTGATTGCGGTTACCTTGGATGGGCCCGATGATTGGCGTGATCATATTGGAATGTTTGAGTGGGGATTTGATAACTTTGATATGACAACGATTGACCAAAAAGGGGAAACGATTTACCAAATGACAGACTCCGGCAATCGAGTTACTGGTTATCTCCATCAGAATATAACACTGCCATTGCAAAAAAATGAACAAGAAGATATCGAGAGCAAATCATTCATCTTACAAGATAATCCTGGTGCAGCAGAAGATGTGATCGGAAAAACGATTTATTTTGTAGATGCTGTGCCAGTTACAGAAACCCCCATATATTCGGAACGCCATGAATCGGCTTTCCTGAGCGATATCGTATCGGTGTATCAATTGATAACTGGGTTTGATTCCAATGGTTAATATCATATGGGCTTTAATGGCAGTTATCGGAATTATCTATGCCATGTTTAATGGAACAATGGATGAGGTTAATGAGGCCTTATTTGAAAGTGCAGAAGAAGCTGTGACTTTATCCATTGGACTGATCAGCATATTGGTATTCTGGCTTGGGATTATGAAAGTGGCCGAAGAGGCTGGGATATTACGATTTCTAGCCAACTTATTCAGACCGGTTATCACAAGAATCTTTCCCGAGATACCAAAAGACCATCCTGCTATGGGGTATATACTATCCAATATTACGGCAAATATTTTTGGTCTAGGCAATGCAGCAACACCTTTGGGAATTAAAGCCATGGAACAAATGAAGGAGCTGAGCGGATCAGACACTGCATCAAGATCAATGATAACATTTCTTGCTTTAAATACTTCCAGTCTGACAATAATACCGACAACAGTCATTTCCATCCGAATGCAATATGATTCTGTTTTGCCAACTGAAATTGTCGGTACAACCATAATAGCAACACTCATTTCCTCGATCAGTGCGCTGATCATTGATCGAATCTTCTATTACCGAAGCGTTGGGGGGAGATAGATTTTGGGCGTTATTACCTTGATCAGCACCTGGCTGATACCATGTTTCCTTCTGATTGTGCTCCTTGCTGCAACGTGGAAGCGTGTGCCGACCTATGAAACGTTTGTCGAAGGGGGGAAAGACGGTGTCAAAATGGCATTTTCTTTACTCCCTTTTTTAGTAGGTATGATTGTCGCCATATCAATCCTTCGAAGTTCGGGTGCCTTGGATGCATTTATTCAGCTGATTTCGCCGGTTCTGGTCTTTATCGGTGTACCACCGGAAATTATTCCGCTGGCAATGGTAAGACCTATTTCCGGAACAGCTGCACTGGGAATGACGACAGAACTAATCGGGACATACGGGCCTGATTCGTTCATAGGAAGACTGGCATCAACCATGCAAGGTAGTACGGATACAACTCTATACATATTAACTATCTATTTTGGTGCAGTCGGCATCCGAAAAATGCGGTACGCGCTAAAAGTTGGACTATTAAGTGACCTTGTTGGTATAATTGCCTCGGTTATTATCGTTACATTAATATTTGGATAAACTGTTAGAGTAGCGTTAACATATGGTTAACGCTATTATTATGGTAAGAATTAAAGAAAATGGTGATATGATGACAAATTCATTCGAACGACTGCAGAAAGTAATCGCCCAAAGCGGGGTGACTTCCCGAAGAAAAGCCGAAAAACTAATTATTGACGGTAAAGTAAAGGTAAATAACAAAACAGTCACGGAGCTGGGAACAAAAGTCAGCCCGCAGGATAAAGTTGACGTGGAAGGTGTACAGCTAGAAAAGGAAGAACCTGTTTATTACATGCTGTACAAGCCAAGGGGCGTCATTTCCAGCATTGAAGACGATAAAGGGCGGAAGGTTGTTACAGATTACCTTGGTGAAGTGGAGGAGCGTATTTATCCCATAGGCCGGCTGGACTACGATACTTCCGGTATTTTATTATTAACCAACGATGGAAATTTTGCCAATCTCCTGATGCACCCAAGATATGGTATCGATAAAGTCTATGTTGCGAAAATAAAGGGGATCCCGGACAAGCGCGAGCTCAACAGGCTCCGTAAAGGAATCCATTCGGACGATGAACTGTTAAAGATCGTCGGGTATAAAATCCTTGAAACGGACAGACAAAAAAATCATATGATCATCGAAATGACCCTTCATGAAGGAAAAAACCGGCATATAAGGCGGATGATGGAGTCGCTCGGATACCCTGTCTCAAAACTGAAACGAGAAAGATATGGTTTGCTAACACTTAAAGGGATGCAACCGGGCGACTACCGGCGGCTGACCCCCCACGAAGTAAAAAAGATGCGGCTTTCAGCGAGTAGTCAAATTGTTGATTAATGGACAAATTTATCATACTGTTTACGTGGTATAATGGCGTAAGGAGTGAGCAATCATGAATAATAATCAATCAAAATCAAATAAAAAACAGAAAAAAAGAAACCGGCTGATTTTCAGAACCGTTGTACTGGCAGTATTGCTTGCCGCCGTTGTCTATGCTTTAGTGTCTAATTTAACCCAGGATGAAACAGCTGTTAAAGCTGGCACTGAGGCGCCCGATTTCAAGCTTGAACAGATAAACGAAAATAACGAGCGTGAAACGGTTCAATTGAGCGACTTGGAAAACAAGGGTGTCATGCTAAATTTTTGGGGCACATGGTGTGATCCTTGTGAAGACGAGATGCCCTATATGCAATCTCTTTACCCCGAGTATAAAGAGAAAGGTGTCGAAATTGTTGCTGTGAACCTTGATACAACAAAATTCGTTGTAGATAAATTCATCAATAAATACGATTTGACATTCCCTGTACCGTATGATTCCAATGAAGAAGTGATGAACGCTTATAATGTCGAGCCGCTTCCAACTACATTCTTCATCAATCCGGACGGTGAAATTGAAGAAGTTGTTGAAGGTGGCCTGACGCTGGACAAGATCGAGGGTTATCTGCAGCAGATACAGCCGGAGCAGTAAAGGATGCGTTAATTGTGAGGGATACGAATGAGTAAAATTAAATGTGAGTGCGGGCATGTTAATCCGGAGGGAACAGTGCTTTGTGAAGCATGCGGTAAACCGGTAGAAGGAAATCAGCATATCGATGGCAATGATAAACGCAAGTTGCTCAATATGCGATATGATGGAAGTGCCCGCCGATCACAGACATATAATAAATCAATTGTTGATAAAACATGGAATTTCTTTTCCTCGGTTAAAGTCGGGGTCTGGCTGATTGTTCTCGCTTTGATTGCTTCAGGTCTGGGAACAATCTTCCCCCAGGAACAGTACATACCTGCAAACGCTGCATCCCGTGATCCGTCCATCTATTATGAATCCCAGTATGGAATTTTGGGACAAATATACTATCAATTGGGTTTTCATAATTTATACAGTTCATGGTGGTATATGCTGCTGATTGCATTAATCGGGATTTCACTCGTCATATGCAGCATTGACCGGTTCGTGCCATTGTACAAAGCACTGAAAAGACAACGGCCAAGGCGTCATACACAATTTTTAAAACGCCAGCGTTTATTCAGTGAAACAGATAATACAACGGATGACGACAAAGCAAAACTGATTACCAAGCTAAAGAAAAAACGGTATAAGGTTCATGAAGAGAATGGTCATATATTGGCAGAGAAAGGCAGGTTCTCCCGCTGGGGGCCGTACGTGAACCATATCGGTCTGATTATTGTCCTGATTGCTGCCTTATTACGCATGACGCCGTTCATGTATCTTGATGAATATGTGTGGGTTCGGGAAGGTGAACAAACCGTTATCCCGGGCACAGATGGTGAATATCACATTAAGAACAAGGATTTTATTCTGGAAACCTATGATGAAAATGATCCACGTTTTCAAGAAGCCATTGCCCAGGAAGGAAATGTTGCAAAAAACTATCAGACAAACGCTGTCATTTATAAAGAGACCGGCGAAAAAGTGGCAGGAGCCGAACCCAAACTTGAGAAAGTGAAGGAAGAAAAGATAAAGTTGAATCATCCTTTGAAATTTGACAGTTATACACTTTATCAGTCCGGATATCAGCAAAATGAATTTCAAAGTATGACATTTAAGGTTCATGAAACAAATGACCCAGATGAAAAATCGCTAGGTTCGTTTACAGTCGATCTGACCGATCCAAAAAACGAATATAACCTGGATAATGGTTTCAGTGTTACAGTCAGTCAGTATTACCCAGATTATGAGATGGATGAGGGTGAACCGAGATCCAAAACGAATTACCCAAGGAACCCAGCTTTCGTTTTCAATGTAAATCCACCGGGAAATGAAGAATCAGAAATAAGTTTTGTCGGTATTGGAAGGAATGTGGATGCGACCGGTGAGAACGATTATAAATTGGGCATTGAAAACTTTGAAACCCGTTATGCTAGTGGCTTAACGGTCAGACGCGACTATACGCTTCCATTATTTATCATCGGTGCAGCCATTTTCATGATTGGCGTCATCCAGGGCATGTACTGGCACCACCGCCGGATTTGGCTGCATCCGGAAAGTGAGGGTATGATGGTAGCAGGCCATACGAATAAAAACTGGTATGGTTTAAAGAAAGATATTGAACATATTATTGAAGATACCAATGTTAAGATGGTTAAAGACCAGCAGGAAATCGAATAACTGAACCCCCACAGCTGGAGGAGGATATAAAATGGATTCATTGGTTGGTATAAGCAGCACAATGCTGTATACGGCATTTATCCTTTATTTGATTGCGACAATATTTTTTGGGGCGACAATCAAAGAAAATAAGAAACAAGCGAAAAAAAGCATTAGCGGAAAAATAGGCATCACCATAACCATCATCGGTTTTCTGGCACAAATTGTCTATTTTATAACAAGGTGGATGGCGAGTGGACACGCACCAGTCAGTAACCTATTCGAATTCATGACATTTTTCGGAATGGGAATCGTGTTTGCGTTTATTATTATTTACTTTATTTACAAGTTAAATATATTGGGATTATTCGCCCTCCCAATTGCAATGATTGTAATCGCTTATGCCAGTATGTTCCCGACTGAGATCGCGCCATTGGTTCCGTCACTGCAAAGTCACTGGCTGTATATTCATGTCACAACAGTATCCCTTGGTGAGGCAATCTTATCAATCAGTTTTGTGGCAGGGCTTATTTATTTAATCAGACAAATCGATCAGACTGTCCGCAGCAAACGGACAACGTGGCTCGAAATTGTTCTGCTTTCACTGTTTATTTTTGTCGGTTTCAGTGTGATTTCAACTGCATTCAACCTATCAGGGTACAGCGCTGAATTTGAGTATACATTCAATGGTCAAACAACTACGACGGACTACCACTTGCCGCCGATTGCCGGTCCGAATGAAGGCAAGCTGCTGACGGGTGACAGAATGGAACCATTATTTGATGCACCGGGCTGGATGCAGGGTGTTGATGCGGCAAGAAAATTCAATACGCTTATCTGGTCAGTATTGGCTGGCATTGTGTTATACGGTTTGACCCGGTTAATTCTTCGCAAACGTGTAGGAGCAGCTATTCAGCCATTCTTGAAAAAAGCTAAGCCGGACATGCTTGATGAAATATCATACCGTGCCGTTGCCATCGGTTTTCCAGTATTCACACTGGGCGGTTTAATATTTGCATCCATATGGGCTCAAATTGCTTGGGACCGCTTCTGGGGCTGGGACCCGAAAGAAGTATGGGCATTGGTGACCTGGTTTTTTTATGCAGCATTTTTGCACTTACGGCTATCAAGAGGCTGGCATGGCGAACGATCAGCCTGGCTTGCCGTGGGCGGGTTTGCAATCATTATGTTTAATCTGATTGCCGTCAACCTGATCCTGGCCGGGCTACACTCCTATGCATAACTATTTAGCGTTTATATAATACCGTACAAAACCTGGATAAGGGGGAGTATCAATGAGTGCAGAGCCAAAAATTTTGGTAGTGGATGACGAGGATCGGATTCGTCGGCTGGTAAAAATGTATCTTGAAAAAGAAGATTTTATAGTAGAGGAAGCGGAGGACGGCAAAAAAGCACTGGAAATGGCACTGGATATTGACTATGATGTTATACTGCTGGACATTATGATGCCGGAGATGGATGGCATTGAAATGACCAAAGAATTGCGCAAGGAAAAGGATACGCCGCTTATCATGCTGACGGCAAAGGGAGAGGAATCCAATCGAGTACAGGGATTTGAAGTCGGAAGCGATGACTATATTGTCAAACCTTTCAGCCCGAGAGAAGTCGTGCTCCGTGTTAAAGCAGTATTAAGGCGTGTTACTTCCGGCAATTATCATGAAACGGAGAAGCCAACCAAAAATTTGCTTGTTTTCCCTCATTTGACAATCGACTATGATGCCCATCGCGTCACAGCTGACGGTATCGAAGTAAGTCTGACACCGAAAGAATATGAATTATTATGCTTTCTGGCTGAAGAACCCGATAAAGTATTCAGCCGGGAAGTACTGCTGAAGGAAGTGTGGGAATATGAATTCTTCGGGGATTTACGTACAGTTGATACACACGTGAAACGATTGCGGGAGAAATTAAATTATGTATCCAAGCAGGCCGCAGATATGATTGTAACTGTCTGGGGTGTCGGATATAAATTTGAGGCAGATGATGCATAATGTTTTGGCGTAGTGTTGTTGGGAAGCTAGCAATAACGATATTATTGCTAGTTTCTTTTGTGTTATTTATTTTAACAATTTTATTATTAGGTTTTTTTGAAAATTTCCATGTAAATGAAGCTGAAGAGGATATGATGCAGACAGCGACAAAAGTGTCCCAAATGGTTGAGCAATATGATAACCAGAAACTGCCCCTGGAAAATGCTGAATTGTTAAAAGACCCAGTGAGTCGGGTCGCCATCGTTTATGGTGATGGAACATTCCGTACATCTGACAGCACTGATAGTGACTTAAATAAGCTTGATCCCCAGTGGCTGCGGAATGACGAAGATTTAGTGAATGTCTTCAGGAATGGTGAGGATGTCCAAAAGGAGACGACACTGCCGAACACTGATGTGAAAGCAATGATTGTCGGTACTCCGATCAATCCGAACGGAGCTGTTTTTATTTATCAGTCGCTTGATATCGTTAATCAAACCAAAGCTGACACGACTAAAATTATCTTCCTGGCTGCCGGGATTGCCATTGTTTTAACAACCATTTTTGCCTTTTTTCTGTCAACGCGAATCACTTCACCCCTGATAAAGATGCGGGAGGCAGCACTTGATCTGACTCGCGGAGAATTTAATACAAAAGTGCCGATTCTTACTCATGATGAGATCGGTGAACTGGCTATGGCCTTCAATCGAATGGGAAGACAGCTCAAATTCCATATTAATGCTTTGAGACAAGAAAAGGAACAGTTTTCAAGTATTGTCAGTTCAATGGCCGATGGTGTCATAACTTTGAACCGAAACGGTGATATGCTGGTAACCAACTCGCCTGCAGAGCAATTTATTGAAAAACTCTATTACGAAAATGGTATTGAATCAGGCGATGGTAACCCAAAATCTCCTGAGCCGCTGGGTGATATTTTACAAAATGTCATTCAGGACGAAAAAGAAATGATTCGAGAAATTAACGCACAGGGGCGAACATGGGTCATGATCATGACACCACTGTATGACCAGTCTTATGTGCGCGGCGCTGTGGCTGTCATTCGCGATATGACAGAGGAAAGACGACTGGATAAGATGCGGCAGGACTTTATTGCCAATGTGTCCCACGAATTGCGGACACCTATATCAATGCTACAGGGTTACAGCGAAGCAATCGTTGATGATGTCGCCGATTCCAAAGAAGAGAAAAATGATCTGGCACAGATAATTCATGAAGAGTCACTTCGTATGGGGAGACTTGTTAATGAACTCCTTGATCTTGCCCGGATGGAAGCAGGCCAGACTATGTTAAACAAAGAAAACGTTGATACCGGTAAATTTCTGGATCGTATCCTGAAGAAATTCAGAGGGCTGGCTGAGGAAAGTAAAGTTCAGCTCATTTCAAAAAACCATTTAAGCATATCCCATATATCGATGGACGCTGACCGAATGGAGCAGGTATTCACCAACCTGATTGACAATGCAATCAGACATACAAATGAACAGGGCTTTGTCAAAGTAACAGCTGAAAATACAGATACTGAACTGAAAGTGTCAATAGAGGATAACGGAAGCGGTATTCCAGAAGAAGATATACCTTTTGTTTTTGAACGTTTTTATAAAGCAGATAAATCGCGAACAAGGAATGGCAAGAAAAAAGGTACCGGGCTGGGGCTCGCGATCGCGAAAAATATCGTTGAAACACATGAAGGAACGATCAATGTCAAAAGTATGATGGATGAAGGCACAACGTTTGAAATCAGAATTCCGTTGTAGATATGCTGGAAAAATCGACGGGTTTATGATACTATATTCCAGAAATCTTAATAAGCGTAATAGATATTGGTGTTAAAGCTTAATGAGCGTGTTCAAAAAGGACGATAAAGTGAAACTTCATTTAGCGGACTTATTGAACAGCCACTTAAAAGGGAATCCAGTGAAAGTCTGGAACTGCCCTCGCAACTGTATGTGATTGACGAAATAAGCATAGACCACTGTATGGCATACCGTACGGGAAGGGCTTAGAGTAGGTATGAGTCACAAGTCAGTAGACCTGCCAATGTCTAATGTTTCAATGCTCCGAGGATTTGAGTGATTGGGACAACCGAAAACGATATATATGAATTCAGCATGTATGTTTCGATTGTCTTTTAGCTAACCTTTGAAGGAGGTTGGCTTTTTTAGTATTCTGATGCTTTCATTATTAACAATGCTTTTGGGTTCCATCACTGCTTTTCCTTAAGGCTGTATTCGGATTGTTTGTTGTTTTTAGAAACAGTCCAAAACTGACACACAGGAGGAACGAAAATGAATAAATTGTTTTTACGAATTGCCTCGATACTGGTGGTTATCGGATTAATAGCTGGCTGCAGTGCCGGGGGAGGGGAGCAATCTGAATCAAATAACGGTACCAAGACTTCAACAAATGAAAACACGGATGGTGAACTCAGCGAAGATGAAATCCGAATGACAATAAGCAAAGATCAAGGATCCGAATACATTGCAGAAAAAGAAATTGAGATAGAAGAAGGCGCTGTACTAATGGACGTACTGCAGGAGAATTTTTATGTAGAAACGAAAGAGAACGGACAATTTATCACTTCCATCGAACGAGTTTCCGCCAAGGAAGATGAACAAAAGTCTTGGATCTTCAAGGTGAATGGTGAAATGGCAAATGTGGGCGCCGCCGAATATGAATTATCGCCTGGCGATAAAGTAACATTCGATTTACAGGCATGGGAATAATCTGATGAACACTTACAAGCTGACTTTACTGGCTTTGCTTGCTTCACTTGCGGTGGTTGGTAGAAGTGCGTTTACATTTCTCCCCAATGTTCAGCCTGTCACATCTTTGATCATCATTTGCGGTCTGCTGCTTGGTCCGGCAGCGGCCACCATACTCGCATTATTAACAACGTTTTTATCCAATATGCTATTGGGAATGGGGATCTGGACTATCTGGCAGGTAGTTTCCTGGGCATTGATCGGACTTATCAGCAGCTTTTTAGGGAAATATCCGCGAAGGGTTCCGGTATATATCATCGTTTTGTTTTCAATCTTTTGTGGATTTTTATACGGTCTAATTATTTCGTTGACCACGTATTCCATCGCTGGTAAATTTTGGCCTTATTATCTGGCAGGTTTGCCGTTTGATACGTATCACGCTATTGGCAATGCTGTGTTCATTACTTTATTGTATCCGATTATCAGCCACTTCTTTAAAAAGTATGCCAATAACCGTTTCTATCTGCAAAATATCAGTTGACAAGCTGGTATTTTTATCTGTTTTTCTCATCAAAACTGTCCATTAGAAGACAAAACCAGCGGCAAGGAAGCCGCTGTATGCCAAAATAAAGATATGTTTTCTAACACTCCTCATAGTTTGATGGGTCTCCGTGAAAAGGATTATCAGCGATCTTAACGGAGTCTGTCGGGCACCCTTCATATGCATCGAGCACATCATCCTCCAAGTGCTCCGGCACCTCAGCAATCCCCTCGTTCTCATCCAGAATAACATAGGCAAGCGCCTCATCGTTATAATCGTATATATCAGGAGCGGTCGCTCCGCATGCCCCGCAGGCAATACACGTTTCCTGATCCACTATTGTATATTTCGGCATCTAATCTCTCCCATTTAAAAGAACCTGTTGCCACACCTTCTATTGTAAAAAAGTATGTTACACATTTCAACTGCGTCAGAACGTGTTATCATTGACATGAAAGTGTATTAGATTTATCGAAAGGGGGGCCTCTATTGCTGTTTGATTATATTGTCATGTCATGCTGCTCCAGATTTAAAGATGGACGAAGTATTTCGGCAGTCTACCACTTACTAAAAGGAAAACGTTCGATTCAAACGGTGCAGGATTCACACCTATACCAATTGAATCGTTTTTATGGAATATATCCCATGCTGCAAAAACAGGATTTTGATAAACACATACATAAACTGGCCGACGGTAACTTGCTGGCCTTGTATAATGACAACACAGCAAAAACGACCGCTCGTGGAGAAAATTGGCTTCATGAGCATCAAGAACATGTTCCGATTAATTATTTTAACGGGATGGATTATTATCAGAAAGCACCTGTTTTTCTGGAAAGACTGCTTCTGCTCATTCAGACAATGACAAACAGCAGAAAAAATAATTTTCATTTTATTCCTGTCATCGATAAATCGGTCGCAACAAATTGGGTGAAAAAACAGTATCAGCAATTGTATCAGAATCAGGCAGTTTTTCTGAACCAACTTCATGAAGAACTCTATCAATTATTGAAGAATTATTCGGATATGGAGGCAAATATTTTTGTTGACAGCCTCACAGGGTACAACCATTATGGAATGAGCAGATTTCAGATTGCAGAACTCTATGGATTGAACCAGCTTGATATTCCATTAATCAAAACTGCTATCATTCATCGTATGCTGACAATCATCAGCCGGAATACGGCAGTATATCCTCTGTTCACACGCTTTTTACAGGATCTGCCACAAGAGGCGGGAATCACGAATTCAGCAGGTAAGACAAAAGGTTTGCTGAATAAGCAATATTCGGCAGAAGAAATTGCCGAAATGCGTCATTTAAAGTTGAATACAATCTATGATCATATGGTTGAGATTGCGTTGTATGATGAGAATTTCCCGCTTGAAACATACGTGACAGCAGATGAACAGAAGGAAATTCTGGCTGCTGCCAAAAAAATCTCATCCTTTAAATTAAAAGCCATTAAACAGGAAGTAAGCGAAGCGATCAGTTATTTTCAGATTCGACTCGTACTGGCTGTGGAGAAAATATCATAACAAGGTGATGACGTTGATAAAGGAAAAACTAAATGAACAGTTAAGAAACCAATTTCATATTTCTTCGTTCCGGCCGGGTCAGGAAGAAATTATAAACGATATATTGGACGGGTATGATGTGCTTGCCGTTCTTCCGACCGGTTCAGGAAAATCGCTCTGCTACCAATTGCCTGCAAGTCTGTTTAAAGGTGCTACGATTGTTGTTTCGCCGCTTATTTCATTAATGGAGGATCAGGTTAGACAGCTTAAGGCCACGGGATTTAAAGCAGCTGTAGCATTAAACAGCTTTATGAATCCCCGTGAGAAAAAACGTGTTTTACAGCAGTTGGATCAGTACAAGCTGATTTATCTGTCTCCGGAGATTCTACAGCATCAAGACATTATTCATCGCCTGAAACAAATGATGATCGATTTATTTGTGATCGATGAAGCACATTGTATTTCACAGTGGGGACATGAATTCAGGCCTGACTATTTGCGGCTTGGTAATGTTATAAAGCAAATGAATAACCCGACTGTTATGGCATTAAGTGCAACAGCAACCAAAGAAGTACAGAACGATATTATCACATCGTTAAACAGGCCAGGCATTGTCAGTCATATTTATCCTATGGACCGGGAAAATATTACATTAACGGTACAAAAAGTAAATGAGGATAGACAAAAACAAGAAATGATTATTAAGTTATTAAAACGATATCGTGTACCGACATTGATTTATTTTTCCAGTAAACGAAAAACCGAGGAAATTGCTGTGATACTGTCCAATAAACTTCCCTCGCATCGTATTGCCTATTACCACGGAGGGATGGACCAGGTAGACAGGATTTCGATACAACAACAGTTCATGAACGATCAGATTGATGTGATTTGCTGTACAAGTGCCTTTGGTATGGGAATCAATAAACAGGATATCCGTCTCATTCTGCATTATCATTTTCCGCTGCAGTTGGAATCCTATCTACAGGAAATTGGAAGAGCCGGCCGAGATGGAAAATCAAGTGTCAGTCTGTTGCTATACGCTCCTGGTGATGAGGTCCTTCCCAAGTCGATGCTTGCAAATGAACTGCCTTCTGTGGAAAATATAAATCATTTGTTTAGAGAGCTATATCAATTATATCTACAAAATCCACAACTTCCGCCGGCAGAGGAAGTGCATGAAATGTTGGAGCTCAATGAAATCCAGTGGCGATTTTTACGTTATCAGATGGAAAGGCATGGTATAATTAAAGAAAACCGACTTGTATTTCAACAAGAACGATGGGAACATGCTATCAGACATATTAAGGCATTCATAGCAGAAAGATCAGTTTTAAAAGACAGAAAACTTGATGAAATCATCGGCTGGATAAATAATGAACAGTGTTTGCGGGATCATCTTTACAAAGGTTTCCAGAGCGGTTACAATACCCCACTGTACGCCTGCTGCAGCAATTGTGGCTTTTCCTTTACAAGCTGGCAACCGGAGCAAACCCAAGCCAGTGAGAACGTTTCTTCATGGGAAGCCAAATTAAAAAAGCTGTTTTTTATTGGAGATCAACCATGAAACAAAGCGAGATTGTTAAGCAATTAACAGATAAAGAATTAACAAAACAACTGATTTTTTCCCAGTCGTTATTGCTGATTTTAAGTATATTTTTAAGCATTCTCTTGTTTGATAACGTTTCGGACTGGTTTGACTATTTCAGCATTGATATTAATGATTTTATTTATTACGGTTTAGTACCGGGATTTATTATTGTCGCTGTTGATTTATTGCTCATGTATATTTTTCCTAAAAGGTACTATGACGATGGCGGAATAAATGATAGAATCTTTAAAAATCGCCCCATCTCCGGAACTTTTAGTATTGCATTAATGGTTTCCATTACCGAAGAACTGCTGTTTCGCGGTGTGATTCAGACAGTATTCGGTTATCTAGCAGCAAGCATTTTATTTGCACTTGTGCATATTCGTTACCTGAAGAAACCAGTATTGCTTATTTCAGTTTTGTTTGTAAGTTTCTATATCGGATATATTTTTGTTCTAACAGAAAACTTACTCACTACAATTATAGCTCATTTTACAGTGGATTTTGTGTTAGGGATTATCATTCGCTTTCAGAAATGAGGTGCAGAACATTATGAACGAATCAAGAGATTATAATAATCATGGAGCAGAGCTTCAGAAAATCCTGGATGAAGTAGAGAGTGCAGGTCAACAAAAAAATGAAGAGAAAAAGACGATAGTTGAACCGGAAGCAGAGACAAAGCGCGACATTGACATCTTAAACCTGCCCCCAAGAAAAGAAGTGCATGGCGGCCATAATAAGCGAACGACATTCAAACTCAGTAGCGCATCTGTACGGTTAGCATCTGTGGTTATAGTTTTAATTTTTATACTCAGCGTGTCGTTTTATTTGTGGGGAGAAGAACTCATCGATGTTATCAGTCGTATGTAGTACGGAAACCTGTCTTTTTGGCTTTTCATTAAAGGTGTAAACTAAATTCAGTATACATATTGCTTATATTTGTGAGGCCTTCGGAGCCTTGATAGTAAATATAGACTGTAGCAAGGTGCCCAATTTTTACGCTTTCCATGCAGTCTTTTCACCTGTATAATAATGGTTCGGATATATTGACTTAAAATATTATAGAGCATTCAAAGTGACAAATAATAATTATAATGTTCAACAACTGCCGCAGATGCATATAGTATTAGTAAAGAAACAGCTGCTGATTGTAAACGGACATTTTGATTACAATGCCGAGCAGGTTTTAAAATGTAAGCTAGAAGGGGGATGCTTTATGCGTATTGAGCGGGTATCCAACAACCAATTCGCCATATTTCTGACGTTTGACGACTTAATAGACCGTGGTTTTACCAAAGAGGATTTATGGTATGATGCAGCTAATGTACGTCACTTGTTCAGTGATATGATGTATGAAGCGAGTACTGAACTGGGGTTTGAGCTCGAAGGTGAACTGCTGGTTCAGGTTCATTTAATGCAAGCTCAGGGTATGCATGTGTTCGTGACCCGAAATGGCAGCAGTTCAGAGTGGGATGAAGACTTTGTGGAAATGAAAGTCACCTTGGACGAGAGCAAAGAGTTAATTTTTGCCTTCGACGATTTTGAAGATATCATCCAGGTGGCGAGTTATTTGGAAGCTTCAGATATAAATGGCGGTCAAATTTATCATATGGATCATTGTTATTACGTGTTATTTAATGAGGGTGAGCTGCCTCAAGGCCATAGAGAGAATGTGATTGCAATAATGTCGGAGTTTTCTTTTCCGAGTATTATTACGTCCTACAGGCTGAAAGAGTACGGGAAAGTGATCATGAGTGAATCAGCTGTCAAGCAGCTGATTGATACATTTTACAGCTGACGTGAACTGGTCAATGACAATTCACGAAAACGCCTTCATGTTTTTTCCTTTTGCACAAATAAAATCAACTTATTTTATTGCATATTTGGTAGGAACGTGTATACTAAACTCTGAGTACAGCTATAAATAAAATTTTTTTCGATATCTAGGAGGTAAATTCATGGTAGCCGATAACGCAGCAGACTCTACCAAAGAAAATAGCGAAAGTATGGATGTGTTAGCCTCAACACGGACTGTTGTTAAAAACGCACTGGAAAAATTGGGTTACCCTGATGAAGTGTTTGAATTAATGAAGGAACCTATGCGCATGATGACAGTGAGAATCCCTGTCCGCATGGACGATGGTTCCATTAAAATCTTTACCGGATACCGTGCACAGCACAATGATTCTGTCGGCCCGACAAAAGGCGGTGTCAGGTTTCATCCGAATGTTACCGAAAAAGAGGTAAAGGCTTTATCTATTTGGATGAGCTTAAAAGCAGGTATTGTTGATTTGCCATATGGCGGCGGTAAAGGCGGTATCGTCTGCGATCCGCGTGAGATGTCTTTCCGTGAACTGGAAGGACTCAGCCGTGGTTATGTCCGGGCGATCAGTCAAATTGTAGGTCCAAACAAGGACATACCTGCGCCTGACGTTTTCACAAACTCGCAAATCATGGCATGGATGATGGATGAGTACAGCCGTATTGACGAATTTAACAACCCTGGCTTCATTACTGGAAAACCGATTGTCCTTGGAGGTTCACACGGTAGAGAGTCTGCAACTGCTAAAGGTGTAACAATTTGCATCAATGAAGCTGCCAAGAAAAAAGGTATTGATGTTAAAGGGGCGAGAGTCGTTGTTCAAGGTTTTGGAAATGCCGGAAGCTTTCTGGCGAAATTCCTGTATGATGCAGGTGCCAAAATAGTCGCCATTTCGGATGCTTACGGTGCTCTTAGCGATCCTGATGGACTCGATATAGATTATTTGCTGGATAGAAGGGATAGTTTTGGAACCGTCACAAAACTATTCGAAAATACGATATCCAACAAACAATTACTGGAGCTTGATTGCGATATCCTTGTACCTGCTGCGGTACAAAATCAAATAACTGAAGAAAATGCCCATAACATTAAAGCAAGCATCGTTGTCGAAGCTGCCAATGGTCCTACAACTCTGGAGGGGACCAGAATTCTTTCAGAACGGGGTAAATTGCTTGTTCCCGACGTACTTGCATCATCAGGCGGTGTGACAGTTTCATACTTTGAATGGGTGCAAAATAACCAAGGGTACTACTGGTCAGCAGAAGAAATTGATAAAAAACTTCACGAAATTATGATCAAATCCTTCAACAATATTTACAATACGGCGGAAACGAGACGTGTTGATATGCGTTTAGCAGCCTATATGGCTGGTGTCCGTAAAATGGCTGAAGCGGCAAGATTCCGCGGCTGGGTCTGATACAAACGGCTGCCTTATCAGTCCGATTTTGTTGGAGACTTTAAAACGAAATTAGTGACGAAAAAACTCTTATCTTGTATAGTTGGATAGGAGTTTTTTATTATGATAAAACAGCAAATAATCCGATGAACAGACAGTTTTCAAAACATTATTATAAGGAAGTGCGTACGATGCAAAGTGAGAATACAATCATTGTAGGTGGCGGGCCATGCGGGATGTCCTGCGCGATTACTCTCCAGGAGAATGGGATCAATCCATTAGTCATCGAAAAGGAAAATGTGGTCAATACAATCTACAATTTTCCGACCCACCAAACATTTTTCAGTTCAAGTGATAAGCTGGAAATTGGTGAAGTGGCATTTATAACGGAAAAGCAAAAGCCGGTTCGCAATCAGGCTTTGTCCTACTACCGGGAAGTTGCCAGCCGGAAAAACTTAAGAATCAACTCATTTGAAAAAGTTATCAGTATTAACGCTTCGGGTAAAAACAGCTTTGCGCTTGAAACACAAAAAGAGAATGGGGAAAAGCAAGTTTATACAGCGGGGAATGTTATCATTGCAACAGGCTATTATGACCAGCCAAATATGATGAATACTCCTGGTGAAGACCTGCCAAAGGTTATGCATTACTTTAAAGAAGCGCATCCATTTTTCAATAAGAATGTGGTTGTTATCGGAGGGAAAAACTCCGCAGTTGACACAACACTCGAACTTAATAAGGCGGGAGCAAATATTACCGTGTTATACCGCGGTGATGAATACTCGAAAAGTATCAAACCATGGATTTTACCGGAATTTGATTCACTTGTGCGTAAGGAAATTGTCCAGATGGAATTTAATGCGCATATAAAAGAAATAACTGCAGATAAAGTTATCTATACAGCAGGAAATGAAACAAAAGAAATCGAAAATGATTATGTGTTTGCGATGACCGGTTATAAGCCCGACTTTCAGTTATTGAAGCAGACAGGTGTCCGGGTGGATGAGAGCTCCGGCCGGCCGTTCTTTGATCCGGAAACCATGGAAACGAATATACCTGGCGTTTATGTAGCCGGAGTCGTTGCAGCAGGCTACAACAACAACGAAATTTTTATTGAAAACGGGCGCTTTCATGGAGGAAAAATAGCTGAAGCAATTACAGAACAAAAGCGAAAACATGCCCGATCGTTGATGTAAGAACAGAGATAATTTTATCGCATTTCAGAAAAGTAACAGCCCATCCATGCTGTTACTTTTTTAGTGTAATGGGTTTTTCAGTATGAAAACCCAGTCTGCGAAGCGAATATAAAAACCAGTTATTTTTCGCATATTTTACTGCGTTTTTACGCAGTTGATATAAACTGCGACACAAACCAGAAGTTAGCGAGAATCTCTAACGACGCAGCTGGAATATACTCGCTTTCCGTGGGCTCACCACAAGCCTCCTCGCTCGCAAAGAACGCTCGCTGTGGGGTCTC
>NZ_AGAV01000015.1 GCF_000224785.1 Lentibacillus jeotgali | reverse complement strand
TAGGACAAGCCCCGCTTTAAAGCCGCGCTTAAGGCGGACAAGCTTTTCGATATAACGGCGGTAAAATGCCCATACGACCGCCACCAGGATCATGAGTGTCACAAGTTCCTGAAAAAACGTAAAGCCTGGGTACAGAATCCCGAATGGCAGGTGGTTGCCTGGTGACAATCCCTTAACGAACATGTCAATCGCGCCAAACTGTACGAGTAAAAAGCCATAAAACATCATGACATGAATCGTACCGGACTTTTTATCCTTCAACAGCTTGGACTGTCCAAAGACAATCTTCCCTATGCGCCGGAAACGCTCTTTAAAGTCCCGGTCAAACTCGGATTTTTTCCCCATTTTTATGTAGGAAACCCGAGTGGCAACGACTTTAGCGAATAAGAATATGCCATAGGCGACAATTGCAATGAATGCCAGCCAGTTGATAAGTAATAATGCGTTCATCATTCGCTCCCCCTTTGGTATAGTATAACGGAAAATGTTAACGATTGCATTATTTTGAAAAGAATGAAACTAAAAACTTCAGGCGCCTATATTTATATTATGACTATTACTTTATATTATGAATGATCATTCAGTCAACAGATTTATAGAAAGTTAAGAAATGAAAGCTAATAAAAAACTTGCAAGAGCTCACTGCCCCTGCAAGTGCAGACATTACATTTTAATCGGTGCACTGATGCCGATTAGGCCAAGAGCATTTGCCAAGGTAACCCTGACTGCCTTCATCAGAGCGATGCGCGCTTTAGTCAATTTCGGATTATCCGGATCAAGCACTTTCTCCGCGTTGTAGAAGCTATGAAGCAGTGAAGCCAGGTCAAATGCGTACTGTGTCACCTTATGCGGTGCATATTTTACGGCAGCATCGGCCACTGTCTGCGGAAATTCGCCCAATTTTTTCAGGAGATCTGTTTCCTTCTCAGCCGTCAGCAGATCAGCATTAAATTCTCCGCCCACAACAAAGCTTTTCGATTCGGCCTGCTCAAGCATTGTGCAGATCCGTGCGTGGGCGTACTGAACATAGTAAATCGGGTTATCATTTGACTGGGAGCGCGCTAGATCAAGATTAAAATCGAACTGTGTATCGTTCGAGCGCATAACAAAGAAATATCGTGTGGCGTCAACACCGACTTCTTCCATCAAATCCCGCAATGCAATCGCGTTACCTGTCCGTTTGCTCATGCGGACCTTCTCTCCGTTTTCAAACAGATTGACGGTCTGAATGATTCTGACGGCAAATTTTTCAGCCGAATAACCGAGCGCCTGGATCGCTGCTTGCATCCGTGAAATATAGCCATGATGATCGGAGCCCCATACGTTGATGACTTTATCAAATCCGCGTTCAAGCTTATCCTTATGATACGCGATATCCGGTGTTAAGTACGTATAATTGCCGTCCCGCTTTATCAGCACGCGATCCTTGTCATCACCGAAATCGGTGGAGCGGAACCATGTCGCACCGTCTTGTTCATAGACATAGCCCCCATCGCGCAGTGTCTGAATGGCTTCTTTCACTTTGTTATTATCGTACAAAGACTGCTCGGAAAACCAGTTATCAAAATTAACGCGAAAATCAGCCAGATCTTTTTTCAGGTTGCCGAGTTCAATATCCAATCCGTAATCCCGGAAGAATGTCAGACGCTCCTGTCTGTCCACATTCACCCATTTATCGCCATATTCTTTGGCAAGATCCTCCCCGATGCTGACAATATCGTCACCGCGGTAGCCATCCTCAGGCATCTCGGCATCATATCCAAGCGCCTCCAGGTAACGGGTTTCAACCGATATGGCCAAATTATCAATCTGATTCCCGGCATCGTTAATATAATATTCGCGTTCGACATCATAACCCGCTGCATTCAGCACGTTGCAAAAAACATCGCCATATGCGGCGCCACGGGCATGGCCAAGATGCAGATCACCGGTCGGGTTCACAGAGACAAACTCTACCTGAACCTTCTCACCATTTCCGAAATCGGACCGGCCGTAAGCTTCACCCGCATCCAGGATAGAGGGAATCAGGGCGCCGAGGAAGTCATTTTTCATGAAAAAGTTTATGAATCCCGGACCGGCGATTTCCACCCTCTCAACGGACGCTTTCGACTCGTCAATATTTGCGGTGATAGCTTCAGCGATCTGACGGGGTGCCTTTTTAGCGATTTTTGCCAGTTTCATGGCAATGTTCGTTGCAAAATCACCATGTGCCTTTTCCTTGGGCTTTTCAAGGACGACTTCAGGCAGTTCGTCCTCCCCGGCCAGTTCTGCCTTCAGGACTGCTGCCGTGATCTCGTGTTTGAGTGTTTCTTCGGTTTGTGACAGTACATTACTCATTGGGAATCCTCCTTAGGTCGAATCGTTAATGTCAGCTGATGCTCTCGTTCCTCCTGCCCGTTTAGCCTGACAGTATAATCAATGGTGAGCACACCGTTTTGCTGTGCAGTCAACATCTGATAGTCTATCGCATTCGTAAATGTTTCCATATGTATATTCCCGTGTGGATGCTGGAAAACATTTTCCGACAGCTTTTGTTCGTGAAATGTTTGATGCATCTGAACCGGTCCAGTGCGTTTGACACTTACTTTATTTGTATGGATCGTCATCATATTGCTGATTGACGATCCATCATCTGCCGTTTCAGTATAAGTCAGCACATCCATGTTTGCCTTTTGATAAAGCTGACCCGTTTCCCTGACTGTATTGTATTCTTTCTGGCCGCTATCTTCAATAGCTGTCTTCAGCTCGACAGCGACTTGTTTCGAATTCCCTTTCATCGGAATCGCTCCTGCTTGATATGATTACCTATTATAGCGATAAAACCCTGACGATTTCAATTTAAAGACTGAAAGGTTTTATAAAAGTTGTCATCATTTAGTGCTGCAAACTTATAACATGACGGGTTTAATCCGTGCTGTTTTTTCCCATACTGGAATTAATGATTATGTCGTAAACGGGGCTAACTATATGAAATCATTATTTCGTTTAAACGGGCAAAAACATCGGCTGTTCTATATTCTTCCGCTTGGCTTATTGGCGTGCGGATTCCTTTTCGTGGTCGGGGTCTATTTTGTCAGTTTTCTGTTGGGGCCGCCGGAGCTCACCAATGATCAAAACACAGTTTATTACAGCGTGGACGGCGAAAAAATCGGAGAAGAAAGCGGTGCGGAAAACCGGTACTGGGTCGAGCTTGAGGAGATGTCACCGCATTTAATCGAAGCGACGCTCGCTATTGAGGACCGGCATTTTTACAGCCATAATGGTTTTGACCTGAAGCGGATTGCCGGGGCAGCTTTATCTGATTTAAAAAGTTTATCCTTGAAAGAAGGGGCAAGCACGCTGACCCAACAGTATGCCAGGAATCTGTTTTTATCACATGAAAAAACATGGGCACGCAAACTGAAGGAAGCTTTTTATACGGTAAGGCTGGAGATGTATTACTCAAAAGACGAGCTGCTCGAAGGCTATTTAAACACCATTTATTATGGACATGGCGCTTATGGGGCAGAGGCGGCCAGCAGGCATTTTTTTGATAAATCTGCTAGTGAACTTTCCCTTGCTGAGTCTGCAATGCTTGCTGCCATTCCGAAAGGCCCGTCATATTACTCACCGTTCAATGACCAGGAAAATGCGAAGAACCGTCAGCAGCAGATTTTAAGTTTAATGCTTGAAAATGACCAAATAACGGAACAGGAGCATTTACTGGCTACAAGAGAAAATCTGGCTTTTACCGAACCGGAAGATCGCGAAAAAGTATCGGTCGCACCGTATTTTCAGGATTCAGCACTAAAAGAAGCAGCCAGGATTCTGGAGCTCGATACGGAAAAAGTCCGCTCAGGCGGCTACACAATCCATACGACGCTCGATACCCGTCTGCAAAATCAGCTTAAAAAAAATACAGGAAATGAAATAAGAGCGGGCAGCAGCATTGAAGTTGGCGCTATAGCCATGAACCCGGATACCGGGGGGATTCGTGCACTGATTGGCGGTAAGGATTATACAGAAAGCCCATTCAACCGGGCGGTGAACGCAAAACGAATGCCCGGGTCCGCTTTCAAGCCATTTTTATATTACACAGCATTGAACAATGGCTACACGCCGACAACCATGCTGATGAGCAAACCGACCGCATTCAAGCTTGAAGATGGCGAGGTTTATCAACCAAGTAACTATAATGGTTACTATGCGAATGAGCAAATAACACTCGCCCAGGCTCTGGCACTGTCCGATAATGTGTATGCCGTCAAAACCAATTTATCTGTCGGACCGGAAAAACTGGTTGATACAGCAAAGAAATTCGGCATCACCAGTGATCTGCCGGCTGTCCCGTCCCTTGCACTGGGCACCGCAACGGTCACACTGGAAAATATGGTGACAGGCTACGGGATGCTTGCCAATGGCGGCTATGAAATTGACAGCCATACGATAGAAAAAATCGTTGACAGGCATGGCAATACCGTTTTTGAAAGGGAGCAAAAAGAAAGCGATCCGGTGCTTGATCCGCAAGCGACTTTTGTTTTAACACAATTGATGACCGGTATGTTCGACCGGTCACTTGATGGCTATATGTCGGTCACAGGTTCAACTATCGCCAATCAGCTCAGCCGAACTTATGCCGGAAAGTCAGGTACAACCGAGAGCGACAGCTGGATGATCGGCTACAGCCCGTCACTTGTCACCGGTATCTGGACAGGGTATGACAATAACAAACAAATAACAAAAGCAGCAGAAGAAGCTTATTCAAAGAATATATGGGCCTCATTCATGGAAGATGCCCATCAGAATACCGATGGACAGAGATTTGATGTGCCGCCAGGGGTGGTCGGTGTGGCGATTGACCCTGCAAGCGGTAAACGCGCTACACCTTATTGTGACGCAAGCCGTGTCATGTATTTTGAAAAGGGCAAAGAGCCTGAGGGCCACTGCACCATTCATATGCCGGGTGAACAGGAAGAACCCGGTCGTAATGGAAAGTCGCCGCAGGAAGATGACCGGGGTCTGTTTGATAAAGTATTTGATGCGCTGTTTTGATTGTGAGACACTTCCACATGACCGGGGCTGAGCCAGTTGCGGGGATCTTCTGTCTTCGGCTGAACTGCAACAAAAAAGGCCGACTTCCGTGAAAAAGTCAGCCCCTTTTGTGTCCTAGTAATGCATGAGTTAGCCCATGTACACATATTTTACAAATTTACCATTGAAAGTACAAGATTTTAATTGATTGTTCATAAATAAGTCACAAAATGTTCACTTTCTGTGGAACTGAGTAAAGTAACATTTCAGTGGAGGGTCTTTTGTCCCTGCCTCCTTACATGCAAAAAAATTCAGCGGGGAATGCCCGCTGAATGCTCTGTTATTCTACCGCCAAAGCCTCTTTCAATTCATCTGTCGAATTTCTCCACATGTCGCCGCCTTCAAAATCAGCGAGAAAATCCCGCAATAGTTTTTTGGAATGGTCGTCCATATGTTCAACCACAATTTTTCCTTTTAATGATTTCTCCATATGTTTCACATGTTCCGGCATTGATTTATATGCACGTTTAATTGACCGGTCAACAACGAGCTCACTGGCCCCAACGCCTGCAAAATACGGTCCGTTTTCGCCTTTTTCAGTTGTAACCCAAACAATCCAATAGCGTTTGCCATTCTTGACAACCTCTCTGTCATTCTGGAACTTCACCCGACGCTCAACCTCGCTGCGCGCATGCATCGCGCCCATATCGACAAAGGCACGGTCGTCATTTGGATCGATTATAACAGATGACATATTTTCAAGACTGATCGATCCGATACCGTAGCCGCCATGCCCGTCATTCGGATCGTCTTTTATAATTGTAAATTGATTGCTCTTCTTCTGATTGGAAGATTGATCTGCCATTACAAGAACCCTCCTGAATTGTTCTTGGTTCTTATTGTAGCATATCACGAAAGCGTTTTTCATCCAATGCTCACTGGATCGGGTTAATGTCTCTTAGATGAGGGATGAACTGAAATGCTTCATCTATTTCTGCATTCGTATACTTTTGCTTCGGCTTGACGGTGTGGATTTTTTCAGTCAGCTTTTCCATCGTCAGCCCTTCAAAGTAAAGCATGGTGGAAACAAGTTCAAGAAAGCGTGAGCTCTTCGCTTTCAGCAGGTCTATCTGCTCTGACATATCCGGCATATCCAATTGAAACTGATCCAAAAATGCCTTCCCGTCATCAGTCAGCTGATAATAATATTGAATATAATTGCGCACCGATTGCTTCTCCTCGGAAATAAATCCGAGATTGCACAATTCCTGAACTCTTAGGGAAAGCTCCTCCGAATAGGGTCCATAGAAGTGAAACTGATATTTCTCTTCAAACGGCAGGTGGCACTTCTGCAGAATATAAATCATTTTTTGCAGCTTTTTTCGCCCGGTGATATCATTTGCTTCCGAAAAAAATTGCATAAGTCTGGCATGATTAGTCAGCATTTTCTCCCTCTCCTTCCAGGTGTTGCTCAAAGTCCAAAAGTTCCATTATCCGTTTCTTAACTGGGTCATCATTGCTGAGTCCCCTCAAAATGTCAGCCGGAAAATACAGCTTGTGATCGGTTCGTTTTTTCCCGGAAATGGATTCAACAATATCGGAGTTTCGCGAGAGTTCCTTCAGACTCCCGTCTTGCGTCAGAAGATTTATCGGCAATCGCTCATCCTCTTCACCCGGCCGGTAAAAATCATACGGCAGGTCTGAGGACGAATCAACTTCCAAGTAATAATCGGGATTAATCCCAGCCTTCTGAAACAATTTATACAGTTCCATCCATTCATTCATCTGCTGGTTTGGATTAAACTCAATATACTTAAACAGACGCCGGTTCATGAATCGCTCGCACAAGTCCCGCAATATCTCATCGTCCTCTTCCTGCCACAGCTGAAAATAATAGAAAACGATCGATTCATCCAGTTTTAAATAGTCCGCAAGACCGACATTCTCGTTAAAGAATGAAACAAAATGGAACGGCTTTAATTTGAATGTATAGTTGTTTTCAAATAAGTACTTGGCCCGATGAAGGATTTTCGACAAAATCACTTCGGCGCTGCGTGTAACCGGGTGGAAATAAACCTGCCAGTACATCTGATAGCGGCTCATGATATAGTCTTCAACCGCATGCATGCCACTTGATTTAATCACAACCTGATCTTCAATCGGCCGCATTACCCTTAGAATCCGCTCCATGTCAAAGTGACCATAGCTGACACCGGTAAAATAAGCATCGCGCTGCAAATAATCCATCCGGTCAGCATCAATCTGGCTGGAAATCAGACTGACAACCAGTTTATCTTCATATGTTTTGTCAATCACGTCAGCCACTTTTTGCGAAAAACCCGGCTCAACAAGCTCGAGAATTGTATGTATTCGCGTGTCCCCCAGGATAATCTGCTGGGTGAAGTGTTCATGGTCTAATTTGAACACTTTCTCAAATGAATGTGAAAACGGCCCATGTCCCAAATCATGCAGCAGTGCCGCACATAAACAAAGAAGCCGTTCGTCATCATTCCAGTCATCCCGGTCCTCAAAGTTGCCGATAATGCGCCGGACAATCTCGTAAACACCAAGCGAATGATTGAAACGGCTGTGTTCGGCACCATGAAATGTCAGATATGATGTCCCGAGCTGCTTAATCCGCCGCAGCCGCTGAAATTCAGGTGCAGCAATCAGATCCCAGATCACCCGGTCCTGAACATGAACATAGCGGTGTACCGGGTCTTTGAATACTTTTTCTTCGTGTAATTGCTCGTCTTTATATGGCATCTTTTCAACCCGTTTCTTTCGACAATGTTATCATATATTATATAATAATTACCCCTAGGATAAAAGATGTCATTAAAGGAGCAACCTATGAAAAATTGGAAAGATGTTGTCGCACACAGGCGATTTCGTTATCTGGACCACTCGAAAAAAAGTTTTTTCCACGGAAAATCATATACCGCACTGACGTCGTTTGCTGTTGACGATGTGTTGTCATTGTTTGCTTACAGTGAAGAGGCCGTTCCCGCAGTCCGTCTTTGGGTCCATCCGGATACGGTTGTACTGGGCATTCCCGACTCACGGCTGCCATACCTGGAGGATGGGGTCAGGTTGCTCGTTGACCGCGGCTACCAGACGATAGTCAGGAATTCCGGCGGTCTGGCTGTTGCACTTGATGCCGGGGTGCTGAATATTTCACTCGTTCTGTCCGATATGAAGCGTATCTCCATTTATGACTGCTATGAAGCGATGGTAAGTTTCATCCGCTACATATTGCAGGACTTAACAGACGAGATTGAAGCATATGAAATTACCAGCTCATATTGCCCCGGTGATTATGACCTGAGCATCGACGGTCGCAAATTTGCCGGCATTTCACAGCGGCGAGTCAAGGACGGTGCTGCGATCCAGATTTATCTTGATGTTGAGGGAAAAGGCCGCGAGCGTGCACGGCTAATTCGCGATTTTTACGATGTCGCCAAAAAAGGTGAGGAAACGAAATTTGACTATCCGGACGTTGACCCATCAGTGATGGCTTCTTTATCAGAATTGCTTGATGTGGCGTTGACGGTAGATGCGATGAAAGAGCGCGTGCTGCAAGGGATCAGGGATGTGAGCGACCGGATTGTTACAGACGATTTTTCTGATGAAGAGCTCATTCAATTTGAGAAGCGGTATGAGCTGATGGTGAAGCGGAATGAGGATGTTTCCAAGATGCAGTGAGTATTTTACATGGCTGGAGAGGCGCTTTGGCGGAATTTTAATTTCTCGCGCTGAAGTTTTGATTTTCGAGCAGAAGTCCCCTCCCCACGGGCAGAAATTTTCATTCTCGGGACGAAGATTGTTTTCTAGGGATCAAGTTTTCGTTTTCGCGTCCATGTTATGATGACTCCCGCCCATGTTTTGTAACTTCCATCTCAGCGCAACACACTGCCGCCTGACAGTTTCACAGACTCACCCACAATGTTTTCTGCAGCGTCGGTTAATAGAAAGGCGATTGTATTGGCCACTTCCCGTGGGTTAGTCATGCGTCCCGATGGAATCGAATCCTCAATAACTTCTTGAAGTGAAACGCCTTTTCGGTCTGCTTTTTTCTGAGCGGATGACCTCCCCATATCCGTATCGACAAATCCGGGGCTGACCGCGTTGACACGCACACCATGTTCGATCGCTTCAAGCGCCATCGAATGCGTAAATGCGGTCATAGCAAATTTTGATCCCGCATAAGCCGTTCCGCCATATGTTCCGCGCAGGCCGGATAATGACGTGACATTGACAATTGCGCCTCGCTGCTGCTTTTTCATTGATTCATAAATCAATTGTGTCAGCAGAACGGCTGATGTGTAATTCAGATGCATGACCCGTTCCATGTCCTCCTGTTCGAGTTGCCCAACAGGGCCGCCGCCGGAAATCCCGGCATTATTGACCAGTAATGTGATCGGTCCATACGCCTTCTCAGCACTTTTCACCAGCTCATTGCGCTCTTCTTCATTTGCGATGTCCGCCGTATGGGTGAATACGTTAGCATCAGGCGTGGCTTCATGAATTTCAGCAGCCAAATCTTCTAATATATTCCCGCGCCGTCCCGTCAGTGTGATAGATGCGCCCATCTCTGCCAGTACCTTTGCTGTTTCAGAGCCAATGCCACCCGTTGCGCCAGTGACCAGGACATGCTCCCCTTTTAAAGCATCATTTGCAAATATACCCATTCAACTCATCTCCTTATCATGACTGTGACCATCTAATACTTAAAAAGAGTTGTATAATTCGATACCTGCCATCACTACAAAGATAACAATAATTCCGCCTAAAATCAGATTATTGGCCACACCATTCCTATAAACCTTTTCCACATTTTTTGAGTTTAATAACAGCATCAGCGTTATTGCAAGAAAAGGAAGGATGGTTGCGCTGAATGCCAATCCGATCAAAACAAGCAACACCGGGTCATCTATAAACAGAAACAGCATGGATGGAAATGTCAGCCAAAGCAAGTATGCGCGATAAGCAGGATCCTTTTCAGAAATATCACGATTTGAATTTTTATCTTTGTTCTTTAACAATTGAACAAAATCCGCAAATATATACGGAAGTCCGTTCCAAGCAGACAACAAGGATGTAAATGCAGCTGCCCAAAAACCGATCAACAGCAGCCAAGTTGCGACGGCTCCAAACCTTTCACCGTAAATCTCGGCCATTGTGACAAGACCTTCATTCCCCGAAATCGATATGCCTGCTCCATACAAAAACTGGTAAGCCACAATCATAAGCGCAAAACAGAAAATACCGGTTATAATATAAGCAACGGCTGAATCAAGGCGCATAACGGAAATCCACGAACCGCCCTGCCAATTTTTCTCGCGTATCCAATAGCAGTAATAAGGAATGGAAGCAGCCCCGCCGACACCGCTAATCAAACCCAGCGTCTGTAAAAAAGATCCATCCGGCATCCGGGGCACTAAACCGTTCGCTAATTCGCCGATGTTGGGCAAGACAAATAGCGCAGAACCAACGACGGTAATAAACATGACAATAACAAAAAATTGCATAATGCGTTCAAATTTTTGATAGCCCCCGAACCATCCTACAGCAAGCCCAATCAGTGCATGGATGAGGGCCCATCCCCAAACAGGCAGAACCGGGAATAACGCAGAGATAAACAGAGCGCATGCGGACGTCACGGCAGCGCCATAAATAAGCCCAAATAGGACAACATAGACCACATAATAGCCTGAAACCCAGCTTCCCAAGGACCGCCATCCTTGTAAGATGGTTTGCCCGGTTGCCAAGTACCAGCGCCCAACGCCTTCATTTAAGATGTATTTTAGAAACGCACCTAAAATAACAGCCCAAATTAACATCAGGCCAAAGTCAGCACCAGCCACAAGGGCTGCCACCAAGTCCCCTGCGCCGACCCCGGCCACGGCTACAACCAGACCGGGACCGACATATGATATCTTCCTTTTCTTCGGTGATTCTACATGCGTGTTACCTGACTGACTCGGCTCCATTGCCGCACCCCTTTCAAAACGTGTAGAAAAGTTTAATGGCTTTATTTTACATGATTAGCTCTAATCTAACAATTCAAAATTCATTTAATTTAAACATTGCCTAAAAGGAGGATATGATTATATCTTGTCATACAGGCAATCTGGTGGTTTATCGACGTAAGAATTCCGGCACGCAAATTAAGCACCCATCAAAAAAGCGCACAGCCTTATGCTGTACGCTCGTATTACGCCTGTGCCGCTGTAATCAGCGCGAGATTATAGACATCCTCGGAACTGCATCCGCGTGACAGGTCATTGACCGGTTTATTCAGACCCTGCAAAATCGGGCCGACTGCTTCAAACTCACCTAACCGCTGGGCGATCTTGTAACCGATGTTTCCCGCTTCAAGACTCGGGAAAATAAAGACACTGGCATCACCTTTGATTACGGCGTTCGGTGCCTTTTTGGCCGCGACACTCGGCACGAAGGCTGCATCAAACTGGAATTCACCGTCGATCACAAGTGATGCGTTTTTCTCTTTCGCCAGCTCTAACGCATTTACCACTTTCTCGGTCTCTTCAGATTGGGCAGAGCCCTTCGTGGAAAAACTAAGCATCGCAATCCGCGGGTCAACACGGAACAGTTTAGCCGTATTGGCACTTTCAGCAGCAATCTCAGCCAAGTCCTGACTGTCAGGATTCACGTTGATAGCACAATCGGCAAACACATATTTTTCATCGTTGCGGACCATGATAAAGACGCCGGATGTTTTCTTAACCCCTTCTTTCGTCTTAATGATCTGCAATGCGGGGCGTACGGTATCAGCTGTCGAATGAGCCGCACCGCTGACAAGCCCGTCCGCCTTGTCCATGTAGACAAGCATCGTTCCAAAATAATTTTCATCCAGGAGCGTCTGGCGGGCTTCATCAGCTGTGACTTTCCCTTTCCGGCGCTTGACAAACACATCAATCATCTCATCAAATTCCGGGAAGTCATGCGGGTCGATCAGTTCACATGCTGACACATTAACGCCTGCCGATTCCGCTTGTTGTTTTATTTCTCCTTTGTCACCAAGCAGTATTGGTGTCACAATGCCGGATGCACCCAGCTGACTGGCAGCTGTCAGAATCCGTTCATCGCGCCCCTCGGGAAAAACAATTTTTTTATCAGCATTTGCCAGCTGATCTTTTATTTCCTCAAAAAGATTACTCATCGGGAGCACCTCCTGCCCTCTATGATACGTGAATTATTTAATCCTGAAAACACAAACATTTGGGTGTTATGCCTTTTTGACAGAAACATGACAAACACCCTGATTCATGCTTATCGTACCCTAAATGTGATATAGTTAAAACGTGAAACAATATCACCCGGATAACGATCTACCCAACCAACGCCGGGCTCAGCATGAGAGAAATCGGTTAAAGGCCGATTTCAATAAACAATTTCACCCAATATGAATATGACCCTACTTCAATAAAGGAGAGATTAGTTATGGCAGCTGAAGCAGTAAAAACATTGGACGGTTGGTATTGTCTCCACGACATGCGTACCATTGATTGGACGTCCTGGAAAGCAGTGTCGGATGAAGAACGGACGGCGGCAATTGACGAATTCAAAAATCTGCTAACGACATGGGAAGCAGTGGAAGAAGCCGAAAACGGCAGTCATGTACTTTATAAAATTGTGGGACAGAAAGCTGACTTGATGTTTATGTTTTTACGTCCGACGATGAACGAATTGACTGATATCGAAACAGAATTCAATAAATCCAAATTTGCCGAGTTTTTGCGCCCGGCCTACTCATATGTCTCCGTTGTGGAACTTTCGCAGTACAGCGGCAACAGCTCGGCAGATGATCCGAAGACACGTGAACGGCTCTATCCGATTCTGCCGAAATGGGAGCATGTCTCGTTTTACCCAATGGACAAACGCCGTCAGGGAGAAGAAAACTGGTATTCACTTAATTTCAAAGAACGGGCGAGACTACTTTATGAACATTCGAAAACTGGCCGTCAATATGCCGGCGAAGTCAAGCAGATCATTACCGGATCATTCGGTTTCGATGACTGGGAATGGGGTGTCACGCTGTTCGCCCACGACGTGATTCAACTCAAAAAAATCGTCTACGAAATGCGCTTTGACGAAGTGAGCGCTCTCTACGGCGAATTTGGCGCGTTTTTCGTCGGCAACCATCTGGCTAAAGAAGATATTGATGCGTACTTAAAAGTTTAAAGAAACTTCATTCAGCGGGGCGCTATTTCCCGCTGATTTTTAGTATACAGACAGTTGTCTCCCTTCCCTAAAAAAACAAACCCACACTTTTTTCTCCGCACCTGTCATCAATTTCATTCTCTTTTCATATATATATCCAGTAGACCATAACATCATGAACTTGAAAAAATGAAGTATTTTCGTAATGTACAAAAGTATATTAATTCTATATAGGAGGTTTTTTTCATGAGTGAGAAAGACAACACAAACTATCCGTACGCCAGCTACTATCCGTATCAGCCATATCCCTACTACTATTATCCGCAGTCATCTCCAGCGTACTATCCTATTTACGATTCAAGACAGACGACGCCGCCGCAAAATCAGCAACAACAAATGCAGCAACAGGCTCAAAATGCTCAGGGTATGCTGCCGATGGAACAATCTTACATTGAAAACATTCTGCGGCTGAATGAAGGTAAACGCGCCACGGTCTATATGACGTTTGAAAACAATGAGGAATGGAATGCGCAAGTTTTCCGGGGAATTGTTGAGGCAGCCGGGAGAGATCATATTATCTTACGGGACCCGCAAACTGGCAGAAGATATCTGCTCTTAATGGTCTATCTGGATTATGTCACGTTTGAAGAGGAACTGAATTATCAGTACCCGTATGGTAATGACGGGCAAATATCGCAAACCCCGCCAAGATAACCGATATGTCTTCGCTCAAAACCTAATAAAAGAAAGCGCCCGGCTTCATCGGGCGCTTGGATGTTTTCACACACAAAAGGGGCAATTGTTATGCACAATCCATATGAAAAATACATACGCATAGAACTGCTGTCCTTGGCACTCGCGGTCGTAATCGGGCTGATTGCCATCGTGCAGGGGTATGTGATCATTATGCTGTTGTGTGTATATCTGCTCGCCTTCAGCATATTTTCTGAAGGACTTTTTCTTCTTAACACCAACCGCTCTACCGAAGGCATTAAACAGGTTGCCAAAGCAGGAATGCTGATGCTTTTGGCTACAATCCTATTTTTCTCACTATAGTCCCCACTGCAGGTGTAAAATGCAATTTCAAATCCACATTCACAAATACTTTATCACAGCATACCCTAGCAAAATCCAGCCGATTAAAAAGGCTACTCCGCCGAATGGTGTTATCATGGCAAACGTTTTGATGCCACTGACTGAATAGATATATAGACTGCCGGAAAACAGGACAATGCCGATAAAGAACAACCAGCCGGCCCAGGTCATCCCGCCGCTTTGCAGTCTAGCAAGCAGTAAACCGGTCACCAATAAAGCCATCGTGTGAAACATTTGATAATTGACAGCCTTATCCCATGTACCCAAGGCCTTTTCAGATAGCTTTCCTTCAAGCCCATGTGACCCGAATGCACCCAGAGCAACGGCTAAAAACCCATTAATCGCTCCCAGAACTAAAAACAATTTCATTTATATCCACCTCTTCTCTCGGCTGTTAAAAATCAAAAAGAGACTTTCCGTTAGCACCGTCATGATCAATCGAATCGTGTGCGGGGTCCGGCTGACGCTTAACCGCTTCACTTCCCATCATCGCTTTCAACTCACGGTCTGTCACATTGGGTTCAGATTCCAGGACAGACTGTTCATCCGTTAATAACTCACAAAGAAGCTGGATATTTGCAGCATGTTTTTTCACTGCCGTTTCATCAGTAGCCATTTTCTGGGCTTCCGTCAGTTCCCGCTGTATTTTTCTAAGTATCGTGTCTGTCGCAACTGCCATCATGACCTCTCCTTTTTGTGGATTTAGCAGATAGACGCTCCTATGATAAAAATCAGCACGCAGTTTTTTCATAACTCACATCAGTCAGTATAACACGAACTCATTTTTGGCCATACAAAAAGCCTTGGCCGGTTCCAAGACTTTTTCACTTCCTATATTATTAAAGACTAATGTTTACCTGCTGTTCGTTTTCTTCAGTATAGCGTTCATAAACCCATTGCAGAAAGACAAGCTCACGTTCATAAAGTTTCCTGCCCAGCTGCTCTTCTGTACTTTCTCTTACCTGCAAAAAGCTTTCCATAACGCTGAGAGCCCCCTCAATTCTTTTCCCACTGAATGTTAGTTGAACGAACCGGACCTTTACGGGCTGTTATCCCCACGTATCTTTCCGTGTTTTCATGAACGATTGAAGCGGAGTCTTACTTCCCGTTAAGGCGGAATAGCGTACACTGCTTTTATGTTAACCTTATTGTACTGCTAATCCGCCAGGGAATCAATACTAAAAGTTAAAATTTACAAAATATACAGATAACCGACAAACTTCAACAATTTACTGTTCCGGCTGCTTTTGCTCCTCCAACTGGCTTTCCAAGTCAGAAATCCGAGCACGCAGTTCATTTATATCTTCTTTCGTTGCAATGCCGAGATCTTTGGCCATTTTCTGCGTTTGTTCATATTGTTTGGTATTCCACTCATCTGTTTTCATTTCGCCTTTATCCATAAAATTACGCATGACCGTCCTTGCCTGCTCCTGTGTTAGTTCGTTTTTTTCAACCATTTCATTCAATCGTTTATCCAATTTTTCTTTTCCGGTAACGGCTGCACCAAGACCCAGGAGAAAGCCTTTTTTCAGAAAATCACTCATGGTCAGCACTCCTTTTCTTTTTATTTGATATCACTGACGTTTTAATCAACATAACCAAAAACACACGCAAACGCAAGCTTTATTTTAATGATCCCATATACGGTTTGAGTTTTGCAAACCGCTGATATTCATTTTTACATTTCCCTTCTCTCTGTTGAGTTAAACGAATCCTTTTGTCCTGCAATCGGACATGCTCTGTTAAATATATTCAACTGCTGATTCAAATATGAATACTAAAGGGTGTTCAAAAAGTCCGGTAACTATGACACATCGAATTTCGACGTTGGCTTGTTATCCTCTCTTTTGAACACGCACTACTAATTAAAAATAATACAATTCCAATTTCATGTAGTCAGTCGCCATCACTTCCGATATAATGAAGAAAAAGAGGTTTGAGAGGGGGAAAATCATGAACCATAACCCGTATAACACAAGTGACCATCTAAGGTTCATTATCCCGTCCCTTTTGGGGATCTTCCTGTTCATGACGCCGGTCAGCTCCGGCGATGGCATGACCATTCCGATTGCTGTTTTAGCCGGCTGGGTTCAGACCGCGCTTTCGGGGCATCTTTCTGCTATTATGACGATTATCATTGTTCTGACGGCACTATTGACGGTCATCGCCAAAATAAAGGGGCCTGATGCATTTTCCGGAACACCTTTTTTTCATGAGCTGTTTTACAAAAGCACATTTTGGACGATAACACGTGTGGCAGCGGCGATCTTTGCTGTTATGGTATTCTTCCGGCTTGGTCCTGAGGCTGTGCATGGGGCGAATACAGGTCAGCTTTTATTGGGCGATTTATTGCATGTTTTGTTTGCTGTCTTTTTATTTGCCGGATTGTTTTTGCCATTATTGATGAATTATGGGCTGCTCGAATTGTTCGGCACACTGATGACCAAAATCATGCGCCCATTATTTAAACTTCCAGGACGGTCGTCGATCGACTCACTTGCCTCATGGATCGGTGATGGGACGATCGGGGTGCTGCTGACCAGTAAACAGTATGAGGAAGGCTACTACACCAAACGTGAAGCTGCGGTTATTGGGACAACATTCTCTGTGGTTTCAATTACGTTCACCCTTGTCATTATCAGTGAAGTCGGACTTGGGCATATGTTTGTTCCTTTTTACCTGACAGTTATCTTCGCGGGATTAATCGCAGCACTGATAATGCCGCGGATTCCGCCATTATCACGAAAGGCGGATACGTACGTTAGCGATTCGGCGGGCGGTGTTGACGAAGAAATCCCTGAAGGTTACAACGTTTTCACATTCGGTTACAAAAAAGCGCTGGACCGAGCGGGAAAAGAAACAAGTGTCTATAAGTTTTTTAAAGAAGGCAGCCAAAACATTCTTGATATGTGGATGGGTGTTGCACCAATTGTCATGGCATTTGGTCTAATTGCACTGATTATTGCTGAATTCACACCTGTCTTCAGCTGGCTCGGAATGCCGTTTATCCCGCTCCTTGAATTGATGCAGGTGCCGTATGCAGAGGCAGCGTCCGAGACTATATTAATCGGATTTGCTGATATGTTCCTGCCGGCGGTGATCGGGGCATCGATTGAAGCGGAAATCACCCGGTTCATTATTGCAGCATTATCCGTCACCCAGCTGATTTACATGTCAGAGGTCGGTGGACTTTTGCTTGGCTCCAAAGTACCGGTTTCGTTAATAGATCTATTTGTTATCTTTTTGCTGCGGACAATTATAACGTTGCCGATCATTACGCTTTTTGCGCATATGATATTTTAACTTATTGACAGAACCTTGATATTCCCCACAAATGCCATATGTACCTTTGTCAGTAAGACGCCCCGTCATCTCATTGATGGACGGGGCGTCTTTCTACTATAAGGGGGTATTCTATTATACGCGTTTAACGAAATGTTTGTTTCACCGCTTGGGTAATTTTTTCAGTGTTTAACACGGTATTTTTAGGAACTTCCTTATCAACCTCTTCGTCTTCAGGAGCTTTTTCCACAAGCTCCCGATTAAAGCCGCGCTTTTCGGCCATTTGTTGCATGAATTCATAGAAACTGTAACTTTTATCCGGACCGGCATGATAGATTCCTGTCTGATCATTTTGGATAAACTCCGTTATGACCCCGGCAAGATCCCCGACATGAACAAATGTCCGGATCAGATCATCACGAAACGCTATCCTGTTGCCCAATCGTAGCTGATAAATTAATTGATCGGTTCGTTCATCGAGTTTACCGATTTTATTTTCCCCATATATCGGACCGGCGCGTAAAATAACGTAATTGCTTAAATCCTGGGTAATAAAGTTTTCAGCTTTAACTTTAGCATTTGCATAGGTGCTCAGCACGTGTTCCGCGGGCAATTTTGACGTCGAATCACCTTCAGAGTACGGCCCATAGCCATCCGCAAAAACAAAATCCGATGAAACATAAACTAATTTTGTATCAGGTGTGATATGGGTGATCAGATGCCGGAGACCTTCCTGAATCAGCTCATCCTCATTCGGGCCGCTCATAACAGACCAAACAATAACATCCGGCTGAGTTTGCTTAAAGTATTCCGAAAAGGACTCAGGCTGGTTAACATCCAACTTATACAGATCATCGAACACGGCCGGATCTTCCAAATACGTCCCTGCAACATCTGTCCCCGGTATCTCTTTTAATAGCTGATAAACTGACGCACCTAAATAACCGCTTGCTCCAAACACGCATACATTCATTGGTTTCACCTTCCCTTTTAAGAAGTTACCTGTTTATGCACTTGCGTCTTCACCATATTGCCTTCTCGTACCGAATCGTTGTTTGTATTTGTTTTTCAAGATGGACAGTCTACCTTCTATAGCCGGCTGCCAGATGCTCTGTACCGGTCTGCTGGATAAGACAAGCACGATCAGTGCCGACATGACAGCAAGACCAATTAAATCGATAACATGATTGACGGCAAACCAATCAGCTGCCCGGAAAAACTGGACAAAGAACCCATGCAATAAATAAACATAAAGTGTTCGCGTTCCCAAATCGGTTAATTTATTGCGTTTTTCAGGCATCCAGGCCAACACACTGGCTGTCATGAGCGCAGATGTTATATAAACAAGCAGTCTTGCTATAATACCATACTCAGGCAGCCCTAAAGTACTGTATGATTTAGAAGCCAGCAGCCAGCCTGTATTGAAATCCGGGGCAACGAAAATCGCTGCCGCCACAACAGCCATCACAATTAAAGCGGCTGTCCGCAGCTGAATCTGTTTCAGCCACTTGATCTGTGTTTGCGTCACCCAGTAACCCATAAGGAAAAACGGGAAAAATACAAAGGTACGCGACAAGCTGAACATATGACCGACATCGCCAAAGTAGCCGACAATCAGCCCGATGCCAATCGAGATAGACAATCCCATTACAGCCGGCATTTTTTTGAACAGGATCAGTAGCATATGCCAGCTGAATAAGCTGAATAAAAACCATAAAGCCCAGTGGGGATAGAACACCTCCAGCTGCCAGCCGTCTTTGTCGATCAGAAAATAATAACCTGTATAGATAACCTGGAAAATCAGATAGGGTATCAATAATTTTTTAGCTAATTTCGTGATATAACTGATATTCCCGGCACCTTTTGCGAAAAAACCTGCCAGTAAAATGAAAGCAGGCATATGGAATGTATAAATCCAGAGGTATAATGTGTTCAAACCCTGAGATCCATCCACAAAAGGCTGAATAACGTGACCAAACACGACCAGAAATATCAGGATCAATTTTGCATTGTCAAAGTAAGCATTTCTCTCCACGTTCTTTCATCCCTTTACTTGTGTGTTCAAAAAAGAGGATAGATTTTTTGAACAACCTCTTTAAATTTCTTTGACTTTTCTATACCCACTATACCCCATGTAAAACCGAGTTACGCCAGGTAAACGTCATTTGTTAGTAAATCGTAAATGGAATGAAAAGAATGTCATTATTTTGCCACTTTCTTCTTCTCTTTTGGTGAGGTAGCTGATTTTTGTTTTGTCTTTGGCTTCTTGTCTTTCTGGGCACGGTTAAGCGATTCCTGAAGGGCGTCCATAAGATTCGTGACATTGTCCGGCTGCGGTTTCTCGGTCGTTGTGGTCACTTCATCCCCTTCTTTCTTCGCCTCAATCAGTTCCATTAAGGCCGTGCGGTATTCGTCGTGGTATTTATCCGGATCGAATTCAGCTGTCATCTGATCGATAAGCATTTTCGCCGTATCGAGCTCTTTTTCTGCATTGTCGGTTTCTGCCGGAACATTCGGAACATCTTTGACATCACGCACCTCATCCGGATAGTGAATCGTTTCGACAACGAGCGTATTCTGATAAATCCTGATGACGGCAAGCTGCTCCTTTGAGCGGATCATCATTTTGGCAATTCCAATTTTACCGGTATCTTCAAGTGCTGAACGGAGAAGGCCGTAAGATTTTGCTCCGCCTTCATTCGGTGAGAGGTAATAGCTTTTCTCAAAATAAATTGGATCAATTTCGTCCAAGCTGACAAAATCCATTATTTCAACAGCTTTATCCGCCTGTTCTTTCTTTAAATTCTTCAATTCCTCATCATCAAGCACGACAAATTTATTTTTGGCATATTCATACGCTTTAACAATCTCATCATTTTCAACTTCACGGTCACAGTTCGGGCACACTTTTTGATATTTGACCGGTGTCTCGCATTCCTTATGCAGATTCCGCAGTTTTATATCTTTGTTTTCAGTTGCGGCGTGCATTTTCACCGGGATGTTAACGAGCCCGAAACTGATGGTTCCTTTCCACATCGTGTGCATGAAAAAGCCTCCTTTTTACGTATAGTTTGGCAATTGATGCGTGAATTTATCCTTTCATGTGAGGCATTTTATAGAGAGAGGTGGTTGAGGTGACATTAATGAAACCAATCGCAAGCAGTGACATTCCGGAAGGTGCAGATTGGGTTTACGAGGTGAAATATGATGGATACCGCTGCGTGCTGTACTGGCATGAAAACGCCATCCAGTTAATCAGCCGTAACGATGTCGATTTGAGTGCGAGTTTCCCCGAAATCATTGAAGAATGCAAGAGTCAGCAATCACGGGTCCGGGATTATCTGCCGCTTGAAATCGACGGAGAACTAGTTGTTATAAATAATGCGTATCAGGCGAATTTTTCGCTGATTCAAAAGCGCGGGCGTTTGCAAAAAAGCGACAGCATTAATGAGGCGGCTGCAGCTCGTCCGGCCAGTTTCATGGCGTTTGATGTGCTCATGTGCAAAGGTACTGAACTTGCTGAATATCCATTTGACCAGCGAAAGCGGAAACTGGCGGATATTTTTGATCATGGAAATCAGCTGGGAGAGCGCCTTCGTTATGTTGGCTATACGGAAAATGCAAACGTGCTTTGGAAGGAATTGTTTGCACATAAAGCGGAAGGGATGGTTGCCAAGCGCAAAAACAGCCGGTATCAGCAAGGCAAAAAACACCATGACTGGTTCAAAATCAAAAACTGGCGGACGATACAAGCGTTTCTGACATTTTATAATCCGAAAAATAATTATTTTACCGCTTGTGTTTACCGGAATCATGATGTCATGGAAATTGGTAAATGCAAGCATGGACTTGATGACGAGACGTTTGCGACATTAAGAAATTTATTTTTAGCTAAGGGGACTGAAGTGGATGAAGGCTATCGCCTCCCGCCGGCCATTTGTGCTGAAATACATACGCTGGATTTGCTGAAGGGTGAGCTGCGTGAACCTGAATTCAAGCAGCTTGTCCCGGAGAAGTCAGCCGCCAATTGCACGCTGAAGCAATTGCAGCTGGATATGGCTATGCTGCCCGAGAGTGTTGAAGCATCAAACACCGATAAAACTTTCTGGCCGGAACCGGGATTGACAAAAGGCGATTTGCTCGTCTATATGCGGGAAATTGCCCCGTACATGCTCCCCTTCTTGTACCAGCATCTGCTTACGGTTATCCGCTGCCCCGATGGCGTGGAAGGTGAATCATTTTTCCAGAAGCATTTACCGGATTATGCACCGACGTTTATCAAAGGTGTTAGGCATGATGATCATGACATGCATTTTGTTTGTAATGACCTTGATTCACTCATGTGGTTTGCCAATCACGGAACGATGGAATATCACATTCCGTTTCAGGCAGTCGGAAATGAACACCCGATTGAAATTGTCTTTGACCTCGATCCACCTGATCGGGAGCATTTTTCGCTTGCTGTGAAAGCCGCGGGGCTGCTGAAGCAAATACTGGATGACCTCCGTCTGATATCATTTGTCAAAACGTCCGGCGGAAAAGGGCTGCAGATTCATATTCCTCTGTCCGCGGGCAGCATGACGTATGAAGAGACGGGGGTATTTACTCAGGCGATTTCCTGGACACTGGAAAAGAGCTACCCGGATTTGTTTACGACAGAGCGATTTAAAAATAAACGCGGTGACCGGCTGTATATTGACTACTTGCAGCACGGGGAAGGTAAAACGATTGTCGCACCATATTCCCCAAGGAAGCGGAGTGACGCGACAGTTGCCGCCCCATTATTCTGGGATGAAGTTAATGATGATTTGCGCCCCGATATGTTTACGACTAATAATGTGGTGGAGCGTATCCAAACCGTTGGATGCCCGTTTGCAGGCTATTTTGCGACAGGCAAAAAGCAGGTGCTGGATGATGTGTTAGCGATGATTCGGGGCTGAGGATTTTCTGCAGTGGTCGAAAATCTGCGAAAGGTGCGCTGTCGCGCGATTTGGTGGCTTCCTCGCGCGATTTGGTGGCTTCCTCGCGCGATTTGGTGGCGTCCTCGCGCAATTTGGTGGCGTCCTCGCGCAATTTGGTGGCGTCCTCGCGCAATTTGGTGGCGTCCTCGCGCAATTTGGTGGCGTCCTCGCGCAATTTGGTATTTTGCGCCTTGGAGCTCGGCGCAAAATACCAAAAAAGCCGCTCTACTTGGAGCGGCTTTTCACTAACCAATTAAACAGCTGTTTCCTGTTCAATGGCTGTCTTGTCATTGTACGTTTGTAAATTGAGCTTTTTCATGACGCGGGACGTCAGTGTGCCTGTCAGCATTGCGTCGTTGACGTTCAATGCAGTGCGGCCCATATCGATTAACGCTTCGATCGATATCAATAAGCCTGCCAAAGCTACTGGAAGCCCCATTGATGAGAGCACAATTAATGCTGCAAACGTTGCGCCGCCGCCGACACCTGCTACGCCAAACGAGCTGATACCGATAATCAGGACAAGCTGAATAATGAATTCCGGTGTGAGCGGATTTATTCCGACGGATGGTGCGATCATAACAGCAAGCATGGCAGGATAAATGCCCGCACAGCCATTTTGTCCGATGGTAGCACCAAATGATGCTGACATGTTGGCGATACCTTGATCAACACCAAGCGAATTCCGTTGTGCCTGAATATTCAATGGGATCGTCCCAGCGCTTGAACGTGACGTGAACGCAAAAGTTAAAACCGGCATAACTTTTTTCAAATAAGTCATTGGATTGAGGCCAAATACGCCAACCAGCAGCAGATGGATAATGAACATGGCAATCAGTGCTCCATAAGATGCAATCACAAATTTACCAAGTTCCACAATTCCCGCTACATCAGTCGTTGCTACTGTCGTCGCCATCAGTGCGAGTATGCCGAATGGCGTCAGGCGCAGAATCAATGTTACGATGCGCATCACGACGGCGAATATAGCATTGACACCTTTTGTGAATAATGCTGCTTCATCCGGTTTTTTCCGGCGAAGACCTAAAACGGCAATCCCAACAACCATTGAAAAGATGACAATGGCAATGACCGATGTCGGACGGTCCTGTGTCATATCCTGAAATATATTTGACGGGATGAAGCTCAAAATCTGCTCAGGTATTGTCATTCCTTCTACATCTCCAAGCTGTGATTCCATTACTGAACCGCGTTCCTGTTCAGCCTGGCCCGCTTCAATTTCACTTGCATCCAAATTAAATACCGCTGCAGTGCCAATACCCACAAGTGCTGCTACCATTGCGGTCGACACAAGAAATCCGATAATCCAGCCGGACATCTTTCCAAGATCAGATGACTTTTCCAAATTAATAATAGACTGAATGATGGAAACCATCACAAGCGGTACAACAATCATCATCAATAATTGGACATAGCCGCTACCCACAATATCATACCATGCAGTCGTCTGGGTCATTACTTCTGAACCTGTCCCGTAGATTGCCTGCAGGACTGCACCAAGTACAATGCCAAGGCCAAGTCCGGTAAATACCCGCTTACTGAAAGAATAATGCTTCACTTGCATGCGGATTAACAGTCCGACCAGTGCGACAAGCACAGCGACATTCAAAAAAACAAAGAATGTATCCATACGCGTTTTCCCCCTCCTGTTGTTAGGTTATGCGAAAGACGTGGTGTATGACCCACTGACTCCCTGTCGGAAAGAATTATAATCTATTATTCCGATAAAACTAATGTACTTTATTAATATACTAAGATAACCATAACGTGTCAATCATGGTAAACTGCTTCTATGAAAAAAAAGCCCGAGGGAAGCACCCCGGCTCACTTAATATCCGGCTGCAGTTCCAGCGCTACATTACCTTCGATGGCACGGGAGATCATACAGCCCGATTCGGCTTTTTCGATCAATTTATTCAGCATTTTATAGTCCTTGTCTTCAGCATCTTCCTTTAGTGCAACGTATGGTTTATGAATGATTTTTTCATATGTGAAGATACCATCTGTTACATCGACAATCCCTTCAGAATCGAGCGACATCTCCTTGAGCGGGAGATCTCTGCGTTCAATCATGGCCGCGAGTGTTATCAGATAACATGTGGCCGCTGCACCCAGTAACATTTCATCGGGGTTTGTGCCTACTCCCGGTCCATCCATTTCAGGTGGGATGGAAATCTTCGTCTTTAAGTTGCCGGCATCGATCGAACCTGTGGTGTTCCTGCCGCCCGGCCAATCTGCTTTTAAATGAAAATAATGCTGTGCCATTTGATCACCTCGGTCAAACTATAATGTATTGCTGTACCAAGAATAACACCAATCATTAACATCATCTATAAAACTGTTTGTCCAACATTCAGGCACCAAACAAAGCTGTCAATGCAAAATATGTTAGCATCCGCCCATAATGATGAAGTTCACAATTTAGACTGACAATAGGTCTGTACACAGTCAGATCTCCGCAGCAGCAAAACAGCCTAAAAACCCCGCCACCTTCTATGCAGCGGGGATCTGTCTCATGAATTATTGCCTGTCTAGTATTTCCTTCAGCACTCTGGCCTGATTGTGTTCCTTATCCTTAGCCGAAAATAGCAATGTCAGATTTTTATCATGTTCTTTGGTGAGATTTTTTAGTTTCTGTAATTCTTCCTGTTGGTCGCCTTCTTCAAGCTCTTCCTTATATTGTTGCTTGAATTCCTCATATTTATCGGGATCGTGACCGAACCATTTGCGCAAATCATTGGACGGGCCGATTTCCTTCAGCCAATGATCGAGTTGCGCTTTTTCCTTGGACATACCGCGTGGCCATACCCGATCGACCAGCACACGAACACCATCATGTTGATCCGCTTCATCATAAACCCGTTTCAAATTTACCGGCATTATCTTATCACTCCTTCATAACAATCATCTTTCCAGCCGAAAGACAGTTTGGCGTATGTTACGAATGATCATGCTGCGGCGTTTTTTCAGTTATCTTGTCAGATGCAAACCATCCGGTAATGGCAATTATCACAAGAACAGAATAGAATATAATCTTCCATACTGTTGAATGTGGGAAGGCATGCGGAATCAAGGCGATCTCCTCATGTGCCAGCACAATCAGCGAAAGTTTTACGCCTACCCATCCGACGATGACAAATGCCGCTATTTCCAAACCAGGCCGCTTGTTTAACAGTTCCACAAAAATGTTTGCGGCAAACCGCATAATAATCAGACCGATCATCCCGCCAGCGAAGACGACGGCAAATTGAGCACCATCAAGGCTGCCAACCTCAGGCCAAGCTGTCTCCGGCAGTGCTACAGCAAGGGCAACGGCAGCTAAAATGGAATCGACTGCAAATGCCAGATCGGCAAACTCCACCTTAACAACAGTCATCCAGAAGCCGCTGCCAGCCTTTTCCGCCTTTCCTTCTTCTATATCATCGTCTTCTTTATTGGTGAATTTGTCATATAAGTTTTTACCCGATATGCCTAACAGATAGAGCGCTCCAAGAGCTTGTACCTGCCACACATCAACGAGAAATGAAATGACAAACAATGAACCGAACCGCAATATAAACGCACCAGCCAGCCCGTAAAAGAGTGCTCTCTTACGCTTTTCCGGCGGAAGGTGTTTCACCATGATAGCGAGCACCAGCGCATTATCCGCAGCCAGGAGGCCCTCCAGCCCGACCAGTACGACAAGCACCCACAAATATTCAACCAACAGTTGTGCTTCCACTGTCATCTCCCCTTCATGAAAAATGGCCCCACCAGCAGGCAAGGACCATAAAAAAGACCCTTACCGTCAGTGGTAAAGGTCTCGCTAACAACGTTTGTTGCCAATTAAGCCGGAGATTATCCATCTCGAAATGACGACGTTAATTGTGCAGCTACTCCCCTTCAGGAATATTCCATTTTCCGTTTATTTTCTATATCTATTAAACCGCTTATCCCACGAAATGTCAATACTGAATCATGGTGAGTGTCTGCAATCAAAATGATAAGGGAAATGTCTCATAGCCCCTTATTCTTTCAATCTAATCGTTATGAATGTTATTGATGACGTCTTCCATATCATGTTTCAGGCTGGCGAGGCGTTCTTGACTTTCCTGTTTGCCTGGTTCGCACACACCATAATAACATTTGATTTTCGGTTCGGTTCCTGACGGGCGCAGGCAAATCCAGCTGTCGTTTTCCAGAATGTATTTCACGACATTTTCCTGTGGCAGTTCTATCGTCTCCGTCCGGTTCGTGCCGATTGCAGTCCGTTCACCTGCCAAATAATCCTCAACATACTTAACCTGCAGGCCTCCAACCTCTGTTAAGGGTTCTTTCCGGATTGTCTCCATAATGGAAGCTATTTTTTCTGCGCCCTCTTTTCCTTTTAACGTCAGTGAGGACATGTCCTCCAGATGATAGCCATATTTTTCATAGAGGTCGTGCAGCACATCGAAAAGTGTCTTGCCCTGTTTCTTCCAATAATAAGCCATTTCACAGGCAAGAACGGCCGCCTGGACAGCATCTTTATCCCGGGTAAAATCGCTGACCAAATAGCCGTAGCTTTCCTCATAACCGAAAACGAATGTCTCACCAGTTGATTCAAATTGCCGGATTTTTTCACCGATATATTTAAATCCTGTCAGTGTATCAATTGTTTCAACACCATAATTGCCAGCAATTTTTCGTCCAAGTTCGGATGTGACAATTGTTTTTATCAGCCGGGCATCTCCCGGCAAAGCGGGATCGCTATGGTTCAGGATATAATCCAGCATTAATGCGCCAAGCTGATTTCCTGTCAGCACCGTGTATGCGTCGGATGAATCTTTAACGGCTACCCCAAGCCGGTCAGCATCGGGATCTGTCCCGATTAACACATCCGCATTTGTTCGTTTGCCAAGTTCAATCGCCATCGTAAAGGCCTGGTGCTCTTCCGGGTTTGGCGACTCAACGGTTGAAAACTCTGGATCTGCCACAGCCTGTTCCTCTACCACATCTACATGATTAAATTTTAGCTGTTCCAATCCCCTCAATACCAGGTCATGAGCTGTGCCATGCAACGGTGTAAAAACAATCTGTAAATCTTTATCCTGCTGCCGCTCACCAGCATCCAGCCTGGATATTCCTGCCAGCTGTTCCAAATAGGCATTGTCAGCTTCCAAGCCAATCCAGTTAAGCATTTTCTGTTCTTCCAGCTCGTCTTGCTCAAGATAAGAAACTGTCAATTCATCTTCAGTTTCCTGGATATAATCGATGATGTCACTCGCTTCCTCAGGTATAATCTGTCCGCCATCTTCATTGTATACCTTGAAACCATTGTATTCCGGCGGGTTATGGCTTGCCGTTATCATAACACCGGCAGCGGTTCCCAGATATCTTACGGCAAACGAGAGCAACGGCGTCGGATGAATGGTATCAAACACATATGACTTAACCCCGTGCGCCCCAAGCACCTTTGCCGTCTCAAGTGCAAATTCCTGTGACTTATATCTGGAGTCATAAGCAACAGCAACCCCTCGCTCGTGTACATCCTCAACGTAGTCCTGCAAATAATTGGCCAGTCCATTAACAGCCTTCCTGACAGTATAAATGTTCATCCGGTTAGTCCCCGGACCGAGTTCGCCGCGCATACCACCAGTTCCAAAGGTCAATTCAGTATAAAATGCATCTTCCAATTTTTTTTGGTTATCAGCTAGCATATCCAGTTCCTGTTTCAGATCCGGATTCAACCTTTCAAATGAACGCCATTTCTCGTATACATTTTCCCAGTGACTCATTGCGTCCTCACCCTTTTCGACATCAATCTTTAATAGGCATTCTATCATACTTTTGGCCTGTCTTCTATTTTCCATGTTTACACATGTGTCGTACTGGTAAAAATATAAAAATAGCTTTCTATTAATCTTGAGAACGGTTAGAATAGATTTATGAAGTTGTTCAAAAGTGATCTTACACAGGAAAGTTGTGATGATAGTTGATTCAAAAACGCTGGTTCCAGACGCTGATTTTGTTTATTCTTGTATTTCTGCTGATTTTGCTCATAAAGGCAGCTAACTTCATTTTCGATCCAATCTTCCAATACGTAGGTGCCGTCGCTTTTCCAATCATCGGTGCAGGGTTGCTTTTTTACATAACCCGGCCCCTGATGCATTTATTGGAAAAACTGCGGCTGCACAGGATATTGGCAATCACGGGCGTGTTTATCATTTTAGTCGTTGCCCTGTTCATAGTCTCCAGATATATTTTCCCGATTTTGCAAAGTCAATTTTCCACCCTGATCAACAATATACCGGGATGGGTTTCAGCTGTAGAGGATTTTATTGATTATTGGCAGGACAACCAAAATTCCATCCCGCCCGAAGTGAATGAAACGATTAACAACATCACTTCGAACCTGCAATCCTATATTGAATCGACCATGTCTTTCATTTTTGGATTCATCGGCGAGTTTATCAGTATTCTATTTGCTTTGGTGCTGATACCGTTTTTCCTGTTTTTCATGTTGAAGGACGGGGAAAAGTTTGTTCCGTTTATTACGCAGTTTTTTGAAAAAAAGAAAGCAGCCAACATCCGGTCGCTTTTATATAAAATTGATGAGACCTTAACATCTTACATTCAGGGACAGCTGATTGTCGCGCTTTGCATCGGTGTTCTGTTGTATATCGGCTATTCGATTATCAACCTGAACTATGCCCTGACACTGGCAATCTTCGGTATGGTGATCTGCGTCATCCCGTTTATCGGTCCGTATCTGGCGGTAACACCGGCCATTATAGTCGGAGTCTTTCAGGACCCGCTCATGCCAGTGTGGATAGCCATCGTTATGATTGTTGCCCAGCAGATTGAGGGTAACTTGGTATCACCAAACGTGATGGGCAAAGCGCTGCACCTGCACCCATTGACGGTCATCACAATTGTGCTTGCCGCTGGAAGTATCGGAGGCCTGCTAGGGATGCTGTTTGCAATCCCATTATACGCGGTGGTTAAAACGATTATCAGTCACTTTTACCACACCTATCAGGATGCGCAAAAGGATGAGGAGGATGCATTGATTTAATGGCGGGTCTTATGGTAAAAGGCAGCGTGCACAACCCCCTTGTTTTGTAAAGGGAATCTCAGCTAAACTGTTAGGTGGGAGTGATAATCATGACAAAATCGCAAATCGAAGCGGAAATGGCAGAACTGAAATCGGATTATATACGGATTCAGGGCGACGTGGAAAAAGCCACCTCGTTTGGCGTCAATACATCGGCCGGCGAAAGAAAATTAATTGAAATCGAGGAGCGGCTGGCTGAATTGAACAAAAAAATGGATGAGATGGATTAGAATTTAACGGGGTGCCTGTGATGGACATCCCGTTTTTATTTCTGGGGGGAAGCGCTCGCGCCCATGTTTGACGGTCTCAAGCTGAAGCTGCCACTAAAAAAGACTGCCCTATCCGGACAGCCTTCTCTTGTCATTGTTTACTTTTTCCATTTCCATTGCTCCGCTGGTTCTCCAGACGTCTCTGGATTTTCTGCTTTTCCTTAACCGGCGGTGTCAGACTAACGACCGTATCACCAGGTTCCGGTGTCACCCGCAATTCTTCCGAGTAATACTTCATTATGCCTGATGGCTTCATAATATAAAGCAATACAGTATTTTCGTCTTTCTCATTTAAGTATTGTTTATAGCTGTATTGATTGGTGATGTTCGTCTGACGGAAAATATAATTCTGTCTGGTTTTCTCATTCAGATCTGCCAAGGATAGATCCTGTCTGAACAAAATCCTGCCCCCGACTTTATTGACGATATCGCCCATGCCATTCAGATCGTGGCGATATGGACTCACCTTAAATACATTTGTCCTGCCATACTCCGGCATGAATGTTGTACAGACAAGAGCGTTGTATGAATTATACTCAGTTGCAGCAATCATATAGTCGTAAGGGATCGTGTCCAGATGATATTCTGTCTGTTCCGACAACATTTCCCCGTGATAGAATGGGATTCCTGCTTCACGGGCTTTCCGCAGTCTTTCCCAGGATGTATCGACAATGATGACTGGTGCCTTTGCTTTTTGCAGCGATCGTGCCAGGTTCACCGTGAAATTATTGCTCCCGACAATTAGGGTTCCCGGCCTGCCTTCCATGGAAAGATGCAGCTTGTTGGCAAGCCAGCCGATCGAAAACCCATGCGCAACAACGGTCGTAAACACAAGTGCGAACGTAATTGTTGTAATAAGTGTCGCATCCGCATATCCCCCCTCGCTCAATATTGAAGCGAAGTATCCGGAAACCGTGAGCGCCACAATACCCCTTGGGGCAATCCAGCTCAGCAGTATTTTTTCATTTAAAGCCAGGTCCGTTCCGATGGTTGACAGGAAAATGGACAAAGGTCGGACAATGAGCATCATAAGCAGTACGTAGCCTATAATATTCGGGTCTAATACTTTCAGCAGTGTCTCCATGTCCAGTGACGCTGTCAGCATAATAAAGATTGCCGAGATCAGCAAGAGCGACACGTTTTCCTTGAAATGGCGCATGTCTGCAACTGAACTGATTCCCATATTGGCCAGGGTCATCCCCATGGACGTCACAGCTAAAAGCCCCGTTTCATGGACAATTTCATCTGCAAGCGTAAAACAGGCGATGACAACAATGAACACGGCAGGTGATTTCAGGAATTCCGGAATATGCCCCGTTTCGAACATCCAGCCGATCCCTTTGCCGCACCCCCAGCCCAATATAACGGCAAAAAGGGATGCCGCAAAGAATATGAGCAGTTGTGAACCATCCGGGCTGCTTGCAGTCAGAAACGTGATAATTTCAAAAGCAAAAACAGCAAGCAGTGCACCGATCGGATCGACAATAATCCCTTCCCATTTAAGGATTTTAGCAGGGCGCGGCTTCAGTTTTGACTGTCGCAGGAGCGGCATGATGACAGTAGGTCCTGTCACAATAAACAACCCGCCGATGACAAATGCGGCGGCCCAATTGAGACCTGCAATATAATGGGCTGTCAGAGATCCGAGGATCCATGCCAAAAATGCACCGATCGTTGAAATCCGGAACACGGGCCTTCCAAGACCCCGGATTTCTTTGAAGCTCAAATTCAGACTGCCTTCAAAAAGAATGATGGCAACTGCAACAGATATGATTGGATTATATAAATCCCCAAAGTCTTCCTCAGGGTTCATAAGTCCCAGAACAGGCCCTGCCAGTAAACCGGTAATGGACATGATAACAATTGCCGGCAGTCTGTACCGCCAGGCAACCCATTGAGAACCTATCCCAAGGAGACCGACTAACATAACTTCAAACAAAAGAGATGGAACCATAACTGTCCCCCCTTAAATATATACTTTCCATAAATAGCCGTAATATCAAGTGAATTTGTAATCAGTGGAATGTTACTCCCTTATTCCCAGATGAGCGAACCGGACCTTTGCAGCCTGTTGAATCCCGCTTGACTTATATGGTATCGATAACTTACTGCCTGTTAAAATAAAAGCGGCGATCTACAGAAGACTTCCGCCGCCTGCAGGGGAATGAGCAGTCCTTATAGGCGTGATCTCCGCCCCTTCCACTTGACTTCGTTTCGTATAATTTGTAAAGAAATACTGCCAGTTAGTGTAGGTAAAGTTATTTTAAATGGGCAGAAAGTAAATGTAAACAATTAAATATTAAAAAATGGCTGCCTTGTCTTAAACGGCCCACACAAAAACGTCATACATAACGTCTGAAACACATTGACAAGTTATAATCTGCCTTGTTAGACTATCTTTGTTTTATGGCAATTAAATTATTTTAGCCCATATTTTCTGACTTTTTAATCTTTTGTGTCTAATAATAGAAGGGAAAAATCATTATGAACAAAGACTCTATCATCATCGGTTTTATGTTATTTGCACTATTTTTTGGTGCAGGTAACCTGATTTATCCGCCGACTTTAGGAATCGAGTCCGGAACGTCCTTTTGGTCGGCAATTGCCGGTTTTGTCATTACTGGTGTCGGTCTCCCTGTGCTTGCGGTCGCTGCCGTTTCGTTTGTCAAAAACGATGCAAGAGAACTCGCTGACCGTGTACACCCATTATTCGGCTTAGTGTTCACGTCAGTGGTGTACCTTGCGATCGGGCCATTTTTCGGCATCCCCCGTGCAGCCACTGTCGCATTTGAAATGAGCATGGAACCATTTACAAGTGGATCGGCATTGATATTATTCCTGTTTACGACGATCTTTTTCGTGCTTGTCTATGCAGTAAGCAGAAATCCGTCAAAAATGGTTGGCCGGATTGGCCAGTTCTTAACACCTTTGTTAGTACTTACGATTATCATCCTTTGCGTCGGAGGATTCTTACTGCTTAATTCTGTACCGGAAGCTCCTGGTCAGAAATATATGCAATCCCCATTTTTCACCGGCTTTGTTGAAGGCTATCTGACAATGGATGCGATTGCAGCACTTGCGTTTGGCATCATCGTCGTAGGCGCCTTCAAAGACCGCGGCATTTCTTCGAGCAAAGGACTGGTTAAATCAACATTGAAAGCCGGAATGATTGCAGGCGTCGGGCTGATAACTGTCTACACATCCATTGGCTGGATTGGTTCACGGATGGCATCTGAAGGCAGCTTTTCCAACGGCGGGGCTATTCTGTCAGGCGCGGCTGATTTGATGTTTGGAACATTTGGCGCGCTTTTGCTGGGAGTTATTGTTGCTTTGGCGTGTTTTACAACATCAGTCGGTCTTGTCGTGGCATGCGGCCAGTTTTTCCATAAGCTGAGCGGTGTTTCATATCAATGGATTATTACATTGGTCACGTTCGCCAGCTACCTGATTGCCAACCAGGGACTGAATACCATTATAAGCGTATCCGTGCCCGTCCTGACGTTTATTTATCCGATAGCGATTGTGCTAATCATTCTGACGTTTTTGCATAAATCATTTGGCGGAGCTCAGGCTGTGTACCGGGGCGCTATACTGCTCACAGCTGTTACGGCGTTGTATGATGGTCTTGCGGCGTTCGGCCTCAAAATGCCTGCCATTACATCGATCATGGAATACCTACCCTTTTTCTCACTTGGACTTGGATGGGTTGTTCCGGCGATCGTTGGCGGGTTAACCGGGTATTTGTTCAAAAAGCCAGCAGCACCGCCCTCAAACGCTTAACGCTTTTGGCTTCAGAATTTTTTCGGCTTCTTTACCTCTAAAATATGTTAGGATAGTAAAGGTGGAAAAGCATCCCCCGCTTACAACACTCACTAAGCGGGGGATTACTTGACCGTTACAAGTGGGGGTAAAAGGCAAAGGAGAGTCGAACCATGAGAAATGCTGAGCAAATGCTGCAGACATATTTTGGCTATGATACATTTCGTGCCGGCCAGAAACAGACAATCGACAGCATCACGAATGGCAGAAATACACTGGCAGTTATGCCGACGGGCGGCGGCAAATCACTGTGCTACCAGATTCCCGGCATGACGATGGACGGTGTTGCCATCATTATTTCCCCGCTTATCTCACTTATGAAAGACCAGGTGGATGCGCTGCAGGCATTAGGGATTCCGGCCACCTACATAAATAGCTCGCTCACAGCCGCCGAACAGCAATCACGCCTCCGCGACATCGAAGCGGGCAGCTGCAAGTTTGTTTATGTCGCACCGGAGCGTTTTGAATCGTCTATGTTTATCTCCGCGATACGGCGAATTCGTATTGCGTTAGTGGCATTTGATGAAGCACACTGCATCTCCCAATGGGGGCACGACTTCAGACCAAGCTACAGATCGATCATCCCCAACTTAAAACAACTTCCGGATATTCCGGTTACTGTGGCGTTAACAGCAACTGCTACCGAAGAAGTGATGGCTGATATTCAGTCACTGTTGCATATCAACAATCAGAACGTTATCAAGACCGGCTTTGAACGGGAAAACCTTTCCTTCCATGTCGTAAAAGGTAAAGATAAAGCAACATATATCCGTTCATTTATGAAGGAACATCAGGATGAATCCGGCATTATTTATACAGCAACACGCAAACAAGCTGATACTCTGCACGAACAATTAACTAAGCGGGGGTACCCCGCGGCCAAATACCATGCCGGGCTTACAAAGGGCGAAAAGAAACATGCTCAGGCGTCGTTCATCCATGATGAAAAAGCCGTCATGATCGCGACAAACGCGTTCGGCATGGGCATTGATAAAAGCAACGTCAGGTTTATCATTCATTACGCCATGCCGATGACGATTGAAGCATACTATCAAGAAGCAGGCAGAGCCGGACGCGACGGCGAGCATAGTGATTGCATTCTGCTGTTCTCCCCGCAGGATGTCCAGCTGCAAAAATTTCTGATCGAACAATCATTAATTGATGAACATGCCAAACAAAATGAGTACCGGAAACTGCAGGCAATGATCAACTATTGTCATACACATGGCTGTCTAACGTCGTATATTCTAGAATACTTTAATGACGAGGGGTCTGCCGGAAGCACTTGCGGACGTTGCAGCAATTGCCTTTACCGTCAGGAACGGATTGACATCACAGAAGAAGCACAAATGATTTTGTCTTGTGTCAAACGGATGGGTGAACGGTTTGGGGTAAGCATGACAGCTAAAGTGCTTAAAGGGTCCAAGGATAGCCGTTTGCATCAATTTCGCCTGCACACGCTCTCCACTTATGGCATTCTGTCTGCCTATACAGAAAAAGAACTCACGGAACGGATTCAGTTTTTGGTTGCCGAACAATTACTCGCAACACAGGACGGCAAATTCCCGACATTAAGGCTCAACCACCATTCAGTTGATGTCCTGAAGGGGAAGCAACCTGTCTGGATGTATACAGCCCCGATACCATCAAATGAAACTGCAGATTATCAGGAGGAGCTGTTTGTTTCTTTGCGCGAATTACGGAAACAAATGGCGGACGAACAAGGTGTGCCGCCATATGTACTGTTTTCAGATGCCACATTAAAAGAACTGAGCCGCTATTTTCCCGAAACAAAAGAGGATATGCTGTCCATTAAAGGAGTCGGTGAAAAGAAATACGATCAGTACGGTGAAGCATTCCTGGTGGCTGTTAAAGACTGGCTAAGAGAAAACCCCGACGTATCCAGGCCTGTTAAAATAGCCGGTGCTCCTCCTGTTTCCCAAAAGAAAGAACAAGCTGATGACCGCCCGAGCCACCTGATCAGTTATACGATGTTCCAGTCGGGCAAATCGATAAAAGATATCGCCCTCATCCGCGATCTGACACCGCAGACCATCGAAGGGCATATTTTTAAGGCGTTCAAAGACGGACACCCGCTGGCATGGGAAATATTTTTCAATCGAGAAGAGGAATCGGCTATTCTGGCTGCACGGGATGAACTTGAAGATTTACGATTGAAACCTTTGAAAGAGTCATTACCGGATGAATACGCTTATGTGAAAATTAAAGCTGTCCTAGTGAAGAATGGGCTGATGTAAAACGTATAAGAGGGAAAAAAGGTGTCAGATTTATTGTTAGAACCTGACACCTTTTTAGTTAAGGATGCAGACTAGTATTAGGATGCATCACGCGATCTGGGCCCCAATCGCCGGGTGTTTTCGTGTGTTGCTCGCACGTATCGGTGCTGTTCTCGCACAAGTTTGGGCTGTTCTCGCACGAGTTTGTGTCATTCCTGCACGAGTTTTCGCTGTTCTCGCACAAGTTTGTGCCATTCCTGCACGAGTTTTCGCTGTTCTCGCACAAGTTTGTGCCATTCCTGCACCAGTTTCCGCTGCCCTCGCACAAGTTTGTGTCACTCACTAGCTATGCGATTACGGCTCATCCAATTAGTCTCCTTTCACGTTCAGCGCCCATGTGCCATTCCGAAACACCGCTTCTGTCGTGCCGTCTTCCAGAACGCCATCAATATCCAGATTTTCAGAGCCAATCATGAAATCGACGTGTGTCAGGCTGTCATTCACACCGTGCTTATCAAGCTCCTGATCGTCCATTGCCGCACCGCCTTCCAAATTGGTTGGATAGGCTTTTCCCAATGCGATGTGGCATGATGCATTTTCATCGAACAGGGTATTGTAAAAAATCAGCCCTGACTGGGAGACAGGTGATTCATGCGGTACAAGTGCCACCTCACCAAGACGGCTTGCACCCTCGTCTGTTTCCAGCAGATGCTTAAGTGTCTCTTCACCCTGCTCAGCTTTATAGTCGACCACTTTGCCATCCTTGAACGTCAGGCTGAAGTTATCGATCAGACTGCCGCCATAGTTGAGTGGCTTTGTGCTTGCTACTGTGCCGTTCACATGATACTTATGCGGCAGCGAAAAAACCTCTTCGGTCGGCATATTCGGATTAAACGTCGTTCCCTGTTCGGAAACCGCTGAACCGCCTTTCCAGATGTGGCCTTGTGGAAGCCCGATTTCGAGATCCGTTCCGGGTGCTTTATAAATCAGCTTCGTATACTTTTTACGATTCAAGATTTCACGTGCCGTTTTCAGTGTTTCATTATGGGCATCCCACGCTGCAATTGGGTCAGCCTGATCAACACGGACAATTTTAACGATAGCATCCCATAAACTAGCCACCGCGTTCTCACGTGATTTATCCGGAAAAACTTTTTGTGCCCAGTCACCAGTCGGGATTGAGATAATTGACCATGTAATCCTGTCGTTCATCGTGTATTGGCGAAAGTTCTTCATGGCCTGTGCCGACGCCTTATTCGCCATCGCAACCCGTGAGGAATCAATATCTTTTAACAAATCGGGGTTGGTTGAGCGAATCGAAAGCACGGCTGCCCCGTCTTCAGCATACGATTCATACAGTTTAACCCGCCATTCTGGAAAATCTTCAATGACCTCATCAGGTGCATTCTCATATTTCAGCAAGGTCAGCTCATCATCCGCCCAATTGATATGTACATCCTTGGCTCCCAGTTCATACGCCTTTCGTGCCACGATCCGGGTGAAATCCGCTCCCTCTATTGGCGCATTGATCATCAGTGCCTGATTTTTTTGCAGATTGACACCTGTACGCAGCGCCAGTTCCGCATATTTTTCCTTTGTTTTTTGATCTGCCATTACAAAAAACCTCCAAAATGTTGTTTTATGAGGTTGTTCAAAAAGTCCGGTAAAAATGACACATCGAATTTCGGCGTTGGCTTGTTTCTCCGCTCCTTGGAAAGGAAAACCACTTTTCCTGCGTGCGAAGCGGATTCAGGGCAGCTTTCCTTGTGCTCATGTATTTAAATGCATACATTCCGCTTCTCGAAACTACGCCGCCTCGAACTTCTCGATCCTTTTTATCCTCCTTTTTGAACACGCACTTTATGATGTTATTATTTCACAAATGCTATAAATGACCAAATATCTTGAATAAGATCAGTAGGACTGAAAATTGAATTTACCCGAGAGGCTCATTGTGTTATAATCGAATTAGGTTACTTTTCGTAATCATATTATCATTAATCAGAGAGAGGTGAAAGGTCATGGCTGATTTATGTCCGCGCTTTGAAGGTGCAATGGGAATTATCAGTAAACGCTGGGTTGGCTTGATACTGTTTGAACTGTTGAAAGGCGCAAAACGTTTTTCCGAAATGGAAACAGATTTGCCTATAAGTGGACGATTGCTCTCTGATCGACTGAAAATGCTTGAAAAGGAAGGTATTGTTGAACGCAATATATACTCTGAATTTCCAGTCCGCATTGAGTATTGCTTATCCGAAAAAGGAAAGGCTTTGGAACCTGTCATCCAGGAAATCCAAAATTGGGCAGATGAATGGGTATCAGCTGACAATGCTGAAACATCACATGCATGATCTGAGAGCCTGTATGACGGGCTCTTTTTAGTGACAATTCTTATTTAAGCAGCTTGCCATGTTTTCAATGTCATCAGCAAACACTCTGTCCGCTGAGACGATAAGACAACCCCCGCGTGCCCGGTCATAAAATCGCTTCGTCTGTGGAGCCATTTTATCAGTACCCCTGTATTCAACAGCAATTAAGGGAGAAAATCAATCGAAAAGCACAAAAGTTCGATTGAGTACGAGGAATCCTCGCGCGAAATTCAGAGGGTATCGCGCGATTTCGTGACACTCTCGTGCGAAATCCAGAGAGTGTCGCGCGATTTCATGCCACCCTTGCGCGAAATTCGGTGAGCCACGCGCGATTTCATGCAATCCCCGCGCGAAATTCAGAGCGCCCCATGACCTTGTGCCGACTCTACCGAATCAGCTTTGAGTTGCGAGGAGCGTATGCTGTACCGAAATAACTTACAACGCGACGAGCATAAAGCACGCGGAGGCTCACCAGCCGCCCTAAGGTGCGCGAAGTGTATTTCCGAAGTGGTGTTTAAGCTTACAATTTTTCACTAAGTCACATTTCATATCAACCACAAGGTTTAAAGCCCAACGAAATTTACGTTTCCCGCCTAATCCACCTCGTTCCACGGGTAATCGGTGCCAAACGTTGCGGCCATCTCTTTGGAATGCTCCCGGCGTTTTTTTCGTTGGGTCGCGCGTTCAGGTGCGGATTCGTGCAATTGTTTCTCCTGTGCCGAAACAGGATAAACCTGCGGGACAGAAACTGGCTTTCCATCGTCCCCTATTGCTACAAAGGTTGAAAAAGCTGTCGTGCACACTTTCCGACTACCCGTCAGCAAATTTTCAGTCACTGCCTTCACAAATACCTCCATAGATGTATGGTGTGCCCACGTGACATATGCCTCGACACAAATGGAATCCCCTTCTTTGACCGGCGACAGAAAATCAACCGAATCTGTTGATGCCGTTACAACCGGTTTTCGCGCGTGTCTCACAGCCGCAATCGCAGCAACATCATCAATATGAGCCATCAGTTTGCCCCCGAATAACGTTCCATGATTATTGGTATCGGGTGGCAGCACATGTGACGTCTTAACAGCAAGCGAATCTCTGCAAGGTTTCTTATCCATATCATTGCCTCCGTTTCATAAGTTTACTGATATTGTACCCATTTTATCCACTACAATATCGGAGAAATTAATCTTGAAATTGATTCTTTAAATCGTACACCAATTGACCGCTCCCTGTACAATTTTGGGGTCATTTGGGTCGAATGGGCGATGTCGTCAACAAACGCCTCCAAAAGCCTTTCTGACAAGCCTTGATTATACAGGAACGCGTTCACCTCAAAATTCAGGCGGAAACTTCGCACATCAATATTCGCTGTCCCGACTGAGGCAATTTTTCCATCGACAATAATCGTTTTCGCATGGAGGAACCCTTTCTGATATACATAGACTTCGGCCCCTGCTTTCAGCAAATCGCCGATATAGGATAAGGTTGCCCAATAGACGAACGGGTGATCCGGCTTATTCGGAATCATGACTTTCACATCAACACCTGATAACGCAGCAATACGCAGTGCATCCTGGAGGCTGTCATCCGGAATGAAATATGGCGTCTGAATGTACACATATTCCTTTGCCGACATAATCATCTTAATATAGCCATTCTTGATCTGCTCCCAGTCGGAATCCGGCCCACTGGAAACTACCTGCACACCGACATCGCCGTTTTTCCCATAAGCGTAATACCGCTCATCATACACGATATCGTGCCGTGATGCTTGATTCCAGTCCATAATAAACCTGGTCTGCATATTGGCAACTGCATCACCGCATATACGTAAATGGGTGTCGCGCCAGTAGCCAAATTCTTTACTGTCGCCAAGGTATTCATCACCAATATTAAAACCGCCGATATAGCCAATTTTACCGTCAATGATGGAAAGCTTCCGGTGATTGCGGTAATTGATCTTAAAATTGATTTTCGGAATAGTTGACGGAAAAAATGATTCGATTTCAACTCCCGCCCGCCGCATACGGCGAATAAACTTTTTGCTGATGCCTCTTGATCCCATGTCATCGTACAGGACACGTACTTCGACTCCTTGTTTGGCTTTTCGGATCAGCACATCCGCCACACGTTTACCCAGCCGGTCATGGCGTAGGATATAATACAACAAATGAATATGGTCTCCCGCCTGCTCCATATCCTGGATCATTGCATCAAACTTTTCTCTGCCGTCTGTATAAATGTTAACACTGTTATCCTGTGTTAATATCGCATCATCATTGCGCAGATGTAAATAGTACAGGCCTTTGTACTCTGCCAGTTTTGAATTTTTATATTGGAAAGTATCATCTTCCAGCGCACGCAGTTGTTCCTGTACAGCAAATTTCACCCCTAATTTCATTTTTGTATCCCAGGTAAAAATCCGCTGTCCGCTGATCCGCCGCCCAAAAATTAAATACAAAATAAACCCGGCAATAGGTAGAAACAGCAGCACCATCAGCCACGCCCATGTTGCCGAAGCATCTTTCCGCTCCAGAAAAATGATAGCTAACGCCAGGGCTATATTTAAAAAAAGAATGATTCCCAGTAATATTGACCATATCCCCACGTGTAAAACCTCTCTTTTTAAACGTGCCATTTCACCTTATCATAGCATAATTTTCCTTAGTACGTTAATCTGATATTGAATCGCTCCTGAGAAACCATTATCGGGATGACTCGGACCAGTTTTTATTAAAGTGCGTGAACATAAAGGAGGATTTTACGTGACAGCTAAAAAAATTGCTTTGGTCATCGGGGGCTCTGGTATGCTGCGAGGCGTTTCCCGCTGGCTTAATGAAATTGGTTATTCGGTATATATCATCGGCCGTGATAGGCAAAAGTTGCAAGATGTACAGCTTGAATGCAAGCATCCCGAAAGTAGCTGTGGCATATCGGTTGATTATCGCGATAGTGAACAGCTGAAACAACAGGTGAATAGGATCTTGGCGGCTGATGGGCTCCCAGATATCATTGTCAGCTGGATTCACTCGACTGCTCCAAATGCGCTATCCGATATTTTGGACGTCATACAGGATTATCATACAGACAATTCATGGCGCTTATTTCACATTCAGAGCAGCGCCGGTTTTTGGATCAAAGAAAACACGCCCGTACCGGAACTCTGTCTGTACAAGCGTGTTTACCTTGGATTTACTCAGGAAAATAATCAATCAAGATGGCTAACCCACGGCGAAATTTCAGATGGCGTCATTCAGGCAATTGAATCGGATAAAGACGAATCGGTCGTCGGGACAATTGAACCCTGGGATCAGCGGCCATTATAGCTGATCCAGCGCCTGTTCCAGGTCTCCCCAGATGTCTTCCCATTCTTCAAGGCCGACCGATAACCGGATAAGCTGGTCGTTTACCCCCATTTGCTGCCGGGATGCTTCCGGTACGACTGAATGGGTCATTGTTGCAGGGTGCTGAATTAAAGTCTCGGCATCCCCCAGGCTGACGGCAATTTTGATAAAACCGAGATTGTTCAGCATTTTCTGGGCATCCTTCTTTGTCCCCTTGACTTCAAAGGAAATAAGGCCGCCACCTCGTTTCATTTGCTTTTGCCGAATGTGATAATCAGGATGATCACTGTCATCCGGGTAAAGAACACGGCTGACCTTGGGATGCTTGTTTAGTTTCGCGTAAATCTTTTCTGCATTATCACAATGACGGTCAACCCGGATTGGCAAGGTCTTCAACCCTCTGATCAGGAGCCACGCATCAAGCGGTGACATGATACCGCCCATATCCTTTTGTGTCGTCATCTGGACATGATCAAGGAAATCCTTCTTCCCGACAGCAACCCCGGCTATGACATCACCATGTCCGCCAATGTATTTGGTTGCACTGTGAATAACGACATCACATCCTAGTTCAAGCGGGCGCTGGAGATAGGGTGACGCAAATGTGTTATCAACGACAACCGGGATGCCACACTCATGTGCCACCTCGGCAACCATTTGTAGATCAATCAGTTTCATCGTCGGGTTAATCGGTGTCTCAACATAAATGCAGGCCGTTTCCGGGCGGATTAATCCCCGTACCTCATCCTTTGTCTCCATCATCGAAAAATCGTGATCAATATTGTATTTTTCTTTCATCATGCTCACTAAACCAAATGTACACCCGTATAACCCCGCCGAACATAAGATATGATCATTTGCTTTCGTTAGCGCAACCAAAATTGCTGATACAGCCGCCATCCCGGAGGCAAATGCCAGTCCCCGCTCTCCTTTTTCCAGAGCTGCCATTTTCTCCTCGAGAACCGTGACGGTCGGGTTGCCAAGTCTTGAATACATATAACCATCTTCCTCACCGGCAAAACGGCGTTCCCCCTCTTCCGCAGTCTCGAATGTAAACGTGGATGTCTGAAACAGCGGCGCAGTCAGACTTCCCAGTAGATCAGACGGGTCATAGCCGTCATGGATAGCCGATGTATTGAATCGTTTATGATTGTTCGTCATTCATAATCCCCCTGTATAAAGTAAATTTTCATTCAGCGGAGCGCTGCGGGCGCTTTTTCCCGCCGGATAGTCGTTGACCAAAATCAGACCTTTACAGACGGTTACCCCTATTGGCGATGGTCTACTGCCACTTTGTTGTGGGAGAGCTTACTGTCTGTTAAAGGGAAAACTCTTATACTATCATCTTATTGCATTTCCAAGATTTTCGAAAGCGTTTTCGTTTAAAAACGATGGGCGCCAGCTATTGCTTTTTACTAAAATAGATTCTAAACTTAGATTATTTACATAATGAAAAGGCTGTTCAGTTTAGTGCTGAGCGGGTATGTGCTGTAGGAGTTGGGTTCGCAGATTTTGGTGCCTCGCATGAGTTGAGGCGATTTCTGCACGAGCTTGGGCAGTTCTCGCACGAATTAAGGGCATCCCCGCACAAGTTTGGGCGTCCGCTGCACGCATTCCGTGGTTCGTCGCGCGAATTAACCCCACTCCTGCACGTGTTGAGGCATTTCTCACACGGGTGCACCCCAATTCGCCTGTACCAACAACCATTATACAAGGAGGCTTACCATGAATCAGGAAAACAAAGCAGGCATTCTGTATGCAGCTGGAGCTTATTTTTTATGGGGCTTTTTGCCGATTTACTGGAAGCTGCTTAAAGACACACCCCCCGGTGAAATACTTGCCCACCGCATTCTATGGTCGTTCATCTTTATGATCGCTATCGTTCTGGCTGTCCGAAAATGGAGGCCGTTCATTCAGGAGTGCAAAAGAATACTCAGAGACAAGAAGCAATTGCTCGGGATCACGCTTGCTTCCATCGTTATCAGCCTGAACTGGCTCACCTTTATTTGGGCTGTCAATAATGATCATGTCATCCAGTCAAGCCTTGGCTATTACATTAATCCGCTCGTCAGTATTTTACTTGGGATGATCGTGCTGAAAGAAACATTAACAAGGCGGCAGCTGTTTTCATTTATCCTGGCTGGTATTGGTGTCGTCAATCTCACCATCAGTTATGGTGTGTTTCCATGGGTCTCATTAGTGCTGGCATTCAGTTTTGCCATCTACGGACTTCTGAAAAAGACTGTCAACATCAGTGCCATGTTCGGATTGACGATTGAAACCATGATTGTTACACCCATTGCCCTTATTTATTTACTTATCATACCGGACAGCTCCATCGAACCGGACGTCATGTTCACCGCATCCGGACCATTACTGATCGGAGCAGGGGTTGCGACGGCTGTTCCACTGCTACTGTTTGCAACCGGGGCCAAACAGATTCCATTATCAATGGTGGGATTTTTGCAATATATCGCCCCGACCCTGATGCTGATTCTCGGTGTGTTTGTATATGACGAGACGTTTTCCGGCGCCCATCTCATGTCCTTTGCACTTATCTGGATAGCGCTTATTATTTATATGGCTTCCACATACCAAAAACCAAAAAGCCGCCGGGAAAAAATTTAAAAACGGCTTGACTAATAGACTGAACAATGTATATAATGTTCATTAAATTACTAACATTTGAATCTCTTATCAAGAGCGGTGGAGGGATAGGCCCTACGAAGCCCGGCAACCATCGAGGTAAAACACTTTGCCTTGAAAGGTGCTAAATCCTACAGATCAGGCGGGATCTGGAAGATAAGAGGAGGACCGGTTACATAAACAACCCTCTTCTCTTATGAAGGGGGTTGTTGTTTCTTCCCTCCTCCATCCGCCGAGTCTCATTGTTTACAACAATACACCATTTCTTAAGGAGGAATTTATCATGACCAATTTTCATCTGCCCAACCAGGAAACACAGCTGCTTCATGGAGGCCAGGAGCCAGACCCGGCAACAGGTTCACGCGCGGTCCCAATCTATCAGACAACGTCATATGTGTTCCGGGATACTGAACACGCTCAGAGCCTTTTCGGGCTTACCGAGCCAGGCAATATTTATACCCGTATCATGAATCCCACCAACGATGCGTTTGAACAGCGAATTGCTCTGCTTGAAGATGGTGTTGCAGCCGTTGCTACCTCATCCGGTATGGCCGCCATCACCTTATCCATTTTGAATCTTGCCGGAAGCGGCGATGAAATAATTGCTGACAGTAATCTGTACGGCGGCACATACAATCTATTTGCCAACACATTACCCAAATACGGTATTAATGTGAAGCTCGTTGATGGCACAGACCATGAAACGATCCAAAATGCGATTACTAATAAAACCAAAGCGATTTTCGGCGAAATCATTACCAACCCAAGCTTGAACGTCTTGGACCTTGAAGCACTTGCCGGAATTGCACACGATCACGATATCCCCCTTATTATTGACAATACATTTGCAACACCGTATGGGACCAAACCACTTTCATGGGGAGCTGACATTGTCGTCCATTCAGCTACGAAATGGATCGGTGGCCACGGCACCACAATTGGGGGCGTTGTTGTTGATGGTGGACGATTTAACTGGGGCAATGGAAATTTCCCTGGATTTACCGAACCGGATGAAAGCTATAACGGCTTGCGTTATGTAGATGTCGGACCGGCTGCATTTGCCACGAAATTGCGTGTTCAGCTGCTGCGGGATATCGGAGCTTCTTTAAGTCCGCAAAATGCATTCCTGCTGCTGCAAGGGCTTGAAACACTCCATCTTCGCATTGAACGCCATAATCAAAATGCTGAAGTGGTGGCAGACTACTTGAAAAATCATCCGGCCGTGGAATGGGTCAACTTCCCTGGGCTGGCAGAACACCCTTCACACAATTTAGCGAATAAATATTTGCAAAGCGGTTATGGATCCATCATCACATTCGGCATTAAAGGCGGACGTGAGGCAGGCAGGAAATTGATCGACAGCGTTAACCTTTGGTCACATGTTGCCAACGTCGGGGATGCCAAATCACTGATTATACACCCGGCATCCACCACCCACCAACAGCTTGGCGAAGAAGACCTGAAAAAGAGCGGTGTGACAGAAGAGTTGGTCCGTTTGTCAATCGGTCTGGAATCAACTAAAGATACGCTGGCTGACCTTGATCAGGCGATTGCCAAGGCAACCGATGAGGCACCAACCATCGAGCCGACCGAGGAAGATGCTATTAACTGGCTCCTCGCTTCCCCATTTGACCGCGCGGATGGCGGCATACGCCAGAAAACAATTGCAGTATACGGGCTGGATTCACCTGACAGTTCAGTTTACCAAAGCGCAAAACAGCTGCAGCAGCTCGGATTCCAGATTGTTTCGGTTAACTCGCCAGGAAACGCAATTTTAACTGACGAAACATATCAACAATTAAACAGCGTCCCGTTAACAGTCGATGCTGTTCTGACAAATGATCAGGCACTTCCAGCCGACATAGCCGAACAACTGAGCGAGACAAACACCAGCATTGTTTGGGCCGAAAACCTTGTTGCAAACCAGACGCTGGAGAACGTGCAGAGTGCCGGAACAACGGTTGTTTCAGACAAAAATGCGTATGAAGAAGCGATCCGTATCCGGCAAAACGGCGTCCAAAAAACACCTGCAAACGCCCAAGTTTAAGAGCAATTAATAACGTGAAACGTCATTCAGCGGGACACTTTTCCCCACTGACTTATACGATAAAAGTTCGCCCTCAACCGAAGGCGAACTTTTTAAGTTTAAATATGATATATAGTGGGGATTAGCCAAGCATAATCATGGTATAATAAAGTAAAACTTCATTCAATGGAGCGCTTTTTCCCCATTGAATGTTAGTTGAACAGAATCGGGCATTTAGGGGCAGTTAGCCGCCGTTCTTTGGCGGATTACTGACCGTTAGATGCGGGGGGAAATGTACAGGAAAGCATAACACTTGCAAGGTATAATCCTGTATATATAAGATAAAACCCATCACCACCAGAATAACTTATAATAGGTGTGAAAATCATGAACAGAAGACGATACATGCTCATTATTTTGGGCATACTGCTTATAGGTATAACCCTCTTTCTCGTCGTAGATCCGCCGAAAGATGCTATGAATGAAACCAGCGATAATACTGAACAGCAGGAGCAGAAACAAGATACCGAAAACACTGACAACGAAGAAGAAGCATCCTCTCAGGTGAGAGAGCAGGCGTCTGCAGAGACAGCTGGGGAGCCCATTACTAACCTGCAGGACATTTTCAGTGAAGCCGTCCAACGTACCATTGACTTTTATTCAAATCGGGAGGCAAATGTTACAGCACTTGGTGATTCCTTAACCCAGGGTGTCGGTGATAGCATTGTAGAGGGTGGATATGTCGGTATTATGGATAATACGATTAACCATAACAATCAACTGGTAACATTTGATAATTACGGCAAACGCGGCCACCGCTCGGATCAGCTTCTTAAGCGGCTCGAGAAACCAAAGGTAGCTCAGTCTGTTGAAAATGCCGATATGGTGCTGATTACTATTGGGGCAAATGATATCATGCAGGTCGTCAAAGAAAATTTTACTGACTTGAAGATTAAGAATTTCACATCGGCACAAGAAACATACGAAGATAATTTACATCAAATTTTTGATAAAATAAACGCTTTAAATGATAACACTGAGATTTATCTGATCGGAATATATAATCCTTTCATGCATTACTTTCCGAATATAGAAGAACTGAGCATGATTGTCGAGGACTGGAATGAAACCAGCCAGAACGTGACGGAACAATATGATAATGCGACATTTATACCAATTGCGGATCTATTCAAAAGCGGGGATAAAGAATTGTTCGCAGACGATAATTTCCACCCGAGTCATAAGGGGTACCAGCTTTTTGCCAGACGTGTCTTGAAATATTTAACAGATCAATAGGGGGCGGACACTGTGCCGAAACATAAAAAGAAACGAAATAAATGGAAACACTTTTTCTTCTGGCTCTTTGGTGCTAACGTGCTGGTTCTCCTTTGTATGCTGGCACTGATTTTCTGGCCTGTGTCTGAAACGGAGACACCATCACCGTCAGAAGAAAATACACAAGACAGCTCGGAGTTTACGGTGCGAACCTCAAAACAAAACGTCAATGAGCTGGTGAATGCCTATATTGAAAAACTGCTGGACGACACTGATCATCAGTACAGTGTTTCACTGGATGAGGATGTGGAATTGATCGGAGAGCTTCCTGTCTTTTCATCGACTGTTCCGGTTTCCGTTCATCTGGAACCGGTTGTCCAGGACAACGGCGATGTCATCCTGAAACAGGAATCAATTTCGATCGGCCAGTTGGCACTGCCGAATAAAAAGATTATGGAATACCTGAAGAAATATCTGCCAATGCCTGAATGGGTGACAGTTGATCCGGAAAATGAGGAAATCTATGTCGCGGTAACTGACATGGAGATCAGAAGTAATTTAAACGTCAGTGTCGAAAGTTTTGACCTGGAATCTAACAATCTTGCTTTTAATATTGAAATACCTTACGAAACATTGGGAATTGAGAAACGATACTACTGAAAGTATCGGCCAACCGCGCCGCTTCCTCTTAAAATCGGTTTGTATTGAATCTATGTTTCTGGAGCAAGGACCCCGCCGTTCACCGTTTCCCTAGGTTTAGTGTCATGATACCAATGACAACACAGGATAATAATCATTATCAGATCTACGGCATCTCCGCCATAATACATCAGCATGCCACCGACTTCGGCTTCAACCTTGGGAACACCCTCCGGAGGCCATGCATAAATATGTTTCGACAAAATGCCGTGGGCGGCGAGTGCTAACACTAATATGGTGCTACGGTATAAGTAGCTGGTTCGATGCGGAATCGGTTCTACATAAATTAGCGATACGGTAAACAGATATCCTGCCAGAAATATATGAAGGTGGACGAAGATATGCAAAAGCGGGCTCTCATGCATTATCGTGAACAAATCAGTTGTGTAAAGAACCCAAAGACCACCTATATTCAAGGTTGCCGTTACAGCAGGATTACTTAAAAATCCAAGTAGCCAGCTGCGCAAAATCCGGGTCAAACGTTTGGCCTGATGGACAGAAAGGGAACGGAGCAGAAGTTTCACCGGAGCACCTAACGTCAGCAGCAGTGGACCCAACATACCAAGAGAAAGATGACCTACCATATGTATCCGGAAGTCTGCATGAGCCAGACGTGCCAGCGGTCCAGCAACAGAGATCAGACAGAGAACGATGCCGGTTAACCAAAGAAATGTGCGGAACACCGGCCACTTTCTGCCTTTTCTTCTCGAAATAAATAAAGCCCCCGTGTAAACAATCAGGGCCGCCAGAAAAGGAAAGGCAAGCACCCATTCAGCAAATACGGGCAGGTAATGATAATGATTCTGCATATCAGCTTACCCTTTCTTTCATTCTTTTTCTTGTCTGAAGCATTACGACAATGCCAATAGTTAAAATGATGACCGCTATCATATTCCATAACATATCATACATCAACAGGTTGCCGGTATTATAGCGCACTTGATGTATTCGCATAATTTTATGCTGAACAATGCCGTCATAGAGATTGAATCCCCCTAAGCCCACAAGTGCTGCACCGATCCACCTTTTTGGCCACCAGGTGTCCCTGCGCCGGAGATCTGCAACCATGAATAGCGATCCGACAGTTGCAAACCAGCTGAAAGCATGGAATAGTCCATCAGACAAAATGCCAATTCGAGTTGTTGATCGATCATAAAAATGATGCCAGCCCAGCAGCTGGTGAAAAATAAATTCATCTAAGAAGGCAGCAAATCCAATGCCAAAAAGAATGCCTGCCCATAGATTGCGGCTTTCATACTTCTTTTGCGGATTATCAACCTTATCCATCTGCCGAACACCTCACTTCCAGTCGTTTTTTCATTGTATCCTTTTGTAGCATAAAATAAACTATGGTCCACTTTTGAAGTAAGGTAAGTTATTCAATTGGCGTACCCGTTTCAGGAAGAGCGAAAGTAAAATTTATCTATTTTAATTACACACTTTTCGTAAATATTCTGTGATTTCTTTTTCAATGACTTGACTGTTGTATAAATTGGCATAAATGACAGATTCAAATACTAAGCCGTGAATGAATATTGTTAACGAATTTGCATTATCTTTAACATTAATGGGGTTATAAATATACCCGTTGTTATAAAGCATCCTTAAAATATCCTTTGCAAAATTAAGGTTTACTTCTCGGAATCTGTCTTTTGTCGCGAGGTATTCCGGGTTCATCGTTGCCATGATGGAAAATTTCATCCAAATATCATTTTCCATTCTTTCTTCTTCGGTATTAGCTTGAACAATCTGTTTTATCATACGAACTGCGTTTTCAAATCCTCCTTGGTTTACCTGAACGACCTTTTGCATTCTCTCCTCAAACCTTTGATAAATAACCTCCATTGCGAACATATATATATCCTTTTGTTTTGGAAAAAAGTATTGAACAGAACCTAAAGATAATTCTCCTTCTTTGGCAATTTCACGTAATGTCGCTTTTTCGAAACCTGAATAATGAATAATACGAAACATTGCATCTACAATTTGATCTTTTCTTTCAGCATGATTTATTTTTTTAGGCATATTATAACTCCTTTGATTTTTTAAGTCATCTGTATTATAATGTATTTAAGTCAGTTGACCTAACAAGGAAAAGGCAGGTATTTAATATGGAAAACGTTTTGCTTCAATGTATTTTTATATTTTTTATAAGTATGGTTCCATTTCTTGAAGTATTTTTAACTGTTCCAACGGCAATCATCGTTTTCAACTTTCCGCCTTTTGCAGCACTAATTGTAGCCATTCTCGGAAATGCGATTAGTGTCCTGTTTTTTGTATTTTTTGGAACTGAAATTAACAAACTCTTTCACACAGTATATAATAAACTTCGGAAGAGAGATAGAGCACCTGTGGGAATTAACCCCCGAATAAAAAGAACTTTTGATCGTTTTGGGGCAACCGGCGTATGTTTTTTATCGTCTATTTTGTTTAGTAGCCAAATTGGTGCTGGTGCCATAACGACTCTTGGAGCCTCGAGAAATCAAGTGTTTATTTGGACAACTCTGGGAGTTAGTACGCTGGCAGTCATAATGGCAACATTATCTGTAGTGGCAGAAGGATTAGTTTCATCATTAGTAAATTTATAGTGAATGATTGTTCTTTTTTCAATTAAACAGTAAACCGCGCCAAACAAAAGAACCTCTACATCCACTGTAAGGTTCTGATCATTTAATCACAAGCCTTTTTATTTTTTCTGTCAATATAAATACGAATGATTCCTTCGACGCTTTCGGTGTAGCGGGGTGCTTTTTCCTTCCATAGGCCTCTCCCTCCGTCATCCCGCAAATACTTTTTTACATTGTTGCATAAACCCCCAGGAAAATATAATCCTTTTTGGCAGAACTTAAGCTTTCGCCATGAAAGCTTGGCGACAAGCCAAATTTTCTAAGCAGCAAAATCAATTTTTCTAAAATTTTTGTGAACAAATAGGTGCCAACAATCCATTTACGTTGACGAAATGGCCTAAATCCCTTAAGCTAACGGTGATGATATTAATTGGAGGACGTTAATGAATGATAACGGTTAATAATGTAAGTTTGCGATATGCTGATAAGAAATTATTCGAGGATGTGAACCTAAAATTCACGCCTGGCAACTGTTATGGTGTCATTGGTGCGAATGGTGCCGGCAAATCCACTTTCCTGAAGGTCCTGTCCGGTGACGTTGAGCCGCAATCAGGCAGTGTTTCCACATCTCCTAATGAACGAATGGCTGTGCTGCAGCAGGATCACTTTGCCTTTGAAGAATATGATGTTCTGGAAACTGTTCTGATGGGGCACGAACGTTTGTATGAGGTCAAGCAGGAAAAAGACGCGATTTATATGAAACCTGATTTTTCCGAAGAGGATGGCATGCGTGCTGCTGAACTCGAAGGTGAATTTGCTGAAATGAACGGCTGGGAAGCAGAGTCCGATGCAGCCGTTCTGTTGAAAGGGCTCGGTATTGGTGAATCCCTTCATTCAGCAAAAATGGCGGAGCTGCCCGAAGACCAGAAAGTCAAAGTATTGCTTGCACAAGCACTCTTTGGAAACCCGGATATTTTGCTTCTGGATGAACCGACAAACGGTTTGGACATTCACGCCATTCAGTGGCTGGAAGAGTTTCTGATCAACTTTGAAAATACAGTGATCGTTGTTTCTCATGACCGCCACTTTTTAAATAAAGTATGCACACACATTGCAGATGTTGACTACGGAAAAATTGAAATTTACGTCGGTAACTATGACTTCTGGTATGAATCCAGCCAGCTGGCCAAAAAAATGGCTCAGGAAGAAAACAAGAAGAAAGAAGAAAAAATCAAAGACCTGAAAGCATTTATCGAGCGGTTCAGTGCAAATGCATCAAAATCGCGGCAGGCCACATCACGGAAAAAACTTCTCGACAGCATTACGCTGGATGACATTAAACCGTCATCCCGAAAGTATCCGTATATTAACTTCACACCGGACCGTGAAATCGGTAACGATCTCTTGTTCGTTGATGGCTTAACTAAAACGATCAACGGTGAAAAAGTGCTCGACAATGTCAGCTTTACCATGAAAAAAGATGACAAAATCGCTTTAGTTGGAAAAAACGATATTGCCAAGACGACACTTTTCGAGATTATAATGGGTAATATGGAGCCTGACGCCGGCACATACAAGTGGGGTGTCACAACATCACAATCCTACTTCCCAAGGGATAATGCTGACTATTTTGACCGCAGCGACTTAACACTGGTTGATTGGCTCCGGCAATATTCACCGGAAGATGAAACGGAAACCTTTCTGCGCGGGTTCCTTGGCCGGATGCTGTTCTCGGGTGACCAGGCACTGAAGAAAGCCAGCGTCCTATCCGGCGGCGAACGTGTCCGCTGCATGCTGTCGAAAATGATGCTCTCAGGTGCTAACGTTCTAGTAATGGATGAACCGACGAACCATTTGGATCTGGAATCAATCACATCCCTGAACAATGGGCTGAAACGGTTTAAAGGATCGGTGCTTTTCACTTCCCACGACCACGAGTTCATTCAGACGATTGCCAACCGGCTGATTGAAATCACGCCTCAGGGTATTGTCGATAAAGAAATGAGCTATGACGAATATATTGCGGATAAAGAATTGCAAGAGAAAGTTGAAGCCATGTATGCGAGCTGACTTGATGGCTTGATCGATCGGGTATACAACTCGATCGATTTTCTGCCTTTGAGTTAAATCATAAAAATAAGCAGTCCAATCTTTGTTTAATTGGACTGCTTATTTTATGATTTCTCCCGAATTTTTGCCAACATATCTGCTGTCATCCGGTCTATATCATATGCCGCTTCAAAGCCCCATTCTTCTTTAGCTGCAGACGAATCAATACTGTCCGGCCAGCTGTCGGCGATTTGCTGACGGACAGGATCAACGTCATATGTCAGTTCAAACTCCGGAATATGCTTTCGAATAGCGTCTGTAAAATCCTCCGGTGTTGCGGATATAGCTGAAATATTATAAGCATTGCGGTGGACAAGCTTGTCGGGGTCGGCTTCCATCAACTTAATAATCGCATTCAAAGCATCCGGCATATACATCATATCCATGTACGTGTTGGCTGCAATATAGGACGTGTACTTTTTATGCTTGATCGCCTCATAATAAATTTCCACTGCATAATCCGTTGTTCCTCCGCCTGGCGGGGTCATATAGGAAATCAAGCCAGGATAGCGGACACCGCGCGTGTCCAGGCCATATCGATAATAGTAATAATCACATAGAAGCTCCCCAGCCACCTTATTGACACCATACATCGTTGTCGGGCGCATTGTTGTTTCCTGCGGCGTGTTTTGCTTTGGCGTTGTCGGGCCGAATACGCCAATCGAACTCGGCGTGAAAAATTGCAAATCAAGTTCTCGCGCTGCTTCCAGAGCGTTCATCAATCCGCCCATGTTCAAGTCCCATGCTAGTTGCGGGGCTGATTCCGCCTTGGCCGACAACAAAGCAGCCAGATGCATGATCGTATCGACGTTATGTTTTTTGGCTACGTCATGTATTGCCTTTCCGTCGGTCACATCAACAATCTCAAATGGACCTTCCGTTTCTTCTTTTTTCCAAAGGTCGGTTCCAATAACATTAGATGGGCCATAATTTTCCCGCAGTTTCCTGACAAGCTCTGAGCCGATTTGACCCATCGCCCCAGTAACCAGAATTTTTTTCATCGTTATTTCCCCCAGCTATCCTTCCAGCAAATATGTTTATTCATGAAGTTAATTATGGGCATCACTTTTAAATCAGTCCCAATTCCTTGCCGATTTTTTCATAGGCCTTGAGCGCATCATCCAGCATTTCTTTGGTATGGGCTGCTGTCGGCATATTGCGGACACGGCCTTTGCCTCTTGGCACTGTTGGGAAAACAATTGATTTCGCATAAACCCCTTCTTCATACAGCCGCTTGCTGAATTTCTGCGTATCTTTCTCATCACCCAGAATACATGGGGTAATCGGTGTTTCACTTTCGCCAATATCAAATCCGAGCTTTTTCAACCCCTCTTTCAAATAATCACTGTTCGCCCAAAGCTTTTCATTTAAATCCGTCGATTCCATCAACAGTTCAACGGCTTTTGTACTTGCAGCTGCGTCTGCTGGTGAAACAGCCGTTGAAAATAAAAATGGACGGGAGCGTACTTTCAGCCAGTCAATCAGTCCCGTTTTGCCGGCAACATACCCGCCGATGACACCGATTGCCTTGGACAGGGTCCCCATCTGGAAATCAACTTTATCCTGCAGCCCGAAATGTTTTACCGTGCCGGCACCTTTACCAAGTACACCTGACCCATGTGCATCGTCAACATAGGTTATCAAGTCAAACTCTTCGGCAATGGCCACAATTTCCGGCAGTTTGGCAATATCACCATCCATGGAAAAGACACCGTCTGTAATCACCATCACCTTATTATACTGTCCGGATTCGACCGCTTCTTTAGCTTTGGCCCGCAAATCGTCCATATCCGAGTGATTAAAACGGATAATCTTTGCTTTGGACAAACGGCAGCCGTCAATAATCGACGCATGATTCAATTCGTCGGAAAGAATCGCATCGTGCTTATCCATTACCGCAGAAATTGCCGCCATATTACAATTAAATCCTGACTGATAGGAAATGACCGCTTCGGTTCCCTTGAATTCCGCCAGTTTCTTTTCAAGCTCAAGGTGCAGGTCAAGTGTGCCGTTAATCGTGCGGACGGCGCCTGCACCTGCCCCATGGGAATCCACCGCTTCTTTGGCAGCTTCCTTCAACCGCTCATCGGTGGCAAGACCCAAATAATTATTGGATGATAAATTAATCAGCTTCTTTCCGTCAATATTAATCACCGGACCGTTTGCTCCCTGTACCGGGTCAATTTCATTATAGAGCCCGCGTTCTTTTAAGTCTGAAATATTCGCTTTCAGGAAATTTTGCAGTACGCTGCTAGTCATTTTATTTCCTCCTTTTATTATGTAAGCGTTTTAGTCATTTTTTATTTAAAGAATTAACATGTTCCATTATTGAGTTTAACACATGATATGATTATTTGGTATTTACAATGGCCATTAACCATAGGTCTTTTTTTGATGTTAATTCTGCGATAGTAAGATTTCCCTTTTATTTTTTTAACAAATTTATGGCAAAACACCCTCTGTTTGTAATATAATTGTAATATAAGATATTAGAGAGGAAAACGCATGATGAAGCAAATTTTGATGACACTATTTATTGGGTTGGTTGTCAGTTTTGGAATAGTTGGATATTTCCAGACAACTTTTGATACAGATGACGTTGTAGAAAAAGAGGAAAGCGATGATAACAATACAATAATTTTGAATTAGGCTGATCTGTTATACGAATGACTCAGATCCGCTTTCTAAGAACCTATTAAGTTAGGAAACTTTAACCGTCAAATAAAAAGAGAGCATCTGATGCGATGCTCCCCTTTTTATTGTTGACTTATCATTATTCTACGATTGTTACATCAACTGTTTGAACGCCCCATTGATTAGCTTCGCTCTCTGATGGGACATGAACATCGATTTTATTGCCGTTAATGGCACCACCAACGTCTGCAGCAGTTGCATAACCATAACCTTCAACATGAACTTTTGATCCTAATGGGATAACGCTCGGGTCAACCGCAATGACTTTTTTGTTTGGATTGGCATTCAAGTCAACACCGGTAGCCGTAACACCTGAGCACCCGGCACAGTCAGCAGTATACGCTGTTGCTGTTGCTGTAATGGTTTTGCCCTCAGGGTTATCCTGTGAGGATTCTTGTGATTGCTGTTCATTTGTATTATTGTCAGTGGATACTTGAGTCACTTGTTCTGATTCATCAGACTTCTCCGCTGATTCACTGGACTGATTGGATGAACTTGATTCAGATGATTGAGTTGCTTTAGATGCAGAAGCAGACTGAGCTTCACCCTGTTCAACATTTGAACCTTCCGTTGCTAGTTGTTGACCAGCGATAATGATATCTGACTGAAGGTTATTCCAAGCTTTCAATTCATTTACGGACACACCAAACTCATTACCAATATCGTATAATGTATCACCTTTTTGTACCTTATATGTGCCATTGTTCTCGTTGGATCCATCGATCGAAATTGTCTGGTTTGGATAAATCGTTGTTGATTCCAAATCGTTTACATCAACAAGTTCATCCACGCTTGTATTATGTTCCTTTGCGATACCCCAAAGGCTGTCTCCTTTTTCAACATCATAGTCTGCTGCAGACGCAGTCGTTGCTGTAGCGCCAGCAATAATGATTCCCGTAGCGATTGAAGCTACCAACTTCTTCATAGGTAGTTCCCTCCTTTGATTACTGCATTCACAATACTATCATAGCTTTATAGACAATGCAGTTACAGAGGAATTAAGAGTCTGTTACAAGAGTTACCGAAATGCGCAGTAAATATTACAAATATAATAGGTTTGTTTCAAAATAGCATTCAAATTACATATGTATGTCCAAAACATCCTTCAAGAGGCCTCTCGTCACATCAAAGAAATAATGTCTATCAGTCTTTTAGGCAAAAAATGGGACTGCCCCCAAAAGACCACTAAAAGGTGGCGTTTGGAGGCAGCCTTTTAAGCAAGTTATTCTGCTTTCACTGGTTCTTCCTGTGTGACACCGAGTTCATAAAGGTAGGTATCGCCCGTTGACATGTCGTCATCGTACAAGTCGTAATTGACAATACGGTTATTAACCGGAACGATTAATGAGCGGTACAATGTTGGGAAGACCGGCACCTCATCAACCATGAATTCCTGCCACTCATTGTAGACTTCCTGGCGTACTTCTTGATCAAATGCTTCTTCAGATACACCTTTTGCCAGGAGTTCATCATTTTTCTCACTTGCATAACGGGAGAAGTTAAACAGCGCATTACGCCCATAAAGTCCAGTTGGGTCAACGTCATAGCCGACATTCCATGCCCCTTGGTAGATGTCAACGTTAGGATCGTCGTTTCCGCTTTGACCTACTTTATCGTAGAACGTGTTGAATTCCAGCAAGCGGCCATTTAGCAGTTCAACGTTAAGACCAACGTTTTCCCAAGCCTGCATATAATAGTTCGCGATTGGCTCAGCTACGTCGCCGCCTGACATCGAGGCAAAGTTAATGGTCAATTCCTCACCATCAGGATCTTCACGGATACCATCGCCATTTGTGTCCACGTAGCCTGCTTCGTCCAGCAGCTGTTTCGCTTTTTCCGGATCATATTCACGGCCAGGATTGTTTTCATCATGATAAGCCGGGTGGGATGGCGGAATCAAAGTTGTCGCGTTCCAGCGAAGTCCATTATAGAACTTCTCGCCGACGGATTTGTTATCAACCGCGTGCCACATTGCCTGGCGCAGATTTTTATTGGCCATTTTGGCGTCAGGATTAGGTTTGACTTCATTATTTTCCTTATCCCAAGTACCAAGTTTAAAACCGATATACGTATAGGCAAGATCAACCTTACCAAGATATTCAACGTTGGATAAATTAGCATTATCCGGGTACTGATCTGTCGGGAATTTGCTGACAAGGTCAACTTCGCCACTTTCCAGTGCCTGAACAACCGTATCTGGATTGATGACTTTTATAACGACCTCATCAAGATTTGGCTCACCGCGCCAGTAATCTTCATTTGCCTTCAGTACAACAGACTCACCGGGAACGATATTTTCCACTTTAAATGGTCCAAATCCAATTGGGTGCTCGCGAACTTCCGGTGACTCTGCTATTTTATCTACCGGCATATCCTTAAAAATATGTTTGGCCATTGGGTAGATCCAAACGCCGCCGGTCAGCAATGACGGTGTTGCTTTTTTGTACGTGATCTTTAGCGTTTTTTCATCTACTACTTCAATTCCGGAAATGGAATCAGCCTCGCCATTATGGTAAGCTTCCATTCCTTCGATGTTCTGGAAGCTTGCGTTATAACGCGGACCATTGTAATCCGGATGTCCAATGACTTCATGTGCAAATGCCCAGTCTTCGGCTGTAACCGGTTCGCCATCATGCCAGTTAACGCCATCTTTTATCGTAAACGTGAATGTTTTGTTGTCATCACTCACTTCAAAGGTTGCAGCTCCGTCATTTGTCATCGTATAGTTTTCGTCATACGTTAATAACCCTTCATCGAACCATTTAAGGATTTGTGAATCGGGGTCACCATCGTAGAAATTCCAGTTCAATGTGCCTTCAAAGGAAGTATCCGATACAAGACCATACGTTATCGATCCACCATCAATTGGCTCACCATCATTTGAAGCTGAAGGACTAAAATCTTCAATCGAATACAGTTTATCTTCCGAAGCCTCTCCTCCTCCACCTTCATTTGACCCTTCCTCAGTTCCTTCACCGGAATCCGATGAATCGCCACTGTCATCAGATCCGCCGCTGCAGGCTGTCAGTGCCAGCAGCAACACTAAAAATAGTGCAAATACAGCCTTTGTGACATTAGACTTTTCCATCCATTAGACCCTCCCCTTAGTTTTAATTTTTTCAGTCAGACACTTGCCCGTCTGACAGTTTTATACTCATCATCAATGCCGGAATGGCAGCATCAATGTAAGTAACCTTTATGCTTCCCTCGTTATATTTATCCTCACCCCCTCAAATTAACCTCTTCTTTGCCTTGCGTCGGTTGCACGTTTAAGCGCCTGCCCGACATTATTGACAGCAAGCATCAGCACAAAAATCATGACGGATGCCGGGACCCAGATCCACCATCTTTCTTCCAGCGTTGTCGGGTTTGTTGCATAGCTGACAAGGGTTCCCAAACTTGGCGTGCTCTCAGGAAATCCAAATCCTAAGAAGGAGAGTCCGGATTCCAGACCAATGTTTGCTGCCAGATTTAATGTCATCGTTACAATAATCAGCGAACTTAAATTTGGCAGGACCTGTGAAAACATGATTTTTAGATTTGAGGAACCAAGTGTTTTAGAGGCCTGTGCATAATCCAGTTCTCTCTCCTGCAAGGCCTTTGAACGTATCAATCTGGCTATCCCCATCCATAAAAATGCTGTCATAATCAAGGAGAATGAAACCACAGTATATTTGGGGACAATCGCTACAAAAACAATAACAACCATTATAAATGGTAAAATCAAAAAGAAGTCTAAAATACGCATCATAATATTATCAACATGTCCGCCAAAATAACCGGATACTAAACCGTAGACAATTCCAATGATTCCGGTCATCAACGTGACAAGGATAGCTACTGAAAGCGAATTCCGCGTTCCAATGATCAACTGTCCAAAAATATCTCGTCCGCCATAATCCGTACCAAGGATAAATTCATCAGATGGCGGCTGGTGAATGGCAAATAAATCTACTTTAACGATTTCTTCCTTATCCATGATGATTGATGTCCCGTATACGAACGCAACAACTATTATTAAAAGAATTAATGAGATCAGTGCGATTTTATCCCGCATAATTTCCCGCCAAAGAATACGGAATCCGGATGGGCTTTCACTTGCCTCCGAGTTCTGCACGGACTTGTCTGTATACGCGTTTTCTTTTTCCATTTTCAATCACCCCAAAGTCTGTCGTATTCCTATTTAATGCGAATGCGCGGATCTACCAGACTTAATATAATATCTGATATCAATGCCCCAAGAATCGAAGCCAAACCAAATAAAAGAACAACAGATGTCACGACAGTATAATCGCGCAGCAAGACGGATTCGATAAATAAATCACCCATACCCGGATAACCGAAAATGCGTTCGACAAATACTGTTCCACCGATTAAACCAGTAATCTCAAAACCGAAGAATGCAGCGATAGGTAACAATGAATTACGGAAAATATGGCGATTATAGACTCTTGATTCAGACGCACCTTTCGCTCTGGCTGTAATAATAAAATCTCTTTGCTTCGTATCAATAATTTCACTGCGCAAATATTGAACTGTATTAACCGTTGTAATCAATCCCAGAGAAATTGCAGGGAGTAATAAATGATATATTTTGCTCATAACATATTCTAGACCACCCGATTCGACCCCTGGAGCAACACTTCCGCTGGTCGGAAACCATCCCAATTGGTAACCGAAAATCCATAACATGACTAATGCGAAAATAAAGATTGGTGTTGCAAATCCAATGTACGTATAACCGGTTATCGAACTGTCCAATAAGGAATCGTTAAACCTTCCACTCGTGATCCCCAATGGAATAGCTATCAGATATGTAATGATTAATGTCGCAACCCCGAGCCAAAAGGAGTTGACCATTCTATTCCATATGAGCTCCGAGGCAGGCATCTTAAACTGGAAGGACTGCCCAAGGTCGCCTTGTAATGCTCCAGTAATCCAGTCAGCATATTTTACGTGCCACGGGTCATTAAGTCCAAGCTCTTCCCGCTGTTCCTGCATTTCCTGGGGATCCAGGTCAGGGTTTATTTGGCCAGTCAGTGCATCGCCCGGCATCGCTTGCGCCATTAGAAACACAAGTACACTCAGTAATAATAATTGCGGAATCATTATTAAGGTTCGTCGTACCGTAAATTTCCACATATGATTCAACCTTTCTCCGGTAGTGCCACTAGATGTGTATCAGATATAGGTTTCAAACTGTAAGCCAAACCATCATCACCAAAATAGTCGTCATAGAACTGCTCATATTCTCTTTGTATTTCATGACGATAATTAATCAGGCCTTTACGATTCTCCGGATTAATATCAGGTATAGCTGCAACCAGACGTTTTGTATAAATATGCTGCGGGTTATTAAAAATATCTTCAACCGTTCCTTCTTCAACATACCTGCCTTTATACATAATTCCGATATCATCGCACATATGTCTAATAACACCTAGATCATGACCGATGAAAATATACGTTAACCCCATTTCTTCCTGAATGTCTTCCATGAAATTTAGAACCTGCGCCTGAACCGATACATCCAAAGCGGAAACCGGCTCATCAGCTATAATGAGTTTGGGCTTCAGAGCAATGGCCCTAGCCACACCTATTCGCTGACGCTGACCCCCGGAAAATTGATGCGGGTATTTGACAATACTTTCCGGGCTTAAGCCCACCAATTCCACTAACTCCTGAACGCGCTTTTTTTCTTCTTGCTTTGATAGTTTTTCATAATTCCGCAATGGCTCAGCGATAATATCTAAAACTCTTTTTTTAGGATTTAGTGACGAATAAGGATCCTGAAAAATCATTTGAATTTCTTTCCTTACATCCAAACCTGCTTTTTTTATATTTGTGATGTCATGGCCATCATAAGAGACTTTCCCTGCTGTGATTTTATTAAGGCCAATAATTGCCCGACCTGTTGTCGTTTTGCCTGATCCCGATTCACCTACAAGCCCGTATGTTTTTCCTTGTTCAAGTGAAAAAGAGACACCATCAACAGCTTTGATATGATCAACGGTCCTTCCAAATATCCCACCTTTAACCGGAAAGTGTACCTTCAGATCTTTCACCTCAAGAAATGCCATGATTCTGGTCCCCCTTTTCCTCATCCGGGAAGTAAAAATCTTTATAACATGTACAGCGGACGAAGTGATTGGGCCTTATTTCATGTAATCTCGGGTTTTCTTCATGTGCTGCACCATCGATCCATGGAATTCTGGAACGAAATCGGCAACCTTCACGGGGTAAGTTTTTCAAAGAAGGCACAATTCCCTGAATAACATGAAGCTTTGAATCTATCGACTCAGCATTAGGAACAGAACTTAATAGTGATCTCGTATACGGATGTTGAGGGTTGCCAAACAAATCATGCACATCAGCAACTTCAACAATTTGACCAGCATACATAACCGCTACCCGATCAGCCATTTCAGCCACAACACCTAAATCGTGAGTAATCAGGATAATTCCAGCATTCATATCCTCTTTCAATTCATTTAATAAGTCCAGTATTTGTGACTGAATCGTCGCATCCAGTGCCGTAGTCGGTTCATCGGCTATCAACACTTCTGGGTCGTTTGCAATGGCTATAGCGATAACAACCCGCTGCCGCATACCACCGGATAGTTCATGCGGGAATTGTTCATATACATGTTCCGGCCGAGCAATCCCCGCTCTTTCCAGCAATGAAACCGCTTTACTTTTGCGTTTTGAATTTGATAGTTTTTTATTATGCAATAACAATACTTCACCAATTTGATCCCCGATTCTCATTAATGGGTTTAAAGCTGTTAGCGGATCCTGAAAAATCATGCTCATTTCATGACCACGAAGCCTATTCATTTGCCCTGCAGAATACTTTGTCACATCGTCCCCTTTGAAAAGAACATCGCCTTCAATTTTCGCTCGATTGTGCAACCCCATTAATGAAAAAGCAAGGGCACTTTTTCCGCATCCTGATTCACCAACAATGGCTAGCACTTCATTCTCGTTGACTGTCAGTGACACATCATCAACTGCTGCATAATATCTATCCTCAATCCTAAACGATGTTTTTAGATTCTTTATTTCCAGTAACTTCTCATTCATTATGACCACCCTATTGCTGTACTGGTATTCTCCTGGTTACCTAGTTGTTATTCTCGAATCTGACTTCTCTTTACGTCTATATTTGTTTGAAATACTGCTGTAATATTTAAAGTGTAAATTATTTTCAGATATTTAACAAGCCCCTTTCAAGATTTTCTTATTACAATATTAACAGTATATTCGAAAAATTCACAGTACTAAAATGTCTATACATCCGTTATAATAGGGACTCGAATGGCTTAAACCCACCGAGTCCTTTCATCTGGCTTCAATACATACTTCAATTTAAAAAAAGAATTATGTCGTTGGTTTTAACTCTGTACTGCTTGTCTTGCTTCGTATTCGTCATTATACTTGTCGTTATATAAATGACAGGCTACCCAGTGGTCTTTCGTATATTCCTGCCATTCAGGCTCCACTTTGGCACACACATCCATTGCAAATGGGCACCTTGTCCGGAACCGGCATCCACTTGGAGGATCAATCGGACTAGGAACATCACCTTCAATAATTATCCGTTCTCTGGAGCGTTCCACTTCCGGATCAGAAATTGGAATGGCACTCAATAGCGCCTGTGTATAGGGGTGCAATGGCTTATGATACAAATCATCGCTTGTTGCCACTTCAGCCATATTCCCCAAATACATGACTCCGACCCGGTCACTGATATGCTTTACCATGGAAAGGTCGTGTGCGATGAATAAGTAAGTTAATCCATGCTCTTCCTGCAGTTTTTTCATCAGGTTTACAACTTGAGCCTGAATGGAAACATCTAAGGCTGAAATAGGTTCGTCCGCCACAATAAAGTCCGGACTCACTGCTAACGCTCGTGCAATTCCTATCCGTTGCCTTTGACCACCACTGAACTCATGCGGATAACGGTTACCGTGTTCCTGGTTCAAACCTACCGTTTCCAGCAATTGATTAACTCGATTTAAACGATCCTTTTTCGATTTCGCTAAACCATGAATATCGACGCCTTCTGCGATAATGTCTTTTACGGTCATTCTTGGATTCAATGAAGCATACGGATCCTGAAAAATCATTTGCATACTTCGATTAAATTCCTTTAATTCTTTGCTTGATTTTTTCCCATGTACGTTCGTTCCCTGAAAATCAACCTCGCCTTCTGTGGCTTCATATAGTCGCATTATAGTCCGACCCGCCGTTGATTTCCCGCAGCCAGACTCTCCAACAAGACCAAATGTTTCACCTTTGTAAATATCAAATGTAATACCATCAACTGCTTTCAATACAGTTTTACCGCCCATTGGAAAGTGTTTTTTTAAATCTTTTATCTCCAGTAATTTTTGACTTTGATCAATCATTTACTTTCGAACCTCCTACAATTGCGGATTCAGGTGGTTCAACTTTTGGGGCACGTTCGTCCAGCAGCCAGCATGCTGTTTTTTGAGTATCAGATAACTCAGTATACTCCGGCATGTGATTTTCACAAACCTTCATAGCATACGGGCAGCGTGCAGCAAAAGGACAACCTTTTGGCGGGTCCAGCAAATCCGGCGGCGAACCTGGAATTGCCTGCAACTCATCATCTCCGCCCTCAATACTAGGCATGGACCCTAACAGCCCCCAAGTATATGGATGGCGTGCATTATAAAAAATCTCATCCGCAGACCCTGTTTCGACAATTTTCCCACCATACATGACAGCCACCCGGTCAGCCGAATTCGCTACGACACCTAAGTCGTGTGTAATCAGAACAATAGCTGTACCAGTTTGTTCTTTTAAATCACGCATCAAATCAAGTATTTGTGCCTGAATGGTTACATCTAATGCCGTTGTAGGCTCATCCGCGATCAAAACCTTTGGATTGCAAGCAAGCGCAATCGCAATCATTGCTCGCTGGCGCATACCACCTGAATATTGGTGCGGAAATTGATTAATTCTTGTTTCAGGGTTGGGGATACCTACAAGAGTCAGCAATTCAACCCCACGCTTGTGGGCTTCTTTTTTTGTCATATTCTGATGTTTGATCAAGCCTTCAGAAATCTGCTTACCTATTTTCATAGTAGGGTTTAATGAAGTCATCGGGTCTTGGAATATCATACTAATTTCTTTACCTCGTATACCTTCCATTTGTTTGTCCGATTTTTGAATAATATCTTCGCCCTCAAATTTAATTGATCCCTCAGCGAATTTTCCCGGCGGCATTTCAATTAACTGCATTATTGATTGTGCTGTAACACTTTTCCCGGATCCTGACTCACCAACAATTGCCAGCGTTTCTCTTTCACTTAATTCAAAGTTAACATCGCGTACAGCTTTCACTTCACCGCCAAACGTATCAAACGAAACGGAAAGATTATTTACTTCTAATACATTTTTCATTTTTTATCCTCCCATTAATTGCGTTCCTTTGGATCCAGTGCATCCCGTAATCCATCACCCATAACGTTAAATGCTAACATCGTTAAAACAATGAAAAATGATGGGAAAAATAGCTGATATGGCTGGTATTGCAAATATGGCAATGCCGCGTCTGACATCGTTCCCCAGCTTGCAAGTGGAGCAGGTACGCCTAATCCCAAGTAACTTAAAAATGCTTCAGTAAAAATGGCATTTGGAATTGTTAATGTCAACGTAACAAGTATCGGTCCCATCGTATTCGGAATCAGGTGTTTGAATAGCAGTCTGCCTTTTCCTGCGCCAAGTGATTGTGCTGCCATCACATACTCCTCATTCCGGAGCTGCATTACTTGCCCACGTACAATCCTGGCCATATTAATCCAGCCTGTAACGGTCATTGCCAGTATCATAGTCCATAACCCTTGTGGCATAACAACCATTAACAAAATAACCACTAATAGATATGGGACGCCATAGAGAACATCAGCAATACGCATCATGTACTCGTCAATTTTTCCGCCAAAAAATCCGGCGGTAGCCCCCCAAAAGACCCCTATAATCAGATCAAGGAATGCTGCGGCTAAACCAATAAACAGGGAAATTTTCGCACCATACCACGTCCGGGCAAAAATATCTCTTCCCAATTGGTCAGTACCAAACCAATGGTCGGCTGATGGTGGCTGGTTTGCATTAATCAGATCATTGGAATAATAGTTATATCCGGATATTGGTCCTCCAATAAACGACATAATGCCCAGTAAAATAATGATTACGACTCCAAACAGGGCTAACTTATTTTTCCTGAATCTACGCCAGGCGTCTTTCCAAAAGGAAGTACTTTCTCCGGCAATTTTCTCGGCTTCGGTCTCGCTATATTCGATTGGTTCAAAGTCAGACGGTTTTAAATTTAATTGCGCCATTACTTGCTGCCCCCTTTACCTGCGACCTTAATACGAGGGTCTATTAATCCATAAATTAAGTCGACAATTAAAATAGAAACCAATAAAAGAGCACTAAAGAATACTGTGGTCCCCATTATCACGGTATAGTCACGATTAGTTATACTTTCAACAAATTCATTGCCCAGTCCCGGGATTGCAAAGATTTTTTCAATAACAAAGCTTCCCGTTAAAATAGCCACTACTAATGGGCCCAAATATGAGACCACTGGCATAATCGCATTTCTCAATGCGTGTTTATACGTAACTATACGACTGCTTAGTCCTTTGGATTTCGCAGTTTTGATAAAATCTGAACTCAATACTTCCAACATACTGGAACGCATTAAACGGGCAATAAAAGCTAGTGGTGTTGTTGCCAGAGCGACTGCTGGCATTATGGTATGGGCAAATGAATCAAACCGGGCAACCGGCAGTGCACCCAATTGCATGGCAAACACATATTGCAGAGCGGCTGCCATAATGAAGTTTGGAACTGAAATACCCAGAACCGCTATTACCATCGCTGAATAGTCCCCAAATTTATTGTGTTTCATAGCGGCAATCACTCCTAGAAATACACCAACCGACAGTGCGATGAAAATAGCCTCTGCACCTAATATAAGTGAATACGGGACACTTCGATTGATAATTTCATTCACAGATTGCCCAGGATATTTAAACGATGGACCGAAATCCCATGTGACTACATCTTTTAAATAATCGAAATACTGAGTATATATCGGATCGTCTAGCCCATACTGTTCATTAAGTTGTGCTTCAATCTCCGGCGGTAACTGTCGTTCAGATGTGAATGGACCACCTGGAGCGGCTTGCATTAATAAAAATGTAATCGTCACGATAAAGAACAGGGAAATGACGATGAATCCTAATCGTTTTAGCAGGTACTTTGCCAAAATTGAACACCTCCGCCTTTCTTTCCATTGCTAAAACCTTGATAAGCTTGTCCAGCTATTTTATGAATCCCATTATCTCAATTCCTCAAACTTTATAATTCTTATTAGTATTATGTTTTTTATAATAAAAAGAGGGGTGAATTTAATCACCCCTTAACAGTCCACTTCCTCAATCAAACTCATAAAGAGTTTAAGAGAAATAGTGAACGGTTGATAACTGTAATTCTTTTCATCGAAATACAAAGGCGTTTAAATTCTTGATGTAATGTTTATATGTTTCTTTATTTAAAGCCCGCATTAAGGCATATAGCAAGCTATATACCTTAATACGTGTTTGTGCTCTCTGATTTTCATTTGTCTTTCTTAATGTTCCGCGATGTAGCCCCATTTGAATTGAATAGTACCCAAATTGCCGACTGTTACATCTTTTACATATTCTTTATGGGCATACACGTTTGAATAGAAGTAAACTGGTGCAATCGGCATTTCATCCATGAAAATCTGTTCAGCTTCACGAAGCAGTTCTTTACGTGCAGCTTCATCTTCTTCACTTCTGGATTGTTCAATCAGGCTGGCATACTCTTCGTTTTCCCAGTTGGTGTAGTTATTGCCCCCAACTGTTTCAAAGATTTCCAGGAAGTTGATTGGGTCAAGGAAGTCTGCATTCCAACCCATGCGACCTACCTGGTAGTTTCCTTCACTCATGGAATCCAGGTAAACATTCCATTCTTCATTGTTCAGTTGAACATCTACACCAAGATTCTCTTTCCACATGTCCTGGGCAGCCTGTGCGATTGCTTGATGTCCTTCATCTGTGTTATATGAAAGTTTAACCGTTGGCAATTCGTCAAGGCCGAGCTCTTCCAGCCCCGTTTCAAGATATTCTTTTGCTTTTTCTGTATCGCCGTCTTCAAAGTAACCTTCTTCATTTTCTTCCCAAATAGCAGTTGGGACAAGAGCCATGGCAGGCTTCTCTTCACCTTTGGTAATATTTTTTACAATGGCTTCACGGTTAAGCGACAGTGCGAATGCTTTACGGATATTAGGATTTGTAAAAGGCTCTTTTTCCGTATTAAATGAATAGTAATATGTTCCCGCCAATGGTGATATATTTAAAGTTCCTTCCTGTTTCATCTGCGGAATAGCTGCCAATGGAACTGCATCCACTGGGTCCCCAATCCAATCCAGTTCACCCTGGTCATACATATTTTTTGCCGTGTTTTCATCATTGACCATTTCCATTGTAATTGTTTCCAAATGTACGTTTTCTGCATCCCAATAGTCAGGATTTTTCTTAAGTATAATTTGGTTCTTGTGTTCCCATGTATCCAGCAGGAACGGGCCGTTTGTTACGTAATCCTCCCCTGCATCTGCAGCCCATTCATCATTACTTTTGGCTACATCCTGGTTAACCGGAAAATACGTATAGAATGCTGTTAATTCCAGAAAATACGGAGTTGGATTTTTCAATTCAACAACCAACGTTTTTTCGTCTTCAACAGTAATACCAACATCATCCAATGAGCCCTCGCCGGTCTTAGCAGCCTCAGCACCTTTAATTGGATACAGCTGATAAGCATAATCGGTATCAGGGCTGTCTGGGTTCAGCACCCATTTCCACGAGTCAGCGAAGTCTTGAGCTGTTACAGGGTCACCATTAGACCATGTAGCATCGTCACGAATGGTAAACGTATAAGTCTTTTTGTCATCAGAAACTTGAATGTCACTTGCCATCGCAGGCTGAGGCTCACCATTCTGATCCATCCTTGTCAACCCTTCAAACACTTGGGTAAGCACCGCATTTGATGTTGTGTCAGTTGCCTTACCTGGGTGCAAAGATGGTGGTTCGGTTTTAATATTCACTGTAAGTGACTGGTCTTCAGCCATTGCGGTTTCGCCACTTTCGCCGGATTCACCGCCGTTTCCGCCGGACCCCTCCCCGCTCGAGCCGTCCGATGAACCGGATTCATTTCCACCGGAACATGCTGCTAAGAATAAGCTAAAGAATAATGCCAATGCTAAAAGCCAAATCTTCTTGAATTTCATGCTGAAAAATACCCCCTTAATTAATCCTATTTTCTGATAATTTAGCAGATTTAACCGCTGATATGAATTATACTATTATTCTTATAAGTTTGTAAAGGCTTTTTTTAGGGAATAAGTCTCATTAGGTATAAAACGATTACTAAAGCGCTTTCATGACAGTGGTTCAGGGCTTAAAAATATATTTTAATCTGTGTCCAATAACTATGATATACTTTTATTAATCGGGAAATATTGAAGTCATGATAAAATGAATATAATGGAATTTTATTAACATTGCTCATTAATATCGGAGTTATTCTGATTTTAGTTTACTGGTTTGTATATTACAGCTGATATCAATAGCAGGTGCTTCCCTTAGGGGAGAGTATTTAAGAATATGGCTGCCAATACGCGGGCCAGCCATATTCTTACACAAACAATTAGCTGAATACACTCTCCAGGAAGTTGCCGATCATCCTAACCAGGTTATTAAAGAAATTTTCTACTTTATTCCAAAAGCCTTCATCATTTATCACTTCCTGAACCTTGGAGGCGATATCATCAAGTTGGTTTTTCACATTATCAAAATTAATATCCAGATCCCGCATTCTGTTGAATAGATCAATCAGCATTTGCCGGTCTTCTTTACTTAAAGATATCTCCAGATTATTGAGCTGTCCCTCTACAATCTGCTGTACTTCTTCTTTAGTAGCGGGATTCTGCTCCGCTATCGCCTGCTTAATTTCAGTCAGCAGTTCACTGACTTTCTCCTGGCTCAGTCCATCTTTATTCGCTAGATTTGTCGCCACATCCAGTTCATCATTCGCCAATTCCATCCGTTCTTTGTCAAGCTGCTGTCCCTCAGCATCATACGCTTTATAGATTCCGGTCAGAGCAGAGTGACCGCTGACTTTAACCGGCGAGGCCACATCAACAGTGGCATTTTCCACACCTGCTGTCAGCAATGCATTGGCATACATTTCGTTGGTCACTTCTGTAATATTATCAGGAGTGACAATGTTAATCGTCAGCCCTGTGCCCTGCTCCTCCCGCTTGATTTTCGCCGAGGAAAACATTCTCGAATTCGGGTCGCCATCGATATAATTCGCGATATCCTCACCAGTTACCGTATATTCTTCAACACTGTCAGGATTGGTCACTTCAAGCAGCTCCGTGACCTCCTGCTTCTGAGAGTCTGATAATGTATCACCATATACAACAACCGGGACACCCAGTTTTTCATTGATGCTATCGTTTGTGGCGTGCGCCGGCGTTACAAATCCAACCATCATAGCCGCTAAAATCACAACAGTCATAACTGAATGTACATAACGTTTCATCTTTGTTTCTCCTTTACAGAAAGTTTTGCTTGTCCACTTACATCTTACGACTGATCAAAACTTATTATACCGTTTTATATTTCGTTTGAATAGACTTTTCCAGTGTCAGGTTGTCCGATTTAGGGAAAAATAATTCGGTGAGCATTAAGCTTTAATCAACGCTTGCACTTCTTTATACTTATATATTTAGGATAACGAAATAAATGGAAAGAAGGGACTTATAATTTCTGAGGAAAACGCTAATGTCAAACGGAATTTAATCATTATGTGGTTTGCGAATTTCTTCGTCGGCGGCAGTCTAACGATGGTGTTGCCATTTCTTTCACTGTATATTGAGGAATTCGGAAACTTCTCGGATGCATATGTGCAAAACTGGTCAGGGTGGATTTTTGGAATCACGTTTGGGACGGCGTTTCTATTTTCGCCAATCTGGGGACGCATTGGCGATAAATTCGGACGAAAAAATATATTGATTATATCTGCTGCAGGAATGGGATTATCAGTTTTGTTAATGGGATTTGCCGACTCGGTCTGGGAGCTCTTTTTCCTGCGCTTGTTTATGGGAATATTTACCGGATTTATTCCAATGTCCCAGGCGCTTATTTCGACGCAGACACCAAAAGAAATCGCCGGTCGTGTGTTGGGTACGCTGCAGACCGGCAGTGTTACCGGCAACCTGATGGGGCCGCTATTAGGCGGCGTCCTGGCTGACATGTTCGGCTATTCCGCAACATTCAAATGGGTTTCCATTACCATTTTCCTGTCCGGATTGCTTGTACTACTTGGCATCCGAGAGGTTCTATACAAAAATGAAGAAAGCAAAGACAAAGAAACAGCCTATACGAGCAAACAGGTATTGCTGCACATTCTCGGTCACCCCGTACTGCTTGCAGTCATGCTCATATCGGCGCTTGTGCAGATTGCGCACTTCAGCATACAGCCTATCTTGTCATTATATGTAGCGGAAATCCATGGCCCGGTCAGTATCGCATTCTTCTCCGGTATGGCCTTCTCCGCGGCAGGACTAGGTAACTTATTGATGGCCAGACGCTGGGGACGCATTGGCGATCGTGTCGGCTACATCAAAATTTTAATTCTTCTGCTGTTCATTGCAGGTATAGTTTATTTTCCGGGAGCCTTTGTAACAAATATCTGGCAGCTGGTGGTGCTACGCTTCCTGCTCGGCGTTTCAATCGGCGGCATCATCCCGGTCCGGATTGCTTATATCAGGCAGGAAGCGCCATTATCCATTCAGGGTGAAATGCTTGGCTACAACACAAGTTTACGTTTCCTAGGCAATATTATCGGACCTGCACTTGGCGGCATGCTGTCCGGGTTCTTCGGCATCTCTGCAGTGTTTTTCGTGACCAGTGCTCTTTTGATTGTAAGTGGTGCCATCATGCTTGTTACGTGGTATAAGCACGAATATGAAGGGAAGAAACGAAAACGTACACATCCGCTATCTTCTAACTGAATCGAATGACAGCAGTTGATATTAAGCTGCTGTCCACAGCCGGTACCCCCCCAATCATGCAGACCGCATAGTTGATAAATCAGGCGACATATGTTAAAAATAAGATCGTACTATTTTAAACTTAGAAAGAAAGTGATAGCTATGGGCGCAATTGTTGTCGAAGTCTGTGACGGAAACGCGATCACTTCTTTGGATATAGAAGAAATTATTGAAAGCGAATTTCCAGAGGTTGCCGTACTCATGAATGAATGTTTAGCGATTTGCGGCTTGTGTAGGGTCCGGCCTTATGCACTAGTTAACAATCGTCGTGTTTACGGTAGAACACCTGAGGAATGTTTAAATAAAATACGCGAAGCTATAAAAGAAGAACTGGCTTTTTATCAATAATGATAATCCCAGTTCTTCTTTTTTCTTCGAGATTCATTCACGAAAATATTTCCCGGGAAATATTTTGTCGGAAATTGTATTATTTGCGGTTCATTGCAGTGAGCTCCCCCGGTCCCGTTTTCTGCTTAATGACGGGGCAATAATGTGACATATTTCCCGCAAGAAATTATTTTTTATAGACAACCGCATCCATTTCAATTAGCACGCTTTTCGGAAGTCGGCTGACTTCAACCGTAGCTCTTGCCGGATATGGCTTTGTTAAGTAGCTGCCGTAAATTTCATTGACCGTCGCGAAGTTATCCATGGAGTCAATATAAATGGTGAATTTGACCACTTGGGACAGGTCACTTTTCGCCTCGGTCAAAATTTCCTGCAAATTGTGCATGACCTGCTTAGTCTGCGCCTCTATCCCTTCAGCGACATCGCCTGTTTCCGGGTTAATGCCAATCTGACCCGATACATAAATGAAGTCACCTGCCTCGATTGCCTGTGAATACGGGCCTAGCGCAGCCGGTGCTTTTTCCGTATGAATTTCTTTTCTCATCATTATGCCTCCCCTTCCTAAATTTACATTTATCGTATCATGTTATGACTTTATAAGACTACTTTTCCGACGCATCCTCCGTATAAGCCATTACATCACGTACGTAATAAATATCCCCGTAACACGCATTAATTTTTTGGGCTTCCTCCCGCGGACAGCGGAATTTTGCCTGATTATCAGAGGAAGCATACATTTCCTGGGAAAAATTAACCGCCGCTTCTTGTGTGTATTCGCCTGACTTGGCCTCCACGTAATCAATAAAACCCTTGCCAAAATTGTACGACTGGACTGCCAGCATCACATCGCCGTCGGCTTCTTCCAGTGTGTTGGAAAAATAATGGACGCCCTGTTTGATGGACAGCTCAGGGTCTTCAATACAGCCGCGGGACCCGCAATAACTCTCAGAAGATTGCATTGGATCATCACCGCGGCCGCCTGATTCCTGCATCATCATTGCCAGCAGAACATCAACATGTTCTTTAACATCATATTGCGCTGCATATTTTTCCACAACCGGCCGATAATCCAACACCTGCTCACTGAGGTTTGCCGGGCTGTATGATTGCTGCTGTTCTTCCAGTGCTACAATGGAAAGCACAATAAACAGCCCGCACAGAATGGCTGAAATGAGTACTGTTTTCTTGATAGCCTGCTTTGTTTTTCGTTTCATTATATCTCCCTGTCTTTCCTGAAATTAACCAAAATTCCTGCCAAAACACCATATACGGCATGAGCAAACAGCCAGTACATAAGCGCCTCTATATCTATTACATTAGGCGTCCGCCCTGATAAGGCCGCAGCGGAAAATAGAACCCGCCTATCAGGAAGGTAGTAAGTGCAAACCACAAAACCATTTTCCGCGTGCGTTTTAACAAAAAATACAGCCCAAAAACGATCACGACTGAGACGCCCAAGTGCAGAAGAAACGCTTGCACTTCAGTCATCTGCCACTTCCTCATTACCGGGATGTAATCAACGTTTAATAATAAGGCATACACCTTTTTACCTGTAAAAACGTCGATTCCTTTTAACATTACTTCCAGAATGGTACCCGCTATTATACCAGCAAAAAGCAGCCTGATAACTAGTTTCATAGACTTTCGCTCCTAAGTTGCTCTAGAAAACAATTCCTTCTTATGCCATTTTCCAAACCGGTAATACATGAATGCCGCAAAGCTGCTTAGCAAGAAACTTGCGCCCATACCAAGCGGAATTCCTGTGTCGCCGAACCAGTTTGAGAAAACGTAAATCAATGGAAAACGCAGAACCCAAAACGAGATGATATTCAACACAAGTACCTGATACATGGCACCGGACGCTCTGACAATACCGTTTAAAATAAAGTTGATGCCGAGAAACGGGTAGCACAAGGCAACAATCTGCAAATACTTCGTCCCAAATGCCACCGCTTCAGCATTCTCGATGAACAGCCGGATGCCATGTTCCGCAAACAATACCACAATAAGACCAACCAGTAGCATAATCGAAAAGTTGTAAAGTACACCGTATTTGGCGACCTTCCTCACCCGCTGCCAATCTTGGACACCAATGTTTTGTCCGGCCATACTGTTCACAGCTGTCCCCAGCGCATGTGCGGGCAGCATCAAAATTCTGTCCAGACGCTGGGCTGCCCCGAAACCTGCTACAACACCGCTGCCAAAAATGGTGACAACACTCATAATGGCTGCCGAACCTGCTGAAATCACTGCCATTTGCAGTCCGGATGGAATACCCAGATTTAGTATCAGACCCACCTCTTGCTTTGAGGGGATTGTCGGGACACTAAACGGGGCGAGTTTTTTGGATAACACATGAATGATGCCGTACAAGAAAGCTGTACCCTGCGCCACAATGGTAGCAAACGCCGCCCCATTGATACCAAGATCCAGTCCGGCAATAAACAGCGGGTTTAGAATGATATTAAGCAGGACGGCAACCATGACGAATCGGAGCGGTATCCTGCTGTCACCTAAAGCCCTGAGTACTGTGCTGATAAAGTTGTAGCCGAACAAAAAGAGGATGCCAAGAAAATTGATTTGTAAATACGTTTCAGCTTCCCCAAGCATATTATCCGGCGTTCCCAAAAGACGCAGGAGCTGCTCTGCCAGCACAAATCCAATTACACTCAGTACCAGCGCGAGAATCGTCAGAATAACGACAAATGCATTCAAATAGCGTTTTAAGCCGGAGTCATTATCTTTCCCTCTTTGCTGGGAAAGAATAGTCAGAGCAGCATTATTAAGTCCCAGCACAAATGATAGAACTGTAAAAATGATCGTACTCGCAATCGCCACCGCCCCGAGTGCATTTGCTCCGAGCAGGTTTCCAACCCAGAGGCTGTCGGCAAACTGATATGATGTCTGCAGCAGATTCGTCAGCATCAGCGGTCCGGAAAATATTATTAAATGCCTAAAAATACTCCCCTGAGTAAAATCATGCTGTTTGTTCCTCGGTATGTTGCTTTTTCGTTTATCATCCATAACAATAACTCCGATTAATGTAAGTAATAACCTTATTTCATTGTAGCATGGATTGTTATGCAGTTCCTTTTTGAGGTTCATCCATTAAGTTTTTTTAATTATTTTAATAATGTGATATTATATATCTAAGCCTATAAAATTGAATCAAAGGGGATGGTATCATGATGCAAACGCCGCTTCTCATTGGGCCAATGATGGAACATGCGGAACAGTTTTTTGCGAGAAAAGAAGTCATCTCACAGACACACGATAAGCTTCGCCGGCTAACATACGCCGAAATCGGGCAACGTACCCGACGGCTCATGAGTGCCCTCAGCCAGCTTGGTGTACAAAAAGGGGATCGTGTCGGGACATTGGCCTGGAATCACCATCGTCACCTTGAGATTTACTTTGCCGCACCGGGGATGGGCGCCGTGCTGCATACGATTAATATCCGATTGACACCCGAGCATATCATTTATATTATTAACCACGCCGAGGATCAGATCCTGTTTATTGATGAAGACATTCTTCCGCTGATTGAAAAGGTCCAGGACAAACTTCAGACCGTTAAAGCCTTTGTCGTCATGACCGATAAAGATGAACTTCCTGAATCGAACCTGGCACCGCTCCACTCATATGAAACGCTGCTGCAGACCGGCGACCCCGAACAACCTTTTAAAACAGATATCGATGAAAATGATCCTGCCGGCATGTGCTATACATCTGCAACAACCGGCAAACCCAAAGGTGTCGTCTATTCCCACCGCGGCATTGTGCTCCACAGCTATACACTTGGACTCGCCGACACAGCTGCCATCTCCGAATCCGATGTTTCGATGCCCGTTGTACCGCAATTCCATGTCAATGCCTGGGGGACACCGTTTGCCTGTACCTGGTTCGGTTCGACACAAGTGATGCCCGGACCGCGTTTCACTCCAAAAAGGCTTGCTCAGTTTATTGAAAGGTTTAAAGTAACCATAACGGCAGGTGTTCCGACCATCTGGCTTGGTGTACTGCGTGAACTCGAGCAGGGGGAGTATGATACATCAAGTTTGCGCGCTGTCCTCTGCGGCGGTTCCGCTGCGCCAAGAGGGCTGATTCAGGCATTTGAACAGAAACTGGGCGTTCCATTTGCACATGCTTACGGCGCCACCGAAACAACACCACTTGTAACGTATTCACGCCTGAAAAGCTACCAGCAGGATTTGAGCGCAGAAGGGAAGTTGGATGAACGGGCTAAACAGGGGGCGCTTGTCCCTGGCCTCGAAATGAAAGTCATAGGTGATGACGGTGAAGTGGCCTGGAATGGAGAAGAAATGGGTGAGCTGCTTCTGCGCGGACCGTGGATAGCCAGCGAATATTACGAGGATGACCGAAGTTCGAGCGCGTTTCATGATGGCTGGTTTCATACCGGTGATGTGGTAACGGTTGATGTAGAAGGTAATATACAAATCATCGACCGCACAAAAGATTTGATTAAAAGCGGCGGTGAATGGATTTCATCGGTCGAAATTGAAAATGCCTTCATGGCACACGAGGCTGTTTTTGAAGCGAGTGTTGTGGCAATGCCGGACGCCGAGTGGCAGGAACGCCCGGTGGCCTGTGTCGTTCTCCATGAAGGTTATCATACAGAAAAAGATGAGCTCCTTGAGTTCATTCGGCCACAATTTGCAAAATGGTGGATGCCTGATGATGTGCTGTTCTTCGATGAAATCCCGAAAACATCCGTCGGCAAATTTTTGAAACGCGAGCTGCGCGAACGGGTGAAAGAGCATTATAAGGTATAAGTATAATCACCAAAAAATCGGCTTTTGGCCGATTTTTTGTTTTTGCCGGCCAAAAGCATTTACTGTGCGGGGTGTATCAGCGTATTCCGTACATTAATCACCGGTTGCCTGCAGTTTGCACAAGTGACTGCACAATTTCTGCTGCACTCTCTTCCTTTTTAATCGCTCCAACACCCTGGCCTGCCCACAAAGACTGTATTTCGGATGCAGCAAATTCTTTTCCGGCGGAGCGGATATCTTTTGTCATTTGATTTTGTATAGGAAATGGCTGCAATGCAACACCGCTGCCTCCCACCTCTTCAATGAACCGATTCCGGATAGCGCGTGCCGGGCGGCCGGAAAATACTTTCGTAATCGTCGTGTCATTTGTCCCCGCTTTAATAAGAGCACGACGGTAGGCGGTGTTCGTTCCGGCTTCTTTTGCAACCAAAAATCGCGTGCCGAGCTGAACGGCTGCAACACCCATATTCAATAACGTTTCAACCTGTAAATTCATATGTATGCCGCCAGCTGCTATTACAGGTAGTCTGATATGGTTCAGTAGCTCCTGCACCAAGACGTGCAATCCCGTCTGACAGCCGTTTGGATATTTGTCCACATTAAATGTTCCGCGATGTCCCCCTGCTTCTGTTCCCTGTGCGACAATAGCGTCATACCCAGCATCCTCCAGCTGCCTCGCTTCATCCAGATTTGTTGCCATACCGATTAATGTGACATCGTTGGCTTTTAAGCGGTCGATCAGCATGTATGACAGAACACCGAAAGCTGTGCTGACAATCGGAATATTTTCCTCCAGAATAACATTAACTTTTTCCTGCAAATAATCATGGACTTTTACCGAGTCTCCGCCGACGTCAATTTTCAGCTCATCACGATATCGGTTAAGAAATTGCTGCATCGGCTGTATATCATCGGAAAATGCCTCCAGATTGACGGCAAACAGGTTCACGGCAAATGGCTTATCGGTCAGCTGCTTGATTGTCTGTACATCTCCCTTTAGTGCGGTATCACTCATATACCCAGCTCCGATTGTCCCAAGCGCACCTGCATTCGCAACAGACGCGACCATCTCAGGTGTCGTGATGCCTCCTGCCATGCCGGCCTGAATAATCGGCACATCCATTCCAAGCTTGTCCATTAACGTATTCATGACCATATTCCTCCTTGTCTACAGTTACGCCTATCATATCACACTTTAAAAAAATTCTGCTCCATACCCCGAAAGATTAAAGACTTTCCTCCATTTTACATCTTGACAATATTTCGAAAATTCCGTACGATAATAATTATTATCCTACTATGCCGTTAACTAACGGGCGTGACAATTCCTTGAATCGTACCGAGGTGATGAAATTGAATGTCAAGATTGCAGTGTTTGGCCATAAAGACATAATGCACAAATTTTACAGTTATGCTGCAGACCAGGAAGATATAGAATTTTTTCTATTCGATTACTCGAATCCTAACGAAACAGCGGAACTGGTGGAAAAAGCCGTTATGTGTGATATATATTTATTTGCCGATGCTTTGGCCTATTTATATGCCAAGAAGTTAATCGACAAAAAAAGACTTCCTGCTGTTCAAGTGGATTTTGATGCCTATATGATCCTGTCTTCCATTTACCACGTTAAAACTATTTATGAACATAATTTAAACAGATTATCCATTGATGTACCTGACGGCAGACATGTTGATGAGGTTATGCATGAAACAGGTATCGATGATCAGGGGGTTCATACTTACAATTATGAGGATGATACCTCCTTTGATGCCGGTCGGGTTGTTGCCTATCATGAAAAGCTCTGGGAGGAAGGAAAAATAGATTATGTCCTGACATCCATAAGCGAGGTGAATCAAATTATGCGTGCAAAAGGGATACCATGCAGCGGGATGACAGTCCCCCGACTAAATCTGATGCGCGCCATTGAAAAAGCCAAATCAATTGCCAGCATCAATCAGTCACGAAGCACACAAATTGTGACCGGATACGTGCGTATTAAAAATAATGATGCCGTTCAATCGGAAAAAAATGAATTACACCCAAAATTGCAGCAGATTTTATCGAATTATTCCAAGAAAACATATGGATCCGTCTTATCGATCAGCAATGGCCAGTTTGTGTTGTTCGGGACTCGCGGAATGCTCGATCACATTACCAACAGCTATCGTGACTTTGCATTATTAAAGGAAATGAAAAACGCCCTAGACACTCCAGTCGACATTGGATTTGGCCTCGGATTGACCGCAAAACAGGCCGACGATAATGCAAAGCTCGCGCTGCAGGCCTGTGAAGCCAAGGAAGATGGCACCTGTTACATCATCAATGAACGCCGTGATATGATCGGCCCGCTTGGCGTCAAAAAGGAATTCAGCACGTCAGCACTGTACCGATCACTGATTCATAAGGCCAAATTAAATAATGAACTATCCTACAATTTCATAGATTTCATTGAAGTGCGGAACAACGAGCCGTTTTCATCTAATGATATCGCAGCATACTACGGCGTAACAAAACGCAGCGCTGAACGCACCATAAAAAAACTGATAGCAGGAGACGTCATCAAAATCATCGGTGAGGAGAAGCCTTATGTTAAAGGACGACCGCGAAAACTGTTTAAATTGAACCAATGAATACACAGGAATTAGGTCAAACCCAATTTCCCACTTAAAAATGCAGGCGAATCAATATCGCCTGCATTTTTTATGACACTTGCCGTTTTGGCTTATCTGATTTACTTTGCATAAATTGCATAGCCGTAATGACTGCAAAAATTACCAGCCCTGTCAGCGAGATCATGATATGCGGATAAACGAGCAGTAATCCGGCTATAACCATGATAATACGTTCGACCCAATTCAATGAATTAACGTAATAACCAATCAAGCTTGAGCTGATTGCTGCCATACCAATCATTGCCGTTATTACAGCAATCGACACATTTAAGGCATTTGCATCGCCCTGCAGCAGCAGAATCGGCTGTGCAACAAACATATACGGTATAATAAATGCCGCAATCGCGAGCTTAACAGCTGTTACGCCAGCTTTCATCGGGTTCGCACCCGCAATACCTGCACCGGCATATGCTGCCAGACAGACAGGAGGTGTAATATCAGCAACAATGCCAAAATAAAACACAAACATATGCACAGCTATAACCGGTACATCAAAGGCCAATAACGCCGGTGCCGCCATCGTTGCAGTTACAACATAGTTGGCAGTAGTCGGAAGTCCCATACCCAGAATGATACAGGCAAACATCGTGAAAACCATGACAAGGAAGAATTGTCCCTGTGCCAAATCGATAATCCCGCCGGCAATTTTTGGACCCAGTCCTGTTGTCGTAACAGTACCTGCAATAATACCTGCCGTCGCACAGGCAGCAATGACGGGCAACGCTGTTCTGGCCCCTTCTTCAAGCAATTTTATAATTTGTTTCAGCGACATACGCGTTTCTTTTCTGAAGAAGCTGATGATAAATGCGACAAAGATGGCGAATAGCGCCGCAAAAGTTGGTGTGTACCCCGCCAGAAGGAAACCAATGATGATAACGAGCGGCGCAAACAAATCAAGCCGCTTTACTAGATTTTTCAATTTAGGAAGTTGGTCAACTGTCAGTCCTAGAATTCCCTGCTTTCTTGCTTCAAAATGTGTTCCCATAAAGACCCCGGAGAAATACAGCACCGCCGGGATAAGTGCAATAACGATAATTTCACTATACGGAACACCTGTATATGATGCCATAATAAAAGCGGCAGCACCCATGATTGGCGGCATTATTTGCCCGCCTGTCGAAGCCGCTGCCTCTGACGCAGCGGCGAAATGAGGCTTGAAGCCCGCATTTTTCATCATCGGAATCGTAAATGAACCCGATCCTACCGTGTTTGCAACGGATGAGCCGCTGACCATCCCCTGCAGCCCGCTTGCTGCAACGGCAGCTTTTGCCGTTCCACCGGTATACTTTCCTGTCAGTCTTAATGCAATATCATTAAAAAATTGCCCAATATTTGTTTTAACCAGAATAACCCCAAAAAACAGGAATAGATAAATATAAGTGGATGAAATTTGAATCGGAATACCAAAAATACCGCTTGAACTGAAAAACATCTCCGTGGCCAGCGAAGGCCAATCATAGCCAGCATGTCCAATTACCGGAATATAATTGCCAAACAAGCCATAAAGTAACGCAATAATTGCTATTATGACAATTGGAACACCAACAACACGTCTAGTTGCCTCAAGCAGGATCAAGACCCCAGCAGTAGCTACAATTTGATCAAATGCTGTAAACCCAAAAATAATAGCCTCGTTGACTAGATGGTCGTAATTATAAACAATATAGAAATTTGTAAATAATGCTGCCAGCGCCAACAGAGCATCATACCAGGGAACACCTTTATTTTTAGCCATGGTGGATTTTATCGGGTAAAACAAATACACAAGACTCAATCCCGCACCAAGGTGAATTGCTCCCTGAACCATGGAAACTTTAGCGCCATAATAGGCCGTATAAAGCTGAAAAATGGTTAAAGCAACTCCGATTGCAAGTGTAAGCCATCCCCACGGTCCCAGATTGGTTCGAAAATTACTCTCTTTATCATATTTTGCCATTAGTTCATGTTTGTCGATTTCATTTGTATGCTGTTCAGCCACCGGTTTCCCTCCATTCTCTTCGTCTGCTGTTCTATAAGAGGTTGTTCAAAAAGTCCGGTAACAATGACACATCGAATTTCGTCATTGGCTTGTTATCCTCCTTTTTGAACACACACTATAAGAATTATTTAACTTCACCTCGTATTCCCTGAGGTTAGATGCCAGAGGCCGGAATAGCAGAAATCGGTCGGTCCGCCGATTTCAAGTTATATGCTGTGTCCTCGTGAGAAAAACCGGACAGTGTATGCCCGGCTCTCCCTATTCAATAATACCGACTTCTTTAAAATACTTTTCAGTACCAGGGTGCAGAGGCAAATCTCCAACACCAGTCATTGCATTGTCCTGCGTTATTAGTGACGCCTGTTCGATCGTCATATCACCTGATTTTTCATACAATGTTTTTGTTATTTGATATGCAAGATCTTCACTTACCTGTTCAGTTGACCCGAGCAGAAGTGCCATTGCGGTAATTGTTTCTGCAGGTTCCTTCTGCCATTCGTAAGTACCAGGTTCAACCGTATAAGCTTCATATTGGCTGTTATCCACTACTTGCTGTAAAGCATCCCCTTCTACGTCGAGGAATTTCACTTGATCTGTCGCGTTAGCTAGTTCGTCAGTTGTTGATGATGGCACACCTACAACTGCAAATGAAGCGTCAATTGTGCCATTCTGCAATTTACTTTTTGCATCGCCAAAGCCTTCTTCATATGCGTCAAAGTCGCCTTCTTCGATTCCATATGCGCTCAGCACCAACTCCGCGGCTTCACGGGTAGCACCGCCCGGAGGACCGATTGCTACTTTTTTACCTTTTAATTCTTCAATAGATTCGATCCCTGTTGACTCAAGTGTAACTACCTGAAGCGCTTCAGGATAAAGTGAGCCAATAACCCCGACTTTGTCAGTGGTTTTTCCTTCAAATTCGCCTTTTTGATTGACAGCGTTAATCAGAGTTGTATTTTGTGCGATCCCCAGCTGATAGTCTCCTGATTGAATTTTTGCGATATTTTCAACGGATGCGCCAGATTCGACTGAACTTACGTCAAACCCTTCTACGTCAATATTATCTGTAAAAAGATTGGCCATTTCACCGCCAAGTGGATAGTAAACACCACCGACACTTCCGGTCCCCATGGTCAAATTCGTCACTGGTTCAGCTGAATCACCGGAACTGCCGCTTCCGCCATTACTTCCCTGACCGCTTTCACCACAGGCACTTAATATGATTCCAATGGCAAAGAACAAAATAAATGAAGAAAAAATTCGCTTTCTCAAGATGATACCCCCTTTGAATTTTTGGTCAAACCAACATGAAAACGGTTTACCTTTGTATTTTACCTTTAATCCGCAGTTAATTCAAGTTTTAAAAAAATTTAGATTATTATATGTGTTACAAGTCATTGTTATGATAGTATCTATTTTGTTAAATCTTGACGCTGCGGATCCACACTAAGACACAACCCATGAAAAAACCGGGTATGCACGTCACACGCATACCCGGTTTTTTCACGATTTGTTGTTAAATAAGTAATTCATTATTTCTTCATAGATTGGTACTGAATCGGTAATGAGAAATACTGGCAGTAACATTATTGTAAAGATAACGGCAATGTTGGATACGATGAATTTGGCGGTTCCTCTAAATAAATATTTCATATGAATCACTCCCTCGATCCGCCACGTATTCTTATTATAAAACTAATTTACAATTTTGTAAAATTTGTGTTATCTGCTATAGGTTCAATAGCTCGCGGACATCTTCCTCACTCAGGCTTGACAGCATCGTTTCTCCAGGTTGGATGACCTGATCAATGAGCTCTCGCTTTTTCTGCTGCAGGTCGTATATTTTTTCTTCAATCGTTCCTTCTGTGACAAGACGGATGACTTGAACGACATTTTTCTGCCCAAACCGGTGCGCGCGTCCTGTCGCCTGGTCTTCAACGGCAGGATTCCACCATAAATCATATAGGATGACCGTATCCGCGCCGGTTAAGTTCAGACCGGTTCCACCCGCTTTTAAGGAAACAAGGAATACACTCTTTTCACCATCATTAAACCGCTCACTCATTTGAACGCGTTCTTCGGACCCGGTTTGGCCATGTAGATAAAAATAATCAATGCCTTCTTCCTGCAATTTCTCCATTATGATCTCGTGCATGCTTGTAAACTGGGAGAAAATAAGCATGCGTTTACCGTTTGCCACCGCGTTTCTGACCGTATCCATCAACTGGTTGAGCTTGCCGGATTCACCTTCATAATTTTCCAGGAACACGGATGGGTGACAACAAATCTGGCGCAGACGTGTCAGCCCGGCCAGGATTTTCATCCGGTTCTGCTGGAAGCCGCTTTCTTTCATCGATTGGGCCGCTTCCTGCTGCAGCTGACGCCAATATCCTACATAAAGATCTTTTTGATCCTTCGTCAGCTCGGATACATGGACTGACTCAATCTTTTCAGGCAGTTCTTTCAAGACATCTCCTTTTACCCGGCGTAAGATAAACGGTCTGGTCATCGATGCGACTTTTTCATGCTCCAGCTGCTTAAACTTGCGCTGGCTCGGCATCAGCCCGGGCAAAATCACCTGAAAAATCGCCCACAGTTCGTCAATTGAATTTTCAATCGGGGTGCCGCTTAGGGCAAAACGTCTGCCTGCCCTGACTTGACGAATGGCCTTGGATGTCTTGGTTGCATAGTTTTTAATATATTGTGCTTCATCAAGTATCAGTGTCTGGAACGTTTTTTCCTGATATAATTCGATATCCTGTCTTAATGTTGCATAGGATGTGATCCAGACATCCTTGCCGCCATTTTCCTCGATCATTTTCGCCCGCTCAGCAGGTGCTCCCGTCATGACGGCCACCTCTAGATCAGGTGCGAATTTTTCACATTCATTTTTCCAGTTGTATAACACCGAGGATGGCGCGACAATCAAATGGGGCATGTCTCCCGGTTCTGACAGGATATAGGCAATGCTTTGCACAGTCTTTCCGAGTCCCATGTCATCGGCAAGAATACCGCCAAGATGGTAATGGCTCAATGATTTGAACCACTGGTAGCCGGTCAGCTGATAATTCCGCAGCTCAGCATTCAAATTTTCCGGAAGCGGATAGACCTGTTCTTCGGGCGACCGCAATTGATGGAGCAACTTCTGAAATGCCGGGTCATACTGCTTTTTCGTATCAATCAACTCATCTATCTGGGTACCGCGGTAAACTGGCATTTGCACATTCCCATCCTGCAAGTCCGCATGCCCGATATCCAAATCATCAAACAGCTGCTGCACAGAGGCGAACTCCTCCCCTTCCAATGAAAGGAACGCACCATCCTGAAGGCGATAATAACGCTTTTTTTCCATGACGGCATTGAGCACCTGGTCCACTTCTTCATCATCAACCCCCTCGATATTGAAGCCGATATCTAGCAAGTTGGACGACGATTCCAGCTGGACACTTGTGCTCGGTGAAGCCTGTGTATCAACAAAAAACCGGCGGATCTCATCAGTCATATACAATTCAAGGTATTTGTCAAGCACCGGCAGCACACTAAACAGAAAGTCATACAACGTATCGTCATCGACTTCAATATACAGCTCTTTGCCGTTGTAATGGAAGTTCGCATGCTCAATTAGGTTCATTATCTGCTGTTCTTTTTCGACATCGCGGATAATAATAGCGTCATCATCCCGCTCCCGTCCATTAAACGGATCAAACTCATGACTGCCGTAGTGGTAGGACAATTTTCCGGCAAGCCAATTGTCCTGCAATTCGAGATATAATTTGGCTTTCAGCGGAAATTGGATGATTTCATCAGCTATGTTTTCAGATATTTGCACATCGCCGACTTTTTTGAGCGACGGAACTACCTGTGAAATAAAGTCATCAGCTTTGTCCTTGGCTATCGGCAACCGGTCGCTTTGCTTACCGGCGTATGTGAGCTGGGCAATGACCGGTATCTGTTCTTTAGACGGAAAATAGAATGTGCCATGCGAAAATAATATATTATAGCGTTCAAAATATGTCACAGCTTCAATATCATCCATTAGCAGGGACAGCTCGCCTTCCTCGGTTTTGGAAATGTCAAATTGAAACGGCAGCTCATCCTCGGCAATCGCAATGTTTTGATAGTTTCCCTCCGGCGCTTTTACGGTGAAGTCACGTTCAGTCAGCTTCAGAAGCAATTCTCTGGCAGTTAATGGCGGAATGATCACTGCACGCTCGGGAGCATCCATAAACCGGTAAATATTCCGGTCAACATAAACTTTTTCATTGTTCAAAATGGAATAAAGTGTTTCGAGAATTTCCATATCCTGTTCATGAAAGTAATGGATTTCCGGATTATATGTGAACGTCTTGGTAAAGTAATGCTCATCCCCAGAAAGGACGGCATCCAGAAAATCCTGTACGTTTTTGACGACGAGGGGACGATTTTCACCGACTTTCAGCTCAAGAAGCAAATTATGTTCATAATTCCATCTGCAGTAATACTCGACATGCAGCGGCACTTTTTGCAACGTGATTTCGGAAGCCGGCTGATATGTGGCGAGCGATGAAATAGAGTTCATCAGCCAATCGGTCATACGATAATCCCGCGACATTTTAATCGGATTATCAACATTGCTATTGCTGATTTTAATTAAAACGGCTGCAATATGCTTGCAGGGTCCGAATGTGGAATAAGCCGGACAATCACAATACACATCCATCGAGCCATTGGCCAATTCGGATGTGTTGACTTCCACAAAATATTTCTCAGTCCCTTGAACGGATGCAGACCAGATTTTAAAATTTTTATCATAGGTCAGATCACTTACCAGACCTTTTTGATAATATTGCCAGCCGCGTTGGTAGACGGCGGTTGAAAACATTTTTTGTATATTAAGATCACGGATTTGTTTCAAAACACAATTACCCTACCTTCTGGCATCTTTTTAACTATTAATATTGTATACGAGATGATGCCGATTTTAAACCAAAGACTTTTAATACAGGATGGAAGAATCAAGCGGGTTATAAACGTCTTATCCTGAGAAAGTGATGTTTACGCACGATAATAAGGAACTCCGGCAAATGCCGAAGTTCTCCACTCAATCATCACTTCATTTTACTCGGAAGTGCGTGGATGGATTCGATCAAATCGTTCAGTTTGCCTTCGATCCGGTGCAGCAGGTAAAACGTCACCATGATCGGAAAGCCAACTTCCGTGATAAATGACACCCATGTTTCCACTGATATGACCCCCTTTAATGTTGATAGTTGCTCTTCCCTTGCCGGTTTTTAGAAAAAGACCAGAGGCGATGTTGCCGCTGGTCTTTTTCTTATGCCTTATGGAAGCTCGATTTCGACGACATTGCGGTCCACAACACGGGCACTTTTCCTGGAAACAAGGTCACCACCTGAAGATGTGAATGCATTTTGTAAAATAATTTCGTCCATTGCAGCGCCCACAGCAGCCGGGTCAACTGGCTCAACCGGCTCCTCCAGTGAATACGTGACGGTTTTGTCGTCTTCATTCAAAAATTTTAGCTCAAGTTTTTTCATCTTCTCCCCTCCTTCCTGTTATTGTTTTTTGGGATTATTCCTGAGTGATTTCGGACTCGTCGTAACGTTCGATCGTATAAAGCGGACGTTCCTGAAGTTCTGCAACAGCTGTTGCGATAGCAAACAATTGATCAGCTGTTGCTTCAGGTTTTACATTATTAAAACTTTTTGATTTAAAAATGGTTTTGCCTGTCATCATGTCATCACCGTCGTCCAACACCAGCGTTAACCGTGATCCTACTTTTTGTGCTGCGGCCATTAATGATCACCTCCCTTCAGCCCTATAATCGAAAGAAATGCGCAAAAGGGGGCATCATAATGAAAAGTTTTTATAAGGATTTTCAGCCATAAAGAGATCCGAAGAGTCACGCTCTCCGGATTTTAGCACGCATATATAAGTAAACATATAGAAGAAGTGAGAACAGCACAGAGCCGGCTGCTGTCAGATAAATCATGTGGTAGCCGAACATTGAGGCAATCTGACCGAACGATATCGCCCCCACACCAACACCAAAATCAAAGCAGGAAAAGAAGGTGGCGTTGGCCATTCCGCGTCTGTTGTCAGGTGATTCATTCACCGCCCAGGCCTGAAGCGTTGGCTGCACAGCGCCAAAGCCTAAACCATACAATGCAGCTGCAACTAGCATCATACCGGTATTCGGCAGCCAGGACAGCAGAAGCATGGCAAGGAAAATGAGCACCGTCCCCGGCGGAAAAACATATAAATGCCCTTTTTGGTCATATATTTTCCCCGCAAACAACCTCGAAATCATGAGAAACAGGGCATAGACAAGAAAGTACAGCTCAATCCCGGCCACACCGCTCTCTTCGGCATAAATGGGCAGGAAAGAGGCTATCCCGCCGAATGTGACAGTTATAAATAATAACAATACAGACGGCCTGACCGCTGATTTTTCAAATATATCAAATTTAACCGTAGTTGATTTATGCTCCGACTGTTCCACACGCTTATAGCGAATGCGGGTCGACAAAATGAATGCTGTCAGACCCAGCGCGGCACATATCAAAAACAGCGACGTGAACGAAATATATCCTGTTAATGTCAAGCCCAGTGAAGGGCCAAACGCGAGCGCCAGATTACCGGACAGGCCAAAATAGCCCATCCCCTCACCACGCCGTTTCGGTGGAATAAGGTCGGTGGCAATCGTACCTGTCGCTGTCGTCGATAAGCCCCATCCAACCCCCTGAACAACACGCATGATAAACAACAACGCAATAATGGAAATAAATGCATATGATCCGACTGATAGCACAAAAATGACCAAACCGGTCATATAAACAAATGCACGGCCTTTTGATTCAAGAGCGTGGCCCGCATACGGTCTGAAAAGTAGCGCGGAAAACGTAAAAATGCCGACAATCAAGCCAATCTGCTGGTCACTGCCGCCAAGTTCCTCCACGAACAATGGCAGCGTCGGCATTGTCATTTGAAAACCCAGGAAAATAAAGAAATTTGCCAGACAAATAATCAGAAAATCCTTTGTCCAGATTTTATCCTGAGCATGTGCTGTTTGTGCTCCGGTTGCCATAGTGTCACCGCCCTTTTCATCCTATATGTCCTATTCAGTTAGCCCCCAAACGGAGACGGGTAGCTGTCCCTTGCACACCCGATTCGGTTCAACTGACAATCAGTGGGTAAAAATGTTATTTAGACTCTCGAAATATAGTATACATGAGTCTATCAGAATTTGAAATGGGCACAAGTGAGGAGTTTGGCAGCTGCAGGATTGATGTGGCGGTGACTGATCAACGTTATCAGGCGTGCATTTTTCAAATCTGCTGCAGTAGCAAATATATCCCAGTGAAGAACAGGAGCACATATGTTAACTTGCGGAACAGTTCCTGATTAATCCGCCAGAACAGCTTTTGCCCCAAAATCAGCCCAATCAAGACAAACGGCAAGCCCGCTGTACTTGATTGCCAGATGTCTGCCGAAGTTCCGGCAAATACTACCTGAATCATCAAACTGACTGCATATATCCATAAATAAAATGCCAGTGTTGTACCGCGCAATTTTTCTTTCAGTGTGTCAGTACCGGAAAAATACAGCAGGAGTGGCGGACCGGGCATGCCGATACTCGTTGTGAATGCACCCGAAAAGCCGCCTGCTGTCAGATCACGGGCCTGTGACCCGCGGATCCGGAAGTTCAGCGTCAATAAGACTGTTAGAGCTAGAATCATCAGACTGACAACTATCTTCAGCCATGTCATATCGATTATTAAAAATATCGCAATACCGATTGGCAGGCCAACCAGGCTTCCTGTCATAAGCCATTTTAATATGCCGGTATCGACATCGTTTCGGATTTTCATGATGAGCGAAACTGAAATCACGAGCGACAAAATCAGATTGATCTGAACTGCTTCCCGGGGTTCAAACAATAACAGCAAAAATGGGGTTGCCATAATGGAAAAGCCGAAGCCCGTACTTGTCTGCAAAGTAGAAGCGATTAAGATAATAAGACAAAATAAAACCACTGATTCCAAATATGAACACCTGCTAATCATTAATTTTTTTCAGTATAACAGATCAAAAAAGCCCGGGCATCCCACCCGGGTCTCATATAACACCAACCATAGTCAGTCACTGATAACCCCACAGGCTATCCGCTCACCTGCGTCTCCTGACGGCTGTGATTTATAATCATCTGCTCCCGAATGAATCACCAGTGCTGTTCCACCTTCTTTCAGCAATGAATTGTTTTTGCCTTTCTCCAGCGTGACCATTTCCGCCGCTGCATCCGCAAATGTAGTTCCGTCCTCTTTAACTTCTATATTACGCATATCACCGGCATGCGGTCCCTCAGGATGTTCAAAGCCATGTTTGGCATCAGTCGGATTAAAATGTCCCCCGGCCGATTCAAAGTCCGGTGCTTCACAAATGCCATTTTCATGAATGTGAAAACCATGCGTTCCAGGTGGCAGATCAGATGCCTCCAGTGTCACTTTTACGCCTTTATAGACAGGTCGGATTGTTGTTGTACCAACTTTTTCTTTATCTTTGTTGTACATCGTAACCTCCAGTTTTTCCGTATCTTCACTAACCGGCACTGATGTTTTAGCACCAGGGTTTGAGTCACCACCCCGCGTTTCTTCCATATCATCTTCTGTATCTGCACAGGCAGCCAGCAGCATGGCCAAAGCCAGACCGGCAATCAGTATATACTTTCTCATGTCGCCACTCTCCTTTTACTCGGCAGACTTTTTTCTGTTTTAGTGTGCTCAGAATTGGAAAACTTATACAGAATCCTTAGAATCCTGATATTATCGGGGTAACAACACAAAGAGCTGACCTTCCGATTGTGAAAGTCAGCTCCTTTTGAATAGCGACGTTTTTCGCCAATATCAACTTTTTAATCTTCTAATTTAGTTCGGTTCAGCACATTCATAATCACAACAAAAATCGCTGCAAAAAATGTAAAGATGACGCCTCCATCCAAACGTCCGATAACGTAAAAACAAACAAATGGTATAATAATGGCAATCGCCAGACTAAGGTTCGGCTTTTTATCTAATAAATAGATAGCCGAAACTAGCGCTGCCATTGTGATAATCGCTATGATCCATCCCATTTTATTCACCTTCCTGACAAAATCTGTTTGGCTAAATATAAAATTTCAACAAGATTTTTGGTATTTCTGCTCAATTTCCGGAATATCGACCGGATTTATAATATACCGACCCAATTTACCATATACCAGCGGGGTTTTCGATGTTTCGACCTTAATTCTAAAATTTCAACTTAATTTTTGATTTATCAGCTTAACTTCCAAAATATCGACGGAAGAGACCTGCTTATCATATCTTGCCGCCAATTTTGGCAGCATCAGCCAAAAAGTGGCAGATTAAGTCGGTTTTTTGACAATAACTGCGGATTCTGCAACAACAAAATTAGACCAGTAATTTCTCTCCACTATTCTACACTTTTTGAGTGATTTTTCCAGTTTCGGTAATCTGCAACAGCCCATAACGTGACATCCGCCGCCCATGTTTTATTTTTCCCGCCCATAAGGCGAACCCACGGGAACATGTTCCGCATTTTTCATTAAATTGTTTTATAATCACATACCGTATAAATATAATGTTTATATCTAAAAAAGGTGCACAGACATCAATCTTCAGATATTATTGAAACTTGTGGACTATTTGTGCGTATTATTTGATGGGAACAAATCGGGACATTTGAAAAGGGGAGAGCTGCCGGAATTTTTAACACGAAACGATTTGGTTCGTTCAAATTAGAGAGGTGACAAACATATGGAAACAATGCTGACAGTTGATCAGTTAGAAAAATCATTTAAAGACAAGCAAGTCATAAGGGACATTTCATTTGATGTTCGAAAGGGAGAAATCATGGCGATTTTGGGGCCGAATGGTGCAGGGAAATCCACGACCATCCGCAATATTATGGGTATCATGTATCCCGATGCCGGGTCCATCACCTTCCATGGCCACAATGAAATACCGCGCCATAAAATCGGCTATTTGCCGGAAGAGCGCGGGCTGTACAAAAACGTAAAAGTCATGGATATCCTGCTTTATTTGGCTGAGTTGAAGGACTATCCACTGAAAAAGGCCAAAGAGCGCGCCCTCAGTTATTTGAAAAAGTTCGATCTCGAGGGACAGGAATACAGTTCGGTCGAGGAATTATCAAAAGGGATGGGGCAGAAAGTGCAATTCATTTCGTCTGTTATTCATGAGCCTGAACTGCTGATTCTGGATGAGCCCTTCTCCGGACTGGACCCGGTCAGCCAGGAGTTATTCAAAAATGAAATCCGCAATCTGGCTGAAAACGGCACAGCGATTCTATTATCTTCACATCAGATGAATCTGGTTGAAGAAATGTGCGACCGACTGTTCATGATGCATAACGGCCAGCGGATTATTTATGGCGATATGGATGATGTCAAAGAAAAATATGCCAACTTTAAATGTACGATACGCGGGAAAAATAACCTGCATGAGCTGGAAGGCCTGCCGGATGTCGAGCGGGTGGAACAGGATGAAGATACCTCCGTGCTCTATCTTGTCAAAGATGTGCAGGCGGTCAGCTGGCTGAGAAATTTACCTGAAAGCCTGTCAGTCCATGAATTATCGATTGACCGTATATCATTGCACGAAATCTTCATTGATATTGCAACTGATGGTCACATTGCTCAGAAAGAAGGTGTGTCTCATGCGTAATGCTATGAAAGTCGGCAAGTGGGAAATCAAACGCAATTTGAAAAATAAATCGTTTTTAATCGGGCTGTTCTTGACGCCTGCACTGTTTCTAGTATTCTTCTTTTTCGGAAGTCTTTTCGGCGATTCGGATGATGGCGATGCAGCAACGCAAGTTTATGTTAATGACCAGCTTGGGATTTTCAATAGCTTGGAAGAAACAGTTAAAGCAGCTGATCTGGGCTGGGAGCTTCAGACGACAGATGTAAATGAGGATGAGGTGCAAAATCAACTGGAATCCAGCGAGAGCGGGAATGCCGCATACATCTTCCTCGATAAGCGTGCCCTGGAGGAAGGCGTCATCCCGGTGTATACGAGTGAAGAAATCGGAACAGGTTTTATGAATCAGGTACAGATTTTGTCTACCCCGGTTAAAACGCTGCAAATGCAGCAGCTCGGATTATCTGATGAAGAACTTGCCGCTGTTTCGATGAGCATTCAGTTTGAGGAAACAACGTCAGAAGAAATGGCTGCAACGGATGATGCTGAATCAGCAGGCGGGAGCGGCGGGTTCCTCGGAGAAGATCCTTTCGAACGTGTTATTCCGGGTGCCTTTGCTGCTATTATCCTGTTTTCCATTGTAATCTCCGGAATGTATATCTTTCAGAGTGCTTCAAATGAGAAAAAAGACAAAATTGCCGAGATTATTTTATCATCGGTCACGCCCGGCGAATTGATGCAGGGAAAAATCCTTGGGTATTTTATACTGGGCATGATTCAGGCAGCCGTCTTTCTGGCATTTGCCATTCCGCTCAGTATCTGGCAGCTGGATGGTGTCGACATCCTGGATTATTTGCTTGTGCCTGAATTGATTCTGCTCGTTGCGATTTCCATACTCGGTTATTTCCTTTTTGCCGCATTGTTCGTTGGTGTTGGTGCTACGATGGCCGATATGTCATCTGCCGGTAACTTTCAGGGCATGGTCACGATGCTTCCATTCCTGCCGTTCATTTTTATTGGGCCGGTTATCAACGACCCAAGCGGAATAGTTGCACAGATTGGTACTTATTTTCCGTTTACGACACCAGGCGTATTGCTGATGCGACTCACAGTAATGGGGGAGTGGCCATGGGTGGAAATCATCATTGCGCTGGCAATTCTGGTGGTCAGCATCTGGGTATTGATGAAGCTTGCCGGGAAGATATTCAAGACAGGTATTCTCATGTACGGAAAAAATGCCACCCCGGCAGAAATCTGGAAATGGATCAAGGCATAACGAATTAAGGGAGCGCCTCTCAGGCAGCTCCCTTATCTTCCTTTGCTGATATTAGTGTTTTTCTGCTCAAGGTTGTGCCCTTCTGTCGATGTTCCCCCGTATTCTGTTAACTCTTCCACACTATGAAAATATTCCCACGATCGTATTCACCTTAATAAGGCACAAAATGAAGCAGCGCATTCGGCTGCTTCATCTCTTAATCAGTCGCCCAGTTCAACTTGCCATTCCTGATCAGGATACAGCGGCATTCGCTCTGCGCGGTAAGCCTGTCTGTGACTTTCTTTTTCAAAACCGGATATGACAAGTTCATAAATCACATCGGCCGGTTGTCCATCGCTGACTTCCACTAGTCGGCTGTTCATGCCGTTATCAGCCTCAATATAACCTGAAGTCACCAGCCGGTTGCCTGTATCTTTGAGGTAGTCCGCATCACCAACAATCTTCGAGTAGAAGCTTTCACCGCGATTTTTGCCAAATTGCCAGACTTGCTCAACTGTCATTTCCTCAGGATTAATCCGATACTGGACAGCCTGGCTGAAATCACCGCTGAGCGGATCTTTACCGCGGGTGATGACGACATTATTATCAAATAGCAGATAATCATTCGTTGCATCATTATCGTCGAAATCAGGCATTGTCATCGGAGCATGCGGACCGGCAGGAAATTTAAAGTCGTCACTTTTCGGCTCGAGCAAATACTTATCATAAGAATCCGGCCATTTTTCGTGATCGGCCAGAATCCAATCAATTTTCCCCTCCGGATAGGAAAGTTTCATAACCAGGTCCTGATGACGGCTTGACACGAGAATCGAATCATCTTCTTCCACATACCAGATGGCATTCTGATGGAACCAGTCACCATCATTTGAGAATACATTGCCATAATCTTCATAAAAATCCTCAGGGAATAAATCACGGAAGCTGAAATCCCGTATTGTCTCGCCTGTGTCTCGGTCAATTTCAATCATCTCATCTTCAATATACGGCGACTCCGTATCATGCACGGTGGCCAGAAGATTCCCGTTCGGCAATTCAATAATGCCATGATGTACAACATTTGTATCCTCATAATCATCAAGCTGTATCAGATAGGAGTTGTACACTTTTCCAAGCATATCCATCTCAAGCATTTCGTTATATTGATTCTGACCCTTCTCCTTTGTGGCATAGAGTAGATTGCCATTATCCAGCCGTTTGAAAACATGCGAGTTCCATAACGTTGAATACCAGCGAACATCAGCATTATAATCAACCGCATACGCATAACGGGTACTGGGAACAATAAACGTCAGGCCATTTTCCATTTTTTCAGGATGAGATTCTGCTGTTTCATTCGTCAAAAAGTCATCCGGCAGTGGCTCTGTTTCGGTGGTAAATGTGCTTATTGATGTCTTGCCGTCCTTAGTCTTCGCCTCTATAGTAATCGTATTTTCATAGTCTGGATAGAGACCAAGCAGTGGTATGGTATGTTTTGTTTTATAATCATCATAGGAACGTGGAATATCCCCGCGCTCCTCTTTTCCCTCGACCGTTACAGTAAGTTTGACAGGCTTGTCCGTTTCGAACATGGCGAGCGCTGTTAACGGCGCAACCCCATACGGATCCAGTTTCACAAACGGATCCTCCATCGAATGAGATCCTTTTTCATACTCATTCTGCAGCGTTTGTTCTATATCTTCTTGTTCCTTTATACGGCGTGTGTCATAAGTGGAAAGCTGTTCCACTTCACCGTCGGGGTGAAATGAAACAGCTGTGCTTTCAGCTGCTTCAACCTTTCCATCACCGCCTAAAGCGGCGTCACCCGGACTATCGCCAGTATACTCGATAACAACGAAGAATATCACCAGGATAATCGCCAATACAACAAAGGTTGCTAAAGCTTTTCGCATTATGTCACCGCCTTCCATTTTGAATTAGTATAAACCATTATTAAGTATAAATGATACAGTTCACGCCTACAAGTGAAGACATCAGCTGCAGTTGTCAAAAATCGTTACAGAAACATTCATAAAAATCTCGGTACAGTGCCATCCTAACTGTAAGGAGATGATTTTAATGCGCGCTTTATCCATTATTTTTGGCCTTATTGTCCTTTTATCAGCTGTTAGTGGCACCAGTTATATGCAACCCATTGTTCATGCGGATAAAGATATTCCTTCCTACGCCAAATGGGGGCGGCTTGCGATGAAAGAGACCCAATCCAAGTACCCGGACGCGGACATCATCGACTATCTGCATCGTGGACGCGAGGATAAAAATGAGACATCGGTGGAAAAATTTAAACTATGGCTGCAGGAAGACGACAGGGAATTCGGTGTGTTCATCGATATTGAATTCAATGCCAAAACAGAAAACGTCGTGGATATCACATTCAGGGAAACGTCTCAGTAGCACTATTCTTCTGCTTCAAGATTGAAGCTTTCTGAGCTATCACCCCATTCAACGGCCTTCAGATCTCATCCGTTCACCGGATACTGTGCTTTCAAAAACACAACCGACTGACGGATCAGTTTTCTTAGTAAATCTGTATCAACATCAGCCAACTTACTAATGTAGACACATGCTTTGCCAGTTTTATGCTTCCCCAAGTCCTCCCTGAACTTTTCCTACCGTTATGACCAATTCCGCATAAGAGCGAATATCCCTTTAAACAGCCATTTAACCGCTAATATGATTAATTCCGGTATGGAAAAAAGTAGATCTGCTATCCAGCCCCGGTCTTTCTTTTTTTGCGGGTTTTCCATGTCTCCATGTTTCGCTGCCATTCGCTGCAACCACCTCACTTTTGATCGTGTATCCCTTATACGGATCATATGGGTCAAAAGTTCCGATAATGCAAAAGCCTTGTCTATCAATCTGATATCCCTTGTTTTTTTAGCTTACGACATGGTATGATGTTGCACACAAAAAGACATTTCCATATTTTTCTCGACATATTTCAAAAACCACTCTGGAACTTTTGATCGATTTTTTTAAATGTGCGTTTGTAATTTTCTTATAATGGAAAATATGAGGTAATAGAACAGAAAAGAGAGGAGAGGATTTTGTGGGGAGAGCACGAATACTTATACCTGCAGGTTTTGTGCTATTATTATTCCTTATCATAGCGCCGAATGCCCTGGCAAATAACGGCCAAATTCACGGCGTTGACGCTGACAATCTGAATGTCAGGTCCGCACCATCGCATAGCGCTGAGGTGCTTGGTCAGCTTTCCGCAGGTGACCAAGCTGTCGTATTCCAGAAAAAGTATGGATGGGCACAAACCTATTATAACGGACAAGTTGCATGGGTCGCGTCACACTTTCTTTATCCAATGGAAGATGATGCAGCCGCGAGCAGTGTATCTGCCGAGAGCGAAACAAATACAACAAACACTGCGGAATCTCAACAGTCAACTGAACCATCGGGTACACTTAATGGCTACAGCATCGTCCTTGATCCGGGCCATGGCGGAAATGACCCTGGAGCCATCGGTTATGGAGGAACACTTGAAAAAACGCACACTATGAATACGGCATACAGCGTTGCAGAAGAATTGCGCGCGGCTGGAGCGACCGTTATGATGACACGCTCGAATGATACATATGTATCGCTTGAAGACAGGGTTAGCTTCAGCAATGCGTACGCAACAGATGCCTTCATCAGTCTGCACTATAATGCATTTCCATTTCAAGGTGTCAATGGGTTCAGCACGTATTACCATACAAATGGCAATGACCGTGCACTTGCAAATGACATCCAATCCGGCCTCAATCAGCATATGACATTGAACAGCCGGGGCATTATGCAAGATGGCTATCATGTATTACGCGAGAACAGCGATTTAGCGGTACTGGTGGAACTTGGATTCATTACCAATCCGCATGATTTGTCGGTTATTCGTACTGAAGATCATCAGGCTAATGTTGCTGATGGCATTGTTGAAGGTGTCATTAATTATTTTAATTAGTAAGTAAAGAAGCTGTCCCTTGATAGGGCAGCTTCTTTTATTCCGCTCACTTATTAAATAGGAACACAAAAATTATGATTTCCCGGGAAATAATTGATTGACGCCATGGATAAAAAGCACCGTTCTTAAAAGTGAGGACGGCACTTTAAGACATTTGCTTTCTATTTACGTGAAGTAGCCAATGTTACGGCAATCAGCACCATAACCGCTACCGGCAGTGCGATAATAACACTGTTCAGTTCAAACGGTTTGGCGAGCGGTATTTCCCACAGCAAGGTTGTACCAACACCGGCAATCATCGAGGATACACCGCCGGCCATATTGACGCGCTTCCAGAAGAAGACAGCGAGCAAAGCGGGTGTCAGTCCTGCGCCGTAGACGGTATAGGCATACATTTGTACTTCCAGGACTGTCGGAAAGAACGTGACGAGCACAAACGCAACAATACCGAGCAAAATCGTGAAAATTTTCGTTATGTTAAGCAATTGTTTGTCGGATGCGTCTTTCTTGATATGTTTTTTGACAACATCGTACGTCACGTTCGTTGCAGCCGAGAGCAGATACGAGTTGCCTGTCGTTACAATGAACGCTGTGGCAGCTGCCAGCAGCACGCCCCCGATTACTGTCGGCATGACGGTTGTTGTCGCCATAAGTGCCATACCCGGATCAATTTCCGGAAAAATGGAGCGAGAGGCAAACGCAATCAGTGATATTGCCGGGGAAATAAGTGTCATGCCAACAAGCCAGCCGATTTGCGCCTTCTTGGATGATTTGCCACCTTTGGATGCTGCCAGCCGCTGGTACATGTTCTGATCACCGAGCAGCAAAAATAATGACGGCAGCAGAAAACCAAGCAGCTGCACTGTGTTCAATGTACCGGTCGCCGTCAGATGGTCAGCAGGAACATTGGATGTCACACCATCCCAGCCACCTGCGATGCTATATATCACCGGCAACGTAACGAACAGACCCGCAATGGCCAAAAACGCGCTCAAGGCGTCTGTCGGGGCAATTGAACGCAGTCCGCCGATCGTCGCCAGAAAGATTATTAAAACCGCACCGACAATTGTGCCGGTGTCAACGGAAATTCCCGTTGTCACATTTAAAATGAACCCTATCCCTGTCATCTGATAGGATACGATACCGACGAATGCCAGAATAATTATAATACTGGCAATTAGTCTAGCCGTTTGACCATATTTGGCCTCTAGAATGCCGGAGACCGTATATTTGCCGAATTCATGAATTTTTGGGGCAATCACATATAGAATGATAATACCCAACAACGTGGGAAAAATCAGCATGAATGCTGGAATAATTCCGTATGTATAGGCCATTGATGTCTCGCCGCCGGAGATGCTGCCGCTGCCTGTCCACGTTGCCAGGAGCGTACCTGTTAAGACAATCGTCCCCAAACCCTTTCCGGCCAGAATAAAGTCTTCACTGCTGGAGATTTTCCTGGAAAAATAAATGCCAAGAATCACCATGATCACGCCATAGCCCACGACGAACCACAGCAGATGCGGATTATGCTCCACTCCCATGTTGTTCACCTCATCTGTTTCTTTAATATTCAGACCCTATTTTCCAATTGTACCAAAGGAAAGCGGTTTAATTAAATGTTTTCTGATTGGCTGACAATTGATCGTAGGACTTGCTTCAAAAAGTCCTCATGTACATCAGCAATTTCAGATGTCTTAAGGAAGGTGTTATACTGGACACAATCCAGAAGAAACGAGGTTTTATAATGGATGAACAACTACAGGAAATCATAGACTATGTGCGCGAGACAGTCGGGTTAAACGACCACGAACTTAAACGGTATCAATTTTTCCGGGAAAAGAATCACTTTAACGAAACGATCTATATTTTAAATATGGAATGGTTTCCAACCGGTGATGCTGGTTCAGATGAAGATTTTAATCCACAGGGGACTGCAGTCGTGGATATCAATTTTCATACGAAAGCAATACGCCTGCTAAATTTCGCCGCGGGTGTCAACAGTGCAGACAGTAGCTTATACCCATTATCTGCTGCTAAAGAAGATGTGATTGACTGGATTGAAGAGATAACCGGGCTGACATTTGGCCGGCAGTTTCTGATTGCACATGAGGAGGATACGACGCTTAAATTCGGGGCGGCGGTTGATAACATCCCGGTGTCACCCAGTGGGAGGATCCGAGTCGGATTTAATGATGATGATGTTCTGACAGGATTTTCAATCGACGGTGAATTTCCAAATGAAGCACAAATTGAATGGGAGCCGTTTGCTCTGACACCTGACAAATATGAACCATTTGCAAAAGATCAGTGCCGGCTGCTTGTACTACCTGATCAGGAACAGGAAAAATGGCTGCCTGTCTATGGTATTGAGGAAGTATTCTTGACCAATGATGCAGTACAGACCATTCCGTTTACGTATGGTGAGGATCGCAGCTCTTATATGACGTTGGACGAGGTCTTGCAGTGGGAAGAACCACTGGAAGGCGGCGAATTTGAACAGAAAGAGATTGACCTGTCTCCTGAAGTGGATCTTGTGACTGTACTCGCAAATGAACCGCACCCGGAAACAATTCCTTTAACTGAAACTGAAGTGGAAGCCGGTAAGCAGGAAGTGCTGCGTTTTATGCGCCTTGTTTATCCGAATGAAAGCGGAAAACGCAAGTTGAGCGGGATTCATCTAAAAGATGACTATATTTTGGCTGAGATTAGACCTCTTCAGGAAAATGCAGTAAAAAATGCGCTTGATATTAAGGTGAAGCTGGTGATCGACCGTGCATCGCTAACAGCGGTTAATTATTTCGATCAGAGCAGACTGCTGAAGGCTTTCAGTAACTTTAGCTCGGCTGAGGAACCGGTCATGTCATCTGAGGAAGCATTTGAGTCGTTGCGTGAGCATATCGAAATTGAGCCGGTTTATGTTTATGACTGTGAGCGCGATAGCTATATCATGTGCGGCAAACTGGACTGTGCCTATGGCGTGAATGCAGTGACAGGTGAGCTAGTTGCACTGAACGACATGTTTTAGCCGATGCGCCTTATGAGCGCACCGGCTATTATGTCATCGAAGCTTAGACAGTTGTTAATTGGGAGTCATAATGAGAACTTTAGTATTTTAATTGTGAACTTTAGCGAATTTATTGTGAACTTAAGCAAAAGTGATTTCTCAAGATATTCTGATAAAAACGCCACCGGCTTAGCTCACAAATCATCAAACCCGTTCAGGTCACTCGTTTTCGTATATTGCCGTGATTTTTGTTCGAAAAAATCTGTCTTGGTGCCGTCAAAATTATCGGCGTACGCGCGAATCCACTTCATCGGGTTTTCCGTATGTTCGGGGTAAATCTCACTCAAGCCCATCATGCGCAGCATTTTGTTAGCGCGATACTTGATGTATCCAGCCATTTCATCGAGATCAATCCCGTTAATTTCTGCTAGCACATACGCGGACCATTCGATTTCGAGTTCGACTGACTCGCTGAACCTGCTATAAACCCAATCGGAAAATGCCGCTGTATTCAAATCAGGGTTTTCATCCAATGTTGCGCGGAATAATTCAGAAATAAACCGTCCGTGTTCGAGCTCATCCCGGTTAATATAACTAATCATGGTTGATGTACCGACCATCTTGTTCTTTCGTGCGAGATGATAAAAAAACGCGAACCCGGAATAGAAAAACATCCCCTCCAGAAGTGCCGTATAAACACACGTCTTCAGGATATTTTCAATTGTCGGTTCCTCAACAAACGCATTGTATTGCTGCATTATCGTTTCGTTTCGCTTCAGCAGAACAGGATCAGTTCGCCCAAGCTGAAACGACTCATTCTGCTCATCAAGCGATACAACTGAGGACAGCACATATGAGTAGCTTTCATTATGAACGGCTTCCTGCTGAGCGATGACCGCCATGATCGACTGAACGGACGGATCGGTCGCATATAATGATAACAGCAGCGCCGTCCGTGTTTGCGGCGCATCCAGCGTTGATAGCAGTCCGATGATTTTCAAATACGCATCCCGTTCCTCATCAGTAAGAGATGAAAACTGGCGCAAGTCGTCTGACATATTGATTTCATCTGCCTGCCAGTAGTTGCCGATTAGACGTTTATACATTTTATACCAGTGTGGATAAGCGATATCGTTCCAATTCAGAATGCCGCTTGACTTCCCGCCGAACAGGGCGGTTGATTTATTCGGGTTGATTGGTTCCAGGGTTTTTGCTTTTTCAAGTAAGATTTTTGACATCATGAAGAACTCCTTTCAGCCAATTTTTTACGATAAATTCCTGTGAGCCGCGCGGCGACTGCTCGATTTTCAATCCGTCCCATCTGCTCTGGTAAAATCGGGCCAGTTTATCCACGGCCAGGCAAAAGAGCTCGTCACCGCCGAATTGCGTATCCCCTGTACCGAATAGGGCGACATTGTCCGGTTTATAGCCCACTTCCAGCACAAAATCTTTCACCTCATCAGGGGTCGCACCCATCTCCCACGTAAACGCACCGATGAAAATCAAATCATACGCGGACGCGCTAACCGGCGGATCAATGCCAATCCGATGCATATCTGCCGCATCGCCATCAGCTGCCAGGTTACCAGCAATCAGTTCAGCAGTTTCTTTCGTATTGCCGCTGTATGATAAATAGGCGATCAAGGTTCTCAACTTTCACACCACTCACATTCTTCGACATCGTTGGCCGTTGACCGGACATAATACGTTGTTTTCAAACCTTCCTTCCACGCTTGCAGGTGCAAATCAAGGAGGACAGAAGCTTTAATCGTATTCGGCACATAAAAATTGAATGAAATACTCTGGTCGATATGTTTCTGCCGTGCCGCATTCTGTCTGACCGACCAGCGTTGATCGAGAATATACGCTGACCGGCGGTAAATCCCGTATGTGTTATGATCCAGTTCAGGTGCTGTCACGGCAATTTTGAAGTCCTTCTTTTCTTCAAAATAAAACGGTTTGAATACCGGATCGATGCTGGCAGTCGAATATGCAATCATCGACGTGGATGAATTTGGCGCAACGGCCATCAGATAGCCATTGCGAATGCCTTGTTCCATTACATCCCGTTTAAGATCATCCCATTTTTCACCGGTATAACCTTTATCGCAAAAATATTGCCCTGTCTGCCATTTGCTGCCCGCAAACGCCGGATAGCTGCCTTTTTCCCTGCTCAGTTCCATGCTTGTCTTGATTGTCAGGTAGGCGATTTGTTCATAAAGTTCATCAGCATAATCAACAGCCTCTTCTGACTCCCAGCCGATATTTTCCTTTGCCAGCAGATGGTGCCAGCCGAATGTTCCAAGACCGATAGCACGGTATTTCCAGTTGGTCATCTGCGTCTGCTTCAAAGGCAGTGTGTTTATGTCAATCACGTTATCAAGCATGCGGACCTGTATGCTGATCAAACGCTCCAGAACCTGATCCGGCACAGCCCGGCCAAGATTGATTGAACTCAAGTTGCAGACGACATAGTCACCGGGCTTATATTTTTTCACGATAGTGCCGTCCGCTTCGGTCAGTTCCTCCAAAAATTCGGTCGGTGACTGGTTCTGGGTAATCTCCGTGCACAAATTGGAGCAGTAAATCATGCCTTCGTGCGGGTTATTATTTTGCCGGTTCACCTCATCCCGGTAAAACATGAACGGTGTCCCGGCCTCCAATTGCGATTTCATTATCCGTTTCATAATATCAATTGCCGGGACCACACGCTTCGTAAGCTCTTCGGACCGCACACATTCCAGATAGCGCTCGCGCCACGACCCAGCGCCGCGCTCTTCATCATAGCATTCCTCAAGCGAATAGCCCATTACTTGTCGCACTTCATGCGGATCGAATAAGTACCAGTCACCGCGTTTCTCTACCTGTTCCATAAAATAATCCGGCAGACAGACACCTGTGAAAATATCGTGCGCACGCAGCCGTTCATCTCCATTATTGAGCTTCAAGTCAAGAAATGCTTCAATATCTGCATGCCAGACATCAAGATAAATAGCGATAGCGCCTTTCCGCGTCCCCAGCTGATCGACACTGACTGCCGTATTGTTCAGCTGTTTAATCCACGGGACAACTCCGCTTGACATGCCTTTGAAACCTTTGATCGAGCTGCCGCGGCTGCGGATTTTTCCCATGTAAACCCCAATCCCGCCGCCATTTTTTGAAAGCTTGGCAATATCGGTATTACTGTCATAAATGGACTGTAGACTGTCATCAACGGTATCTATAAAGCAGCTCGATAACTGGCCGTGTGTTTTACCCGCATTCGTTAGGGTTGGCGTGGCAACCGTCATATACAGATTGCTGAGCGCCCAATAGGTTTCAGCTACGTAGTGTCCGCGGTACTCGGAATCCTCATCCTGCATCAGATGCATCGCAATGATCATCCAGCGTTCCTGTGGCAGTTCATATATGTATTTATCATGGTCAGTTGCCAGATAACGAGTGGTCAGGGTATACAGTCCAAGATAGTTGAACAATAAATCCCGTTCCGGCATAATCATTTTACCGAAGTATTCGATTTCCCGTCTGCTGTATTTTTGCAGCAAGTGGTCTGAATAAATACCTTTCTCGGTCAATGCGGTAATAAGCCGATGAAAATCACCATATTGACGAGTGTCATCATAACCTCTGTTTTCTGCTGCTTGTTCATACAATGTCTGCAGATACAATCTTGCAGCGACAAATGTCCAATCGGGATTCGCCTCATCGATATTTTCCAGTGCCAATTTTATTAAATGATCTTTATCAACGGGGGCATCATTGTTACGTGCTTTGTCCAAAATTGCTTCCTTATCAACGTCCAGTCCTTGGGTCACCTGTTCAACTAATGGCTCAAACTCGCCGGTTATTGTCAGTGTCATGACTTTGCCTCCTTAAAAATAATAAAAACCGCTCACCCCGGGGATGAACGGTTATAAAACGACAGAAATATGCAATATGTTCCTATCGTCTCACCATCGCTTACCCCGAGGATTGAAACGCCCAAACTAAGGCAGGTCTCCTGACTTGTGCTTCTGTCTACTGAGGCCCTTCCCGTATAGCTGCCGTGAAGCTTACGATACAGTGGATAGCCAGTTCGTCCACACTTACAGTTGCGGGGACAGTTCCGGAGTTCCACCGGATTCCCTTTTAAGACGAAATTGTCACCTTAATTAGCGAACACTATATATAGTGTATCTATTAAAACTTATTAATATATATTGTATTTAATAGGCTATCATAGAAACCCCTCCGTTGCAATAGATTAAAAAAAGTTGTTTTTAACAAAAATGTATAAACTGCGACGTAAAGTCTTATTAGAGCATTTAGGTAAGCTTTCTGGCGACACAGCTGGAATATACTCGCTTTCCGTGGGCTCACCACGAGCCTCCTCGCTCGCAAAGACCGCTCGCTGTGGGGTCTCTTAGGCTCGCTGTCCCACAGGAGTCTCGCATATTCCAGCTGCTGGTTTAAATCGTTATTAACGTTTCTTTTTTCGCCATAATCGAATAAAACTACAGTGAGCAATTCTCAGCGGAGGCAATATACGAAGACTCCTATGGGAAAAGCACGTGTCCGAAGACCCCGCAGAAAAGCGATCTTTGCTTTTCGGGGAGGCTGAGGCCGTGCCCATGGAAAGCGAAGTATATTGCCGGAGCGTCTCAAAGCACTTATCGATAATCAGAATGATAGGACCATTCTTTATTGAAATGTTCACTATGTCGCAGTTTACATCAACTCCGAGAATTCAAAGCAGTAAAAATTATGAAAAGAACATAAAGGAATTTTCCGGATTAAGGTTTACCTATTAAATTTCTTAATAATGCCTTGAAATTCCAGGAACCCTGTGTTATGTTAAATTTAATTAAATATTTTCCATTTCAATAGATTGAAGTGGGGTAGAGGTGCGAAGACCATCAGTACACAATAAGAGGACTATGGGGTCTGCTGACGATTGTGAAAAGGGGCGTTCGCCGAAACTTAAGAGAAGCTCATATTCTCGAAGTTGGTTCTGCTATTGAAAAAATACAGGACTGTCATATAGGAAACTATATGGAGGGCTATCTTGCGCAAAGAAACGGTTATTGTCACGTTTCTGCTGCAACAGCGTACCCTCGTTGTTGTTTTTTTATTGCGAAAATGGGGGATAGCCTTTTAAAAAACTTTTAAAAGGGTGTGAATAAGCAATGAATTTCGGCCAAGTTTTAACCGCAATGGTGACCCCATTTGATCAAAATGGTGATATTGATTTCAACGCAACACGTACATTAGTCAATTATTTAATTGCAAATGGTTCGGACGGATTAGTCGTTGCAGGTACGACAGGTGAATCCCCAACCCTGACAAATAACGAAAAACTGGACTTGTTCCGCTTTGTCGCACAAGTTGCAGATGGACGGGCAGCTGTCATTGCAGGAACAGGGTCAAACAGCACATGGGCTTCCATTGAGCTGACACAGCAGGCAGAAGCGACCGGTATCGATGCAATCATGCTCACGACACCATACTATAACAAGCCTTCCCAAGAAGGTCTGTATCAGCATTATAAAGCAATAGCACAGGCAACATCCCTTCCTGTCATGCTTTACAATGTACCGGGCCGCAGTGCAGTGGCAATCGCTCCTGAAACCACTATTCGGTTGTCTGAGATCAGTAACATTGTGTCGGTTAAAGAAGCGAGCGGCAACCTTGATGCGATGACTGAAATCGTCAGTAAAACGTCTGATGAGTTCACCCTCTACAGCGGTGATGACAGTCTGACACTTCCTGCACTGACGATTGGCGGAAGCGGCGTGATATCTGTCGCCTCGCATATTATCGGGAGCGACATGAAGGAAATGGCCCAAAGCTTCAAAAACGGTGACGTACAGAATGCAGCTTTCATCCATCAGAAACTGCTTCCGACGATGCAGGCGCTGTTTGCTCAGCCAAGCCCGTCCCCTGTTAAAGCAGCCCTTAACATGATGGGGATTTACGTTGGAGATGTCCGTCTGCCAATGATCCCGTTATCAAGCGAAGAAAAACAGCAGCTGCGGCAAATGCTCCCGCCGAATCAAATAACTGAAGCCGGCTAATGCCCATCCATCCGCTGTATGAACATTTTTTGAGTTCATACAGCTTTTTTGTATATACCCACTGGAAACTAAGACTTTTGTGAACTTCGGGGGAAATTCATAACAACTTGGGGATCTCCTCCCTAAAAATCCCTCTATAGTACTTTCAAACCCTTTATTGACTCACGCACCCTTTTTACCATAACCGTCCTTATTACCAGCATCCATCCAAACATTTCATCATCAATGAATATCCTGCAAACATCTAGAAAAGCTATCGGTAGAAAGGGTGAAAATAATGAACAAAGATTTGATCGATTGGCCGACATTTTTTGGTGCTTTATTTCTGCTGCTTGCTGTCTCCATCCCGTTGGCGGTTTTCCCTGAAACAGGTAAAGAATTCGTTAATATGGCAAATGAGTTTATGACCGGTAATTTTGGGGTCTTATATTTAATTTTCGGTCTGGCTGCTTTTGCCTTTCTGATTTTTGTTGCATTCAGCAAAAATGGCCATATCAAACTTGGCGATAAAGATGCTGAAAAGGAATTTGGCACGATATCATGGGCAGCCATGCTGTTCGCTGCGGGTATCGGTTCGAGCATCCTTTACTGGGGAATGATTGAGTGGGCCTACTATTACCAGGGTCCGCCGTTCGGCATAGAACCTGAATCGAAGGAAGCCATGAATTATGCACCGGCATACGGTATCTTCCATTGGGGGCCGATTGCATGGGCAATCTATACCTTGCCGGCGCTGCCGATAGCTTACTTTTATTATGTCCGCAAAAAGCCGGTCCTGAAAATTAGTGAAGCTGTCAGACCTGTTCTTGGCCGATTAGTCGATACACCACTTGGGGTTGTCATTGATGTTCTATTCATGTTTGGTCTTATGGGTGGTGCCGGAACGACGTTGGCGCTGGGGACACCGATGATTGCAGAAGGCGTTAATGACGTAACCGGTCTGCCGGTAAACCTTACAATGAAAGCTGTGATTATGCTCATTTGTACCGCAATATTTGCAGTCAGTGCGTACTCTGGTCTGCGGAACGGAATCAGAGTGCTGAGTGACATCAATCTTTGGCTCGCTATTTTTGTGCTCGCCTTTATTTTTGTTTTCGGGCCATCATTATTTATCAGTGAAACGACCTTCACCAGTATCGGCCTTATTGTTGACGACTTCTTTAAAATGGCTACCTGGCTTGAGCCATTTGCTACCGTTGGCGGCTTTACCGAGACAGGATTTCCGGAAGCATGGACAGTATTCTACTGGGCATGGTGGCTTGTCTACGCACCATTTGTGGGTTTGTTTGTTGCCCGGATTTCGCGCGGCCGGACCATCCAGGAGATGATATTCGGCACAATGGTATATGGTACGCTTGGCTGTATCTTATTTTTCGGCATCATGGGAAACTTCGGTCTGCATCTACAGCTGACCGGCCGTTTTGACGTTGTTGGCTTCATGAACGAAAACGGTGCACCTGCTGCCATCATCGCCATTCTGAATCAGCTGCCGATGTCGTGGATTATGGTGGCAGTGTTCACAATTCTGGCAATCATCTTCCTCGCAACAACATTCGATTCATCGTCCTACATCCTGTCTGCTGTTGTCCAAAAGGAAGTCAAAGCCGAGCCACTGCGCTGGAATCGTCTTTTTTGGGCATTCACCCTGTGTCTGATGCCTCTTGTTTTAATGTTTATCGGCGATTTACAGACACTGCAGACTGCCAGTATTGTCGCCGGTTTCCCAGTTCTGTTTATTATGGGGCTCCTCGCCTGGTCATTCATGCGGGCCTCCAATGAAGATATCCGCGCAACCAAGGATTATCAGCCGCCAACCATTCATATTGATCGGCAGGATAAGCGGCGTAAGAAAAGAAGATCCGCACTCGAAGTCTTGGAGGATAGGAATCTTGATGACTAGGCTGCCGTCAAGAGGTAGTTCAACGAAAAATGTGCAGCTATTAATCGAAAGGAGACCAAAATAATGGAGTGGCTTTCCTTAATTCCGTTTGTGATTGTCATAGGGTTGTCGATATGGCTTAAGAAAATTCTTCCCGGACTTGTTCTAGGCGTTCTTATTGGCGGTTTACTGGTCGAATTCAGTGTGCTCGGTGGTACTGAGAAATCAGTGAGCTATGTTGTCACAACCTTATCAGATGAAAACAACATCAAAATTATTTCCTTTCTCTATTTGTTCGGGGGCCTGATCGGGATGATGAACATTTCAGGCGGCATTAAAGGCTTTTCCGAATGGATCGGAGCAAAGATTGAATCACAGCGCGGTCTGCTGGGGCTGATCTGGCTGACATTGCCATTCACGTTCATGATGCCGATGTTTCGGATTATGATGATTGGCCCGGTCGTGAAATCACTTATGAAAGATATGAGTATTTCCAAACGCAAAGTCGGGTTTACGATGGATGTTTCGACGAGCTCAGTTATCGTTCTCCTGCCTGTTGCAACAGCATTTGTCGGTTTCATGATTTCGCTTGTCGAGAGCGGTGTCCAAAAGTTTAACCTGGACATGGATCCCTATCAGATTTTCCTGCTCAGTATTCTGTTTAATTTTTATGCCATTGTAATGCTTGTAATTGGGCTTATCCGGACATTCTGGTCATCCTCAGAAAAGGAAAGAACAAAGAAAGAAACCGGTGACAAGGGAAATGAGCATGACTACCATCGATCGGGCATCGAAAAAGAGCTCTCGACGGTCAAGGCACAGCCATGGAATCTGATAGTACCGCTCTTTTTGCTCCTGGGGTTATCGCTATTTTTGCTATGGCAGGACGGGATGTCTAAAGGTGCCGACACCGTTTTCCAGGCTTTTTCGGAAGCTGATGCCACATTTGTCATGCTGCTGGCTGTTTTCATAACGCTGATTTTGACATTTGTGTTTTATATGATTCGCCGCCAATCCATGGAAGAAACCATTTATCACTTTTATGACGGCGGCAATCAGCTCATGCAGGCAATTATCCTGCTCATTCTGGTATGGGCTTTGTCACTTGTTACCGAGGATCTTGGCTTTTCCAAATTTATCAATGCAACACTCGGTTCGTTTTTGCCAAGCTTTACGATTCCGGCCATTGTATTTATCCTTGGAGCTATTGTGAGTTATTTTATCGGCTCATCATGGGGAACATGGGGGATATTCATGCCGCTCGGAATCGCGCTGGCTGTCTCAACCGGGTCCTCAATTCCATTGACAGTCGGTGCTGTATTTGCCAGCGGGTCATTCGGTGCCATGACCTCACCGCTTGGGGACACGACGATTACAACCGCATCAATTCTGGAGGTGCCGCTGGTCGATTATGCGCGCTACAAGCTGAAAATTTGTGCTGTCGGTGCCGGCATAGCCTCTGGCGTTTATCTGGCTGTCGGATTCTTTCTGGTCTAAGCCGGCCTCATAAGCTGTCATCAAAAAACCCCCGCCATTACTGCAGGTGCTTTGGCGAGGGGTTTTCATCGTGATGCTTTTCATCAAGTTCCTTAAACATGTCACGTTGAGTCTTCAACTGGGCGATCTGATTGTTGAGATCATCTAATTGTGCTCTAAGCTGGTTTATTTGTGAATTAGCCGACAGCTGACTCAATATTTGCTGAACGTCCGAAGACAATTGGTTAAATTCCTTTTTCGTGACAGGCTGGGCATCATTCTTAAGACTGAAACCGACCTGCCCGTTTGGTTCCAGCGTCGCCCATTCGACATCATTGATACTTTTAACATTTTTCATTCTCAGGTTCATTTCTAGCTGGTCGACAGTCATCCGTAATTTCTTCATGTTTTGTTCGTTGACAGTACCATTTTCAATTAACACTTTTGACTTACCGGTAATAATCTTTTCAAAAATATTTCCTTTCACCTGAGCATATTCCATAACGAATAGTGTCGAAATCAGTATGGCTCCAACTGCTATGGTTATCCAGATGTTATTACCGGAGACAGGTTGGATGAGTAAGGAACCGATTCCAATCATGATTACCGTTTGCGGGAGTGTCATCTGAGAAATGGACTTTCGCCCGGCAAGTCGCAACAGAAACGTCCCCGCAATCACGATCAAAACGGATTTCCATATCCAATCGAATTCCACTGTATCAAACTCCTTTCTAACGTTAGTTTGATTGGAATTCGACTTCTTATTCATATGGGCGTTGGTCTGTTGCGATCAAAGAAAAAACTGCCCTCTTATTAATCAGGGCAGTTTAGTTTAACCGTTCATTTATTCATTTTGGAGAAAAAGTCGGCCAGCGGATCTTCTTCAGGCTCTTCCGTTTCTGCTTCATCGGTCTCATGCAAATCGCCTAAATTGTTAAGATCTACCGCATCCAAATCAGGCTTCTTCTTCACAGGCAGCGATTCTACGGGCTCTTCCTCGACTTCTGGCTCAGCCAAAGGTGGCTCAGGCTCTATCGGCTGATTACCGTTCAATGTGGACAGGATTGATGTTGCCCGAAGAGGATCCTGCAGCAGCTGATAGACAATTGTGCCAATCAGCGCCTCCGAATGCTCATGCTTCAGCCAGCTCTTCTGCTCTTTGGTCAGCTGCCGCGGGAGTGGAATCGTCACTGTTTCTCGCTCGCGTGTATAGGTCTCATTGACACCTTTCAGGACAAATTGTGCTATCTGGCTGGAAAAATTGCGGCGTTCGGTTTCTTTCAGTTTCTGCAGCTGTTTTAACAGATAATCCGGTGTATCGGAAGGAACACGAAATGTAATCGACTGGCCGCGTTCGATATTTTTCTTTGACCCTTGCATGGTATCACCCTACTTTTTCTCTGAGGCGGCTTTTTCCTTTGCTTCTGCCTGCGTGTTTTTATTCACATAATCCATAATCAGTTTGTAATAGGCATTGGCCATCATCCAGATACTTTCCTTTTCATCCTCAAAGAAATCAATGTTAAAGCCATCCAGTTTGTTATTGAGTGCTTTGATATAATCTTTTAATACAGCAGACCCGCCGCCGACAAAGTAGCAGATTTCCGACTGTGAATTTTTCTGCCAGACATTGCGCAGGTTGCGGTATTCCTTCTTAGCCAGTTCCAGCAGAATCCGGTCAGTGATATCGTGAATGTTTGTCCGGCTGCCACGGACCATAATGTGATGGCGGTCATTTTTACGGGTAATGATATCAACCACGTCGCGGCGGCTGTCTAGCTCGACACCATGTCTTGTCCGAATCTCGTCACGAATTTCCTCGAGTGATTCAGCAACCCCCAACGGGAAGCCTTGTGCTTTATCATCATCAACATTCCGGTTGCGGATAACAGCGATGTCGGTTGAAAGACCGCCGATATCCTGAATCAAAATCTGTTTATCGATCAACTCCTGGTTGATCACGTTCAGGTTATTATCCATAATCAGATTGACATATGCTGCAAAGCCTTCCGGATATACTTTCACTTCATCAAACTTGATGTTCACTTTTTTCCCTTGATATTGAGGTGTTACCAGAAATTCCACCTGGTGAACCGAACCGAGCAGCTGGGAACGGTAGCCAACATCTTTGCCTTCTTTGACTTCCCTCAACGGGAGGCCGGTGCCTAATGTATAATTTGCATCAATCACGTCTTTTTTACCCTGTTTAAAAGAAGTATTGCTAACAGCATCCAGGGCGATTGAAGCAAATAGCATCACCAATGTCTGGTCTTCCTCTGATTTACTGCTCCCCTGATCAAGTTCAGTTGAGTTGTTCGTTTTTGTTGCCAGTGTCCCGACACGATAAACGGCATTGTTCTCCTCCAAGGCAGGGGAATGAACGCGAATATGCAAGTTATCAATCGGTTCCTTTTCATCTAAATCTTCAATGCCGATCACCGGTCTATCCTCCATATCCCGTGCAATCACATTTGGTATGTAATAGGAATTGTCCATCTTCCCGAAATTTGCCTTGACTGCATCATTTCCGACATCAACTGCAGCAACTCGTGAATCTTTCATATTGTTTCTCCTCCTTAAAATTGATTTAACATAATAGAGGCTTTTTATCACGCTTCTATTAAATCATCTCTACTAATAGAATAAGCCTTTTAGTTAAAATAAGCAATCAGACTTTTTTCGTATTCTTTTTCGCTTACATGTGTTCTTTTCTGTATACTTGTTTACTAATTTTGCACACATTGTAATGACAGTATGTGTGCTGTTTTGTTTACAAGAAAACTGGATTGCAAACTAAATGTGTACTTTTTGAATACATGTACACACAATTGTATATTGTAAAACTTTTACAATAAATCGGAATTTAATTTATCTTCATTATGCAAGCAATCTGAGATTAAAAAGCAATTCATGAAGGTATTCATTTCTTCATAAAAAAACGCCCCCAAAACGGGACGTATATATCTTATCCGACATTTTCTTTTTTAACCTGTTTACTTCTGAGCTGTCCACACGCAGCGTCAATATCTGCACCATTCTCCCAGCGGACACCACAATTAAGACCACTTTCCTTTAATGTTTCATAGAAGGCTTGGATGGTCGATGAATCACTACGCTGATATTGATCATGCTCACTGACTGTGTTATATGGAATCAGGTTCACATATGATAAGTGGCGCTTATCTGACAGTAGTTCAATCAGCTCTTCAGCGTCTTCCTTATGATCATTGACATCTTTCAGCATAATATACTCATATGTGACACGCCGATTCACGTGCTCGAGGTAATAATCGACAGCTTTCATCAATTTTTCAATCGGAAAGGCACGATTGATTTTCATGATCGATGTACGCAATTCATTGTTCGGTGCGTGCAGCGATATAGCCAGATTAACCTGTGTACCAGTGTCAGCCCAATCATATATTTTGTGGGCAAGCCCGCTCGTTGACACTGTGATATGTCTGGCTCCAATATTCAGCCCCGCATCATCGTTAACAACATTGATGAAATCCATCAGGTTATTGAAATTATCAAAAGGCTCGCCGATTCCCATGACAACGATATGGCTGACGCGCTCGTCGCTGCCTTTCACATCCATATCCTTTTGCACATTCATAATCTGCTCAACGATTTCACCGCTTTTCAGATCACGGTTTTTACGAAGGAGCCCGCTGGCGCAAAACGAACACCCGATATTACAGCCGACCTGGGTCGTCACACAAACCGATAGGCCATAATTAAAGCGCATTAACACTGTTTCCACCAGATTACCGTCCGACAGCCTGAACAAGTACTTAATCGTACCATCCTCAGATTCCTGCCTGAGCTCTTCTTTTGTCGTGTGCAAAAGAAAGTTCTCTTCCAACAGTGCAATCGTCTCTTTATTCACATTCTTCATATCCGCAAATTGACTGATACGCTTTTTATATAGCCAATTCCACACCTGATCAACCCGGAAACGCCGCTGTCCATGGTTGGTGAGCCAGTTTTGCAGCTGTTCATATGTCAATCCGTAAATGGACTTTTTACTCATGTATATCCCTCATTTCCATACATCCAATGTTCTATTGTACTATAATACGGCATGCACAGCAATGTAGCAAATGGAACGGTTGATCGTGTATGCTATTTCTCTGGAACAATTACTTTTAAGAGTTGTTGTTTTTGACACAATATCCATAAACTGCGACGTAAAGTCTTATTAGAGCATTTAGGTAAGCTTTCTGGCGACGCAGCTGGAATATACTCGCTTTCCGTGGGCTCACCACGAGCCCACGGAAAGCGAGTATATTCCAGCTGCTGGTTTAAATCGTTACTAACGTTTCTTTTTTCGCCATAATCGAATAAAACTACAGTAAGCAATTCTCAGCGGAGGCAATATACGAAGACTCCTATGGGAAAAGCACGTGTCCGAAGACCCCGCAGAAAAGCGATCTTTGCTTTTCGAGGAGGCTGAGGCCGTGCCCATGGAAAGCGAAGTATATTGCCGGAGCGTCTCAAAGCACTTATCGATAATCAGAATGATAGGACCATTCTTTATTGAAATTTTCACTATGTCGCAGTTTACATCAACTACATAAAAAACAACAATATCTAGAAAAGAACCTTTTAATTCGATCTACAGCATTTTCGATAGACTCCGGTAGATCCGAACCCTTTATGAAAAAACTGAGGCCTCAAATAACTGCATTGAGGCACCCTTATTAAACTAAAAATACTTCGAAGCCAATAGTTCCGCTGTTCTGGTTGCGAGCGCCTGCGTTGTCAATGTCGGATTAGGCCCGCCAAGCGCATCAAAATCGGCGCTGTTATCTGCAACATAGAGTCGCCCCACCTGATAAGCTTCACATGATGTATCAACAACAAACCCCATCCGCATCGTGCTTTGCAAGTGGATGTAGTAATTAGCTGGCAGGTTCGATCGGTGAACTTTTTTGGCACCAGCTTTCCGTAAAATATCGGTAGCAATCCTGGTTAATTGCTCGCGTCTCTTTTTCGATTTTTTACTTGGCTCATAGTGGACGCGTGGCACTGCACCATGCTCATCCTGAATATGCGGATCAAGCTCAACTCTATTATGAAATTGTACTTCGTCATCTGTAATCGCCGATAGCGTGAGTGTTCGGCTATAGTCCTCCATAGCCTTTTCCAGTTCACTGCCAACAAGTCTTCCTTGCTGATCCCACAGGTCACCTTCATGCTGACGAATACAATTATAGCCATACTGACTAAACCCGAATAGCAGCTGTGCTGACATGCCGGGACTTTCCCCAATATTTTCAATCATGCCAAGTCCGGGATAATCAAGGCGCGCCCCTGACGTATGTCCGGCAAATGGATTTGTCGACGGACTACCTAAAATTCCCATTAACGTCTCTTCATCAAATGTGCCTGTTACCATATCCATGTAATGATTTGTCAAACCGCGGCCCACCCAGGGATTATACGGCAAATCAGAGTTCAGCCATAGGCGTGGCGTTTCTACACAGCCGGCCGCCATCACAACGACTTTGGCGCGTAATTCTTCGGTTTCACCTGTCCACGTATCCCGGATCTGGACTCCTGATGCCTGCCTGTTTCCACTGGTATTATAATCGGTCAATACCTTTGTTACAAACGTGTTCGGTCTGAACGTCACATTTCCGGTCTTCATCGCAAGCGGGACATAGCTGACTGTTGTTGAACGTTTTGCCATTTTGTCCAATGCTGGCCCATACGGACACCCCTGGCCGCAATGCCCGCTTAATGTGCATCCTTCCATGTGGCTTAATTCTTCCAACGAATAGTTTGGATCCATTAAATGCTCATTTGGCGGCAAAATGGCATTTGGCTGTGGACGATAACCGCTGCTTGTGACATCCAGTGTCTGATTCAATGAAAAGCCGGCCTTATCTGCCCCATAGTAAAACAGTGCTTCTTTCGATGTCGTCGGTGCAAATTCAACAGGCAATGTCGCCTCAACTTTTTCATAATAAGGAACAAGGTCACTGTAATTAATCGGCCATTCATTATCAATCACTTCGGGAAAAGCACGCAGCGAGTTGGCATAGTAATGCAGTGTCGAACCGCCAATTCCAGCGCTCTGCCATAATAACGCCGGATCAGGGATGTTTCGGTACCACGGGGTTCGTCTCCGGTCAGCCGCGCCCCAACGAAATTTGCCGCTGACCTGGTCATCCATATCATTTTCGAGTCGTGTCAGCTGACGGCGGTAAAGTGAACCATCCAAATCCCCCGGGTCCGAGCTTTCTTTGGCTGCACCACGGTTTTCATTTGGTTCGGGCCACTTTTTATTACCATACCACGGGCCGGCTTCAAGCACCAGCACACTGATACCTAATTCGCCAAGCTCTTTTGCAATAACCGGCCCGCCACCACCCGCACCAATCACAATTACATCAGGATCTCTCTTCATGTCCTCACCTCTGCCATTGTTATTAAAAAGCCACGGAAATCGCGATAACCAAGTGACACACCTGGATAGCCAACTTGCTGCCACGTCAACGGAAAAAATTCAAGCTGGCGGTCACCCGGCGGGCATAAACGTGTCGAGCCATAAGCCGGCCATTCAGAATAATACCCGAATAACGAAAAACGGTTTACAGCATCGGTCACATATTTGACCATCCCGGCATTATTGTGAAAAGGCGATGGCAATACGTAAAGATCGATCTCAAGGTTTTCCAGTGCCGATAACGTCAGGATTCGATCTGTCCGGGAAAGATGCGAAAACATGCCTCCGCTGGAAACCATGCTTTGCGGAGAGGCTTGAGCGTGCTGTGAATACACAAGCTGCATTGCGGCAATATTCAACATCGAGGCTGTGGGATATGCAAGCGGAACAATATGATGATGGAGCTGCTGCTGAATGGAAATGCTGTGATCAAGACTATAAATGATATAATCATGAACACCCAAATCCATATTGTTAAAAGGCGTTCCGTACCCGGTTTGGACTGATGGCAACAAAGCGTCGGTAACCGCCTGAAACGTTGCTCGCACATATTCATGAGGCTGGGTACTGATAACGTTTCACCTCTTTCTTATTTTACAAACTATTACCAATGTATGTTTAGTTCAACTGTATATGACCCAACCCCAAATCGCATTTTAAAAAATATCAATCTGGGTAGTCTTTTCAATAACAAACCAATTGGCGGATCAAGAGTTATTTCCAAATCAATGGGCAAAATATTGGCGCTCCAGAATTTCAGGTCGTATCATGTTTCTTAAGGAGTGAGTTTAATGCAGCGCAAAACATTTAACAATATTCCACTGTCTGTTTTGGATCTTGCCCCTATTCTGGAGGGCAGTACTCCCGAACAGTCATTCAAAAACAGTGTCAATTTGGCACAGAACACAGAAAAATTCGGGTTCAACCGCTACTGGTTGGCAGAGCATCATAATATGCCGGGCATTGCCAGTTCGGCCACATCAGTATTGATCGGACATATTGCCGGCGCAACTGATGAGATGCGCGTAGGTTCAGGCGGTGTCATGCTGCCAAACCATGCATCACTCATTATCGCTGAGCAGTTTGGAACGTTGGAAACACTGTATCCAGGCCGCATCGACCTTGGCTTAGGCCGTGCACCCGGCACCGACCAGGCGACCGCATATGCCCTAAGACGCACATTGAATCAACGGGTTGAGGATTATCCAATGCAGGTGGAGGAACTGGAAAATTACTTCGCCGGAACCGCACCGGTACACAGTGTGCCAGGCGAAGGACTCAGAATCCCGATCTGGTTGCTCGGCTCCAGCGGGTTCAGTGCGCAGATGTCAGCACAAAAGGGACTGCCATTCTCATTTGCGAGCCATTTTGCACCAGACAATACCGTTGCGGCTCTAAATATGTACCGCGAGCATTTTGCACCGTCCGACATTCTTGATAAGCCATATGCGATGATTGGTGTCAATGTGATTGCTGCCGATACGGAAGATGAAGCCAAATACTTGGCCACAACCCAGCAGGAGCAAACACTCAGCATCCGTCGCGGACAACCAGAGAAGCTGCAGCCGCCGATTAAAAACCCTGATGAGGTCTGGTCAGAAATGGAAAAGGCTGTCGTGGAACAGTCAAATAGTTCACCATACACATTGATCGGCACGAAAGAAGCGGTGAAGCAGGGACTGGAAAAGCTGCTTGAAGAAACAGGGGCTGACGAAATGATCATCAACTCGCAAATCTATGACCACAAAGCCCGTGTCCGCTCATATGAAATCGTCAGCGAACTGATGGAATAGTTTATCGGATCAAAAAAGCCTTGGCGATTGCCAGGCTTTTTTGCTTATACCAACTGCTTAAATTGTGAACTTTAGCAAATATACTGTGAACTTTAGCAAATATACTGTGAACTTTAGCGAAAGCAGTGTGAACTTTAGCATCTTGCCAGAAAGACAACCTTTAACGTAAAAAAGCCGCAGCTCAAAACGAGAACTGCGGCTTTTTTCAATCAGCCATATTAGCTGCCTGCTACAATGCGGGACGCTACATCGATTGTGCGGCGTGTCTGATGCTTAACTGCACCTTCAACATCTTCCACCATGTTGCCGTCCTGATCGACGGAAACACTGGCACCATAAGGGTTGCCGCCGCTGGCAAAGATTGAATCATCTGAGTAACCAGGTGTTGCAATAACAGCGCCCCAGTGCATCATGGACGTATATAATGAAAGCAGTGTCGCTTCCTGACCGCCGTGCGGATTTTGTGCGGAGGTCATGCCGCTGACGACTTTATTAATGGTTTTGCCTGCTGCCCACAGTCCACCCTGTGTATCAAGGAAATTCTTCATTTGGGCTGGGAGGTTTCCAAAGCGGGTCGGCATACTGAAGATAATCGCGTCTGCCCACTCAACATCGTCTGACGTTGCTTCAGGCACGTCCTTCGTTGCTTCATAATGTTCTTTCCATGCTGGATTGGATACGATGGCTTCTTCCGGTGCAAGTTCAGGCACTTTTACCAGCTTCGTTTCAGCACCGGCCTCTTTTGCAGCCTTTTCAGCCCATTGGGCCATCTGATAATTGGTACCTGTTGAACTGTAATAAACGATTGCTAATTTCACGTTTGCCATTGTTTGTGTCTCCTTTGCTGTCTTTTTGAAAAATGTTTATCGAAAAATCCCATGTTGTCATCACCTAGCTTACCCGAGTTGTTCTGTGTAATTCCTTCCTTATCCCTCCCTTTGTTATAGAAAATATGTAACTATTTTAATGTTATTTAGTTACTTTATGTAACTAATATACCGTGTTTCATTCACCAAGTCAAAAAATAAACACATGGGAAGCTATCCCATGTGTTTAACAGGTTTAGTTCAATTTGTCTCCCAGCTTGACGGCAATGTCCGCGCCGACATATGCGTTATGTTTTACCAAGGCGATATTGGCATCAAGACTTTCACCGCCGGTCAGTTCCTCGACTTTGGCCAGCAAAAATGGTGTGACATCTTTTCCGTTGATGTTGTTTGCTTCCGCCTCTGTCAGCGCCTGGTCAATGACCGCTGCAATCTCTGTCTCGGCCATGGCATGTGATTCCGGAATCGGATTGGCAATCACAGCACCGCCGGAAAGACCGAGATTCCATTTTGTGCTAAGCGTACTGGCCACTGTTTCCGAATCATCTGCCCGGAAATTGACCGGGAACTCACTTGTCCGAGTATAGAAGGCCGGTAATACATCCGTTTCATAACCAATTACCGGCACTCCTTTTGTTTCCAAATACTCCATCGTCAAACCGAGGTCAAGAATTGATTTAGCGCCGGCACAAACGACCGCTACATTTGTTTTTGCCAGTTCTTCCAGGTCAGCTGAAATATCCATCGATGTTTCAGCTCCCCGGTGGACACCGCCGATGCCACCTGTGACAAAGATAGAAATGCCAGCAAGGTCCGCACAAATCATCGTTGCAGCCACTGTTGTGGCACCTTTTTGCCCGGTTGCGACCAAATACGGCAAATCACGCCGGGAAACTTTAGCAATACCCTCCGACTGGCCAAAATCTTCCAGTTCTGTATCACTCAACCCGATTTTAATTTGTCCATCTATAATGGCTATTGTTGCTGGCACTGCACCATGGTCGCGAATAATCTGTTCGACTGCACGTGCTGTTTCCACATTTTTTGGGTATGGCATCCCGTGCGAAATAATTGTGGATTCAAGTGCGACAACTGGTTTCCCCTGTTCCTTCGCTTCTCTGACTTCTTCTGATAATGCTAAATATTGCTTCATGACAGTTCCTCCAAATCTTCGTGTAGTTGTGCTGCTGTTAAATCAGGGCGAACGGTGCTGGGGGACAGTAAGGTCTTGGTTGCATTGACAACCCCTGCCCGGGCGATATCAACAGGCGCATTACCCTGCATCCAGGCAAAGACAACCGCTGCTGAAAACGCGTCCCCCGCTCCGGTCACATCGACGACTTTCTTTGTTTCAACCGCCGGAATATGGTTTATGCCATCTTTTTCGGTACCGATTACCGCACCTTCTTTGCCGTTGGTGATAATCACATTGCTGATTCCGAGTTCAAGCCATTTTGCTGCCAAATCACGCAATGAAAAACTGCCATTGAAATACGCCTCAGATTCATCCCGATTCGTGATCAGCCATGCCACACCGTTCAAATCTTCAGGCAGACGTGCCATCTTCGGGGCGGATACCGTTACCAATATGAGCGCTATCCGATGGTACTTGGCTAATTGGGACAAAAAGGCCAACGTTTCCTTTGGACAATTTAAATCGACCAGAATGCATTTGGCCTGCAATAGAACAGGCGAATGGACCTGCAGCCATTCCGGCGTCATAAGCTCAAATATATCCATATCAGCCAGCCCATAGATCAAGTCTCCTGAGCTATTCAAAACAGCGGTATACGAACCGGTTGTTGCTTCGGTAAATTGCGTCACATCCTCAAGGTTCATGTAGGGAGCAGATGCGTCGGCAATGTAATCCCAGTCCTTGTCTTTGCCGCCGACAGTCAGCAATTTGGCATTTATGTCAAGCCGGCCAAGGTTTTCGGCGATATTGCGAGCAACACCACCGGCAGTCTGTGTTGAGGTAACCGGGTTGGACGTGCCCTGCTGCAAAGCCTCATCAGCATAGAATTTCCGATCGACATTCGCACCGCCGATACAGATGACTTCCTCCATCTCATTCAGCACATAAGCTTTTCCGCGAATGTAGCCTTGTTTCATAAGTCCTGAGATCAGATTGGCAACAGATGACCGGGAAAGCTCCAGCACTTCCGCTAACTTTTGCTGTGAAATATATGGATCTTTTTTGATCAGCTGTATAAGCCTTTGTTCATTTTGATTCATGTTTGCTTACCTCTTTTAAACATTTGTTTATATAATAAACTTTTGTCTAATATTCGTCAAGTATTTTAGTCAAGCCTTATAGTTTAGGGATCGGGGTGATAATTGTTATAGTAGAATTAAATATGATAAGAAGCGAGGTTTTATAATGAACAATTTAATTATTTCGCAATTCGGCATTACACACAACGCATTCATGAATGAAATTAAGGACGTAAGCGAGAAGCAGCTTGACGAGCAGCCTGAGGGATTCCATAATACAATCCATTGGCATATTGGCCATGTGCTGACAACGAATGAACAATTTCTATTTGGATTTCCGGATAACACCGAAAACCTTCCGGAGCGTTATAAGAATCTTTTCGGCAATGGCTCCAAGCCGGCGGACTGGCCTGAAGATGTCCCGAGCGCTGATGAGCTTGCAGAACAATTGAATAACCAATTGAAGCGGATTAAGCAAATTCCTTCTGAAAAATTTGATGAAAAACTGCCTAAAATGGTTTTGGGCGCACAGACCTATGGCGAACTCGCAGCGGTAGCCGCATTCCATTATGGTAACCATGCCGGCAGAATCAATGCGATGAAAAAAGTGCTTAATAAATAACCATAAGAAAAAACCACGCCCCTAGCGTGGTTTTTTCTGTATATAGACATTCATGAGCAGTGCAAATCCCTTTATTTTTAAACCATTTCCGGTAAGCGTTCCTGCATCGTGCCATACTTGGCAAAATTCGCATGCCAGGAGAACGCTTTTTCAAGCACATGCGGGGTCTCTCCACCGCGCTCAAGTGCCTCATGATAGTAATTCCATAATTGCTCAAAGTGAAACTTCAATCAGCGGGAGGTTTTTTTCCTGCTGATTGTTAGTTGAACGAATCGGGCTTTTAGGGACAGTTAGCCACCGTTCTTTGGTGGGTTACTGTCCATTACATGCGGGGAAAGTGAAACTTCAATCAGCCGGAGGTTTTTTTCCTGCTGATTGTTAGTTGAACGAATCGCCATTTAGGCGCAGTTATATGCGAAAAAATAACAATTCCTATCTTTTCCTAGTTTTCCATGGCGACATTTGGTAATCTTAACAGTAAGAGCACTTATAGATAGTTAAGGAGTTTTAGAAATGAAAAATTTAGTGATCCTTGGCGGTGGATATGGCGGTGTTAATATCCTGCAGAACCTGATTGAGCACGATCTGCCTGAAGACCTGCATATTACAGTGATTGACCGTAATCCATACCACTCAATTAAAACCGAATTCTATACGATAGCAGCTGGCACATCAGCTGATAAAGATGTGCGCATGGACTTTCCAGAGCATGATAAAGTGAGCTACGTGTTCGCTGAAATCACCAAAATTGATATCGATGAACAACAGATTGTTTTGCAGGAAAGAAGTGAATCGGTTCCTTATGACTATTTGATCATAGCGCTGGGATGCGAGGACAATTACCACGGTGTTGAAGGCGCTGGTGAATTTACCGAAAGTGTTCAGACCTTCAACAGGGCACGCAGCGCCGGAATGTCGATCGGCAACCTCCCTGCTTATGGAAAAGTTACCATTGTTGGCGCAGGGCTGAGTGGCATTGAAGTCGCAGCTGAAGTCCGTGAAAGCCGTCCTGATTTGAACATTCGTCTGCTTGACCGCGGACAATCCGTTCTAAAAGCATTTGATACAAAAATCCAGAACTACGTTGAGAATTGGTTTATGAAAAATGACGTAGGTGTGATTCATGGTGCCAACGTTGAATATGTGGAAAAAGATGGCGTCTGTGACAATGGTGTTTGTTACGTAAACGATGTCACTATCTGGACGGCAGGAGTGAGACCGAATTACCTGGTACGCGAACTCCCACTTGAGCAGGATGACCAGGAAAAAATTATCGTCAATGACTTTTATCAGGTGCCGGAACAACAGCATATCTATGTTGTTGGTGACTGTGCCTCCTCTGAACACTCCCCGAGCGCACAGCTTGCCCGGCAGCAGGGAGAGCAGATTGCTGAAGTTCTCGGTGCCATACTTAAAGGGAAAAAGCCGAAGAAGCCCGGTAAACTCAAATTAAAAGGTACCCTCGGATCACTCGGAAGCTCAGAAGGCTTCGGTGAAATGATGTCACAATCAATGGTCGGCTACATTCCGCGCCTGGCTAAATCCGGTGTGCTTTGGCTCAATAAACGGCACTAGTTGAGCATGATACCAAGAAAGCCGGACCGCTTCTTAAGAGCTGTCCAGCTTTCTTCAGTATGAACAACATGATTACCACAAGGAGACCCTTTGCGTGTCTTTACACTGAGGTTTCCACGGCAAAGTATTACGAAATCGCCCGTAGCCCGATCACGCCAACAATAATGGCCGACAAGCTCACAACCCGTGAGAGACTTCTCGACTCACCAAAGAAGATCATGTTCACAATTACTGCACCAGCTGTCCCAATGCCAACCCAGACCGCATAAGCCACACTCACAGGCAAATACGCAAAAGCCTGATACAGCATAGCAACAGACGTACAAAACCCGCCGAGATACAGCACACTATTTTTCATAGATTTCTGCCGGCTGGACAATTTCAGCCCAACCACCCCAATCATTTCAAACATCGATGCCAATAAAATAAATACCCATCCCATCAGTGAGAGCCTCCTTCCATACGTTTGTCATCCTGGCGATCGGCAAGTTTCAGACCGATTACACCGACAACCAAAAGCATAATGAAAAACATTTTTGCGACATTGATGCTGCCGTTAAATAAAAACACATCCATTAATACGGTACCGGTCGTGCCTGCCGCAGCAAAAATGGCGTAAACTGTACCGGTTGGCAGTGCCTCACAAGCCTTTCTGAGGCATTCCAAATCGAGCCAGACCACCAGTGCAATAAGCCCCCAGTGCCACCAGCTGGAAGCCACATTAAAGCCAAACACCCAGCACAACTCTAACAAGCATACAAGAACAAGATAGACCCATGATTTATTCATTCAGAACGCCCCCTCATAATGACTGATTATCAGTCATTGCTGTGTAAGAAAGGACATGACACTGAGTTAAATCCCCAGCGCATGTCCGGCAAAATTCAATACTTCTTTTTTCTTCAATTCAGCTTTCCTGTCATTTTGATGACTGTACATATAGGTCTGCTCTGCTGCATCTTCAATCAAACCTATCAAAATCTCGGCGGTGCGCTTTGGATTCAGAGAATTACGGATGACACCGTCTGCTTGAGCCGATTCAAGCTGGCCACTGAACCATGCATAGTAGGATTCATAAATGATCTCCCATTCCTGCATATACTCAGTTGAAGCAAGTCCCGCATAAGTCAGCGCGAACACGTCCCTGTACTCCTTCGTCAAATTAAACACGATGTCAATGACTAATTCCAACTTTCGCTCAAACGGCTGATCGTCATAAACATTTTCCTGAATTTCCTTCAATATCTTTTCGGTCATCACTTCTGCAATTGAAAGCATAACCGATAATTTGGATGAAAAATATAAATAAAAGGTTCCCTGCGCGATTCCGGCACCTTTAACGATATCTGAAACCGTCGCCTTATCAATACCTTTTTCACGAAACACATTGATTGCTGATTGAATAATTGCCTCTTTTTTATTGTCCAATCCTATATCCTCCATCTAAATGACTGACTATCATTCATTATAGGTGAAATTAGAGGATCTGTCAATCCGTAACACAGCGTGAGCCTTGTTATGAACGTATAAAGCACTCCCGCAAGTAATTGCGGAAGTGCTTTTGTTTTGGCTATTCCCATGGTGGCCCCCGTTTTTTGCCCCCTTCATAAAGCAAGTAGTCCTCTCGTGTCTCTTTAAATTCGTCGAGCTCCGGCTGCCATGTACTGACGATTTCATCAACTGAGGCACCGTTTTCAATTTTGTCCCGGACCCAGCCATTACCGATCAGGTTGTCAAAGAAAGAAATGCCCTGACTGTTTTCTTCCCGGAAAGCAAAATCTTCCGGATACATGTCATGGATTGTTTTCACGATGGTAACACCTGTTTCAATTGGTTCATATACTTCTTTGTCTTTCACATGAATCTCGATGCCATGGGACAATTCACCGCTGTGCTTTGAAAACTGCGGTGTAAACGATGCAGCTCTGAACTGAACACCGTCAAGCTCCTGATCGTTTAAATTGGCCGCAAGTTCCGTGCTGTCGATGAACGGTGCGCCAATCAATTCAAACGGTTTCGTTGTACCGCGTCCCTCTGAGACATTTGTGCCTTCGATTAATGCTGCCCCCGGGTAAACACTTGCTGTATCAAGGGTCGGCATATTCGGTGATGGCATAACGAACTCAAGTCCCGTCTCGTCATATGTCATCGAACGGTTCCAGCCTTCCATCTCAACCACTTCCAGATCAGCACCAATATCAAACTCCTCATTGAACAGCTTGGCCAGTTCACCGACAGTCATGCCGTGTCTTAGTGGAATCGGGTACACCCCGACAAACGATGAGTACTCAGGTTTCAGTACCGGGCCTTCCACTTTTTCACCGCCAAGCGGGTTCGGTCGATCAAGAACAACAAACTCAATGTCATTTTCGGCTGCAGCTTCCATCGCGTACGCCATCGTATAAATATACGTGTAGAAGCGTGTCCCAACATCCTGAATATCAAACTGCAATGTATCAACGCCTTCAAGCATTTCCGGTGTCGGCTTGCGCGTTTCACCATAAAGACTGTAGACAGGCAGCCCGGTTTTTTCGTCGATATAAAACTCAACATACTCCCCTGCCTGCGCACTGCCCCGGACACCATGCTCCGGTCCATACAGTGAGACAAGATTGACATCATCGTGATTGTGCAGGGTATCCACAATGCTGTTTAATTGCTGGTCAACACCGGTCGGATTGGTAATAAGACCGACATTTTTGCCCTCCAGCATATCAATTTCGTCTTCCAGCAATACATCAATACCAAGCTTGACGTCTGTGTCATGACCTGGCGGAACACCATCAGGTGGCCCTTTACCATTTCCCGGGGAATCTGCCATAACGACAGACAATGTTGCTAATGTCATGATGCCGGCTGCTAGCATGACCATCCATTTTTTCATTGTGAATGCCTCCTGTTTTTATTTTGCTGAGTAATTTGCTTCTATATTGAAACTACTGTCGCCACCTTTAATAACCAAGATGGTGACCATATTCGTACAGATCTGGAATAGTAACCGGCAGCTTGCCCTGCGGATTCACGTCACCGCTCAGAACTCTGGCAAGTGCTTCTACTGATACATCTCTGTTGCCGTAAGTGGTCAGATAACCTTCCACGTCAGGGAACTTCATCAGATCATAAGGATTCCGGATAGCCGCAACAACGACATCCTTGCCTGTACTCTGCAATGCTGAAACCAGTTGCTGTTGAGCCGTGTTGGTATTTGCCGTATACGTTGTAACCACCACTTTATCAGCGTTCTGTGCCTTTAGAGTTGCTTCATCAATTTCCTCTTGCGTCGGACTTGTATTGGTTGCATAATCTGTGACATTGTAGCCTTTGCCTGCCATCTGATCGGCAAGGTAGGACGGCTTACCGAGGGACGGGCCGGTAATCAGAATATCCTGATTATCCTGCAGCGGCATCAAGTTGTTCTCATTTTTCACCATGGTAATGCTCTTATTGGCAATTTCATCCGCTTTGGCCAGGTTTTCGTCAGTGCCAATGTTTTCGACCGCATCAGGATCAGTTTTCGGATCACCGAATAAGCCTTTTTCCATCTTGGCCTTCAAAATGCGGTAAACGGATTCGTCAACGCGCTCTTCACTGATCTCACCACTTTCAACCGCTTCAAGCATCGCATTGTATGACTGCTCGACATCAGGCGGGTTCAGTAAAATATCGTTTCCGGCCTTAAATGCTTCAACCGGCACGCGCTCAGGCTCCACCACGTTTGCTCCAGACATGCCGAGGCTGTCCGTTACGATCAGTCCGTCATAGCCCATTTCTTCGCGCAAAAGATCAGTTATAATCGGTTTCGACAATGTTGCCGGCAGCCCTGAGTCATCAAGTGCCGGAACGACAATGTGTGCCGTCATGATCGCCTCAATACCAGCGTCAATTGCTGCCTTGAATGGCTTCAAATCAACATTGTGCAATGTTTCAAGGTCATGATTGATGATCGGCAGACCATAGTGTGAGTCAACATTCGTATCACCATGTCCCGGGAAATGTTTGGCTGTCGGAATAACTTTTTGGTCCTGATAAGCCTGTACCTGAGAAACAGCCATATCCGAAACAAGGTCGGGGTCCTCTCCGAACGACCGGACACCTATGACCGGGTTTTCCGGATTAACATTGACATCTGCCACAGGGGCAAAATTCATGTTTATGCCAAGACTGCTTAACTCGGTTCCAATAATCCCTGCAGACTCACCAGCCAAATCGGTTGATCGGGTAGCCCCAAGCGCCATATTTCCCGGGAAAACCGTTCCGGGACTTGTCAGCCGCTGAACAATGCCGCCTTCCTGGTCGGTCGCAATGAATAACGGAATCGGCATCCGCTGATCCATGGCGATCTCCTGCAGACCATTTGACAGGGCGTTAACCTGTTCAACATCAGCCGGATTGCCGATGTTATCCGTCCAATTAAAATAAATGACACCGCCGATATGATATTTTTCAATTGCTTCTTTAAAGTTTTTAGCGCCGCGATTATTGTTCAGGTTGGTCTCTTCATAGTTGGGATCTGTGGGGGTCTGTCCATACATGTGGATAATAAATAACTGGCCGATTTTCTCTTCCAGCGTCATGTGGTTCATTTTGCTGATAATCCAACCGTGTTTCGCTTTTTCACCGTTGCCCCAGCCTGGCCTTGTTGGATCGTCCCAGCCCTTGCCAAATGCTGAAGCAGGGAAACATAGCAGGAAAATAAGCATGAATGATAGTATTGAAAACAATCGTCGTTTCAGCAAAGCATTCACTCCTATAGTCATAGTTTAAAAGCGTTTATCTGCCATTGCCGCGTTTCAGTGTCACATCTGTTACAACAGGCAAATGATCGGATGCCAGCGTGTCAATGACCTTGGCATTTGAGACACCCAGCCCCTGTGATGTCAGGATGTAGTCAATGCGTTTACTTGGGGAGGAAGCCAAATACGTATAGCCCTCACCCTCTCCGCTTTCAGCCCATGCATCATTAAATCGGCTAAAAAGAGGCGAAAGCTCAGGCGCATCCGGCCCAGCGTTCATATCCCCGGTAAGTATCGCATTACTGTCGGCCGGGATAATATCTAGCATATCGTTCACCTGCATTTCGCGGACGTAAGGGTCACCGCGATAATCCAAATGTGTAACATAAAATGAAAACATAGCCCCCTTGGCATTAATTACTGTTTCAGCAAACCCCGGTGCAGGCGTCGGTTCCGGATTGGCATCCTGGGTTGAAAGCCTTGTGATCGCGCGGTTGGCTGAATCAATAATTGGATATTTGCTTAGAACCGCTACGCCATACTTCCGTCTTGGATCACCTTCATTGATGGGGTCCTGATTATAAATCGGGGCCATAAAGGCATGCATATCCAACTTTTCGGCAAGCTTTTGAAGCCCGTCTTCGAAATTGCTGCGGTAGCCCCAGTTCTTATCAACTTCCTGTAAACCGATGACATCAGCATCTGACGCTTCGATTACATCGGCAATCCGGTCAATATCATAGTTACCGTCACTGCCAATGCCTGCATGAATGTTGTATGTCATCACTTTAATGGTGACATTTCGGGCATTTTTGTCGTCTGCATGGGCCTGTGTCAACGGTATGGTCAATATCGCCATAACAACAAATAAACATATCCACCAATTTTTTATATTACAGCCCTCCCCTCAGCGTTAATAGTTTCATGACATTTGTCGCAGGGTTAAAATTAAGCAAAACCATCATGTTTACATGACTTTTGCCTCCTTCCAAATCTATTAATAAAGCCTCTCTATACTAGATTAGAGCCTCCAGGGCATGCTGTACATACTACAATGTAACTAATTTTCCAAAAATTCGATACATAAATAGTTCTTTGTACCTGGATCGCTATACCTTATGAATGTGTCAACGAAACTGTTTGACAGTTTTTTATGGCGGTTGCGCAAACCACAGCATCAGAACGGGCTGATGCTTTTTATTTCTGATTATTCTTTCACAATGCTATAATGAAAAGGGAACATTTACGTATATATCCTCTTTTGATCTTAATCTTCCAATATACGTTTCTTCGCTAGCAACAAATCACCAAACACACCTGGGGGTTTTTTATGGACAATATTAAGGACACTGTTTTTGAGGTTATTTATTCTATCCTGCCGATTGCACTCGTTATAACCGCACTGCAATTCACAATCATCTGGCTGCCGATGGAGGCGTTTGTGCAATTTTTAATTGGCGTCTTGTTTGTTGGCATCGGCCTTATCCTCTTTCTTCTGGGCGTTAATGTAGGACTGCTTCCCGTCGGAGAAATGATCGGATCAGCTTTATCCAAGACCAAAAAGATCTGGATCATTGTATTGTTTGGCTTTCTCCTCGGGGCAGTTGTAACGTTTGCTGAACCCGATGTGCGCGTTCTTTCCTCGCAAATTGATGATGTCTCCGGGGGAGCTATTCCGCAGAGCGTTCTAATCATGTCAGTCGCTATTGGTGTAGGTATTTTTGTAGCCTTAGCCATGTTCCGTATCGTGTTTAATATCAGCATTGTTTATTTGCTGGCAGGCGGCTATGCGCTTATCTTTTTGATAGCTGCTTTTGCGCCATCAAGCTTTGTACCAATTTCGTTTGATGCTGGTGGTGTCACAACCGGGCCACTGACTGTACCATTCATCCTAGCATTGGGCGTCGGGGTTGCTACCGTTATCAGGGGTAAAACAGCCTCAAGTGACGGATTCGGTCTTGTCGGTCTCGCTTCTATCGGCCCGATTTTATCGGTACTGATTCTGGGGGTGATTTACGGATGAATTTGCACATATTTGAAGGCTTCCCCCAGACCATGCAAGAGGTGGCGATTGCGCTGTTGCCTCTGGCTGTTTTGTTTGCCATTTTTCACTTTGTCTTTCTGAAACTGCCGGTTCGCCGGCTATTGGACATCGGAATCGGCTTCGTTCTGACATTTTTTGGACTTGCGTTTTTCCTGCAGGGCGTTCACATCGGGTTCATGCCTTTCGGGGAACAAATGGGGAATGTTCTGGGGGATATGTCATATAAATGGGTTTTGATACCAATCGGATTTATCATTGGCTTTTTTGCCATCTATGCAGAACCTGCTGTTGCCGTCATGGTTGAGCAGGCTGAGAAAGTATCCGGTGGTTATATCCCGGAAAAACTACTGCTGTATACATTATCAATAGGGGTCGGCATTTCGGTCGCACTGTCAATGATACGGCTAATTTTTGGATTTTCCCTATGGTATTTTATCATTCCAGGTTATATAATAGCGTTTGTAATGGTTCGCTATTCGCCAAAAACATTTACAACAATCGCATTCGACTCAGGCGGGGTATCCACGGGGCCAATGACGGCAACATTCATACTGGCCATGTTCACCGGCATCGCCGGACAGATAGAAGGACGCGACCCGTTACTTGATGGGTTTGGTATGGTTGCAATGGTCGCATTGGCTCCTATATTATCAGTGTTAACGCTTGGTATTCTGTACAGCAGAAAGGAGAAAAGTCAGTATGTCAGTGACGATTCAGGGGCAGAAGCTCATCATCACGATCGTTAAAAAAGATAAGGCCAAAAAGGTTGTGCAGGCTTCACGAAACGCCGGGGCTCAAGGCGGAACCACCCTGCTAGGCGAGGGAATCCGGCTCAACGAAAAGATGCGGATTTTAGGCATACCGGCGGAACGTGAAAGAGCCGTCATACTGACACTTGTATCCGATGAAATTTTTGATGATGTCAAACACGCCATCATCGATTCTGTTCAGCTGAATAAGCCGAGACAGGGCATCGGATTTGTAATCGATACGAAAAAAATCGCCGGAATCAATCATTTGCTGGGGTGGCATGGTGAGGAAGGCGATGCAACAGATGAGGAGGGTGTTGATATCATGAAGGAAGATCAGGACGTTCTATATGATTTAATCATTACCATCGTCAACAGGGGCGATTCGGAAAAAGTTGTGGATGCGACTCGAAAAGCCGGGGCGGAAGGAGGAACCATCCTGCATGGACGCGGAACCGGTGTTCACGAGAAGGCCAAACTATTCAACATTATGATCGAACCTGAGAAAGAAGTGGTATTGACACTCATCGATAAGAACAAAACGACGGAAGTACTTAAAACTATTAATGAAGACGCTGAATTGAAAAAGCCGGGTAAAGGGATTGCCTTTGTGCTGGACGTTGAAAGCACCGTCGGCATCAGCCGCGTGATGAACGAAAAAATCCGGGAAGAATTTAAAAAGAAAAAGAAGAAGGAAAAGTGATTGCACTTTTCCTTCTTCTTTTCCTGTATATAATGGTCATTAGCCTTTCCGTGAATGCCGATCTAATGCCGTCTAATCATTCTGTTGTCTGTTGTGTAAATGATGCCGGCATAACAGAAGCTGTCACCACAGCCTTTGCACAGACCGTATCACCCGCAAAAACTTTTGTATGTATGTTAAACTTCTTTGGATGCACTTCTTCGGGTGTTCCAATTGCTTTGAGCGGTATATCCTGCGGGATCGGCTTAAGGAAATCGATGTTTAATGCTGCCGTGACAAACCGCGGCGGTTCTTGAGCGCCGCCAGGCTCATGCCCGTTTTTACGATGCAATGCCAACGACGCTGAACCAGTTCCATGGCAGTCAACCAATGATGCAATAAGCCCGCCATATACAAAACCTGGAATTGCAGTATGTTCCGGTTTTGGTGTGTAGATGGTGACCGTCTGATCCTCGTTCCAGCCAGTGCGGAAATGGTGGCCTTCCTGATTCAGTCGCCCGCATCCGTAGCAATGGGAAAAATCTGCCGGATAATCGTCTTGTATCGCATGTTTCACCTGTTCAGTCATTTCGGTACCCCCCCTTTCTTTTCAGTATAACAAAAGGGCAATTGTCTTTTTAGATGGAACTATTTCTTTAACTCATCCCATATGTCAATCTTCTATTATGTGTCCAGCTGATCCAGCAGCTTCTCATAAATAGCACGGAACTGCCGAATTTCTTCTTCGGTTAATGTTTCAAATACATCTTTTCGTAATACTTGTCCTGTCTTTTGTGCATCCTCAAGCGCATGTTGGCCCTGATCAGTGATAGCCAGCATCACCCTCCGACGATCCTTTTCATCATATTGGCGCACGGCATAACCCTCATTGATCAGTTTGTTTGCAATATTCGTCATTGCTCCGGGTGTATAGCTAAGTTCTTTTGCAATTGCTGATGACTTTTGCGGTCCCTTCTTATTTAACTCAGCCAGAACGAGAATTGATGAAATTCCGATATTATGCTCATATGCCTCATTAAAACGGATAATCGATTTATTGGTGAACAATTCAACTGCACGAATCAATTCTAAAATATTATCGCTCATTCGATCACCGCTAGAATTTGACAGATCCGCCATCAACGTTGATGGTTTGGCCGGTAATATAGTTGGACTCATCACTTGCCAGGAAAACCGCCACGGGACCAATGTCTTCCTCTAACTCACCAAAACGCTGCATTGGAATTTTTGAAACAACTTCCTGATAATACTCCGGCTGAGCCTTAGCCCATTCCTGCACACCCTGTGAATTGGCAATTGGCGCGATCAGATTAACATTAATATCATCTTTGCCAAACTCATTGGCTGCAACCCGCGTAATAGCACGGATTGCTTCCTTCGCTGCCGCATAAGCCGTTTGAGTCGCATGACCCTGTATCCCCGCACCGGATGCGAAATTAATGATGTTGCCTTTCGTTTCTTTCAAATGTGGTATGGCTGCCTGCATCAGATAAAAGGTCGGATAGAAACCAGTATCAAATGACAGATCCAAGTCCTTTTGATCTGTTTCCAGAAAAGGCTTATTTCTGGATGCGTGCGCATTGTTGACGAGAATATCCAATTTTCCATACTTTTCTATAACCTGACCGATGATGTCCTTCAATTTGTCATGCTCAGCCAAATTCACCTGAATGAACATGGATTCCGGCTGGTACTGCTTTAATTCCTTTATTGAATCCTGACCGGCCTCCTCATTCAAGTCCACAATCACCACCTTGGCACCTTCTTTCACAAAAGCCATCGCCATGCCTTTGCCAATCCCGCCTGCTCCACCAGTAATAATCGCGACTTTATCCTGTATTTTACCCATAATCATCACTCCTCTTTTAACACATTTATTTTAACACTAAAATATTTAATGTTAAAGAAATTGTGTTTAAGAGGTTACACCTGCTCCGAAAAGAGTTCTAACAAAACAGTATAAATCCGTAAGTTCGCTTTCCTTGCACAATCCTACTCTTCCTGCTGCATCCGGCGCCACTGAAACGATATTTCCATAATGGCTATCGCCACAGCAGCCCAGAAAACCCCTTTATCAAACGAAATACCGACTTGTGATTCCCCGCCTAAGGCCGTCAGCAGGACCATTAACGCAACAATATAGACGAGGAAGAAAAGCTGTGACCGGAATACAGTTTTTTGATCCGTGTTATGTTTCCGGTTGCGGTAAACAGTTACCATAAATAAGACAAGCATCGCAACGATTAAGAGCTCCAACGGCACGGCTTCCACAAACGGGATATCAGGAAAATAATCGTAAACCAGCAAAATGGTTACGCACAAAGCGAGAATGATTTCAAGCGGACGGAAAAACTTCAGAATGAATCTTCCTTTCTATCAGGTCTGTCTTTATATTACCGTTTCAAAACTGAATACGCCAGCTGTTTATCCTCAGCTCTAACCTCGCGAGCTGCCTGCACCCCGCTTATTCAGCCATTTAAAGAAAAACGGCACAAACAACATAATGATAAGCAGCCGGAAAAGCTGGTAGCTGGTTACCACGGAAACATCACCTCCGACTGCCACTGCAGTAAGGCCCATTTCCACCATGCCCCCCGGCGCCGTGCTCAACAGTGCCGTGGGGAACGGTAAATCATATAACATTGCCAGCCCATAACCAATAACAAGCCCAAAAAACACCAGAACAGCAATCGTAGCGACGGTATAGCCGGTAATTCGCTTCCAATCAGGCAGGTCGCGCGGCTGCATTTGTAAACCGATATGCACACCGATAAAAACTTGTGCCAGATTAATGAACGCCACTGGAAGTTCGGGAGTAGGCAGGCCTGCAAACGTCATAACAATTGTCAGCACCATCGGCCCGAGCAATAATGCGGTCGGAATCCGCAGACGGGCAAAAAGCCACGCCCCTGCCGTCATAAGCATCGGGTATAAAGGGAATGCATAGCACGGCATGTCCGCCCAAGTGACAGAGCTGGTGCCCATACCGCTCAGCTCTGCGCCGGATTCACCACCAAATATATACACCGTAACGATCGGTACAACAATAACTATCACCATCACGCGCATACTCTGCAGAAACATGATGATCGTCGAATTCAAACCTTTTATTTCATCAAGCAGAACCATGATTTGCGACAGACCGCCTGGAATAATCCCAATCATGCAGCTGGAAAGATCAAGGCCGGTCAGCTTTGAAAATATGAATCCCAGCATCAGGCTGAATGTAGCGGTCAGAGCGGTTATTAGAATCATTGACGGCACATGGTTACCCATTTCAACCAGCGTATCCTGTGTAAATGACGTGCCGATTAAATAACCGAGCAGAACCATCGCTATTTTTCGAAAGGTAAACGGCCAATACAGTTCTCGTTGAGTCGTAATCCGCCAAGCTGCAACAGCCACAAGTGGGCCGATCAGCCACGGGAGCGGGATATTCGTAACTGAAAATATGGTAACACCGGCCAGTGCCACCACAATTGCCTCAGCAAATGCGCGCCAGTTATTCAACAGGGTCATCTCCTCTATTTATGAACAAAAAAGAACCACCACGCGAATGATGGTTCTCTGACTTATTATAGAGGAAAGAGGGTAATTGTTAAAGATGTGTATTAAGGAGTTGCAAATATCACCTGTGAAAATTCCGAATCACTTCCGCTGCCAAATAAGCAGCCAGTTTGATCGTTTTGTCACCCTCATCCACCAAAGGGTTCACCTCTGATATATCAAAACTGAGCAAATTATACTTTTCCGCGGCATAGGCTAAAATTGACCTGACCGTTTTCGGATTAAGTCCAAGCGGGGACGGAGCACTCACCCCAGGTGCTGCCGATGACACGATTGAATCGGTGCACAAAGTCATAATCAAATCATCATACCGCACCGCTAAAAATAATCGGTGTGGCCCCTGCCTGAAAAATCGTCTTAATATGGCGGCCAAGTTCAGCCTGTGCCATTTCCAACGCTTCACCTTCACAATGAACATTGCCAGTATCAATCGTTTCCCCATCCATAAGATACGGCAATTTAGCTAAAAATCGGCGGATTGCATCAGGCGCATGTGCAGCACCCTGCCGCCCCTTGTTGCGCCGGACACCTTCATCACTGGCAAACCCAATGATGCCAAATCCATTTTTAACCGGTCCCGTCAGCTCACCAATTCCGAGCGCCTGAACCATCTGATGAAATCGAAAAGTAGCCGGGTCCGCTTCATCATCAACCCTGCCGGACCAGACTTCCTTATCCGTCTGTCTATAAATATCAACCACCCCTGTCATGCTGCTAATTTTTGAAAATATCAACTTTAATAACTATTATAATTCATCTATGGTATAATGACTAATACTCATTTTTTATATTTCGATAGTTTTTGTCTATAGGAGGTTGTATGCTATGGATTTACGCCAGTTAAAATACTTCATCACCCTTGTCGATGAGCAAACTTACACAAGGGCCGCCAGTACACTGCACATCTCACAGCCATCATTAAGTGCTGCAATCAAAAAGTTGGAGCAGGAAGTTGGTCTAATTCTAATTGACCGTTCTAAACGGCAGCTCCAGATTTCGAAAGAAGGCCAGATTCTCTATCTGGAGTCCCGGAAACTGCTCCACCATTATGAGCACGTCTCCTTTGAAATGGATCGTCTCAAGCAACAAGGACCGCTGGAACTGTCAATCGGTCTGATAGAATCATCGATGTTTTTCATACCCGACATACTATCGCATTTCAAGCGCGAATATCATGATGTGCGTATCAGCCTGCTCGAAACGTTAAGTCTCACCGATGTCATGAAAGCCCTTAATAGCTTTGATATCCATCTCGCTATCACCAATCAGTACATTTACCAGGAAGATATCGAAACCATTCCAATCTATGAGGAAAATCTCGTCGCACTCATTCCTCCGGGCCACAGGTTAAACCGGAAAGACACAGTGCAAATCCACGACCTGGAAGGGGAAAACTTCATCGTTTGCAAAGAGGGATTCCAAACAAGGCAGGACATCCTGAATGCCTTCAGCAAATCGGGTGTTAAACCGAACATCCAGTTTGAGATCGAATGGTTCGAAACAGGCTGCAGCCTTGTGGAGGACGGGCTCGGCATTACTGTCATACCGGAGAATTACGTCCGCTATTCCAAACAGACGGACTGTGCTATCAAAAAAATAGACAGTGACAGCATCTCCCGGATCGTCTATCTCGCCTATGACAAAAACCGTTACCAGCCCCCGATTGTTATGCGGTTTATCGAACTTATAAAGCAATTTTTTGCGTGATGGCTGTCTTTTGAAACTTGTGGCTCTTATTACAAGTTTAATTCGATTTTCTAATTGGAAATTAAGCCATAACGTTGCCGTTTTTTGGCGAAAATTGAGGTTTTTCCTTGCAACAATCGGGATATATAGTATTATGCCTAAGGTTAGAGTATCAAGAGGAAAGGAGCTTATCGAGAAATGCCATGCGACAGTTATCAGATGAATTGCTCGTTGAATTATACCATCGGGCAGTCGATCACAAATTAGATAACGAATTTATCCAGTTAATAAAGGAGGAACTGAGAAATCGTTCTATTATTATTAATAGAACGAAATCGAGCTAAAGGGGCAAAAGCCTCTTTTTTCCGCTGTTGTGAAAGCATTTTTAAATTCTGGAAACCTATAAGCAGACGTTATTGATACACGGCATACTAAATGTTATAACGAATGCTTCAACAATTACGCATGCAGGGTCATCACAACCACAAGCATTGCAATAGTTGTGATAAGGTTATAAAGGTTGATCCTAATCATTGAAATTGACACAACAGCCTTTTTTATTTGCTTCATGCATTCGCCCCCTATTTTTATCAGACAGTGCTTGTTAAAACGGATTTGTCGCCCATTGCAGCGACTGTTTGATGAAAATCCGCGGATGCAGCTGTAGCTGCGATACCATATATTCCGCTAGGTCTTCCGGCTGCATGAATTTCTCCTTATCATTTTTATCAGGATTATCTCCGAATATCATTTCCGTCCCGACCATGCTCGGGTTAAGTGTGGAGACACGAATATTGTACGGGCGAACTTCCTGCATGAGCGCCTCTGTCATACCCTGTATAGCAAACTTAGACGCACTGTACGACGTCGATTTCGCTGTTCCTTTTAACCCGTTGCTTGATGAAATGTTCATGATATCGCCCTGATTTTTCTCAATCATTTGCGGCAGCACAGCGCGCGTAACATGGTATGTACCAAACACATTTACTTCCAATATATGCTTCCACTCATCCGGATTAACTTCGAGAAAATCACCGCGCTGACCGACACCGGCATTGTTAAGGAGAATATCAGCAGCACCAAGGTTGCTTTTCAAGTGTTCGACTGCCAGATTCACATCATCTATTTTGGCGATATCGCAAACGGCGTAGCTTGTTTTCACGCCTTGGGCTGCAGCCTCTTCTGCCACTGCCTTTAGCTTGTTCTCTGTCCGTGCAATCAGCCCGACATGTACACCAACACGCGCCAACTCAAGCGCTGTTGCCCTGCCTATGCCGCTTCCGGCCCCCGTAATATAGGCAACTTTTCCTTTAATATCCTGCCCCATTCTGTCTCATCCTTTCGCTTACAGTCTTTACCACCATTGTACGTGTTGGCAGACATATATTCCAGCAAAAAATTTTTATTTATCATGCCCCTTTTTTGCGTTTCACTTCGATTATAAGTATGAGGAAGTCTTTCTATAGGGGGAAAACAAATGACACATTTATTCGAAAAGGGGCCGTGCACGTATGTACCAATTCCTGTCGTTTTGCAGGATCCAAGCCTGTGGTCCAATCTACGCAGGAACCTAACCGTCAATCAATGGAAGTGGATTTATTTGCACATCATTGGCGGGATGAGTGTTGAGGCAATTGCCATTCAGGAAAATACAACCGCCGAAATGGTAAAAGTCTGGGGAAGACAAGTGTATATGCTGCTGGCAAGCGACGAATTCCGAAGAAAACTATAACTTTGAAGTAAACTCAGCGTACGCAATATTTTTGTCGATATTTCCCGGGAAATAATACAAACTGTCGATAAAGTGGGGATTCATTCAAGGGAACTTTATCCTTCTGAATGTTAGTTGAACGAATCGAGCTTTACAGGCAGATGATTGCACCACCTAATTATATGGTAAAATATGATTTAACGTTTCGATCATCAAAATAATTATTGAATTGAAGGCTTCTCAATATTCATCTATAATTTCTATGAAAGGAGGCTGCAACTGTGAAAAAGAAAAATAGATGCATCCAGAAACCGGATCTACCGGGACAATTAGATATTATCAAAACTGATAAGCTGACAGATCAGATGTTTTACGAAATGGGTACGATCAGGACCGCAATCGGCCCGGTACATGCAGAACATGTCCGGTTTGATCAGATTCATTTCAAAGGTGTCGCGTTTACCGATACAGAGCTTCCTTTTTCCCAGTGGTTGGATGTCACTTTTGATAATTGTGACCTTTCTGGCGTCAGACTGAATGGCGCACGGTTTAAGCGGGTCGAGTTCCGTAATTGCAAGCTCACGGGTACTGATTTTGACCAGGCTGTAATGCAAGATGTGACTTGGACAGATTGTCAGGCCCCATATATTCTCTGTAACCTGACCGAACTTCGGGATGTACAGTTTGATAACTGTTTATTAAAAGGTGCCAACTTCATTGATGCCGCCCAGGACAACCTACTTCTTGGCACTTCAGTCATCGAAGATGTGCAATTCACGGGAACTTCACTCAAACATGTCGACCTTAGCCGCTGCAAGTTCACCCATTTACATATCGACGGGGAAGGGCTGCGTGGTGCAGTAATCGCACCTGAACAGGCTGCGCAATTTATTGAGGCTTTTGGCGTGAAGGTGAAAAAGGGGTTATATTAATCTAAACTAACGAAAAACAGAGTAATTCTATATATATTCCTTATTATATCGACAAAATATTAACATTATAAGATTCATTAAAGAATATGACAGATTTTGAACTTTGAGACTGCAATTCTAATATGTGACACTTAATAGGTTAGCCGTTATTTTGGAAACAAAATTGAACATAAAGTCATCAAGGAGGTTCTACATAATGTTAAAAAAGTTTTTAGGAATTACTTCAGCTCTAACTTTATCAATCGGCTTAACAGCATGTGGAGGTAGTGAGAACTCAAATAATGAGAACGCTTCTGTGGGTGAAAAGGTTGATCATGAGATCATTGGGATTGACCCAGGCGCTGGTATTATGGGACAAACGAAAAACGTATTATCTGAGTATGGCCTTGAAGAGAACTGGGAACTTAAGGAAAGCTCCGGTGCGGCTATGACAGCAGAGTTAGATGGAGCGATTAATAAAGAAGAGCCAATCATCGTGACTGGCTGGATTCCACACTGGAAATTTTTTGAGTATGACCTCAAAATGCTGGATGACCCTAAAGAGGTTTATGGTGGAGAAGAAAATATAAATACACTTGTACGCAAAGGTTTAAAGGAAGACATGCCTGGAGCATATACGTTTTTTGATCAATTCAAGTGGAAGCCGGATCACCTGCAAGAGGTCATGCTGAATATTGAAGAAGGTATGGACGAACAAAAAGCAGCCAAAGAATGGGTCGAAAATAATGAAGACTTGGTTAATTCCTGGATAGAAGGTGCAGAGCCTGGAAACGGAGCGACAGTAAAAGTACCGTATGTTGCCTGGGCCGATGTAATTGCCAGTTCTAATGTTGTAAAATACGTATTGGAAAATAAGTTAGATTACTCAGTTGAATTAATGCAAGTGGAACCGGGTCCAATGTTTGCCAGTATCGCAGATGGAAGTGCAGACGCAATGGTAGGTGCATGGTTACCTTCAACACATGCTGATTACTATGAAAAGTATGAAGGAGACTTTGAAGATTTAGGCGTTAACCTGACTGGTACACGGAATGGCCTCGTTGTACCTTCCTACATGGATATTGATTCCATTGAAGACTTAAAGGAAGCTGAATAATACCGGTTATAGTCAACCTAGTTGAATCCATTTTGATCACTCTTTTTTCAAAATGGATTCTTTTTCTTCGTATAAGCCAGATGTTTTCCAATTTCCATTAAAACCATCCTAAGTTTTACAGGGCTTAAATTATATCCAGCTTATTATAACTTGAATAACAACTACCAACACTGCAAGGGCAGGGCAACTTTATTATTCAATTTTGCTCTTTTTGAGCCATAAGGATCTGTTTTAATGTAGAATGAATATTTTGAAGGCTCATTAAAATAAGGCCCAGCATAACAAACGTTATGATTTCTCCGGTCACAATCGAAACCAGACCCAATATAAGTGCATATAGACCGTACAGCCAGCTATTCATTTATAACACCTCTTCCTGGTTGATTACCTCCTGGGATATACAAGGGGATTAAGCAAATTAAATAATAAGTTGGCTGTAATGTATCCTGTCAGCGCAATCAAAAATCCGCCGATTACAGTCACACATGCAGCGCAAAAACCAGCGCTTCACCACAGGGTCGCAATCACTTTCATTATTCCGTACGAGGTCCTCTAATATAACACAGCTAAAATTTTTTCGGGATAAAATAAGCGATTGTGGCTGAAAGCAAGGCAATAAAGAATGTTATTAAAAAGGAACTGCTACTGCTGTTAATTTCAGTTTCGCGGGATAACGCAGCACTCAGGTTCCACGCCTCCTCTATATCCGGAGTGTATACATAGGTGAGAATCAGTCCAGATAAGATTTGGAACAATACGAACAGCACGATGAAACTAAGCGCAAAAATAATAAATTTTTTCATTGCTGACATCCTTTTTTGTCGTTGATTATACGGTCTCTATTGCTTGTATGTTTTACAGATGTATAACACCAACTATTATCACATCACTTTCACTGGGTGTACAGAGCCGAAGCAGCTGTTCTGCTGATGTTTCTGTTCTTCTACCGATGTATGCGGAGTTCTGTTGAAAATTTTCTTCTTCTGCTGATGTTTTCGATGTTCTGCGGATAATCCCCTTCTTCTGCCGATATTTTCGATGTTCTGCGGATAATTTCCTTCTTCTGCCGATGTTTTCGATGTTCTGCGGATAATCCCCTTCTTCTGCCGATATTTTCGATGTTCTGCTGATAATTTCCTTCTTCTGCCGATGTTTTCGATGTTCTGCGGATAATTTCCTTCTTCTGCCGATATTTTCGATGTTCTGCGGATAATCCCCTTCTTCTGCTGATATTTTCGATGTTCTGCTGATAATTTCCTCCTTCTGCTGATGTTCACGACATCCTGCTCATGTTTTCCGTCTTCCCCAATACTCGAGCTATCGCTGCTGCTTCAGCAAATTAGAAACGCCAATTAAAAACAGCCCTACAATAATAATTAAGTACACCATAACTTCATTACCGGCAACAGGATTAAATTCCAATAAACCCACCAGGAAAAGATGACCCATCATAAACATGAATAGACCCGACCATAATAAGACCTTTCGAGACACAGCATTCATTCCTTATAAATTTTTAATATTAACGCCCATATTCCACTTTCGACAATAAACATGCCAATTCCTCTTGAAAAGGAAATTTTATTAGTAAAATTGGCTCATTGTTAAGCTTTAATCGCCAATCCCTTCGTTGCACTTATGCCGTAAGTAAGTATTTAATACTATTTAAAAACCGCGACTTTCACCATTATCTAAGTAAAAGCCCCGGTTTTTTATGTGCTCAGCCATGACAGGATAGGACCTTACTGTTCATTATGGTCGCTGTCTACTGAGCCGTCATCATCTCCATCCGACCCCTTGGCGGCTGAAGCTTCCTGATAATATTTTTCCTTCTGGGCGCCAAAATGATCAGCATTTCCGCGGGATACATAGCTCTCAAGCATCGCTTTCAGATCCATGCCGGTCGTTTCCTTCAAGGATTCCTGAATGCCGAGCATGGTTGAGGTCACATTATTGGCGACTTTTGATGAACCGCCCTGCGAATCGCTGCCGCCCATATCGATCACTTTCATATCCTGAATCTGGGATATCGGTGCGGACACTTTTTCAGCATATTCGGGCAGAACGTTGATAAGCATTTCCATAATCGCTGCTTCCCCGTATTGCTCCATTGCTTGAGCCATGCGTTCTTTGGATTCTGCTTCGGCAATACCGCGCTGACGGATAACTTCAGCTTCAGATTCACCTTTAATCCGTTCTTTCTCCGCATCTGCTTCAGCTGCTCTGGTCGTTTTATAGGCTTCCGCATCAGCGATTGAGCGCCGGCGTTTATTTTCCTCTTCTTCGAGTTCTACCGCACGCTGTTTCTCAATATATTGAACCTTCAATTCTTCATCCTTCACCTGCTGGGCAAGGCGTTGTTTTTCCAGTTCTCCAGCTTGTTCTGCGTTAGCCCTGGCACGGTTTGTTTCTTTCTGGAATTCAGCTTCTTTAATATCTTTGTCCTTTTTGGATTGAGCGATGGCTGTTTGACGACGGTTTTCCTCGTCCTGTGCCTCCTGGTCGTTCTGTGCCTGATAAATGCGGGTTTCCTTCTCCGCATCAGATTCTGCCTGGTTCGCCAATTTCTGTACTTCGGCAATATGCGGACGTCCTAGGGCATCGATGTAGCCGTTCTCGACATCAACATCCTCCACATCATTCAAAGCAAATGATGTGATCTCAAAACCCATACCTTTCAGGTCCGCCTCAGCAATCTTCTTCACCTGCGTATTAACTTCTTTAAAATCGTTATAGATCTTTTCAATGGAAAGCGAAGCAATAATCGCACGCAGATGACCATTTAAGACATCCCTTAATTCCGATTCCCGCTCATCCTGCTCTTTACCGAGAAATTTCTCTGCAAAATTTGCCATAATCTCGAGCTCACTGCCGATACTGATGACAGCCGTGCTGACAACACGCACCGGGATACCTTCCTTGGTATAGGCTTTCTCTGAATCAACCTGCAGCTGGAAAGACGTCAGGTCAATCGGTGTAGCCGTCTGGAACATACGGAGACGGTAACCGCCGCCGCGGATGATTTTGACTGAACGGCCATTTTCATCCTGGAAAACATTCCGCTCTTTTTCCGGATCACCCAGTTTCGGTCCGGTAACAATGAGCGCTTCATTGGAGCTTGCTGTTTTGTAGCGGAGCCTGAAGATAATAAAAGCGATTGCTCCCCCAACAACCACCACAACTCCAATAATGGCGAGAATCATTAAAAATAGTGCATCTTGAAACAAAAAATCCGCTCCCTTATAAATAATGAATCCAATCCATCAAGCTATGTAAATGGATCTATATATTACAGTACGATTACAAACGCATTAAGTTTCAGCATTCATACAATTCTTTTTTAATACCGAAAAAATCCCCACTCTTTAACTTATTCAGCATGAAAAGATGTAGAATCGAAAATACCGCTTTTCTTTTGTTGTAGTCGCTGATTTATTATTAGCTAATAAAACCACATTAAAAAACTGCCGGTCTGATACCAGCAGCTTATTCGTAAGTATTAACAACGTTCTGCTCTCCCGCCGTCAGTCATTGGCTCTTCCCTGGACGCCCGGTCTGGACAGATCGCGTTTATTGACCCATACACGTTCCGGATTGGCGTTTTCCGGGAATTTGTCGCCTGCTTTCATGTCAATTTGTCTCGGGTCCTCTACATTGCTACCTGTCTCGCCTTTTTCGATGTAAACGCCATTATTCGGCGCTTTTTGGCCACCACGGAAACGGGATTGTTCGCCCATGCTCATCACTCCCTTCAGTGTCGTATGCTTATTTTGGCTGATATTCCAGTGATTATAACGAAAAAATTGGCACAATCCCATAAAGGAATTGCGCCTTTTGATACTTTATCCAATAGCGTAAACGCCAGGGCCGATTAAGGCAATACCGACAACAATCGCAATGATGACAAATGGGTATTCAAAGCCGCCTTTATCGGCAAAGTAGCCATTCGGCAAATGGACCTTAAAGATGGCCCCGATCATGACAATGACAATAAGAGCAGCTGCAAGCCATGTCAGAAGACCTGCTGCCAATAGCAGTCCACCGACAAATTCAAACAAGCCAACCAGAAAGGCCAATGGTACACCTGGTTTGACACCGATTGAATCAAAAAATCCGCCTGTCCCTTTTACTCCATGTCCGCCGAACCAGCCAAACAGCTTTTGAGCGCCATGTCCGGCCAGGCTGATTCCAAGAACCAACCTTATAATCAATAAACCGATATGAATCATAATATATAAATCCTCCTACTTTTTATTACTAACTTACTTTTTGTAAGTACGGAACTAATATATTATGAATTCAGGATAATGTCAAGACAAAAACTGCTTCCACCTATTTATGGAAGCAGTGATTAGTCGAGACAGCGGTTCTGATCAGTCCTTTTTCCGGCCAAAAATGTCCCACCATTTTTTCTTCTTCGGTTTTTCCTTTTTCGCTTTTTTGCCCAAAAACACTTCCCTGACCTTAGAACGTTTTTCCTTTTCACTGAGGACAAACAGTGTATCCCCGGCTTCAATTGAAGTTGTGCCGCCCGGTGTAATCAATTCTTCTTCACGGACAATGCCAACAACCAATGTATCACTTGGCAGGGTAATATCAATTAATGTTGAGTGAACAACCGGAGCTTTTTTGCCAATCGGCAGTTTAATGATTTCGGAATCCGTATTACCTAAAGGAATCATTTCAAACCCGCTCGGATCAAAGTCCGTTCCATCCTCCGTCAGTCCTAGTTTTGTTGCCAGCGGTGACAGTGTGCTACCCTGTACAAGCGCTGAAATCAGGACAACGAAAAAGACGGCATTAAAGATAATGTAGCCATTTTCTACTTCGGAAATGAGCGGATAAGTTGCCAAAACGATTGGAACCGCACCTTTGAGCCCTGTCCAGGATAAGAATATCTGCTCTTTCACACTGTGTTTGAAAAAAATCATACATAGAAAGGTTGCGACAGGTCTGGCAACAAACATGAGAATGATCGCTAACAGAACCCCCTGCCAGCCGACCGTTAACAAATCACTCGGGAAGACGAGCATTCCCAGAAAGATAAACATGATGATCTGCATCATCCACGCGAACCCTTCATTAAAGCGGACAATGGAGAACTTATGCATCAAGTCACTGTTGCCGACTAAGACTGCCATCACATAGACGGCTAAAAATCCGCTGCCGCCCAAAGAATCAGTAACGCCATACGTTAAAACGGCACTCCCTAATGCCAGAAGCGGATACATGCCGGAGACGTCGAGCCTTATTTTATTGATCAATAATACACTTAACCGGCCAAACAGCAAACCAAAAATCAAGCCAAGACCCATTTGGATAAAAAAGTCGCCGACCGCAGACCAGATGGTGGTTTCCGGAACTTTAATCATTTCAATAAAAGCAACTGTCAAAAAGACCGCCATTGGATCGTTCGTTCCTGATTCAGCTTCCAATGTAGCCGTCAATCGCTTATTAATATTTTTACTTCCAAGGACAGAGAAGACCGCCGCAGCGTCGGTTGAACCTACAATCGCACCAAACAGCATCCCTTCCAGCATGGTCAAATCAAGGATATAATAAGCGGCAAATCCGGTGATAACAGAGGTTAACAATACCCCGACAGTCGCTAATACCCCCGCCGGCGCAAGGACCGGACGCATATTATTCCACTTCGTCTGTGTACCACCCTCAAACAAGATGATAATCAGTGCCATGATGCCGATGAACTGGGTAAGCTCCACATTTTCAAAATAAATAAATTCGTTGAGCAGCATCCCAACGAACAGGAAAAGCACAAGTGAAGGCAACCCCAGCCGGGCTGAGAATTTTGTTGTGAATACACCGACCAGGAGCATGAGTGCGAATAGGAAAACAAACGATGTTATATTGTCAGCCATGAAGTGAAATCCTTTCAACCTTATTCTATTTCTATTTTACCGACTTTTTCCCTTTAAAACAAAGAATATAGTTGAAACAGAAAACTAAATGACCGGATAATACGGCTCATAACGCGGATTGGTATAACATGGCGGTCTTGGTCCAATTTTGGGAAGTGACCACCTTTTGGGGTTATTGTCATATAATACTTTCGCCTTTCCTTCTGTGCGAGAAATCAGCAAATATCTCACTTCAGGATTGTAGTAGTAATCGTGCACAATACGGACCTCCTTCCTGCGCGTATTCCCTGTTAGCCTATTCATTTCCCTCACAATTGAGCCTGTACGGAAGACACTCTAAGCACGGCAGGTGACTATTTGGCATATCTTAAATCTGAAGCTCATTTTCAGGAAGGGTTGGATTTGATGACTGAAGATAAAAGACATAAGCGGCAATACCCGTTATATCCCAACTACGGGAAAATAACGCAATATGAGGATGTCGCCATCACGGTTCCCGAACAGCGCCAATACCGGCAGCCAGGGGTCGAAGGTCTTATGGTACCGCGGCCGATAATTGAAAATCCAAATGAACAAGGCAGCGAAAAACTGACAGGAAAAGTGGCACTCATTACAGGCGGTGACAGCGGAATAGGCGCAGCAGCTGCCATTGCATTTGCTAAAGAGGGTGCGGATGTCTCGATTGCTTATTTGGATGAGCACGACGACGCAAACCGGACAAAACAGCGGGTGGAAGAACTGGGACAACGCTGCCTGTTACTGCCGGGCGATCTCCGCGAAAAACATCAATGCATTGATATTGTGGAAAGAACAGTTGAAACGTTTGGACAACTGGATATTCTTTGTAACCATGTTGGGATCCAGTTCCAGCAGTTAAATCTCGAGGATATTACGGATGAGCAGTTTGATGATACATTTAAAGTGAATATATATTCACACTTTTACACAACCCGTGCAGCGCTGAAGCACTTGAATAAAGGCAGTTCGATCATCAATACAACGTCTGTCGTTGCCTTTTACGGCAATGACCAATTGATTGATTACACAGCGACAAAAGGTGCCAACGTCGGATTCACCCGTGCGCTTGCCAACAGCCTGATCAGTAAAGGCATCCGCGTCAACGCCATAGCTCCGGGCCGCATCTGGACCCCGCTTATTCCCGCGAGTTTCTCAGCTGACCAGGTACCACTCGCCGGCAACCCCATGGATCGGCAGGGACAGCCCTTTGAGGTAGCCCCAACGTTCGTCTATCTGGCTTCCGATGACTCCCGCTTTGTGACCGGGCAGGTGCTCCATGTGAATGGCGGGCAGGTTTTTGATTGATATACACCTGTCTTGAGTGCTTCACTTTATAATACCCCACTAAGAAGCTGCTATTTCAATAACTAGCAGCTGTTTTCGTTTTGTTTAATTAAATGCCCACTACCCTTACCTTTACTTTCACTAATCGCCAAACAAGCTAGCATTAGGATGATTATCTCAAAAGAACATATGATACACAGGACCTGCAACCAGGACATCCTGCTTGTAAAGCCTGATAGCACATTTGTTATTTTGTCACGTCATCCTTGCGCACACGGGGAATTGCCCCTAAATATGCAAGTCTGGGGCGAAAGACTCCTTATGAAATGGCTTTCTTCACCTGTTCTTTCCCAAGTCTGATTCAGCAGGAATATGCTCCAACCTGTCGAACATTACCATTAGCTTTTTTAAAGGGAGGACTGAATTCATGAAGAAGTCAATTCTAAGCGGTGCTGCTCTGGCATTTCTGCTCGCAGTATGCCCAATAACAGGAGAAGCCGCTGACAAAGGAAATGACATTGCTGATCACACATCAGCAGTCAACCAAACAGCAGAACAAGGGGAATACATAAAGGGAGAGGTGATTGTCAAATTCGAGGATGATGCAGCTCATCAGAACAAAGGTGCTGCTTTAAATGAACTGAATGCACAGGTTACTCCCGATAAGGACCCTGTCAAATCATCATTTAAGGTATTGGAAGTCGGAAACGTGGATAAAGCCGTAAAGGCACTGAATAATAACCCGAATGTGGAATACGCTGAGCCTAACTATAAGATGGAATCAACATGGTCTCCTAATGACCCATATGCCAACCGGGATTATCAATATGGACTTTTTACAACAAATACAAATAATGCATGGGATGTTACACGCGGAAGCAGCAATCAGGAAATTGCGGTGGTGGATACCGGTGTTGACTATAACCATGAAGATTTGAGCGATAAAACCATTCTTGGATATGATTTCGTTGAGAACGACGATGACCCACTGGACCAGAATGGACACGGCACACATGTTGCAGGCACAGCTGCGGCCGAAACGAATAATGGTACAGGAGTTGCCGGTATGGCGCCTGAATCAAGCATCCTGGCTGTACGAGTGCTGGATGCACAAGGCAGCGGATCATTGGCGAACATCGTAGACGGCATTCGATACGCGGCAGACCATGGCGCTGAAGTTATCAACCTATCACTCGGATGTGATTGCGATACACAGGCAATGGAAGATGCCGTCAATTACGCTTGGAATAAAGGATCAGTTGTTATAGCTGCAGCAGGAAATGCTGGAGTGTCTACCCAGTTTGAGCCGGCATCTTATGACAATGTGATTGCCGTTGCTGCCGTTGACAGCCAGAATAACCTGGCGAGCTTCTCAAATTATGGCAGCTGGGTTGACGTAGCCGCTCCCGGCGTGGATATCGCCTCAACTGTACAACGCAATGGCTACGCATACATGTCCGGTACTTCAATGGCATCACCGCACGTTGCGGGATTGGCTGGACTTCTAGCTGCACAGGGCAGAGATAATGCCGAAATCCGTTCAGCTATTGAAAATACCGCAAACCCTATCAGCGGTACCGGCTCTAACTTCGAACATGGATTAATAGATTCTGAGTCTGCGGTGAAATACTAAATTCATAAAACAGAGCCTCCCTTATCCACAGGGGGGCCTTTTTAATGATTAGGGGTTATAACAGCTGAGATTATCAGCAAAGGGGTTGTCCTATCCGGGGGTTAAAAAAGTGTCACGCGGCCAAAAAACAAGTTGGATTACCTTCCAGAGATGTGCTTTCAATCAAGCTTTATATAGCGAATGACCGTACAAGATAGCGCTCAATAAATTCAGCCAAACCATCTTCTTCGTGGTGGCTAGAGACATGGTCAGCTGCCGCCTTCACTTCAGGCGCGGCATTAGCCATTGCGGCACTAATTCCGGCATTTCGCAGCATTTGAATATCGTTTGGGCCATCACCGATTGCAGCTGTTTCTTCAGGATTAATGCCTAATGCCTTGATCAGCGATTGAATCCCAGACCATTTGGAAATACCAGGAGCGACTATTTCAAAGCCGTCTCGCCAGTCAATCACATCCGCTTCGTTACGGAATAAATGTGACATGTGCGAACCATGACGGCCGGTCTTGACTGTGTATTTCAGCGCACGCCGGTAATCCGCATCCCGCAAATCGCCGATATACTTTGGTGGGATATGACTTTCTTTTGTCCACACATCCACCTCCTTGCACATCCTACTGCAATAGAGACCATCTGTGGTATGCACGATGACGTTGCACGGAAGTTCACTCGTGACACGATGAAAATGTGCCTCATCAAGGACAACAGGTTTCATCTGAGCTACTCTTCCTGTGAACCCTTCATGGATTGAAGCACCATTCAGGCAAATCATCGGTGTCTTCAAACCAAGCAGCCTATGATATGGCGCCGTAATCTCATATTGCCGTCCTGTCGCCAGAAAAACCTTCACACCCTGATTATTCAGTCTGTTTATCGCTTCCGCATTACGCTGTGATATTTCATTCAATGAGGTAAGCAGTGTTCCGTCCATATCGATGAACATGGCGCGTATACTCATATTATTCTCCCTCCTTATGATACATCCACTATATCACCTGAATGTTAATTAGAAGTTAATGTGGTGTAAGGATTTGGTGAAGATTTAAAGGCGGGAGCTACCCCTCATCCTGTTCTGTTCTCTGACAGTCCATTGATAATAAAGTGCGGTCATCGTCTGTGTAACAAGGAAAACGGCAACTGAATATTTCATACTGTATCCGTTCTGATAATGGACCACTTCCATAAACCTCGATACCCGTTCCATTACAAGCCCAAGAATTGCCCACCCTAATATATAGAAAATGACTGTTTTCCGGTCAATCTGAAAGCGGTGATAAAAGTAAACAAAGAAATAACTGAACGGGGCAAACAAAAAATATGTGAGAAGATCGGTCAACTCGTACTTATCTGAGTCATTAACTTTGTAAAAATCCATTAATCCACCGCCAACGGTGAAATCAAAGAATGTGGAAATTGTAAACCCCCAAACTAAAAACAATAAAGTAATGTCCCGCGGAATCTTTTTCGGGAATATAAAAAAAGCAGCATAGGCAACAATCAGCATCACCAGAACATAAATTTCATTTTTACCAAATGTTTCCCATAACATCATGTCTGATTCACCGCTTTCTCAGATGCCTTTTCCATAATGCGGTAAGCCAAAAATGCAGCCAGATTGAGAAGCAAAAAGTAGATGGCATCGAAGCCAAGATTCCAGTTAGTGTATGTCACCATGTTCAAAGCAGTCATAAGATAATTTACGCCAGTCAACAACAGGACAGAAAACAGAACCATCATCGTCTTCCAGCCAAATGAATCACGTGCCATCGAGATATTCAGCTGTATTAGAATAAGAACCGGAATAATGACGCTGCGGTTGATCAAATATGCCGTGTGTGGAAGTGTTTGTTTTGTAACTGTAATCAATTTTAACTCATCCGCAATAATCCATGAAAAATTAATACTCACAATCAGGATGATCAGAAATACAAACGTGTTCTCCACTAAGGATAGTTTTTTCCGCATAACAGCGAATATGGAACCGACAAGCCATGTCAGAAAGAAGAAGATAGGAAAAGCCAAAAAACAACCCCCCAAGTCAGAAAGTGTACAACTGTAGTATGGGTTAGGGTTAATTTATATATTCAATAATAGTGCAGCAAGTAATAGAATGGGATTTTGAGGATGTTGAATGACAATAGTAACATATGATATAAAAACCGCCGGTACTGGTACACCGACGGCGCAATAAGTCCCCGATCTCTTCAAGGCTTCAAGGGGGCCAACGCTGGTTGTGGGAACGCTCGGATACATCATCGGCAATTACGTCGGAACCAGACTTGGTATTGGTTCCAGACGTTAATGTAATTATGATGTGCTATTCTTTCATAGTATTGAAGCTCCCGGCACGAAGCCGGGAGCTTTTACTTTAATTTACTGGAAGGTAGTTGATTTTCAGTCAAGAACGAAAATCGTCATTTAGGGATGTGATGCGCGCACGAATTAGGCGCGGTCCTGCACAAGTTGGGGGTGGAGTTACTGCCGCTTCACACAAGTTTAGCTATCTTAAACTTAAACAGATTAATACGGCTGCCACTTTACCTTTCTCGCCTCGTTAAACCGTCTGTTCACACTGTCCCAGCAGACAACGTTCCACCACGCATCGATGTAGTTTGTACGGTTATTGTGGTACTGCAGATAATATGCGTGCTCCCATACGTCAAGGACGAGCAATGGGATCACATCCTGCTGGGTGAGGTTCTGATGCTTCTCTGCCTGCAAGATTTCGGTCCGGTGTGATCTTGGTGACCAGACAAGCAGCGCCCACCCTACAGACTGGACGTTTTCAGCTGCTTTGGAGAAATGCTCCTTAAATTTATTAAAATTGCCGAATGTCTGCTTGATTTCTTTTGCAATCGGGCCATCCGGTCTTCCGCCACCATTCGGACTCATGTTTTCCCAGAAAATCGTGTGCAGATAGTGCCCGGCGCCATTAAATGCCGCTTCAACTTCCCAATGCCGGATCAGCGAGAAGTCGCCGTTTTTCCGAGCTTTTTGCATCTCCTTTTCAGCTTTGTTCAAGCCATCCACATAGCCTTGATGGTGTTTGTCATGATGCAGTCGCATAATTTCCTCACTGATATGCGGTTCTAGTGCATTGTAATCGTACGGGAGCGGCGGCAGGGTATGTTTGCCAATTGGAACAGCTGTCGTTGATTGTCTGTCCTCATCATCCGCATCAGGTTCATTGTCTTCTGAAAACCCGCCGGAACTGTTTTCCTCCATCAATTGAGCAAATTCACTTCTGAGCTGGTGCGCTTTCTCATTCAATGAATTAATATCAACTGCCGTATCAGCCGTGTCTTCATCCTGCAGTAATTGCTCACGGTAAGCATCTGCCCTTTCGCCCAGTTCACGAAAACGGAGCTGCCACTCACCCGGTTCAATGTTTGAATCTGGCATATCTGAACGCGTTTCTAATGAAGCGACCAGCTGATCGCACTGCTCTGTCCATTCCACCAAATGCTCCAGCCATTCTGCTTCTGTCGATTGCATCGTCATAACAGCAAAGTCCTCCTCTGTATAGATAAAATACTTCCATTCTCAGCCTATGCCGGATAGCCCATTTTGGTAATACACTGTTATGTGAATGGCTTGGCCAATCGCTCCAACCTCTGCACAAAGAGGCCCGCATCCTGTATAATAACCCTGTCATCACGAATTAAAGGAGACTGCCAATGGACGGAAAAATTCACGCAATCGTCGGAGCGGGGACTAGCATAGCTGTAGCCCAGTCAACCGGTCAGGACGCAATTAACACCGCCGTATTGATGGGTGCTGGAATAGTTGCCTCACTGGTGCCGGATTTAGATACAGGCGGAAAACTTGCCAATAAAATTTCATTGTCATATAAAATGGTTCAGAACCTTGTGCGGCTAATTGGGATTTTAGCCGGTCTTTATGCCTGGTTCGGCCTAGCGGGGACGGAAAAGTACATCGGGCTGGCGCTTGGGGTGTTTCTGTTATTCATCGCACCGGTATTTTCACAAAAACTGATGCTGTTTATCAGTGGTGCCGCTATTATTGCAGGAGGTGTATTCATATCGGAAATATGGGTTTGGCTGGCGGGTGTTTATGTCGCAATGGCTGCACTGGTACCGCACAGGAGTTATACGCACTCACTCATCGGGTGGCTGTTTTTTGGGGTGATCGCCTATTACATCAATCAGGACTTTGCCGTTCAGGGACTATTTTGGGCGCTTGTGCTAGCTTACGGAAGTCATTTGCTGATCGATATGCAGTTCTTGCCGGGGAATAAGCGGGGCATTAAATTATTCCTGCCTTTCAGCCAAAAAGGGGTTTGAGAGGAGAGAACGGAACCCGGCCGCTACTCCCTTTCTTCCGGTTTTGCTAACTTGTTCAAACTAAGCGTCAATGTTTCCTGCAATGTATTAAGTTCCTGGCGAATCTGCGTGTGTTCCGGTATGTGAGGAATGTCAAACGTCTCAAGCAATTCCTGCTGCTCAATGGACTGGGCCATTGACTCGAAAAAATAAACAAATCGGGCCGTTTCGTCTTTGGATAATACTGTTCGCCCACCGCTCACTGCAGCAGTGTCAAGAAAGTAGCCAAGCTGTTCTAACGAGAAAATAGCCGGCGATAAATGAGTCAGATAATCAAAGTCATTCGGAATCTCACCTAATGATGTATTGTAAACGGTACGTAAATTATTTAAATTCGTCCGCATTTTATTTTGCGTACGACTGTAATCCTCAACAACGGATACACTTTTATCCGAAAAAATTTTGAAAAATAACTGTGATTGACTGCGAATGGTTTTGGCTAATAAATGCGGCAGGCGGCTTGATGCTGAATGACGGCCGACGAGCAGCACACCCAAAATCCCAATGATACAACCAATGATGACATCGGTGATCCGAGCACTGGCAAAAAAGGATACGTTTTGAATTTGCGTTGTGCTCTCAGCTATTAAAATCGCATTCGGTGTGATAAACGTAACGGCAAATGCATAGTTGCGCACCATAAACGTCTCTGTTAGAAAATGAAACATCGCGATTAATAGTGCCACAACAACCGGTGCAGGGCTGATGGACAGAATTACCACAGCGACAAGAATTCCGAACAGGGTGCCGAGCGAACGCTGAATCGACCGATGAAACGTACTGATGATGGTTGAACCGAGCATGACAGACCCACATGAAACGGGAATCCAGTATGACCGGTCAAATTCGAACGAGAATGCGATCAATGCCGCAAGCCCCAAAACAATGGCATATCTAATGGACGTTAAGAATACAACGGCATTTTTATCAAATGCATCCGCAAATTTTTTTATAATCGGCTGTTTCTGCAAATGAACCTCCTGATCCAAATTTGGGAACGACTCGTGAATTACAGCATTTGCCTCGACAAGATTGGCCAAGAGACGCTCCTCCAAGGTGCTTAACTGCTTTATAGCAGGAGCAGTGATGCTTGTCGCCGGATGCTTTTTACGAAGTGATTGTGTCACCTGTCTTAAAAAAGTGCCCATTTCTGAAGGGGGCTCCGTTTTGCCTTCAGCCTCCAGTTCCAAGAGGTCCATCCAGATTCCATGTGCCAATTCCTTCAATACGTATAAACGCTTAAATGAATCGGTGCTACGCCATGAAATATAGCCAGATGCTAGTGTCCTTTCAGCATCCTGTAACGAAAATAACGTTTTTTCCTTCATCTCATTGAATTTGGCTGTTCCAATCGAATCTAGTAAAGCCGATAACGTGGCATAAAGGCGATAAATTGACTTCTTCTCCGGATGGTAAGGATCAGTAAACCATCCGGCCATCGCAACCACCCAGGAAACGGTACCACCCATGGCAACCAATCCAGCCCTCAGCAGTGCGTCATTCGGGTTAATCTCCATGGCGGATGTCATGGCAAATATGATAACGAAGAAGATCGAAGCCGGCCCCTGGATTTTCAAAGCCCCAAAGACAAACGTCCCGACTCCGCCAATCAGCCCCAACAAGACCGCAAATAGAACTGGCGAAATAGCGGTCAGCGTGCCAAGTCCCATGGCAGCAGACAAGCCCAGAATAACGAAAAACACCTTTTTGGCGCGATGTTTATACGGTTCATTAAACACATATAACGATGAAAATCCTCCAATCCCGGCAATTAGGCCGTATTGGAAGTTCCCAAGCAAGATGCCAATCATGACGGGAATGGATGCACTTAATCCCGCTCCGACTGCCCTTCGCCACGGAAAAGGGGTTCTTTTTACCTTAAAAGCATCTTTAATGATCGATGTTGCCAATTAAGTTTCCTTCTTTCTCTTAAACAGACAGCATTCAAACTACTTTCTAAGCAAGTCTGTTGGTGTCCATAATTAAGTTAAGTATGTAAATTCTCATACAGACTAATTTTAAAGCCTAAATTTTATACGTCAATTTTCCCCTTGCACGGTTACACCCTGATTGCTTGTCTGGCAAGTCTGTCTGCATGAGGGTTCTGCTTTTCGGGGATCCATTTGATGAAGAAATAGGGGAAGCTGCTTGCCTTCTCGTTAATTTGAGAAAGTAGCGGCTTGTAGACCTGATTTTTGATAAAGCCAGCCTCAATCGCGTCAACAACCAGCCTGGAGTCTGAGCGGAATGATAAGATTTCATCCGGAAAATGCTCCAAACAAATCCCCAACGCCTTCAAGACCGCATGAAACTCGGCCTCATGATTGGACATGACGCCGAGCGAAAACGAAAATTCATATTTTCCCCCGTGAGCTTTGATGTAAATACCTGCACCGCTGGCACCCGGGTTGCCGCTGGATGAGCCGTCTGTATAAACCTCAATCAATGCATGAACTCCTTCCTGACAGTTACGCTTCGTCTTTTTCACCATAGTAGTCCATTTCCTCATAGCGCTGCTGCTGCCGGTAACCGTACATGATGTTCCGAACGGTCGTCTCGCGTTCCAAGCTGGAACCAATAGCACCAGCTACCGTGGCAATCGAGGCAACAAGCCAGCCCAGACGGAAAAAATGCATAAAACCTACCTCTTCTCTTTCCAAGCCGACAACCTCACTGAATAACCCCGGTGGCACGATAAACGCAACTGCAATTAGAAACAACAGCAGCAGCATAACATAGTAAACACTGACGGCAACTGTTATGGTTAGGAATGTCGCCGCATTATAGAGTAACCGCAATTTTCGGTGGCTTTTTGCGCTCGGTTTTTCCCAAAGATTATGCGCAAAAATAATCCAGATAATCATACCGAACAGGGCCGACAGCGTTAATATCCAAAATCGATTCATGTCATAAGCCGCACTTAGCTGCCACAGTGTCGGGAATACTAATCCATACGCACCGGTTGCAAAAGCAACTGCCATCACGCGTTTAAATGACGGAATAATCGACCACGGGCGGTTCGCATGGGTCATGCCAAGCAGCAACTTTAACCTTCCATACAGCTTTGGTTTAAGAATAAAGCGCACATCTGATTTTTCAATCCCGTCAGTTTGCGTCATTTTATGGATTGGAGAAAATAGAAAACCGCGCTCCAGCAAACCTTTATGTCTATTTGCACTTTCCCCATTGATACTGTAATCCTCATTCACCCTGAAATATAATTCACCGACAACCTGTATAATGGCTTGATTCACCTTTTTTTGCACAGGGGAAAGCCCGAACGCAGGGATGGATATTTGCGCAACACCTTCTTTGTCATTCACATCCCCCAGCACGACACCCTTTTTAGAAAAAATGGGCAGATCTGTCAGACACACAGTATAATCCCAATTGTGAGCCTCTTTAATGGCTCCAGCCCGTTCAATCAGATTGTCCACATTTTCAGCAGCACCCGTTAACGGGTCTCGGAAAACACCGACTTCCCATGAAATGTCGCCGTCAATTTCTTCATTAAAGGCACCGGGTAATTTGTCGACTAAATTATAAGCAATAGTTTCCGGCAACTCCGGAGCCGGGATTAATCCAACGGTTATTTTTTGTGACAAACGAGTGCCCCCTTCAGATGACTTCACGGATAGTTTTCCTTTCAATCACCTTTGTCATTCCCCATTTTAAGTAAATAAAAACAAATGAGGCCATCTGCGCAGGTCACTGGATCCAGCGTTTTTCCCAAAGACTGTGATGGGGATGTGTCGCGCGAAATTGTGGGGGCGCCGCACGATTTCATGGCATCCTCGCGCGAAATTCGATGAGTGTCGCGCGATTTCTTGGAGGCCTCGCGCGAAATTCGATGCTATCGCGCGAACAAAGGACTGCACAATGCCGCAGCATCGTCCAGCCCTTTTCGCGATCAATTGTTGATATACTTTTCAAAAATATCGCCAAAGTCTTTCGCATGATACGCTTCCCTTACAGACTTCAGCCAGGAGAAGCTGTACTCCGTCATCTCCTTATACTGGCTCGCCAAATCAGCATCAGCCGCCCGTGAATGCTGGAGCACATTCACTGCTTTATCCAGGCTTTGATTACCCATTTCCAGGATAATTTCATTTTCATGCATGGTTTCAGCAATATGCAGCAGCGCCTTGTACAGATCTTTCAATTTCTCGATCTCATCCTTATGTACATCAATGCTGAAGGCCTGGTTGCTGAGCGAGAATTTGATTTCAATATCCATATCAATTTTTCCGGCCGTCTCGAGGAAGACATTTGCAACTTTGTGTTGTGCATATGGATAGCGGTTCAGTGTCCGTTTGGAGGATGCTGCATTTTCCCCGTCAACATGAATGAGGGCGGTATTCGTGAAGCAGTATTCATCCGCCTTTGTCTTGATCAGAAAGTAGATTTTCTCATCATCTTCATGCCGGACATAATCATCCGCATCGGTTTTGTCATAGTCCTCCGGGTCGATGATCTTACCAATGTCCGATAGACCCAGCGCATCTGAGGCAATTTTTTTAAACATATTCAAGTCCCCTTTTCGCGTTGGCTCTGTGCATATCCGATCAACTGCCGCGTCTGTTCTCACAAAGCCATTGCATTTTAACTCACCGCCAGTATAGCATGAAAGGTTGGATATTAGAACCATCGTTGCGGTGAACTGTCTAAATAACTTTACGTACAGCAAAGATTGCGGTACGATTCATAACAAGAGTATTGCTTAAATTTATAATTTATTGAATAGTATCTTGCGGTTTGATCTAAAAACAGCCCCTCAACCCGGGACAGCAAAAGAGGGTGGGAACGTGAACCTGACTTATTTCCTGTTTTTCCTGTGCATTATCGTGTGTACCTTAATCATTACATATTGGGCAGCGAAGCAGAGTAAAACAACGAACCAATTTTATGTAGCAGCAGGCAGTTTAACAGGTATACAAAACGGCATGGCGATTGCCGGGGATTATATTAGTGCCGCATCGTTTCTCGGGATAATCGGAACCATCGCTATCAGCGGTTATGACGGGTTTTTATATGCGATTGGCTTTTTGGTTTCCTATTTAATTGTGTTATTTTTTATTGCCGAACCCGTTCATCGTCTAGGCAAGTATTCGCTCGGGGATGTTATTTGTTCGCGTTTCCCGGGAAAACGGATGCGCTGGATGATGGCAATCGGGGCCCTGATCATCTCGATTCTTTACATGATTCCACAGTTGGTGGCTGCCGGTCTGCTGCTTCGTCTGCTCTTAAATATTGACTATTCAACTTCCGTATTGATCATCGGGAGTCTGATGACTGTCTATGTGGTGTTCGGCGGCATGTTTGCCACTTCTTGGGTGCAAATTGTAAAAACAGTTGTACTCATGTCCGGTACCTTTCTGCTAGCGTTAATTGTTTTTTCACGTTTCGACTGGAATATCGCAGAGTTAATCGCCCAGGTGAAAACAGGTACGCCTCTGGGAGAGCAGTTTTTCCTGCCCGGCAACTTATACGATGACCCGCTGGAGAGCATATCGCTGCATCTGGCGTTAATTCTTGGAACAGCAGGGCTACCGCATATCCTGATCCGCTTCTTTACGGTTCGCAACACAAAAGAGGTACGCAAATCACTGCTGACCGCCAGCTGGATTATTGGTTCTTTTTATATCATCGCACTTGTTCTCGGGCTGGGGACCGTTGCGTTAATCGGCTATCAGCAGCTGGTCGGGCTTGATCCGACCGGCAACTTGGCAGCGCCCCTATTGGCAGAAGAATTGGGTGGCGACTTTCTGATGGCTTTTATTGCAGCTATTGCGTTTACAACGATCATTGCTGTGGTAGCCGGTCTGGTGATTTCAGCCACAACCGCCTTTTCGCACGATGTTTATTTCCATATCATTAAAAAAGGACAGACAACCGAGAAAACGCAGCTGCGGTCGGCCCAATGGACAGCCTTTGTCGTCGGGCTTACCTCAACCCTGTTTGCACTTGGTTTAAAAAATATCAATGTGACACTCCTTGTTTCACTGACATTTATCGTGGCGGCATCAAGCAATTTGCCGGTGCTTTTGTTCACGATTTACTGGAAGCGTTTTAATGAAAAGGGGGCTATCACGGGTATGGTGAGCGGCCTGATTGCTTCGCTCGCGCTGCTCTTAATCGGCCCGCATATCATGAATCCACAGAGCGGCTGGATTCCGCACGAACCACTGTTGCCGTTATCCAACCCGGGTATCATCGCCATCCCGATCGGATTCTTGGGGGCCATCATCGGTTCGCTGCTGACCCAGTCCTCGACACAGAGCACTGCGGAATTCCGGCGGTTTTTCATAAAATCACAGACTGGGATTGAAACGAGGGACAAAAGCTCATGAACTATTTGACGCTGATTTTATTCGAACGTCTCGGGCTATTGCTCGTCATCGCCTTTGTCCTGACACGCACCCGCGGGTTCAGATCACTCCTGGACCGTGAGTTCAGTAAAGGAATGCTGCTGGTCCATGCCTGTGTCTTTGGTCTGTTTGGCATAGCAGGTACAATTACAGGAATTGTAATTGAAGGAGATACAGTCGCCACACGCGACCTCGTACTGATGCCTGTCAGTGATGATCAGATGGTAACTGGTTCAAGTCTGGTTGCAATTGTCATTGCCGGTTTACTGGGAGGTCCTATCGTTGGGCTTGGTGCTGGTGTGATTGCGGGGGCACATCTTTTTTACCTTGGAGGCATAGGATTTATAGCGAACAGCCTGGTCAACCCGATTACCGGACTCCTGGCAGGGTGGACGGCTCGATTTTTTTCCAATGAGCGGGTTATATCACCTATGAAGGCGCTCTTTATCGGTGTTTTCCCTCCGGTCCTGCAGATGCATATGCTGCTGATTGCCGAACCAAACTCAGAGGAAATGATTACAATCGTCAACACGATCGGACTGCCACTGGTCTTATCAAACAGCATCTCCATCGCGATTTTCACAGCTATGATCGGTATTGTCCTACGGGAGCAGGAAACTAGAGCAGCGCAGGCCACCGGACAGGCGCTTGCCATTGCTGAAGAGGCTCTCCCTTTTTTAAGAAAACACCATTCGCCAAAAGAGATGGCGGCAGAGATTGCTGATTTACTTTATGAGCGTCTGGAATTGGCTGCAGTTGCTGTCACCAATGAACACGAAGTTCTAGCGCACAAAGGGATGGGCGGTGATCATCATCAGGAAGGCGATCAGATCGTGACGCCCTTATCCTATGAGGCACTTGAAACCAGGCAGATGCAAATCGCTTATTCGCGTTCGGAGATCCAGTGCCGCTATAAGAATTGTCCGTTTGAAGCGGCAATTTTCATCCCGATCATCGATACCCAGGAATCTGCAGGACTGATTAAATTCTACTTCGAAAAAACACAGCATATCCGGCCGATGGAGCTTGTTCTCGCCAAAGGACTCGGACAATTGATTACCAATCAGCTCGATACTATCGCAACAGAAGAATTGAAAAAACATATTCGTGATGCGGAACTGCGAAACCTTCAGGCTCAGATTAATCCGCATTTTCTATTTAATACACTTCACATGATTGCGGCCCTTTTTCGTAAAGATCCGGAAAAAGCGCGGCATATCACCGTTAACCTGGCACACTATATGCGCTTCAATATCGGCCTTGTATCAGCATCACTCGTCCGGCTGGAAAAAGAATATCAACACGTTAAATCATACGTCGAAATCATTCAGGCCCGTTTTTCCAGCCAGTTGACCATTCACGTTTCAGAGCCTGAGGTAATGACACGAGTGGACATACCGCCTTCAACGATCCAGCCGCTTGTTGAAAACAGCATCAAGCACGGCTTGAAAAATGTAACCAGCGGGGGTGAAGTGAACGTTATCATGGAAGAAAACGAAGACAGCATTCATATCGCCGTCCGTGATAACGGAGATGGATTTCCCGAAAGGCTTTTGAGGGAAGCCGGAATGCCATCATTGTCAGACAGCGAAAACGGGGGTGCCGGTCTTTATAACGTGAACCAGCGTTTGATCAGCCTGATCGGCGATTCGGCACGCCTGCATATACGCAATTTGCCTGAACGCGGAAGTGAAGTCTGTTTTACGATTCCATATAGTGATCATTAAAAAAGGCTATACAGACAAACTCCGCAGCTCTTAACCTTTTAATTTGAGATAAACTGCGACATAGTGAAAAATTTGTGTGCGATAATACCGCTTCGGAAATACACTTCGCTTTCCGCGGGCGGCTGGTGAGCCTCCTCGTGCTTCGCACTGTGGGGTCTCACCTATGCCTCTGCTCCCGCAGGAGTCTCCGTGTATTTCCTCCGCTTAGTTTTGTTCACTATATTTCATGTGATGTGCCACATATCGTAAACAATCCAGCTTCTGATGTACACTGCGCTAATATGGTGTTGATTGGAGCGGAGGGCAGTTGACTCCTGCGGGAAAGCAACAGCTGAAGATCCCGCAGGAAGCGGGTTTTGCTTCCGAGGAAGCTGAAGCGTTGCCCGCGGAAAGCAACTGCCTGAAGCGGAAATCAACCCTGTCACTACGTCGCAGTTTATGGATTTTGTATTAGAAACAATACCTTTTTAAATACAGCCTTAAAGAAGGAGAGTTTCGTTATGCGATCAATTCACGCCATGATTGCCGAAGATGAACAGCTGGCACGGGAGGACATGATTTATTTATTGGAAAAGGAGCCGAATGTCATACTCTGTCCCAGTGCTGAAACGGGCAAGCAATTGTTAGACTTGTATGTTGAACATGAACCTGACGTTATTTTTCTCGACGTAGAAATGCCCGGCATGACCGGAGTGGACGCTATAAAGCAGATAATAGAACTGGAATACCTTCACCCGCCATTGTTTATTTTTACAACAGCCTATGACCAATACGCGATGGACGCGTTTGAAATTGAAGCGGTTGATTATTTGCTCAAGCCCTATGATGATGCCCGTTTTCAAAAAACCATGCGGCGGATCCGCAAGCAAATGGCACAGATCGGCATGAAACGGAACAGGCGAGCTAAGGTGCAAAACGATTCGGCTGCCGAAAAGCTGCTTATAGATGACGGTGAACGCTTGGTCGTGCTGTCGCCGGATTCAATTTACTATGCCGTCCCATCCAACCGTATGCTGGAAATCTATACACATGATGAAGTGATCGAAAGCCGCATGACTTTGCAGGAACTGGAAGATAAACTGCAGGGGCTGTTCTTTTTCCGGACCCACCGGAGCTATCTGGTTAACCTCAATTATGTTCGGGAGATTACCCCATGGTTCAACGGAGCATACAATCTGACGCTGAAGGATGATAACCATACAACACTGCCGGTCAGCCGATCAGCACGAAAGGTATTGCTTGAGACATTCAAAAATTAACCATTCACCAGTAAATTTAAACTTTTCAGACATCATGGGCAACAGCTGACACAAAAACCCCCTCCAAGTAACTGAATATCAGCTACAATGTATCGTAAGCGCTTACAATATACGGAGGTGATTCATTTCGGCTAAATTTATTCAGCAGACTGTTCGGATGACCATAACTAATAGTGTGAGGAGGAATCAAAGTGGTTGATAAAATTGCGTCGAAAAAGAGGCAGGCCAACATATCTCATGATGAGTTTGGAACCTGCGACTTTTCATGGAAGGAAGTTGAAGAGCCATTTTTCCTGGCATGAAACGGGAAAGGTGAACCTTGATGAACCAATAGGGATCTTCTCAGGCGATAGAGAAATAGATGTCAGTTGGGGCCTGAATTAGTTACCTCATCATGACTTAATATAAGGAGGTTAATATGAGTACTGTTAACGAATTTAATACAGACAATCAAAAAGTCGATTTTGAAAAGGTGGAACAAAGTGACCAGTTCAAAAGCTTTTTGCAAAAGAAGAAAAAATTTATTATACCTTATACCGTCTTTTTCCTGATATTTTATTTTCTGTTGCCGGTATTGACGTCGTATACCACCTTTTTGAATACACCGGCAATTGGTGATATTTCCTGGGTATGGTTGTTTGCCTTTGCCCAGTTCGTGATGACGTGGGTTCTGTGTACGATTTACGTGAAAAAAGCAGCAGCTTTTGATGAAGAGACTGACCAGATCATTGAAGATCAGATTCACAATGGGGATGGAGGGAAAGCCTCATGAGCCCTACAGTTATTGTATTGTTTTTGATTATCGTTGCTCTAACACTTGTGATTACGTTCTGGGCTTCAAGGCAGACTCAGACAACCGGGGATTTTTATACAGCGGGCGGTGGTCTGACCGGTTTTCAAAACGGACTTGCGATTTCAGGTGACTACTTATCGGCAGCATCTTTCCTTGGAATCGCCGGGTCGATTGCACTTTTCGGTTTTGACGGTTTCTTCTACAGCATTGGTTTTCTAATTGCATATCTGGTCGTTCTGTTTCTAGTCGCGGAACCGCTCAGGAATCTTGGCAAATACACCCTGGCCGACATGATCAATGCCCGGTTCGATGCCAAAAAAGTCAGAGGAGCCGCGGCCTTAAGTACCATTACGATTTCTATATTCTATATGCTTGCTCAGCTTGTTGGGGCGGGTGCACTCATCCAACTATTGTTTGATATTCCTTATACAGTAGCTGTCCTGATAGTTGGTGTGATGATGACGATTTATGTCCTGTTTGGCGGCATGATCGCTACTAGCTGGGTGCAGATCGTTAAAGCGGTCCTGTTAATGGCAGGCATGCTGATTCTTTCGTTCCTTGTCCTAATGCATTTCAATTTTAATATCGGAGCGATGTTCGAAGAGGCCAAAACAGCTACAGCGCACGGCGCCGATTATTTGAATCCGGGGCTGAAGTACACAGCACCGCTGGATACGATCTCGCTGATGCTCGCACTGGTTCTTGGTACAGCCGGACTGCCGCATATTCTCATGCGTTTTTTCACGGTTAAAGATGCCAAAACCGCCCGGAAATCGGTCGTTACCGCTACCTGGATCATTGGAGCTTTCTATGTCCTGACACTGTTCCTCGGGTTTGGCGCAGCGATTTTCGTTGGTGAGGGAACAATCAGAGAGGCGAACCCAGGCGGAAACATGGCCGCACCACTCTTAGCCGAGGCAATAGGTGGTGAATTCCTGTTTGCATTCATTTCTGCTGTGGCCTTTGCCACTATTTTGGCGGTTGTTGCTGGTCTTGTTCTATCCGGTGCATCGGCATTTGCCCATGATTTATATGGGCAGATCATAAAAAACGGTAAAGCATCCGATCAGCAGCAAATGCTCGCTGCACGCTATGCCGCTCTAGCCGTATCAGTCCTGTCAATTGTTCTGTCGTTGTTTGCGCAGTATTTAAACGTGGCATTCCTTGTTTCGCTAGCATTCTGTATCGGGGCAAGTGCCAATTTACCGGTCATTCTGTATACAGTCTATTGGAAGCGATTCAATACAACAGGGGCTGTTTCGGCGCTCTTGTCCGGTCTGTTTTCAGCATTGATTCTTGTGTCGGTAAGCCCGAGTGTTTTCTCACCGACAGAAGGTGCAGCATTATTTGTCGGTAACCCGATCTTTCCACTTAGCAATCCGGCGTTGGTGTCTGTACCGATTGGCTTTCTCGGTGGCTACCTTGGTACGATTTTCTCTAGTAAATCCGATGCGAAGCGGTATGCTGAAGTGAAAGTAAAAGCACATACAGGCTACCGGGAGACCGGAAGTTAAGTTTAAAGCGACTGCCGACATGGCAGTCGCTTTTTTTGATCTACGGGTATAGCTGCTTCTGGGATTAGGATAAGGCTTACGCTGTTGCGCGAAAAAAAGCAGGTGTTGCGCGATTTTATATGATTGTCGCGCGAATTTCTGCTGGTGTCGCGCGACTTCAACAATTTCTCGCGCGAACTGAGCCGTTCTTGCGCGGCAAACTCAATATCAAGCGAATTTTTCCCTTTCTCGCATGAAACCCCTCTCCACAGCATCCTTTTACAAATCCTTTGAGCTCATATCAACCTCTGGATCTTCCTCCTCACGCTCGGACATATCTCTGAATTCATCCTCTACCGTCCGGTTCCTACCGGCGCCATAACCGACGATAGCCATAAGCACCGATATGACAAGCAACATTGTCAGCGGCATCTGCCAACCTGAGGTGATATCATTTAAATACCCGATTATAATTGGCCCCAATGCAGCCAGAAAGTAGCCAAGCGCTTGAGCCATCCCTGATAACTCCGCTGCCTGCTGTGCGTCACTTGTACGCATCCCCAAAAAGGAGAGTGCCAATGGGAACAATCCACCCGTTGAAATACCGAGCAACGTCACGCTTGCGATCATTATAAGGTTGGATTGGCCGAACAGCAGCCCGGCGGAGCCTGCTGCTGCCAGCAGACAAATACCGACTGTCAAACCGCTTTGTGATCTAAACTTACCGGCCAACACCGGAAGTAAACTGGCGGGCAGTCCGATAAATTGGGCATAAGACAGCATCCAGCCCGCTGTTCCGCTGCTTGCGCCATAGTCCTGTAAAATAGCCGGAAGCCACGCAATAATGACGTAATATAGTAAGGCCTGTAAGCCAAGAAATATAGCAACTTCCCATGCAAGACGCGACTTCCACATTCTCACGTCACTGGCCGCCACATAATGAACACTCACTTCATTAGCGGCCCTGCGACGTTTGACAAAATAAACCCAGATGATAACCCCGGCAAGCGCAGGGATTCCCCAGACGGCTAGCGACCATTCCCAGCCAAAACCTGCCTTATCTGCAAGCGGTATACTGACACCGGACGCCAGAGCAGCGACAAGTCCCATAGCGACAGAATAAACACTTGTCATGAGCGGGACCCGCCTCGGAAATCTCTCCTTAATGATACCAGGCAGAAGAACATTGGACACCGCGATCCCCAGTCCAATCAGCAAGGTGCCGCCGTAAAGAAAAACCGCCATTGGTACCGAACGCGCCAATATCCCAATAAGTAGCACCACCATCCCGGCAATAAGTACAATCTCGTTCGAGAATTTGTTTCCCAATTTAGGTGCAACTGGCGACATTACAGCAAACGCAATGAGCGGCAGACTCGTCAGTATTCCGACACTCCAGCTGGCGAGCCCCAGGTCGTCCCCGATAACGTTTGCCAATGGGCCGACAGATGTGATCGCTGCGCGCAAATTAAAGGCAATCACGATAATTCCGGTGACGAGCAAAATTTGATTATAGCGTTTTAAGTCCTCAAACTGATAAATCCCCATTAAAAAATGATGCCCCTTCCTCTTAGCAGATTCCACATGCATCATGTCGTACGAGCAAAATTCTTTTGTACCCTTACTATTCCATAAGATCGACCAGTTCAAACAAAATTTAGCATACTCTCTTCATAATACCATCAAATGAGAGCTCAATTCACATCAGAAAAAGAGAAATATCGTAATTTTGTTTTTTTACTTTTTGTTATTACCCATTTATAATAATACTAGATTTGCAGCTTTAACAGCTAAGGGAGATGACACATGCAAAAAGTTAATGTTTTAATTACGGGAATCGGCGGCCCGACTGCCCAAGGTGTTGCCCAAGGGCTCAAAGACATAGATGAAGTGCGTATTGTAGGCTCAGATAGGCGAGAGATAACGCCCGGAAATCAATTTTGTGATACGACATATAAAATCCCGCGTTATACGCAGAAAGAACTGTACAAAGAAGCGATCATGGATATCGTCCGAAACGAAAATATCCATGCCGTTTTTCCTTCGCTCCATGAGGAAATTGAATTATTCTGCGAGCTCAAAGATACGATTAATGCGGCTGTCGCATTGCCTCAGAGTCATTTGTTTTCCATTCTAATGGACAAAGAGTCAACCTACCACTATCTTCGGGAAATAGGCTTGCACCGATATATCCCGGAATATTATGGGTTTAATCATGCTTCTGAATTACGTCAGATTATTGAACATGCCTTTTCGAAGAATGTTCAAGTCGTCGTGAAGCAGGTCAACGGACATGGCGCTATGGGATTTGCCATACTTACTGACCATCATAACTATTTGGAAGCTGTTAAAAAAGGTAAAGCAAAAGTCTACCGTATTGATGACTATTGTGAAGTCCTCTCCGGTGAAAGACACATTGCTATGGAGCTTTTAGATGACCCGGAGTACAGTGTTGATATGTTCCTTCATAATGGAAACGTCGTCACAGCCATACCCAGAGAGCGTACTGGTGTGTCAAATGGCATTGTGCTGGACGGAAGAGTCGTATTCAATCAGGAGCTGATCGATGCAGCTGGAGACATAGCAACATCTTTAATATCAGATGGCTTTATCAATCTGCAATTTATGACAGGTCAGAACGGATACAAACTGACAGATATCAATCCACGTTTTTGCGGCAGCCAGGTGATGAGTCTGGGAGCAGGCGTTAACTTCCCTCATTTATTTCTGCAATATAATGTATTGGGAGAATTCCCTGAAGTTCACCCGCGCTGGAATACACGAATGCTCCGGTACAGGGAACAATTATTCATTTATGAGGAAGAAGCTTCACACGAATTTAACTAAAGCACATTGGGGTTCATTATGAAAAAAGCAGTTCTGGTACTCATGCTGATAACAATCATCTCTAAAATGTCAGGCTTTTTAAGAGATGTCACTCTATCTTACTTTTACGGGGCGTCCATGATCAGTGACGCTTATCTTATTTCGATTACGATCCCGACAGTCATATTCGGCATAATTGCGGCAGGCATTTCGACTGGCTACATACCAATGTACAGCAGAATTGAAGAGCAATTTGGCGAGAAACGCGGCCAACTGTTCACCAATAATCTTATCACTGTTCTGTTTGTACTGTGCACATTGACCATCGCCGGCGCCCTGGTTTTTACTGAACCCATTGTTAACGTTTTTGCAAGCGGTTTTTCGGGGGGAAATTTAAATATTGCCGTGCTGCTTACGAGGATAACGATCATTGGCATATACTTTACATTAGTTATACGAATATTGAGCGCCTATTTGAATTACAAAAAACTTTTCAACGTACCGGCATTGATTGGCTTACCGATGAATGCCGTTTTAATCCTCTCGATTATTTTCAGCTACCAGCTTGACCTGGTCATCATCATGGGGATTGGCTATGTGACAGCGTTATTCGTTCAGCTGCTGCTGTTACTGTATTTTTCTTTTAAAAAAGGTTACCGATACAAACCAGCATTTGATCTGAAAGATACTGACCTTAAAAACATGCTCGTTCTGGCGGTTCCAGTCATTCTTGGGTCATCTGTTACCCAGATTAATAAACTTGTTGACAGGACACTGGCTTCCCGAATTGATGTAGGCGGTATATCAGCGCTAAATTACGCCCATACCGTCAATATTGCTGTATTGGGCATATTTGTGGCGTCCATTTCGACTGTGATGTACCCATTAATATCTAAAATGGCTGCCAAAGGCAATATGGACGGACTAAAACAGAACGTCTCCCAGTCCATTGTAGGTGTCAGCTTGCTGATCCTCCCCGCCACGGCCGGTTCCTTATTTCTGGCCGAACCGATCATTTCGTTTCTTTACGGGAGAGGCGCCTTCGAGGAGGACGCTGTAGCCATGACATCAGATGCCTATTTTTATTATTCGATTGGCCTGATTGGATTTGGTTTAAGGACGTTACTTTCAAGAACATTTTATTCGCTGCAGGACACGAAAACCCCGATGATTAATGCAGCTATTGCAATGGTCCTGAACATCATCCTGAATTTCCTTTTGGCCAGATGGATAGGCATCGGCGGACTAGCTTTGGCGACGAGCCTGTCGATGATTTTCTGTACACTTCTGTTATTTATTAATTTAAGACGGAAAATCGGCTCATTCGAAAACCGATACATTTTTCTATCTGTGATTAAAATAGCCGGCGCCTCTGCTTTTACAGGATGGATCGCGTATATGGCTTACCACCAACTGATAGCCGTGACTGGCCTTACCCTTGCATTGCTGCTATCCGGGGTAATGGCTGCAGTGCTGTACGCCGTGCTCGTTTATTTTATGCGGATCAATGCTGCCGACGATATTATTAAGGGAATCAAACAAAGGCTTTCCCGGCGGTGATATACAGAAAGCGGTGTAAAACGTTTCAGGCTTATTATTCTCAACGATTTGTAGTATCATATAATTATAGGTAAATAAAAGCACAGCAAAGGAGGTGAATACAGATGATCATCGAACTGTTATATGAACTGCTTGCCGAGACATCGCCTTTTTACTTTTACTTCAGCGTTTTCCTGTCTGTCATCGGCAGCATTAAAATCACACAACTCGGTTTGAATAAGTTTGTCGGGCATGCCTATGTGCATACGAAAAATTCCCATTCAGTCAAAATCCAGTCGGCCCCCATCCAAGAATCTATCGGTGAGGTGACAGATGTAATGGTCTGGATTGTCCAAAAGGCAAAGCGGATAGACGCACCGGACGATGATAATGACGACCATGCCTGCTCTTTTTTCAGCACAATGATGAAAAAACGAGGAGGCATTAGATGGAACAAACATCTGTATTCACACTCACGAAGAAATTTAGCCTTGCCGGACTGACTCTCATCATTTTTCTGTCAGGGTGCGGATTGGGAAACGAGCCGATCAGTGCTGATACAGAAGGCTTTTTCAATCACTACTTTGTTTACAACTTTTCTCTGTTAATCAAAGGTCTGGCATCCTTTTTCAACGGAAGCTACGGACTGTCGATCATCATGATCACGCTCATTATCCGGCTTGCCGTCATGCCCTTTATGCTGAAACAGACGAGAAGCAGTCTTGAAATGCAGGATAAGATGAAAGAACTGAAACCAGAAATGGACAAGGTCCAGAAAAAATACAAGGATCACAAAGACCGGGAATCACAGATGAACATGCAGCAGGAAATGATGCAGCTATATCAAAGACACAATTTCAACCCGCTCGCCTCATTTGCCGGATGCTTGCCGATGCTGATCCAAATGCCGATACTAATAGCCTTTTACTGGGCAATACGCGGTACTCAGGAAATAGCGGCACATCAATTTTTATGGTTTGATCTTGGAGAGACCGACATTTTGCTAACTATCCTGGCTGTCATCATCTACTTTGTTCAGTTCAAAGTCACGCAAATTGGTCTTGAACCGCAACAGAAAAAACAGATGGCGCTTATCGGGATCTTCTCGCCGGTCATGATCGGCATCATTTCCCTAAACGCCCCGGCAGCCTTACCACTGTATTGGGCTGTCGGGGGATTGTTCATAATTGGACAAACGTTGATTTCAAAAAAAATTTATTTAGCCCATAAAAAAGGGACGGCCGAAACGTCCTAAGATTTCAGGAGATTGCTAAGACAGCAATCTCCTTCTTTTTGATTAATTCACGCATTCATCGATCCTTCACCGCCCGGCTGAATCATCGACTGATATATGTCATCAAGCGACCACGTTTTGCCTTTCTCATCCTTATATACCACATGTTCGCGCTTGAAATGTAGTGGCGATTCCAGCCCGGCCGCCGCTGCAACGCGGTATAATCCTTTACGCATGGAGATCAGATAGTTAGCGGTCCGATGTTTCTTTTCATCGACGACAAGTGCCCTCTGCAGATCCGGATCGGTTGTAGCAACCCCAACCGGGCACACGTTGGAGTGGCATTTCAACGTCTGGATGCACCCGACTGTAATCATGAATGCCCGGGCGATGTTGACGAGATCGGCACCCATTGCCAGAGCAATTGCCACCCGGTCAGGTGAATACAATTTGCCGGAAGCAATGATTTTGACCTGATCCCTGACTCCATATTTTTTCAGCGCATTGTCCACCAGGGGCAAGGCAGACCTGATCGGAAGCCCGACACTGTCCGTCAGCTCCTGATACGAAGCGCCCGTACCGCCTTCACTGCCGTCAATTGTGATGAAATCAGGGCCCTTTTCGATATCACGTATCCCTTTTGCCAGTTCCTCAGCTTCAAAATGGCTTCCCACTACAATTTTCATGCCAACAGGTTTTCCGGAATGCTCTCGTACACGCTCAATAAAATCAAACAGCGAAGGCAAATCTGTGAATTCCGGAAAACGGTTCGGACTATCAATGGACGTGAACGGCTCAACCATGCGAATTCGGGCAATCTCCTCATTAACCTTTTCAGCATCGACGTGCCCGCCGCGCGTTTTCGCACCCTGTGCCAATTTCACTTCAAACGCCTTCAGCTCTGGAATCTGACTTTTTTCCTTCAGCTCATCCCAGTTGAAGTTGCCTTCCTTATCCCTGAGACCGAACATGCCAGGGCCGATTTGCATGATAATATCGCCACCGCCTTTTAGATGATAATCCGAGAGACCGCCTTCTCCCGTATTCATCCAAGTTCCCTCGGCCATCCCGAGACCTTCCGATAAAGCCGTAATCGCCCGCTCGCCAAGCGAACCATAGCTCATCGCCGACATGCCGATCTGTCCGCGAAGCTTAAATGGCTTGCGGGAGGTATTCTCGCCGATCACAATGGTATCTTCCTCATCTAGTAGATAAGCCGGTGAATTCTCTTCCTCTAAATGCTCTTCCCGCTGTGTGAACAGCGGATCCTTGGTCAGCAAATAACGGTCGGTCGTTACTTTAGCTTCCCCGTCCATCTTCAATTCCTCAGTCAATTTCGGAAACATGCTATTCCGGATATAATAGCCTGCTTTTTCAAAATCGCGCTGCGAGCCGAATCCTTCAACATCGCGCTTATATTTCGCCTTCTTTACGATATGCCCATACTCTTCCCGCGAAATTGGCTTGCTTTCCCGATCGTTATTAAAGAAATACTGACGCAGTTCCGGACCGATCTTTTCAAAAAAATAGCGCGCCCGTCCCACAATCGGATAGTTGCGGAGCACCGGATGCTGCCGCTGGGTACGGTCGATGAAATATATGTATATGCCAATTGCCAGCAATATTAGAATGACAATCGAAACAACAATAAAGCCAATCACTGTCATAATATCTGCTATGTTCATTTGATGGTCCCCACCTTTTATAAAACTCTATATTCAGTAGGGTGTACCATTCAATGAAAAATATCCATGAAGGAGGGTAAGCATTGTTAAAAAAGTAAAGGCAGCAATGATTTATCTCACTGCTGCCTGCTTAAGCTTTTCATTTCTGATTCAACTTTGAATACGCGATTGTTCAATGCATCCGTCTTATCATCAAAATGGTCAATGATTTTTTCAGTATAGTCACCTAAACTGGCTACCAGATTTTTTTGAAGTCTTTCCTGACCGTCTTCAATTCTTTTCTGCCCTTGTTTCAAATCGGTTATATCTGTTCGTATATCAGTCATATCTGTACGTATATCCGTTATATCTGTGCGTACTCCGTCTAAACCCGTGCGTAATCCCTTCAATTCACTTAAAATCTGGTTTAACGTTTCTTCCATCGGGCCATCCCCCTTGTTTAGGTCATTATACCATTGGCGGACAAAAAAGACCATAATAACTCTCATTTAAAAACCCTTTGGCTGGCCAAGCACTAACTATCCCAAGCCTCCGCCAGTCTTGATTCCGGATAGCCGTTCTTTGGATCGGCATCTAAACCAGCTTGTACATATAATACTCATTGGCAGGCTGTCCATCGATTATCAATGAATGAACTTTTTCGCCTTCAATCTGGAACCCCATTTTCTGGTAAAGCTTGACCGCTTTCATATTGTCTTTAATGACAGTAAGCTCCAGCCTTGTTGCGATTCCCATAATATGCATCCTCACTCGTTCGTCAGCTTTTCAGGCTTGACGTGTTCGGTCTGCTCCCCATCATTGCTTCCTTTTAGCTTATTCTGCTTGCCTTTTTCTGAAAACTGATAGTCATAATCATGCGTCCCTTCCAATTCAGCTATCGCCATTGGATATGTGAGCGCTTGTGTGTTAATGCTTCCCTTTCCCGGTTCAATCGTATGGTATGTGACGTTAACCGTTCCCTTGCCCGCCTTGGACTCAGGCGAAACAATTTTCTCAAGCTGCATATCATCAATTTTTACTGCATAGCCGCCGGTTGATTTCTGCCCGAGCATGATGATTACATACGTTTTACCGTCTGCATGGAAAACTTTTTTCGATCCCTCTTTCCTGTTTTTGTCAATCCATTCTTGTACTTTCTCCGGCACTTCACCTGAATCAATCCTCTTAAATGAAAGCTCAGATGTCTCCTTGGTAATTGGTCCTTCTTCACTCATTGTGTCGTCCTCCGTTGTTCCTGACCCGCAGCCAGTTAATAATAGGGCTGACAAAATGATTAGCAAGAAATTGCTCACAACATTCCGCTCCATTATCAGATACCCCTCTCAGCTATAGTACTTATTCCAGCTGAATCCTGTGAATCTTTTCCTCTCATTCTTACTGCTTTTAAACATATACCGGATCCCTTTCCCGGCAAGCGGCTTATCCTCATTATTAATACTAAGAATAATATCCTCCTTCCTTTATTTCAATGGTTTACACATACTATTTTACATATTCCGGTTTTAAAGTTGTTTTTCAGCTTGTCAAAAAGTCTTAGTCCAACAGTTACAGGGACCTGTCAAGATAATCCTGCAATCGTCCTGATGGCCTATTGCCTCTATTAATCTTCCTAGTAAAATAAATAGTAACACCAAATGAAAGCGCATACAATATAATAATCTATTAGGAGTGATCATTTATGTAGACCTTCCTTGATAGGAATTCTTCAAATCTTTTATGTCTCAAATCCAAATTTGCACAAAAGGAGAGATTGCTATTGAAGAAACAAATAACATGGATGGCGGCCCTTGCCCTGTTGGCTTCCATCGTGCAGCCGGGAATTGCATCTGCCCTCCCGAACAAGGCAGGAAACGGGTCAGCATTCGATAAGAAAATTACTGAACGATTTGACTCTGACAGATCCATGGAACATATCTCTTATCTTAGCGAAAACATTGGTCCTCGTGTGGCAGGAACTAAAGAAGAGCTGGATGCAGCTGAGTATATCCGTCAAAAATTACAGCATTATGGCTATGAAACAAAAACAGAGGAATTTGGCATTGCTGACCGACTTGAGGGCGAGCTAACCACTTCTTATAATGATGAAGAGCTTGCCATTCGTGTGGCAACGGGCTCGGCAAGTACACAGGGTGAAAATGTTATCGGAGCCATTGTTGATTCTGGCATCGGGCTGCCCGGTAACTTTCCTGAAGCGGTCGAGGGAAATATTGCTCTGATTGAACGCGGTGACATGTCTTTCTGGGAAAAAACTAAAAATGCCATGAATGCCGGTGCTGCAGGTATAATCATCTATGATAATACGGAAGGTCTGGTTCCTATTACGCCAAGTCTGGGAGACAATGAGGCTTCCATCCCGGTAGTGGCCATCACAATGGAAGATGGACAAAAACTTAAGGAGGAAATGGCAAGTGAAGAAGTCCGCGCGACTCTGAATATCACTGAAATCAGTGACCAGCAATCTCAAAATGTTATTGCTGTCAAAGAGCCTAAAGGCAAACCGACCAATGACAATGATATCGTCTACGTCACAGCACATTATGACAGTGTACCATATTCACCCGGGGCAAGTGACAATGCTTCAGGGACAAGCGTCGCACTTGAACTGGCAAGAATTTTACAGCCCTTCCCGACAGATAAAGAAATCCGCTTTGTCTTCTTTGGTGCAGAAGAAATTGGTCTTGTTGGATCCCAGCAATATGTCAGCGGACTTTCCACACAGGATGTGGAAAACAGCCTGGCAGCATTCAATATGGACATGGTCGGAACCGGATGGGATCAGGCTACAGCATTATACGTGAATGTAATGGACGGCGCGCCAAATGCAGTATGGCAGGCAGTTGAGGCAGCCGGTGAACGACTTGGCAACGATAGTCTCAAGCTGTATGAAAGAGGGGCTTCAGACCATGTATCCTTCTATGAGGCCGGAATCGATGCGGCTAATTTCATCCTGAGGGACCCGGAAACCGCATCACTGGAGCCTTGGTACCATACTCCTCTCGATACGATAGACAAAATCAGCCAGGAACGAATTCAAACAAATGGCGAGCTGATTGGCGCTGCGGTTTATGATACAGTTAGGCAGGATGTTCCGTGGAGCAAATCGAAAAATAAACCAGACTCCAACACCAACGATTATCTGCTGAATGAAGACCCTGCGCCAATTCAATAGCCATTGAACACCAATTTTATGGGGCTATCAGGCGGATCCTGGCAGCCATCATTTTTGCTTCAGTCAGCGATTTTGTTCTTGTTTAACGGGAGCCCGCTGATTGAAGTGCTCTTTTTGCGGGACATAAGTATATAGAAAAATGCTGAGTAACAGCCATGCTCCTCCGGCCAGAAATCCCCCGACGACATCTAATGGATAGTGAACACCTAAATAGACGCGGCTAAGACCAATTAGTCCTATCAAAACAACGGCGCTTGCCCAAACCCAGCGAGAAAGTTTTCTGCTGTCCTTTAATTTCAGATGCAGCAAATATGCAAGAAAGCCAAAGAAGGCGATCGAATTCATTGAATGGCCACTCGGAAAGCTATCCGAACTGACTTGGACAAGGTGCTCTAATTCTGGACGGGGTCTTTCGAAAATGGATTTCAGCAGCCAATTAAGCTGCCGGACCCCAATAAGATTAAAGATAAGCAATAGCGTGGTCCAGTATCTTTTTTGAAACAAAAAAACGCACATGAGAATTCCCATAATTGGAAAGGAAACATATGCTGAACCGACATAGGTAATCACAACAAAAACAAAGTCGCCATATGAGCCAAGAAAATCGTACAAATAGGATTGTACCCACTCGCCGAAGTTCAACATCAATGGTTCTTTAAAATTTAATGCAATCAACACAAACAATACCACTGATATAATCATACAGGATAATAAAACCTGTCTTTGATGAACCGTCATTATGCTACTCCTTTTTTCATTTTGTTGTATTTATTTTCCCTGGAATTTTCATTCTCAATCGCTTTCAGCAGGGACGATTTGGACTTTTCCTCATGACAGGTTTACTCTGGTCCTCATGAAGGCGTTCCTCCAATAGCTATGTCTTTTCTATAACTATCACACGATTTTTTACTAAAACCCTGTAAATTCCGCTGTATAAAGGAATCCAACCTTAATATCACCACAAACAAACAGCCGTATCCATGGACGTTTCTGTCATAAAAAAGCCGACTGATTTTCAAAAAACCAATCGGCTGGTGACGTTTCACTTATTTTTTCAGGAACATGGCAACCAACATTTACCGAACGATTATAAGCCCCAATCAGCTTTCAATATATCTTTAAGAAGCTGCAATTGCTCATAACCGATTTTATCGGCGATTTTTCTCTCCTGTTCCGCTTTCAGTGCTTCATTTTTTTCATAACATTCTTCGCCTAATTCGGTTAACCGGATATGCTTATTCTTTTTATTGTCTTTCACGCTATTGATTTCAACTAAGCCTTTAGCTTCAAGTTTCTTTATAAATTTATGAGTGGCTTGCCTGGAAATATCCACATTCTTTGTAACGTAGGCGATGGCAGGCTGCTTTTCGTATATTCTTGCCATAATGAACCATTCAGAGTTTGACAATTTAATATCACTGTTCTCATTCCATAATTGTTCGGTTATTTTCCGAAGCTGGTGATGGCGCTCGCTCAATGCATCAATTAAATCCAGGTTTTTATATTCTTGACTCAACTCGATCGCTCCTATCAATTTTTCCGACCTAACTATACAAAAACTGAACTATATTGTCAACCTAATTGACATTTTTGCAAGACAGGTATATACTATTATAGTAAACTGAGTTGACGATTCTGTATTTGGGAGGAATCCGAATGTTTAATATTGGGGATACAATAATCTATTCCACACATGGATTGTGCAAGATTGATGATATAAGTGAAAGAGATTACAGTAATTCGAGGAGAACTTATTATGTCATGCATCCGATTGAATCTCCAGAATTAACGATAAACACACCTGTCAACAATGATCAGTCAATAATGCTGGCCATTATGGACAAAGACGAAGCAGAAAGGGTTTTACACTCTTTCAAGGATCAGGGCATTCAATGGATCGATGATGCCAGACAGCGACATAAACATTATAGCAGTCTGATCAACACCGGTAATCGTACAGATATTTGCAAGGTGGCCAATACGTTATTGCGGAGAGAATTAGAGACACACAGAAGGCAAATCAAAATGCAGGACCAAGACCGGAAACTATTAGAGTATATTAAGAGCATTATGTTTAAGGAATTGGCCATATCACTTGATACATCTTATGAAAATATAGCTAAGCTGATTAACAGCCAAATCAAACAAACAGCCTAATCTATCTTGCTCGAAGAATCTTAAAAAAGACCATCAATTTCTATTCGATTGATGGTCTTTTTTTCACTCAGCCAATCTGTTTAATAACTTTCGCAGGGTTTCCGCCTGCAATCACATTATCGGGCACATCCTTTGTCACAACCGCCCCGGAGGTGATTACGGCGTTATTGCCAATCGTAACGCCCGGATTGATGAGAGCCTGTCCGCCGATCCAACATTACTTCCTATAGTCACTGGCTTGCCATATTCTTCTCCAGAAATCCGTGCAATTGAATCAATTGGATGTGTTGCCGTATAAATATGTACGCTTGGCCCAAGCAGGCAGTTATCACCTAACCTGACATGACATACATCCAGAATCACACAATCAAAATTGGCATAGAAATTTTCGCCCGCATGTATGTTGTAGCCATAGTCGCAGCGGAAAGAAGGCTCAATATCGATATTTTCTCCGGTTGAGCCAAAAAGCTGATTCAGCAGCTCAACACGTTTCAAATCGTCTGTTTCCAGGGTCTGGTTGAATAATCTTGTTAACTTGCGCGCCTGCTCACGTTCTGCTTTTAATTGAGGGTCCTGAGCATCATACAGCTCCCCATTTAGCATTTTTTCTTTTTCCGATTTCATGTCAATTTTCTCCTTGGTTGACTTGCTATGTTGTTAACCGGACATTCCCTGCTGCAACACATTTGTGTATCCTTCTTTGAAACTCCCATTATTCCCGTTCCGGGACATTGCTCCTATCAGACTGCTCGTGATAGGTCTCTATAAATCTTTCCCGTCTGAGAAACAATGTGATGATAAGTGCTGCTTCACCCAGAACAAACAAAACAGCCCCGAGCACCAATCCGCCGAAGAATAGTTCCTCGCCACGCCCCGCAGTATAGAGAAACCATCCGAATACCGCGAGTACCCACAGAAATAAATTAATGATACTTGCGACAAATGTCTGCGAGCCAAATAAGCCGGTCATTTCGATCATTTTCCAGCCATACAGATAACTTACGGCCAATGCAATAATAATAAATAGAATAAAAAAGATAATAGCTGGAATGCTGCCTTCTAACGTCATACCACATGTTCACCTGCCTTTTTGCTTTTTAAGATTTTTAAAACGGAAACTTTTAAATCTCTTCCCGTTTTTTGCATAGTATAATTATACCAGATTCACAGCAGGAATAAGGCAGATGGAACAGCAATTCCAATTGATATACTCCCTTCTAAATCAAAGCGACAGCAATGCTCCGACAGCCCCGCTGTATTCACCATGATCTAAGAATACCGGCTTTTTTCCTATCATCCCGGCATACATTTCAATAATTTCCTGCAATAGCGGATTGGAACGGAATGACGAGCCGACATAAACGATCGCCTCAGCGTCATACTGTCCTGCCATCTGACTACTGATGGTCACAATCACCTCACCGATAAAACCGATATTGGCTGCTAAAATATCCGGATTGGAAGGCGGCTCCAGCATCATCGCTTCTGTCTTCCCGAAGTTGCTGGCAGTCAGGTCACCGGAAATAGGCGGTAGAGCCCCTTCAAAGATATCTTTCACTTTCAAATCCACATTCTCCCGGTCACCGTCACGAGCACCCCGGACAATCTGTTCATAATCCTGCATACCCGTGGTTAAAAAAGCTAATCCGAGCAACGTACCACCACCGATACCGGAGCCGCCAACACGCTCTTGCCTGCCATCCTGGACATAGTGCATGGACGTCCCAGTACCGACATTGACAAATAGAAAATCGCCGCCAAGAGATTTATCTTGCTGATCCGCCAGATATGTAATGCCCTGGGTGGTGGCATCAAATTCGATAACTGTTTTAGCCGGATTGTTCATTTTTTCGGCCAGCACTTCACTCTTCCCGCCTGTTACACATATGTCGGGGTTTTTAAAGTGTTCACCAATCCACTTCACGACATCATCAACCGCCCCGGAGCGAAAAGACTGGTAATGAATTCTTCTATTTTCAGTGTATGCCACTTTTATAAGTGTTCCCCCGGCATCAATGCCTATTTTTGTTGGTTGCATGTTCATATCTCCCTTTAAATTGAACTGCTGTACTTATTTTATCAATGAATAACCGTCTGAAATACAAACAGCCCAAGCCCTTGCAAATCAAATACAACATAAAAAACCGTCAATACAAATGTCAGCTAAAAGATCGTATACAAGCGGCCCAACATGATTCACGAAACATCACCCCTGCTGTGCATATTTAAGTTTATGTAATAACGGGATCACGGATGGTATAGTATATCTCCCTAACCATATCGCTCGATAAAAGCAGATACTTAGACTATTTCGACAATATAATTTGAAATTCCTTTATTTCATACGGATGAAAGTGTCTAAAGTTTCTGTTTATTAAATAAAAAACCCCGGATCCATATTGACTTCTTCGGACAAAAATGTCGTATGATGATCATTAATATGTCTGTGAACGTCCGGGAAAAATACATCGATGAATTCTTTGAAGAAGGTTTGAGTCAACTTTATAAACAGCTGATCATGCTTGGTATACTTGGAGCTGTCTGTTCGTTCGTGTACGGTTGTAGCTAATAACATTTCACCATATCCATTGGGGGTTATGAAGTGGAATGACCGGGATGTTGTCGCTGCATTTATTATACCATAAAACCAAACCAAAACAAGTGTTCGATTACTTTATTTAAATCACCCTGTATATTACTGTGTTCATTTCCTGCAAAATCCGTTATACTAAAGATAAGAAAAAACCGCCAGTGCTGAACACTGGCGGCCGTGTACAATAGCCCTTCAAAGGGGCGGCTCACATGCTTCGTGACAAATAATCACCCTACATGCTTGCCAGGCTCATAGGGTGGTTATTTTTTCATGTCAGACAGTATCATCGTGACCAGCGTTCCAAACGAAATCATCAGAACCAGCGTCTCAAATACTGTTATATCGCATCACCCCCTTTCTTAAAAGGGAGTGAGCCACCACCCAGAATAGCCATATTGTACATTCTCCATTTTACCAGACGTAGCGGTTATTTAAATAGACCATATTACATATTTACAGATCACTTGTTTTAACCCCACCCGCTACCTTCATTGAATTTAAATAGTTTTTCCTAAGTCACTAAAATCCTTAACGCAATTTGACAGATTAGTCTGATCTCGGTAAAATAAAAACTATTTATATCCCCAGTCAGGAATCAACAACAACATCTCAAGCGCTAGAATAATAGAGATTAGTTTAGGAGAGTAGCATGTGATGAGAAAACTGATAATTTGACTTATCGAGGAACTACTTTATGAAATCGGTATCAAAGAACCTGGCTATGACGTACTTGCTGGCTGTATGGCCAAAGCAACCGGGCACCGGGGCTCACTTGGTTCAGCTTAACAATCTTTGAACTCAAATAATTCCAATTTAACGGAGGTCTAAAATGGATTCTTTACTACACATTATTGTAGCAGTCTCAGATTGGATCTGGGGGCTTCCAATGATAATCCTGCTACTATTCAGTGGCATATTTTTGACTATACGCCTAGGTTTTTTTCATTTTCGTTATGCCCCTTACATTATTAAACAAACGATAGGAAGCATATTCAAAAAATCAAATGCAAAAGGCAAAGGTACAGTAAGCCCTTATCAATCGCTAACATCAGCCCTGGCATGTACAATTGGCGCCGGCAATATAACCGGTGTCCCCGTCGCTATCATGTTCGGAGGGCCTGGGGCTATTTTTTGGATGTGGATGATCAGCATAATCGCAGGTGCCATCAAGTTTTCCGAGGTTACTTTGGCAGTAAATTACAGAGAAAAAAATACAAAAGGCGAGTATGTTGGTGGGCCAATGTATTACATGACAAAAGGACTGAATATGAAGTGGCTTGGTGTATGGTTTGCTGCCGCCATGATGTTTGAAGTATTGGCAAGTATCATGGTGCAAGGTAATTCATTGGCACTAACTGTTGAAGAAACTTTTAATATAAGTCCGGTTATAACAGGTATTATAACAATGATTATTGTTGGTATCGTGATTATTGGCGGTATTAAACGAATTGTAAGCTTCACTGAGAAATTTGTCCCGTTAATGATATTTCTATATTTAGCCGCAGCCTTTGCTGTTGTGATCATAAATGCAGATATGATTGGGGAAGTCCTTGGTCTAATATTCAGCTACGCTTTTCAGCCAATGGCAGCCGCAGGGGGATTTGGTGGCGCAGCAATCGCACAGACGGTCAGATGGGGCTTTGCCCGAGGTGTATATTCGAATGAGGCAGGTGTCGGTACGGCGCCTATCGTGCATGCAGCGGCAGAAACGGACCATCCGGTAAGACAGGGTCTATGGGCAATAACAGAAGTCGTTATTGACACACTGATTGTGTGCAGTGCAACAGCATTTGTCATCCTGTCAACTGGCGTATGGACAAACGAGGGATTTACTGAAGATCCATCTGGGCTCACTTCCGTTGCCTTTGCTGAAGGCCTCGGCAGTATTGGAAGTTATATCGTATCAATTGCATTACTATTCTTCGTGGTATCAACCGTCATTGTTTTATCTTATTACGGTGAAAAACAGGCTGAATTTTTATTTGGGGCAAAGGCAGTTTGGGTTGTAAAAGTTATATATGTTGTCTCTCTATTCATTGGGGCTGTCGGAGGCGCTAAGGCGATTTGGAGCTTGCTTGATATCAGCCTTGCAGCAATGGCTGTTCCGAATATTATTGCGCTACTGCTGCTTAGCAGGGAAGTCAAGCAGTTAAAAGATGACTATTTTAATTCCTTTGATTTTTACTTAAAAGACATCGGAAAGCATCCCCAGCCAAATGAAAAAGATGCTGGCGGGAATTGATCCTTAACTTCCAATATTAATATATTAACTCCCATTCTCTTATGATGCAGTTATTTTTAACTGCATTTCTGTCTGTAATAGCGCCTTGCCCTATCTGATGCTGCTCTTGTTCACACTGTTTGCTGTGCTTTCGGTGGCTTTTTGAATCATGATAATTTTATTTTCTTAAGGGCTGACGTAAAATGGGGGTAGTATACTAAAAGGGATGAATGCCATGACAAGCATACATGTTGATATCACACAATTCCGAGGCAACCATTATGACTTTGGCTATACGCAAGGGTGTATGCTGCAGGATTCAGCAGTGCTCCGAAATCGCCAGGGCAACTGGCGCATCCGAAAGCCGCGCTTTTCAATTGATGAAGCGGAAGCCAAAGAGGCGTTTTCGCGTTTTGCCCCAGGAATCTGGAATGAGCTGCTGGGTCTCGGTGATGCTCTCAAAATGCCGATGCAGAATGTTCTGCGTGATTTCGGCCACTACCGGATGAACTCAACACCGAGCGGCTGCTCAATTTTAACGGGATCGGATTTTATGGTACGCAATTATGATTATCATCCACTCACTTATGACGGTCGATACGACTTTTTCCAGCCAAGTGATAAAGGTTATGCAATCATTGGTCCGGCATCGCGGATCACCGGACGTATGGATGGTATGAATGAAAAGGGCCTGGTCATGGGTTACAACTTCATGCAGCGCCGGAAGCCCGGTGACGGTTTTGTCTGCCACATGATTGGCCGAATAATTCTTCAAACATGCACTACTGTTGATGATGCCATTCAACTGCTGAAGGAAATTCCCCATCGCGGGTCGTTCAGCTACGTTGTGATGGATCGAAATGAACAAACTTATGTGATTGAGGCATCGCCAAGAGGCGTTGAAGTACGGCAATCCAATATCTGCACGAATCATTTTGAGCTGCTGCAGCATGAGAATCGCCATTATTTGGATGACTCCAAGCGGCGAATGCAAATCATCGATCATAAAGCTAATCAGCCCGCCAGTGCATATGACGCATTTCGCTTGTTCAATGACAAAGATAAGGGTATTTTCTCTGACCTTTATAAGAGCTGGGCCGGCACGATTCATACGTCCGCCTATTTTCCAAAAGAATTGAAGGCGTGGTTTGCTCTGGGCGGCGATCGGGATCCGGTTGAGTTTGACTTTGCCGAATGGTTGGAAGATGAAGATGCCACTGCTGAAACGATTCATGGTAAGCTCGACACCCAGCTCGGCATAGCGAATATGGAATAGCCTTTCGATTATCGTTAAAAGAGTGATTTTTGGGATCTGCTACTGGGCGAAATCATAGTAAGAGCAAGCGACCTGGGCTATCGCATATATTTATGAAGTTGTCGCACGAGTTTAAAGCTTTCCTGCACAAGTTGGCTAGGCTCTCACACAAGTTTAAGGCTTTCCTACACGGGTTGAGGCCTTCCTCGCACAAGTTTAGAGCACCCCTGGACGAGTTGAGCCCTCCCTCGCACGAATTCTGGGCCTTCCCGCTCAACTTAAGGTTCAATACGACCGCAGCGCATCCATAAACAGCTGCCAAAAGCCTTCCTGATCCAGCCAGGTTGCAAATTGGACATTTGGTGCTCTGCCTGTCCTGCCCTTAAAGTCGGCAACAGTCATGCCATATGTGAACTCACCCTTTGTCTCCACATCCACTCTTGCCTTCTTCAACTCAAAAATAGAAGGATCAATTAAATAAGCGATCGGGCAGGGGTCGTGCAATGCAGCACCCGCAAAATTTCCTTTGTACGCACCGGAGTAAAACGTGATCATGTCGGCAACCGCTGCAGCAGCCGGGCTGTCGATTGCCGTCAGTTCCTCCAGCTTATCAGGCGTTGCCAGTGCCTGATGCGTGACATCCAGCCCGAACATCTTAATGGGCGTGCCACTCTCAAACACGATGCGGGCCGCTTCGGCATCTGCATAAATATTAAATTCGGCTGCGGGTGTCCGGTTGCCATATGTACCGCCGCCCATCAGTGCGATTTCATTAATTTTCGGAATGATTAACGGCTCTTTCCGCATAGCTATTGCAATGTTTGTCAGCGGTCCAATTGGTACAAGTGTGATGTCTCCATCAGAGGCCAGCAGCTTCTCAATGAGGACATCAACCGCATGCGCATCGGCCACTTTCTTGATCGGCTCTTTCGGCAACCCTGTTCCATCAAGACCGCTTTCGCCGTGTACGTGGGCTGCTTCCAACGGCTCTCGGATGAGCGATCGGTCAGCTCCCATCGCCACCGGTACAGTATGCAGTCCAGACAGATCGCAAATTCTTAGTGCATTTTTAGTGTTTTTCCCAACGCCGACATTGCCGGCGACAGTCGTAATCGCTTCAATCTGCAAATTGCTTACACCCGATGCCGCCAGTAAAATGGCCATCGCATCATCATGGCCGGGATCGCAATCAATGATGATTTTCTTTTTCATATGCTTCACCTCATATCTCATTATACAACTGTTTCAAATAAAAAGAAAAACGCCAAAAGCACCTTGGCTCCTGGCGTCTTATTTTCACCTATAACAACAGTAACCCCAAAGGACGAAGCGAACGACCCATAAATGTCCGATTCCTTAAAAAACCGCTGAATGACGTTTTACTATAGGTTTTTCAGAGCATCGGCCACTGCTGTATCGCCGGAAATGAGGTCAAAACCGCGTTTGAATGTGTTTTCTTCAGCCAGTGAGGCTATCACCGTTTTTGCGACATCTTCACGTGGAACTGATCCGCGTTCGTTAAGGTTTTCAGCTACATTCACCTTACCTGTTCCCTCTCCGTTCAGCAGTCCGCCTGGCCGAACAATCGTGTAATTCATATTGCTTGTCTCGAGCATTCTGTCAGCATAGTGCTTGGCTGCATAATAATGTCTGATTTTTTCATTCCAATTTTGACGGTTGTTGGCTTGCAGGGCGCTGACGATTACAAAGCGTTCTGCTCCTGCTTCTTCTGCAGCTTCGATCGTTTTAACAGCGCCATCCAAGTCAACGAGCAATGTTTTATCAGGGCCCGTGCCGCCCCCTGAACCTGCCGTGAAAACGACCGCCTCGCAGCCTTTTGCCGCTTTAATGATGGAATTCTTGCTCCCTTCAAGATTTGCAATGACAGCGTCCACGCCACTTTTCTTCAGCTCTTCTGCCTGTTCTTCTTTCCGGACCATTGCCCGTACTGTATGTTGATCGTTATTTTGCAATTGCTTCACGATATGTTTTCCGATTTGTCCATTTGCGCCTACTACTAAGACTTTCATGCATTCCACTCCCTGCATTAAGAATATACTATTATTATTCCAAACTGACGCCATCATCGCAACTATATTGTTTGAATAATGGGAAATCTATCCATGACCAGCCCGTCAGGCAGAGCAGTTTGTAGCCGGTCATTGGTGTTCAACAACAAACCCTCTACACCATACATGGCATAGAGGGAAGCTAATCAGTCCGCACGCGGCTCGCTTTCAAAGCCGACTTTCCGGTGGGAGCCGTCACAGAACGGCTTATTGTTCGAATGACCGCAGCGACAAATGGAAAAAGACTTTTTTGTTTCAAAAACATTCCCCTCAGCATCCACCATCTCTACCTCACCTTTCACCAGATATGGCCCGTCGTCGTTTACTTTAATCTTTGCTTTTTCGCTCATATTCCATTTCCCCTTTCCACAGCTCACTTTAATAGTATATTCAATAATAAATACCGCAACACCTTTTTTCAGAAGCATTTTTCGTCAAAAGGCTAAACCCGCCATTCCATACCAATTAATAAGATGGGGGAAACGTTATAACCGAAAGTGTCAGGCATAAGGTTTACTTTTTATGCAGGTGATGGTGCCCTTTAAAAAATTCACCTTCCTGTTTTTCAAACGGGTACAGTTTCTGTTCTTTTGCCTTTTCGGCATGCTGTGTCATAATTTCATCGAATAGTTTGTCTGCATTCTTATCCTTGCCTCCGATGCCGAGAGCCTTGGCTGTCTGAAAAGTTTTCTGTTCGTGAATGGCTTTTTGCAGTTCCTTGAAATCTTGGCCCTCGGTTTCGATGCCAAATCTCTCCGCTTCGTTCTTAATGGAAGCCTCTATAACGGCTTTCTTCAGGTCCTCAGGTTTCTTCCCTTCTTTATCAACACCCAGTTCATCCGCCTTTTGCTTCAGAATCGCTTCATAAACTTCCTCAGCGAGCATCTGGGGATCCTTGCCTTTTTGTTTGATGCCCATTTCTCCAGCTTTTTCTTTCACTTCAGCATGATGGACCTCCTTGGCGAGTTCCTTAATATCTTTATCTTCTGTCTCAATATCCTTTTCCTTTGCACTTTTTATTATTTTTGCTTCAGCAACCTCTTTGGCTAATTGTTCATTATCTTTACCTTCTGTTTCAATCCCAAGGTCCTTTGCTTCAAGCGTCAGAAAAATTTGGTGATATGTGTCTTTATTTTCCTCTTTCTCGGCCTGCTGTTCATGTAAATCCTCGGCAAATCCTTTGTAAAAAGCAGATACGGACGGCACGCTTGTAAAAAGCATCAGGGCCACGGCCATCAGAGATATCAAGCTTTTCATAACAGATCCATCCTTTCGTTAATGTTTTTTTGCATCGGGTTTTAGTATTACCCGAAACAATAAATCCATGAAAAATCAACGGTGGCCTTTTAGCCATTCCGCAAATGACAAAAGATCCGGGAAGGAACTGTCTGCATCAGCAGCTGATTTTTCCCTGGCACTAATAAGAACCGTTTTCGTGCCTGCCCGTTTACCCGCTTCAATATCCGGTCCCCTATCTCCTGCCATCCAGCTTTCGGCTAAGTCAATCTTATATTTCTTTGCAAGGTCCAGAATCATCTGCGGCTTCGGTTTGCGGCAGGAGCAATTGGCATGCGGTTTGTGCGGGCAGCAGGCAATATCGTTAATCACTGCACCAAATTCTGCCAGATCCGCTTCCATTTTGTTATGTATGGCGCTCAATGCATCTTCCTGCATATAACCGAGCCCAATGCCGCCCTGATTGGTTACGATAAAAACCTTAAATGCCATGTCATTGAATAGCCTAATCGCTTCCCCGGCACCATCTAGGAGGTAAAAATCGCTGGGCTTGTTCACAAATTTCACCCGAGCGCTGAGCACTTCATTAACCACGCCGTCTCGGTCAAGAAACATCCCTGGGTTCATGTTGCCACTCCTTACCAAAAAAGCAGTGTGATTTCATATCACACCGCCTATTCTTAAAAATCAGTCGTCTTTGTTGCTGACATACTCATTCAATTGCTTGCCATGTACACTGCTGTTTTTATATTGGCTTTTACGGCCATTACGGTATTCACCATGGTTTTTATTTTCCTTGAATTGATTGTTCTTATTCGGCATCTTCTGCACCCCTTTCCCATTTTAGGCTTTGAATAAGGGGGAGTAATTATGCAGAATATAAGATGGCTACTTAATCCAGCCTTTTTCCTTAACTTTTGAAATAGCCTCAATACGGTTCGTCACTTCAAGTTTATCGAGGATGACCGAAACGTAATTACGGACTGTCCCATTGGTCAAATAAAGCTGGCTCGCTATTTCCTTTGTACTTTTACCGTCAGCAATCAATTTTATGACCTGTCCCTCTCTTTCAGTCAACGGATTTTCGTCGTCGTATACCATATCAATCAACTCAGGTGCATATATCCGCCTGCCATCCATAATCGTTCGGATTGAGTTTGCCAATTCTTCGCTCGGACTGTCTTTCAACAGATAACCGCTTACCCCGGCTTGTCGTGCGCGTGCAAAATAGCCTGTACGGGCAAACGTTGTTAAAACAATTACTTTGCATGGGTGATCCTTTAATTCTTCCGCTGCATCAAGTCCGCTTTTCAATGGCATTTCAATATCCATGATGCAAATATCGGGCTCATGCCGCTTTACTAGCGAGAGGGCCTCTTCCCCATTCCTGGCTTTACCGGCAACCTCCATATCTTCTTCCAAATCGAGCAATGACCCCAGTGCACCAAGCAGCATACTTTGATCCTCAGCAATGACAATGCTTATCACGATAAGCCCTCCTGTTCAGTTCGATGCGATACGCTTGGAACCCGAATTATAAGTGATGTACCGTTCTCCGAGGCAATAGCCAGGCTGCCATTAACAAATTCCAGCCGCTCCTTCATCCCCTGAAGTCCATTTTCCGTATAATCCTTAATACCCGTCATACCAAGACCATTATCTTGTACACGAATATGCACTTCCTCCAGTGTTTGGGTAATCATAACATGGCAAGAATCAGCTTGACTATGCTTGACGACATTTGTGACAGCTTCCTTTAAACACATACTTAGAACATTTTCCACTAATAATGAGATATTTTTGAGCTGTGTGTTGCCCTTGAGATAAAATTTAATGTTTGCGGCTTTAAGAACTTGCTGAATACGATTTATTTCATCTTTTAACTTGGTGCCCTTCATATCGGACACCATCTCACGGACTTCCTTCAATGCTGTTCGTGCCGTTTGGTGGATATCATCAATTTCACTTTTGGCTTTATCAGGTTTTACGTCGACTAACTTGCCTGATAAATCACTTTTTAGCCCAATTAAGGACAGTTTCTGCCCTAAGGTGTCATGCAAATCACGGGCAATGCGCTGGCGTTCTTCCAGGACTGCCATCTGGGAAAGCCTCCGATTGGCATCTCTCAATTCGTCTTCCAGTCTTTCACGCTTGTTGCGGTGATAGAGAGTTATGGGCAAAAGAATCACACCGACGACACTAAAGATAATAAACGGAAGCTGCGACAGAAAGATTTCGTTTTGGGTAAAAAAGCCTGCTGTAACAGCGGCAACAGTCGTAACAATGTGGACGACATAAAGCGTTATAAACCTTACTTTATGCTGTAAATTGCCAATGTAAAACGCCAAAAACAAGGCGAAGTATACATAACCTAATAATATTGTCATCACAATGCTTATGACCATTTCAATACCGACCGACAAATAAACCGTCCAGCCTTCTGAAAGGAAAGATACCCTGTAGGCGGTAAAAAACAGGAAAATCATAAAAATACCGAAAATAATTTCCCAGGTGCCGGATGTCCGAAATATAAAATAAAATGGGAGAACACAAAATATAATCCACGCATAAATACTAAGCCCCGTATTTTTCGGAATGATATGATACCATTTCTCCATACAATCTCCCTCCTTTCAGCTTCATTAAGTATAACAAAAAATAGGACCCTTCTATACAATCATAGAGGGCCTTTCAATCATAAAGTGGAGCTTCAATCAGTGCGGGTCTTACTGCCAGCTATATGCGGGATAAATTTAATTTTCCTGCAAACGTGAGTTTACCTGTTTCCTTTTACGCAGAAGTCCTTTAACCTCTTTAAAGCTTACAAATGACTTGCTTGCTTCATCATACAGCCGGAAGCGAATCGATTTTAAGCTGGAGGCTAATGTTATTGTCGTTGCCTTCTTTAAAGGCGGCGTGGATTCATGCGCCTTTTCCAAATGATAGTTCGGTACTCTTGGACTTAAATGATGCACATGATGAAAGCCGATACTGCCCGTCATCCATTGCATAATCTTCGGCAGCTTGTAATAGGAACTACCATCCACTGCGGCTTTTACAAAATCCCATTCATCCTCATTTTCAAAATAAGAATCCTCGAACTGATGCTGGACATAAAACAACCAGATCCCCAGGGAACCCGCTATAAAGATAATGGGCATTTGGATAATGAGAAAAGCTTGCCAGCCGATTGCCCATATTAACAGACCATAGATTGCTGCAACAGAAGCATTAATGACATACGTGTTTAACCTTTCCTTCCGTTTTGCCCCTTTTCGGTTAAAACGATTCGATATGAGAAAAAGATAAAACGGACCTAACCCGAACATGACTATTGGGTTCCGGTAAAGACGGTATACCAGCCTGCCCCAAAAAGAAGCATCAGCATATTCATCAACCGTCATCACCCATACATCACCGGTACCACGTTTGTCCAGATTACTGCTAGTCGCATGATGAATCGCGTGACTTCGCTTCCATTTTTCAAAAGCAAACAGTGTCATGACTCCCGTAACCGTACCAACAATCCGGTTCGCCTTGGGATTTTTGAAGAAGGAACCATGTGTACAATCATGGAAAATAATAAAGATGCGAACGACAAATCCTGACGCCACAACTCCAAGTGCAAGTGTTAGCCAGATCGAAACAGACAAACTTTGGTAGGCAAGAAACCAGATCAAGAGAAATGGCAGGATAGTATTAATAAGCTGGAGGATACTTGCTTTCTTATCCGGCTTAGCGAAAGCTGCGACGCGTTTTTTTAAATTGGTTTGTTTTTGTATACTCATAACTGCCTCCTAAATAAGGATATGTATTGTCATCCTGTTCTATATGTTAGTGAAAACATGCACGTTATAGAAGTCATAAACGTCAAGTTGTGGGTATGACAAATGTCATATAATTAGATTGGGGTAACTTCCTTAGAAACCTTCTTTTGTTTCAAGGTCTAATTTCCTGTATTAGTACTAGGTCTATTATCATGTTTTTTGTCATATTCCATCCAAAATATTTACAATCTTAACGCATCATTATATCATAAAAAATATTCTATAAATTTTTATGGAAGGAGTGTGCTTTTTAATAGATTTAAATTCAGAAAATTAACATTCTGTTACATAATTCAGGAGGGGGTTTACGTTAATGAAGAAAGGTTTTATATTATCTGCTGCAGCAGCGCTGACGCTTAGTCTTGGGCTGCCGGTAAGTGCAGAACAGGGCAGAAATGCAAATGCTGAATTAAAAACTCAAATACCCTCATCATTAGGCTCACCGGTAGACTTGGGAGTAGCCAATGATGAGAGGCTAATTGAGATGCTCAAGGAAAAAGGAACCATTGCAGCGGACGCATCTGCATCAGAAGCAAATGAAGCACTTAAAAAATACTTGCAGTCAAAGTCCGAAAGCGGCAAGAAAATGGAGATCAATCAGTCTGGCACTGAAGACGCCAAGATGAAAAATAATGAGAAGAAGAATAACAACCCGCTTACCAACGGGAAAGGAAATAAACTTGGACATGCCAAAAAGAACCATGTCGATCCGGCTAAAGAAGAGACCTACAACGGCGACGTCCGGGAAGATAAAGTATTGGTGCTGAATATCGATTTCCCGGATTATTCACGGAATTCCATTCAGCCGGATGAAACTGACATGTATTATGACAACTATACCGATGACCATTTCCAAAACATGATCTTTGGTGAAAATGGTTATGAAGGACCTAATGGTGAAAATCTGGTTTCCATGAAGCAATATTATGAAGCGCAATCAGGCGGCAGCTACACTGTAGACGGCCAAATTGCTGGCTGGTACACCGCTGAGAAACCTGCTGCTTATTATGGCGGCAACTATCCAGCGCCTGATGGCAGTGACGCGCGTCCACGCGAATTAGTTTATGAAGCGCTGGAAAAAGCTTCAGAAGACCCGGATATTGACTTGAGTGAATATGACGTCCGGGACCGCAATGATTATGATGGTGATGGTGTCTATGACGAACCAGACGGGCTTATTGATCATCTGATGGTTATCCATGCCGGTGTCGGTGAAGAAGCTGGCGGCGGTGCACTTGGCGGAGATGCCATCTGGTCCCATCGCTGGAACTTGGGCACTCAGCCTGTTGCTATTCCAGGTGCAGAGTCAAACAGTGACCGGTTTGGCGGTGCGTTAGGTGCCTGGGATTACACAATTGAACCTGAAGACGGTGCAGCCGGGGTGTTTGCCCATGAATATGGCCACGATCTGGGTCTCCCTGATGAATATGACACCCAGTACACCGGTGAAGGTGAAGCCGTTGCCTACTGGTCATTGATGGCGAGCGGTAGCTGGGCCGGCGATGTTCCAGGGACCGAACCGCCCGGAATGAGTCCATTTGCAAAAGAGATGCTGCAGACCAATCATGGCGGCAACTGGCTAAGCGGTACGACTATCCATTCGAATGACATTACAGAAAACGGTACAAGTGTCCTGCTTGATGAGGGCGTCACGAAAGGTACCAACAATGATGCCGTCCGAGTGAACCTGCCGCAGAAGAAAAATGTTTTGACCACACCGGCATCTGGTGAAAAAGCTTACTATGGCGGCAAAGGCAATGAAATGGATAGCAAAATGGCGGCAACAGTGGATTTGACCAGCGCTTCCAACGCAACGCTTGACTTTGACACATGGTATAACCTCGAATCCAACTGGGATTTTGCTATGGTACAAGTTTCAACTGATGGCGGCGATACTTGGGAGTCATTGTCAAGTGAACGTACAACGAGTGACATCACACCTGACAGCTACCCGGCCATTAAAGAGAACATGCCGGGTTACACCGGTTCAAGTGACGGTTGGGTCCATGAATCGATTGATATTAGCGAATATGCCGGTCAGAAAATCCAGATTCAGTTCCGTTCCATGACTGACTGGGCCACCAATCTCGATGGCATCTTCTTTGATAACGTCAACGTAACGGCGGAAGGAAACGAAGTGTTCTCAGACGGTGCAGAAGGTGAGACACAATTTAATCTGAACGGGTTTGAAAAGCATGACGGAACGTATTACACAGATCACTATTACCTGCTCGAATGGCGCTCACACAACGGTGTCGATGAAGGACTTGCCAACATCCGCCGCGGCGACAGTTTGATGACCTACGGGGAAGGGCTTGTTGTCTGGTATGTTGATGAATCCTACGACAACAACTGGACAGGCCAGCATCCGGGCGACGGATTCCTTGGCGTTGTCGATGCCGATCAGCGCGCCGTCAAATGGAGTGACCATTCGGCCGGAGCGACACGCTATCAATTGCATGACTCAGCGTTCACATTTGAGAAAACCGAGAAGATGTTTATCGATTACTTGGATCTGCAAAACGTTACCATGAAAGATAATTACACGAAGCGCACACCGCTGTTCGACGACAGTGCTGACTGGAGTAACCCGGGCCTTGTTGATGCCGGACGCAATGTTCCGGAATATGGCCTGAACTTCCGTGTCATCGGAAAAAGTGATGACAACACGGTTGGTGACATATTGCTTTTTAAATAAGTTTACAGATTATTATAGCCGGAGCGTCCATATGGGGCGCACCGGCTTTTTGATGCGACCATGGACATATTCCAATGCAAAAAAATACCTTGCCATATGCTCAATCAGCTGTTCATCAGTTGTTTTCATATATTCAGGAATAATACGCTCACCTGTATTTTTTAACATTTGAATTCACCGCTTAATTTCCTTATTTTGCTTTTAGTTTCGCTTTTTGCGGGCGTCTGGCAGTGATTGCACAAATCAGTCCTGCAGCTGGAAAAACCAGCGACACCAGCAATACCGGGGTGTAATTGTGAAAAATATCAAAACCGGCGCCAAACGGTAATGGCCCAAATGAAGAGCCGAGCACTACCATTGTCATACCGACACCATTAATGCTGCCGACATACTTTCGACCAAAATAATCCGGCCAGATCACATTCATGCCAATCCGCTCCAGGCCATTAGCGATACCCCATACGATACCAAATAAAACTGCCATCAGGAAGCTATTCGTTACGAGAAGCATTAACAGGAAAATAATTTCAATCACAAACACAGATGCCAGCAAATAATTTGTTTGGATTTTTTCTGTTATGAAACCTGAAATGAGCGACATCGGCATGCCGGCAAAGGCCATTAAACTTAACACCATCGCAGCTACTCCGGGTGACAGGTTATTGGTATCGAAAATTGAAATGATATGAAACGTAATTCCGGTGTTGATCATCGCCGGGATTCCAACACTAATCAAAATGCCCCAGAAAGCCCATGTACGCATCGCTTCTTTCAGTGTCCAGTCCTCGTCTGCCTCCGGAAGTGCTGTCCCCTTAGTGGTGTCCGGCCCGTCATCCTTTGATTTTTTAAAACCATCCGGTTCTAGGCCCATCTGTTCAGGACGATTGCGGACTCCAAAAAGGGCAAACGGGACAAAAACCACTAAGAGCATAATGCCCCAAAAACGCCATGCTACTTGCCAGTCCCACGTCTGAATGAGCCATGTATTGATAATCGGGAACAACATAGCACTGATAAAACTGCCCATCGTCATAAAACTGAAAGCACGGCCTCTTTTTTCAACAAACCATTGGGCGACAAGTGTATTTGGAATAAGCGACATCGTGCCCTGACCGAGCAGCCTCACCAGGAAGAAGCCAATGCCCAGCATAAGCATGTTCGTCACCATACTGTTAAAAAAACAAGCAAACGCAAACAGCGTACCGACCGTAACCATCATGAACCGCTGCCCATACTTATCAATAAAGCGTCCGACGAACGTCATCGTCAGCCCGGCAATCAAGGTCGCTATCGAGTATAAACTGGAAACCTCTGTCCGGGACCAGCCAAAATCGTTGATGTACTGATCGATAAATGCTGAGTTCGAATACGTCTGGCCGGGACCTGAAAAGAAGATGCCCAGACCGCCGATAAAGACAATAAACCACCCGTAATAAAATTTTTGAAAAAACCCCGACTTTCCTCTCATGCTGTATTCCCCCTGAACAACCGTCTTTTTGCAATCCAACATAAATTCTACTCCACTTTACCACCTGAGACAAACTGATAAAATGGATATTTCCGCCTCGTATATTCCTTTTATCCGAACAAAAAATATGACTGAGAACGATCAGAAAGGAGATTTCTATGGAGAGTGACCGTGCCCAGGAAATCATTGATGCGATCACCATGACAAATGTAAAATATCACGGTTTTCCCGTTTATCTGAAAGAAATAAATGAAGAAAACGATACAGCACTCGTTTTCCCGCTTGATGAGATGGACCATGAACAGGAAGTCGATCTAAATGGCTTATTTGAGGAAGGACCTTAGCGAATCAAAGGAGGTGCCTTGATTGAACAGACAACGCGCTGATGAAATCGCCCAATCACCGGAGATGAAGGATGTAACATACAACGGAAACCAGGTTTATATCCAGCATGTGAACGATTCGCATACAGCTCGTGTTTTTGCGCTTAACAATCCCGAGATTGAATTTGATGCACAGTTGGCAAAGTTAAACGAAAAGTTTTAACACGTCAGTAGTTGAGGATATTTCCACCCCATTTCAAAAAGTGGAAAATGAAGCAACACAAACGAAAGGAGGCTTCACATGAAGAACGCTGTCATACGTTTCATGTTTATGGGCCTGCTCATCATCGGTCTGGCGGGATGCAATAATGATGAAAACGCCAGCCGGTCCCATACAGAAACCGATGATAATCAGCTGCCCATTTCATCAATACAAACTGATTCATCCAGTGACGAAGCCGGACCTGACACGCAACACATCAGATTTGAGAAGGACAACGACAATAATCTTGATCTGGGAAAGACCAACCGGAACCGAAATGAAAATTTAGACGACAATAACCAAAACCAGAATCCATTTAGCGGAAATGCCCGGGACCCCGGAAGAGAGCAGGACAGACAGCTGCAGCAGGGTCAGGAACGACCACATCCTGAACAAAACCAGGACACTAACGGGCAGCAGCAAAACCAGTCACAGCAGGGCATGAATGAATTTGCCTCAAAAGTGATCTCCCTGACGAACCGGGAAAGAAGCAGGCAAGGACTATCCCCCTTAAAAGTGAGTAAACCGTTAAGTGGTGTCGCCCGGCAAAAATCTGAGGACATGCAGGAAAAGAACTACTTTTCACACACAAGCCCGACATACGGGTCACCGTTTAATATGATGCGTGAATTCAATGTCTCATTTGAGTCAGCCGGCGAAAATATCGCACGGGGCCAACAGTCGCCACAACAGGTGGTCGACTCGTGGATGAATAGTACAGAACACCGGGAAAATATCCTGGACGAGTCCTTCACCCATATTGGCGTCGGTTATACGAGTGATGGCGGTTACTGGTCACAAATGTTTATTGAAAAATAGCACTATGAAAGCCATGTTCACATGAGCATGGCTTTTTACAGATTGGACTGGAATCAATACTTTTGACAGCACCCTCTAAACAAGATAATGTCTAAACATAACACCAATTAATTCGATCGGAATAGGAACCGTGAATGATTGGCGAGGGGGGTATATTAATGAGGAGACTTTGGAGAGGATATATCGAAGCATCCTTAATGTTAAAAATTACGATTGCACTTGCTCTCGGGGTTCTTGCCGGGCTGATTTTCGGGGAAGATATAGCTATTCTGTCTCCATTCGGGGATTTGCTGCTGCGGCTTTTGCAATTTCTGATTGTTCCACTGATATTATTCACACTGATTGTCGGCGTGAACCAGACAAAGCTTGGTGATCTGGGCCGCATGGGCGGAAAGGTATTCATCTATTACATCGTGTCATCTGCATTTGCCATCACTGTGGGAATTGCGGTTGCGAGCATGTTCAATCCCGGTACAGGCATGACACTTGATACGAATGAAGAATTTGAAGTTCCAGAAGACCCGGGCACCATCAGTGTTTTACTAAGCATTGTTCCGAAAAATATAATTACGGCATTCAGTGAACCGAACCTGCTTGGCATTATCTTTACAGCGCTTGCGTTCGGAATCGCCATATCAGCACTCCGGTCATCCGAAGCCAACAAGAAACTTGGCGAAACAGTTTATAATCTGGTGGATGGCCTGAATGAAGCCACTTTAACGATCATGAAGGCTGTCATCCAGTATGTTCCGATCGGTATTTTTGCGATTATAGCAGAGGTGGTTGGTAATCAGGGGGCTGATACATTAGCGGAACTGGGCAGCATGGTAGGCGTCCTCTATGTTGCACTGATTGTTCAGCTACTGTTTTACGTCCTGATAATGGCAGTTTTCAAAGTCAATATAAAAGACTTTTTCAGGCATGGACGCACACCAATGATTACAGCATTTGTCACTCAGAGCAGCTCCGGTACGCTGCCGCTGACGCTCAATGCTGCGAGCGAGCTGAATCTGCGAAAAAGCTTGTACGGGTTCAGCCTGCCGCTTGGCGCAACGGCTAATATGGACGGAGCCGCTATCCGGATTGCCGTTTCAGCTGTATTTGCCGCAAACGTCGTCGGCGACCCATTAAGTTTTGCAGAAATATTACAGGTAGTCCTGATTGGGACACTCGCATCAGTTGGTACGGCGGGTGTACCCGGTGCAGGCATCATCATGATTGCTACTGTATTCGCGCAACTTGGCCTGCCGATGGAAGCAGTCGGTTTATTGACTGCCATTGATGTACTTGTCGGCATGGGCTGTACAGCATTAAATGTGACCGGTGACCTCGCTGGAACAAGTATTATTAATAAGACAGAGAAGTCACAGGAAACGGAACGAGCAAGCTGACGTGCTAAAAAAATTGCCTCCATTGACGGAAGGCAATTTTTTTATTCATCAATAAAGACCGCCAAAACCTTGGCGCCATCATTGTCCACCGGGATAAATAAATGCGGTTTAATCCCTTTGAAGTAACCGGTGTCCCCTTTTTCCATATAATGCTTTTCCCCGTCGTAATACAGTTCGATGGACCCTTCGACGATATAAATGAATTCATCCTGTGAATGTGTATACGGCTCATTCCGAACGTTGTAATCTTTCGGTGTCACATGAACAATCGTCGGTTCAATCCGTGAAAAGCGTGAGCGGTTGGCAAGCAATTCAAGCGAATAACCCATATTTTCATCATCCGCACTGATCTTCCGCTCCATTTTTGGAAGCATGACAAGATCTGTCTCGGGATGCCCATCCAGCACCCAGGAGAGCGGCACACCCAATGCTTCGGAAATTTTCGATAGTGTCGCAACAGCAGATGAGGTCTGGCCATTTTCGATTTTCGATAACAGGCTTTTGGAGATACCGCATTGATCCGCTATTTGCTGCTGTGTATGTTTGCTTTTAAGCCGGGCTTGTTTTAGTTTCTGGCCAATATTTTGGAGATCTATGGTAACTCGCCCCTTTCGCCTCGTCCTATACAATCTTCTTATCACAGGATAGATTAATTTTTCAAATATGGCAACAGGGAATCTGCTTTATTGTTAATGCCCTGATATCTTATGCGATCCTTCAGCTTCTGCTGATTTTTTCTCTTCCTGGCGATAATTCCTTCCTTCTGCTGATGTTTTTCTTCTTCTGCAGATGATTCCTGTCTGCTGTTGATATTTCTTCTCTTCTGGCGATGTTTCTTCCCTTCCGCTGATATCAACCTTTTAGCGGATATATACTGATTAAAAAAGAAAACCTCCCCCCAATAAATCACAAAGGGTGAGGCTTATCTTCTTCATCATTGTGCTTTCAGTTTTGGCTTGCAGCATACGCCAGAGATTTGCTTGGCAGCGACTTGCCGAGTTTGCTTTGAATATACATCGCTGCTTCCTGTAGTTTATGTTCATCCATTCCCGTCTTAATACCGAGGCCATTCAATAGATACAAGACATCATTTGTTGCCACATTGCCGGCTGCTCCCGGTGCGTAAGGGCAGCCGCCGAGTCCGCCGATTGCACTGTCAAACCGGGTGATGCCGTATTCCATTGAGCGCATAATATTGGCAATTGCCATGCCGCGTGTATCATGAAAATGCATGATGATTTTTTCGCTTGGGAAGCGTTCAAGCACCTCGCCTAGCAGCTGATCAACTTGAACCGGGACTGCCGTACCAATCGTGTCACCAAGGGATAGATCGTCAACGCCGGCCTCAATCAGCCGGTCACAAACCCGCAACACCTGCTCAGGGGTAATCTCACCCTCATACGGGCAGTCAAACACCGTCGATACATATCCTGTTACATGTTTTCCCGCATCTTTTGCCCCATGGATTACTTCCTCGAGGACCGGATACGTCTCATCAATTGATTTGTTGATATTTTTCTTGTTATGCGTCTCGCTTGCCGACATGAATACTGAAGCCCCGTCAATACCTGCTCCAAGTGCAAGTTCCAGGCCTTTCATGTTGGGAACCAGTGCCGAATAACGGATATTCGGGTTTCGTCTGATTCTTCCCCCCACCTCATTTGCATCTGACAACGCAGGCACCCATTTCGGATGGACAAATGAAGAATATTCGATTTCCGTTACCCCTGATTCAGACAATGTATTAATCCAGTGCACTTTATCAGCCGTTGATATCCTTTGCTTTTCATTCTGCAGTCCGTCGCGCGGCCCGACTTCTTTTATCTGTACAAATTCCGGCCAACGTCCCATCATAAACCCCTCCTTGGTTTATTGAAAATGGCTCTTTTCCCTTGCCTCACTGCTGGAGCATCCAATACGCAAACAATGCCCATGGCAGCCTTTAGCTTAAATAAACGTATAAATTTACATATGAATTCGCTTACATGAATGTGATAAAAATTGGACATTGTTTCCTATTTCCACTAGTTTATTCAATTGAGTTTCCTTATATTCAACATTGTTGAATTCAGTGTATAAAAAAGTTCCCAAATTGTCAAATTTGGGAATGCCAACGATTCACTTTTCTGAAATCGGCTATTCAGCGGATCATCTCAACGAAATGGGCCAAAATCCGTGCTGTCAAGCCCCATATAACCTTTTCGCCGTAAATATAAAAATATTCATCTATGTGGCTCGTGCGCCAATTATAGTTCTCACCGCCGGGAACCAGTTCAAACGGAAATGTCTTTTCCGGCTTCACCTGTAAATTAACATGATAAATCTCCGGTTCATTTTCTAAAAAGAAAGATAGTGGGGCCGTAAATATCTCTTCAACCTCGGAAGGGTTCGGGTCAAATTGCTCAGACGTGCTAATCACCCCTGCATGTGTATAAACAATCATGCCAAATGGTGTGACCAGATAATCGAGCGGGTAGACATTCGAAATCTTCGCCTCACTGATGCCAAGCTCTTCTGTTGTTTCTCTGATGGCCGTATCCTGCGCACTCTTATCCCTAGGATCAACCCGTCCGCCTGGAAAGCAGATTTCCCCCGGCTGGCGCCGCATAGTCTCCGAACGGACCTCAAAAAGCACATGCAGCTCGTCTTCTTGTTGCACGAGGGGCAAAAGAACAGCGGATTTCATAAATTGTTGATGTCCTAATACTGCTGGTATATGACCCTTAATTCTGGCCGTAATGCGGTCTAATTCCATCCAATCACCTCAGGCATTGCTACTTATACTATAGCAGAATAGATGTCTTGGGATAACCAAAATGCTCCTCCTCTTACACATTATTCAAGATTGGCGAATATCATTCATTTGTAGTAGTGTATTCCTATCAGGCTGAACTAACTGACAATCTGTTTTTCAGAAAGGTTGAGATGTGTGACGTATGTTTTATTGATTATCGGTTTTGTACTTCTAATAAAAGGTGCGGATTACTTTGTAGATGGCGCCTCCCAAATTGCCCGGGCACTCCATGTGTCGCCACTGTTAATCGGACTGACCATTGTGGCGTTTGGGACAAGCTCACCGGAAGCAACCGTCAGTATCGTTGCCTCACTTGAAGAAAGTGCGGGCGTTTCGATTGGTAACGTGATCGGGAGTAACATCTTTAATATTACGCTTGTTGTCGGACTGACGGCAATCTTGAATCCGCTAACCGTCAAACGGGAGACCATCCGCAAGCAGATCCCGTTTACCCTGGTGGCAAGTGTGGCTTTTCTTGTCATGATCAGTGATATGCGTTTGCAGTCGATGAGTGAAAATCTGATTACACGAAGTGACGGTATTATCCTGCTGTTGTTCTTTGCCATCTTTTTATACTATTTGTTTGGGGTCGCACGAACATCCAAAGAAGAGAAAGTAAGTGAAGAAAGCACAGGCACAAAACCAAATTCATGGACAAAGAACATTATCTTGACTGTCGGTGGTCTGGCTGCGATTATTTTTGGAGGCGAACTGGTCGTCAGTAATGCAAAAGAAATCGCCATGTCATTCGGCATGAGTGAAACCATGGTGGGCCTGACCATTGTTGCGGTCGGTACTTCTCTGCCGGAATTGATCACGTCTGTTACGGCAGCCGTCAAAAAAGAAAGCGAAATTGCCGTCGGTAATATTGTCGGCAGCAACGTTTTCAATATCCTGCTCGTACTGGGAACATCATCAATCATTTCGCCGCTATCGGTTGACGGACAGGTATTTGCTGACGCATTATTGATGATCCTATTGACCGGTATCCTACTCATTTTCTCAAGAACAAGCTACCAGATCGGAAAAACTGAAGGTATTGTGCTTGTGATCGCGTATGCGGCGTATATGATTTATGTGATTCTGAGAAACATGATATAGTCCGGGCCATCAGTTGACAGGCTGATGGCTGCTGCTCTTTTGTTTCCGTTTTACGAAATGCTTTTCGATCAGATGACCAAGAACAGCGCCAATGATTCCAAAAAACAGTCCACTAAAAACTGGAACCGCAAGGAATTGGAGCCCTTGCAACTGATATAAATGATGTGTCGTAAGCCCAATGTTCATTCCGGCAGTCAAACCGAAGAAAAGACCGGTAAAATAAACTTCCGTCAGTTCTTTTCCATGTTCATGCCTGTATGTAATAGCCTTTGCCTTGTTATATGCCTGCCATAATGAAAATGCAAACACTGACGGGTAAAACAATCCCCACTCATAGTTAATGATATCATGCGCTACTTCAAAGTCCCCATGAAATGAGTGCATCAATGCAATGTTTAAATTGGAGTATAAATTTAATATAACTTCCCAGACCACCAGCAACAGTCCAAGCAAATAATCCCGGTTATAAATTTGTCCGAACCCCGGTAATGCAAATGACCATAGCATAGCGGCCACGGGAGATTTATATGATTCGCCTTTGTTCATTCAAGACCTTCTTCACTGAGGTTTTTTGGAGCGCAAAAACGTGGTCAAGTGGTGTTCCAAAGAGAAGTCCGGTGTAAGTCAATCAGAAAGGATGCCGCAACTGCCTCTTCAACTTTTTGACCAGGGCAAAGCGCGGGTTGGAGTATTTTCTGATGAGCGCCATAAATCCTCGTTCAAGCCAAAGAAACAGTGTCACCGAAATAAATGTGTAAAACCAGTTCCATTTCTCCCAGATGACTAAATTCGTCCGTTTTTCCAAATGATATTCCACGGTTGTCATAGGGATACTGAACAAAAGTGATTTAGCGAGAGCCTCCCAAAACCCCGACTTATACGAAAATTGGTTATAGAGAACACCCATATTCGGAAGCAGTAAATAATCAAACAACAAGCTAATATTCAGTTTTTCCCCGAATATTTTTGTGGGGTAGCGTATCAGCTTTAGAGCCGTCACAAATAAGTCGAGCATGCCTGATAAAAAACCGGCCAGCAAAAAGACAATCGTCCAGTCTTTGCGGGGACGTTTGTTAAACCATACGGGGATCATGGCTATACCAAGTAATGTTAAAATACCCAGAAAAAATTTTTCGTATTTCTGTTTCATCGTTGCCTCCTAAAAAAACAACCTCTTTTTAATGTTTTACACTAACGGAGAGATTATGCATTTCGGCTACTGCTTTGAAAGCCATTCGAACGCCTCTCTTTTCGTCAGCCAGTCACAAACGATATAAATAACGGTATAAATAGGAATGGAATAGACATACTCCCACCCAGTCATCACATAGTAACCAGCCCATACGAAGATCGGCTCACCGATAAATCCTGTCAGCAAGCCATAAAATATCCCCTTTTTCCACGCGGCAATGTGTGGTTTTGTCTGAATCAAAAACATGATGGTCACCGGCAGTAGAGCAAAATGGTAGAGCGACCACGCCGGAAACGTGGGCGTGACTTTACTGCCATAATGCCACAAATCAAGTGCTATACCGATATAATCCAAACTCACTCCAATGATGATCGAAAATAATCCCGCATATAACAGCCGGTGTGTGCTATCTTTTTTACGATAAAAAAGCCAGAATATCCACGGAGCTATTGTTAATAAAACAGCGATCCACCAGCCACCATGCAGAAATATATGATCCATCCAATAAGGTGTGAATTCATCATGAAGCTGCTGGAACCGGTCAAAATAACTGTCGATGGTGTCTGTTTGCTGCGATTTAAACATTCAAATCCCCTTTTTCTTTTAACTTACCCTCATATTTTAGTGTAATATCAATAACACAAAACAATTTGAACCACTTTTGAGAAAGCCGCATTTTTTATGGGGAAATGCGGCTTTAGCCTTTCAAACTTAAACATCTGCATTTTCATCGAACAGCGAGATTCCCGTTGATTGCATGTCATTTTAATCGTTGGCCAGTTCGTCCCTGTCACTCGCACGGGGCGGTTCTTCCATCCACCCATGATCAATAAGCAGGTTAGCACCATCTTCCGAGTACTTCAGAATTTCGTGGATAAACCGATCATAATGTACTGTTAAGTCACGTCTAAGGCTCGTGGAAATACTTGTTCCATAATAGCCAACACCCAGGCCGATGAGCGCCGTCACGATAAACAGCATCATTTTATCGGAAAAGGGCGGAACTTTTGATTCAGTTACAAATGTATCGGATGTCATCGGTACAGGCAAATCATCCTCCCGTAATATAGAACCGAATATTTCATTATGTTTATCTGCGATTTTTTTGCCTCGAGTAAAAAATTGCCCGACCTTTTTGGTTTGTGCAATTTGGCTGAACCCCACCAATGTCGCACTCCCCAACGCATTACGCTGGAAATTGGCATACAGATTTGCGATCTCCAATGACAAGAGCGGCCGTCTTTCCCCAAACCACCCAGTCAGAAAGGATTGTTTTTTGACATAATCCACTTTATCCGGGTACGGAATGAATGGCGAGCGGACGAAAAGTCCTTTTGAAAGTAAAGCCTGTTTTGCCATCGTGTCTAATTCTTTGGATTCTTGCAGACACTCGGCAAAATAGGCATCAATATCGGGTCTGACAGCCAATGACTTGGCGACACTGTACGCATTCAGTGATATTTGTGACATTTGAAACATGAAATGGAGTAAATATTGATCGGAAAACAGCCTTGGTGCTTCGATATTTAAGTCCTGGTTTTCCGAAAAACCAGCAGGCACCGGATAATCTTCCCCGTTGAATATAGTCGTCAGTTTCGCGACGTGCCCCTCGGACAATTTTAAAGCGTGTTCTAAAATGTTATGTGCGTCAGGATCCTCGCACGTTTTCAAAAAATATTTCAGGATACATATGGATGCCGTATCATTTAGGTAGGATGTCCAGATCTGCGATAGCTCGGCAGAAGTCAACTGAACAGCTGATTCGTTTGCCATCATTCGATTCCTCCAGAATAATCATTCTGTTGTTATTATTTGACTCAAAATCTAAATTATTCGTTCCAAGGGCTTGACCGTTTGTAACCTGCAAGCATTTCAAAGAGCACTATATTAAATAAAAAACAACCTTTCATCGAGGTTGTTTTTAGAAAGAGTCTTATTAAGTTCGCTTATTATAACGATTCCACACCGCTCTCCAAAATCGAAAACGTACCATTGTCACAATCCACATGTGTCATCGCACCATACGGCAAAACCATCTTTGGCTCTATTCATTATAATGGTGTAATAGCCGTCAAAATGGTTTAATGTAGGTAACACAAGGAGGTTAGATCAATGTCACACGAAAGACTCCAAAAATTTTTGCCGGCAATTCGAACATTGGACACTGACAAACCGTTGACCAAGCACGACTTATCAGCGGATTCGTTTTTAATAAAAAAAGATGGGGGTCTCGGCATGTACTACGCCCCCCATAACGAGCACATTAACATCGGGGCAAAGGTTGTGATTGCCGGCATCACCCCGGGATGGCATCAAATGAAGACCGCTTACGAGCAATTCATCAAAAGTCTTGCGGCCGATAAGCCACTGGAAGCATGCCTAAAGGAAACCAAACAAGCAGCCGGTTTCGCTGGCTCCATGCGAAAAAACCTTATTAACATGCTTGATAAATGCGGTATTCCAGAAGTACTCGACATCCCAGGCTCAGCTGACTTGTTTGGGATAAACAGGATCCTCCTGCATACCACATCGATTATCAAATACCCAGTGTTTATAAAAGGAAAAAACTATACGGGACATCAGCCATCTATCGATCGTTCACCTATATTGCAGCATTACGCTTACACTGAATTCCCGAAAGAATTGGCAGAAATAACACCGCCTGCACTTGTCATCCCGCTTGGAAAAACAGCGGACCGCGTAATGTCAAGACTGGCAAAGGAACATAAACTGCCTGATCATTCCTATTTAACCGGATTTCCCCATCCATCCGGGGCAAACGGGCATCGCGTCAATCAGTTCCGGCAACAAAAAGTACAGCTTCAAGCAAAAGTAAAAACATGGGGTGACGGAATACCTTCTAGTGGAATTTCTCCTTAACTTGCTTTAACGTCGCTACGATAAGAAAGCTAACAATCACTAATAAGAGCCAAGAACTCATCTTGCCCAGGTGGACGATGCTCCACGCATCGGTCTGGTTTGGGTATTCCCAAGCTCCAAAGAACGTTGCGATATTTTCGGCGATCCATATAAAAAATCCGATGAGCACAAAAGAAAGCGCGAGCGGCATACGGTAACGTGTCCCATCTATCTCATATGTGACCCATGATTGCCAAAAGACGATCATCACAAGTCCGGCTAACCACCAACGAATGTCAATCCAGTAGTGGTGGGTGAAAAAATTAAAGTATATAGCAGCTGCAAGGGGTACAACTGTCCAAAACGGCGGCCACTTCACCAGTTCAAGATTCAATCTCCTCCAAGCCTGACAAAGATAACTCGCTACACTTGCGTACATGAATCCGCTATACAAAGGAACGCCAAGAATCTTAAAATGCCCTTCCTCCGGATAAGACCAGGAGCCCATATGTACCTTGAAGATTTCAAGCATAAGGCCAATAAAATGGAACAATGAAATAACTTTTAGTTCATCACGTGTTTCCAGTCCGGAACGCAACATCCACCACTGCATCAAAAGGAAGATAACCAGTAGCCAGTCATACCGGGGGAGGAAGGGAAGCGGTATAATTTGTGTGACCGCCAACGATGCGAAAATAACGACAGGAAACAAACATGAAAGGGCCTGAGCCCAACCAAAACGAATAAGCTGCTTCAGTGCCCTCATGAATTGTGCCTTCAACGTTTTTTTCTGAAAATCATCTTGAATGGTTACATTCATGCTTAGCCCCCTTTCGCCTTAGACCTGGGTATCTTCATCATTTCGGTATTCCAAAATATCCCCGGGTTGGCAATCTAACGCCTTACAAATTGCATCTAAAGTTGATACTCGAATCGCTTTCGCCTTGCCATTTTTTAATATAGAAAGATTCGCCATCGTAATGCCAACCCTCTCTGAAAGTTCTGTTACACTCATTTTCCGTTTAGCCAGCATCACATCAATATTGATTATAATTGCCATCTTATTCACCTCAGACCGTTAAGTCATTTTCCGATTTGATGTCAATCGCTTCTTGTAAAAGCTTCTGAAGAACAGCAGCAAAGACTGCGATCACTATTGAAGCACCAATAATGACCATTCCGATTAATATGAGTCCTGGCGCGTCATCCCACTCCGCTATAATATAGACAAGTGGCAGTGCCACCACATACAAGCCACTGATTGTGATTGCACAGTTTTTTATATTTTTTAGAGCTCTGACAGAGATGTGGGAGAAAGCTTGGTTCTTGTCAATATAACTTAAGAGTCTTAACGCTTGGTACAGTGCAAAGTAAAACGGTATCGTTGCAGCATACATAATGATTAACATGCCAAATACCACATAAGCCAACTCTGAGTCCCTTCCTGCTTGCAGAGTAGCTTCATTCGCTATCTGAGGCAACAAGAATATGCACAAAGCAAGAACCGGGATTCCAATAAAGATAACAGCTATTTTTAAAAAGAATGTTGATCCCTTTTTCATCAAAAGCACCTCACTTCATGATTGTCATTTGATATTAACACAATTTTTATCGAATAACAATAAATAATTGCCGAATTATATCATGACTTTATTGTTTATTTCGAACACAAATAAAGAGCATTCTTATTTCAAAGGAATGCTCTAAAATTAAAACAATTTATCATTATATTGGCAAACACTTAACTTTCTGGCCTGTGTGATATCTCCTCAATAAGGGTTTTGTAATTTTGCTTATTCCCTGTTGTCTCCGCAATGTTTAAAAGCGCATTGTAATATTTCCTTTTATCTAAGTCATGCATATACTCGTATTCGAAACCTCTAGCCGTATAAACGGCAAATTCCCAGACGGCTTTATAATCGCGCTCATTGACTCCTTGGGCTATGGCGTCCAAGACTTTTAGGAGTTCCACAGTTATGACTACATTATCCCTTGCATAATGACGAATGGAGGCGAAGCTAATATATAAATAGTCCTCAAAATTGAGGTTTTGTAAAATAACACGTAATTTATCATCCTTATCTGTTAAATAGGGAGTAAAGTTTGCCTTCCGGGAAATGTTTATAAGCAGGTCCCCGATCTGATAAATGAAACCTGTTGCTGTTTTGATATCATCATTGCCTAAAGCGCGAACTGCAATTTCAACAAATTTATCAATGCTGAATTCAATATCCTGAATTTCTGTCTGATCTTTTCCAATATGAAACATTTCTTTATATTTAAATTCATCGATTGTTGTTGCTTTATCTTTCTTCCAGTAGGTCAACAAAGGTGTCGAGTCAAAGATAAAATTTCCAACTTTGAATTCCAACCGAATAATAAGATCATCCTTAATAGCTTCGTCAATTAATGAGACGAAGTCAACAGTTTGTAAATAACCAGAAAAATCAATGCCGATTTGACGCCCCTGATCTTTCGGGAGTTGGCCTTTTATCGTATCATGATCCCCTACTCTGTACGGCTCAAGATCTCGAAGCAAAGAATGCTCAATAGCATTGATGGACTCCCTTTTCATTTCATCGCCCATGTTCGTTACTTGAAGCCAAGTAACGATATGGTTAATAAAATAAACAAAAGCGCCTAATGATAAAGCAGCAAGTACTGTTGCCGTTACAGGGATCAAGCAATATTGAGTGGCTGATCCCCCGTCAAGAAATAGTAAACAAAGCAATACATACAGGAAACTACCCGTAAAAATCCCCAAGGTTCGCTGTGTCCCATTTGTCATCATAAAATTCTTGAGGATTCTTGGGGAGAATTGAATGGAAAAGGTGGTTAACGCCGTTAAAACCCCATAAAAAGTAAAAGAAGTTAAGGATAAAAGCCCCCCTGTCAGGGTACTTAAAATCGTGTTGGTTAATTGAAACTCAGCAGTAATTATAGAAGGCATCATGTTGCCAAATTCCATTTTCAGGTCCCCCCATACTGTTACAGCAAAAAGCAGCAGAGACATAACTGCATAGATAATAGGGGTGCCCCAAAGGTTAGAGTAGATCTGGTGCCATTTCTCTCTTTTAGACATGTTTCTATATTTCTTAATTTTATTTTGCAGTTTATTCCGATGCTTCATTTCATCACCTCTAATTCATCATCCTTTGGTGCTTCCGTAAGTGAAGGTGCGATACTATCATGGTGAATCGGATGCCCTTTATTCGCTTGATAGTTTGTATGTATCCCTTACAGGGACGTATAAAACGAAAAAAGCACCACTTTTTGAAGTGATGCTAATCAGACTTTCTTTTCACATGGTTTACTTTGCATCCTTTATTCCGCTCTTTTCTCACTGCTTTTAACGCTATCATCCAGTTTCCTTAGTGTACGCCAAATAGTGAACGAGGCGTACCCGATCAATAGAATACCAGGTATGATCATAAATAAAATGCTTCCATTTGGGGATTGGGCAAAATTAGCGACATAACCTGCATATGGGATGGTAAATCCAGTGTACAGCCCTACGACATCTTCAGCTAAAACCGGGGATGAGTCCGGCGCATTATTATTATCCCCTTTGGTGGTATAAACCACACCGCTGTCTGTTTCTGCAACTTCTGTAATTCGGTGGGTGATTAAATTATCTTCTTCACTGACAAATGTAATTACGTCGCCTTCCTGAAAATTTGATTTCTCTCCTTCATCTACCGATTTTACAGCAATGAGGGATCCTGTCTGTATACCAGGTTCCATGGATCCCGATAAGACAGATTTCAATTGATAGCCGAATACTTCAGGCTCTCCCCCCGCTAATTTGATGGAAATAACCAATGCCGCTAAACTTATTAATAAAATAATTAATACAGCTGTCACTATCCGGTTGGTCCACTTTAACACCATCGTTTTCATCAACACGTTTCACCTTCTTGCAATGGCTTATTGTCTTTATTTGGACTCTTATCTGCGTCAGCATTTTCTTTTACTGACTGTTCCTTTTGGGTTCCTCCGGGCAGTCCTCTCCATTGCCGCTCCACGTCTCCTTTTCTGCAGATTTACCAGCTTCTCCACTATCCCTTTTACCTATTGTTGGGTTCACCCTTATCAACAATGTCATAGGACGTGTTTAAGGTAATACTTTCTATATTCATACTACCTTCATTGATAAGTTTAAATTGAGTTTCCTGTGTACCCCCAGGCATGAGACCCTCAACTTGAAAAATTGGTTCTTTATTTAACCCAAGATCCAATGATCCAGTTGTAATCGTATTATCGGTGGAAGCAGCATCCGTAAAATAGGCGCTTGTTCCACCGGTGATCAGACTTATACCGATCCCAGCCAGGACGATACTGTTTTTATGCTCATTTCAGCCTCTCCTCTGGCAGCTGTAAAGTAATGAAGTGGTTTCTATCAGGTGTCAAAGCCAGACGTTTATCTGGCCTCGAACGACCAATTAAGTTTTAGCTCGTCACCTTGGAATTGATTTTGACTTTCCCCGTTATCCACAAATTCGAATTGGACATACATGGTATCGCTGCTTCCTGTTGGTAAACCGCCTGGTTCATTTTCAAATCCCAGGACATTTTTGGCGACCGCATCCGGAGCCATGTTCTGCAATTCATACAGCGTTGTCGAATAAATGATATCATTATATTTGTCGCCCTCCGACTTATCATAGTTCTCAAGGAAATTCACGCGGATATGTTTGCCAAAATCATCTGTATTGTTCCCTTCTGCATCTGTTACCTCATAACTTGTATTTAATAAAACCTCTGATATATCCAACGAACCGTTATTCTCCAAATAGAATGTGCGGAATTCGTAATCACCAGGCCTTAAATTATCCACATTAATAATGACCTCCGGATCAACCGAAAGATCCAGCGTACCTGCAGCAAACGTATTGTCAGCTTCCGCCGTATCGCTAAAATACGCAAAGGTGCCGCCGCTCACCAAAGAAATTCCCAATGCTGCGGATGCAATACCCATTCCCAGTTTCTTTTTGATCCCCATTAAAATAGACCTCCTATAACTTTTTAAGATGCCAGAGTCTGTTTGGCAACTGTTGATCATAAACATAATGCCTAGCCAATAGATGCTGAATGAATAACTGTTTTTTCATTACACAATCGGGATACCGTTTCGCTGGAATGCTGCAGCCTCCAAATCAGACATTCCCTGTATTTCAGCAAAGGCAGCAAGGTTGTCCCCGATTTTCGGTCCATAATTTTTCGGTGGTGCTGCATGTCCCATCATACGCCCGCGGCCGCGATTTCTGCGTCCAAATGGCCCCCATATCGCAAAGGTAATCCCGGGCGTTTGAATATTCACGAATGCCGTTTTTCCATCCGGCGAAAATGTAATGCCTGCCAGTTCTGAATCATTCAAAGCATTTTCCGCAAACACATACGTATCGCCTTCAGGTGTCAGCCCGATAATGCGGTCGGATCCCCCTCCATCTTCCACAATCCATAGGTCCCCCCATGGCGTGACATTAATGTTATCCGGAGCTTCCAGATCATTGGCTGCAGTTGATTCATAGAAAAGTTCCAGCGTATTGGTGGACGGTATGTAGCGGTAAATGCGTCCAAGGTCTTTGCTGCCGGCATCCGTATCAGAGAACCAGAATACACCCTCCACAAAATGGCAGCCTTCTAATCTGCTGAATTGTATACAGCCCTTTTGCCCGGCTTCCATGCTTGGCTTTTCCGGATCAACATCTTTCCAGACGATGCCATATTTCTTGCCTGAATTATAATTGCTTGCTTCATTCCGCGGCAGTTCTTCAATCGCAGCAGCCTGTAATGTGCCGCCTTTTTGCAGTGATCCAATCGTTTGACTGCGGTCTACCGGCAGATAACGATAAAAATAGCTGGGAGAAGCATCTTCTGTCATATAGACAATCCCCGTTGCAGGGTCAACGTCCACCGCCTCATGTGAGAAAAGCCCCATCTCCCGGATTGGCGTTTTGGACAAATTGTTTTCCGGGTCATTTGGATCCACTTCGAAAACATAGCCGTGGCCTTCTACCAGTGTTTCCTCACATGTGATCCACGTTCCCCATGGTGTCCCCCCGCCTGCACAGTTCCGATAAGTACCTGCAGATGAAACATAGTCACTTAGCAATTTACGGTCGGGGCCGACAACCAATGTGGTCGTTCCGCCTATGTTATCCTTATGATACGGGTTTTTACCAATTACCGGGTAGTCCGACTCCTGGGATAGTTCATGATTGCGTACGAGAATAGTAGAGTTGTTCTTTCCCTGGAAGGCAGCCATGCCATCATGCATCGCTGGTATCGGGCGTCCATCTGAAAGTTTACCACCCTCTTCAGACAAAATACGATATTGAAAACCCCTCGGAAGGTTCAACACACCGCCCTGGTCTTTTGCCAGCGGTCCATACCCGCCAAATGAACCCTTCGACCTTCCCGGTGCCGCTAATGCACTATTTCCGGTTAGGGAAAGAAAACCTGATGTTCCCAGCGCGATAGCTGCTGTGCTCATGCCACTCATCTTTAGAAATTTCCGTCTGTCCATATTCGACTCGCCACTCATTAAAGATTCCTCCTTTGAATTTAGACAACCTTTTTTTAACGGGGTCTATTAGCAGAGTAACAGTACAGTATTAACTCACTATTTAAATCGTGTAAATTTATTGTTAATTCTGCTAATTCTGGCTCTATCAGCAATCAATTCATGTTAGGATAAACTTGAAAATAGAGAAGAAGATTCTATTAAAACTTTTAAAAAAGGAGATGTATTATGTTATCCAGTATCGGTATACCGGGATTGATATTAATTTTGATTATCGCACTGGTTATATTTGGACCAAAAAAGCTTCCCGAAATTGGGAAGGCCACTGGACAAACATTAAAGGAATTTAAAAATTCCGCTAGCGATTTAACTAGGGATGAGAATAAGGAAGAGCAGGATGGCGAAAAACATATGGCCGAGAAGCAAAGCAATTAAAGACACGGTCCCCCATTTCATTAAAGTGATGCGGGGATCTTATCATTTTATTATAACTGATGAACACCTAAGGGAGTGGTAAGCATGGATGAAGCCAAGCAATGGACAAACAAAAAAGAAATGAATATCGTCGGGCATTTGTCTGAACTTCGGAATAGAATCATCGTAACGCTACTATTTTTCAGTTTATTTTTTACTGCCGGCTTTTTATATGTACGAGATATTTATGCCTTTTTTATTAACGCTATCAATATTGAATTGGTGGTTATAAGTCCAGGGGAAATTATATGGGTTTATTTTTCCATGGCCGGGATTGTTGCAATTACCGGAATCCTTCCTATATTAGCCTATCAAATTTGGGCATTTATTAAACCGGGTCTGGCTCCAAATGAAAGAAGAGTATCGCTAGCTTATATTCCTTTCATATTCTTATTGTTTATGGCCGGCCTTGTGTTTGGTTATTTGATATTCATCAAATTCTTATTTCCTTTTTTGCTCAGTTTAAATGATGGCATGTTCGACGTGATGCTTACAGTTGACAGGTATTTTAAATTTTTGTTTCGTACCGTTGTACCTTTTGCCATTCTCTTTGAACTGCCGATAATAGCGATGTTTCTAACGTCGCTTGGCATAATCACTCCAGCATTCATGCGAAGAACAAGGAAATATGCCTATTTTATTTTAATCGTTCTCAGTGCAATGCTTACACCGCCCGATTTGGTCCTGCCGCTTCTGATAGCCATCCCATTGATCATACTCTACGAAATCAGTATCCACTTGTCCGGGATGGTTCATCGTAAGAACCTGCAAAAACATGAGGAGTTTATGGAGCAGGAGATAGTATAGCGGTAAAAGGGCTTCATCACAACTTGAGAACAAAATAAGGACAACAAAACAGGTAAGTTGCTCGCCTTGTGATATATTGCATATTTCATTACTGTATATTTTCATGTATACTATAGCTATAAGGAATGAACATCCAGAAAGGCGGATTGCCCATGCCAATACCTGCAAATCATTCAAGACCCGTTCGTCAATCTGCAAAGGAGAACGCATTCAACCAGCTCCAACAGTGGATTATTGATGGAACGCTGCTTCCCGGTGAAAAATTAAATGATACCGAACTTGCCGATGCACTGGGAATCAGCAGAACGCCGATCCGTGAATCCTTGCAGCTCCTGGAAGTACGAGGGTTTGTTAAGATGTTCCCGGGGAAGGCGACACAAGTTACTGAGATTGAAAGAGAAGCCATTAAAGACCTTCTCCCGCCATTGGCAGCGCTGCAATCCTTATCCGCCGAACTGGCCATTGACCATGTGACCGAGGATCAGCTCACGCAACTCGGAAGTATCAACGAACGCTTTGCAACATCAATCTATTCCGGTAACAGTTATGCCGCGTTAAAAGTCGATGAAGAATTTCACCAGTTGATCGTTGATATAACGAAAAACACTTATATCCAGGGAGTTGTAGAGTCATTGCAGGCACATGTTCGCAGGCATTTTTTCCATAATTCTATTGTCTTAACCGAACAATCGATTGATGAACACAAGGCCATTATCACCGCCATGAAACATAGCGACAAAGAGAAAGCCACAGCCGTCATGAAAGAAAACTGGCTCCGTACATTACAGGAATTTTAATAGGAAACAACTAAAAATCCGGCCCTCGTGAAAGAGGAAGCCGGATTTTTTATAGATTATGATGCATGAACAGCAGCGGTATTTTGAAAACGGCTGATGGTGCCGGTGACTGCAATCACAACAACAGCCGGCAGCAACCATCCGAGTCCCTGACTATATAGAGGCAACGATTGTTCATAAAAAGCGACAATAGGCTGCATCCAGCTGAAATACTCGATTCCCAATGATTCACAGAGCGACTTGAGACCATCAAAGATACTGATCAAAAACGTAACCGCGATGGTTGAACCGTAAACCACCCGTGCATGGTTAAACAACGGAGACAAGAACGTCAAAAGCATTAGCACAATCGCCAGCGGATATAAGAACATCAAGACTGGTACAGAATAGGTGATAATGTTCGCCAATCCAAAGTTTGCAATGATAAAGGTTAACGTTGCAAAGAAAACGACCAGTGTTTTATAACTGAACTGCGGAAAAAGCGAGTGGAAATATTCCGCATTGGCTGTTGTCAGACCGATCGCCGTCGTCAAACATGCTAGTATAATGGTGATGGCAAGCAGAATGGATCCAAACGTGCCAAAATAATGGGATGCAGCGCTACTTAAAACCGGTCCGCCAGTTTCAAAGATTCCGAAAACCTGTGTGCTCGTTGCACCCAAATACGCGATACCGGCATAGATCATTCCAAGCAGTAATATGGCAATACTGCCTGCCTTTATAGTTGTTTTGAGAATATCTTTATTGGATGTTACACCCATTGCCCGAATAGCATTAATGACGATAATACCAAATACCAACGATGCAAGTGCATCCATTGTATTATACCCTTCAAGGAAACCGGTTATAAATGCTCCACTTGCATACGCTTCCTGGGGGGCTTCGATCGCTCCCATCGGATTGATAACCGCCGTAATGAGAAGAACCGCAAGCAGAACAACCAGCCCGGGTGCCAAAAGCTTTCCGACATTATCAACAAGCTTTCCAGGTTTCAATGAAAACCAGAGTACCACAGCGAAAAACAGTAATGTAAAAATAAATAGCCCGATTTGCTGCGACGATTCACTAATAAAAGGCGATATACCAATCTCAAATGCAACCGTGCCTGTACGAGGGGATGCAAAAAATGGGCCGATCGTCAAATAAAGCAGCGACGTAAAAAACACGGCATAAACCGGGTGAACACGGCTTGAAAGTTCCTGCAAATTACGACTTCCCGAAAAACTCATCGCTATAATTCCAAGCAGCGGCAGACCCACTCCTGTAATTAAAAATCCTATAACTGCCGGCAAGAGGTTTGTCCCGGCATTTTGACCAAGCTGTGCGGGAAAAATCAGATTTCCAGCTCCAAAAAATAGTGCAAACAACATGGCGCCAACTGCTGCGTAAGAAGAAAAAGACAGTTTCCCTTTCATGATAAGTTCCTCCTATGATGTTTAACTCATATGCAATATATCGATGATATCTATCATACTATCTTCCATTGCGAAATGCAATATATTACATGAAATTTTTCGACGATTTTCGTAAATTAGAAAATACCAATCAACTTAAGAACATTTAATTTTTCATAAATTCTATGTAAAAAAACATGGGAACGAAAAAGCAGGAATAAAGAATGAATCTTTCATAAATACAAACCTTTTTCCGCTATAAATATAGCACATCTCGTTTAACCTGTTCTTTTATCCTATTAAATACGGCCCCCTATTCCACTAGAGCATATTTTCCCGCTTAACAATTTTTAACAGCCACTTAATAATCACCTTTTATAATAGAAATCGATTTGAAAATAGAACAAAGAAAGGGGCAGATCGTATGTCTAAGGAAAGATCGCTGGATGACATGATCCAGCAATTAAATGAGGAGACCTTGCACAATCATGTTGACAGACGCGGATTTATCCAAGGTGCCGGAAAAATTGCCGGTATCTCACTGGGTATGGTCATAGCACAATCTATGACCGGGGCTAAAGTTGATGCGGAAGCAACATTCAGTGATTATCCATTTTCGCTTGGGGTTGCTTCAGGGGACCCGCTTCCTGACAGTATCGTGCTGTGGACGCGATTAGCACCAAAGCCTCTCGAAGGCGGGGGCGCACCTTCACGCAATATACCCGTGCATTGGGAACTGGCAAGCGATGAAGGCTTTCACAATATTGTACAGCGTGGAACAACCATAGCAAGACCCGAATTGGCTCATTCCGTACATGTGGAAGTAGAACGCTTGCAGCCTGACACAGTCTATTACTATCGTTTTAAAGCAGGAGACGAATACAGTCAAGTGGGACGAACGAAAACAGTTCCAGCCCACAATGCAAGTGTGTCCAGTCTGACGTTTGCATTTGCCTCCTGTCAGCAATATGAACACGGCTACTATACAGCATACAAGCATATGGCTAATGAAGACCTCGACCTTGTCTTCCATCTTGGAGATTACATTTATGAATACGGCCCAAATGAATATGTATCTGGCAGCGGAAATGTGAGAACGCACAAAGGACCGGAAATTATGACACTGGGCGATTACCGCAACAGGCATGCGCAATATCGAACTGATGAAGATCTGCAAGCTGCCCATGCTGCATTCCCTTGGGTCGTAACCTGGGATGATCATGAAGTGGAAAACAACTACGCGGATACCACTCCGGAAAAAGGGCAGTCTGTTGAAGAATTTGTGCAGCGGCGCATCGCTGCCTATCAGGCATATTATGAACATATGCCGCTTCGAAAATCGTCTATGCCACATGGAACGGATATGCAGTTATACCGCAATTTCTCTTATGGCAATCTGGCAAATTTCTATGTGCTTGATACGCGTCAATACCGCTCCGATCAGGCAAACGGAGATAATAGTTCACCGCAGACTGAGGAATCGCTGGATCCTTCTCGTACCCTGCTGGGCGACAAACAAGAAGGATGGCTGCTTGATGAGCTTGACAACTCACAATCCGACTGGAATGTCCTGGCACAGCAAATATTCTTCTCAGAGCGAAACTATGGGGAAAGTCCGAACGATCCATTATACAGCATGGATGCATGGGACGGTTATACGCCTGCCCGCCAACGGATTACTGACTTTGCAGCGAATAAAAAAATGGATAACCTGATTGTCCTGACCGGCGATGTCCATGCCAGCTGGGCATCCAATCTGATGGCAGATTTTAAGGATCTCCAATCACGTATCCTTGGGGCTGAATTTGTCGGAACATCAATTACATCAGGCGGAAACGGTGCGGATGAACGTGCGGACACAGACCGGATTCTTGAACAGAATGAGCATATCAAATTTTTCAATGACTACCGGGGTTATGTGCGCTGTCAGGTCACACCCACACAATGGAAGACTGACTACCGTGTCCTTCCATATGTGACCAAACCAGGAGCGGCTATTTCCACAAGAGCATCTTATATTTATAAGAAAGACCAAAACGGCCTGGAAGAGATTTCTGCAACAATCGTTCCACAAGGACAGAAAAAATCAAATGAGGTGGAAGACGATCGTTATCGTGCACATGATCGTGCGCATCAAAAGCAGCAAAAGAATACAAGTCAAACACAGCCAAATTAGAAATACGTCTTTATATTGAAAAGACAAATCTGCAGGATAGAATCGAGCAGGCGCAGTCATAATGGCTGCGCCTCTTACAACACTCCACATTATTCATTTAAATAGCTCCAGGCAACATGTCCCACTGATTTGGCTGCCACAAGAATGGCATCCTCGTCGATATCGAATTTAGGATGATGATTAAAGTAAGGCTCGTTCACCCCTTTAGGCGTACAACCAATGTAGAAATAAGAGCCGGGGATTTTTTCCAGGTAGTAGGCAAAGTCATCTGATGGCGCCAATTTAGGAAATTCCTTTACCTCATTAAATTCTTTATCTTGGATGCTATTTAAGGTATCTGCGACAAATGCAGTCAATTCAGGATTATTATATAATGGCGGATAGTCAGGTGTATACGTCAGTTCGCACGTTACGCCGAATAACCCTTCTAATCCTTCCACAATCCGATGAAATTCGTCATCAATAACTTTCTGTGTTTCATCATCCGAATAGCGTATATCCCCCTCAAGTTCAATACTGTCTTTAATCACATTAAAACTTCCCTTACCGTCAAATGAACCAATTGTTATGACCCCTGAATGCATTGGATCCACACGGCGGCTGACAACGGTCTGAACAGCTGTTACAAAGTGGGCGCCTGCAACGATGGCATCATTGGCTTTGTGAGGCGATGAGCCATGCCCGCCAATTCCCTTAATCTTCAATTTAAAATAGGTCCGGCCATTAAAGGAATAGCCACTATGGTAACCGACCGTTCCTGCCGGTGCCATTGGCAGAATGTGAATGCCGAATATCGCTTCCAAATCATCCAGTTTGCCTGAATCCACGATGCTTTTGGCACCACCAGGGGGCTGTTCCTCAGCATGCTGGTGAATAATTTTAATGGTACCTTTAAGCTGATCCTTTAATTGGATGAGACAGTCCGCCAAAATTAACAAATAGGCTGTATGGGCGTCATGCCCACACGCATGCATCACACCTTCACTCTGCGATTTAAATGGAACATCCGCCTCTTCTTTGATTGGCAGTGCATCAAAATCTGCGCGAAGCCCGATTGTTTTACCCCCAGAAGCGCCTTTGATTGTGACAATGATGCCATGTCCATTTCCTATGTCCGTTTCAACTTCAACATCTTTTCCGCTGTAAAAATCGGCAATATATTCTGCTGTTTTTTCTTCTTCAAAAGACAGCTCCGGATGCTCATGCAAATAACGCCGGAGTTCAATCATCTCATCTTCCCGATCCTCCAGCAATTTCATTAATTCATCTCTCATCATGTAAAGCTCCCTTCTATAGTACACGCTTACCCTTTATATTTCCCCAATGCTTATCCGACTTAATCATTAGGAGCTGCCAGCATCTTTGGTGGTTAATATATAGCACATTACCAAAGGTCGGGGAATATTTCAGTATGGTGATTTTCGGCAGCTGCCGAAAATCTACATTAGCGGGGTGTACCGACTCTTTTATCGCGCCGCGCGATTTTATGCCACCTCGCGCGAAATTTCATGAGTGTCGCGCGATATCTTGAGCCTGTCGCGCGATTTTGGGCCAACTTCGCGCGGAATTCAACACCCTTCGTCCTCCAAAGGACCACAAAACTCCCGGAATCTTTTGTTTCTTAAACATAAAAAAGCAGTCCAATTTATGTAAATTGAACTGCTATAGCCTCACCGAAACAAGTCCATCAGCCGGCCCCAGAAGCCTTTTTCCTCTTCGTTGCTGGTGTCTTCCGTTGTTTCCGGTTCTTCCACTTCAATTGATTCTGTCTGCAGGACGAATTGCACAACGTCGACCTTTTTGTTTTTATCCGAGACAAACGATTGCGGTTCAAAATCAGAGGCATCGTATTCGTCCATCATCTTATCGACTTCTGACTGCATGTCACCCGGCAAATCATTCGTCTTGTCCTGAAGTTCTTCTGTACCGTTTTTCAATTCGCTTGCTCCGCTGTTCAGCGATGAAGTGCCATTGGCAAGCTCCTGTATGCCGGCATCAAGGTCCTCATAGGAAGATGCCAGGCTGCTGACACCGTCTGTATACTCCACGAGACCACTATGGAATGACTGGTACTCGGAAGCGAGCGAGGACAGTCCATTCTGCAGATCCTTCAGTGCCCCCATCTGATCCATGCTTTGCAGACCTTTTTCGACCTTAGAGGCTGTTGATTCTGCTTTATCAGCCATTTCTCTGATACCGCTGGAAACATCACTCAATGTTCCCTCCACAGAGCCGAAAGCTTTCTTAACCTCCTGGTACGTTCCTTTAGCATTCTGCGCAGCCTGATAGGTTTCGAAGAGCTGATCCAGGACCTTTTCCTGTTTAGCGCTATTTTCGCTTTGTTCTTTCGTTTGGCCCTGATTAGCACCATTTTCGCTCTGTTCTTTTGTTTGATCCTGATTAGCACCATTTCCGCCTTGTTCTCTAAGCTGATCCTTGATGGCATTAATTGTCTCTTGATCGATTTGATAGTCCGGAATACTGTTTATCGCGTCTTTCAAACTGCCATTCGCATTATTGTAATTCTCTTTCAGCTTATCTAGCCCATCAGCAGATTCACGCAAGCGGCTTGCTAGGTCACGAATTCCGCCCGGCAGTGCTTCAAGCTCACTCAGGTCCGGTGCATCAGGTACGCCGCCCTGCACTGCCTCATTCACTTGATTTAAAGCATCTCGAATACTGGCAGACCCATTGACCAGCTGACCCGAAGATTGATCAAGCTCATTGATGCCGCTTAGATAATCGCTCGAACCGCTGCTCAAATCCGAGGCACCGGAACTCAAATCGGAAATGCCGCTATTCAAATCGCCGACACCCTGATTGATCTCACTGATGGCATCAGACAAGGACTGCATATTACTTTTCATGCCGCCAAGATCCGGGTCCTCAATCGACATTGAATACGGGGCTGCCGATATATCAATTGGATCCATCTCAAAATCCGTCACGTTAGCGGAAACGACGAATTCCTCTTCTTTCTCAGGCATGACAGTGAATGACAGTTGGGTGTTTTTTCCAGAAGTCGCCTTCGTGCCGTCCGGCGCCTGGATGTCATCGGCTTTCGTTGGATCAAGTGTCAGCGAGATCTGCAGCAAATAGTTTTTGAAAAACACGGGATCGACATTTTCATTGGCAGATGTGGCGATCTGAATTTCGAGTGAGCCGCTTTTACCGGCCAGTTCATCAGGCGCCACTTCTTCCCCGTCCAATAAATATGTGATGTCGATATTCCATGGGAGCGGACGGTTATCCAAGTCGCCCTGATAATAAAATTCCTCGCCCTCTGCCTGGAAGCGGACTTTATTATCACCAGTCTGTTCGATTTCGTTTAAATTGCTCAAATTACGCACATCGGTATAATTTCCGTGGTCCACGATTGCACCGGGCTCGGTGACGTGAAACGTGTTGACCACATACATATCCTGCAATGCGCCGCCGGCATCCAGATTGCCATAAATCGCTTCGTCCTTGGCGGAATACTTGCCGGATGTATTCTCCGCATCCGGCTTATCTCCGCCGTTATCTTCAGCTAAAGCGGCTAAAGGCGTCGAGCCAAATACCAGAACGGCACTCATCAATAGAATCATTAATTTTTTGAGCCGCATAGCATCACTTCCCCTTAAAAAAGTTTGGTTTCCATGTTGTTTTTTCAATAATCCGGTCACTTATAAGCAACAATGCCGGCAGTAAGAACACAACCAGCAGAAACGCCAGTAACGCACCCCGTCCGAGCAAGAGCCCAATGGAGCCGACGATTGGATCGCTTGATGTCGCCCATAGGATAAAGCCGACACTGGACAAAATCGATGCGGACACGCCAATCGAGAAGATTTTTTCATTTATGGTTTTCTTAATCGCTGCCATTGCGCCCATCTCTTTGCGATTATGCGTATAATTTTCCGTGAATAAAATCGCGTAATCAACGGTCGCGGCAAGCTGTACCGTACTGACAATCAGATACCCGATATAAACGAGTGATGAGTTGGTGAAGTACGGCACCGATAAATTTAGCCACACAGCGGACTGAATCGTCAGTAGCAAGATAACCGGAATAGAAATCGAACGGAATGTGACGAGCAAAACAATGGCAATCGTTATGATGGTCAATAGGTTCACAACCGTATTATCCTGTTCAACGATGTCCTTCATGTCATACAAGGTGACACTCTGTCCCAAGGCATGAAAATCATCACCATAGTAATCCGCTGCCGTGTCCCTCACATTTTCCACGAGGTTAAAGGCTTCATCACCCTCATTATTGGTCGTTGTATTTATCGTAATCCGGCTGTAATTCTCCGAAAAGAACTGTTCTGTCTGTGATTCATCGAGGTACTCCGGCGGTATGCCCGCCCCGACGGTATCAACATAAGAGACAGTGCTTTTCACATGATCGAGATTATCAAGCTCCTGAACGAGCTCTTCTTCCCGGGCAAGATCGCCTTTTGGCACCAGCAGCACCATCGGCGTAAATTTGCCGAACGACTCTTCAATTGCAGCGGCATCACTGCCCGCCCGTGTATTTTCCGGGTGTCCGCCAGTTCCATAAAGGAAGTTGGTCTGACTCTGGGCTAGAAACGCCGGCACAATCAGAATCAGTATCATTAAAAGTACAGGGATGCGCAATTTCATGACATGTTTCCCAACGCGGTAAACACTCGGCATAAATGGCCGGTGCTGTGTTTTATCAATCCATTTGTAAAACATCAGCGTTAATGCCGGAAGGAAAACCATTACACTGATAAAGCTGAGCAGTATCCCTTTCACCAAGTTCAGACCCAGATCAGCGCCAAGCCCAAATTCCATAAACATCAGGGCCGTAAATCCAAAAACCGTTGTTGACGCACTCGCTGCAATGGCCGGGAAGGACCGCTTCATCGCACGTTTCATCGCTTCGGTCGGATCTTCCGTCTCTTTTCGGTAATCGTCAAAACTGTGTAGCAAAAATATCGCATAATCAAGCGATACAGCCAACTGCAGAATCGGTGCCACCGCTTGTGTTATAAACGAAATCTCACCGATAAAAATATTCGTTCCAAGATTGATCAGGACCGACACCCCGATCGCTGTCAGGAAAAATACCGGTTCAATCCACGACCGCGTTGACAACAGCAGGATCAAAATAATAATTGGCACAAGGATGAACGCGGCATTCATCGACTCCTGGCCGGTGCTTTCCTGTGATATTGCCGTATCCAGGGCATCACCTGACATCGCGTTCTCCTCACCGATTAATTCATAAATGGCGTCAGTCGTTTCCACTTCTTTGCCTTCTTCAATATGGAAAGAATACAGCGCATTGCCATTCTCATAGTATGACTCAACGGTATCAGTATCCGCCATTTCAATCGGTTTTTTAATATCAATCGCATCATCGAGCCACATCACTTCAGAGACGCCATCAACTGCTTGGAGTTCTTCCTTGAATGCTAATGCCTCCGATATGCTCAAGTCCTTCATCATGACACGGGTGTTGGCAACAGCCCCGTCAAATTCCTCATTCATAATCTCCGTCGCTTCGATGGACGGCGTATCATCCGGCAGAAAGTCAACCATATCGTGATTGACTGGTACACCAAACTGCGCCGCCGCGCTGATGATCGTCAGCAACAGAAATGTGATCACAATCGATTTTTTATGTTTTAAAATGCGTGCTGTCATATCAATCGGTGTTCATCCTCTCTTGCATCATCCATTCGAACACGATAATATTATATACGACACCGTGTTGGATTTACAACAAACAGTTTTATACTATGCGTACAAAAAACAACATTTCGAAACAATATGTTGCTAATCGCTCAAAAGAAAGTGTGACGATTTTATGAATGAAAAACTTGACCGCCGGAAGAAATACACCCGCATGGTCTTAAAGGATAGTTTAATCACATTATTGAAAACGAAACAGATTTCAGCGATTACTGTTAAAGAAATCTGCGGAGAGGCTGATATCAACCGTTCGACCTTTTACAGCCATTATCATGACCAGTTTGACTTACTCGAGCAGATTGAGGAAGAGCTGATTGCGGATTTAAACACCTATTTAGATCAATATAATTTCGAGCAGGAAGCAGAAGCATTGAAGATGACCGAGAAGCTGCTGGAATACGTCATCTCCAAGCGTGATATCTGCCAGACACTCCTCAGCGGAAGCGGCGACCAATCCTTTGAGCGGCGTGTCATGGACGTCACTCGGACATTCCTGATCAAAAGCTGGATCAACAACAATGAAGTCGACCCGGATATATCCGAATATGCTGGCACCTTTGTCATCAGCGGCAGCATCTACGTCATCAAGCATTGGCTGGCAAACGATATGGACAAGTCCCCGAAACAAATAGCCGAGCTGATCAACAGTTTCAGGTTTAGGGAGTGACGAAGTGGCGTAAGGGTTGCTGCGGGGATTGCGCGAAATCGAGGGATGCTCGCGCGAAATTAGGTCTGGTCGCGCGATTCCGTGCGGTTCTCGCGTGAACGCTGCAGTACCAACTATACCGACAGAGCGGCTGTTTTATGCGAGGGGTGCCAAAAAGATAGTGTAACTTTTGAAAGCTACACTATCATGCCAGTAACTATTATCATATTCAATTCTCATATACAATTTCTACTAAAGTGTAAGGGCTGGGGCTTTGTAAGTTTATTTTGCAAATATCGCTTTTCAAGTTAGCCTTCTGTTAATTTTTTCGCTGTTTCGTATAAAACATTTGCTCCACGGGCTAAGTCGTCTTCATGCGTGAATTCTTCCGGACAGTGGCTGAGACCATTTTTACTAGGTACAAAAATCAGACCGACATCTGTTACATCTGAAAAGACCATAGCATCATGACCGGCTCCACTGTTCATAGTGCAATGGGAGATGTTCAGATTAGCACACGCCCCCGACAGTATGGAATGAATATCTTCACTTAACGCTTTTGGCTTAATATATAATCTCTGTTCCACTGACGTTTTTATGCCACTGCTGTTGTATGAACGAATGATCTCCCTGACATTTTTGAGAACATTTAAGATGTGCTCTTCTTTTCCGGATCGGATATCAATCGTAAAATTAACGTCATCGGGAATAACGTTTGCCGCATTTGGCGATACCTGAAGACGTCCGACAGTTAGAACAGTATTGTTCCCTTCATTGATTGCCAACTGTGGTAATTTCGAAATGATGTTGGTTGCGGCCATTACCGCATCAGACCGTTTATCCATCGGGGTTGTTCCAGCATGGCCGGCTCGACCGGTTATTGTAACGTTAAGCTGTGTTAACCCGACAATCGACTGCACAACGCCTATTGGTATGTCATTTTCCTCTAAAATTGGTCCTTGTTCAATATGCATTTCCAAAAAGGCCTTTATCGTTTGCGGATCTCGATACGTTGGCAACGACTTATCCAACCCGGCATTCGACATGGCTTCGGTTGCCGAAACGCCATCAAAGTCCCGAACATCTTTAAAATCTGATTCTTTAATAGAACCTGTGATACCACTGGATCCCATAAGACCACGGAAACGGGAACCTTCCTCTTCAATCATCGCAATGACTTCCAAAGGATAATTTGGAGTCAATTTATTCTGCTGAAATAGCGCTGCAACTTCCAGGCCAGCTATAACACCTGCTGCACCATCATAGGCGCCACCGTTCGGTACACTATCAAAATGCGATCCCACGATAACACTTGGGGCATCTTTCATTTTTCCTTCTAACTTACCAAACATATTCCCGAGCCCATCTTCTTTGACAGCTAACCCGTATTCTTTCATTTTTTCTTTTATATACTTACGCGCCTTTAGATCTTCTTTGCTGTAAGAGAGTCTTGTGACGCCATTTCCAGGTGTTTTCGTAAATTCACTCAATTCCTCAACACTTTTTTGAATCCGCTCGTTATTGGCTTTCATGTAATTCCCCTTCCATATTACTTGACTATAAATGATTATACCATATCCCTCTTCTTGCAAATACGGCTTTACAGAAATCCGACAAGTACACCTGCCAATACAACAGAAACAATTGTCACGGTAACAAATCCTCCAACCAACATCGGCGGCAGCATATGACTTGTCAGAACTTCTCTTTCCTCTTCATCATCTGTTAACGATTCAATCACTTCATTCGTAATAATATAATCAGCCGGAAAACCATACAGGGCAGTCAGCGCTACAGCAAAGGACATTTTTTTACTAAACTTAAGGAAAATCCCGGCAATAAGCGAAAATATATACATACCGATTACACCCAATGCAATGCTGCCAATGAGAATTGATAATATATCCATCATCATATCAGGTGTAGCATTTTTCAACCCATCAAGTATATATAGCATGAGTCCAAGCATAGCAAATCCGAATCCATTGGCCTTTTCCAGGGCACGTCTCTCGAGGAAACCAACATGTGTCGCAATAACCCCGAACAACAAACAAAGCACATAAGGACTGATTGACACAATGGGATCCAAGACAGTTGAGACAAGATAAGCCAGGTAACCAACAACAGCTAATTTGAGGAATTTAAAGTAATTCGTATTATATTTTTCCGGGATTCTCTCAAAAAGTTTTACACCCGTATTTTGATGTTCGACTGTTGCAGCTGCTTCCTTCTTGGCGAGTTGTCCATTTCTATTAAGTTTAAGCAGACGCTTTCCTTCCTTCTTCAACATTATTGATGTTAACGGATAACCTACGAAACCTTGCATCACATAAACAACAATAGCGAATACTGATAAGCTCATAAGCCCCGCTTGTGTAGCACCTTCTGACATAATAAGTGCAGAGACCAGTCCGCCTACTAACGGGGGAATCGCCACAATCACAGTTTTAATACCAAATAACAGTGTTCCAATGCTTAACAAAAGGGCTATGGCGCCCAAGATACCCGATAATGCAATAAGGACAGTTTTCCATTGCTTCTTTAGTTCCTCTATAGAAAGCAATGTACCCATATTTACAATTAGCAGATACATCAAGGCTGTTGCTACAACGGACGGGATCCCTGCCTGAGCAACGATTTCTTTCGGAAAAAAAGTCCAATACCCCAATAAAAAGAGAATTGCGCAAATGAATATTGATGGTACCCACGCTTTTGTCCTTACAGTGACAAAATCACCAATGAATAGAATGAAAATAACAACGAGTAGTGCTAGCATCTGTGACATATCTAAAACTCCTATGAAAAATTTAATGAATCATATTTTAACAATTCAGTTATGGAATTTAAAGAAAGTTTTCTAACTTTTATTAAATCAATCCTTTAAAATACTTTCCGTAATTGGGCGGATTTTCCTTTATTGGTATAATTGCTATCACACCCATTCATTCGTTTTTTAAATAGTAGCTGAAGGCAATGCCTCCAACCGAGGTAACACGTATTTTGGAAAATTAACTAGTCTTTTAATGCGAACATCTCTTTATACCCTATAATCGAAGTAAGTCCAGAAAACGGGGCATGATCAGGAAAAATATTATTTTTTTCTTGAAACCATGCCCCTTTTTTACGTTTCAATTCGATTATAGGATGAAGAGGTCTATCCAGCCGACATGTACTTTATCGCAATGTTTCAAACGCCCAAAACTAGGTAAAACAGACTGAGAAACGACTCGTTAAATAGTATCTATAACGATTAGCCGGTCCAGGACAAGCCGACCGCCTATTCGGCGGCATGCGTCAAAGTAGCATCGGCCGTTTCGTCATCCCGTATATTATTGAGGCGTTTACGGAGGGCAAATGGATTTCGGTGTAGAAGAAAGCAAGGGAATTTCCGTTTTGATAAAAATACGAGGAGCCCCATTGTTAAGTAAGAACGCTGGGGCTCCTCTTGTATAAAGCACTGTAATGTTGTGCATAGAAATTACCAAATTGGAAGAACAGGACTTATTTTTTAATGGTGTGTTTTATACATACTCCCGCTCTCCAACCTTCACCAACAACTTCCCAATATTCTTCCCTCTAAACAGATCCAAGAAAGCACCCGGAATGTTTTCAAAACCTTCTCGAATTGTTTCACGATAAGTGAGTTTTCCTTCCTGCAGCCATTGACCAAGCTGCTTGGCGCCTTCCTTGAAGCGATCGGAATAATTCCCGACAGTGAAGCCTTGCATGAGGGCGCTTTTCTTAATCAGCGTCTGCTGTACACGTGGTCCCAAGTCTTGTTCTTCCTTGTTGTAGGAGGAAATCGCGCCACAGACCGGGATGCGTGCATAGCGATTCAATTGTGTCATGACAGCATCTGATATTTCCCCGCCGACATTATCGAAGTACACATCAACGCCATCAGGGCAGATGCGCTGCAAATCGTCTTTTATATTGTCCGTTGCACGGTAATTGATGCCTCCATCGAAGTTCAGTTCGTCTTTCAAAAAGCTGATTTTTTCATCTGATCCAGCGATGCCAACGACACGTGCGCCTTTGATTTTAGCGATTTGCCCAACGGTGGAGCCGACCGAACCGGCTGCACCTGAAATAACGACAGTTTCGCCTTCTTTTGGCTTGCCAATATCCAAGAGGCCGAAATAGGAAGTTAAACCGGTCATACCCAATATGTGCAGATTAGTAGTGATGGGTGCAATGGACGGGTCGATTTGCCGCACCTCATTTTCACCGGCGACATAATACTCCTGCCAGCCGAACATGCCTGTTACAACATCACCTGTTTTGAATTGATCCGATTTGGATTCGATTACCTCGCCAATCGAACTACCTTCAATCACTTCATTAAGTTTAAATGGTTCAATGTATGATTCCGCGTTCTCCATTCTGCCCCGCATATACGGATCGACGGAAACATACAGCGTCTTGATCAGAATCTGGTCTTCCTTGACGTCCTCAACAGCCTTTTTCACAAATTCAAACGTATTGTCATCCGGCAACCCCTGCGGCCGTTCAGCAAGAATGATTTGGTTATTAACGCGTGCCATGTGAATCTCCCCTTTGCAGTAACATTTTCATGCTTTGTTTGATGACGTAAAATAGTTTGTGTAAATTCTTTGAGACAAAAAAAGAGGTAGGGTACCCTCGGAATTGGCTATAAATAGAGAGAGGAGAAACCCTACCATGACTCAAAGTATAACGAATGATGGCTTTATGAATCAACTGGATAGTCTTGTACGTGATTTTGTCAAAGACCAGCTCGAAACGATTTTGGTAGAGGAAAGGGAACAGTTTTTCAACGAAGAACATCCTGAATTGAAGCAAGTAAAAAATGGTTACTACAAACGAACGCTTGATACCAAGCACGGCCATATTGATGATCTTGCTGTGCCCCGCGACCGCCATGGTGAATTTCAAACGGAATTGTTCTCACCTTACCAACGCCGTGATCAATGGGTTGGCGAAACGGTAACGAGAATGTATCAGAAAGGTGTCAGCACGCGTGAAATCGGGCAAATGATTGAGCACATGCTGGGCTCTGCTTATTCGGCAACAACGGTTAGTAACATCACAGACGTTACACTCGAAAATATCGAAACATGGCAGCAGCGCCCACTAAAGAAACGTTATTCAATCCTTTATCTTGACGGGACTTACCTGAAGCTGCGCCGCGATGATGTCGCCAATGAAGTCGTGTACTTGGTCATCGGTGTGTCTGAAGACGGTTACCGCGAGATTCTCGGTTTCTATGTCGGTGGCCAGGAAAGCTCACTCGGCTGGAAAGAAATTCTCCGCGATCTTTACAATCGGGGTGTTGAGGAAGTGTTGCTTGGTGTTTTTGATGGCCTGCCCGGACTTGAAGCAGCGATGAAAGAAATTTATCCAAAGGCTGACGTCCAGCGCTGTGTGGTACATAAAGTTCGTAATGCCATCAACGCCGTTCGTAAAAAGGATCAAACAGCTGTAGCCGAGGATTTAAAGGCTATTTATGAGGCCAGCACGAGTGAAGAAGCCATGAGTCAATTTAAAACTTTTCAAGAGAACTGGCAAGGCAAGCATCCAAAAGTCGTCAAATCATGGGAAGAGGACTTAAATGTGCTTCTGACATTCTTGAAATATCCCTTATCAATCCAGCGCATGATTTATACTACGAATATCATTGAGCGGACGATGAAGGAAATCAAGAAGCGTACAAAAAACGATGAACAGCCTTCCCAGTGAAAAGGCAGCAGAAAAGGTGGTATACCTTCAATCAACCGAATATAACCAAAGATGGTCAGAGCGGAAGCTCAGAGGTTTCGCAAGTGCTTATCAAGCGTTACAGGAAATGTTTGAAACGAGATACGGCAAGCACAGCGGATCACAAGCGATCGAATTTTCAGATATTATCCCGGGTACCCGGGATAATATCTGAAAATACCAACACCACCTATTCTGAGGAGTATCCTATTTATTTACACAAACTTCTTGACGGTACCCTTTGTTTCCTATGGTAGTGAAAATATTGGATTTATGCCAGTGAAAGTAAAAATGAAGTTTTCCTTCGTACTTGATATTTCCATCAGAACTATAACTTCAATTGATCAATTTCAAAAGTTGTATAATGAACTCCATATTCTTACGTATAAAACTAATGAATCTTACTAAATTCCTGATTTTTACATTATCTGCCTAACCCTGAACAGGATTTTGAGTTGGGTAGTATTACTGACTCAGAACAGTATGCTCGTAAAAGATAAGAATAGGACTATGATAAACGAAAAGCATCGCAAAAAGGGGCTGAGGCAGTCCTTTGCGGTGCTTTTGATATATTTTAATAAGTTCACCCTCCAAAAGTGATACATATAATGGTAACGCATCAATCATTTATTGGGGGTGGAAGGGTGTATTTTTTTAGACCTGTTTCTGATGAGGTTCGTGTATTTCAACACAAATTCATTAACTATAACAGAACGATGAAGCTCATTTTAGTATCAATTTTTGCTTGTCTTGCTGCTGTTTTTCAGGCTGCCGGCGGCTATTTGCCGGGGATAGGATATTTTTTAAGCCCGCTTGCCACTGCAGCTATTCTGTTATGTACCATGTTTTCTATTCCATATGGCATAGTATCCTATTTCCTGACGATTATGTTGCTATTCATCTTACAGCCGACTGAACTCATTATATTTCCTTTTACAACGGGATTGTTAGGACTTGGCATTGGCGCATCTTTTTCCTTTTTCAAGAAGAGAATAAGTATTATTGCTACTGGTGCATTTCTTTTAATGTCGGGCATTATGAGCCTGTTGTTTATTTTTGGCTTTTCTATTTTAGGTCCAGTCGCCTCAGACTCCTTTTCATTTCCGGCAGTTGGAGGTATTTTTATATTTACTTTCCTTTATAGCTGGTTATGGGTCGAATTTGCTTTAATCCTTTTTAAACGATTAAAAAGGATTATGATTTAGTGATTGATTCATGGCACTATTTCAAAAACAGTGCCCTGGTTAAAATCAGTCACGTTCATAGAGCCATAAACGCCTAAATATAACCTGGTTTGATCCGGGTTCGCTCCCAAACTAACAAAATAGGCCGACCCGGACCCAAAATCATAATCGGTTTCGATAACACTAAAATCATTCAGTTTACAATTCAGCCTTTCGCTGGTATAAGCTAAAACCCCTCTGGCAGGCGTTTGGGAGTCATTCGCTCGAAAAATATCAGTAAACACAACGCTTCCCGCTAAAGTGGGGATGTCTCTGCCCATATATGGGTGAACTCCCGTAAGTGCGGTTCCCTGAAACTTATCGGGACGAGGATCCTGATGGTAGTAACTGGTTAACGGATGAACCCGATGCACTGAAATTTTAATGGTTTCATCGTAATATGCAATTATTTTCTCATCCATATCCGGATGATCAGTACAGTCCCTTAAAATTGAAGTAGGCAAAGCTCCTTCCCATCCGCGCCAGCCAAGGTTAATCAATCTTTCCCGTTCAGGTTCAGCATTTCTTAAAGAGGCTTGGACAAGCTGAGGAACCGGTATTGGTTGATAAGGTATGAATGAAAAAATCGATTCTGCCAATTCCTGTCCGACATTACCCACATATTTTATATACTGATTATAATACCTTTGAAATGAAATCCCCGGTACATTGCGAACCCCCTTGGCAATTACCGTAAGTGTCTCTTGAATAGGGGTGGGCAGTTCATGAAAACGCGTAACGATGGGAGGATGCGTAACAGATGTGTTCTTAGTTACATCTATTTCAATTATTTTACCTGCTATTTCCATATCGTCCTGGCTTAAATTAAATGGATCATAGCCTGACCCACCATCTCCGATTGTTAAAACAAGTTTTCCTGTTTCAGGTGAAAAGTTTAAACTATCAACACCATTATGGTTCGAAAACGGTCTTCTTAAGTTAAGTAATGTCCGTCGCATTTGAGGTTGACCATTCGATTGTAAAACCCATTCTTCAACCGTATCAATATGATCATATTGTGTATCTCGATTTGTCCACCTTAGGTTCAATGTTTGAGAATCGCACGGGTCGGGAGTAAACGATTGAGTAAGGGCGCCCGGGCCTTGTGTTCCAGCTACTGAATAATGAAGATAAAATAAACCATTATAATAAAATCCCGGATGAAACGCCAGCCCCAGCAAACCTCGCTCATCATAGCCACCACCAGAAGTACCCAGTTCCAGGATCCGCCTTCGAATATCCAAAAAAGATTTAATTCCTGAGTTCCCTATGCAAAAGATTTCTCCGACCTGGGTTGCGATAAATAACCTTTCCATTGCGTCACCTGGAAGTACAGTTGATTTCATAACAGTGGGTAAATTTAAATTGCTTACTAATGGCCGTAAGCTAACTTTAACTCTATTCAACAACTTGACCTCCTTCTTATCGTTTTCCTTTATAAGAATATGATTGGAGGTGTTTTATAAGTACCAAATGTTGAATGCCATCAATAAATCCGGCGCTTACCATCCGCCGTACTACAACAAGAGTGGGTCGTCACGCAAGGGTGACATCACACATCACACATAAAGAGGTTGAACCAGGCATCGATCTTTTCGCTAGGGGGCAAAATCGTGACCTGATCTATTTATGGCAGGAACAATAATTTTACCGAAACAAAAAGGAAGCATGCGCTTGCTTTGTCACATGCTTCCTTTATCCTCTATTTACACAGGTTTTGCTTCACTTTCATCTGTCAATTCCAGCGCTTTTGCGGTGGACGCATGAACGTCACGGATGAGATCTGGATGTTCCCTTAATGACACGCCATAAGACGGGATAATCTCTTTGATTTTTGGCTCCCACTCGTCTAAACGATCCGGGAAGCATTTTTCGATCACTTCGAGCATGATTGAAGCGGCGGTTGACGCACCTGGTGATGCACCGAGCAGTGCAGCAATCGTACCATCTTCTGAATTGACGACTTCCGTACCGAATTGAAGCGTACCTTTGCCGCCTTCTTCGGTATCTTTAATCACCTGTACACGCTGACCTGCCGTCACAAGATCCCAGTCCTCGCTCTTGGCATCCGGGATGAACTTACGTACTTCTTCCATGCGCTGTTCTTTCGATAACATCAGCTGGCGGACCAGGAACCTGGTAAGCTGCATGTTTTTCGCACCGGCCGCCAGCATGGTGAAGGCATTATTCGGCTTGACTGAGCCCAGTAGATCCATGTTTGATCCGGTTTTCAGGAATTTCGGCGAAAAGCCAGCATACGGGCCAAATAGCAATGTTCTTTCGCCGTTAATGTAGCGGGTATCCAAATGCGGCAGGGACATCGGCGGTGCACCGACCTCAGCCTTGCCATATACTTTGGCATCATGCTGCGCCACTACATCCGGATTATTGCACACCATAAACAGGCCGCTTACAGGGAAGCCGCCGACATGTTTGCTTTCCGGAATATTCGTTTTCTGAAGCAATGGCAATGCGCCGCCACCACCGCCGATAAAGACGAATTTCGCCGTATGGCATTCGAGGGTATCATCCTCATAGTTGCGCACTTTCACTTCCCATGAGCCGTCATCAGTGCGCTCGATGTCTTCCACTGTATGATTGTATTGAATATTTACGTTCTGTTCTTCCAAGTGGTCCAGTAATTTACTGGTGAGTACACCGAAATTGATATCGGTCCCCGTGTCGATTTTCGTTGCCCCAATCGGTTCATCGACGTTCCGGTCTTTCATAACCAGCGGAATCCACTCTTCTAATTTTTCCGGGTCGTCGGAAAACGCCATTCCTTCAAACAGCGGACTCTCAGTAAGCGCTTCATACCGTTTCTTCAGAAATTCCACATTATCTTCCCCATGAACGAAGCTCATATGCGGCAACGGTCTGATGAACTCCCCTGGGTTATCAATATGGCCGCTATTAATCAGGTGGGACCAGAATTGTCTTGATTCTTGAAATTTTTCATTTATCTTTAGGGCTTTACTGATATCAATCGATCCGTCCGGTTTTTCGGGCGTGTAATTAAGCTCGCACAATGCAGAATGGCCCGTTCCGGCATTATTCCATACGTTCGAGCTTTCCGCACCGGCGCTTTGGAGCTTCTCAAAAACGGTGATGTTCCATTCTGGTGCCAGTTCTTTTAAAAGTGATCCCAATGTCGCACTCATAATACCCGCGCCGATCAGGATAACATCTGATGACATTTGTCTATTACTCATTTTTTTCATCCTTTACCCGTTGAGTTTTGCAGAAAGGATGCGCTCTTAATCCGGCGTCACACATTAGAAAACTTGCCTTATCGCCAAACATTAATGGCGAAAGCCTTAGTTGCACTTATGCAGTAAGAAAGAATCAATACTTTCTTAACTGTCAAAAAGGGACGCATCCAGTCGCCCATCTTTTCTGACTAATATATCCACATTACAGTGTATCATTATTAGCTTTAGAATAAAATGTTTAATTACTGTTTGCCCGCATCCTCAGAGGGCTAACCCGGCTTTTATTATGGAATAGGAAGCAGAAAGTGGAGATAAAAGCGTTAAATTTGCGGACGAAATTGGAAATACGGAAATCTTCTGGTTATTTATGATACGGTTCACCCCTCATAATCCGAAAAGCTCGGTAAACCTGTTCAAGCAAAATCATCCGCATCATCTGGTGCGGGAATGTCAGCTTGGAAAATGACAGTGCCAGATCGCTCCGTTTCTGAACCTCCTCGCTTATACCGACCGAGCCACCGATGACAAAGGCGATTTTACTTTTGCCATACGTCGCGAGTTTATCCAGTTCGGCCGCGAATTTTTCTGAGGTCAGCATTTTCCCATTGATATCCAGGGTAATGACATAGGTGTCCTGGCTGATGTGGGACAGTATTCGCTCACCTTCTTTCCGCTTCACTTCCTGCATGTCGGCGTCACTCATGTTTTCCGGAGCCTTCTCATCAGCGACTTCTTTAATTTGGACTTTCGCATAAGGCCCGAGCCGCTTTAAGTACTCGTCGATGCCCTGCTTCAAGTATTTTTCCTTTAGTTTTCCAACGGCAATTATGGAGATGTTCATTTACTTTCATCCTTTTTTCGTTTCATTTTTCCCAGTATAACAGAAGAATGACGATACCCCTTTAAGTATCGCCATTCATCTCAATCACGCTGCTGCTCGCTCCCGGTTTTCCGCTGATCCATGTAAAGTGTCAGTGGTTGGTCGGATCCGCTTACCAGCTTATAAAAGTAGGAGGATGTGAGGTTATAGCTGTCCTCAATCTTTTCAGCGAGATAGCTGCTCCGCTCAAACAGGATGGACCGAAATTCACTGATTTGTCGCTGGACTTTTTCCATCAGGGCTTCCTGACTTTCCAGCCGGTCGACCATTTCCTCCTGTGCCTTATCCTGTCCGGCGACCCGATCGGCCATTTCTCTATTCATGGCGGCGAGCTCATTCATTTGCTGCGCCGTCTCCTGATTGACCACTTCATATGCTGCCAGCCGCTCTACGATGTCTCGGCTGAATTCATTCAGCGTTTCAACCTGTCCGGCAACTTCCTTTCTCATCGTATCTTCATTCTCGAGAATGTGCTGCAGCTTTTGATTGTTCTTATCCAGCGTTGCCAGCCATTCCATCGCCTGGTGCTCGAACGTCTGATGCTCGTGTTCGCGATCATTCAGCGCCTGCAGCTGATCACCGATGTTTTTCCACTTACTTGCGTTGGCATGCTGCTGGCGATAATGCAGTGTTTTGATTTCGTGAAACGCATTCGTTAGGGATTGATTAATTTCTTTCTGCTCATTGAGCATGTCAGCGAAATTATCTTTGTGAAAGTATCCCTGATTCGGTTCAAGGATTTTGCTGTCATTTTTAAAGACTTTGGGATGTTCGTTATGGTTAATAAACAGCCCCATATCATCACTTCCCTTAATTGCATGTTGATAATAGCCTATGCAATTGCGGATGGATGCGGGACAATCGACTACCCCTCACAACAACTTCCGCTGCACACTTTTACCATTATATGTGAATAATACCCGCTTATCTTCCACGACTGTCTCCAGATAGACATTATGCCCCCACAATTGATATACATACGGCAGGACATTTTCCAGGTAGTGCAGGTCTAGCTCAATGCCTTCATAGCCGTGCATGAGATACAATTCGCCGTTACGCAGATAGTCGCCGTCTTCCACGGTAATATGAGGAAATCCACCATTCACACGCTGCGAAACAAGCTGATCACGCACATTTTCATAATCTTTATCCGTAATCGTATAATCGCTGCCCTGCTTCTCAAACAAATACATATCTTCCCGGTTCACCAATTCTTTGGTTAAATAATTCCGAATGAACGACTGATCTGATTCTATTTCCCGAACTTCAAACATTTTCTCCCTGCCTGAGTTTGGTTGAACTCCCAGTTCTCGCATGTGTTCGGTCGGGTTGTTATAGCGTTCTTCAATATCCTCGAAAATTTTCAAACCAAGATAATACGGATTGATCTGCTGCTTTGAAGGCTGCACAACACTCGCATTTAGTGATGCGAACTCGATTGCTTCTTCAGGCGTCAGATCCAATTCCCTCAGAATCCGTTGATGCCAATATGATGCCCAGCCTTCATTCATGATTTTCGTTTCCAATTGCGGCCAGAAATAAAGCATTTCCTCACGCATCATCGTTAGGATATCCCGCTGCCAGTTCTCCAGCTCACGGCTGTGTTCCTCAATAAACAGCAGCAGGTCCTTTTCCGGTTTCGGCGGAAACTTCTTCTGGCTCTTTTTGACGAGCTTTGGCTTATTGTTGTGCTTTAACTGATCCAAATTCCACAAATCATCATACGGTGTCTTCACAGCAGGCTGTTCCTGCTCTAGTGCCTCTTCATCCTCCGCGTAATCAGGCAATTTCGGCCGGATAAGCGACGGATCGATATGCTCCTGAATCGACAGAACCGCATCGAGAAAACGTTCTACCTCTTCACGTCCATAAATCATCTCGTAGCTTTCAATCCGCTCGGCCGTTGCCGTCATGCTCTCCACCATATCGCGCCGCGTATTACCAAACCGCATATTGTTTTTGAAAAAATCACAGTGTGCGAGCACATGTGCAATAATCAGCTTATTTTGAATAAGACTATTGGTATCAAGCAGAAAGGCATAGCAGGGATTGGAATTGATGACAAGTTCATAAATCTGGCTCAGCCCAAGGTCATAATGCAATTTCATTTTATGGAACTGCTTGCCGAAGCTCCAGTGGGAAAATCGTGTCGGCATACCATATGCACCAAATGTATAAATAATATCAGCAGGACATATTTCATACCGCATCGGGTAAAAGTCGAGTCCGAAGCCGGTCGCTATTTCCGTGATTTCATCAATTGCCCGATTCAGCATCTGTGTCTCCGTCAAAATGATCATCCTTCCAAGTAGTCTTTTTATAGTGTATGAGCCGGGGATTGAAATTTTGACCAGTATACGAAGAAGAAGGTACAAATTAATTGACACATTTAAGAATTCAAGATCAGTCACAACGACCAAACCGTGAGCACAGCAGGTTTTAAAGCGCTTACAAATAGTCAATCCTTTAGAAATATTCAGTAAAATCTTGTGTTTTTGGGCTTTTTCATGTAGAATAATATCATTACGTCACTTTTATTCAGTGAATTTTACAATATTTACTAAAAAGGGGATGACCAATGAGTACAATAGAAGCAACTTTAAAAACAGACAATCAGAAAATAGCCAACCAATATCTAGAAAAAGTTTATAACGCCACTGAACAACGCAATCCTCATGAACCTGAGTTTCTGCAGGCTGTTAATGAAATAGTCGACTCTCTTGCCCCAGTACTGGCCCATCACCCCCAATACATGGAATCCGGTATACTTGAAAGACTTCTGGAACCGGAAAAGGTCATATCATTCCGAGTTCCCTGGGTGGATGATCAGGGAGAGATACAGGTAAACCGCGGGTATCGTGTTCAATTCAACAGTGCACTTGGTCCGTATAAAGGCGGGTTGCGTTTCCATCCGACCGTCAATCAGAGCATTGTGAAATTTTTAGGGTTCGAGCAAATCTTCAAAAACTCCCTGACCGGACAGCCGATTGGCGGGGGGAAAGGCGGATCAGACTTTAACCCGAAAGGCAAATCGGATATGGAAATGATGCGGTTTTGCCAAAGTTTCATGACAGAATTGTATAAACATATAGGACCGGAGACCGACGTTCCAGCTGGTGATGTCGGCGTTAGCGCCAAAGAAATCGGCTATATGTTCGGCCAATATAAAAAGCTGCGCGGCGCCTTTGAAGCCGGCGTTCTGACCGGTAAAGGCCTCGAATACGGCGGTAGTCTAGCTCGCACAGAAGCGACCGGGTATGGCCTGGTATATTTTGTCCGTGAAATGCTCAAGGATAAAGGCCTCGACTTTAAAGGCCATACGGTGATCGTATCCGGTTCCGGCAACGTCTCCATCTATGCGATGGAAAAAGCAGCAGAATACGGTGCAAAGGTTGTAGCGTGCAGTGATTCAGACGGTTGTATTTATGATGAAAATGGCATTGACCTGGATACCGTGAAAGAATTGAAGGAAACCGGTGATGAGCGCATCAGCTCGTATATCGACAAGCATCCAAACGCCCAGTATCTGGAGGATTGCTCAAATATCTGGTCGATTCCGTGTGATATTGCATTGCCGTGTGCAACCCAGAATGAAATCGACGAAGAAACCGCCAAAACATTGCTGGATAATGGTGTTAAAGCGGTTGGTGAAGGGGCGAACATGCCATCGACACAGGAAGCCCTCAATTTATTCGTCGAAAACAATGTTCTCTATGGTCCGGCAAAAGCAGCAAATGCCGGTGGTGTCGCCGTTTCGGCATTGGAAATGGCCCAAAACGGCAGTAAGCTTATGTGGACATTTGACGAGGTCGATGAAAAGTTGAAGGGAATTATGAAGAATATTTACCAAAACAGCATGCAAGCCGCCTCAGATTATGGCTCACCGGGCAATCTCGTCGTCGGTGCTAATATCGCAGGCTTCCTTAAGGTTGCCGACGCTATGAAAGCACAGGGCGTTATTTAAATGGTTATTCAAAAAGTCCAGTAAAATAACCCATCAAGAAAACTGTCTCAGAAATGAGGCAGTTTTTTTAATGGCTGATACTGTAAAAATTACCACGCTTTTAGCCTGCATGATTATCCTATTTGCGCTCAATCTATAAGCAGGAGGGATGATTATGGAGGCACAATTTTTAACAGTGGAAGCTTTCAATGACTTACTGCAGCAATGGAACGGTAAAACCATCAAAATTTCCAAACATGAACTCGATGATTTGGATGAGACACTGATGACGCTTCAGGGTATTTCTTATGAACGTAACACACGACGACTTGATGATTATGAACCAATGCATGCGCTACAGCTTAACGGGACAGGCACGGTTGAAACCGATGCGAGCAATGTCCAGTCGCTGCCGTCATCTGTTTACGAAATACCGCTCGAAGACAATACATTGTATGAGTTTGACGGTAAGCAGTTTTTGCTGAGCACCTCCCGCGGTGTGTATAAGATTGAAAAAGAGTGAAGCGGTGACTAATGGAAATAAAAGGGTGATCGTGCTAAAGATTTGGCAGGGGGCGCTGTAGGTTCCCAGCGGACCGCTATAGATAGTGTTCCTATCGCTATTGTTTCACGTGAAACCGCTATAGTTTTAGTCGAAATCGCCGCAAATTCGCTGGTTATTGCTATAGCTGGTCAGATAACAAAAAACGAAACCCCCGCGGGGGCGGAGGCTTCAGACAGAGGCTGTTTGCTTTCTGAAAAACGATCTTAATGCATGATAAACGTCTTCCTTGCCTTTTAAGATATAATGACGAAATTTCGGGTTTTCAAATTCGCGATAGGCGCGCATCAGCGTTGACTGACGATTATACATGTTCACCTCGGCGTAACCGAACATATTGGAAACATCCATAATTTCATTCACAAGATTGAGACATCTTGGATTATCGGATGTGATGTTTTCCCCGTCGGAGAAGTGGAACGGATAAATGTTGTAACGGGACGGAGGGTATTCATCTGAAATCAGTTCCAATGCTTTGTTATAGGCAGATGAACAGATCGTTCCGCCGCTTTCGCCTCTTGAAAAGAATGCTTCTTCAGAGACAACTTTTGCTTCGGTATGATGGGCAATAAAGGCAATTTCAACATGCTCATATTTTGAACGCAAAAATCGCATCATCCAAAAAAAGAAACTTCTGGCCAGATACTTTTCAAAGGTTCCCATTGATGCACTGGTGTCCATCATGGCAAGTATGACAGCTTTTGATTCCGGATTCACGACGTCGTTCCACGTCTTGAAACGCAGGTCGTCATTATAAATCGGCGAGATTTGCGGTTCGCCTTCAATTGCATTGCGCTTCAGCGCGGTCAAAATCGTCCGTTTCTTATCGACGTTGCCCATCAGTCCTTTTTTGCGTACATCATTGAATTCGACTTTTTCGGTGGTGACTTCCGCTTCTTCCTTCTGCTTCAAATCTGGCAGCTCAAGCTCCTTGAACAAAGCCTCTTCTAATTCTGCCATCGACACTTCTGCTTCATAATAATCATTTCCCGGTGCATCGCCTGCCTTCTTCCCATTGCCGGATCCGCTTTTTCCTTTGTCTCCACCGTTTGGGTCGCGTGCGATGACATCGCCGACTTCGCTGTCACCGTCGCCCTGCCCGACATGTTTGGATTTGTCATAGTTATAACGGATTTTGTATTCATCCAGTGAACGGATTGGGATTTTGATAACATCCCGGCCATTTGACATGATAATATTCTCTTCACTGATGAGATCAGGTAAATTGTTTCGGATCGCGTCTTTCACTTTATCCATGTGACGCTTCTGATCCTGGTAGCCTTTGCGGTGGAGGGACCAATCTTCCTTCGAGACAGTGAAACTTTTATTTTCTTCCTGCACGTATTCCCCTCCTCATGCTTTTATTCAGTCTATGCAATGTCCATCAAACAAGTTATTGATTCGTAAGCTTCCTTGTAAAATGATTAATCAGCACCACGGCTGATATACCAGTGCACCATTGCTTTCTGCGGGTTCATCACGGGCCTTATTATGATGGTGCTCTCCGCTGTCTTCCGGGCTTGCTCCCCCGCAGAATCATTATCAAAGCCATCTGTAAGCTTACAGAAATCATCTTGGTGAAAAAACATTCAGTGGAACGGTTTATTCCACTGAATGTTAGTTGAACAAAACCGGCTTTATCTACCGGTTCAAAAGGCTGCCGACATACCGCAGCAGCTCATTTGCCGAAACGGAGTTATAGCCATACTCATCAATCAGACGGGCAATCACTTCATTAATCTTCTTCAGCTGTGATTCATCAGGCGTCTGTGAAGATGTGGTAATCTTAACGACATCTTTCAAATCAGCAAACAGCTTTTTCTGGATTGCTTCCCGCAAGCGCTCATGGGAATTGTAATCAAAGCGCTTTCCTTTGCGGGCATAGGCGGAAATGCGGATCAGAATTTCCTCTCTGAATGCTTTTTTCGCATTTTCCGAGATACCGATCTGCTCTTCAATCGAACGCATCAGCTTCTCATCCGGATTCATTTCCTCACCTGTCAGCGGGTCAGGCAGTTTCGTTTTATTGCAATATGCTTCGACGTTATCCAGATAATTGTCCAGAAGCGTTTTCGCGGATTCTTCATACGAGTATACGAACGCCTTCTGCACTTCTTTTTTCGCAATCTCATCATACTCACGTCTGGCAACAGCAATATAATTCAGATAACGTTCCTTGTCTTCATCGGAAATCGACGGATGCTGCTCAAGGCCATCCTTCAATGAACGCAGAACATCCAGGGCATTGATCGATGACACTTCTTTACGGATAATCGTTGACGAAATCCGGTTGATGACGTAACGCGGATCAATCCCGCGCATACCTTCATCAGGGTATTCTTTCCGCAGTTCATCGACATCTACCTGATTATAACCTTCAACACTGTCGCCATCATAAAGGCGCATTTTCTTAACGAGATCCACACTTTGTTTTTTCGAATCCTCAAGCCGGGTCAAAATTGAAAAGATTGCAGCAACCCTTAGGGCGTGAGGTGCAATATGCACATGCGACATGTCACTTTCATTAATCATTTTTTGATAAATGCGTTCTTCCTGAGTCACTTTCAAATTGTACGGAATCGGCATGACGATAATCCGCGACTGCAGTGCTTCATTCTTTTGATTGGAAATGAATGATCGGTATTCCGCTTCGTTGGTATGAGCAACAATTAGTTCATCAGCACTTATAAGGGCGAACCTGCCAGCCTTGAAGTTTCCTTCCTGGGTGAGTGACAAGAGGTGCCAAAGAAATTTCTCATCACACTTGAGCATCTCCTGAAATTCCATCATTCCGCGGTTTGCCTTGTTCAGCTCCCCATCAAACCTGTAAGCACGCGGATCGGATTCCGAGCCATATCGTGCAATCGTGGAAAAGTCGATACTGCCGGTCAAATCAGCAATATCCTGTGATTTCGGATCTGACGGACTGAACGTGCCGATGCCGGTACGCCTATCTTCTGACAAAAAGATACGCTCCACCTTTACATCTTCAATTCGGCCGTCATAGTCCTTTTCCAGACGCATCGCATTCAGCGGTGACAGGCTTCCTTCGATGCGAATTCCATATTGATCATAAAAATCATCGCGTAAATGCTGCGGAATCAAGTGCAGCGGATCCTCATGCATCGGGCAGCCTTTAATCGCATAAACGGCACCTTCATCTGTTCGTGAGTATTGCTCAAGCCCGCGTTTGAGCATCGTCACAATCGTGGATTTACCGCCGCTGACAGGACCCATCAGCAGTAATATCCGCTTACGGACGTCAAGCCGTTTGGCCGCTGGATGAAAATATTCCTCCACTAGCTTTTCAATCGCATCCTCCAGCCCAAAAATCTCCTCACCAAAAAAATCATACATCTTACGGCCATCTTTTTCTGTCAAGCCGGAACTTTTTATCATATTATAAACACGCGAATGGGCTGTTTGCGCAACTTCCGGTCTCTCTTTTACAATCTCAAGGTACTCGGCAAAAGTCCCTTCCCACTTAAGGCGCTGTTCTTCCTCACGATGATCTTTAACTTTGTTGAGTATATTCATTTATTTCCCTCCATAACTGGTTTTCTCCCGCCTTCACCTGACAATAAGCTTCCATCTAATAGACTTTATATAGCCTATGCAGGGGTTTTCCTTAAGATGAGTGGTTTTGTACTCATAATTCGTGACTTTTGGTAAAAGCTAAAACAAGCATATCTTACAAAGGATGATTGCAATGAATGTCGCAGAATTGCTTGTCAAATGCCTTGAACAGGAAGGCGTTGAATACGTCTTTGGCGTACCTGGAGAGGAAAATGTTGATCTGATGGATGCATTTTACGACTCTGACATTGAGTTTATCGTCACCCGGCACGAAACAAGTGCTGCCTTTATGGCAGCAACATACGGCCGGCTGACCGGTACACCTGGCGTCTGCCTGGCTACGCTCGGACCCGGTGCCACAAATCTGATGACCGGGGTTGCCAATGCCAATATGGATCATGCACCGCTTGTTGCTATTACTGGCCAGGCAGGACTTGACCGCCAGCATAAAATTTCGCACCAATATTATGACCTGATTAATATGTACGAACCGGTGACCAAGTGGAATGCACAGATCAAATCGGCCAAAATCACGCCGGAAGTTGTCCGAAAGGCGTTTCAGGTGGCCGGACAGGAAAAGTGGGGAGCCACCCATATCGATCTGCCGGAAGACATCGCAGGAATGGATATCGAAAAGGCGACACCACTAAACCCGAATGAACGTCCCCATACAAAAGCCAGCGAAAGCATTATCGAACAAGCTGTTAACATGATTGAAAAAGCCGAGCATCCGCTCATCCTGGCCGGCAATGGCATCAGCCGCCAGCAGGCCACCGAAGAATTCCGGGCGTTTGTGCGGAAAGTAAAGATCCCTGTTGTTCATTCATTTATGGGTAAAGGTGCCATTTCCTGGGAGAATGATTTAAGTCTACTGACAGCAGGTATCGGCGGAAACGATTATATTACATGCGGTTTTAACGAGTCCGATTTAATTATCACGGTCGGATTTGATATCGCGGAGTACCCGCCGAAAAATTGGAACCGGAGCAATACGCAGATTATTCACCTTGATACCGAAGAGGCCGAAACCGACGCTAACTATCCGGTGGGGCTTAATATTCTCGGTGACATTCCGGCAAACCTGCAGCAGCTCGGTGAAAACATTGAATCCCCGAACGCAGATTTCGCATGGGTTTCCAATGTCCGAAAGCAGGCGCTCAATGAACTGGAGGCTTTTGAAGAAGATACGCATTTCCCTGTGAAACCGCAGAAAATCATTTCTGACTTGCGTAAAGTTTTAAACGAAGACGCTATCGCTATTTCGGACGTGGGTGCCCATAAAATGTGGATGGCCCGCATGTATCACACCCATCAGCCGAATACATGCCTCATCTCGAATGGTCTTGCATCCATGGGGGTTGCGGTGCCAAGCGCGATTGCTGCAAAAATGGTGCATCCTGATCGTAATGTTGTCGCAGTGTGCGGCGATGGCTCATTTCAGATGACCGGGGCAGAACTGGAAACAGCGAGACGGCTTGAATTGCCGATTATTGTCCTGATGTGGCGCGATGACGGCTATGGCCTAATCGAATGGCACCAGTTAAAGAAATTTGACCGTTCATCTTATATCAAATTTGGTAACCCAGACTACCAGCAGCTTGCCGCTTCATATGGATTTGAGGTAATGACCATTACCAAAGCTGACGAATTGAAACCGGCGCTGGAAAAGGCCGCTGCTTCAAACCAGCCAACCTTCATCGACTGTCCGGTGGATTACAGTGAAAATATGAAATTGACCGAAAAACTCGGTGACATTATTTGCTGAAGTTTGGAAAGGAGGAAATAAATCGTGATAGGCTCGATTATCAACGGTGAAGAAATCAATACGAGCAATGATTCAATCAAGGTGAAAAACCCGTATAACGGTGATACAGTAGAAGAGATTGCCCTGATATCGGATGATGCGTTTGAACGTGCGGTCACGGGTGCGTTTGATACTTTCCATCATACAATGCAAGACATGCCGGCACATAAGCGATCAGATATCCTACGCAAAACAGCCGATTTAATGGAAGAACGTGCAGACGATTTTGCCGAGACCATCATGAAAGAAGCTGGCAAACCGATCTCTTTCAGCCGTGGGGAGGTGCAGCGGGCGATTCAGGTACTCCGTTTCGCCTCAGAAGAAGCCAAACATATCAGCGGTGAAGTGGTGCCGATGGATGCAGCGATTGACGGCGACGGCCGGCTCGGACTGGTCAAACATATCCCGCTCGGGGTCGTGGCCGCCATCACACCGTTCAATTTTCCGCTGAATCTGTCACTGCACAAGATAGCACCAGCCATTGCAGCAGGGAATACCGTCATTTTTAAACCGGCGGAGAACACACCCGTCTCCGCGTATAAATTAGCCAAATTATTTCATGAAGCCGGACTCCCAGACGGTGTGCTTAACCTGCTGATGGGGTCCGGTGATATCGGCGAAAAGCTGGTCACGCATGATAAAGTGCACAAAATATCATTTACCGGAAGCCTTCCTGTCGGGCGTTCGATCAAGGAATCAGCGGGCTTCAAAAAAGTCACGCTCGAACTCGGCTCCAATTCGCCCAATATCATATTCGATGACGGGAACATCAATGAAGCCGTCAATAAGCTCGTCAAGGGCGCCTTTGCCTTTTCCGGTCAGGTATGTATCTCAGCACAGCGCATTTATGTGCAAAAATCAATCTATGATCAATTTCTGAAAGAATACATCAAAGCAACAGAGGATTTGACCATTGGGGATCCGGCATCAGAGGAAACCGATATCGGACCGATGATCAGTGAAGAAGAAGCCAAACGTGCAAAAGAATGGATTGACGACGCGGTCGAAAACGGTGCAAAAGTAGCAACAGGCGGTGAACGGGATGAAACGATACTTAAGCCGACCATCATGACCAACGTTGAAAGCAACATGAAAATCATCGCGGATGAAGTGTTCGCACCGATTGTGTCCGTTATTCCATTTGATACGGAAGAAGATGTGGTGGGCTACTCGAATGATTCGATTTACGGACTGCAGGCAGGTGTGTTTACCAAGGATGTCAACCGGGCATTCCGAGTAGCGGATCAGCTGGAGATGGGCGGTGTCTGGATTAACGAAATCTCCACTTACCGCCAGGACAACCACCCATACGGCGGCGTCAAACAAAGCGGTGTCGGCCGTGAAGGCGTTAAATACGCCGTCGATGGCATGACTGAAACGAAATTTATCGGGCTAAAATTGAAGGAACATCACGATGAAAAGGCTTGAGGACAGTTCTCCTCAAGCCTTATTTCATTTCTTAAGCAAGGGAAAATGTTATCGACGGAAGAGGGGAAATATCAGCAGAAGAGGGAATTTATCAGCAGATAAACGTCAATATCCGCAGAAGAAAGGAAATATCAGCAGATAAACAGAAATATCAACCGAAGAGAAATAATATCAGCGGAAGAGCTGGAATATCTGTTTGTCAGGGCCTTTACTTTCCTGAAGAAAAGAATCAGGAGTCTCTTCTCCTGATTCACTTCATTACTTTCAGCATTCGCTGCGGAAAGTCTATAAATGGATTGCGGTTTCCCTGAATCTCATAAATCGCCTGGTTACGATGTTTTTCATACAAATCAGGTGGGAATGTCGCATGCCATTCCAGAAGAAGATCCGTATCCACCTGTTCCAGAAATTCCACTTCAACCTGATTCGGATATCGGATCAAAAAGTACAGCATTGCCCTAGCGACAGTTCCTTTTCCATATTCCGGCTCAAATAATTCCTCCGCCGCTTTCCCGCAATTCTCGTCAATCCGACTCATTTGCACTTCCGGTGTATATCCTGCGAAATCATGATAGGGATAATTGCTTCGAAAAGAATTACAGGAAGGATCGCATGTGAACAAATGATGGATATCCCCGCGCATCGGCTCTTGTTCATTGAACCAAGACTGTGGGACCGCATGTTCACAGTTGTATTTAAAATCTGCTGCAATTTGCGCAAACCGCTCCGGATCGGACACCTTATCCATCTCTTTTTCCCGCTTTAAAGAAGTCATATAATCCGCCTCTATTACTTCTTCCGGCTGCCGGCTTTTTCCGTTGTAAATACTAACCAGATTACCGTCCGGCTGAAGATCCACCCACGGATACACATACTCGCTCGGATCATATCTCACCCGATTGGTATGGCTTTCCCGAAGCAGGTCCTTCATCGCCTCAATCACTTCGTCGTCACCAAGCTCAAAATCAATTCCCTTGTAAAAAGCTTCCCTATCCCTTTCATCCTTTTCCTTATCAAAATACGCCTTTTCATCCTCCACTATATTTTTCTTATCGTCCTTCAGTTTTGAAAGCATTGCATCCATACGCCCACGATCGGCTGTGACGGGAAGCAAGTTTTCTTTTTGCTTGCTGTTTAACATTAACACCACACCTCCTAAAGATTTTCGAATGACGAGACCGCTGTTTCATGCATGCGGAATCTGGTTCACCTACTATTTTAGATGATTTTTATTTTCATTATATAAAGTTAATATTAAATCTTTATAAAAATTCTAATAAAAAATCCCGCCAGCTGCTTGCGGTGATGACGAGATATTTTGAATCAGAACTTAGGTATTTATTTAGGCGTGTGAGTTATTAAAGTAAAGCTGCCGATTGTCTTTCTCCTTAGACTTTAGTTTAAGTTTTGTCCAGCCTCTTACCGCTGATTTTTTATGTTTTCCCTGAAAGCCTCAATAAAGCGTTCCGGCGACTGTTTGACAGTATAAACGCTAACCCCTTTGCTCGTGTGTAAATACAGCAGGCCGCCCTTTTCGCCAAAAGGGCGATAAGACATATCCCAGACGTTTTCAATAGGAAATTCATGATGACGGCTTACAATTTTGTCACTGTACAAATACAAGGTGCGGGGGTCCTCAACATAATACTTGCCCGAGATGGCGATTTCGTGCTCCACCTTAACGTATGGCTGTTCAGCAATCAATGTCATGGAAAATTTCCCTCCCGCAATTTAAAGGTTCTCCAGAAATACCCTGATAACGTCCGCGCCGCCAATAAATGTGCCGATCGAACTGCCGATATTCGCGAGCACCACTATCAGGAGAATGCGGGTTGCCTTATTATGCCAAAATCCTTTCACACTGTAGACATCTTCGGATAGCTGTTCAAAATCGCTGACGTGCGGTCTTCGGATAAAAGCCTGAGCAATGCCGGCAAACCAGCCTGCTGCAATCAACGGGTTCAATGATGATATCGGAGCTGCGAGAAACGCTGTCAGTATGGTCAAAGGGTGTCCCAACGCAATAGCTGTTCCAAGTGCTGACAAACCACCGTTCCATAAAATCCAGCTGACCGTTTGCTGCCACCCAGCTGACGGGTTTGTATAAAACGTGTAAGCTATGATGGCAATGATCAATATCGGTATCGCCCAACCTATGATTTTCGGCAGCTTTGACTTAGGCGGGCGGGCGTTGAGCCGTTCTAAATTGTGCTCTTGTTTGATTTCCTTCGTGATCCCCGGCACATGTGCTGCTCCAAGGACGGCGACGACCTTGTTGCCCGGTGCCCGCCTGATTTTTTCGGAAAGGTACTGATCCCTCTCATCAATCAGCGGTTTCTTCAGCCGTGGAAAATGTTCAGTAAACTCTTCCAGCATACTGTCGAGCATATCCTTTGATTTGAGTTTTTCCAGTTCCTCTTCCGAAATCGTTTCCCGGCTGAAAATGCTGCCAAAAACTTGCATCAGTAGCATGGCTTTTCCTTTGAAGCCAATGTTGCCCCAAATACGGGAAAAAGTGATCTGAATATCGCGATCGGCCAGAACCAGTTCTGCACTGGTTTCTTTTGCTGATTCGATTCCCTGAATCATTTCCTGACCGGCATTGATCCCGAATTGTTTGGCCATGCGTTTCTGGAATGAGGAAATGACTAAATTCATCAGCAAGAGGGTGGCCTTTTTCTCTTTAATAACCTGAAAAATATCCATGTCGCGCCATTTATTGCCTTCAGTAACTGAATTGTACCGCTGCTCATCCAGTTCAATGCAGACTGCATCCGGCTGTTCCGCCTCAATCACTTCTTTGACTTGTTCGGCACTGCTTTTGGAAACATGGGCTGTCCCAATCAGTATGTATTCTTTATCATCCAAATGGATGCGTGTTATGTTTTCTTCAGACATATGGTAAACTCCTATTGTTGGTTGATAACGGGGCCTTCCGTCGCTGCACCATCTTATTTTATCATAGTTTAGAGGGGTTTTCTTTTTCCCTCACTGAGTGTTAATTGGACAGAATCGGGTATTTAGGAATAAACAAACAAACAAAAAACCCGGTGCAAGACCAGGCTCCCCTTATCATGCCATCCATTTCGGCGGAATATTTTTATCCCAGTAAATTTCTCCAATCTCATGGTGATCCTCAAAGCCATCAGACTTTATATGGTAGTGAAAATTAAACCAATAACCTTCCATGGGGCGGTTTTCACGTCTCACATCGAACCGGGCGATGTCATGACCCGTCCGTTCGTCATAAATATTAAAAATCCGTTCACCAAAGCCCTCGGATGGCTGCTCAGTGATGCTGTAATATTGAAGATTATCCGCTCCGGTTTCATCCATAATCCGATGAAGAGCTTCTTCCATGTTGGGCAGAATAACGCTTTGGAACTCATCCTCGACTTTTGCTGTAATCCGCGGGCCCATCTTTATCATGGCTTGTTCGCGTGCCTTTTGTCGCAAGTCGTCAATCGGGTCGAGTTCCGAAATATCCGTATGCACATCAGGCAGTTCTGCCGTCAGAGTCGGTGGATCACTTGTATCCCTAACAGATTTATCATGCGAATCCTTTTCAGAATCCATCGTTTCTTTACTCTGCTCTGCTTCGACATCCGCATCAAATTCGGGGATATATAAACCTAATGTGACAACCGCAACCAGTGCCACTGCTACTTTCCGCATCCAAAGCTTCATCGTGATTTTCTCCTTATTATTCCTTCTTATTAAATTTTACCATTTATCAGATAGAAGCGCCACGTTATTTTCAGTTTTTCACAGAATTGTTTTCTTTTTTAAAGGGAGCTTGAGTGATTTCGTAATTATGCGGTCACTTCGTTGAGAGCAGCTGCGTACGCTTCATAATCTTTTTCCGAAAACAGCACCATCCAAACGTTGCCAAAGTCATGGTTCTTTAAAAAATCAGTGATCGTTTGCAAAGCTGTTTTCGCGGCAAGATCGATTGGAAAACTGTATACGCCCGTTGAAATCGATGGAAACGCAATACTGGCTACATCATTTTCCGCTGCCAGCTCCAAAGAATGACGGTAACAATTGGTGAGCAATTCTTCCTGATTCTGATTGCCTTTGTTCCAGACCGGTCCGACCGTGTGAATCACATGCTTTGTCGGCAGGTTATAGCCAGCCGTAATAACAGCGTTTCCCGTTTGGAGTTTGTCGCCATTAAGCTGTTCCTGCCGTACCTGTTTACATTCTTCCAGCAGATCCTTGCCAGCTGCCCGGTGGATTGCTCCATCGACACCACCGCCTCCCATTAGCGTTCCGTTGGCAGCATTCACAATTGCGTCTGTCTTCTGCTTCGTAATATCACCTGTCATCAGTTCAAGTGTGTTTCTATTTATTTTGGTCTTCATCGTCTCACCCTTTCCTGATTTAATTCTATTTTCGATTATAGCGCAAGCTTTTTCAAATCTTTCCGTCTGTTCTATGTTTTAGGATTTGACCATATGGGAAGTGTCCAGTAAGTGAGTATTCAAATACAAAGGAGCATATCATCCATGGAACAAATTCTTTTCATCCAAACAGGCAGTGGTATTGACGTTCATGGTCAAAACATTACGAAAGCATCCGTCCGTGCTGTGGAAAATGCAATTTATGCCAATTCGATGCCTGGAATCGAGAAAAGTCTTCCAGATGGAAACCTTAACAACATGCAGGTGAATGTTCGGCTGGCAGTTCCGCTCGACCGTGATAAACTGGACACTCAGCAAGTGATAAATGCCATCCCGTACGGCTCGGTCACCATCGATATAACAGATGGCGGCATGGCAACATCAAGCGGGATTATGCTGGATGAAAAAGAAGATGAGAATGATTTGATGTATATTGTGAATGCTGCAATTGAAGTTGGTTATTAAAGCCAGCTTAAACGGTAGTCTCCCCCCTTAAAACCAACCTGTCAGGCAGGTTGGTTTTTTATGTCCCAGACTCGTTTTATGTTATGGTCTAGAGAGCTACAAGCATCAGTCGGAATTCTCAAAAGCATGCCCGGCCAATGTGGTTGCAATCGAATCCTCAAGCGCTGTATCCGAACTGCCCAAATAATTATTGAACATGATGGAAAACACCAGCTCCTCACCGTCCTGTGATGTTACATAACCGGACAACGCTGAAACACCGGTCAATGACCCCGTCTTCGCGACAACATTCCCTTGTGCCGGTTCTTCAGTCATCCGATATCTGAGTGTTCCGCCAACAAAGCGCTCCTGCGCACCTGCAACAGGCAGGGAGTTCTCAAAAGCCGGGAACCACTCTTCATCTTTTATGGAAGTCAAAAACTGCGACAATTCATTTGAAGGGATCATGTTTTTATGCGACATGCCCGAGCCGTCACGAAGCAGAATAGTGTCACTGTCAATGCCATAGTTCTCTGCCACATTCTCAATGACATCGAGCCCTTCATCCCAGCTTCCTTCCCCATTCAGCACCTTACCCATTTCTTTTGTCAGAATCTCGCCGTGGCCGTTATTGCTCAGTTTCATGAATCTGATGTACAGTTCCTCAAGCGGTATCGAGTCCCTCGAGGCTAGAACTGTTGCATTATCAGGCGTCACACCGGCTTTTACATCACTATCGCCGATAAACTTAAGCCCATGTTCCTCGAGTGACTTTTTGAAGACATCAAGCGCATACCCGGTCGGCTCCCAAACAGACACCCACGATCTCGACCTTGAGCCGTCTGCTGGCATTGTTCCCTCAACGATAATTTCATTGGTCCCGTGCTGACGCTGAATGGAGATGTCTCTGCTTTCCCCGGCAGCGACCGTTTCCGTATTGTTGATGATCGTGACATAATCAGTTTCTGGCGTAACCGTGACCTCCGCTTCATTTCCGGCTTCATCGGCCGGACGTGCTTCAACAATTACGGTTCCCGCATCATAATCGTCATTCGGTGATAATGACAACGCCGAAACCTGTGCCCCTGTATAATACGGCTCATCTGACCAGTTCAGATCCTGCGACAAACGCACAGCGTCATACCAGCTGTCATCGCCAATCAAATCACCTTTAATATTCCTAATCCCTTTTTCTTTCAACTGTGCTGCAAACTCATCAAGATCCTCCTTCATTAAGGTCGGATCACCTTTTCCTTTTAAATATAAATCACCATGAAGCACTTTTCCTTTTACCTGACCGTCCGTGCGCACTTCCGTGGTGAATTGATAATCCGGACCTAATGTTTCCATAGCGGCTGCACCGGACAGAAGCTTCATGTTTGAAGCCGGATGAAGACGCAAATCGCCATTGTGATCATACAGAATCTCGCCGCTCTCAGCGTTCCGGACACTAACACTCACACTTGTACCGTCTAGACTGTTATGTTCCAGAATTGCATCAAGCTTGTCCGCCAAACCCTGCTCTTCAGCAATTGTTTTGGTTGTCACGGTTTGCTCAGATTTTTCCGCAGTATCTTTGGATGCTGATACAAAAGATTGGTCCTGGTCAGCAAATGGTATGACGACAACCATTGTCAACAGGAAAAATAAAAACATTTTCTTCGCGTAATCTTTTACCATCATGTTATCTTCACATCCTTTATTATTTTTAATATTTTAATTATAATAAAATGTACTAATAATTTGTTTAATTTTTAGAAAAATCATGCTTTTAACCTATAGATAAAATAGACTTTAGTAAGAACGGATCAGATCAGATAAAAAAAAAGCAGGTCAGAGCCTGCCTGCTATGATTCGTTGATTGTGTTCGCTGCATTCAAATAACCTGCGCCATAAACATTCGGGTCTTTGTCAGTCCAAAGATCAGCACCATTTTTGAGAAGGGTTTTGAGTTGATCGGGGGAGGCGTCCGGGAAAGCCTGCTTCATTAATGCGACAGCGCCTGCGCAGATGGGGGTCGCCATCGATGTGCCTGATAATGTGAAATAATCATTTCCGACACGACCGGATTTTTGTGATTTATCGAGGTAAGAATTCGGTGCACGAAGCGACACAATATTGACGCCTGGGGCCAAAATGTCCGGCTTTACCTCTCCATATACCGTCGGCCCTCTTCCGGAAAATTCAGCGACCGTATCATCGGTTCGTGTGTCTGCTGTATTTTTATCATCCAGTGCGCCAACAGTAATCACCTGATCGCTGACACCCGGGCTGGAGATGGTTTGCGGATCCGGCCCGGAATTGCCGGCGGCTACACACATAGTAATCCCTTCATTCCAGGCTTTTTCAACAACCTTGACCATGGGATCATCATCTTCAATGTTGTAAGAACCGGCTTCACTGCCAAGTGACATGCTGATGATATCAATCGGGGCATCCGGGTTATCTTCGTTGTATTGAATGCACCATTCAACCCCTCGTATGATCGTTTCAAGTGATCCAGATCCTATTCTGTTCAGAACCTTTACACCAATCAGATCGGCCTGGTGTGCCGGTGCTTGGTATTTTGACGAAGAGGACGACCCGTCGCCAGCTGCATCGCCAGCACAATGGGTACCATGTCCATTATCATCATACGGATCAGTCCGGTCATTGACAAAATCAGCGAATGCTTTAATCCTTCCAGACAGGTCTTGGTGCGGGTGAATGCCTGTATCAATCACTGCTATTGATACGCCTTCACCCGATAATTCAGTACCACCATGACTGATATCCCGGGCATTGATGGCGTCTGTTGCCACATCCAGAAGTGCATGAACTTCCCGGTTCATATAAATCCGCCTTATAACACTGCAATTTGACAAGAGCTCCTCAAGCCCCTTGGGGGTCACTTCCACGCTGCAGCACGATATACGTGGAAACTCATGCCGAAATTTATGACGAAAGCGGCCATCGGTTACTTGCCTGACCTCTGAACATCCCGCCTCATGGCAATCATTTTCAAATTCGATAATCAATGATAGTTTCCTGAACCACCTAAACGAGCCTTCAAGCAGTTTGTGCAGGAAACAGGGTGTCCATTGGAATGGTTTGTATAAATTCAGTATCCTGCCCCGGAGTTCCTTATCCATTTTGCCGGCATTGGCACGTATCGTTTGAACCATTGAATAACCGAACAATCTACCACCACCTTTCACGATTATTTGTATGAAAGATTGGTGATACAGTAACGGTATGCGCACATTCAGACAGGAAACAGGCTAATGGAACAACTCTGGGCAAATTAAAAATACCACTTGAAAACCCCGGCACATATGATAGAATTATCTTCAACTTTAATAAGGAGGCGCATATTATGTTTTTATTTGAAATTGATGAAGAAATTGCTTTGAAACACCTGGAAATCACCGATGCGGCTCCTTTATTTCGGCTGACGGATAAATCAAGGGACACATTGCGGCAATGGCTGTCATGGGTTGATTACACCAAAACACCCGAAGATTCCAAGGCCTTTATTGAATCCGTATTAAAGCAGTTTGCCGACAGAAGAGGGCTATCCACCGGGATTCTTTACCACGGCGAACTCGCCGGCGTGACAGGTTTCAATCTATTTGACTGGACAAATGGGATTGGACACATTGGCTACTGGCTTGGCACTGATTATGAAGGGAAAGGAATCATGACACGAGCTGTCAGCGGTCTGGTTGATTATGCTTTTTATTCGCTGGAACTGAACCGGATCGAAATACGTGCTGCGTATGCCAATCATAAAAGCCGGGCGATTCCGGAGCGTCTCGGCTTTGTGCAGGAAGGTAAGATCCGCCACGCAGAATGGCTTTATGATCATTATGCCGATCATGTGGTATACGGCATGCTGGCACATGAGTGGAAAAATCGCGAACGTTAAAAAGAAGTTGGGACAAAAGAATTTCCATGAAAGAAAAATCCGAGCAATGACTCGAACTTTTCCTGTTAGTTTTCGAATCATTGTTCGGATTTTTATAATGTAAGGCGACTTCATCACGGCGAGCACCAAGTATTTTCCGTAGCGGTGGTTTAATACTTATCCCTTTTACTTCTCTGCTTTTTCATAAAGTTCGTCAAAGTGATTAACCATTTCAAAGTCCAGGTCAGTCAACCCTTTCATCTGCCATGATGATATTTTCATCGTAACGATTTTATAATCAATCGAAATGAATGGATGGTGCTGTTTGCTTTCAGCGTACTCAGCAACCTGATCGACAAAACGGACACCGTTCAAAAAGTCCTTAAACCGATAGCGCCGGCCAATCCACTTCTCATCAATTCGCTTCCATTCTGGCAGGCTATCCAATTCCTTTTCAATCTGTTCTTCACTCAAACGTTCCATTCGCTTTTTCCTCCTTTAAGTTGATTTCTCGTATCATGCTGTTATCCATAGTATAACAAATTTTTACTTTGTAAACAGCATAACAACACATTATCCACAAATTGTCCACAGATTTCTGTGGACAAATGGGTGAATAATTTCCTCTTATCAACTAAAACTATCCTTGAAAGAGAGGGTCCTTGATGAATGAACAGGAATTATACCATAAAATTTTCGAACAAAAGGAACAGCTGGAATATCTACTTAAAGAACATTGGCAGTTATTCTCCAACATGGGGACATGGTTCTTCTGGTTTAATCTTGTTACCATTATCACCCCGCTTATTATCCTTTATTTTACGGTGGACAGGAAAAGATTGTTTGAAGTCGCCTTTTACGGATACAGCACACACTTGTTATGGTTAAATACGGACATGGTCTTAACAGCCAATAATTACTTCAACCATCCACACAGCATCTCGTACATACTTCCAGAAGGCGTAAGTGTAACAGCAGTTCTTTTCCCAGTTATTTTTATGCTGTTGTACCAATATTGCACCAACAACGGTAAAAACTATTATCTTTATGCGATTGTATCCAGTGCCATATTCGCGTTTGGGTTTGGCTACTTTGCTGAATCAGTTGATCTGCTCAGGATGCACAAGGGCATGAATTTATTCTATTTGACGATAATTGATATTGCGATTTCATTAATCGCTTTCTGGGTTACAAAGCTTTTCCTGTTCATAAAAAATCAGAGATAGCAAAGCTCCGGATTTTAGAACAATCCGGAGCTTTTTTGAAAGAAGGTTGTCAAAGTTGTCCACAGTCTTGCATATGTATTAGATATCACTAACGATGGAGGTGTTCTCCGATGCAGACAATGCATATGCCTAAGTGGATTTCGTATGCAGTCGGTTATGTTTTTTTGGCATCAGGTACTCTCAAGCTCGTGTCTAGCGACTTTAAGGCAACATTCATGAATCTCGGACTGCCCTCTCCGGAAACCATGCTGCTTCTTGTCGCTCTGACGGAAATTGCCTGCAGTGCATTTATATTGGCACGACTATATGTGAGACACGCTGCCGCTCCGCTTATTCTCATTATCCTTGGTGCGCTTTACCTCACGAAACTGCCGATATTAATGAATCAGGGCTTCCTGCAATTTGCTTTTGACGCGCGACTTGATATTGTAATGCTCATTTTATTGATATTGCTCTGGCAGCATAAGCCCGCTAAACAGCTTTAACATGTATATCCACAGAGTTATCCACATATGCACAAACGTTCGCAAATATTTTGTTGCGGAAATTATGTTCTCTACAAGATATGGGTGTTATCTACATGTTATTCACATATTGTGGATAACTCTGTTGTGAGTAATCTAAAAAAGCCCTGGCTCCCTTTTCCTGTCAAGCATCTAATACCACAATATGGACTGCTTTAACTGGTCCATGTACGCCAACAACCATGTTCATTTCAATATCTGCACTGTTGCTCGGGCCCGTGATGAAGTTAATATACGGGGAAATGGTCTGTCCATCTTTAACTTGGTTATGGACCCGTTCAGTCGCCTGGGTCATCCTGGGTACGATTGATGACTTGGGAACAATGGCTGCATAAGTTGTTGGCAACAGACTCACGGATCGCGCGATATTCCGGTCATTAAACTGAGTTATCGTCCCCGACTCGGCAAGACTCACGTCACTGAACAGAAAACCAATATTCGCCTGCCTCGCTCTTTCAATATTCCTTTCACCTGATTCAGCAGCCCACAAATGGACATCATTTTTATCGAATACATCTGACAGTCCAAATTCAGCAAAGCGCCCATCATTCGTTGCAATCATTGGTGCACCATCATAGGTTTTCATGACATATTCGACTGTCTCACTAAGCTGATCCATTGTTGTCTCCACGACATGTGTGCCTTTTTCTTCACTATTTTCATTGAAAAGAGCACACAGCTCATCAGATGTCTTTTCCTGATAGACAGCCCATTGCGGCTGGTGCTCCCAATCAGGCCGGGACACATCTACTTTTCGCTCCCGTCCAAGACGGTCAGCAATGTGACTTAGAAATTTATCCCGATTATGAATGGCACCTTTACTCATTTCGGTTACCTCCTTTCGAATGTTCCTTGAACCACTTCCGGAAATTTCCGTTGGCCGGTGCCGGGAATTCCCGTATTTTGGTCCAAAGTTTCATCGGGCCGGGGCCGTTTGATATTGAACCTTCATGGACAAGCGGCTTGGCAAATGTGGGCGCCCCTTTTGTAGCAATTTTGAACAAGGATGGCGTACTGGCACCAACACCAAAGGCTTTCATGGCTGCCTGTTCGCTTTTGTCAGCATAACCCTGCTCGACGTAATTTTCGCGATGCCGGATAAGTTGCTCGTGTAACGGGATTTTGACCGGGCAGGCTTCCGTACAAGCTGCACAAAGGCTAGAGGCATAAGGCAGTTCACCATATTCTTCGTAACCGCCAAGGATTGGTGAAAGAACAGCACCAATCGGCCCCTGATAAATTGAGCCGTAAGCATGGCCGCCGACTTGCCGGTAGACCGGACAAACATTCACACAAGCAGCACATCGAATACAATGAAGCGCTGACTGGAATTCCGTCCCAAGTGCTTTAGAGCGGCCGCCGTCCACGATTACAAGATGAAAATCTTTCGGCCCGTCGACACTTTCAGGCCCCACTTCTGGAGTCACATTCGTTACATACGTGGTAATTTTTTGACCGACGGCACTTCTGCTTAACAGGTTCACCATCACATCCAGTTCTTCCCACGACGGAACAAGTCGTTCCATACCCATGACACTGATTTGGGTGTCTGGAAAACTGGTCACCATGTTGGCGTTACCTTCATTGGTGACCAGAGACACAGAACCCGATTCCGCAACGCCAAAATTACACCCGGTAATTCCAATATCAGCGTTCATAAACACATCTCGCAGCTGGCTGCGTGCAAAAGCCGTCAATTCCTCCGGCTGATCAGTACCGCTGTAACCGGCTTTTTCCTTTAGTGTATCACGTATCTGTGATTTGTTTTTATGCAGTGACGGCACCACAATATGAGATGGTCGATCTTCCTCTTCAGCCTGCAAAATATATTCTGCCAAATCGGTCTCATACACCTGACAGCCGATATCCCCCAATGCTTCATTCAACCCAATCTCTTCAGTCACCATTGATTTTGCCTTGGTTACATTTTTTGCATTTTTCTCTTTGGCTACCTGCTGTATGTAGGCATTCGCCTCTTCAGCCGTTTCCGCAAAAAACACATGTCCGCCGCGTTTGGCGAAATTCTCACTTAAGAGCTCAAGGTAATAATCAAGATTTTCCAGCGTATGCCTGCGTATTTCCTCCCCGGCGCTGCGCCATGTCTCCCAGTCACCAATCGCCTCATCACCTTCTGTGGCAGCAATTTTCCTGCCCCTTAAACCGTCCTGAGCATTGGCCATCGATTGACGCATGAACTTATCATCCAAAGCATCATCCACTCTGTCAAAAAATGGCTTATCACCAATTTTCATAGCCACAATCATCGCCTCCTTTATCAGCGTGAGTTTAAGATTTGCGCAATATGCTTAACTTCTATCGGTTTCCCTTCACGGTCAATACGTCCCTTTATGTTCATCAAGCATCCGCCATCTGCTGTTATCAGAACATCTGCCCCTGTGTCTTCCACATGACGGACTTTTTCATCAACCATTTGCTCTGAAATCGGAACCATCTTCACGGCAAATGTCCCGCCAAAACCACAGCAATCATAGCTATTTTCCAATGGAAGCAGCTCCAACCCTTCCACATTGTCTAGCAGCTTGAACGGGGACTCCGTTTCCTTAAGCAAGCGCATCATATGGCATGACGTGTGATAGGTGGCTTTTGCAGAGTAAACCGCTCCAAGATCCTCAACGCCGAGGACATTAACAATAAACTGGGTAAACTCATATGTTTTATCAGCGACTTTCTGAGCCCTTTCCTGCCAGACCGCATCATCACGGAAAAGTCCGGGATACTCTTTAAACATACCGGCGCACGAACCCGAGGGTGTTACAACATATTCTGATGACTCAAAGGTGGAAACCATTTGTTTCGCTGCTTTTTGCGCATCTTTCCTGTAGCCACTGTTGTATGCTGGTTGTCCGCAACAAATCTGTCCCTGCGGAAAATCAATCTCACAGCCGAGCCGTTCAAGCACCTCGACCATATCTTTTGCAGCCTCCTGATAGAATAACTCACCGAGACACGTTACGAATAATGATATTTTCATAGTCATCCTCCCCGATTAAACTCATCCAAAACTCCATAGTGCTAACTGATCAAAGAGACTATTCCAATGTTTCGTCGATATATTGAAACAGCTCTTTATTTACTTCATTTAAATGCTCGTACATTTGCTCATGCGCATGTTCTGGTTCTCTATTCCTGATAGCCTTAAAAATCTGCTCATGTTCCACATATAATTTTTCAGACCGGTTTTCAGAATACAGCAGTACTCTCCTTGTTTCACGAATCGTTTCAGAAATAAGATTCGACACACTGGCTATCAGGTTGATAAGCATCTGATTATGTGTTGCATCAGCTATTGCAACGTGGAAATCCGTATCGGCGCTTGCTGCCAGTTCCTCATTCCCTTTCGCATTTCCCATTACAATCAGAGCCTTTTCTATCGGTATCAGATCTTCTTCTTTATGAACTTTAGCAGCTAGGCTGGCCGTACCAACCTCCAGTATTTTCCGAAGTTCATACAGCTCCTTTACATCGTCTTTTTTCATTAAAAAAGCTGTGGTTACTGGTAACGAAAACTTTGAAGGATCGAAAGACTTTACATATGTCCCTTCCCCTTGTTTCATCTCGAGAATACCCATAGAACGCAACCCACTTAGTGCCTCCCGGATAGCCGACTTACCAACATCAAAATTTTTCGCTAATTGCTCAACAGATGGTAATTTCTCGCCCGGCCTTAATTGTTCATTTTTTACCATATCTATAATGGATTCCGCTACCTCTTCATAAATCTTCTTGGTTTGTATTCTTTTATATTCCATACCCTTACTCAGCTCCTATATTTTTGCTCCCATTTTACAGGGAATGAATGAATTTGGAAAATCCCTTCTCAAGCGTGAGCGGTTGCAACTGATCTATAAGAGACGCATGATCATAAATCCGGAAAGTCCAGCCAGTAAACCATAGATAACAGCGGGAATTAACGTTTTTCGGATAATATCTCCTTCTTTACCGGATAATCCGACTGCACCACTTGCTGCGACCACATTATGAACACAAATCATATTTCCCGCACCAGCACCTATCAACTGTGCAGCTAATACCGTATTGACATCAAACCCTACTTGCGTTGCAACATTGTACTGTATTGGGCTGAACGTTAATGTAGAAACGGTAGCACTTCCTGTAATAAAAGCACCAAGTTCTCCTAAAAATGGTGCAACAAATATCCAAATTGAACCTAAAGAATTCGCTAAGGATTCAGCTATATGCTGCGGCATACTTACCAAATCATTCATATTCATTCCTGAGTTAACAAATACTTGAACCATAATCAACGTGGCAACTAAGGATATGGCTGTCATTTTCATTGATGATAATGAATTTTTAGATGCACTTGTAAATGTGCTGAATGATTTGCGCTGAATTAATATAGCACTTATGGCTGCAAGGGTCAGGACGGTACCAGGCGAATACAGAAACTCCCAATCTGATGTAACACCTTCTACTCCCAAAATATTCGACCATGAGAGGTCAATCGCTGACGTGGCGAAGTCCTGAAGCCATGGTACAATACGTGTAAGCAGTAGCAGGATAACGACAATAATGTAAGGTGACCATGCCGTGATAATTCCTATGTTTGATTTTTCACTAGCAACTTGAAAGTCCTCTCTTAAAGCTAACTTCCATTCTTCTGTTGGTAATAGCCAACCTTTATTGGCGGTATATGTAGCAACAATCAAACCTGTCAGCGCAGCAAGAATTGATACAAATTCGTAACCGAATAAAGATGCGTACAATAGAGCAGACCCTGTATAGACAATTCCAATCACTAAAGTCCATGGCAGCATGGCAACTGCATCCTTTATCCCCCTACCAAAGAAACTGGTTAATACAGCAATTACGATAAATGGAATGAAGGTCCCTGCTAATAAATCCATCATTGTAACCGAAACTGCAATTTCCTGAAAAAATTCTTCCCCCGCATTTGGGTTATTACTCAAACCAATCGCAATGGGTGTACCAACAGCTCCAAAGGCAACTGCTGTGCTATCGGCTATTAGAGCAATAGTTGCAGCTGCCAAAGGGCTGAACCCTAATGCAAACAGTAATGGGCCGGTAACCATAGCAGGGGCCCCAAAACCCGCTGCACCCTCGATTAAAGATCCAAATAAAAATGCAACAATAATTGCCTGAACACGCATATCTCCGGAAATATTTTGGAATCCCTGATTAATGCGATCAACTGCGCCAGTGTTTCGTAGGGTATTTAATAGAACCAATGCACCAAACAATATCCAAAGTATGGTTAATGCTTTATGGGCTCCTTGCAATGTTGAGGAAGTTATAACATTTCCGCCCATCCCCCAAACCGTAAAACCTAATACAATCACAATAACTGCGCTAATAGACATTCCTTTAGCCGCAGGCATTCTGAATATAACCAAAAAAAGAAATGGAAAAATAATAGCACTTAAGGCAATAAGTAAATACATCTCAATCCTCCTAGTGTACGTTGATCTCATAAGCATAAAGCGATTACAAATTAGTAGTAAGGTCATCAGATGACCTTACTACTAATTTGCCATATTTCTTAAACTTTTACAACCGTTTTCAATAAATTAAAAGAGCTTGGGTAAAACTAAAACGTTCAACATTGAATTCGTATAACGTTGGATAAGTCTTAATCACCGCTGCAGAAAAATACTTAGCTGGTTTAGATACTAAAAAATCCGAACAGTGATTCGAAAACTAACAGAAAAAGTTTGAATCATTGTTCGGATTTCTCATTTATGGAATTTCTTTTGTCCCAATCTCGTTTACCGCTGCTCGACCAATTCAAATGTGGCTTCTTGCTTTTCGCCGTCACGGTAGTAGGTTACCGTTATCGAATCACCGACTTCTTTTTCCTGATATAAAATCTTTCGCAGATCAATCATGTTCATGACTTGTGTGCCGTCAACCTCTGTGATGACATCAAGCCTTTTTATGCCTGCCTGATCTGCCGGCGAACCAGACTCAACAGTCCAGACATAGACACCGCCTTCAACCTCACCTGGAAGATTCAATGTATTTTCCCATTCCGTTTGCGGCACTTCTTCAAGCGAGTATATTTCAACACCCATATAAGGCCGTGTCACTTCCCCGGTCTTTTCGAGCTCATTCACGATTGGCCGTGCTGTATCTATCGGGATGGCAAAGCCAATTCCTTCAACTGCTTCCTGATTAATCTTCATTGAATTAATCCCGATCAGCTTCCCGTCAATGTTAATCAGAGCGCCACCGCTATTTCCGGGATTGATAGCCGCATCGGTTTGAATGACTTCAGCCTGCCAGTCACTTCGGCCATCCTGGTTAAAATCCTGTGGAATCGTGCGCTGTGTCCCGCTGATAACGCCCTGTGTCACCGAACCCAAAAACATGCCAAGGGGATTGCCAATCGCGATGGCTGGTTCACCAACCTTTATATTTTCCGATGTTCCCATGTCAATGGTTTGTTTAACTTTATCACCATTCATTCTCAGTACAGCCAAATCAGAAAACAAATCGCTGCCGAGAATTTCAGCTTCAACCCGTTTATCATCCGAGAGCACAACCTCAACGGTATCCGCTCCCTCAATCACATGATGGTTGGTAATTACATAAGCTTGACCGTCTGTTTTTTTATAAATGACACCGGAGCCTGAACCGGCCTCGGTCTGCTTCTGGCCTTCCTGCTGCTGCCAGAAGTCACCCTGCCGCTGAATATTGATGACACCGACGACAGCAGGTGTAACCGCATCCACCACTTCTGTTATTTGAGAGGATACATTGACCGAAACAAAATCGCTTGATTCAGGACGTGCATTGTCGCTGTCTGTCGTCTCCTTTGTAGTCTCTTTATCATTTGTCCATGCTTCGGGTAGAATATCAGATTGTAACACACCGGGTAATGCGATCAGTGCAATAGCAATGCCAATTATAATGCCGGCAAGAACAGGCCATATCCGGCGACGCTTTTTAGGACGCTCCTGCCGGTCATCATCATCAAAGTAGCCCATTTAAATAACTCCTTTACCATAAAGGATTTTAGCTTACATCACATTATAGTATTACACCAATCGAAAAAATATTATCCGACTTCATATAATTCTGTTGGGTTTTTTGGATCTGTGTCCCGAATATCAAGCGTGATACCACGTTCTTTTAAAATATTTTCAATCGACATGCGCGCTAGGTCCTTCATATTGTTATCCTGGCTTAAATGCGCTAAGTAAATCCGGTTTGTCCGATTCGTAATCAATTCACTCAAAGCAAGTCCAGAGTCCTCATTTGACACATGCCCGGAGTCGCTTAAAATACGGCGCTTAACGTTCCAGGGATAGCGTCCCATCCGTAGCATGCCTACATCATGATTGGCTTCAAATATGTAAGCATCTGCATCTTCCACTGTCCGTTTAATCCGCTCTGACACATATCCCAAATCCGTCACAAGGGCCACTTTTCTCCCACCATTCCGAAACGTGAAAAACATCGGTTCAGCAGCATCATGGGAGACGCCGAACGATTCCACATCAATATCCCCGAATGTTTTGACCGCTTCCATGCCAAAGTCAAACTTCTGATCAGGGGAAATCGTACCGATGGAATTCTCCATGGCCTTCCATGTCTTTTCATTCGCATAGATTGGGAGATTATATTTACGGGCGATTATTCCAAGCCCCTTAATATGGTCGCTATGCTCATGGGTTACAAGGATACCGTTCAGGCTCGACGGATCGACTGCCACTTCCCTGAACAGCCTGTCCATCTGCTTCCCGCTCAATCCGGCATCAACTAACAATTTTTGTTTATCCGACTCAATATAAAAAGCGTTTCCGGTACTTCCCGATGCCAGTACACTAAAACGTAGTGTCATTCAATCTCACTCTCCGATTGCTGATTAGCTGTCAATATTTCATTCAGATGCGATAACACATTACCCTTTATCTCGTTATCGTCATTAAGGGTTTGAATTTTTTCAATCGTAAATGTGACGGCACCCAGTAAAAACGTTTGTTCATTACTGGATACAATCTCATTTTCAAGCGCATTCACATGAAAATTTTCCTCATCATTCACCGTAACCGTCCACGTCGGTGATAAAGGCTGTTTGCCGCTCTGAAGCGGATTTTTTCTTGTATGCAGCCCCATGTTTATACCCGTGATCTCATCACCATTTTCCAGCCTGTTGCCGTCAAATAACGCCCGAATAGCCGTTCTTGGTTCGATTAACGACTGCTCTTCATCAGGCGATTCATCATCACCAAGCATTGTCTGTGTATAAAACAACATTTCATTGTCATCATTTAAATAAACAAGTACAATTCCATTTTGATTGTAATAGATGGGGAGCCCATTTTTTTGCTGAAAAAACATAAGAACATTCATTTCCTCATTCCAGCTGCCAAATCTATAATTATCAGACAATGGAATATTGCTCTTTACAAGCTCATTTATTAAATCGCTATCTGCACTTTCAGGTATCGAAACAGGATTTTCAAAACGGGATAAGATAAAGTTTTCATTAATAACTTCTGCCTGCTGGTTATCCTTATTTTCAAAGAATGCCAGTTCTTCGTCCGTAAAAGTTTTCTGATTTAATCTCAAATAGGATGCACTGACATTACCACTGGGCAAATCAGCATTGATAGTGATATCCTCAGCTTCCAATTGCTCCTCAAACGTCGAACTGGATGTATCCGGCATGGCAAATTCTGCATCGTTTTGTTTATCGAGAAGCATCAGCAGCAAATAAATATCCAAAATGAGAAAACAGAGGATAAATAAGGTTTTAATTTGTTTCCATTGCATCCTCAGTTTCCTCCTTCCTGCTGCTGCGGATTGAGATTATTAAACCTGATTTTCTGCCAGCTCCCATTGTAGTCCATAAACCAGGCCGGTTCCAGTGTTACCGCATCAACGTTGCTTTGATAGGTCAAATCATAGCCGACTTTGATATCATACACATTATCCATATTGTAAGTGTTGCTGTTTGAAAGTTTGTCGATCACGCGTGAGCCGGACATCAGCTCTACTGACTCATCCTCGCCCAAATAGTTGACAAGTCTGAATAATGGCCGGTTGTATTGATGCAGTCCAGCTTGGCGGTATCGCTGTTCAATGACCGAGGAATAATTGCTGCCAAAAATAGGGTACCCCTCATAATACATCTGATAGCGTACTTTGTTAGTCGATGCGTTAGTATTAACAGACATCAGATTATATTCATTTGTCCAGCCCCGGTGATCATTGATATTCATTCTGCTCTGTTTTATCAACGCTGCCGGTTCCATCTGTTCATATGATGATTGGAGCGGGTTTTGGAATTCAGCTGTCCTTCTGTTCGTGTACACACGCATAATACCGCTCGCACTATCGGTAAAGTAAATTTCATTTTCATCGACCTGATTCTCCTGGACCGTATGCGGGTCAGTGAACACGGTGTCGACCATAAGGTCCTCACTGATTTCGTCAATTGTTATCGACTTGGTGGAGGTGTTCTCCAGATTATTTGGTATATATATAGGTCGCTCAGCGCCTTCAACCCGTATAAATTGACGCAGACCCTCGAATGTCGTGAGGTATTCCCATAATTGTGCATACTTTTCAGAGCTATTGACAGTTGCCATTGCCTGCTGTTCACCGTCTTCGGACAAGAAAATAACGTCCATCGTGTTTGAGTCCTGGTTAAATGTGATAAACAGCCGTTCAAATCCCCACTCGGGCATGTTAACGTCGTCGTTGAACGTAAACAATCTGCTTGCCAATTCCATTGGGATGGTGTCCGGAAAGATAATTTCCACCTGATTTTCCTCAGACGGCGCACCACTTGCGCTGCTTGTCCTGAACTCATACAAACTCCACGACGTTATGATGTCCTGATACAGTGATTTGCGGTCATTCGGATCAGTAAACCCATAGTAAGTATTGTTATTTTCAAAAATAATTGATGACGGCTCAATAAGGTCTTTTATTGTTTGCTCGGACCCGCCAAGGTTGACACCTTCTTCCACGGCATTTTGCGGGAGCTGTTTGGTATCCGGTGTGAAGCTCCACAGGGCAAACGAAAGCACGAGGCTGATGCCTACCAGCACCCATAATATAAATGACTTTAAGGTTTCAAGATGCATTATTTACCCCTCCGCTTCTTATTCACCAGCGGAAGTGTAAAGAGAATCGTTGTCCCTTTACCTTCTTTACTCTTTGCCCAAATGCTCCCATGATGAGATTCAACGATTTCTTTGGCAATCGCAAGTCCAAGACCTGTTCCGCCAAGTTTACGTGACCTGGCTTTATCAGCTCTGTAGAACCGATCAAACACTTTATCGACCTTATCATACGGTATGCCCGGACCCTGGTCTGAAAAAGTCACCAGCAATTGGCCTTTCTGTTTGGCCGCTTTAAAGCGGATTGTACCGCCTTCCGGTGAATACTTGATCGCATTGGAAATAATATTATCAAGCACTTGAATCATCTTATCTTTGTCGAGCCAGACATACATCTTTTCGTTTGGCAAGTCGCGCTGGAGCTCGATTTTTTCTGATACATTCATCTCAAAACGATCAATCACCTGATGGAAGAAGTCAATAAAATCTGCCCGTTCCTGCTGCAATGACTCACTTTGGTTATCCATCCTGGAAAGCTGCAGCAGATCATTGACCATTCTAATCATGCGGTCTGTTTCATTCTGGGTGACATCGAGGAATTTTGGCGCAATATCCTTGTCCGCCCATGCACCTTCCGTCAGCGCTTCAATATAACTGCGCATCGTTGTCAGCGGCGTTCTTAGCTCATGTGATACATTTGAGACGAACTCACGGCGCTCACGCTCAATTTTTTCCTGTTCGGTTACATCACTGAGAACCGTTATAAATCCGGTAATATCGTTATCTTCATCTTTAATGGTTGAGAAGTTCGCGCGGATCAGATAAATATCATAATCATCACTGAAATCAATAATCATCGAACCACTCTCAGGCAATTCCGAGAGATCTACCGAGTTCTCATCCAATTGTAATACATCAAGCAGGAATTTCCCCTGTGCTTCATCCGGGTCATAGCTGATCAGAAGTCCGGCGGCATCGTTTAACAGCGTAATGAATCCGTTGCGGTCGGTAGCTATAACACCGTCCGACATGTTGGATAAGACCGAACTCAGTTTTCGCCTTTCTTCTTCCGTCAATGCCCTGGAGTGTTTCAATTTGGCATTTAAGTCGTTAAACGATTCAGCAAGCTGACCAATTTCATCTCTTCCATAAACGTTAACCTTTTGAGAAAAGTCCTCGCGTGCCATTGTCTGTGCCTGTCTGCGCATTTCCTTAATCGGCTTCGTTATTGTTCTGGCAACCAGAATGCCCAGAAACGCCGATACGGTGATTGCTAATAGTGAGCCTTGCAGGAAAACACGGTTAATGTCATCCAGCTGATTATAGACTCCTTCAAGCGATGCCTCAATGTAAAGAGCGCCTTCTTGTGTCTGTTCATTATTATAAATCGGGACTGTCCGTCTGTAGATCCGATTTCTTTCTCTGTTGTACATCTTGCCTTTGTTTTCATTTCCGAACCGCAGAACATCATTTATAAAATCGTCTGTCGTCTTTTTGTCGATATTACTGTCACGCGATGTGTCACTTGAGGCTATAATCCGGCTTTGCATATTCACAACCTGTATATTATTGATATCCGCCGTATCATTTACCCTTACGATATTCTGAACTTCCTCCTGAAGCGACAGCTGATCATCATTGTTTTCTGATCGTTCCTTACTGAAGGCCTGCTGCAGGTTCACTTCCAAAATGTCGACACTGGCTTCAATCGACTCCTCAAAATTTTGCACAAGTTCCTCTTCCAGTCCGCGAACGAAATAAGCACTGATTACCTGAATCGTTATGAGCAGCAGCAATATGAACATAATGATAAATTTCAGTTGTATCGAGCGGAAAAAACCAACGTTATGCATCAGATGGACCTACTCCTGTTCAGGATTACGCAAATAATAACCAACGCCCCTCCGCGTTACAATCCACATCGGGTTGCTTGGATTCTCCTCAATCTTTTCACGGAGACGTCTGATTGTGACGTCAACGGTCCGGACATCACCAAAGTAATCATAGCCCCACACAGTTTCAAGCAAATGCTCACGGGTCATCACCTGACCGATGTGACGTGCAAGATAATGAAGCAGTTCAAACTCACGGTGGGTCAGCTCCAACTGCACCCCGTCACGTGTTACGGCATACGCATCCGGATGAATCACTAGGCGCCCAATTTCAATATTCTTTGTTGTCTGGACAGCATCATCAGGAATTTGCTGCTGTCTGCGGATATTTGCTTTCACACGGGCAATCACTTCCCGGTTACTAAACGGTTTTGTCACATAATCATCTGCGCCAAGCTCAAGCCCCAGTACTTTATCAATTTCCGCATCTTTTGCTGTCAGCATAATAATTGGCATGGACTGGGTCTTGCGGATTTCCCGGCAGACTTCATTGCCGTCTCTGCCTGGAAGCATGATATCAAGTAAAATGAGGTCCGGCATTTCTTCATTAGCTTGTCTGATTGCCTCATCGCCATCATATGCCAAGATAACGTCATAGCCTTCTTTTTCAAGATTGAATTTTAAAATATCTGCTATCGGTTGTTCATCATCGACTACCAGTATTTTTTGAGCCATTACTATCACTTCCTTTTTAGCATTGTTTCAATCGAACACGCACTTTTTCATACTCCTTTGTCCATTTTATCGTACTTTTACTAAAATGTCTTTTGTTATAGACGGAAATTAGAGGATCGAATCTTTACTGAAAGCTCTTTTCGCATTCGCTGGTTTACATGGAACACCGTTTTACAATAAAAAATCCGAACTGATTCGAAATCTATCAGAAGAAATTTGAATCATCGTTCGGATTATTCTTTACCTTAATACTTTTGCTTCGACCTCTTACGGTAATATTTAATTCAGATAGTCCTGCGGGTTTTTTAGTGCTCCGTTTTTATAAACTTCAAAGTGCAGGTGAACACCGGTTGAATTACCAGTAGAACCCATCACACCGATTTTGCTGCCTTTCTCTACCGTTTCTCCGGAGCTGACATTGATAGATGACAGGTGCGCATAAACGGTTCTCATCCCATTGTTATGATTGATAACTATTTTATTTCCATAACCGCCGTTATTATAGCCAGCTGAGACGACAGTTCCATTATCCGCAGCCAATATAGAGCGGTCGCTCGGTCCTGCTATATCAATTCCCTTGTGTGTCGATCCCCAACGCTCACCGGCTTCGCTGGTTACATGGCCGCCAAGGGTTGGCCGGTGCAGTTCACCTGTGCCGCGTGACGGGATGACTTTAGTGCCTTTGACGACGATTTTCTTTCTTGGTTTTTTGGTGGTTTTTTCATTCACGGTTTCTTTATTTGTGATCGTACCATTTTTTAGTTCAAGGTTATAACGGACTTCTTTCTGACCTTTCTCTCCTTCTTGCTTCACTTCTTTGTCACCTTTGTACAGGTCATCTGATGTCGTCACTTTTGTTTTATAGTTAATTGTTTCTTCTTTTAATTCTTTCTTCTTTACAATAACATCGACAAATGGCTTGTAGTCCTTCACATGGACTTCCTGACCGATTTGCAGGACTGAATCTTTTTTCAGGTTATCATTTAAATCAAGTATGTCGTTAACGGATAAATCGTGTTTATCAGCTATATCAATAAGTACTTCGCCTTCACTGACTTTGTGCACTTTATCTTCCAGTTTTCCTTTTTCAAGCTTCTTTAACCCCTGCTTTTTAGTCATAACATCCGACGGAGCCACTGCTTGTCTGGAAAACGTCACATCTTCCGACAACGTGACATCTGTTACAAGGGAGTCACCCACTTCGAGCGATGTATTGCTGATTTCTTTAGCTGAGAGCTCGTTAAGCACGTCTTCATCTATGTATTTTGCTTTATACTTCTTCAAGACATTTTCAGCAGCTTTCCTATCTTTAAAATACCCAATGGATTTGCCGGCTATTTTCAGTTCGACCGCTTCCACTTTTACCGACAGAGTATCGTTCAGCTGCTTTTTGACGTTGCGGTTATTGTAACCCGGGTTGAAGACACGTTCCGAAATAAATGAGACTTCTTCACCAATTGTCATGGACACCCCGTCATGGTCTTTTTCTTTTTCAGTGACTTTGGCATCTATCACATTCTTAACAACAGCTTTATCATCTATTTTACCGATATGTTCGTTATCGACATAAACATGATAAACCTCTTTCAAATTATCATCTGCATAGGCTGTGGTTACTGTCAGCAAAAGTCCAATGCATACTGCCAGGCCGATTTTCCTCAGTATACCCGACAGTCTCTTAGGGCCTTCTGGCGTTTTTATATGTTCCTGATGCAAGACTGTCCCCCCTCATGACCTCATATGTCTCTATTTAATCTTTCTCGATTGCACGTAACAATCTACCATAGTTTTTTTCGGTAAAAAACGGGGATCGACCAGATGTAATGCAATTGTATAATCGCATGAAATTTTATCCTTTCATGGGGGGGAACAGGCTATTGATTGCATTATTTTGACATTTTATTTATCAAATTTCCTTTGTTTTTACATCTATGTTACAAGCCTTTTAACGGCTACTGGCTTATGAATAGCTGCCAAAGTAAAAGCCCCCGCCTATAGCCTGGCAGGGGCCTCTTTGTTGTCTAGCTGTATACACTTCTGACAATATTTGTCTGTGTGCGATCCGGTCCAACCGAAAAGATTGATAGACCAATTTCAGTTAGCTGTGAAATCCGCTCAAGGTAATGACGGGCATTTTCCGGGAGTTCATGGATGCTTGTCACGTTCGTTATATCGTCATTCCAACCGGGCATTTCCTCATAAACGGGCTCGCACTCTGCCAGCTTGTTTAAGTTTGCCGGGAATTCATGGATGATTTCACCTTTATACTTGTAGGCCACACAAATTTTCAGTCTTTCAATGCCGGTTAAAACGTCCAGTGAATTGATCGACAAATCGGTAATACCGCTCACCCGCTGGGCATGACGGACAACGACACTGTCAAACCAGCCGACACGGCGCGGGCGACCTGTTGTCGTCCCATACTCATTGCCGGTTTCACGGATCTGTTCTCCGACCTCATCATGTAGCTCAGTTGGGAACGGTCCGTCTCCAACACGTGTTGTATAAGCCTTTGATACACCCACAACGTGATTGATTTTCGACGGGCCGACACCCGAACCGATGGTGACACCGCCAGCGATTGGATTGGAGGAGGTGACGAATGGATATGTCCCCTGGTCAATATCGAGCATAACGCCCTGTGCGCCTTCAAACAATACCCGGCGTCCGCCGTCAAGCGCCTCATTTAAAACAACCGATGTATCACACACGTATTCAGCCATTTGCTGTCCGTATTCATAATACTCGTCCAGAATATCCTCAATTTCAATCGGGTCCACTTCATAAACTTTCTCAAATAAACGGTTCTTTTCCCGCAAATTTTGTTCAAGTTTCGTGCGGAATGTTTCTTTATCAAGTAAATCCGCAACCCGGATACCGCTTCTGGCCGCTTTATCCATGTAAGCAGGGCCGATTCCTTTTTTCGTTGTTCCGAGCTTGTTGTCGCCTTTATCTTCTTCCTGGAGTTTATCCAGCTTTAAGTGATACGGCAAAATAACATGTGCCCGGTTACTGATACGCAGATTGTCAGTTGAAATATTGCGGTCATGCAAATATTTGATTTCCTCTGCAAATGCTTTTGGATCAATTACCATACCATTTCCAAGTACACACGTTTTATCGCCGAAAAAAATACCAGATGGGATTAAGTGCAATTTATATGTCGCATTATCAAATTTAATCGTGTGACCTGCGTTGTTCCCGCCCTGATAACGTGCCACAACTTCAGCATTCTGTGATAAAAAATCTGTAATTTTCCCTTTGCCTTCATCGCCCCATTGCGTTCCTACCACTACCACTGAGGACATAGATAGTGCACCTCCATGTATATTAACATTTGCTTTTTCCTTATTAACAGCGTTAGTTTATCAATAAATACAGCTGGTGTCAAAAATAAAAGCGAATAATAGACCAAATTCACACGATAATGTTCGTATTATTGGCAGTTAAATCTGTGTCGGAGGTATAATAAAATTCTTTTAAAATCTGAAAACCAGCATCAACAGAGCCAAAAAGAAAAAAGCAGCTTCCTCTTTTGAAGCTGCTTAAGCCTGAACAGGCACTGGCGGTACATCACTGTCCGAATAACGATGATCCAGATCGACAAATTTATTGTATTCTTTTACAAATGCCAGCTCGACATTGCCTACCGGTCCATTACGCTGTTTGGAAATGATGATTTCAATAATATTTTGCTTTTCTGATTCCTGGTCATAGTAATCATCACGATATAAGAATCCGACAATATCAGCATCCTGCTCAATACTTCCGGACTCACGCAAGTCCGACATCATCGGGCGTTTATCCTGCCTTGCCTCAACACCACGGGACAGCTGTGACAAAGCGATCAGCGGCACATTCAGTTCACGTGCGAGAGCTTTAAGGGCCCGGGATATTTCTGAAACTTCCTGCTGTCTGTTTTCCCGGGAATTGCCGCTTCCCTGGATAAGCTGCAAATAGTCGATCAGAATCATGCCAAGACCGTGCTCCTGTTTTAATCGCCGGCACTTTGACCGGATCTCACTGACACGAACACCGGGGGAGTCATCGATATAAATCCCCGCATTAGACAGACTGCCCATCGCCATTGTCAATTTGCTCCAGTCATCAGGTTCAAGCTCTCCTGTCCTCAACCGCTGGGCATCAATATTGCCTTCCGCACAGAGCATACGCGAAACCAGCTGATCAGCTCCCATTTCCAGACTGAAAATCGCCACGTTTTCGTCAGTATTTATGGAAACATTTTGAGCAATATTCAAGGCAAAAGCTGTTTTACCAACCGACGGGCGTGCTGCAATAATAATTAAATCGTTGCGCTGGAACCCCGACGTAATTTGGTCCAGATCACGATAACCAGTTGGTATTCCGGTCACATCGCCATCATGATGGTGAAGCTGTTCAATATTATCGTAAACATCAATCAAAACGTCTTTAATCGCCTTAAATGCTCCGGTATTTTTTTGACCTGAGACTTCGAGAATATTCTTCTCCGCTTCATTTAAAACTTCTTCCACATTATCTTCATTGGAAAAGCCTGACGTCACAATGTCTGTTGCTGTCCTAATCAGCCGTCGGAGTACTGCCTTTTCTTCAACAATTTTACTGTAGTAGGCAATATTTGCTGCTGTTGGGACGCTGCCGGCTAAATCCGATAAATATGCAACCCCGCCGACCTCGTCCAGTTTTTTCTCGTTGGACAGTGATGTTGTCACCGTCACCAGATCAATCGGTTCGCCTTTATCCACCAGTTTCAGCATCGTATCAAATATGCGCTGATGACTGGCCCGGTAAAAATCATCGGGCATTAACCGTTCTGCGGCAGAAGAAAGTGAGTCGGGCTCCAAAAAGATAGCACCAATTACAGCCTGTTCGGCCTCGATATTATGCGGTGGTGTGCGATCATTCCAAAGTTCACTCATTGTCGTCCCCCCTCATGGAGAGATTCTTCAAAGGTATTGGAAAAGCCATGCCCTTTATTTCTCCACAACATGAACTTTAATGGTCCCAGTAACTTCCGGATGCAGCTTCACAGGCACATTCGTGTAGCCAAGTGTACGGATCGGGTTATCCAATTCGATTTTTCGTTTGTCGATTTTGTAGTCATAATCCTGTTTCAGCACATCTGCTATATGCTTTGATGTGATGGACCCGAACAACCGGCCGCTATCGCCTGACTTTGCTGAAATCTCAACTGTCGCATCAGCGAGTTCGTTTTTCAGAAGTTCCGCTTCTTTCTTCTCTTCATCCGCTTGCTGCTGCTCTTTTTTCTTCTTTGCTTCTAAAGCTTTCATATTACCTTGTGTCGCTTCTACAGCCAGGTTATTTTTCAGCAGGTAGTTTCGGGCGTAACCATCTGAAACATTTCTCACATCACCTTTTTTACCTTTTCCTTTGACATCTTGCTTGAATATGACTTTCATTCGGTTTCCCCTCCAGTAAAATATTCCTCTAATATATCTTTCAGCAATGCTTCCGAATCTTCAATTGTTGTATCTTCAATTTGCGTGGCGGCATTTGTTAAGTGGCCACCTCCGTTCATTTTTTCCATGATAACCTGCACATTCACATCACCAAGTGATCGGGCACTTATTCCGATTCGCCCATCTTTTCGCTCAGAAATGACAAATGATGCATTAATACCGCTCATCGTCAGCAAGGTGTCCGCTGCCTGAGCGATCAGTACACCACCATAGGATTCACCGGGCTGCCCTTTAGATATGGCAACTGTATCATGATATATTTCTGCTCGTTCAATCAATTTGCTTCGTTTAATATAAATATCCAGGTCTTCCTTCATGAATCGCTGCACCAGCACTGTATCTGCACCTTTTGAGCGAAGATAAGAAGCAGCATCGAATGTTCGCGATCCTGTTCTCAGTGTAAAGCTTTTTGTATCGACAATGATCCCTGCCAGCAATGCTGTTGCTTCCAGCATTTTCAGCTTTAAATTATTCGGCTGGTATTCAAGCAGTTCTGTCACCAATTCTGCCGTCGACGATGCATATGGTTCCATATAAACAAGGGTTGGGTCATCAACGAATTCCTCTGCACGGCGGTGATGGTCAATCACGACTTTATATTCTGCCCTGTTTAACAATCTCTCATTGGCAACCATGCTTGGCTTATGTGTGTCCACAACCACAATGAGACTTCTGCTGGTGACCAGGGCTTCCGATTCTTCCGGTTCAATGAAGTGCTGCCACAGCTCTTCTTCTTCCTTCAGTTCTTCAACCAGCCTGTAGACACCCGTATCAACATCATCCGGGTCAAGGACAATGTAGCCTTCCACATTATTGGCTTTAACGATATTTAAGATACCGATTGCCGCACCAATTGAATCCATGTCGGGTGACTTATGTCCCATGACAATGACATTATCGCTTCCCTGAACCAGATCCTTCAGGGCATGGGAAATAACACGTGCCCTGACCCGTGTGCGTTTTTCCATCGGATTGGTGCGCCCGCCGTAGAATCGGACTTTACCAGCATCATCTTTAATGACAACCTGATCACCACCGCGTCCAAGCCCTAAATCTAAGCTTGACTGGGCCATTTCACCAAGATCAGGCAGCGTGCTGTCCCCCACCCCTATTCCAATACTCAATGTAATTGGTATATTCTGTTCGGCATTTAGCTCGCGTACTTCATCCAGAATGTCGAATTTCGATTTTTCCAGCTGGTCAAGCGTTTCCTTTGTTAAGACTGCCAGAAACCGATCTTGGGACGTACGTTTCAGATAAATGCCATAATCATTCGACCAACTATTCAGGACAGAGGTTACTTTGGAGTTTAATTGACTCTTCAGTGTGTCATCCATGTTTTGTGTGATTTCTTCATAGTTATCGAGAAATATGATGGCAATGACGGCTTTCTCGTTAACGTAACGTGACTGAATGTCGGATTGTACGGTACGGTCTGACAAATACAAAAGGCGCTCGTTTTTTTTGATGGAAATCTGAAAGTGATAGCCTTCCAGATCAAGCCATATTTCATTATCGTTCTCTTTAACTTTGGATACAAGATCATCCGAGAGCATATTGAGCGATTTCCCAACGAGCGTCTCATTTTCTGTCAAATGGTTCATATAAGGATTAGCCCATTCAATATTATAGTCTTCATCAAATAATATAATCCCGATCGGCATTTCCAGCAGCGCTTCTTCACCGACACGTTTTACGCGATGGGAGAGCGTTGCAATATACTTTTCTGTATCCTTTCGTCTTTTTTTTTCTGCATAAATGCTAAAGTACAATGATGCACCAAGCAAAAGGGTTAAAACCAGACCGATTGTCCAGTGAAAAAACCAAATAAAGCCAAGCAGTATGACAGATAGTGAATAAACCACCCACAGGTGACTGCTTAATAGTCGCTTTCTTTGAAAATCCTGCATATCATCAGCTCCTACCTGAACTCCCGCTCACTTTTTATCATTGGAAATGCGATCTCTCAAGGAAAAGCCTATATCAATTATACCCAATAGACGCACAAGGTAAAGGAGGAAAAATGGCAAAAATACCGTCAGTGCAACACTTGCAATCGGCAATGCTTTCGACATCTGTTTGACATAGGCATAATAGAAGATAAACGAAAACCCTTGTAATGTCATTAAGATCCCAACAAGCATCAAAACATTATTAACGGCGAGGTAAACCATGCCGTCCTCGTTAAGACCAAAAAATGTCATGATCAGTGAAAAGAAGTAAATCCAAATCAATGAAACTGGCATACGCAGCATTCGAAACGGCGGAAATTGCAACTGTTTATTATCGATTCGGCTGATCACCTTGTAACTTATCCATTGACTGATAAATGCAAGTAGCAACCCCGCAATCGCTATGAGCACAGGCAAAAGATCCGTAAGCATACCAAATTGTTCGGTTAACATGTCCATCTGCTCTTCAGATAGCTCTTCAATGCCTATTTGATTCATGACGTCCTGGCTCATTGTAATCGATTGTTCAATCATGTTATTCATTTCATTTACCAAATTGACCTGAAATACATATTGGCTAAAAATAAATATAAACACTAAGCCAATAACAAATCCAATTGTTCCGCGCGCCAATGTTTCATATGCAGAAAGCCTATGATAAATAGCACTCCCAATCATAATTCCGCCGAGTCCCATTAATATCGGGAGAGGCAAGGAAAAAATGGAAGTAAGCAATGCCGATAGAATAGAAGTAGCTATCAGCATAACAATCGATGGTTTCCAGTCATATCTGGAAGCAAATAAAATAAAAGGGACGGGCAGCAAAAACGTAGCGATTAATGTGATAATAGGAACAAATGTCGCAATCAGCATTAATATCATAAATATCGCTGTTAGTAGTGCGCCGTCTGTCAGCTGTCTTGATTGGTTCATCGATTGCACCCTCTTAATTCATCTAAATTGATTGCGTTAATTTTAATCTTACCCATGCAGGGTTATCACCTCATTGTTATATGATAACATGATTTCTGCAGCATTTGGTATCAGAAATAACATAAAGTGAAACTTCGATCAGTGGAACGCTTTTTTCCACTGATTGTTAGTTAAACAGAATCGGGCATTTATGGACAGTTAGCCGACGTTCCTTAGCCGGTTACTGCCCATTACATACGGGACAAGCTCAATATTTCCCGGGAAATAATTTCGGGAAATATGTCGAAGATTAGAATTCAGAGAATATTCATAGTCAATTTATGTTATTAATGGTATTTTTATTATAGGTACGTAATGACATTTGAGGTAGATTTGGTGTTAATCTTCCTCTATCACCAGACATTTTATGATAACATAACCGGAGATGAAAAGTGTGAAATTTTGGCGTACGTTCATAAATAGTCTTAAATTGCCCAACAGGCAGGCAATATTTGCGCTAAACCGGATCGGCATGGACATAGCAGTCCTGTACTTGTTTGGCCTTCTGCTGCTTGCCTCCGTTCCATCATTGATGGAGCAACTGACAACAGGCGCCGGTACAGGGGTTAATTGGCTTTTATTGTCCATTTACTTTTTTATATTTTATTACCTGCCATTGAATATTGTTATATTTTTGCTCGTCTCGCTGATCGCCTATATTGGGGCGGGTATTGCCAAACTGCTAAAACGGAAACTTAAATTTCCAACTTTATGGAAACTCGTTGTTTATACAACGACAATTCCATTGTTGCTGTATACAATATTAGCATTCTTCATCCCGATTAATGAAGTGCTGACAGGTTTATTTATCCTGTATACATTTCTATTCATGATCAAAATCATCACTGTTTTTCCAAAGCGGAGAAAACAAAAATAGGAGTCTTATTATGCGGAAATTCATGTTTGCTTTTGTCATTATCAGCATCACATTTTTTGCAGGCTGTTCAGGTGGGGAACAATCCGACGACGATACTAAATTACTGGTAGCAGCCGCATCCAGCTTATCCGAAACACTTTCCGAACTAAAAAATGCCTTTGAATCAGAGCATCAGAATATCACATTAACACTAAATTACGGCGCGTCAGGCAAGCTTTCCCAGCAAATTCAGTCAGGCGCCCCGGTCGATGTATTCCTTTCGGCCAGTCAACAATGGATGGACAGACTTGCTCAGAAGGAAGCGATTACTGCTGATACACGAACTAATTTTGCCCAAAATACCCTTGTCCTGGTGTCAAGCCGGAATAAATCCATCTCTGCCAGTCAATTGAGTGATTTACCGGACTTGGAAGTGGGCCAAATAGCAATTGGCAACCCCGACAGTGTGCCGGCAGGTAATTATGCTAAACAGGCATTGACCGAAAGTGGCATTTGGGATGAATTTGAAAATAAGTTAATTTATACCAACAATGCTCAGCAGACACTTACATATGTAGAATCAGGAAATACAGATTTCGGTATTGTTTATAACAGTGACTTCAAGCGGTCTGATTTGGTTAAGAAAGTATTCGCGATTGATGGTTCACTTCATGAGCCAATTCATTACCCGGCAGCAGTTCCTGCAACAAGCACAGCAAAGGAAGATGCTCAGGAATTTATTCAGTTTCTGAAGTCAGATAAGGCCCAATCTATTTTACAGGAGAACGGATTTGAAGGCTAAAGGGGTAGGCATATGAACATGACTCCGTTAATATTATCACTAAAAACCGCCGGAACTGCAACGCTCATAGTATTTGTAACAGGTGTCTTTCTCGCCAGGATCATTACACGGAGCCGCTTTCCGGGTAAACGTCTGCTTGAATCAATATTGATGCTGCCGTTAGTACTGCCGCCCACTGTTGTCGGATTTGGACTCCTTTATTTATTCGGAAACAACGGCATCATTGGAAAATGGCTTTCGGAATGGTTTGGCGTTCAAATTGTTTTTACGTGGACAGGTGCTGTTATAGCGGCCATAGTCGTAGCCTTTCCACTTATGTACCAGAGCGCCGCCGCTTCTTTTCAAAGATACAACCGGAATATTGAAAATGCCGCACTGACAATGGGGGCCTCCAAATGGCGGGTGTTCTGGACAATTTCGTTTCCGCTTGCATGGCCGGGGTTATTGGCGGGTTTGGTTTTAACGTTTGCCAGAGCGCTAGGGGAATTCGGGGCAACACTCATGATTGCCGGCTATATTCCGAACAGGACGGAAACCATACCCCTGGCCATCTATTTTGCAGCTGAATCCGGCAATAATGAGGCAGCATTATTTTGGGTAATCAGTATTCTGATTATCGGCCTTAGTGCCATTTTATGGCTGAATTGGTGGAGCGAACGCAATATTTTGCGGTTTACAAGTGATAAATGACTGGCAGGGATTCTTCATGCTTTCAATTGATATACAGAAAAAATTAAAATCATACATGCTTGATGTCCAATTGCAAATAGACGGTGAAATCGCTGTTCTATTCGGTCCATCAGGAGCCGGGAAAACAACCATTCTTAATTGCATTGCCGGCCTCAATCAGCCTGATGCCGGCCAAATCACACTGAATGGACGACAGCTTTATCATGGCAAAGCGAAACATGTGCCCACACCTAAACGCCGAATCGGATACTTGTTTCAGGATTATGCTTTATTTCCGCACATGACAGTGAAGAAAAATATACGATACGGCGGCAGAGATGAGCGATTACTCAGTCGCCTTGTCAATATGATCGGTATTGACCATTTGCTTGACAACTACCCCCACCAAATATCCGGCGGTGAAAAACAGCGTGTCGCGCTAATACGTGCCTTAATGACAAAGCCTGAGGCGCTGCTTCTGGACGAGCCATTTTCCTCACTGGATTATGATACAAAGCTGGCATGTCAGCATGAATTACAACAGCTCCACGAATCATGGAATATACCGATCATTCTTGTTACACATGATAAAGAAGAGGCAGAAAAACTTGGTGATCAGCTACTGAAGATAGACAACGGGAAACGTGTTATTTAAAATCGCTCCAGGCAAAATTATCCTGTAATGGGCAGTAAGACCCCCACGTTAAAAAGTCGAGTATACAAGGAATTTTAAGACAAACCCCTTTATCAAGCTATTAAAAACCCGATTCACAAATGATGACGTGAATCGGGTTTTTAAATTATTCAGCCACGTATGGCAACAGTGCCATTTGACGGGCACGTTTGATTGCTTTTGTCAGTTTACGCTGATATTTTGCAGATGTTCCAGTTACACGGCGAGGAAGGATTTTCCCACGCTCGGAGATGAACTTTCTCAAAAGATCAACATCTTTGTAATCGATGTGTGTAATACCGTTCGCTTTGAAATAACACACTTTACGACGTCTTGAGCGACCACGACGAGCCATTTCGTAACCCTCCTTTTATGTTAAACGCTGTTAATTTATAACACAGCTTTTAGAATGGTAAATCATCGTCTGATATATCAATAGGTTCTCCATTGTCTTTAAATGGATTATCGCTATTTTGATTTGGCTGGTTCTGATTTTGGTTCTGGTTTGGCGGGAATCCTGATGGCTGCTGATCTCTGTTCTGTGAAGCTCCTTTTGATTCCAAGAACTGAACGCTATCCGCTACTACTTCGGTTACAAAGACGGTGTTTCCGTCCCGTCCTTCAAATGTACGTGACTGCAACCGGCCGTCGACACCAACCATGCTGCCTTTTTTCATGTAGCTTGCCAGGTTTTCAGCGGCTCTCCGCCATACAACACAGTTAATGAAATCGGCATCCCGATTTCCTTGCTGGTTTGAAAAAGGGCGGTTGACTGCCAATGTAAAATTAGCTACAGCAACGCCATTCGGTGTATATCGTAAATCAGGATCCTTCGTTAATCTGCCAACTAATACGACACGATTTAACATCAGAACCACTCCCTGTTTTATTGATCATCTTCTCGAACTGCCATACTGCGGATTATATCATCAGTGAACTTTGCCTGACGGTCGAACTCATTGATTGCAGTTTCGTCACCGCTGAAGTGAATGACAACATAATAGCCATCACGATAGTCGTTGATTTCATATGCAAGGCGTCGCTTGCCCATTTCATCAACTTTTTCGATTTCCGCACCGTTATCTTTTAACACGTTGGTGAAACGCTCAATTAAGCTTGTCTGCGCTTCTTCCTCCATGTCCGGGCGGATGATGTACATGATTTCGTATTTTCTCATCCGTTACACCTCCTTTTGGTCTTAGCGGCCCTTTTCCCTCCGAAAAGAGCAAGGAGTAATATAGACTTCATTACTCACAATGGTGTATTATATCAAAAAACACCTAAAAAAACAAGCATTCGAGAGATCCTGATTCAGATATATACATTGATGCGTTTACGTCGCCACAGTTGACATACACTTCTGCTGCTTCGTTCATTAAATTCTTTGAGGAAACATAGCCATCGTTTAAACATTAAACCGGAAATGGATGACATCTCCATCTTGTACGATGTATTCTTTACCTTCCAGACGAACCCTGCCGTTATCACGTGCTTTAGACATGGTTCCGGCTTCCATCAGATCTTCATAGGAAACCGTCTCCGCCCGAATAAAACCGCGTTCAAAGTCCGTGTGGATGATACCGGCTGCCTGAGGTGCTTTAATGCCTTTAGGGAATGTCCATGCGCGTACTTCGGGTTCACCCGCCGTAAAATAAGTTCCCAGCCCCAATAAGTTGTACGAAGCTTTAATCAGCTGGTCAAGACCGGCTTCTGCTATTCCTAAATCATCGAGGAACATTTCCTTCTCTTCCGCATCCAATTCAGCAACTTCCTCTTCAATTTTAGCGCAGACAACAATCACTTCAGCATTTTCATTAGCAGCATATTCTCTTACCCGCTGCACAGCTTCGTTGGCCTCCGGATCTGCCACATCATCTTCGCTTACGTTCGCAGCATATAACGCCGGCTTGCTCGTCAGCAGATGGAGACCCTTCACCAGTTTCCACTGATCTTCGGAAAATTCTAGAGCACGGACAGGCAGTTCTGCTTCCAGCCCTTCTTTCAGTTTTTCGAGCAGGTTATATTCCGCTACAGCTTCTTTTTCCTTCTGTCTGGCCATTTTTTCGACCCGCTGCAAACGCTTATTAACCGTTTCGAGGTCTGCCAGAATAAGTTCAAGATTAATCGTTTCGATATCATCGACCGGGTCAATTTTGCCCGAAACATGCGTGATGTTATCATTCTGAAAACAGCGGACTACCTGAACAATGGCATCCACCTGGCGAATATGGGATAAAAACTGGTTGCCCAGCCCCTCGCCTTTACTCGCTCCTTTTACAATCCCTGCTATATCTGTAAATTCAAATGTTGTTGGAACTGTTTTTTTCGGTTTAACTAATTCACTTAGTTTATTTAAGCGGTTATCAGGAACTTCCACTATCCCCACATTCGGATCAATTGTGGCAAACGGATAGTTCGCCGCCTCTGCACCAGCTTGTGTGATAGCATTAAACAGTGTTGATTTGCCAACATTAGGAAGTCCGACAATTCCTGCTGTCAAAGACATTTAACTTTCACTCCTTAAGGATTCCATTCATATGAACGTGTCAGTCATAACAATTATAGATACAAGCCGTTAAAATGACAAGTCATGGAAATGCAAAAATAAGCATTCAAAGATGCTTATTTTTACCGGGTACTTCGTTAAAATTTATATTTATATCCATCGCGTCCAATAAAATAAACAATTATGGAGGATAAACAGAATTTCGGACAATTTTTAACAACACATATAACGGGCAATCATCCTCAAAATGAAGGATAACAGCCCGCAAATGTCCAATTCTGTTCAACTTTACACTTCTTCCGACCGTTCAAGCACCTTTTTCATTTTTTTTGCGAATTCTTTGCGTGGAATCATCACACTATGATTGCATCCCATACATTTGATCCGGATATCCATACCCATGCGGATAATTTTCCACCGGTTTTCGCCGCATGGATGCGGTTTTTTCATTTGAACAATATCATTTAAACCGAATGCCTTGTCTGCCATATCCTTTCTCCTTCCTTACATTTCCCGCTCTGGGTCAATCTGCAGTGATTCCGGCTCCTGATTTCGTGAATACATGATAAGACGTGGCGCAGGAATCTGAATACCTTCTTTATAAAGGACTTCTTTAATCTCTTTCCGGATATTTCTGGCACCCTTCCATTGATAGGAAGGCAATGTTTCCGCAATCACCCGAAGAACAAAGTGGGACGTGTCCAATACTTCGACACCGAAAATCTCTGGCACCTTAACGATTTCTTCATATTGATCAGGAAGTGTCTTTATAACGTCCCCAATAATTTCTTCTGCAGCCGCAACATCATTCTCATATGGAACATTGACATCAACTATGGCAAGTCCATTATGAATCGAATAATTGGTCACCTGGGTCACGTTTCCATTCGGAAGGACATGCTGCTCACCTGTCCAGCTTTCAATCTTGGTGGTACGCATGCCAATCTCCTCAACAAACCCTTCCACACCTGCCGTGAAAATGTAATCACCGACCGAAAATTGGTCCTCAAATATAATAAAGAAACCTGAAATAACATCCCGAACCAGATTCTGTGCACCAAAACCAATGGCGAGACCTGCGACACCGGCACCTGCCAGCAAAGCACCAATATCAAAGCCGAATGCGTCATCCAAAATCATGATAAATGCAATAAAATAGACGGTATATTTCATTGAATTTTGGATCAGCTTCTTGATCGTAACTTCACGTCTTTCCGTAATACGTAATGGCCCCCGGGATCTGCTTTCAAAAACCCGGCCAATGACCTTGTTTCCGACCCGGACGATAACCAGGGCAATTACCAGGATGGCAATTGCTTTTAATAATGCTTTACCAATGTCCATCCAAAGGCTCGTGCCAGTTACAACAGCCCAAAGATCAACGAGCCAATCACTTACAAAGTCCACGATAATACCTCCGACAACTCAATATATAAGTAGATTTTACAATATCCATCCCATTATGAAAAGAGAAGTGATATCATACATGCCTGTTTTCTCTTCTATTCCACAGTGGATAAAGCAGTAATCGTGTTAATACATATAAATTTAAAATACCGTATATCGGATAGATATAGTTGATCAGTGCCGAAAACCCAACTGTCGTCAAGGGAACCATCGGAATGATGACTACTACAGCTAACACCCATACAGGGGCATTCCAGCGGCTTTGGATTCTTGAAACAATCCCCAGTACCCCCGATGCAGCTGTTGTGAAAATAGCAAACCATAATAGGATGGACATAAAAATAAGGATTTCAACCGGATAGTACTTTAAAATGGCAAATAATGGAATTTCATATAATAACAGTTCATCAGCGATTTGAATGAGACTGTTGTTATAAATAAATGAAATGGTACCTAATATTACTCCACTGCCAATTGCCGCGACATATATTTCCTGTTTCGATTTAACTTTATTGCCAATCGCCCCCAGAACAGCAATCAGCGGCAGTATATTCAACGCTGTGAACGGAAAAGCAGCCGTCCAATTCCGTTGTTCATACAGATGGGACCAGACATTCAGCCCCTGGTCATTAATAAATAACAATAAAATATAGAGCAGCCCGCCAATTAATAATGGCAGTACAATTTGATTCATAGCCAGAAAACCATTAATGTCCCTTAAAAATAAGGCTATTAAACCGGCTGTCATAACAAATACTCCCCACCAGTAGGACAAATCAAATGCTTGTCCAGTGGCACCGCTCCCTGCAATCATAACAACCGTTGTCGTTGTTAAATACAAAAATATCATGACATCATATACTTTTGTCAGCTTGTCTCCCACAATATCGCGAAGTACCGGTAAGTAGTCACTTGAATTTTTTTGATAGCTTACATGCATAATGACATAGCAGCATATTGAAAAAAATATGGCAAATAACAGGATAGCCAGTCCACTTTCATAGCCGAAAAATTGCCATAGTTCTCTTCCGGAGGCGTAACCGGCACCAATTGTTGTCCCGATGATTAAAAACATCCATTTCAGACCTGCTCGCAACATCGCTTCTCCTCCATTAGGTTTATCATGTATAGTTTGATAATTTTTTCCGTATACTAATACCAATATGTTTGTGGAGGAAAAGCTATGAATCTAATGAACCGTTTCATCACAAAAAAAGAAAAACTGCAGCTGAATTATATGAACCCGGATCTGCTCGATAAAATGAATGAACGTATTATTTCCTGGCTTCCGGAAATGCCCAAAGAATATGTTGTGGTATGTGTCGGTACAGACCGGTCGACAGGGGACGCCCTTGGACCTTTAACAGGGTCTTATCTGTCAGAGCTAAAACCAAAGCACTTACATGTTTACGGCACTTTACCTGAACCCGTCCATGCCACAAATATGCCGGATTACATACAGCATATTCATAAACAGCACCAAAATGGCTTTATAATTGCGGTAGATGCTTCACTGGGGAAAGCAACATCAGTTGGCAGTATTATTGCTGATGTCGGCTCATTAAACCCAGGAGCAGCTCTAAACAAAAATCTCCCTGCCATTGGAGATATTCATATGACCGGTGTCGTTAATATCAGCGGATTCATGGAATTCACTACTTTGCAGAACACACGCCTTTCCCTTGTCGTCGATATGGCAAAGCGTATTGCTGCTCTACTGGAAACTATCGATCAGCAATTAACCTACACGACATCATTTCCAGCAGTCGTTTTACTCGAAAGACAACAGCCCTTGGGAGAAGAAATGTAAAAACCCCTGCCCGTTACGGCAGAGGTTTTCAACCATTCGTGTTGGATATTTCTGTTGCCTTGTAGTCCGCTGCTAAAACAACAGGGATCGTCCCGTTTTACGTTACCGTGAGGCGTACCTGCTTCTCCTGTTGGCTGGCCGAAGCTAATTCAAAAACTATAATCTCTATGAAAACAGTCTTCAATATTAAAACAACAAATAGACGAAATAGACAATTCCGACCGTAATGATCGCTGGCAATAAATTACCGACTTTTATTTGAGTAATTTTCAACAAGTTAAGGCCGATTGCCATAATTAATAAACCGCCGACTGCTGTCAATTCACCAATGAGCCCATTTAAAACGGATTCAGGTATCCATTGGTTGATTTGTGTCGCAAGCAAGGCTATCGATCCCTGATATAGGACAACCGGAATAACGGACAAAATAACACCAAAGCCGAGAGTTGTTGTCAACACAAGTGCAACAAAACCATCGATCACACCTTTTGTTATCAGTACTTCATGGTCCCCGCGCAGGCCTCCATCCAATGCACCGATAACTGACAGAGCACCGATCACGAACACGAGTGATGCTGTTATAAACCCCTGGGCAACACTAAAATTATCATTTGTTGTTGTAAATTTACTTCCTATCCAATCTCCTACCCGGTTAAGCATCTCTTCAAGTTGTATAAGTTCACCTATAATAGCACCCGTCAACAAACTTAATAATACAACAATAATCGCTTCTGTCTGCAGGGCCATTTGTAGGCCGATTAAGATAACCGCCAGCCCGATGCCATGCATGACGGTTTCTTTATATCGCTCCGGTATATTCGTAAAAAATAATCCAAGCAGACTTCCTGCGATAATACATATCCCATTAACTATTGTTCCGAATAAAACCATTAACCCAACTCCAATTTCTTATCTTACAGAGAACGATAAGAATCTACTATTTCTTGTACCGCCTGCAAGAAATGTTCAGTCTCCTCTTCCGTATTATAGAGACCAAGACTTGCCCTGACGACGCCCTGATCAGCTGTGTTTAACATTTCGTGTGTCAGCGGGCTGCAATGAAGCCCTGAACGGACAGCTATATCATAATGTGAATCAAGAACCATCGCTATCTCCTGTGAAGGAACATCTAAAACATTAAATGCCACAATTGGCATGCGATCAGCCTGTACTTCAGGACCATAGCATGTAACACCTTCAATCTGCTTCAGCCCTTTTAATACTTTCTGACTCAAAATTGTTTCACGTGGAACATCCCCCATATAACGCGTTTCGTATGATTGCATTGCGGCGAGTAGTCCTGCAATACCCGGCGTATTTAATGTTCCGCTTTCCAATTTTTCCGGCCACTGCGATGGCTGATCAGGACTTTCGGAATAGCTCCCGGTCCCACCGTGATTGATTGGATGCAAATCAATATCACCCTCAACTATTAGTAAGCCTGTCCCTTGAGGACCCAATAAGCCTTTGTGTCCAGGCATAGCCATCATGTCGAACCCCATTTCCTTCATATGCAGTGTTTTATGCCCGGCTGTCTGTGAGGCATCGACAAGTAATGGTGTGTCGTGTTGTTTGCCAATTGATGCAATTTTTTCAACAGGGATAACAGCTCCGGTTACGTTGGATGCATGTGTTATCGCAATTAACTTCGTCTCGGGTCTAATCGATTGCCAAAGCCGATGTACAAAATCTGATTCCTCTCCGCTCCAAGATATATATGTAACACTCACACCATATTGCTTTTTAATACTTTCCAGTGGCCTGCGTATCGAATTATGCTCAAAGGTTGTTGCAATAACATGGTCTCCCTTGTACCATGACAGTCCTTTAATTGCCTGGTTTAAGGCAGCTGTTGCATTTTGATAGAACAATACCTTTTTAGGATCACTACAACCGAAGATCCGGGAGGCTGTTTCCCTTGTCTTTGATATAATACTTGATGCTTCATTAGCCAGTTTATGACTCCCTCTCCCAGGATTGGCACCTATCTCATTCAATGCATAGAGCATCGCTTCCCCCACTTCCGGCGGTTTCGGGTGGGAGGATGCCGCCTGATCTAAATAGATCATGTTTAACCTCCTTCTATAAAACAGAGTATCGATATGTAAAGAAAAAGACTGACTTTCTTATTACTGAGTCAGTCTTTCCTTCCATTACTTGTCAAAGGTTTCCAATATCCGTTCAAGGTCTTCATTTGAATAAAATTCTATCTCGATTTTTCCTTTACGTTTTCCCTTATTAATGGAAACCGCTGTACCTAACCGATCACGTAATACAGATTCACGTTCCTGCAGAAAAATATCTTTTTTCGGTTTTTCCTTTTTCTTTTTCGGTTTCTCATTCATGTGCACAATTAACTGTTCAACCTGGCGTACATTTAGTTTTTCATGTCTTATTTTATTAACCAGCGGAATGATTTTATCTTTATCTTTTACGCCAAGCAGTGCTCGTCCATGCCCCATTGACAGCTCACCATTGTTAATATAGGCTACCACTTGATCCGGCAGCGACAGCAAGCGCACAATATTGGCAATATGTGACCGACTTTTGCCTAATCGCTTCGACAATTCATCCTGTGTGATGCCAAGTTCATCCATTAAGTTTTGATAAGCGTGTGCTTCTTCGATCGCAGTTAAGTCCTCACGCTGCAGGTTTTCCAGCAGAGCAACTTCCATCATTTTGTCATCTGATAAATCTTTGACAACTGCAGGCAATGTTCTTAATTCAGCTTCTTTAGCAGCGCGAAAACGCCGTTCACCAACAATGATTTCGTACCCTTTGATGCTTTTACGCACAATTAACGGCTGTATAATGCCATATTCCAGAATTGAATCCTTTAATTCCTCGATAGCATCTGCATGAAAGGTCTTTCTAGGCTGATAAGGATTTGGACGACATTCATCTACTGGAATTTCCTGAATGACATCATCAGTCTCCTCTTCAAGCTCAGGCGGGAAAAACGCATTAATTCCTTTACCCAACCCTTTCGCCATTACTGACCACTTCCTTTGCTAATTCAAGATATACTTCAGCACCTTTGGATTTAGGGTCGTATTTGAGAATCGGCTCCCCATGACTTGGTGCTTCTCCTAAGCGGACATTTCTTGGGATGACTGACTGATAAACTTTATCCTGAAAGTATTTTTTCACTTCTTCAATTACCTGAATACCTAGGTTTGTCCGTGCATCAAGCATTGTCAGCAAAACGCCCTCAATCATCAACGTTTTATTCAAATGTTTTTGCACTAATCGGATCGTATTTAATAACTGGCTCAACCCTTCCAATGCATAGTACTCACATTGGACAGGAATCAGTACGGTATCCGATGATGTGAGGGCATTAATAGTAAGCAGCCCTAAAGACGGTGGGCAATCAATAATAATATAATCATATTGCTCTTTAAGGTCTTCCAATGCCTTTTTCAGTCGAATTTCACGAGAAATAGTAGAAACAAGTTCAATTTCAGCGCCTGAAAGTTGAATAGTGGCAGGTATAATATCTAAATTTTCAACTTGTGTCGGTACACAAACCTCTTCGGCAGGCAGATCTTCCACCAGAACATTATAAATACACTGATCCATATCAGCTTTACTGATGCCTAAACCACTTGTCGCATTCCCTTGTGGATCGGTATCGACAACGAGCACTTTATGTTTCAACTGTGCAAGACCTGCACTCAAGTTTACTGCTGATGTAGTTTTTCCAACGCCACCCTTTTGATTTGCAATGGCCATTATTTTTCCCATGCTGTCACCTACCTAACATCTATAGTTATTATTCTATCACTTTTTTCAGATAAGCGCCTATTAAAATGATATTTAATTTAAAACATTAGCTGTTTTAGAGGAGTTTATCTTTAGTCAACATTATAGATTTAAAAACCACTCATCTTATATTTCTGCTAAGATGAATGGTGTTTTAGTGTATATAATGGAAGATATTAATGCTTTTTAGGTATTTTAATCGTTATTTGATAGAAATCATCAAGTTCCTCTTCATCCGACTCAACGTCGATCCCCGTGTCAGAAACCATATCCAGCGATTGCCGGATTGTATTCATAGCAATCCGTATATCTTTATTGACACCTTTACGTTTAGGACGTTTTTTCGCCGGTTTTTCATTAGGTTGATTCATTTTCTCAATCTGTTCTTCAGTCTGTTTTACGTTGAGATCTTTATCCAGGATTTTCTCAAGCATTTCTACCTGTTTTTCCGGATCGCTTATTTTGATTAATGCCCGCGCATGCCTTTCGGTTATTTGTTTATCCAATACTGCGGTTTGTACTTGTTCAGGAAGCTTTAATAGCCTTAATTTGTTGGCAATGGTTGACTGGTTTTTCCCCAATCGCTGTGCTAATGCTTCTTGTGTCAAATCGTGCAGTTCCAGCAGTTTTGCATAGGCACTCGCTTCTTCAATCACTGTTAATTCTTCGCGCTGTAGATTCTCAATTAAAGCAACAGAAGCAATTTCAGTGTCTGTCATGGTGCGAATGATTGCGGGGATTTTTCCCCACTCTAATGTCTGTGCCGCGCGCCATCTGCGCTCACCAGCAATTAGCTCATATTTATCTTCATCCTCCAGCTTTCGGACCACTATCGGCTGAATCATACCGTGGGTCAGAATCGTTTGCGCCAACTCGCTTATTTTCTCTTCATTGAATACAGCTCTCGGCTGGTACCTATTTGCCTCTATTTTTTCAATCGAAATCTCGGTTACCTCATCCGGATGGTAGTTTTCTTCCTCTGACTCTTCGGATTCATTTTTATTGCCCATGCCAAAAATTCGGTTTAACGGCCTTACCACCACCTAACACCACCTTTGCAATCATGTTCTTTTACTCACTACTCGCTTAATTTCTTTTAAAATAGCAATCTATAAACTATCCACAGAAAGAAATATGTCCACGTAACTAAAAATTGTTCCACGTGAAACAATTAGTAAAATCTATTATTTCATAAGGGAAAATTTACCCTGTATGTAACTAGCTTTAATATCCCCACTTTAAAATGATGAGGTGAAACCAAAGTGGATAAGCTGGGGGATTCAACTGCCTGTAAATGCCCGATTCGGTTCAACTAACATTCAGTGGGGATAAAGCGCACACTGAATGCAGTTTCACTTTATCTCTTAAAATATCTATTAATTCGTCAAATCTTATCCTCATTTTATCATATATATTTCGGAATGAGTATGAAATCACCATATAAACTTTTGGGTTAACATACAGGAGAGGTTAAGTGATTGGACTTTTGTTTGGCAAGCCCGGTTTTCTCGGATACTTTTTTGGTGTCTTCCGTTTTTTATGTATAGAAACAATAGAGCGTTCACTGTCTTCCTCAGGTAATTGAAATATATGGATTTCATCCAGTTCACCACCTAATACGTCCACAGCATTTTGACCATCATTTAATTCATCGTTAGCCTGCGACCCCTTCATCGCAATAAACATTCCATTTTTCTTTGTAAGCGGCAAACATAATTCGCTTAATACAGACATACGGGCAACAGCCCGGGAAATGACAATATCAAACGATTCCCTGAATTGCTTGTCTTTTCCAAAATTTTCGGCCCGGTCATGATAAAACGCCACTTTTTCAAGACCCAGATATGCTGCCAATTGATTTAAGAAATTTATCCGTTTTTGTAATGAATCGACAATCGTTACATTTATGTCGGGAAAGCATATTTTAAGTGGGATACTGGGGAACCCTGCCCCAGCACCCACATCACAAATAACCAAATTTCCCGTGAAGTCATGATAAAACGCAGCAGAAATAGAATCATAAAAGTGTTTCAAATATACATCTTCTTCCTCAGTTAAAGCGGTCAGATTTATTTTTTCATTCCACTCCACCAGAATCTGAAAATAATCAGCAAATTGCTCTTTTTGTTTCTCATTCAATTCGATCCCCTGTTCATACAATGCATGCACAAATTGTTCTGGTTTCATGAACGTTTGCTCCTTAAATGGCTAATTGGCTGTACGGGCAACTTTGCCTTGTTCGATATAAACAAGCAGAATCGACACATCTGACGGGTTAACCCCTGATATGCGTGATGCCTGACCAACAGACAGCGGACGCACTTTTTTGAGTTTCTCTTTTGCTTCAAAGGCAATTCCGTCAATATCATCGTAATCAATGTTATCCGGAATCTTCTTGTTTTCCATTTTAAGCATACGGTCTACTTGTTCATTTGCCTTTTTAATATAGCCCTCGTATTTGATCTGTATTCCAACCTGTTCTTTGACAATAGCCGGCAAATTATCATCTTTTTCGATGACACCTTCTAACATTTCATACGTTACTTCCGGCCGTTTCAGCATATCATAAGCTTTAACGGCTTCTTTTAGTGGCGAGCCGTTTGCATTTTTCAGCATCTCCTGAACAGGTTCTTCCGGTTTTACGGTTATTTTGCTGAGACGCTTTTTCTCCTGTTCGACAAGTCGCTGCTTTTCAACAAATTGATTATAACGTTCTTCGTTAATCAAGCCATAGTCATGGCCGATTTCAGTTAAACGCAGATCAGCATTGTCATGGCGCAATAACAGACGATATTCGGCTCTCGATGTCAGAAGGCGGTATGGCTCTTTGGTTCCTTTCGTAACAAGGTCATCAATCAAAACACCAATATACGCACGGGACCGGTCAAGAATTAATGGCTCTTTGCCGACAACTTTTGCACCGGCATTAATACCGGCCATAATTCCTTGTGCTGCTGCTTCTTCATAACCTGATGTGCCGTTAATTTGCCCGGCCGTAAACAGCCCTGGAATATCTTTTACTTCCATTGTCGGCCATAGTTGGGTCGGAACAATCGCATCATATTCGATAGCATATCCGCCACGCATAATTTCAGCGTTTTCCAATCCTGGCACCGTTTTGACCATATCATGCTGAATATCTTCAGGGAGTGATGTTGACAGTCCCTGAACATATACCTCTTCAGTATCTCTGCCCTCAGGCTCAAGAAAGACCTGGTGGCGCGGCTTATCATTAAATCGTACAATCTTATCTTCAATCGATGGGCAGTACCGCGGGCCCGTTCCGCGTTTCATACCGGAATACATCGCGGATGATGACAAATTATCGTTAATCAACTGGTGCGTAAATTCATTCGTATACGTGAGCCAGCATGGAATCTGATTCATAATATATTCTGTCGTTTCATATGAAAAACTTTGTGGTTTTTCATCGCCCGGCTGGATTTCTGTCTTGGAATAATCGATTGAATGACTGTTAACGCGCGGTGGTGTACCTGTTTTAAATCGCGTGATCTCCAGGCCAAGCCCCTCAAGATTTTCCGAAAGTTTGATGGATGCGCGCTGATTGTTTGGGCCGCTTTCATATTCGAGATCTCCCATCAGCACTTTACCGCGCATGAATGTACCAGTCGTCACAATGACATTATCAGCATAGTAAGCTGCTTTTGTCTCAGTAATGACCCCTTTACATTCTCCATCTTCCATGATCAATTCATTGACCATGCCTTGCCTAAGTGTTAGATTTTCCTGATTTTCAAGAACATGTTTCATTTCTTTGATATAAAGCGGTTTATCCGCCTGTGCCCGCAGCGCCTGCACAGCGGGACCTTTCCGGGTATTGAGCATACGCATCTGGATGTACGTTTTATCAATAACCTTCGCCATCACACCACCCAATGCGTCGACTTCACGAACAACAATACCCTTAGCAGGGCCACCAAGTGACGGGTTGCACGGCATAAAAGCAACCATATCCAAGTTAAGTGTCAGCATTAATGTTTTCGCGCCCATTTTTGCTGCCGCAATACCTGCTTCCACACCAGCATGACCCGCACCAATAACAATTACATCATATCGTCCGGCATCATATACCATCGTTTTCACCCTTTCTGTTTTTGTGATATATCATTAAAATTGTCTTCAAATAATTTAAGATAGACTGCAGTTTTGCCTAAACCTGTTAATTGCGCTTCCCTTGAAAACAATAGTCTTTTATTATTAAAAACTGCAAAAGACGCTAAACCATTCTTACTTTCCTAAGCAAAATTGTGAAAATAACTGATCAATTAAGCTGTCACTGGCCGTATCGCCTATGATTTCACCCAAAAACTCCCATGTGCGGGTAACATCAATCTGGACAATATCAAGCGGCATTTCCATATCAAGGCTGCTCATAGCATCTTCCAATGCCTGCTTGGCCTGTTTCAACAATTGAATATGGCGGATATTGGAGACATACGTCATGTCACCTGTATCAATATCACCGGCAAAGAATGTTTCGGAAATGGCTGATTCCAATTCATCAATTCCTTCCTCCTTAATTAAGGAAGCGTTTATGACCGGCTTATTTTCGGCGAACTCGTTTACTTTTTCCAAATCAAGTTTCTGATCCAAATCCGTTTTATTGATCATTACAATATAGTCCAATCCCTGGACCGCTTCAAAAAGCTTCTTATCCTCTTCAGTCAGTTCTTCATTATAATTTAAAACAAATAAAATAAGATCTGATTCTTCCAGCACTTTCCGTGAACGATCAACGCCAATTTTTTCAACGATATCTTCTGTCTCCCGAATTCCGGCGGTATCTACCAGCCTCAGCGGCACACCACGGACATTGACATACTCTTCAATGATATCACGGGTCGTCCCGGGAACTTCGGTCACAATCGCTTTACTTTCCTGAACCAGTGTGTTCATTAAGGAAGATTTGCCCACATTCGGTCGTCCGATGATCGCAGTGGACAGTCCTTCACGCAATATTTTCCCCTGTTTGGCAACTTCAAGCAAATGTTCAATTTCGGCATGCACTTCTTTTGATTTCGTACGCATCATCTCATGCGACATTTCCTCAACATCGTCATATTCCGGATAATCGATATTCACTTCAACATGTGCCACTGTTTCAATTAGTTGCTGTCTGAGCCGACCGATCAGTTGTGAAAGCCGTCCATCCATCTGCTTCAACGCAACTGACATGGCTTTATCCGTTTTTGACCGGATCAAATCCATTACCGCTTCTGCCTGTGACAAATCGATTCGACCATGCAAAAAAGCACGCTTGGTAAACTCGCCCGGTTCTGCAATCCGCACACCTTGTTCAAGAATAGTTTCAAGCACACGGTTCACGGCTACCATACCGCCGTGACAATTAATTTCAACCACGTCTTCGCGTGTAAAAGTCTTTGGTGCCCGCATGATCGTGACCATCACTTCTTCAGCAACCTCATTTGTTTCGGGATCAATGATTTTGCCGTAATGGATGGTATGCGAATCAGCATCGTGCAGATTTTTTCCCTCAAACAATTTCGCCGTAACCGGGATTGCTGCCGAACCGCTCAGACGGACAATCGAAATCGCCCCTTCACCAACGGGGGTTGATATTGCTGTAATCGTATCTGTCTCCATTCATCTCACCTCCACCATACATTGAATTATATCCCGTCTTAACGGGACAGTAAGAACCTCACTTCTTAACTTTGGGAAAACCAAGAAAGACAATTGAGGGTTCTACTGCCCATAAAGGCCCGATACGTTCAACTAACATTCAGATGGAGAAAAGCACCCCACTGAATGAAGTTTCACTTTATATATTTAAAGCATTTATTATTTCTGTCACTAATGTAATAGAATATCACAAAATCCATCAAAAATAAACTTATCCACAGTGTTAATATTTATAACCAACTAAAAAATCCTTTATCCACATGTGAATAAGGAATTCTCTTTAAATCTTTTTTATTGAGGACTTTTGGATCATTAAAAAACCCCCGATTTCCGGAGGTTCTCATTTAACTATGGTTTTATCACAATATGACGGTGTGGTTCAGCGCCTTCTGAGCTGGTTTTGACCTGCTCATTCGTCTGCAACGCACCATGGATAATTTTCCGCTCAAATGCGGGCATTGCCTCGAGTGTTACCGTTTTATTCATTCTTAACGCTTTATCTGCCATCTTATGCGCCAGGGATTCAAGTGTCTCTTTCCTTCTGCCGCGATAGCCTTCCGCATCAACGCTAACAGTGTAATACTGATCCCCGTCCTTATTCAGGACAAGATGAACTAAATATTGGATTGCGTTCAGTGTCTGTCCGTGCTTTCCGATCAGTACAGCGATTTTATCACCTGACAGATCGAACGTGACATGATTCTCTGAAACCGTTGTTGTCACGTCAGCACCGACACTCATCTTTTCAGTTACCTCTTTCAGGAAAGTTTCGGCTTCTTCGATCTGACTTGTTTCCAACGTCACCTTTACAAAGGCACGCTTAGAACCAAAAACGCCCAGAAGCCCTTTTTTCCCTTCATCAATCACTTCAACCTCAACATGGTCCCTTATGGTGTCTAACTGCTCTAATGCTGATTGGACCGCTTCTTCAACCGTTTGTCCACTAGCAGTTATTTCTCTCACTTTTTGTCTCCCCCAGTATTATTATCATTCATCATTGGTTTGCGAATGAAAACCGTCTGAGCAACCATGAACACATTACCTACAACCCAGTAAAGAGCCAGCGCTGCCGGGAAGAAAAACGCAAAGACCGTAATCATGATCGGCATAACATACAGCATGACCATCATTTGCGGATTTTGTGCTGCCGGACTTCCCGCCATCATTAATTTTTGCTGGTAAAATGTCGCTGCACCGGCAATCAGCGGTAAAATGTAATCCGGCTGCCCTAACTGGAACCACAGAAAAGGATGCTCCTGCAATTCAGGCGTCCGCATAATCGCATGATACATCGCAATCAGAATCGGCATTTGCACAAATATAGGCAAACAGCCTGCAAGCGGGTTTACCCCGTGTTTCTGGAATAACTGCATTGTTTCCTGCTGCAGTTTTTGCTGCGTGTTTGCATCTTTTGATGAATATTTTTGCTGTAATTCTTTCAGTTCCGGCTGGATCTCCTGCATTGCTTTTGAACTTTTCAGCTGTTTAACGTTTAATGGCAGAAGAATCAAACGGACAATGACCGTTACGATGATAATCGATAATCCATAACTTCCATTAAATAAATTTGCAAAATAAGTAATCACTTGTGATAGCGGCCATACAAAATAGGAATTCCAAATTCCTTCACTCTCAGAACTGATCGGTTGATTTATATCCATACATCCAGAGAGAAGCACCAATAACCCGACTAAGGTTATAAGCAGCCAAACCTTTTTACGCAAATTATTTCCTCCTAACAAACAAAAAAACACTATGTATAAGACCTATTTGCTATTTTACCATTAAAACAATAGGAGATTCCATATATAATCAAAAAAGGCGATTATTTTTTTAACATCAATTTTTCTTTCGTCAGTAAATGAATCAAACTTTTTTTCACCTGATGAAAATTCATCTGCCTTGTAGGGTGTCGTGCAATGATAATGACATCTTTTGTCGGACTGACATAGTCTTCCAGCTCAAGAAATGCCTGACGCAGATATCGTTTGATACGATTCCTCATAACAGCATTGCCTATTTTTTTACCGACAGACAACCCAATGCGGAAATGGTTCTGTCCTGGTTTTTCTAAATAATATACAACAAGCTGCCGATTTGCAAATGACTTTCCATGTTTAAACACATGCTGGAATTCTTTATTATCTTTAATCCGGTATATTTTTTTCATCCGATCACCTTCATCATTCATCTTTCCCACTATAGTGGAAAAAAGACCACTGATAATGTCAGTGGTCTATGCAGACAATACTTTTCTTCCTTTACGACGACGGCGCTTCAATACCTGACGTCCGTCTTTTGTACTCATCCGCTTACGGAAACCGTGTACTTTCTTCCGCTTACGGTTATTTGGTTGAAATGTTCTCTTCATTTATCATACACCTCCCTGAGGAATTCAAACATAACACTACAATTTTAAAGGCAGTCTTACACATTATAATGAAAAACAATTCTACCTGTCAACGTTTCATTGTTTAAATTTTATCCACAGATCTTTGTGATATTTATTTTAGCCGTGAATTTTTATTCACAACACGTATCGACAATTTACCAACAAAATATAGTAGTGTGGATAAATATTGTCTACAACCGATGGACTTTGTGGATAAGTGTCGAAAAAGCGTTGCATGATGCACTTTTTTTTGGTATTATAATTGTGTTTTAACATGTGTAAAAAATCATTTCATATTTCACTTTTCCACAGTTTGTGGATATTGTGTGGATATATATACACACCTCTGTTTATCAAACTATCAACAAAAGTGTGGATAACGTACATAACTCTTAAATTATGTTGCAGTGACCATACTTAAACATCCACAACAAAATACGCACACATTTTTAACAGAAAACCTTTCCGTCTTTCCTGTCAGGATATGAACCGCGAAAGGGTTTTTCTATCATCTATCAAGATTGAAAGGGGTGAGGTGAGTTGGAAAACATCGATGAATTATGGAATGCGACGCTTGAGAAGATTGAGGATAAGATTAGCAAACCAAGTTTTGATACTTGGCTAAAAAATACAAAAGCCCAATCATTAAAAGAGGATACATTAATTGTTCTGGCACCTAACGAATTTGCACGCGACTGGCTTGAAGGCCGCTATACTAAATTAATAGATGAAATACTGCTGGAAATAACAGGTGCACGTTTAGCAACACGCTTTATTGTTCCGGATTCAAATGATTCAGTTGATGACGTGGATCCTGCTCCCAAAAAAGTTCCAATTGACAATAATAATGGCGGACCAAATCATACAAAAACGATGCTGAATTCCAAATATACATTTGACACCTTCGTAATCGGATCCGGTAATCGCTTTGCGCACGCTGCATCCCTTGCCGTGGCTGAGGCCCCTGCCAAAGCCTACAATCCGTTATTCATTTATGGTGGTGTCGGTCTCGGCAAAACACACTTGATGCACGCCATCGGGCATTATGTCCGGGATCACAATCCGGAAGCAAACGTTGTTTATATAACATCTGAAAAATTTACGAATGAATTCATCAATGCCATTATGGATAATAAGGCAACTCAATTCCGGAACAAGTATCGCAATATTGACATTCTATTAATCGATGATATTCAATTTATCGCTGGAAAAGAATCAACACAGGAAGAATTTTTCCATACATTTAACGCACTTCATGAGGAAAATAAACAAATCATCATTTCGAGTGATCGGCCGCCTAAGGAAATTCCGACGCTTGAAGACCGGCTGCGTTCGAGATTTGAGTGGGGACTGATTACAGATATTACCCCACCAGATCTGGAAACACGGATTGCAATTTTGTCAAAAAAAGCAAAAGCAGACGGTCTCGATATTCCAAATGAAGTGATGCTTTATATCGCCAATCAGATCGATACGAACATTCGTGAACTGGAAGGTGCATTGATCCGGGTAGTCGCCTATTCTTCCCTTGTTAATCAGGATATTGATGCATCACTTGCAGCAGATGCGCTGAAAGATATTATTCCAAGCAATAAACCGCGCACGATTACCATTCAAGGTATTCAGCAAGCCGTCGGTGAAAAATATAATGTCAAATTGGAAGATTTTGCGGCGAAAAAACGGACAAAGTCAATCGCGTTCCCTCGACAAATTGCGATGTATCTATCGCGTGAACTGACTGATTTTTCATTGCCTAAAATTGGTGAGGAATTTGGCGGAAGGGACCATACAACCGTCATTCATGCCCATGAAAAAATCGTGAAAATGATGGAAAACGATACACTGTTGAGCCGCGACATCGAAGAATTAAAAGAACAAATGAAATCATTCTAAGTGTGTGTTCAAAAAGGAGGATAACAACCTCTTTAAGTTATAAACCTGTTAATTATGTGAATAATAATTGCACACTTATAAACATTCTATCCACATGTGAATAACTCTTAATAGGCAGGGTTTCTATAGATATCCACATAATCACAGACATTATTACTATTATTACTATATTTTTATAAAAAAATAATTAATATATGCATCCAAAAGGAGAATAAAGTTCATGAAATTTATCGTTCAGCGTCAACAGTTAATTTCAAGTGTCCAGAATGTCATGAAAGCAATCTCATCCAGAACGGCAATTCCTATTTTGACTGGGATGAAAATAGACGCAACAGCAAATGGCATTACGTTAACCGGAAGTGATTCGGATATTTCAATCGAATCATTCATTCCTGCAGAAGAAGACGGCATGGTTAATGCTGAACAGATTGAAGCTGGCAGTGTCGTACTGCAGGCACGTTATTTTCCGGATATTGTCCGGAAACTTCCAGAAAATACTGTTGAAATCGAAGCTGATGAAAGTTTTAATGTGACTATTCAATCAGGCAAGGCTAAGTTTAACCTGAATGGACAAGATGCCAGCGAATATCCACAGCTCCCTGTTCTGCAGACGGAAAACAGTTTTGAAATCCAGTCAGACCTGCTGAGAAACTTAATTAGACAAACCGTTTTTGCTGTGTCAGCAATGGAAACCAGACCTATTCTAACCGGTGTCAATATCAAAGTTGATAATGACACGTTGTATTTTACTGCTACAGACAGTCACCGGCTCGCATTGCGCAGCATCCCGCTGGAGGGCGTCACATTAAATATGCCAAATATTGTCGTGCCGGGAAAAAGTTTGAATGAACTGAATAAAATTCTGGATGATAAAGGCGAAAAAGTCGAAATCAGTGTCACAAATAATCAAATCATGTTTCGCACTAAACATTTAAATTTTCTGTCGAGATTACTCGACGGCAATTATCCGGAAACATCCCGGCTAATTCCGGATCAGAGCCAGACAACGCTTCATATTAAAACAAAAGAATTAATTAATACCATTGACCGGGCGTCCTTACTTGCCAGAGAAGAGCGGAATAATGTCGTCAAATTGACTACCCAGGATAGTCAGATTTTACAGATTACCAGCAATTCACCCGAAGTCGGTCAAGTTGCCGAGGAGATCACCGTGGAATCACTTGAAGGCGAAGATCTAAAAATCTCATTTAGTTCAAAATATATGCTGGATGCCCTGAAAGCCATTGAGAGTGATGAGGTTCTCATTAAATTTACCGGCGCCATGCGTCCGTTCATTATTCGACCTGTCGATGATGATTCGATTTTACAACTGATACTACCAGTGAGGACTTATTAAGTTAGAAAATTTGGCTTATCGCCAAGCTTTTATATGGCGAAAGCCTAGTTGCCAATGAAAATGAGGTTGGGACATAACTAATTTTATCAACTCTAAAGACGAACAATACTACGATTTAGCGAAGGAAATATACGTAGACTCCTGCGGGAGCAGAGGCATAGGTGAGACCCCGCAGTGCGAAGCACGAGGAGGCTCACCAGCCGACCGCGGAAAGCGGAGTATATTTCCGGAGCGGATTATTTGCACTAACCATTTATTCTAGTTGTTCGGATTTTTGTTTGAAAAAGATACTTTTGTCCCGACCTCTTCTCCTTTCATTCTCCGGAAATCTGCTGCCTTCCGCCGATTTTATAATAATTAGAGCATCTTTCCTTTCCATAGCACCGAATCTTTAGTAAAATAGATAAGAAGTACAATAAACGTCAATCAATAAGTGAAAAGTCTGGTGATCAGCATGCATGAACCTGAAAAAATACAAATTGAGACGGATTATATCCAGCTCGGACAATTTATTAAGTTACTGAATGTACTGGATTCCGGTGGTATGGTAAAAGCCTTTTTGCAAGACGAGGGGGTCCTTGTTAACAGCGAACCCGAACACCGCAGAGGAAGAAAAGTTTATCCGGGTGACGTGATTGAAATGGAAGGTATTGGATCTTACGTTGTCACACGGGATTAATCACGGGGAATTTGCATGAACATTGAGCAATTGCAACTAAAAAACTATCGGAATTATGAAAAACTGGATATTTCCTTTAACAATAAGATAAATGTGATTATTGGTGAAAATGCCCAGGGTAAAACCAACCTGATGGAGGCAATATATGTGCTTGCCTTTTCAAAATCACACCGCACACCAAGAGAAAAGGAACTTATCAAATGGGAGCAGGAGTATGCTAAAATAGAAAGCAGGGTCACCAAGCGGAACCAGACAATCCCCCTTGAAATCGTTCTGTCGACAAAAGGGAAAAAGGCAAAATTAAACCACATCGAGCAACGGAAATTAAGCGACTATATTGGTGCATTTAACGTCGTCATGTTTGCACCTGAGCATTTATCACTCGTTAAGGGGCCACCGCAGACAAGAAGACGGTTTATCGATATGGAGCTTGGGCAAATTCAGCCAACATATATTTATCATCTTGGACAGTATCAGAAAATATTAAAACAACGGAATCACTTATTAAAGCAGCTGCAGCGCCGGGAAATACAGGATGAAACAATGCTGGATGTATTGACGGATCAATTCATTCAGCATGCAGCCTTATTATTGGAACGCCGATTTATTTTCCTTGATTTGCTTCGGAAATGGACCAGCCCTGTTCATCATTCGATCAGCCATGGCACTGAAAAGCTTGAAATCAGCTATATGCCAACGATAGTAGTATCAGAATCAGCAAATAAGGAAAAGATAGAAAGTATCTATACCAATAAATTCCATGAACTAAAGAGAAAAGAAATAGAACGCGGTACGACGTTGATCGGGCCGCACCGGGACGATATCGTTTTTTATGTCAATGACAAAGATGTCCAGACGTATGGATCACAGGGGCAGCAGCGGACAGCAGCATTATCGGTGAAACTGGCCGAAATCGAGCTTATCTGCAATGAAGTCGGCGAATACCCGGTTTTACTGCTTGATGATGTATTAAGTGAATTGGATGACCACAGGCAATCTCACTTGTTAAATACAATCAAAGGCAAAGTTCAAACCTTTGTATCGACAACAAATGTTAACGGGATCAATCATGAAACATTGCAGGAAGCACAATTGTTTCGTGTTGAGGATGGTACTGTTGAGACATGATTGTGGAGGAATTCGATGTTTATTCATATTGGCAATGATAATGTAATCCAGTCGAAAGATGTTATCTCCATTATTGATCACAGTGTTGTCACATCTTCGGGGATAATGGAGAAGATGGTGGAAAATGCCACAAAACAGCATACACTTTTTGGTCCAACTGACGAGATAAAGTCAGTTGTTGTTACGAGAGAGAATATTTATTACAGCTCGTTATCTGTCTCAACGCTGAAAAAACGGGCCAGTATGATGTCAACAATCAGCAAACTGGATGACTATTCAGATGAGATTGAGTAAGTCATGAAGATCACTTCATGGATTTAAAGTATGCGAAAACTTTGGTACTCGCTGTCTGAGTGAGCCGAGAAAGAAGTTTTTCCAGGAAACGTAGGTGAAAAGATGTCAGCAGAAAGAAAAATTTCAAATGAACAAGCTTATGGTGCTGATCAGATTCAAGTGCTGGAAGGATTGGAAGCAGTACGGAAAAGACCCGGAATGTATATTGGCACGACCAGTGAAAGAGGGTTGCATCATCTCGTATGGGAAATCGTCGATAATAGTATTGACGAGGCACTTGCCGGTTTCTGTGACAAAATACAGCTCGTTATTGAAAAAGATAATAGTATTACGGTGATTGATAACGGGCGCGGTATTCCGGTTGACATTCAGAAGAAGACCGGCAAACCCGCACTTGAAGTCATTATGACAGTCTTGCATGCCGGCGGTAAGTTCAGTAATGACAGTTATAAAGTGTCCGGCGGGCTGCATGGTGTCGGGGCATCTGTCGTAAACGCCCTGTCAAGCAGTCTTGACGTTTATGTCCACCGTGATGGAAACATTTACTATCTTGGCTTCCAAAAAGGCGTGCCCCAGGGAAAGATCGAAACAATCGGTGAAACAGATATTACAGGGACCAAAACGCAATTTAAACCAGATCCGGAAATCTTTGTCGAATCAACGGAATTTAACTTTGAGTTGCTTGAACAGCGTGTACGTGAGCTCGCTTTTCTGAATAAAGGGATTACCATCTCGCTTGAGGACAAGCGGACTGACCAAGAGCCGGTTGAGTATCATTACGAAGGCGGCATCAGTTCATACGTCAAATATATTAACCGCAACCGCGAAGTGCTTCATGAGCCGTTTTATTCAGAAACTGAAGATGACCAGATTATGGTTGAAGTGGCGATTCAATATAACGATGGCTTTGCAAGCAATATTTACTCGTTTGCCAACAACATTCACACGTATGAAGGCGGATCCCACGAATCAGGTTTCAAGTCCGGCCTGACACGGGCAATTAATGATTACGCACGCAAAAATAGCATGTTTAAAGAAAATGATCCGAATTTAAGCGGTGATGATGTCCGCGAAGGTCTGACAGCCATCGTTTCCATTAAACATCCCGATCCGCAGTTTGAAGGTCAGACAAAGACCAAGCTTGGCAACAGTGAAGTGAAAAAGGTAACGGATTCGGCATTCAGTGAAGCTTTTTCGAAATTCCTGTTTGAAAATCCCGATGTGGCAAAACTTGTTGTTGAAAAAGGGTTAATGGCATCACGTGCACGCCTTGCAGCGAAAAAGGCCCGTGAATTGACGAGGCGAAAAAGCGCTCTTGAAGTATCTAACCTGCCTGGCAAACTTGCCGATTGCTCATCGAGGGATGCAAGCATTGGTGAACTGTATATTGTTGAGGGTGACTCTGCCGGCGGTTCAGCCAAGCAAGGCCGGGACCGGCACTTCCAGGCGATCCTGCCATTACGCGGTAAAATATTGAATGTTGAAAAGGCACGTCTCGATAAAATCTTATCCAATAAGGAAGTCCGAGCCATGATTACGGCATTGGGAACGGGGATCGGCGAAGACTTTGATATTACCAAGGCTCGTTATCATAAAATTGTTATCATGACAGACGCCGATGTTGATGGTGCGCATATCCGGACATTATTGTTAACCTTTTTCTATCGCTATATGCGTCCATTAATCGAACACGGCTATGTTTATATTGCCCAGCCGCCATTGTATAAAATCCAACAGGGAAAGGCTGCCCATTACGCCTACGATGACAAAGAGATGGAACGTATTCTGAACGAACTTCCGAAATCACCGAAGCCAGGACTGCAGCGCTATAAAGGTCTTGGAGAAATGAATGCGGAACAGCTTTGGGAAACAACCATGGATCCGGAAACGCGCACATTGCTTCAGGTCGGCCTTTCCGATGCCATGGATGCTGATAATATCTTTGATATGCTGATGGGTGACAAAGTGGAACCACGCCGGAATTTCATCGAAGAAAATGCTCAATATGTCCAAAACCTGGATATTTAGAGAATCATTCTAAAGGAAAATAGACTGGAGTCTCACGAAGGAAGATTTGGAGGTATTTGTAAATGGCGGATGAACAACGTCCGAACGTTCAGGAAATTAATCTCAATCAGGAAATGCGCACATCTTTTCTTGATTATGCCATGAGTGTCATCGTATCACGGGCACTTCCCGATGTGCGTGATGGCATGAAACCTGTCCATCGCAGAATTTTATATGCCATGAATGATCTTGGGATGCATGCAGACAAAGCGTATAAAAAATCTGCCCGTATTGTCGGTGAAGTGATCGGTAAATACCATCCGCACGGGGATTCTGCTGTCTATGAATCAATGGTGCGCATGGCACAGGATTTCAGCTACCGCTATATGCTTGTGGACGGTCACGGCAATTTCGGTTCAGTTGACGGAGACTCGGCAGCAGCTATGCGTTATACAGAAGCACGCATGTCTAAAATTTCGATGGAATTATTGCGTGACATCAACAAGGATACCATTGATTATACGGATAACTATGACGGAACGGAACGGGAGCCGGTTGTTTTTCCGGCACGTTTTCCGAATCTGCTTGTTAATGGTGCAGCTGGGATTGCTGTAGGCATGGCGACCAACATTCCGCCTCACAACCTTGGTGAAACGATTGATGCGGTATTGGCAGTCAGTAAGGATCCTGAAATCACGATTAATGAGTTGATGGAAAACTATATCTATGGCCCTGACTTTCCGACAGCAGGTGAAATACTTGGCCGAAGCGGCATCCGCAAAGCGTTTGAAACAGGGAAAGGTTCTGTGACCATACGGGCAAAGGTACATATTGATGAACAGCCAAATGGCAAATCAACGATTATTGCAACCGAATTGCCTTATCAGGTCAATAAAGCGAGGTTAATTGAAAAAATTGCCGAGCTTGTGCGTGATAAACGGATTGATGGCATTACAGACTTGCGTGATGAATCAGACCGGAATGGCTTACGTGTTGTCATTGAACTCCGCCGTGATGCCAATCCTAACATTGTGTTGAATAATTTATATAAATACACGGCTTTACAGACGACGTTTGGCATTAACACGCTGGCACTAGTTGATGGACGGCCGAGAGTATTAACCATTAAGCAGTGCCTTGAGTACTATCTGGAACATCAGAAAGAAATTGTTAAACGCCGAACTGCATTTGAATTGCGGAAGGCTGAAGCACGCGCTCATATTCTGGAAGGTTTGCGCGTGGCACTGGATCACCTGGACGAGGTCATTTCGCTAATCCGCAACTCAAAGACAACGGATATCGCCCGTGACGGCCTGATGGAGAATTACGGTCTGAGTGAGAAGCAAGCCCAGGCAATTCTGGATATGCGTTTGCAACGCCTGACAGGCCTAGAACGTGAAAAAATCGTTAATGAATACAACGAGCTTCTTAAGCAGATTGATGAACTGAAAGCCATTTTGGCCGATGAAGAAAAAGTTCTGGAAATAATCCGGGAAGAACTGGCGGAGATAAAAGAGAAATATAACGATCCCCGCCGGACGGAAATCGTGGCCGGTGGAGCAGATTTTATTGAGGATGAAGATCTGATCCCTGAGGAAAATGTGGTCATTACGCTTACCCATCAGGGATATGTCAAGCGTCTGCCAGCATCCACGTACCGGTCACAAAAACGCGGCGGCCGCGGAATCCAAGGCATGGGAACTAATGATGATGATTTTGTTGAACATTTGGTTTCCACTTCCACCCATGACACCATTCTTTTCTTTACGAATAAAGGGAAGGTCTACCGTGCCAAAGGTTATGAAGTTCCCGAATTCAGCCGGACTGCAAAAGGCATACCGATTATTAATCTGCTGCAGATTGAAAAAGGTGAATGGATTAATGCGGTCATCTCGGTTTCCGAATATAGTGAGGACTACTACCTTTTCTTTACAACAAGACACGGATTATCCAAACGAACGAAATTATCGCAATTTGCCAATATACGCAAAGGCGGGCTGATTGCCGTTGGACTGCGTGAAGAAGATGAGCTGATTTCGGTCAGGCTGACAGACGGAGCGAAAGACATTATGATGGGAACCAAAAATGGGTACCTGATCCGCTTTCCGGAAGACCAGGTTCGGTCAATGGGCAGAAATGCAGCAGGTGTACGCGGTATATCACTGCGGGATGATGATGAAGTGGTCTCCATGGAGATTCTAGATAAAGGCCTGCAAGTACTCCATGTGACCAACAAAGGTATCGGAAAACGCACTCCTGAAGATCAGTACCGCAGGACAAATCGCGGTGGTAAAGGTATTTTCACTTGTAAATTGTCGGATGACAACCATGTTGTAGCGGTTAAAGCCGTTACAGGTGAAGAAGATATCATGCTCATTACCGCTGCCGGTGTGCTGATTCGTATTCCGGTTGAAGGGATTTCCCAGACCGGACGAAATGCACAAGGCGTCAAATTGATTCGCCTGAACGAAGATGAAGAGGTCGCAACTGTTGCAAAGGTGGAAAAAGAGGAAGAAGAACCGGAAGTAGATGCCGGAGAAGAAGATAATACTGTAACGGATTCAGAGTCAGCAGACGATCAGAAGAATGAGGAATTGTGATCCTGACAAGCTGATTCAACAAGTGACCCACAATGGATTATTTCTCAATCCGTTATGGGTCACTTTTTTGATAGTTGAGCCGCCACTTAAACCTCTCTGTATATCCGGGAGGCAGTAGCTTACTGCCCATTATATGCTGGGCAAACGTTCTCCCAGTGCTTTCGGCATTTTTTCGGCCGTTATTGAGAGGAAATGTTTAATAAATGGATAGTCCGCATCGGGCCTTGAGGTCAGGAGTTCTCCCCACCATTCGGGTTCATATCGGCACAGCATGCTTAAATTATAAAGAAGCAAATAATGAATCATGATTTCTGCAGTCGGCAAAAACTGATCGCGATGCAGCGGAAAATAAATGATCCTGTTTTGCATATCCGTGAAAAAGGGACTTGCGCTTGCCGGGCTGAACGGTGCTGCTAAATTAACCCGAAGAAAGTCAGTTTTTGTTTCCGTGTGTTTGATTGGCGGCAAATAGGGTTTGATACGCTTGATAAACGTGTTGGCTGTTAAATGAAAGTTATCCAATAACAAGGTCGGAAATTGTAAGCAGGCTGTTTCGACATTCCCGATTTTTATCATCTTGTCTGTTTGATGCAATTTAAATAGTGGCGACATTTCAGGAATCAACGAAAACAGCTGCTCCATTTTTATTTTTTCAAATGGAGATCTTCTGATCGAAAAAAAGTGTTCAGAGAAATAGGGAAATAATCCGTTTTGCTGGATTTTGACTTCATCATCCAGAAATGTATAATGTCGCTTCTTGCGCTTTCGGCTTGATACGCCATGTGCCAGTATTGCTGTTGATTCGGGATAATCCGGTCTTGTTGTTAAGAGAGCTGCTTTTAGTAAATGGACCATGCCATAAAAAAACAGTATCGGTTGCATGAGGGTTTCCATTTGTCTGCCATTTTCATAAAACCGGAGGCCATGATCAAGATAATGGATGAATTTATTGCAGTTCTCAAAACTTTTTACAGATGCATCAACAACACCCAACCGGCTATAACAGTTGTATAAATACTCACGGGCTGTTTGCTGTGACTGAAGATATGTTAAGAATTCTGTCAAATCATGATTCGACATATATTGTCCACCTTTGACTATGTAAATTTTCGGAATCAAATTTCTTTTATCACATATTGCTTATTGTATTGAAAAAGCGTGCCGGTTGGCGTATTCTATAAAACAATAGAATTGCATTTAACTAATGTACATGCATTAGTTTCACCAATTGACAACATAATAATCATTCACATACACCACTAAGGATAGGAGGATGAAAGATGCGTAACGACAAGTTCGCTAAAGAAGGACTGACTTTTGATGATGTTTTATTGATGCCGGACAGATCCGAGGTACTGCCAAAAGATGTCGATGTGAGTACAGCACTATCCGATAAAATCAGACTATACGCACCGCTGATCAGCGCGGGCATGGATACGGTCACCGAAGCAGATATGGCAATTGCCATGGCCCGGCAAGGTGGATTGGGCGTTATTCACAAAAATATGTCGATTGAAGATCAGGCAGAACAGGTAGATCGTGTCAAACGGTCAGAAAGCGGTGTAATCACAAATCCATTTTTCCTCACCCCGGAGCATCAGGTTTATGATGCTGAACATTTAATGGGAAAATTTCGGATTTCCGGGGTTCCGATTGTTAATAATATTGACGATCAGAAATTAACTGGCATTTTGACGAATCGTGACCTGCGATTCATCCAGGATTATTCCACAGCAATAAAAGAAGTGATGACAAACGAAGACCTAGTGACTGCTCCTGTTGGGACGACGCTTGAAGAAGCCGAATATCTGCTTCAGCAGCATCGGATTGAGAAACTGCCTTTAACTGATGATAATGGCATACTCAAAGGCTTAATCACGATAAAAGATATTGAAAAAGTGATTGAATTCCCGAATGCAGCGAAAGATTCCATGGGAAGACTTTTAGCCGGAGCGGCTGTCGGTGTAACCGGTGATGCCATGACACGTATTGAAAAACTGGTTGAAGCAGGCGTTGATGTGATTATCATCGATACGGCACATGGCCATTCATCAGGGGTACTCGATAAGGTGCGAGCTGTTCGGGAGGCATATCCGGACCTCCATATCATAGCGGGGAATGTGGCGACTGCTGAAGCGACAGTACAGTTAATTAAGTCAGGCGTATCGGCAGTAAAAGTTGGGATCGGTCCAGGTTCAATTTGTACGACCAGAGTTGTGGCCGGGGTCGGTGTTCCGCAAATAACAGCCGTTTATGATTGTGCCGTTGCAGCTTCCGAATATGGTGTTCCAGTCATTGCTGATGGCGGTATCAAGTATTCCGGTGATGTCGTCAAGGCACTCGCAGCCGGCGCCCATGCTGTTATGCTAGGCAGTATGTTTGCCGGTGTATCGGAAAGTCCCGGGGAGACCGAAATATTCCAGGGGAGACAGTATAAAGTCTATCGCGGCATGGGATCGGTAGGCGCCATGAAGGCCGGCTCCAAGGATCGCTATTTTCAGGAAGCTGAAGACTCTAAAAAACTGGTTCCGGAAGGCATTGAAGGAAGAACAGCTTATAAAGGGCCACTTGCTGACACGGTCCATCAGTTGATGGGCGGTTTGCGTGCAGGTATGGGCTATTGCGGAACGGAATCGATTGAAGCATTACGTCGCGATGCCCGGTTTATCCGGATTTCGAATGCCGGACTAAGAGAGAGCCATCCGCATGATGTGCAAATTACAAAGGAAGCACCGAATTATTCGTAATAAAGTGCAACTTCATTCTTAACATGACCTATTAAATTTTTAATAGATAGGGCTTTTCCCTGTCTATTTTTTCTCTTTCTTTTATGGTAAAATATCAAAGTATGAAAATTAATATAAAAAAAATGAACCATTTCATAATATGGCGGGGGTAGAGAAAGTGAAAAACAACATTAAGAAAAGTTTGTCATTATTGTTTGCAGCATTGGTTTTGCTGACAACCTTTACTGTACAGCCGTTTTCCGTACAGGCGGCGGAAACACTTGATATAAATGCGGAGTCAGCTATACTGGTTGATGCCGAAACAGGTAAGGTTATTTATGCGAAAGAACCTGATATGGCACTGCCTCCAGCCAGTATGACCAAAATGATGACCGAATACCTGGTCCAGGAAGCAATCAACGAAGAAAATATCAGCTGGGATACGACAACTCAGGTTAGTGACTATGCATTTGATATATCAGATAATACGACTTTCTCAGGTATCGGTTTGACTAAGGGTAAGGATTATACGGTAGAAGAGTTGTATAATGCAATGGCTGTTTTTTCAGATAACGGTGCGACCATTGCGCTCGCAGAACTTGTTGCAGGTTCTGAGGGGGAATTTGTTAAGATGATGAATGAAAAGGCAGAAGAAATGGGACTGCCTGAATATAACTTTGTTAACTCAACCGGGTTGGCAAATAGTTCACTTGGCGAATACGCACCTGAAGGAACTGATCCGAACGGTACCAATCGGTTGTCGGCCAGGTCAGCGGCATTACTGGCCTATAACTTGGTGAATGACCACCCGAAAGCATTGGAAATATCCAGCCAGAAGAAAACTGAGTTTGAAGGCTATACAGTGGAAAATTTGAACTGGATGCTTCCGCATGATTCTGTTAACTTCGAGCAATTTTATTACGAAGGAGTAGACGGACTGAAAACCGGTTTCACCGATATGGCAGGCTATTGCTTTACAGGCACTGCCAAAAAATATGGTAAACGGTATATCTCCGTTGTCATGAAAACAGACAGCAAGGGAGCGCGTTTTGAGGAAACGGCAAAATTGTTGGATTATGGCTTTAACCAATTTGAGAAGCAGGAACTCTTCCCGGCCGGATACCAGCTGGAAGGTAAATCTGATATCCCTGTCTCAAAAGGGAAGGAAGATAGTGTACAAGTCGCAACTGACCAAGCATTCAGTGCTCCCGTTAAAGGCGAACAGGCTGAAAACTATAGCATCGACTATCAATTGGATGAAGATAAGCTGAATAAAGAAGGAAAACTTGCCGCGCCAATTGAAAAAGGAGAAAAAGTCGGTACAGCTAAAGTTGTCTACAATGGCGAGAATGATTATGGTTACATTTTTCCGAATGCCGATCAGCAGACAATTGACGTGGTAGCGCAAAAAGGTATTGAAAAAGACAATTGGTTCATGCTGACATTGGGTGCCGTTGGCGGCTTCTTTGGAAATATTTTTAACACAGTCGTCGATACCGTGACAGGCTGGTTCTAGGTAGCATATCACATAGGAGGGGAACAACATGGCAAACACAGGGACAGAACGCGTTAAACGCGGCATGGCAGAGATGCAAAAAGGCGGCGTCATTATGGATGTTGTCAATGCCGAACAGGCTAAAATAGCAGAACAGGCAGGTGCAGTTGCCGTTATGGCATTGGAGCGGGTACCATCTGATATCCGCGCAGCCGGTGGTGTTGCCCGGATGGCGAGTCCGGAAATTACAGAAGAGGTTATGAATGCTGTATCCATTCCGGTCATGGCAAAGGCACGCATTGGCCACATTGTGGAAGCCCGTGTGCTGGAAGCGATGGGTGTTGATTATATCGATGAAAGTGAAGTGCTGACACCTGCAGATGAAGAATATCACCTGAAAAAATCCGATTATACCGTTCCATTTGTGTGCGGTTGCCGTAACCTTGGTGAAGCAGCACGCCGTATCGGTGAGGGAGCATCCATGTTGCGTACAAAAGGTGAGCCGGGAACAGGAAATATCGTTGAGGCTGTTCGTCATATGCGCCAGGTTCAGTCGGAAATCAGAAAACTGACCTCCATGTCGGCAGATGAAGTGATGACCTATGCAAAAGAAATCGGTGCCCCGTATGAACTGCTGATGGAAGTCAAAGAGGAAGGCCGTCTTCCAGTCGTCAATTTTGCAGCAGGCGGCGTGGCAACACCAGCTGATGCAGCACTGATGATGCAACTTGGAGCAGATGGTGTATTCGTCGGCTCTGGTATCTTTAAATCGAACCACCCTGAAAAATTTGCAAAAGCTATTGTTGAAGCTACTACACATTATACGGATTACCAATTGATCGGCGAGCTTTCCAAAGATCTTGGCACTGCCATGAAGGGTGTTGAAATGGGCACTTTGGAAGCCCATGATCGTATGCAGGACCGCAGCGAGTAGAAAGAAGGAATCGTTATGAACACTATCGGTGTACTGGCATTACAGGGTGCTGTGCGTGAGCATGTCCGCTCAATCGAGGAAACAGGTGCGGCAGCCATAGAAATAAAACGGAAAGACCAGCTGGAGGAAATTGACGGTTTAATTCTGCCTGGCGGGGAAAGTACGACAATGCGCAGACTGATTGATAGCTACGGCTTTTTTGATGCCATCCAAGAGTTTGGAAAACAAGGCAAGCCAATTTTCGGGACGTGTGCCGGTATGATTTTATTGGCGAGTGCTATTGAGGGTCAAGAACAGGCACATTTAGGATTAATGGACATGAAGGTTGCCCGGAATGCATTCGGCCGTCAAGTGGCAAGCTTTGAAGCGAATTTGGATGTGAAATACGCTGGGGATGCATTTAATGCCGTGTTTATCCGTGCACCATATATATTGGAAGCGGGATCTGATGTGGAAGTGCTGGCTTCTTATCAGAACAGAACTGTTGCAGCAAGACAGGGGCTTTATCTGTGTACGGCTTTTCATCCCGAACTGACTGATGACAACCGTTTGATTGAATATTTTGCCCAAATGGTGGAACAATCAAAACAGACACTTGCATCTTGATTTAGAATCCGATATGATAAAGCTTAACATATGGAACAGTCGTGACAGGAAGCAGTAACAGGATTGACTTTCTTCAGAGAGTCGGTGGCCGGTGAAAACCGATGAAAGCACCTGTGAATCCATCCTTGAACTGGTTTGCTGAAGTTTTTAGTAGGCAAACCCGGCTAAACGCCGTTATCACATTTGAGCCGGAAGCGGACGCGCTTCAATAAGGGTGGCAACGCGGGAAAGATGCTCTCGTCCCTGTTTTAACAGGGGCGGGAGTTTTTTTGGATGTTACTTTATCTGATTTTAGGTTCAGATAATTTTTGCGGGCAGCCCACTAAAAGTTCGGTTGCTATTTAAAGGAGGAAATGACGATGCTGGATATGAAATTTTTACGGAATAATTTTCAGGAGGTACAGGAAAAGCTCGCTCACCGCGGGGAAGATTTATCAGAGCTCGAGCGGTTTGGTGAGCTTGATGAACGACGCAGAACTTTAATTTCCGAAACCGAATCGCTGAAGGCGAAGCGTAATGAGGCATCGAAGCAGATTTCTGCCCTGAAAAAGAAAAAGAAAGATGCGGAACCGGCCATTAAAGAAATGCGTGAGGTCGGTGCAAAAATAAAGGAATTTGATGCAGAGCTGAAGGAAATTGAAGAATCGTTACAGCAGATCATGCTTTCAATCCCGAACATCCCTCATGAGAGTGTGCCGATCGGCGAGGATGAAGATGATAATGTGCTGGTCCGTAAATGGGGAGATCTGCCGGCATTTAATTTTGATGAAAAAGCACATTGGGATGTGGCAGTCGATTTGGATATACTCGATTTTGAACGCGCTGCTAAAGTTACCGGTAGCCGCTTTGTGTTCTATAAAGGCATTGGAACACGTTTGGAGCGGGTGCTGATCAGCTTCATGATGGATTTGCATGCGGATGAACATGGCTACACGGAAATGATGCCGCCGCAAATCGTTAACCGCAGAAGCCTGACGGGAACCGGACAGCTGCCTAAATTTGCTGAAGATGTGTTTAAACTTGAAGAATGGGATTATTTCCTGATTCCAACAGCTGAGGTACCAGTCACGAATTTTCACCGCGATGAGATTCTAAATGCAGAAGATCTGCCCAAAAAATATGCAGCATACAGTGCAAACTTCCGATCTGAGGCAGGGTCTGCCGGTCGTGATACACGCGGATTGATCCGTCAGCACCAATTCAATAAGGTGGAACTGGTACATTTCACCAAACCTGAAGATTCTTATGATACTTTGGAAACACTGACGGGTGATGCAGAAAAGGTATTAAAGCGTTTAAATCTGCCATATCGTGTCATGAGTATGTGCACGGGGGATTTGGGCTTTACAGCCGCTAAAAAATACGATATCGAAGTATGGATCCCAAGCCAGGAAACATACCGTGAAATATCCTCGTGTTCGAATTTTGAGGGCTTCCAGGCGAGACGTGCCGGCATCCGTTTTCGCAGAGAGGCGGATGGAAAGCCGGAATATGTTCATACATTAAACGGATCCGGTCTTGCTGTCGGACGTACAGTAGCCGCCATACTAGAAAATTACCAGCAGGAAGACGGATCGGTTGTGATACCTGAAGCACTTCGTCCATATATGGGCGGAAAGGATGTTATAAAGGGGTGAACTTAAACTTCATTCAGTGGGGCGCTTTCCCCCACTGAATGTTAGTTGAACCAATCAGACATTTAAGGGAACAAGTGAGCACGTATAAATGTGCTGCAGTTTAAATGACAACACAAGAAAAGTCTCCCTTTAGCACAAAAAATCTAAAAAAATAATTGACAACTTGTACGACACATGTTAAATTTAATCTTGTCGTCAATATGGAGGTATACCCAAGTCTGGCTGAAGGGATCGGTCTTGAAAACCGACAGGCGGGTCAAACCGCGCGGGGGTTCGAATCCCTCTACCTCCTCCATTGAATATTAACCGCAAAAATTGGAGATATTTAAAAACCGCCGAACCGTTACATTATGTAGCGGTTTTTTATTGTCAGGCAATTAAAATGCGCCAGCCTATAGGACTCAAAAGCCAATTTTTTCTCACTACTGTCATATTTAAAAGTTTTAATGAAGAAGAGTCGGGATTAAGTTTTCTTAAATGCTTGACATTCATCATATTAGCAGGTATAGTACATAAAAATACAGCCATATTCGTCTATAATAATATAAACAATCTGTGATTTTACAGACAAATAACCTTGAAACGAAGAAGAGGTCTGTAGCAAAACGCTTCCCGTAAGAGAGTGGAATTCACCGGCTGAGAGATTCCGCGGGGCAAAGCCTTTGTGAAACCTGCCTTGGAGTTGTCAGATTAAAACCTGGCCGCAGTCTTGCTGCGTTATTAAACAAAAGTGGGCATGTATGGCATGCCAATGAAGGTGGTACCACGGAAGACACCCCAATCCGTCCTTTTCAAAGGAATCGATTGGGGTGTTTTTATTGTTGATGATTAACGTTAAAGGAGAGATGAAGATGAGCGAAAAATTGGCGTTTATCGGCGCCGGGTCAATGGCTGAATCAATCCTGACAGGAATATTAAACAGTGAATTTTTCCCGAAAGAGAAAATTTTTGTGACGAATAAATCTGATAAAAACCGCTTGGAATTTTTGGAAAAACAATATGAGGTCCAAAATACGGATAATACGCAACAAACAGTTGATGGCGCTGACATTGTGATTATAGCCGTTAAACCTTATGACGTGGAGGCTGCCCTTACTTCAATCCGGAATTACCTGGACAAGGGTCAGTTGCTTATTTCGGTTGTGGCGGGTATCTCAACCGATACGATTTCACAATTGATTAACAAAGAAGTTCCAGTAGTCCGGGCAATGCCGAATACCTCATCGGCAGCAGGGCAGTCTGCCACAGCCGTAACCCGGGGGAAATTTGCTATGGCAGAACATTTGCAAACGGCACTGGATCTGTTTAATACGATTGGTACCGCGACTGAGGTAGCCGAGACGGATATGCATACAGTTACCGCTATATCTGGAAGTGGGCCGGCATATATTTATTACCTGGTCGAGGCTATGGAATTAGCGGCAGTCAGAGCTGGATTGGATCATGATACAGCACATGATCTGATTACACAAACGATTGTTGGCGCGGGGGAAATGCTGACAACATCAGGTCTGGACCCGTCCAGGCTCCGTGAGAATATTACAAGCCCCGGCGGTACAACACAGGCCGGACTTGAATCACTGGCTGAACATAACTTTCAGGAAACGGTGATGTCATGTGTGGAAAGCGCACGCGAACGGTCGATTGAACTAGGGAAAAAGCAGTAAGCAAGGAACCGGTTATGCGCCGGGGTTCCTTGCATTCAGTTGCAGATGCTTGAGCATGAAGGGTTGCGATCATCCCATAGAAGAATTCCTCCGGGACAGAAATCCAAGATTCTTGATAACCTGACATATTTTGCTAATAAAATTGGATATGAGATTAAAGAAGCTGGTACGGAATATGGCGGTGACATCGTTTTAGCGGCAATCGATCACGGCCTGAACTTCATTGACACAATACGAAACAGGTGATCAACAATCTGAAAGCAGCGGAAATAAAATTGACAACAGACGAGTTGCAGACAATTGAAAATGTTTTCCCGCTTGAGGAAGTATAAAAAAAGTACTCCATTTTTCAGGAGTCCTTTTTATTTAATGATTTCTCGTGTTTTCCATTTGCGGGACTGCTGAATGAAGTGGCTGATTTTCTCCAGGATCGGTTCCATGGATTTCTCCTGTTTAAGCAGATCATAATCGGAAATGTCGACGCGTAATATCGGGCATGCGTTAAAATTGTTGATCCACTCTTCATAGCGGTTATGCAGTTCCTCCCAATAAGCGTTTGGCGTATTCTTTTCCATTTCCCGTCCGCGGTTATGTATCCGCTGCACTACGTGGTCAAAAGAACCTTCTAAATAAATCAGTAAATCTGGATGAGGAAAATATGGCGTCATTACCATTGCCTCAAAGAGGTTTTTGTAGGTTTCATAGTCTGTTTTGGACATCGTTCCGTTTTCATAATGCATCTTAGCGAAAATGCCTGTATCTTCATAGATGGAACGGTCCTGAATAAAGCCACCGCCATATTCGAAAATTTTCTTTTGCTCCTTAAAACGCTCAGCTAGAAAGTAGATTTGCAGATGAAAGCTCCAGCGTTCAAAATCATCATAGAATTTCTCGAGATAAGGGTTTTTATCAACCTTTTCAAAGGAGGTTTTAAAGTTCAGGGCATGGGCCAGTGCTTTTGTCATTGTTGATTTGCCGACACCGACAGTACCGGCAACAGTGATGATGCTATCATGCGGAATCTGGTATTTATCACGTAAGTTCATGTTTGTTCCCCTTTATTGTTTGGATGCTGTATTGTGGTGACACATTTGCCGTTTCACAAGATCAATAATTTTATTAAGATCTTCCTGGTGTTTAACAAAATCCATTTCATCCCCGTTTATGCGGATGACCGGAATGTCAGGATGAAGCACCTCGAATTCATTCATGTAGCTTTCATAATCCTGTGCAAGCTGTGACAAGTAGGATGCTTTGATGTTTTGTTCGATATCTCTGCCGCGAAGCCGAATTCTTTCTAAAATCGTATCAAGACCGGCATGCAAGTAAATCATGATGTTCGGTACAGGCATATCCTTTGTTAATATATGGTAAATTTGTTCGTATTTGGTAAATTTGTCCTGCTGCAATGTTCGTTTGGCAAAAATCATGTTTTTGGATATATGGTAATCGGCTATCACCGCTTTGTTTCGGTTCAGATATTTCCGCTCAATATCTTCCAGTTGTTTGAAACGATTGCAAAGGAAAAACATTTCCGTTTGAAAGCTCCATTCTTCAATATCATCATAAAATTTTCCGAGAAACGGATTTTCCTCAACGATTTCTTTTAACAGATGGAAATCAAAATGGACAGAAAGTTTTTTTGCAAGTGATGTTTTTCCGATTCCGATCGGCCCTTCAATTGCAATGAACGGGACCTGTGGCATAACTTCCCCCCCAATCAATCAGTCTATATCACTTTTGTTATTGTAGCACAGAAAAAAGTCCACTTCCATTTTAAAATTGAGGTATGCCTTTTCATTTGGCTCGAAATTTTGTATAATGTTTATTGTGTCTTTTTCCCACTTTATGATGTCTTAGATTAACTGGACGAAACGCACCAATAATTGCCCCCGTAGCTCAGGGGATAGAGCAACGGCCTCCTAAGCCGTGTGTCGCAGGTTCGATTCCTGCCGGGGGCGTACCTCAACTAATCATACAGCATACTTTCCATCTCAACATGAACCAGGTAGTAATTACAACAGGAAGGGATCTGACGTTTTCTCCGCTGCTGATCAATATGCACTGAATCCCGTCGGTCAGCTGTTTTGTGATGAGTCTTACCACACCTTTGCACGATGATGCGGAGGTGTATTTTAATGGATTCCAATTAAAACACTTTAAAATTGTCATAAAATGTTCTAAAATAAAAGATAGTTCCCAAAATGTTTATAAAACTCTTTATATAATTGTATAATTAATGCAATTATAACGTATTTTGAAGTAGGCGGTTTTTGCAACCGATTACAAATTTTACTGGATGAGGTGATAGGAATGGATATGCAGCGTATACCTGCACAAGACGGAACGTACAATCTGCAAAACTATGAAAACATGCGCAAGACGTTTTCATGGGATAATGTAAAAAAACATTTCAGCTGGAATGATACGGGTAAAGTCAACATGGCTTATGAAGCTGTTGATCGCCATGCGGAAGACCCGAGTAAAAAAGTCAAGGCTGCGTTGTTGTTTTCATCACCCGATCGTGAAGAAAAGGTAACATTTGATGAATTAAGAAAGCAGAGCAATCAGTTTGCCAATGTATTGAAAAAAAATGGTGTTGAAAAAGGCGATCGCATCTTTATGTTTCTGCCGAGAAGTCCGGAATTTTATGCAACGTTTTTCGGTATTTTGAAAACAGGGGCAATTGCTGGGCCGTTGTTTGAGGCATTTATGGAGCAGGCAGTCCGTGACCGGCTGGAGGACAGTGAAGCGAGCACGCTGATTACCACACCGGATCTGCTTGAACGTGTACCGCAAGATGATTTGCCTGATCTTAAGAAAATCGTTCTTGTCGGTGAAAACAATGAAACGTCTGACAAATACATTGATTATCAGCAGGAAATGAAAGAAGCATCAACAGATTTTGATATTGAGTGGGTTGACCTTGAAGATGGCATGCTCATTCACTATACATCTGGGTCCACAGGTAAGCCTAAAGGGGTCTACCATGTGCATAATGCGATGATTCAACATTATGCCACTGCCGAGTGGGTACTGGACCTGCGTGAAGATGATGTTTATTGGTGCACCGCCGACCCCGGCTGGGTAACCGGAACAAGCTATGGTATTTTTGCCCCGTGGCTGCATGGTGTCACAAATGTAGTGCGCGGTGGCCGGTTCAGCCCCGATGCTTGGTATGGCACGATTGATAAATATAATGTCAGTGTATGGTATACAGCACCTACTGCACTTCGTAAGCTAGTCAGTGCGGGCGAAGATGTCGTTAAAAAACACGATATGTCATCATTGCGTCATATCATGAGTGTCGGTGAACCCCTCAATCCGGAAGTCATCACCTGGGGCTTGCAGGCATTCGACCTGAGAATTCATGACACATGGTGGATGACAGAAACAGGTGCACAGCTTATTGTCAATCTGCCGTCACAGGAAATTCGTCCGGGTTCAATGGGTAAACCGATTCCAGGAGTTGAAGCTTCAATTGTTGATAATGAAGGAAATGAATTGCCGGCAAATCAAATGGGCAATCTGGCGATCAAAGCACCTTGGCCCGCTATGATGCGGCAAATCTGGAAGCGCCCGGAAAAATACGAAAGCTACTTTATCAATGGCTGGTATGTATCAGGTGATAGTGCTTACAAAGATGAAGACGGCTATTTCTGGTTCCAGGGCCGGCTGGATGACGTCATCAATACATCCGGTGAACGTGTCGGGCCATTTGAGGTGGAAAGCAAGCTGATTGAGCATCCTGCTGTAGCAGAGGCCGGGGTTATCGGTAAACCGGATCCTGAACGCGGGGAAATTGTCAAAGCGTTTATTACTCTGAACGACGGCTATGAGGATTCAGAGGAACTGCTCGAGGAGGTACGGCAATTTGTCAAAACCGGCCTGAGTGCACACGCTGCACCGCGGGAGCTGGAAATTAAAGATGCAATTCCAAAAACGCGCAGTGGTAAAATCATGCGTCGTCTTCTGAAATCCTGGGAGCTTGGATTGCCAACAGGTGATACCTCAACACTTGAAGAATAGTATAAAGATCACAAAGACCCTTAATTACGGCAGTATTGTCTCAAAGCAAAATATGTAACTTTAATTGGCCATCAATTTGTATTGGTGGCCAATTTTTTTGGCAGTTAAGAAAGTATAAATACTTTCTTACTGCATAAGTGCAACTAAGGCTTTCGCCATTAAATCTTGGGATAAGCCAAGTTTTCTAAATAATGAGGCATTACCGTTACGTTTCAGTCCAATCTATTGCGGGTAGAATTATTATGGAGCATTTCTTAAAGGAGTGATTAAAGTGGCTAAAAAAATAGCAACAGTTATTACTGATATGTTTGAAGATGTTGAATATACGGATCCGGCCAAGGCTTTTAAAGATGCCGGACATGAAGTGATTACAGTCGGTGCCGAGAAAGGCAAGGAAGTGACAGGAAAAAATAATGAAACGACTGTCACCGTTGATGAAGGGATCGACAATGTAAAACCGGAAGAATTCGATGCACTGTTTATCCCCGGCGGTTTTTCACCGGACATGCTGCGGGCGGATGAACGGTTTGTGAAATTCGCTAAGCAATTCATGGATGACAAAAAGCCGGTATTCTCCATCTGCCACGGTGCACAATTGCTGATTAATGCAAGGTCACTGGATGGACGCAAAGCAACTGGTTTTAAATCCATCCGTGTGGACATGGAAAACGCAGGTGCAGAAGTGTTGGATCAGGAAGTCGTCGTATGCGATAATCAGCTGGTGACAAGCCGCGATCCGGGTGATATACCAGCATTTAACAGAGAGGCACTGAACGTGCTGAGCGCATAACAAAAAATGAATCCCCCTGATCGCTTAAACAGCGGTTAGGGGGATCTTTTTAATCCAATTTCCTGATTGTAAAATTATCCTGCAAGAGCAGCCAATTTTGCGGGAAGGCCAAACCTAATTTCCAGTAGCTGATTCCTAGGAGACCCAATTCTTTGATCATATCAAATTTTGCTTGAATTGAGCGTGCGTCCTCGAACCAAACTTCATGATTGTTCCCCTGGCTATCGGTATACGTATAAAAGGGTGCCTGTGCTTCCTGGTCAAATTCGATGGCCACATTTTGGCTGCGTGCTCTCGTAATGGCTTCCTGGGGACTGATGGCTTCAGCCGGTTCACCGCCTTCTTCATAGGGAAGTGTCCAATCATAGCCGTAGAGGTTTTGTCCGAGCAATATCTTATTTGCCGGCATGACACTCAACGCAAAATTGACTACCTTTCGTACTTCATCGATCGGTGATACGGCTAATGGCGGACCGTAACTATAGCCCCATTCGTAGGTCATCAGTACAACAAAGTCGGCAATCTCCCCGTGTGCCGCATAATCATGCGCCCCGTACCATGCTCCTGTCTGCTCTGCACTTGTTTTGGGGGCAAGGGCGGTGGACATTAATAAGCCCTCTTCAGATAAACGCTGTTTGGCCTTTCTCAAAAAATTATTATAGGCTTCACGGTCTTCCGGCGGCAAAAATTCAAAATCAAAATGGACATCACTGAACCCAACTTCATTTGCAACATTGACAATACTGTTTAATAATGTATTTTGTACAGCCTGGACCGTCACGATAATGTGGCCTAGATCACGACTGAATTCTCCTTCTTCCAGATTGGTAACAGTGAGCATCAGTGACGTGTTCTGGTTAGCGGCAATCTGTGCAAAATTATCCAGAGGCGGGGCTGTCAGTGTTCCATCCCGGTTGACCTGATAGCTAAACGGTGCAAGGTAAGTAAGATATGGCGTTGTTTTTTCTGCAGAATTGATTAACGTCTGGGAAACTTCTTCTCCAGTCGGTTCGATATAGGCATTTGAAGTGATTCCCGGTTTTGGCTGTTCTGGAATATAAAGTTGAGCCCCAACAGGTAACGTACCCCCGACAGGGATATTATTGATTTGTGCAAGTTGTTCAGCCGTCAGGCCAAATTGCTGGCCAATCGAATATAAGCTGTCCCCTTGCTGTACAAAATAAAATTGCCCCACGATTGGGATGACAAGCGCTTGGCCGACAACAAGGTTATTTGGTGCATCCAGTTCGTTTGCGTCGATTATGTCAGTTGGTATGGAACCATATGTATCGGCAATATTATAGATTGTGTCTCCTTGTTGGACAACATGAATTTGCAAAAAAATCCCTCCCTTAAATTTGCTCTTTTTTCTACATTATGATTTAAGGAAGGAGGATATAACTCAGATTGGACCAATAAGTGCATCCATTACGGAACGCATCAGGTAGAGCGCATACTGGTTGCCTTCTTTTTCTTCGGACGCCATACAGTTTTCCGGGACATGCATGCTGTATTTGTACATGTAAGCATCTTTCGCCGTAAACAAAATACAAATATCCCCGGCGATGCCTGCCATGATAAGATGTGTTTTATCGAGGTCGTTCAGCAGGGCGTGTAAAGGGGTCTGGAAAAAGGCCGAGTGCTGCGGTTTAATCAGAAAATAGTCGGAATCATCCGGTTTTAATGTCTGTATCATATGCTGATTTCGGCTATTTTGGCAATGGTCGATGATTTTCCGGAAGTCTGCCTGCCAGATGCCGTAATGATCATTGACATAGATAATAGGAATATCATTTTCTTTTCCAAACTTCCTTAATTTTTTTAAACCAGGTAAAATCTCATCTGTATTTTTAAGCAGATTTTCACTGCCCTCAAAGTTAAAATCGTTTATAATATCTATAAATATAATGGCACTGTTATCAATAGATGTATCCATAAAGTAACTCCTTTCTAACTTCAGTTTTTCCTTTGTGGGTAATTTCAAACATTAAGGGGTATTGAAATGGAAAAAGATGTTGTATTTATGAAAGAGGCGATCAAACAAGCCAAAAAAGCCGAGGCGATGAAAGAAGTCCCTATCGGGGCTGTGGTTGTTTATGAAGATGAGGTGATTGCTGCGGGATACAATATTCGTGAATCATCACAAACCACGTTGTCACATGCGGAGCTTATTGCGATTGAAAAGGCGAATCAAATCATTGGCAGCTGGCGGCTTGAAGACTGTACACTGTATGTCACCCTTGAACCGTGTCCAATGTGTGCCGGCGCCATTGTCCAATCACGTATCAAACGGGTTGTCTTTGGGGCACCGGATCCGAAAGCAGGCTGTGCCGGTACACTGATGAATCTATTGCAGGACGGAAGGTTCAATCACCGTACCGAAATTACAAGCAACGTACTGCACGACGAGTGCAGCACCTTACTGACAGATTTTTTTCGGAAACTTCGGGGGAAAAAATAGTTGTTGTATAAAAACTGTCTGTAAATTGTATCCAGCTCACGATTATGATTGCATTTTGCAGTTATAATAAGTATAATAGTTAATACCGTGCTAAGCGGGGAGGTAGCGGTGCCCTGAACTCGCAATCCGCTATAGCGAGGCCGAATTCCCATTCGAGGTTGGACGTTTTTAAGGTCTGCCCCAAGGGAGTGGTGTTGACGCCCAGGTCCCGCGCAACAGGAACCCATGAACCCTGTCAGATCCGGAAGGAAGCAGCAGTAAGTGGTCATTCTTGTGTGCCGCGGGGAAGCCTGAGCCGAGCCATGAACTTGGGTAACGCTTAGGGACGCCCAATCAACAATGGGTGCACGGTTTACATAATGAAGAGAGACTGCATCAATGTTGTTAGCGACAGTTGATGCAGTCTTTTTTAGCAGTTAAGAAAGTATAAATTCTTTCTTAACTGCATAAGTGCAACTAAGGCTTTCGCCATTAATGCTTGGCGATAGGCCGGGTTTTCTAACGATTTGCCCACAATACTTCGCTGACGTATGACATGGAAGTGTTAATGGTATTGTAGTTTAAGGGCGGGCATCGACATTCATTTGATGGAACGACGGCATGTGTGAAAGGAGGGGGGCTGCACAAAATGGCCAGCCTTGTGATTATTTGCAATCCCCTTCACATTCACCCATGACATCGAGTATAATTTACATAGAATCTATAAATGCGTGTTCATAAAGGGGAAACATTGATAATGACCTACCAGGCACTATACCGCGTATGGCGGCCCAAGACATTTCAGGATGTTGTCGGCCAGTCCCACATTACCAAGACACTTCAAAATGCGATAGCTCAGGAAAAATTTTCGCATGCCTATATTTTTTCAGGCCCGCGGGGAACCGGAAAAACAAGTGCCGCGAAAATTTTTGCGAAGACAATTAATTGTGAAAATGCCCCTATCAAAGAGCCATGTAATGAATGTGCATCCTGCCGCGGTATTCAGGATGGCTCAATCAACGATATTATCGAAATGGATGCAGCTTCGAATACAAGTGTTGAAGATGTCCGTGAGATACGTGATAAAGTTAAATATGCCGCAAGTTCGGTCCCTTATAAAGTATACATCATCGATGAGGTGCACATGATTTCAACAAGTGCATTCAACGCACTTTTGAAAACGTTGGAAGAGCCCCCGAAACATGTCGTGTTTATACTGGCGACAACTGAGCCTCACAAAATCCCAATGACAGTTGCTTCACGTTGCCAGCGTTTTGACTTCAAACCGATTTCGAATAAGTCAATTGTTGAACGGATGCGGACAGTGATTGAATCGGAACAAATTGCTGTATCGGATGAAGCACTGGAAACTGTTGCACTGGCGGCAGAAGGCGGAATGCGTGATGCACTCAGCATCCTCGACCAGGCGATTTCGTACAGTGATGAACAGGTCGAAGTGGAGGATGTTCTGGCCGTTACTGGCGGTGTCTCCCAAGGGATTTTAACAGACGTTGTTCAAGCTATGCATGACCAGGATGTGCAGAGCGCTTTAACACTGCTTGATGAATTGATTCAGAACGGAAAAGATCCTGCGCGCTTTGTGTATGACCTGATTTATTTTCTGCGTGATTTATTGCTGTACAGAAGCGCACCGACACTCGAGGGGATTCTCGAGCGGGCTATGGCCGATGAGCCATTTAAGCAGCTTGCCGGGACAGTCTCCGAAGATTGGATTCAGGATGCAATTACTCAGCTTAATCAGTGCCAGCAGGAAATTAAATGGACAACCAGCCCGAAAGTATTTATTGAAATTGCCATTTTAACGATAACCAATAAGGATCATCAGAAAGAGGAGACAGAAAATGCGGCAGACTCAGAGGCCGTTACAAGGCTAATCGGCAGGCTGGAACATTTGGAGAAAGAATTGACTGCTTTGAAGGACTCGCCTGCAGCAGCTAGGCAGTCAGCACCAACACCGGAGCCGAAACGGCCTAAACCAAGAACAGCCAAAAACAGCTACAACATTCCGTATGAAAAGATCCGCGGTGTTCTGGACGCAGCGGAACGGCCGATGCTAAAAGAAGTGCAGTCACAATGGGCCTCGTTTCTAAACAAACTGAAATCGACAAGCGCCCCTGCACATGCTACAATACAGGACAGCAAGCCTGCAGCAGCATCTGATGAGGCACTAGTCGTTCAATTTAAATATGAAATTCATTGTTCTCTGTTTTTGGATAACCGCGATACGGTGGAGTCAGTGCTCACAAGTGTCACCGGAAGAAAGTGGACAATTATACCTATTCCGGCAAACCAATGGCAGGAATTGCGCAACGGATATTTAAGCAGGCAGGAACAATCAGCGACCAAAGAAGAGGAGCAGCAGGAGGACCCTATCGTGGCGGAAGCGAGAAAGCTGGTAGGGGATGAACTGCTGGAGATTCACGATGAATAGATTATTTTTTAGGAGGCGTTATCCATGAAAGGAAACATGAACAATATGATGAAGCAGATGCAGAAAATGCAAAAGAAAATGATGAAAGCACAGGAAGAACTGCATGAGATGACATTTGAGGCGTCAGCGGGCGGCGGCATGGTGACCGTTGTAGCCAATGGCAAAAAAGAAATAACCGATGTGCAAATTTCAGAAGAAGTTGTAGACCCTGATGACATTGACATGCTGCAGGATCTGATTCTTACTGCGACAAATGATGTTATTAAACAGATTGAAGATAAGACAAATGACACGATGGGGCAATTCACCCAAGGGATGAATCTGCCCGGCGGAATGTTCTAATCATCGAAAATACACGATAGGGGACCTGGTATGAAAAACTTAGGCGCTTGCTTTATGGGGCTAGGCCTGAGTTTTTCTAATGGGAGGCGTATATATGTATTACCCGGAACCGATTTCCAAACTGATTGACAGTTTCACCAAATTGCCGGGGATCGGCCCCAAAACTGCTGTTCGTCTGGCATTTTTTGTTTTAAATATGAAAGATGATGATGTGATGGATTTTGCCAAATCGCTGGTGAATGCCAAGCGTGAATTGACACACTGTTCAAATTGCGGTCATATCACAGATCAGGATCCATGTGCCATTTGTCAGGACACTTCACGAGATAGCTCTGTTATCTGTGTCGTACAGGATCCGAAAGATGTTATTGCGATGGAGAAAATGAAAGAATTCAACGGCAAATATCACGTCCTGCATGGTGCGATTTCACCGATGGACGGAATCGGCCCCGAAGATATCAATGTTCCTGATCTGATTAACAGATTGAAAGATGAAGCGGTTGAGGAACTAATATTGGCTACGAATCCGAATATTGAAGGGGAAGCGACAGCGATGTATATTTCTCGTCTTGTGAAGCCATCAGGCATTAAAACGAGCCGGATTGCACACGGGCTTCCTGTTGGCGGTGATCTTGAATACGCTGATGAAGTAACGTTGTCAAAAGCATTGGAAGGCAGAAGAGATCTATAAAGACAGGTGAGGCGCATGGGGAGAAAACGGAGAAAACGGGAAGTTGACGAGCAATTATTGGATTCATTATTTACGCTGGAACACGAGTGGAAAGAAATTCAGTCAATCGTGAAGAAAAGTATCGAACCAACATATGATGGCTATTATAAAGAGCGTCTTGCCCAAGCAAAGTATTTATTTTTATGGCGGGAAGCAAGATACCGGAAAATCAGTGCCATCAGGTAAATTCCATAGAATTCAGTTCTTTTTCCGTCTAACCTTTCATATAAAAATAGAAAGGGACAAGGAAAAGGAGTGATTCGGTATGAGTTCGACACTGGTTATTTCGATTATGGTTGTGTTAATCGTCATTCTATTATTTGTGGGAGCTCCTGTTAAGCCAATGCGTTTTATTGCGAACAGTACTGTGAAATTAGGAATCGGCATATTGTTCCTGTTTTTCTTTAATGTGTTTGGCGGGGCGATTGGCTTGCATATCCCTATCAATCTATTTACAGTTATTGTCTCAGGGTTTTTAGGTTTGTTTGGCCTGACGTCTCTTGCTGCCATTCATTTATTTATTTTATAGTGTCAGAAAGTATACATTATGGTTGACCTTATAAGAAAAACTAACCGTAAAAAATTGTTCTGGCCTGTGCTCGTATGATGTGTAAAGAAATAAGCCTCCCCGGCATATACTTTTATTGAAACAGCTGTTTTGAAAAAAGTTTCAATGATTCGTATAAAATTCGTTAGATTAGGAGATACTAAGCTAACGGAGGTGGGGACATGGTACAAAAATTAACGACGGAACGGTGCGGTATTTGTGAAGAGGAAAAAGAATGGGGCATTCATTTATACAAATTGTTCATTTGTTGTGAATGCGAAACGAATATGATTCATACCGAACCAAGGGAAGAAAAATATCGCTATTATCTGCAAAAATTAAAAAATATGAATCAGCCAACACTATATTCCTAGAACAGGGACTGCTGCTAATTGTTGCAGCGGTCTTTTTTGTTGTTTATGATTATGATTATGAATAGGTATACATAAAGGACGGTTAATCATGAATTTTAAACAGAACAATACACCATTATTCGATGCACTGAAACGGTTTGCCGGTGGTCAGCCGATTTCCTTTCATGTGCCTGGCCATAAAAACGGCAGAATTCCTCCAGGGGAGACACGGGAATATTTTGAAGCGGTATTGCCGCTGGATTTGACCGAACTAACAGGACTTGATGACTTACATGGACCGGGTGGTGTGATTGATGAGGCGCAGAAATTGGCTGCTGAATATTTCGGCGCGGATCATACCCACTTTTTGATTGGCGGCAGTACAGCAGGGAATCTGGCCATGATATTATCGGTTTGTGCAGCAGGCGATAGCATCATTGTACAGCGCAACAGCCATAAGTCGATTTTTAATGGGCTGGAGCTGAGCGGTGCCAGACCAATATTTATGGTACCGACATTCGATGATTCGGTTAAACGTTATACAGCACCAGATATTGAAACTGTCAGAATGGCACTGCAGGAGCATCCTGATGCCAAGGCCGTGGTGCTGACCTATCCGGATTATTTTGGCAGGACATTTGAAATCGAAGAAATCATTAAGCTTATCCATGAATATAATGTACCAGTACTGATCGATGAAGCACACGGTGTCCACTTTTCATCAGGCAGGATGTTTCCGACTTCTGCTTTAACACTTGGCGCGGATGCGGTCGTTCAGTCAGCGCATAAAATGGCACCGGCGATGACAATGGGCGCATTATTGCATATTCAGTCGGATCGGATTTCTAATAGCCAGGTGCATCACTATCTGCAGATGGTTCAGTCAAGCAGTCCATCCTATCCGATTATGGCATCATTGGACCTGGCGCGTGCATTTTTGGCAAATTTAACCTCAGACGATCTGGAGTTGATACTTGAAAGCGCCTGTGAGGTCAGTGACATTTTTGATTCAAGTGATTACTGGGATGTCCTGCCGGCGGACGATCCGCTGAAAATAACGCTGGAGGCAAAACCGGGCATTACCGGTGGGATGATAGCGGACTTGTTCGAGCAGCAAGGTATATATCCGGAACTTTCAACCAATCATCAGGTTTTGTTCATTCATGGTCTTGCGCCCTTTACGCAGTTTGATCAGTTGAAAAAAGCGATCAGACAGATTGGTGCACAATTAAAAAATCAACGGAATCATGATATAATAACAATAGACAATCTTTTTACAGAACGACTGACGGAACTCGATTTGGATTATTCCGTAATGGATCGGCACGGGACAGCACAAGTTTCGCTTCATCAATCGGCGGGGTATATTGCGGGAGAGCCAATCACGCCATATCCACCCGGAATCCCCCTCATACTGAAGGGTGAGCGGATTACCCAAAGTCATATCCTGGAAGTGAAAAAATTGGCGAAGCAAGGTGTTCATTTACAGCATCTTGATATAAATGACGGAATAAATATTTTCATCGATCAGTAAGCCGCCAAACTACGGCGTTTAGCTGCTCATAAATGACGATTCTGTTCAACTAACAATAAAGGAGCAACAGACGTGGACGGTTACTTTATCACATTTGAGGGTGGTGAGGGCTCAGGCAAGTCATCCATTCTTAAATCAGCTGAGCAAAAGCTTCAAAATTTAGGCTATGATGTCTTGACGACCCGGGAACCCGGAGGCATTGAAATCGCTGAAAAAGTCCGTGACATCATTCTTGATCCGGTTCATACAGCTATGGACGCACGAACCGAAGCACTCTTATATGCAGCGGCACGAAGACAGCATTTGACTGAGAAGATTTTACCGGCCCTTAAGAAAGGGAAAATTGTATTGTGTGACCGGTTTGTTGACAGCAGTCTTGCTTATCAGGGGTTTGCCCGGGGGCTCGGGATTGATGAAGTGTTTTCGATAAATCAGTTTGCTATTCAGGATTTGATGCCGGATTTGACCTTATTTTTTGATATTGAGCCAAAAGAGGGTTTAGCCCGCATCAAAGCGAACAAAGATAGAGAGAGGAACCGTCTTGATTTTGAAAATATCCGGTTCCATGAACAGGTTTACGAAGCATATCAATTGCTTGTTTCTAAATTTCCTGACCGGATTCAGGTAATGAATGCTGATCAGCCATTTGCGCAAGTTGAAACTGACACAGTGAAATATATCGATTCTTATTTGAAAAAAATAAAGTAAAGGAGGGTGAAGAGTCGTGAAGTTACTCATTGCGGTTGTTCAGGACAAAGATACGAACCGTCTCCTTGATGCATTGGGTGAAGAGGATTTTAAAATCACCAAACTTGCAACCACCGGTGGATTTTTAAAAGAAGGAAACACCACACTGATGATTGGCTGTGAGGATCAATATGTCGATAAGGCACTGAATGTCATCAAGGATAATTGTTCCAAGTGTGAACAAATGGTAGCACCAATCTCCCCGATGGGCGGCAATGCGGATTCTTATATTCCAAAACCGGTCAAAGTCGAAGTTGGTGGTGCAACTGTATTTATCCTTCCGATCGAACAATTCATACAATTTTAGACCAGCGGCATTGCGGGTGAATATCGCAATGCCTGATCAAAATCCGCCAACAGTGGACTGGCATTATATATATTGAATAAAGAGGGAACCAAAATGAAAACGTGGTCTGAAACAGCCGAAATCCAGCCGTTGGCAAGCAGAATCATTACCAAGAGCATTAATAAAGAAAGGATCTCCCATGCCTACTTGCTCCAGGGGGAACGCGGAACGGGAAAAGAAGCTATTGCCATATTACTGGCAAAAACACTTTTCTGTACGAACGCCTCTGATGTTGAACCGTGCCAGGAGTGCAATGCATGCAGGCGGATCGACTCCGGCAACCATCCCGATGTGCATTGGATCGAACCTGATGGACAGTCCATCAGGAAAGAACAGATTGAGCATCTTCAAAAGGAGTTCTATTATTCAGGCCTTGAAACCGACCAAAAGGTATACGTCGTAAAGGGGGCTGATACGTTGACAACGAATGCCTCCAATCGGATATTAAAATTCCTTGAAGAACCATCCAGGAAGACGACAGCGATTCTTTTGACTGAGAATAGCTCATCAATTATCCCGACCATTCGTTCCCGCTGTCAAACGATTGATTTGAAGCCACTCAACCCGCAGGCTTTTCAGCAGCAGCTAATCGATCATGGCGTGTTCAGATCTACTGCTGTGTTGCTTAGCACGTTAACCAGCAACCTGGACGAGGCCATCTCATGGAGTGAGGATGAGTGGTTTGCGCAGGCACGAAAATTAATGATACAATTGGTAGAAACGTTTTCAACACATAGAAATGATGCATTTTTATTTATCCATCAGCAATGGATGCCGCATTTCAAAGAACGCTCACAGCAGGAACAGGGTCTTGATTTGCTGCTGCTGGCTTTTAAAGATATACTTTATTACCATATCGGAAAAGAAGATGATATGACTGTTTTTGCCAAGGATGACTCAAAAATCGATAATCTGGTGATGTTCTTTTCACAGGAAAAATTGCTGGATATATTGAATAAACTGCTTGATGCAAAACGGAAACTCAAGCAAAATGTCCACCCGACACTAGTGATGGAGCAGCTCACCATTCAAATACAGGGGTGATTGAATGATAGAAGTAATAGGAGTCCGTTTTAAAAAAGCGGGTAAAATATATTATTTTGATCCGGGAAACAATGATATAGATCTTGATCAATATGTAGTTGTTGAAACGGTTCGCGGAATCGAGTTCGGAAAAGTAGTCATTACGAATAGACAGGTTGACGAAGAAGACGTCGTCCTTCCGCTTAAGAAAGTTATTCGTGTGGCAGATGAAAAAGATAAATTGACAGTGGTTGAAAACCATGAACTTGCCGATAAAGCGTTGGAATCAGGTACTCAAAAAATTAAGGAACACCAGTTGGATATGAATCTGGTGGACGTTGAGTATACGTTTGACCGCAACAAAATCATTTTTTATTTTACAGCTGATGGTCGGGTCGATTTCCGAAACCTGGTCAAAGATTTGGCGGCAACCTTCAAAACACGTATTGAACTCAGACAAATCGGTGTGCGCGATGAAGCCAAGATGTTGGGCGGTATTGGGCCATGTGGCCGACTGCTCTGCTGCTCAACCTTCCTGGGGGATTTTGAGCCGGTTTCGATTAAAATGGCTAAAGATCAGAACCTGTCCCTAAACCCTGCAAAAATCTCAGGGTTGTGCGGCCGGCTGATGTGCTGCCTAAAATATGAAAACGACGAATATGAAACAGCCAAGCGAGAATTGCCTGATATTGGCGAGGATGTCAACACGCCATATGGTGAAGGAAAAGTCGTTGGTTTGAATATTTTGGAACGCGTTATTCATATTGAAATACCTGAAAATGAACGTGTTATCGAATATACTTTAGATGAAATGATTGATGAGGGCATTATTACAGCGCAAGCCACAGAATAGTGGGGTGAATAGGCGTGTCACAGCGGCAAATTTTCGATCAGGTATCCGATATGGAGACCCAAATCGGTGAATTATATGAACAACTTGGTGATTTAAAGGGCAAATTAAGCAATCTCCTGGAGGAAAAGCATCGCCTGGAAATGGAAAATCACCATTTGCGCAGCCGTTTGGAGGAAGCAGATGATGATTTTAAAGAAAATAAAGTTGTGAATGATTCCAGCAATATACCCGGAGAAGGTTACGATAACCTGGCGCGGCTCTATGAAGAAGGATTTCATATTTGCAATGTCCATTTTGGCACGCCGCGACAAGAAGAGGATTGCTTATTTTGTCTGCAGTTTCTTAGTAAAACAAAATAGCGTATTATAGGTTGTTGAAAAAGTCCGGTTTTATCCTCCTTTTTGAACAATCTATATTATAGAACTGTCTCTATTGGGTGGAGGCAGTTTTTATATCGCAAAGAGAACGGAAGTGTTAAATGGTACAATTATTTGATGATGAACGGCTTGACTATTTGCTCTCAGAGGACGATATGCATATTATTCAGAGCCCTGACGTGTTTGCATACTCCCTTGATGCCGTATTGTTGGCTCATTTTGCTTATGTGCCGATCAAAAGAGGCCATATTCTTGATTTATGTACCGGCAATGGTGTGGTACCATTATTGTTATCGCGCCGGACAAATGCATCAATTACAGGTGTAGAGATACAGGACCGGCTTTTTGACATGGCGAGACGGAGCGTTGAGTTGAATGGACTTACGGACAGGCTGAGGATGATCCACGGTGATTTAAAGGAAATGAAAAGCGTTCTTGGGCACAGCAGGTACGATGTGGTCACCTGCAACCCGCCGTATTTTCCGACACCGGCCAAAACAGAACATAATCAAAATAATCATCTAACGATTGCCCGCCATGAAGTGCACAGCACACTGGAAGATGTCGTCAAAGCAAGCAAGCTGCATGTGCGCCCGGGCGGGAAGGTTGCAATGGTACATCGACCGGGCAGGCTGGTGGATATTATCACATTATTTCGGCAATATAAAATTGAACCCAAACGGCTTCAGTTTGTTTACCCCAAACGGGGGCGGGATGCTAATATGATTTTGATTGAAGGCAGCCGGGATGGAAATGCTGATTTAACGATTTTGCCGCCTTTATATATTTATAACGACGACAATACTTATACAACGGAAGCAGAGGGGATCATTTATGGAAAACATTGAACAACATACCGTTTATATCTTAAAGTGTGCTGACAACACATTTTATACCGGGTATACAAATGATCTGGAGCACCGTGTTCAAATGCACGAGGAAGGAAAAGGCGCCAAATATACACGCGGGCGCGGGCCATTTCAAGTGGTTTTTGTAGAGAGTTTCGAAACAAAAGAGGAAGCCATGCGCAGAGAACATGAGATCAAACAGCTGAAACGGAAAGGAAAAGCTCAATTAATCCGGGATAAGCTGAAAGAAGTGATGAAATATGAGAATTCAAAAGAGTTTTAGCAGCCAGGAGCAAAATACGGTTTATGTCGTACCAACGCCGATTGGCAACCTAGAGGATATGACGTTTCGTGCGCTGAGAACACTGGAGGAAGTGTCCATCATTGCCGCTGAGGATACACGAAACACAAAGAAGCTGCTGAATCACTTTGACATCACCACCCATCTCATTAGCTATCATGAACATAACAAGGAGACACGCGGCGAACAACTGCTTCACCGTCTGGACAATGGCGAATCGATTGCCATTGTCAGTGATGCGGGTATGCCCGGCATATCAGATCCGGGTTTCGAGCTGGTGCAGGCAGCGATTCAAGCAGATCACCCGGTTGTTGTCCTTCCGGGTGCCAACGCCGCGTTATGTGCACTTGTGGGGTCGGGATTGCCGGCGGATGAATTTTTATTCTACGGGTTTCTGCCACGGAAAAAGAAGGATAAAGAGGCGGAACTAGAGCGGTTAAAACTGATTAATGGCACGCTTCTGCTATATGAATCGCCCTATCGGATTAAGGACACGTTAAAAATGCTGCATACCCATCTTGGTGACAGGCAGATCTCAGTCGCCCGTGAGCTGACCAAGAAATTTGAAGAATACATACGCGGCACTGTTAGAGAGCTGATCAATTGGGTGGACAAAACGGAGCTGAAAGGTGAATTTTGTCTGGTCATTGAAGGGATATCCCGTGAAGAGGTACACGAGAATGACCTGTGGTGGAGCAGTCTTTCAGTCGTTGAGCATGTCTCCTATTATATCAATGAAGCAGATCTCTCCAGTAAAGATGCGATCAAACGAACAGCATCAGATCGCAGCATGCCAAAACGCGAAGTTTATCAGGCATATCATGTGGAGAGGTGATGTATCAATACTTTGAGTTTCCGGAACAAGTTAGTGATTTTGCGCCGATGTTTCGCAATTCGGGAACAAGTTGTGGTTCCCTCCATCCTATTACAAAAAACGGCTGACGTTGGAACACCAATGCGTCAGCCGTTTTTCTCACATACAAAAGATTTATACAGAATCAGGTTATTTGTCTAATCGTGATTGAAGTTCGTCAATGAGCTGTTCTGCTCCTTCAGGGCTAAGAACGATTTTACCATTTGCTAATGAGAAATTATCATCAGATGTTTCCCCGGTCATCTGACACGTCATATTCGGTGTGTATTTCCGCAATACAACTCTATCATCGTCGATGTAAATCTCCAGGGCATCTTTCTCGTTGATTTCAAGCGTACGGCGCAATTCAATCGGAAGGACTATGCGGCCGAGCTCATCAACTCTACGAACAATTCCGGTAGATTTCATGTTTTCCATTTCTCCCCTCTAATGGCTTTTTACTGCCATCGTTCTAAAATTTTTCGGCATGTTTCGACAGTTGCTTATGGAATATAGTACCAGTCATTATAAAGAGTGTCAATATATATAGCACAAGATAAAAATAAATAGGAATATTCAATTAACTAAACAATTCGCATGTTTTTTGTTAAAATGACGTTTATCGATAAAATTACACTGACATTATGTAAATAGCGCTTTATTTTATATAATGGCCTGTAATCCGCCAAACTACGGCATCTATTGGCAAACGGTTTAAAAATAGCTACAATAGAAATAATGATGGAGGAGGTAAGCCCATGCCAAATACAAAAAAGACATTCTATATAACAACACCAATTTATTATCCGAGCGGCAATTTACATATTGGACATGCTTATTCAACAGTTGCTGGTGATGCGATGGCACGCTATAAGCGACTGCGGGGATACGATGTTATGTATTTGACCGGGACGGATGAACATGGTCAGAAAATCCAGCGTAAAGCACAAGAGAAAAACATGGAGCCTCAGGAATATGTTGATGACATTGTCAGCGGCATCCAAAGTCTTTGGAAGAAGTTAAAGATTACCAATGATGATTTTATCCGCACGACGGAGGAACGACATAAGAAAGTGGTTGCCCAGATCTTTGACCAGCTGGTGAAACAAGGGGATATTTACCTTGATGAATATGAAGGTTGGTATTGTACATCATGCGAATCTTTTTTCACAGAACGTCAATTGGACGACGGACACTGTCCGGACTGCGGCAATCCTGTTGAGAAAGTCAAAGAAGAGTCATATTTCTTTAAAATGAGCAAATATGTCGACCGACTGCTGGCATTCTATGAGGAAAACCCGGAATTTATTCAGCCAGAGAATCGCAAAAATGAAATGCTGAACAATTTTATAAAACCCGGTCTAGAAGATTTGGCAGTATCACGGACAACATTTGACTGGGGGATTAAAGTTCCAGGTGATCCGAAGCATGTTATCTATGTTTGGGTTGACGCCCTGACCAACTATATTACAGCTTTGGGCTATGGTACGGATGACGATTCATTGTATCAGAAATTCTGGCCGGCAGATGTTCATTTAATGAGTAAGGAAATTGTTCGTTTCCATACGATTTATTGGCCGATCATGCTGATGGCACTGGATCTGCCGCTGCCGAAGAAGGTCTTTTCCCATGGCTGGATATTGATGAAAGACGGCAAAATGTCCAAGTCAAAAGGGAATGTGGTCGATCCGATTCAACTAACTGACCGGTATGGGCTCGACGCATTGCGTTATTATCTGCTGCGCGAAGTTCCATTCGGATCTGACGGTGTGTTCACGCCTGAAGGGTTTGTTGAGCGGACAAATTACGATCTGGCAAATGATCTTGGGAACCTGCTGAATCGTACCATTGCGATGATTAATAAATACTTTGACGGTAAAATACCAGCATATACCGCATCTGAAACGGATGTTGAGAAATCACTTGAAAAGCTGCAAACCGAAACGATCGAAAAGGTTGAAAATGCGATGGAAAACATGCAGTTTTCGGTCGCCCTTTCATCATTATGGCAGCTGATCAGCCGCACCAATAAATATATCGATGAAACGGAACCATGGATCCTGGCAAGAGATGAGGCAAACAAGGAGCGACTCGGGAACGTTATGGCCCACCTTGCTGAATCCTTGCGCAAAATTGCCATTATGCTGCAGCCATTTTTGACCGAAGCACCTAAAGAAATCGTCCGTCAGCTTGGGCTGGACGATACCGATTTGAACGTGTGGGACAGTGTTTACGAAAATGGTCAGATTAAAGCGGGAACGCCTGTCCAAAAAGGCGATCCAATCTTTCCGCGTCTTGATGTGGACAAAGAAGTTGAAACCATCAAGGCCATGATGCAAAAACCGGCACAGGAAGAGGAAAAATCAGAAAGTCACGTTCCGGAACAAAAAGAAGAAATTGCGATTGATGACTTCATGAAGCTGGATTTGCGTGTGGCAGAAGTTTTGAAAGCCGAACCGATGAAAAAAACGGATAAATTGCTGAAGCTTCAGCTTGATGCCGGAACAGATAAACGGCAGGTTGTATCCGGTATAGCTGAGTATTATAAGCCGGAAGATCTGATCGGCAAAAAAGTCATTTGTGTGACGAACCTTAAACCGGTCAAACTTCGCGGGGAGAAATCAGAAGGAATGATTCTTTGTGGCGAAGATGACAGCGGGCAAGTTGTACTGACGTCTGTTGAACAATCGCTGCCAAATGGCTCAGTTGTAAAATAATAATACAGAATGGGGAAAGGTCAGCTCAGCCGAGTCTGGCCCTTTCCATTATATGCAGGATGAAGGAGTGGCACTATGTTATTTGATACGCATGTCCATTTGAATGCGGACCAGTTTTTTGAAGATCGGAAGGAAACGATCCAGCGTGCATTTGACGCTGGGGTAAAGTATATGGTTGTTGTCGGGTTTGACCGTCAGACGATTCCGCTCGCTATTGAAATTGCGGAACAATATGAAACCATTTATGCAGCTGTCGGGTGGCATCCGGTTGATGCGGTGGACATGACCGATGAAGATCTTGCTCGGATTGAAGAGCTTTCGAGTCATCCAAAGGTGGTGGCAATTGGTGAAATGGGCTTGGACTATCATTGGGATAAGTCACCGAAAGATTTGCAGAAAGAGGTTTTCCGCAGACAAATTGCCTTGGCCAGGAAAGTTAATATGCCGATTATCATCCATAACCGTGAAGCGACAGAAGATATTATGGAGCTGCTGCAGGAAGAAAAGGCTAGTGAAGTCGGCGGCATCATGCATTGCTACAATGATTCAGCTAAATATGTGCAGACCTTTCTTGATATGAATTTTTATATTTCACTCGGCGGACCGGTAACGTTCAAAAATGCCACCCTGCCAAAAGATGTGGCGGTTGAAGTTCCGCTTGACCGGCTGCTGGTTGAAACGGATGCCCCATTTTTGGCTCCTCATCCAAACCGAGGCAAGCGAAATGAACCATCATACGTTAAATTGGTTGCTGAGAAAATTGCTGAACTTCGGGGTATGCCATTCGATAAGCTTAGTAATATCACGACAGAAAATGCCCTTAAATTCTTTAATATCAGCGAATAACCGTAAAAAATGTCGTAAACTTCCTGTAATAAAAAAAGCTTCCTGATGAGGTCCGGTCAACTTTCCGGCCTCATTTTTTATTGTATAAAGACGCTCATACCAATGGTTATAGGACGCTGTTATACAATGGTTACTTTTTGTAAATCAATTGTAAACTAACCGTAAACGAAATATCGTTGTAATTACATAGTACTGTCTATATAATCAAAATCGCGATGGAAGGAGGCAAAAAAGGATGAAAATTTTTTCAAGTCTTTTGCCGAAAGAAACCTGGCAATGGATTCTGTCTGTGGTTGGAGTGTTAGCACTTATGGTATTTTCAGGATTCATCATTGTTGAGACCACCAAAGCAGAAGTAGCCATCGTTGATAACGGGGAAAAACAAACCATGCACACACATGCCGATACTGTAGACGAATTATTGGATGAGGCAGGTATTGCCTACGAAGAGCATGATGCATTATCACATGATACAGATGCTGAGATCGAAGACGGCATGACGATTACATACGAAGCAGCCAATAAGATTACCGTCGAAGCTGAGGGGAAAGAAAAGACCTATCATACAGTTACAGGTACAATTGACGAATTTCTTGATGAGGCGGAAATCAGCGTCTCAAAGCATGATGACACATCACATAATAAAACAGCTGCCATCAGCGACGGCATGGTCTATACGATTGACAGAGCCTTTCAAGTAACCATTAATGACGGCGGTGACAAGCAAAAAGTCTGGGCTACCGGTGGAAAAGTTGGTGATCTTTTGGAGGAAGAGAAGATCAGCCTGGATGATTCAGACAAATTAAAACCAGGCGAAAATAAAAAAGTTAAAAAAGACACGCCAATCACTATTACACATGTTGAAAAAGTTACAGACGAAGTAAAAGAAACCATTGACTATAAGGTTGAAGAACGTAAAGATAATAATCTTGAAAAGGGAAAAAAGAAGGTCATTGCTGGGGGGCAGGAAGGTGTCCTGGTCAAAACATATGAAATAACGAAAGAAAATGGGAAAGAAGTCAATAAAGAACTCGTTAATAAAGAAGTGAAACAAGAAAGCGAAAAACGAATTGTAGCACTTGGCACGAAAGAAGAAAAAACGCAACAAAACTTGACAACGCTGTCTTCAGAAAGCAGCAACAGTACAAAGAGCAGCCGTTCAAAAAGCAGCAGCAAATCAAGCAGCAACGATAGCAGTAAGAATGATAGTGGCAACAGCGAAAATAGCAGTAATTCCAGCAGCAGTAAAGTGCTGCAGATGACGGCGACAGCTTATACAGCAGAATGCCCCGGGTGCTCGGGTATTACAGCGACCGGAATTAATTTAAATAAAAACCCTAGCAAGAAGGTCGTTTCCGTTGATCCTAATGTTATTCCGCTGGGGAGCAGAGTACATGTGGAAGGATATGGCACTGCGATTGCCGGAGACACTGGTGGAGACATTGGAGGTAATCGAATTGACTTGCATATGCCATCTCAGGCAGACGCACTGAATTTTGGACGAAAATCGGTTACAGTCAAAATTCTTGATTAAGGTATGATATAATGCTCCTGTCACAGCATTGTGGCAGGAGCATTATTGTATCCCGCATACAATGGCCGATTCTGTTCAACTACTGAATGAAGTTAATGAAAAGAGGAATTTACGTGAAGATCAAGGAAGTAATTGTCGTGGAAGGGCGCGATGATACGTCTAAAATCCATCAGTCGGTGGAGGCGGATACAATCGAGACAAATGGATCCGCAGTCAATGCTAGTGTGATAAAACAGATCAGGCATGCACAAGCTAAACGAGGTGTCATTATCTTCACGGATCCGGACTATCCGGGAAATCGGATCCGTCACATTGTGGATCAGGCTGTACCGGGCTGCAAGCATGCGTTTCTGCCCCGTGATGATGCACGAGCGAGACATTCGCATAATAAAAGCCTTGGAATTGAACATGCATCTGCTGAAGCTATCAAGACGGCGCTTCGGAGCGTTTATTCCATATCTGAAAAAGGGGCCTCTGACATCTCAAGAGAGGACCTAATCTTAGCGGGGCTGATCGGCGGTTCAAAAGCAGCCTCCAGGCGGAGCCGTCTCGGCGAACTGCTGCAGATCGGACATACCAATGGCAAACAGCTGCTCAAACGGCTTACCATGTTCCACATAACAAAAGATCAATTTGAAGCGGCCATGAATCAGGTTATCCAGGAGGAACAAAATGACGGCTAAATGGATTGCGACACCTAAGCGGACAAAGGAGATACTTGAGACACATGGGTTTTCCTTTAAAAAGAGTTTAGGGCAGAATTTTATTATCGATGCTAATATCCTTTACAATATCATTCAAAAGACAGGTATCGACAACCGGGCTGGTGCGATTGAGATTGGGCCGGGCATCGGTGCGCTCACGGAACAATTGGCGGTCCATGCCAATAATGTGATAGCCTATGAAATTGACCAGCGCCTACTTTCCATCCTGAAAGAGACACTTGCGCCATATAATAATATACAAATCATTCATCAGGATATTCTGGAAGCAAATGTTTCTGAGATGGCTAAAGCCCACTTCAAACCTGGTCAGCCGATTCATGTCGTTGCCAACCTGCCGTATTACATAACGACGCCAATTCTGATGAAGCTGCTGCGTGAGGATTTGCCGGTAATGCGTTTTACGGTTATGATCCAAAAGGAAGTGGCTGAAAGAATGGCAGCAGCACCGAATAATAAAAGATACGGCTCCTTGTCTATCGCGGTCCAGTATTATACGCAGGCAGAGATTGTCATGAATGTGCCCAAAAGTGCTTTTATGCCCCCGCCGAATGTTGATTCAAGTGTTTTAAAGCTGACCAGAAGAGAAAGGCCTCCTGTACAAGTTATCGATGAAGACTTTTTTTTCGATATTGTTCAGGCGTGTTTTGCCCAACGGCGGAAAACACTGCGGAATAATCTAATCGGGTACTTTAAACCGTCTGATAATCATACGATATCAGACGGCCTGAAGCAGGCGGGAATTGATGAGAAAAGGCGCGGCGAATCCCTGAACATGGAAGAATTTGCGGCCTTAGCCAATACTTTTTACAGGATAATCGAAAATGACATGTAAAGCTGTTGCTCTCATAGGGCAACAGTTTTTTATTGTTAAGCAGTTTTCCAGGCACAATGCGAGCTATGGTTTCATAGCCTGTAGGTAGAGACCTATTTATCATGCATTTTACTGTAATATTATTATTAACCGGATCAGAGGCTATGAGGTGGATTTATGAGTTTTTCAGCAGGTGAACGTGTGACACGAAAATCATATAACCATGATTTATTGTTCCGTATTGCATCAGTGACTGGGGATGCGGCTATCCTTCATGGGGAAGATATGCGTCTTGCAGCAGATGCACCTTTGGATGATCTGGTGCGCGTCGGACAAAGGGATCTAAAAAAGCTGAAACAGAAGGCAAAGGAGCAGGAGGAATATTCATACCGTCTGTTTCGGCAGGACTACCAATTAATGAAAGATAAGCGTGAGTATCAGTCAGGCAGCGGCTATCAGCATACTGCCGGTTATTTTCAGCTGCCGGCGAAAGTTCTGCATGTTGATGGTGACCGGACATATCTCAGGAAATGTACCGAACTATATCAGAGGGTTGGCCTTGAGGTCCATGGTGTCTATGTTTATGAAAAGGAAATGCCGCAAAAAATTGACCAGCTAGTGGACACTATTCAACCCAATATCATCGTCATTACGGGTCATGATGCATTTTCAGGAAATAAAGGGCCGAAAAGTGATCTTCGTGCCTACCGCCATTCAAAATACTTTGCCGAAACCGTTGAGACTATAAGAAAAAAGAACCCCCGGTTGGATGACCTTGTGATATTCGCAGGTGCCTGTCAATCGCACTTTGAGTCGCTTATTCAGGCGGGAGCGAATTATGCGAGCTCTCCGTCCCGAATTAACATTCATGCGCTGGATCCGGTTTATATTGCAGCCAAAATCGCGTACACATCGTTTATGGAAAAAGTAGGGGTATGGGATGCGCTTCGCAATACATTAACCGGTGAGAAAGGAATGGGGGGCGTGGAGACGAGGGGGCTTTTGCGAACAGGAATGCCCTATATTCCTGAAGAGAATGACTATTAAGTTTGACTGGTTAAAAAGGAATCGGCATCATGCCGATTCCTGCCACATCAGATTTTTCAGATGTTCTGCTTGTGCAACATACATAATTTGTAAAGAATTTGTCATAATAACCAACGAGGGACGATTTTTCTTGTTGACATCAAAAAAGCTATGCTGTTATAATATAAAGTTTTATTTGACTGTTAAACAAGCATATGCTATCATTGTAATGAGCGAGGTGGAGTATAGTGGCAAAAACATTAATCGAAATTAAGCAAGGTCTTGAATGTCATGTCGGACAACGGCTTCGTTTAAAGGCGAACGGCGGCAGACGCAGAACAATTGAACGGTGCGGCATATTGGCAGAAACATATCCTTCTGTTTTTATTGTTGAATTGGATCAGGACGAGAATGCATTCGAACGTGTTTCATACAGCTATGCCGACGTATTGACCGAGACAGTGGAGTTGAATTTTCAGGAAGGAAAAGCAATGATTGTAGAGCAGTGAACTTGAGTTTACTGCTTTTTTGGTTGATTTGCTTTTTCAGTTTGGGACTAATACCCAAAAAATATGCGAAAACCGTCAGTAATAAATATTTCCTTTTTTGTATACATATAACGGGTGTTTCTTTCAGCAATCCCCATAAACTATAGATGTCGTAAAACTCTTGATGGGAAAGGGGATATTCTTTCATGGCCAGACGCGGCGGAGCAATGTCAGATCAGCTGAAAGAAGAAATTGCAAAAGAGTTAGGTTTTTACGACACAGTTCAGAAGGAAGGCTGGGGCGGCATCAGGGCGCAGGATGCCGGCAATATGGTGAAACGCGCAATTGAAATGGCCGAGCAAAACATGAAGTCATAAGGCAGACCTTAAGGGTTTGCCTTTTTTTATAAGGCAGTAATTTCCCACCTTAATAATCAAGGAGGCAGGTTTCCCTTTAATACAGGGTAGCTTAAGGTTTTTCCGCTAAAGGTCGCTACTGGCTTGTGAATATGATACAATTTGCTGTAGTTTTTACATTATCGGAAAGTACGTTAACTCTCGTGGAAACCCAAGTTTTCGTAAAGAGTGGGTGATAGATATGGTTTTATTTGAACGGGCGCCGGCTAAAATTAATTTATCACTTGATGTCCTCGGAAAACGCGAGGATGGCTTTCATGAAGTTGAAATGATTATGACAACTGTCGATCTGGCTGATCGTATCGAACTTTATACCCTTGAAAAGGACAGGGTAGAAGTATCCACTGACAGCCAGTATGTCCCCAATGACGAACGGAATATAGCTTATAAGGCGGCTCTTGCTTTTAAAAATAAATATCAGTTGTATCAGGGCGTCCGCATTGATATTCAAAAAAATATCCCCGTGTCGGCCGGGCTTGGTGGCGGAAGCAGTGACGCTGCTGCGGTGCTGCGCGGCCTTAACCGGATATGGTCCGTTGATGCGCCGTTGGATGAACTGGTTGAGCTTGGTGCGGCCCTTGGATCTGATGTCCCTTTCTGTATTCATGGCAACACTGCGATTGGGACGGGGCATGGAGAGAAAATCCGCGTACTGTCCTCACCACCACCTTGTTATGTTGTGCTGGCAAAACCGGACATTGGGATTTCCACCCGGCATATTTTCCCAAAAGTGACCTTGGACACACTTTATCACCCGCAGACAGATGAGGTTATTCATTCTTTGGAAGATAAGGATTTCGGAAAGTTGTGCTATCACATGGGCAATTCATTGGAAAGTGTCACCTTTCCTTTGTATCCAGAAGTAGAGCGTATTAAGGACAAAATGCTCCAGACTGGTGTGGACGGTGCTGTTATGAGCGGAAGCGGCCCTACCGTTGTCGGCCTCACGAGACACTTCAGCAAAGCGAAGCGTGTGTATAACGGTTTACGAGGATTTTGCGATGAAGTTTACATCGTTCAGCTGCTTGACCGACGCTAAACATTTGATTAAATACGTATGTTAGTGATATATTTAGCTAAAATATTCGGATATTGAACACGAGGTGGACTATATGAAACGAAGTGATCGGTTAGTATCATTAACGAATTACTTTTTGGAAAATCCTAAAGAACATACGTCACTGCCGTATTTCAGTGATAAATACGATGCAGCTAAATCATCAATCAGTGAAGACCTGTCGATTGTCGACCGAGTGATGCAGGAAGAAGGAATAGGGCAGTTGCAAACACTCCCCGGAGCATCAGGAGGTGTCAGCTTCGTACCTGGATTCTCAAGGGAAAAAGGTAATCAGTTTATTGATGAACTGTGCCATACATTGGAAGACACCAGCCGCATACTTCCAGGTGGCTATCTATACATGAGCGACATTTTAGGTGACCCGAAGATGGTGAATCAGATTGGCCGTGTGTTAGCCTCGGCCTTTTCCCATCTTGAAATTGATGTGGTCGTCACTGTCGCAACTAAAGGCATTCCACTTGCTTATGCAACAGCTTCAGTCCTGAATGTGCCTGTTGTCATCGTCAGGCGTGATCCTAAAGTAACTGAGGGCTCATCTGTCAGCATCAATTATGTCTCAGGGTCGTCGCGGAAAATCCAGACAATGGTGCTGCCTAAACGAAGCTTGCATGATCATGCCAACGTTTGTATCATTGATGACTTCATGAAAGCGGGCGGTACAATTAATGGGATGATAAGTCTGCTGGGTGAGTTTAATGCAAAGGTACAGGGGATTGGTGTACTGGCGGAAGCAGATGATGAAGAAGACGAGCGTGAGGTGCACAGCTTCACATCCCTGGTAAAAATTACGAACGTTGATATGAAGCAAAAGACCATTGAAGTCCATCATGGCAATTTTGCTTAAACTTTTCCCATCCGCGGCGATTTGTCACCCCCTTTTGAAAAAAGGCAATATTTTCTAAAATTTTTTTACTGGACAGGCAGGAATTCTCATATTTTTGTTGAATTATGGTAATAAGTTCAAAAGGAAAAAGGTGGTGAAACATCATGGAAGTTACTGACGTTAGATTACGCCGCGTGAACACAGAGGGGAGAATGCGAGCAATTGCATCGATTACCATGGATGATGAATTTGTGGTGCACGACATCCGTGTGATCGATGGCAACAATGGGTTGTTTGTGGCTATGCCTTCCAAACGTACCCCTGATGGTGAATTCAGGGATATCGCCCACCCTATCAATTCTAATACTCGCGGTAAGATTCAGGATGCAGTATTAGAAGAATATCATCGTGCCGGAGAAGCAACGGAAAAATACGAGGAAGCCGGAGCATCCTAAATCTATAATAAACAGAAGGACTGATCTGCGGGCAGGTTGGCCCTTCTTTTTTGCTTCCTTTTTCAGTATTTTTTCCTTACCGCCACAAGACCTTCTTTTCTCTAAACACACTCCTCTGAAGTGGTTCCCCAACATGTTATGATAATAACCCGCCAAATTACTGCGAACTGGCCATAAATGTCCTATTTTGTTCAATTAACATTTTAGCGGGAAAAAGCGTCCCAATGAACGTTAGTTTCACCTTATCTGTTGAAAATGACGCTTTTTTAAGATATATTCATAATGGATAAATGGAATGGAGGATTCCCCATGGCAAAACGTTATGCTGTGATTCTTGCTGCAGGGCAGGGGACCCGTATGAAGTCAAAGCTATATAAAGTGCTTCATCCGGTAATGGGCCGTCCGATGGTGCAGCATGTAATCGACCAATTAAATCCTGTGAACCTTGACAAAATGATAACTATCGTCGGCCATGGTGCGGAGAAAGTGGCTGAACATATCGGCAATGAGAGCGAAATGGTTTTACAGGGAGAACAATTAGGGACAGGCCATGCTGTAATACAGGCCGAAGATTTACTTAAAAACAAAGATGGAACAACGATTGTTGTCTGTGGTGATACCCCGCTTATCACCAGTGAAACGTATCGGTCGCTGTTTGATCATCACGAACAGGAAGGTGCCAAAGCAACGGTCTTAACCGCAAAGGCGCCGGACCCTTCAGGTTATGGCAGGGTTGTCCGCAATGATCAGAATGAAGTGGAACGGATCGTTGAACATAAAGACGCAGAAGATGCAGAACGTCAAGTGGACGAAATCAACACGGGAACATACTGTTTTGATAATAAAGCGCTTTTCGAAGCACTGCAGCATGTATCGAATGATAACGTGCAGGGTGAATACTATTTGCCGGATGTCATTGAAATTCTGCAAAGCCGGGACGAAAAAGTAAGTGCATTTCAGACACCTGACTTTGAAGAAACGCTGGGCATCAATGATCGTGTAGCACTTGCCCATGCTGAAAAAATACTGAAAAAGCGTATTAATGAAAAGCATATGCGAAATGGTGCCACGCTGATAGACCCGGACAACACATATATCAGCCCGGATGTTACCATTGAACAGGATGTTTTGATTCATCCAGGCTCTATCATAAAGGGGAGTACCACGATCAAAGCAGATGCTGAAATTGGACCGCATACGGAAATTGATAACTGTTATATTGGACAAGCTAGTATTATCAAACAGAGCGTTGCCAAAGACAGCTATATAGGCGACCGGGTGCAGATCGGCCCTTATTCGCATATACGGCCGGAAGCGTCCATTGGCAATGAGGCAAAGATCGGCAATTTTGTTGAAGTGAAAAAGTCGTCTCTGGGTAATAAAAGTAAAGTCTCTCACTTAAGCTATATCGGCGATGCTGAAGTTGGAAGCAATGTGAATATCGGCTGCGGAACGATTACAGTTAATTATGACGGGAAGAATAAGTATCTGACAACGATTGAAGATGATGCATTTATCGGCTGCAATTCCAATTTGGTTGCACCAGTAACCGTTGGAGAAGGGTCCTATGTTGCGGCGGGTTCTACGATTACGAAGGATGTACCGGAAGATGCATTATCAATTGCCCGGGCAAGACAGGCAAATAAAGAAGGTTATGCATCACGAATCAGAAATCAAAAAAAGGACTAACGGGGGGTTAATTTCATGGCGTCTGGCTATAAGGATTCATTTTTAAAGGTCTTTTCGTTAAATTCAAATCCAAAATTGGCTGGAGATATTGCGGATCATATTGGGACAACATTGGGTAAATGTACGGTTAAATCTTTTAGCGATGGTGAAATTCAGATTAAGATTGAGGAAAGTGTCCGGGGCTATGATGTGTATGTCGTTCAATCAACTTCTTCACCGGTCAACCAGCATATGATGGAACTGTTGATTATGATCGATGCCCTTAAACGTGCCTCAGCAAGATCAATTAATATTGTGATGCCATATTATGGGTATGCCAGACAGGATCGTAAAGCACGTGGAAGAGAACCGATTACTTCCAAACTGGTTGCTGATTTGCTGGAAACAGCCGGTGCTGACCGTGTGATTACACTCGACTTACATGCGCCGCAAATCCAAGGTTTCTTTGATGTACCAATTGATCATTTACAGGGTGTTCCAATTCTGGCCAATTACTTTGAAGAAAAGAACTTTGAAGATATTATCGTTGTTTCACCTGACCATGGCGGTGTGACACGTGCAAGAAAAATGGCTGATTATCTCAAGGCCCCAATCGGTATTATTGATAAACGCCGTCCACGCCCGAACGTTTCAGAGGTGATGAATATTGTCGGTAATATCGAAGGGAAAACAGCCATCATGGTCGATGATATTATTGATACAGCAGGCACCATTACGCTTGCCGCAAACGCATTAGTCGAAAATGGTGCCAAAGAGGTTTACGCTTGCTGTACACATCCTGTTTTATCAGGACCTGCAATTCAGCGTATAAATGATTCTAAAATCAAGGAATTGGTTGTTACGAACTCAATCCCGCTTGCCGAAGACAGGACGAGCGACAAAGTTACAGAGCTATCTGTTGCACCGCTGATTGGTGAGGCAATCACGCGTGTTCATGAACTGAAATCGGTCAGTATCCTGTTTGACTAACTGTGATATAGCCAGTGTATTTTGTGTAAAGCGGCAAATTATGTTTTAATAGAAACGTTATATAAAAGAATTTGCCATATAAAACCTGAACAGACCCAGGTTTTGAAATAATGGAGGGTGATAAGAATGGCAGTAACATTAAAGGCAACAAAACGCGATGACCTAAGGAAATCTGCTACAAAGCAGATAAGACTGGATGGAGATGTCCCATCAGTTGTGTATGGTAAGGATAAAGAACCAAAAGCTATTTCCGTCAATAGTATCGAATTAGTTAAAACAGTACGTGACGAAGGTAGAAACGCTATCATCTCACTGGATGTTGAGAATGACAAACCAGTGGATGTTATGCTTCACGAATATCAGACGGATCCATTGAAGGATGAGCTGATTCATGCTGATTTCTATGCCGTTAACCTGAAAGAGGAAATGGATGTATCAGTACCTCTGACTCTGGACGGGGAAGCTGTTGGTGTGAAAGATGGCGGTGTCCTGCAGCAGCCGTTATATGAATTGCAGGTACGCGCTAAACCGGCAGATATTCCAGAAGCTATTACTGTTGATGTCAGTGAGATGAACATTGGTGATACGTTAACAGTCGAGAATCTTCCAAAAGCAGACCTCTATGAAATAACCGAGGAATTGGATACCACAGTTGCTACTGTTGTTCCACCTGATACTATGGGGGATATCGAAGAAGAAACCGACGAAAATGCAGAACCTGAGTTGGTTGATGCTGAAGATGACTCTGACGGTGAAGAGGAAAAAAACGAATAACACGGTAGGCAAGTAAATGTAAAGTGAAACTTACGCGTAATAAACCCTCCTAGTCAGCAGATATTAGGAGGGTTTTGCTTCATTCACACAGAAAAAGCAATAAATGTGGTAAAATAATGCCATAAAGACTCTGTTCAAAAAGGAGGATAAAAAGGACCGAGGCGGCGCTGTTTCGAGCAGCGGAGAAACAAGCCAACCAGAAACATCGATGTGTCATTTTTACCGGACTTTTTGAACAACCGCATAAAGGAAGTGGCAGGATGAAATGTATCGTGGGTCTGGGCAATCCAGGGAAAAAATATGTTAAAACCCGTCATAATGTTGGGTTTATGGTTATTGACGAGCTGGCTGGACGTAATGGCTGGAAGCTGAAAAAGGATAAATTTAGCGGCAAATCCACTGTGGAAACGTCTGAAGGTGAAAAAATCATACTGCTGCAGCCCCAGACATTTATGAATCTTTCCGGTGAGTCAGTTCGTCCATTAATGAACTTTTACCAGATGAAACCTGAAGATATTCTGGTTATCTTTGATGATCTTGATCTGCCGACGGGGAAAATACGGCTGCGTCAGAAGGGCGGCCATGGCGGTCACAACGGCATCCGTTCGATTATCGATCATCTCGGAACAAAAGAATTCAACCGTTTGCGTATCGGTATCGGCAGACCGGATACCGCGGTGCCCGTTGTGGATTATGTATTAAAGCCATTTTCAAAAGCACAGCAGGAAGATGTTCAATCAAGCATCGAAAAAAGTGCTAATGCCTGTGAAACTTGGATGCAAAAGCCGTTTGCCGAAGTTATGAACGACTTTAACAGTTGATGTATTCCGGTGAGATGACTATTGCATCTTCACGGTTCTTGCCAGCCGCCTTTTTGAGCTATTATATAAGTATAAATGTGCGCTTTTCGGATAAACTTTAGGATACCCTGTGTTTATTCGAGGAGGGATTTTATGGCAATCGTCTATAAATGCAAACATTGCGGCCAGAAGATCGGCAAACTGGATCAGCAAATGGTCGACACATCAATGCTCGGGCTGGATCAGTTATCATCTGAGGATAAACGTGATATGATTAGCTATGAAGCGAATGGTGATATCAAAATTAAGTCCATCTGTGAAAGCTGTGAGGAGTCACTAGGAAGTCTTCCGCAGTATCATGAATTGGACTATTTTATACAATAATATAATATATCAGGTGAAAAAGCTTTGGTTCCCTCGATGACGGAAATCAAGGCATTTTTGCACGTAAACAGGTGGGGAAAAATGAAGGGTATACATGAGTTTTTACGATCGAAAGAAGATGTATCATCCGTCATAAATGGAATATCTGACGGGATGAAGGAACAGCTGGTTGCCGGGCTGTCAGGATCTGCCCGGAGCCTTTTTGTATCCATTATCAATAAAGCATTTCAAAAGCCTGTTCTGCTTGTAACGCACCAGCTTGCACAAGCACAGCAGCTATATGATGATTTGGCAGCATTTACGGGTGAGGAGCACGTTCATTTATATCCTGTCAATGAACTGATCGCCTCGGAAATTGCCGTTGCCAGTCCTGAACTTAAAGCGCAGCGCATTGAGGCATTGACAGAATGGTCGAAAAAGGACTCCGGTATCTTGATTGCGCCGGTCGCAGCGTTAAAACGGATGCTGCCGCCAACCGATTACTGGGCCCGGTATCAGCTTGACTTTCAAATCGATAAGCAAATTGACCTGGATGCATACCTCTCATCGCTCGTTGACATGGGGTATGAACGGGTATCAATGGTGACCACACCGGGTGAATTCAGCCGGCGCGGTGGTATTATTGATATTTATCCCGTTACCGAGACACATCCGGTACGTATTGAGCTGTTTGATGATGAAATTGACTCGATTCGTTTTTTTGATGCTGAAAGCCAGCGATCCTTGGATAAGAAGACTGCTGTGGCAGTCGGTCCGGCAACGGAAATGCTGCTGACAGAAGAAGATAGACTGACAGCCGCCCAACGTCTCGAAGCAGCATTAGCTGAGTCCCTTAAGAAGGTGAACTCTCAGGAGGCAAAGGAGAAACTAGCTGAAACGATTGAACATGATATCGAACGTTTGAAGAACCTCGAACACTTTCAGGAAATGTACAAATATATCGGCTTCCTCTATAGTCATCCAGCTAGTTTGCTAGATTATTTGCCGTCTGATGGCTTGGTGGTTCTCGATGAAATGAGCAGAATCCAGGAAACAGCAACCAATCTTGATGCGGAAGAGGCTGAATGGTATAGCAGCTTGCTGGAAGCCAATAAAATGGTCCGAAACAGTCACTTCTCATATGACTGGAATTCGGTGTGGGACAGTATTACGCATCAGCGCATATATATGTCTGTATTCCTGCGTCATATTCCGAATACACAGCCGCAAAATATTGTTAATTTATCGACAAGGGCGATGCAGGAATTTCATGGGCAGATGCACCTATTGAAAAATGAACTGAAGCGTTGGGAGAAAGGCGATTTTTCTGTAGTGATCCTGGCCCCGAATGAGGAGCGAGCTGAAAAGATTCAGTCCATTTTCATGGATTATTCGATTGAAGCGGATGTGGCAAGCCAGCTTGAGCTGCCAGTACAGAGACCAACGATATCGGTTGGTGAGATTAGCAACGGCATTGAATTTCCAATGCACAAACTTGTGCTGATTACGGAAAATGAACTTTTCCGGAAGAAAACAAAACGTCCGCGAAAAAGACAGAAAATTACCAATGCTGAGCGCATCAAAAACTATCAAGAATTAAAAGTGGGCGACTATGTCGTTCATGCGCATCATGGAATCGGGAAATATCTGGGGATCGAAACACTGGAAATGAACGGTTTGCATAAAGACTTTATGCTGGTCAAATATTCCGGTGATGATAAGTTGTATGTGCCGATTGATCAAATCGATCTTGTCCAGAAGTATGTCGCCTCAGAAGGCAAAGAACCGAAGCTGTATAAACTGGGCGGAAGTGAATGGGCTAAAGTCAAACGAAAAGTTCAGTCCAATGTGGAAGATATAGCAGATGACCTCATTAAACTTTATGCAGAACGGGAATCCCGAAAAGGGTATGCATTCAGCGAAGAAACGGAATTGCAGAATGAGTTTGAGGCTTCCTTTCCATATGAGGGAACGGAAGATCAGCTGCGTTGTATTGCTGAAATCAAAGCAGATATGGAAAAAGAAAGGCCCATGGATCGCCTGCTCTGCGGTGATGTCGGTTACGGCAAAACTGAGGTGGCAATCCGTGCCGCGTTTAAGGCAGTGGCAGATGGAAAGCAAGTGGCGATCCTTGTACCGACAACCATTCTGGCCCAGCAGCATTTTGAAACCATTCAGGAACGATTCCAGAACCAGGCAGTTGAGATTGGTATGCTGAGCAGATTCCGCACACGAAAACAGCAGAATGAAACAATTGAAGGTCTCCGGACAGGAAAGATCGACATTGTGATCGGGACGCACCGTTTATTATCAAAGGATGTAATCTATCGTGACCTGGGTCTGTTAGTCGTGGATGAAGAACAGCGATTTGGTGTCAAGCATAAGGAAAAAATCAAACGCCTGAAATCAAATGTCGATGTGCTGACATTGACCGCCACACCAATTCCAAGAACACTGCACATGTCGATGCTTGGGGTCAGGGATTTGTCGGTTATTGAAACACCGCCAGAAAATCGCTTTCCGATTCAGACATATGTTATGGAGTATAACCCTGTCTTTGTGCGGGAAGCTATTGAGCGTGAAATGGCACGCGGCGGACAGGTATATTTCCTCAATAACCGGGTGGAGAACATTGATAAAGTGGCAAGAGATCTCGGAATGCTTGTTGGAGATGCTCGGATAGCCGTCGCTCACGGCCAGATGAATGAAGCCGAACTGGAAAATGTCATTTTTGCTTTTCTCGAAGGTGAATACGATGTTCTTGTCAGCACAACCATTATCGAAACCGGTGTTGATATCCCGAATGTCAACACGCTGATTGTTAATCAGGCAGACCGGATGGGGCTCAGTCAGCTCTATCAGCTCAGAGGAAGGGTCGGCCGTTCTAATCGGGTGGCCTATGCCTATTTCACCTATAATAAAGATAAAGTGCTTAGTGAAGTCTCCGAAAAACGGCTGGAAGCAATTAAAGAATTCACGGAACTTGGCTCCGGTTTTAAGATTGCCATGCGCGACTTGTCAATCCGGGGCGCAGGTAATTTGCTCGGTTCGCAGCAGCATGGATTTATTGATTCTGTCGGGTTTGATATGTATTCGCAAATGCTTAAAGATGCTATTGAGGCACGCCAATCAGGAAAAGAACTCGATGAAATCGAAACGCTGGAACCGGAATTATCGCTTACACTTGATGCCTATATACCGGATTCGTATATTGACGATGAAAAGCAAAAGATTGATATGTACAAACAATTTCAATCAATCACAACGTCTGAAGGCATATCGGATCTCCGCGATGAATTGATTGACCGTTTTGGGGATTATCCAGAAGAAGTAGCGAACTTATTTGTTGTATCGTCATTGAAAAGGCAAGCAAAAGAACAGCGGATTGAATCGATCAGTGAGAAGCCGAAGAAAATTGAAGTGGTTGTCACTCAAAACCGCAGCCAGCAAATAGACGGTTCAAAATTATTTAGCTTGGCCAATCAGTTTGGGCGGGAAATTCAGCTTGGAACGGAGGGCCAAAAGTTAAAAATTATGTATAAATGGAACAATGATACACAGCATCATCGCTATGAAATACTCGAAAAATTTATCAGCCAGCTATCGGATGTTGACAGGGTTGAGTGAGGCTGAGTCTGGATTCTGTAGAAAGCGATGTTCAGGTCAACTGCGGTTCCAGCAACATAAAAGGCAGTGATTAAACAAGCCATTTTAATAAAAAGCACTACCCGGCACTTATAAACGATGTATAGTTCTTTTAAGATGTTTCATACTAAACTCACAACTGGTGTTTTTTTCTCTTGGAGGTAACGTTTGAAAATGCGTGCACCAGGAACAATCATCGTAGAAAGTGAGGGCTTCCTAACATGAAGGCAACAGGAATTGTACGTCGCATTGATGATTTAGGAAGGGTAGTCATCCCAAAAGAAATCAGAAGAACGTTGCGTATTCGGGAAGGTGATCCATTAGAAATATTTGTTGACCGGGAAGGTGAAGTTATTTTAAAGAAATACTCTCCTATAAGCGAGTTGAGCTCTTTTGCGAGCGAGTATGCAGAAGCACTGTTTGACTCGCTTAACTACCCGGTTCTGATTTGCGATCGTGATGAAGTTATTGCGGTGGCTGGCGAGTCTAAAAAAGATTACTTAAACAAGAGTATTGGTTCACAGCCAGAAAAGACGATGGAGGAGCGAACCATGGCTTATGAAACGGAGCCATCTGCTACTGAGCTTATTAAAGGTCAGGAGGAAGACCTTGATTCATATTGCATCAGTCCGATTATTGCCAGCGGCGATCCAATCGGCTGTGTGATGTTATTTTCAAAAGATGGGAATAAACTGAGTGAGGTCGAACAAAAATCAGTACAGACAGCCTCAAGTTTTCTGGCAAGGCAAATGGAATAGCCGACTCCAACTGACTGCGTTTTCTTAAGTAACATACTCATCCATTAGGAAAAAAGTGCCGTTATTTTTAAAATAAGGCGCTTTTTTTCATTTGCGCAGGTGATTGTATAGCATGCCTCTTTTCTTATGCTATAATGAGGACAAATGAGTTAGCGGGAAAGGCGTTTATGATGGGTGAAAATCAGCAGAACAAATTGATGAAAGGTGCTTTATTGCTGACATTGGCAGGCTTTCTCAGTAAACTGCTGAGTGCCGGTTACCGGATTCCGCTGCAGAATCTGACCGGGGATATGGGTTTCTATATTTATCAGCAGGTCTATCCGTTTCTGGGTATTGCTTTGATCGCAGCTTTATATGGCTTTCCTTCTGCGATATCAAAAATGATCGCCGATTTTAAAGCGCAAGGGAAAGGGGTCTCACTTCGATATTTTTATCTGCCGGTGCTCCTCGTTATGCTGCTCATGATGGGAAGTGTTTTTCTGTTTCTGTTTTTCAACGCAGAGGAAATGGCTGTATGGGCAGGCGATAACAGACTAAGGAAGACATATGAACTGGCGGCCTTTATCTTTTTGCTGATCCCTTTTTCCGCTCTCCTGCGAGGTGTGTTTCAGGGAAGGCGTTTCATGAAGCCGACAGCCTATTCCCAAATCGGTGAACAACTGACACGGGTCTTTTTGATTATTGCTGCTGCCATATGGATTTACAGCCATCCGGAGTATTTATACAATATTGGACAGGCAGCTGCTGTTGCCTCCATCATGGGCACTCTGACGGCAATTATGATTCTTCTTATTTTCTTTTTCCGCTGCAGGCCATCAGAAAAACAGCAATTGATAATACCCTGGCAATATTATGTGAAAACATTGCTCGTCCTGGGTATTGCTGCGGCATTAAACCATATGGTTCTCATTATTATTCAATTTGCTGATACGTTTACACTAATTCCAAGCTTGCAGGAATTTGGCCTGTCACAACGCGAAGCAATGAAAGCAAAAGGTATCTTTGACCGCGGGCAGCCACTTATTCAGCTCGGAACGGTTCTGGGATCATCGTTTGCTTTAGCGTTAGTGCCGGCCGTATCGGGAGAAAGTCTTAAAAGCGGGAAGAAAGCAATCGGTAATTCTGTCCGGAGTGCGCTGCTTGTCAGTTCGTACTTGGCGGCGGGCGCAACAGCGGGCTTGGTGATCATTTTCCCGGAAGCAAACGTCCTATTGTTTCAGAATGATGCCGGATCGGGGAGCCTGCGAATACTGGTTATCGCCATTTTGCTCAGTTCTGTCGGCATAACAGCAGCTTCCATCCTGCAGGGAATGGGTTTTATGAAACGGACAGCAGGCTTTGTTGTCATTGCGTTTTTCTTGAAATGGACCGGTAATCAGGTGCTGGTGCCGCTGTTTGGGATAACCGGGAGTGCGCTTGCCACTGTGCTTGGTTTAGCCGCTTTTGCCGCCATGATGATCATGGCATTAAAACGGAAGTTGCCTGAACTGAAACTGGCAAACCACTTGAATTGGACCGCACTTGTGATAGCTTTGGCCGGAATGGCTGTTTTTTTAGCTGGGATGGATTATCTGTTTGAACCGATTACGTCGAGAGCAGGACTGTTATTCTATGTGATGTTCATTTCAATTGCAGGAGCGATCGTTTATCTGATTTTGCTGCTTAGGCTTAGGGCTTTTACAGAAAAAGAGCTGTCCATGTTTCCGTTTGCTGCCGTGTTGATTCGAATACATAAAGAGAGGGATCGTTAATGCATCATAAAATCGAAATAATCGGGCTTGGTGCCGGTGACCTGGATCAATTAACACTTGGCATTTATAAAAAACTAACCAATCGCGATACGCCGCTATATCTCCGTACGGTCGATCATCCGGCGGTAAGGCAGTTAAAGAAGGAGGACATTACTTTCACAGCCTTTGATCACATATACGAAGCAACAGACCAATTTGGGGATGTATATGAACAGATCGCTGGTATACTGCTGGGAAAAGCACAGAACAGTTCCGTTGTTTATGCGGTACCAGGCCATCCGATGCTTGCCGAAAAAACGGTACAGCTATTGTTGGAACAAGATGATGTGCCGGTTGAAATCACAGGCGGTCACAGCTACTTGGATGCTTTGTTCACGTCTCTTAAAATTGATCCGATTGACGGCTTTCAATTCGTTGATGGAACAGCGTTTGACCGCAGCCAATTGAATTATTATCAACATATTGTTTTCAGTCAGGTGTATGACCAGTTTATCGCATCAAATGTTAAGCTTGAACTGCTTGAAGATCTGCCGCCGAATTATCTTGTGAAGATTGTTAGAGCAGCTGGCACCACTCAGGAAAAAATAACTGCTCTTGAATTGGAAGAACTGGATCATGCCTTTTCCGAGGTTGATAATCTAATTTCCGTTTATGTTCCGCCCGTACCGGAGGAGATGCTGCGCCATACATTTACGCGCCTGCGTGAAGTCATTGCCGCGTTAAGAGCACCTGATGGCTGCCCGTGGGATCGTGCGCAGACCCATGAAACACTTCGTGAATATGCCATTGAAGAGGTCTATGAATTAATTGAAGCGATTGATGAACAGGATGACGACGGTATTGTGGAAGAGCTGGGGGACATGCTGCTGCAGGTAATGCTCCACAGTCAGATTGGTAAAGACGATGGCTACTTTACCATTGATGATGTCATTCGTTCGATCACAGATAAAATGATTTACCGCCATCCGCATGTGTTTAAAGACCAATCGGCTGATACAGTTGATGCTGTTGACAAAACGTGGGATGCGCTGAAACAGGAGGAAAAAGGTGATCAGCGGAAATCAGTTCTGGACGGCATACCAGCGGGGGTTCCGGGGCTGACAAAGGCATTTAAACTACAGAAAAAAGCAGCCAAAGTCGGGTTTCGCTGGGATGACATTCAGGATCTATGGAAGAAGCTACAGGAAGAACTGGACGAGACCCAGGAGGCAATCGATAGACAAGATCAGACGGAACTCGAAAGCGAACTTGGCGATGTATTGTTTGTATTGGCCAACATATCGCGGTATTATAAAATAAACCCGGAAATAGCACTGAATCAGACGAACCGGAAGTTCATTTCGCGTTTTTCCCACATTGAAAGACAATTGGAGATTCAAGGGAAAGACATTAAGGGAACCCCTCTGGAAGAAATGGATCATTACTGGAATCAGGCAAAAAGAAAAGAGTGATAGTATTGCGGCTTGATAAATTTTTAAAAGTGTCAAGACTGATTAAACGCCGGACACTGGCAAAGGAAGTCGCTGGGCAGGGACGCATTAAGGTTAATGGAAATCCTGCAAAGGCATCAACAGTCCTATCGACAGGTGACGAATTGGTCATAAAGTTCGGCCAGAAAACGGTGACACTTGAAGTGACATCATTAAAAGAAGCGGCAAAAAAAGATGAAGCGGAAAGCTTGTATAAAGTAATCAGTGAAGAGAAAGTGAATTAGAATAGTTCTAGACTTGTCCTCTTTATCATACAGTGATAGTGATAAGGAGGGCGAAGTGTATGAATTATTATGAACAGCAATCCGTTAATCGGACAGAACAGGAGCATACTGTAACAGTTAAAAACCGAAAAAACTTGGAGATAACCGGTGTAAAAGAAGTCGATAGTTTTGACAACGAAGAGTTTTTGCTGGAAACGGTTATGGGCTATTTAATTATCCGCGGCCAAGACCTGCAATTGAAAAACCTCGATGTGAGTGATGGTCTTGTCACCATCAAGGGCAAGGTTTACGAGCTTTCCTATGTTGATGAACATCATCAGGAGAAAGCTAAAGGATTCTTTAGCAAGCTATTCAAATGACATTGGATGTGCAGTTTATAACAATGCTTTCCATGATCGCCGGAGGATTCTACCTGGGCGTTGCGTTGGACTCGTTCCGGCGTCTTTCCGACAGCTGGAGGCGGCGAGTATTTCTGAAATACTTCATGGAAATCAGTTTTTGGCTGACGCAGACTTTGCTGTTATATTATGTTTTATTCCAAGTGAATAGCGGTGAATTGCGTTTCTATGTGTTTATTGCTGTTCTTTTAGGTTTTTCCATATATCAGGTAGCAGCCGCCAAAACATACAAGAAGCTGCTGGAACATCTGATCAGAATCATCCTCCAGGTTTATCAATTCTTGGAAAAGATGGTCAGAATACTAGTCATGGCACCACTTAAATTCATTGTTCAATTGGGCATAACAATTGTTGTATTTATAGTAAAGATACTGCTCTTTGTGGTTCGATACATCTTAATAATTGTATTGACCCCAATCTTGTGGCTGGCTCGAAGAATTTTTAAAATGCTTCCTCAAACAATTCAAAAAAAGTTACACAAAATAGCAGGGTTTTATAGTACAATAGAGAATACATTTAAGAAATGGATAAACAAGCTCATCTCTAAGAGGAGGTAGATGCCTTTGCCTTTAAAGGAAAAGAACGTGACACGGCTAGATTCGAATTATATACAGCAGTATGATGCCTACATAGAAAGACAGAAGCGGAAGAAACAGCGTCTGAGGCGCCGTCTGGTTTTATTTTCAATCGTGGTGTTAATCGTTTTCGGCAGTCTGGCCACCTATCATTTCAATCAGCGTGCGCTTCATGCAGAAAAAACAGAGCAGTATGAACAACTACAGAGCGAGATGGCCGCACTTGAAAAAGAGGAACAGAATCTAGAGGAAGAAATTAATCTGCTGAACGATGAGGAATACGTATTAGACATCGCACGCACCAACTACTTTTTCTCAAAAGAAGGCGAGTTAATTTTTAACATTCCAGATGAAAATCCCTCTTATTGACACGCTTTTACAATACTGGCTATAATATATAAGAAGTATACTTTTCAACAATCTAAGGAGGAGCACTTTCTGTATGTCAATCGAAGTAGGCAGCAAGCTGCAGGGAAAGGTAACCGGTATCACTAATTTCGGGGCCTTTGTAGAAATTGATGAAGGAAAAACGGGCCTTGTCCATATTAGTGAGGTTGCCGACAACTATGTAAAAGACATTAATGATCACCTGAGCGTTGGTGATGAGGTAACGGTCAAGGTGCTTAATGTCCAGGATGATGGGAAGATTGGCCTTTCCATCAAAAAAGCAAAAGATAGACCGCCACGTCAGCGGAGTCGTCAACGGACGGAATCTTTTGAATCAAAAATGAACAAATTCCTTAAAGATTCGGAAGACCGTTTAGCCTCTTTGAAAAAGCACACGGAATCCAAACGCGGAGGTCGAGGTGCTAAAAGAGGATAGCTGTTTGCTGTCTATGAAAAATTGATAATAAATTTCCCCATAAATAAAAAGCAGGTGCCGCGTACACGATCGCGGCACCTGCTTTTTTAAGACTTTTTCATTTTTATAAAAACACACAGTTGAGATAAACTGCGACAAAGTGACAGGGTGATTTCCGCTTCGGGCAGTTGCTTTCCGCGGGCAACGCTTCAGCTTCCTCGGAAGCAAAAAACGCTTCCTGCGGGATCTTCAGCTGCCCGCCTTCCCGCAGGGGTTAACTGCCCTCCGCTCCAATCAACCATCATAATATCATCAATAGTGATTGGAAGTCGAATATCTCCAAACCAGCGAAGGAAATACACGGAGACTCCTGCGGGAGAAAAGGCATAGGTGAGACCCCGCAGAACGGAGTTCGAGGAGGCTCACCAGCCGCCCGAGGAAAGCGCAGTGTATTTCCGAAGCGATGTTATTGCACACAAAATTTTCACTACGTCGCAGTTTATGGACTTTGTTTCAAAAACGACAATCTTCAAGAAAACCGACAGATATAAAAAAGAAATCGGTGCTATTACCGATTTCTTTTGCTTCTTAGTGGCGGCGGAGGGGATCGAACCCCCGACCTTACGGGTATGAACCGTACGCTCTCGCCAGCTGAGCTACACCGCCAAATTCAGTCACAAAAAATATAATACAACAGCAATACCTATGTGTCAACAGAAATTTTATCATCGAAACTGGCAACATATACGGAAATTAGCCAGCATATCGATTTTCATAACATCTATTTTCGGCTTCCAATCAGTACTGGTACGGGATAATGACAAAAAGATGACATCACTAAACAGAATACGGAACCTGATGTAGAAAATAGCTTGTCCGCTTAGAAACCAGTCGAACGATTTTTTGAATTCGCCCTGTTGTTTTGACAAAAAAAGAATGCATTATGTGATTTAATGAGTGGCAAGAGGGAGTGGTATTGTATGATAAATTCAATTTCACGCGCGGAAACCAAAACGATTGGTGTCAATCAGGGGGTGCTGGAAAAACTGCGCATCAAATTTTCCGCACAATTGAAAACGCTACTGCTGGAAAAAGGGTGGTTATTTTTTCTTGTCGGCTTTTTGCTTGGACGAGCTATCATTTTATCAGTGGTTTCTCCATTTGCTGTTGCTTTTTTAGCTGGTATCTGGCTTATACATAGGGAGAAGGCTCCGAAAGTGATGCTCGCTGTTTTGGCCGGAGCATTCAGTTATTCAGTCACACATGGTGTATTTATTATGCTGGCGATGATTCTATTTATTTTTATGGCCGGCATTTTTAAGAACGTGAGCAGACAGCAGGTCTTGATACCTGTTTTTGTTTTCTTTGCAACAGTAGCCCCGCGGCTGTCCATTTATTCATTTTGGGGACAGCTGTCATCTTATGAATGGATGCTGTTGTTAGTAGAAGGTGTTCTGGGAACCGTCCTGGTATTAATCTTTATGCAGAGTATTCCATTATTATCACCACAACGTTTTAAACCCGCATTAAAAAATGAGGAAATTGTTTGTCTAATTATACTTCTGGCATCGATTCTCACAGGTACGATCGGCTGGGAAATCTATAATGCCTCCATTGAACAAATTTTCTCCAGGTATTTTGTACTGCTGCTTTCATTTGTCGGGGGCGCGGCTATCGGCTCTACCGTTGGCGTTGTGGCAGGGCTTATATTATCGCTCGCCAATGTTGCCAATCTTTATCAGATGAGTCTTCTGGCTTTTTCCGGACTGCTTGGCGGTCTTCTCAAAGAAGGCAGTAAGGTTGGTGTCAGTATCGGGTTATTGGTCGGAACGTTTCTGATTGCGATTTATGCTGATGTAGCGGGAGTTATACCGTCGCTTACAGAAACGTCAATTGCCATTGCATTGTTTCTGATCACCCCATCAGGGTGGATAAAAAAATTGTCCCGCTATATACCGGGGACTGAGGAACACTCCAATGAGCAGGAGCAATACCTGCAAAAAGTCCGCAATGTCACAGCCAAACGTGTTGAGCAATTTTCTGATGTTTTTGAAGCACTGTCAAAAAGTTTTTCAGCAGCTGAGGAAACGAACGAAGATAGCGTTAGTGCCAGGCGGGATACGGACTACTTTCTGAGCCAGGTAACCGAAAAAACCTGCCAGACCTGTTTTATGAAAGAACGATGCTGGGAGCAGCAATTTGATAAAACGTATTCATTAATGGAGAACTTAAAGCATGATTTGGCAGATGGAAAAGAACCAAATCACAAGTCGGTTCGTGACTTTGAAAATCATTGTGTCAAAAACAAAAAAGTAATGGATACGATGAAAGATGAAATTTCATTTTTCGAAGCAAATAAAAAATTGAAAAAACAAGTGATGGAAAGCAAACGCTTTGTTGCGGATCAACTGCAGGGTGTGTCAGAAGTCATGGATGATTTTGCAAATGAGATTCTTAAGGAACGGGAGCATCACGAAAAACAGGAAATGCAAATTATTGAGACGCTGACAAACATGGGAATTGCGCTGGAAAAGCTTGATATTTACCGGCTGGAAAAAGGTAATGTCGATTTGGAAATGACACTGTCCTTTTATGATTATCATGGAGAAGGATCGAAACTGATTGCGCCGGTTTTATCTGATATTCTCAATGAAATGATTATCGTGAAAAAGGAAGACGTATCACCATTTCCGAATGGTTACTGCCAGCTGGTATTCGGTTCGGCAAAAGAATACGTTGTCGACACAGGAATCGCCAACGCTGCCAAAGGAGGCGGGCTCGTTTCAGGGGACAGTTTCCGGACGATTGAACTTGGGGAAGGCAAATATGCCATGGCCATCAGTGATGGTATGGGTAACGGCACCCGCGCGAATGAAGAAAGTGAAGAAACATTGCGCTTGCTGCAGCAGATTCTGCAGACGGGAATACCGGAAAGTGTTGCCATCAAGTCAATCAACTCCATCCTGTCGTTAAGAACAACTGATGAAATGTACGCGACGCTGGATCTTGCGGTCATTAATTTGCATAATGCGTCAGTTAAATTTCTGAAAATTGGATCCACCCCTAGTCTGATTAAACGTGGAGATGAAATCATTAAGGTTGAGGCGAGCAATCTGCCGATGGGGATTATTCAGGAATTTGATGTCGATATTGTCGGTGACCAATTGAGGTCAGGTGATATTTTAATCATGATGAGCGATGGTATCCTGGACGGGCCTAAGCACATTGAAAATATTGATATGTGGCTGAAACGGAAAATCCGGAATATGCAAACAGATGACCCGCAGGAAATGGCCGATTTAATATTGGAAGAAGTTGTACGGACAAGAGGCGGGGCGATTGAAGATGACATGACTGTGGTGGTTGCCAAGGTAACGAAAAATTCACCGCAGTGGACGTCAATTCCTGTTTATACAGATCAGGCACAGTAAATGGCCCCCACCGCCTACTTCGGGGGTCTTCAGCATATAGGGCTTCCCGTCTTTGAACGGCTGTCATCCGTCCTCCCACGTATATAGCCCAGCATTTATGGTGATGATGGTAGTGGATACAAGGGAGGTATTTTCGGTGAAAAAAGGAACATTAAAACAGATTTTGTTAATCACGGATGGCTGCTCAAACAAAGGTGAAGACCCGACGGTGACAGCTGCACTCTGCCGGGAACAGGGGATAACTGTCAATGTCATCGGGATTCTTGATGATGATCAGACTGAAGAACCTGAAGGGCTGCAGGAAGTGGAAGATATTGCGTTGTCAGGTGGCGGCATCAGTCAGCTAGTTTATAAACAGGCGCTTTCTCAAACTGTTCAAACCGTTACAAAACAGGCAATGACCCAGACATTGCAGGGCTTTGTCAATCAGGAGCTGAAACAAATTCTTGGAGACAACCAGAGTCTGGAAGAGATTGAACCGGAAAAACGGGGCGAAATTATGGAAGTTGTTGAAGATATGGGCGAGACGTGTGATCTGGAAGTGCTTGTACTGACAGATACGAGCGCAAGCATGCATGATAAACTTCCAACCGTTAAAGAAGCGCTGCTTGATTTGTCAATCAGCCTGAACGCCCGCATTGGGCGCAACCGGTTTTGTATTTTCAATTTTCCCGGTAAACGTAAAGCCATTGAAAATGTATTGGATTGGTCTCCTAAGCTTGATTCAATTTCCACGATCTTCCCAAAATTGACAAGCGGTGGCATCACTCCAACCGGTCCGGCAATCAAGGAGGCGATGTATCAATTTGGCAAGAAAGGTTTATTAAAAAAATTGAGGGATGAAGATGGACCAGGCGTGGAAGAAGCAGGGCATTAATCTAAAACCGGGTACGGTTATTCATGGAAAATGGCATCAGAATCGGTATGTCATAAAACGAAAGATTGGCCAGGGTGCAATCGGAACAGTATATTTATGTGATTGCAACGGCCAATATGGCGCTTTAAAAATCAGTAAAAATGCCACATCCATGACGGTTGAAGTAAATGTTCTGAAATCGCTGGAGAAGGTCCAAGGCAATTGTCTTGGACCTTCTCTGCTGGATGTTGATGACTGGGAAATGTCCCCTAATAGCAAGTGTTCATTTTATGTGATGGAATACTTGCAGGGAGAGCCGATAACCCGTTTCATTAGCAGGCACGGCCATGAATGGACGCCTATATTCATGCTGCAATTACTCGATGATCTGGAACACTTGCATCAGGCCGGCTGGGTGTTCGGAGATTTTAAGTCCGAAAATCTTATCGTGATCCCGCATCCACCGACTGTCCGCTGGATCGATGTCGGCGGTACAACACAAATTGGCAGGGCAATCAAGGAATATACGGAATTCTATGACCGCGGCTATTGGGGGCTTGGCTCAAGAAAGGCTGAACCAAGCTATGATTTATTTGCATTGGTGATGGTGTTTTTAAATATATATTACCCAAAGCGGTTTGAAAAAGGAGCAAATCCCAAAGCAACCCTTTTGAAGAAATTGAATGATGTCCGGCAGTTGCGTGGATACAAGGAGTGTTTAAAAAAAGCACTACTCGGCGGCTATCAGTCGAGTGCTGACATGCGACGTGATCTAATGAATACGATCAATGCAGCAGAACACCGAAAAAGACCAAAACGCCGGTCCAGATACGCGAATGGCGCAAGGGCCCCGCTTGCAGAGGGCAGCGGGATTATTCTGGCTGCTCTGTTTTACTACCTTTCATCACTGATGTTGCCATAGTTTCCAGAGACATCCTAATGCTTTGTCACGTGATGAAACTATGATAGAATAAAAGAGAAAATAAAAGTGGTTGTTCTAAAAGGAGTCTTTCGTGATTGGAAGGAATGGGATGGATAACACAGTTCGCGCATTTATTAAACGCTACCAACTGGTAAACAAACATTCAACGGTTTTGATTGCTGTCTCGGGCGGCCCGGATTCCATGGCATTACTTCATTTTTTTTGGAGTGTTCGGGAAGAATGGAATTTACGTGTAATTGCCGTATCTGTCGACCACCAGCTCCGGGGGGGGGAGTCGCTTGAGGATCTTGAGTATGTCAAAGAGCTTTGCCGGGGACGGAACATTGAATTTATTGGGACATCGCTGGATGTACCGGCCTATAAACAGGAAAGGCAAATGGGGACACAGATTGCAGCAAGGGAATTGCGCTATCAATTTTTCGCTGAACAGATGCGTCTGTATGATGCGGACTGTCTTGCACTCGGGCACCACGGTGACGATCAGGTAGAGACGGTGCTAATGGGGCTGGTTCATTCAGCCAGTGTAAAGTCATTAGCTGGCATGCCACTTGAGCGGAATTTTGCATCCGGAAAGATTATCCGGCCTTTTTTATGTGTAACAAAAGAATCCATCGAACATTATTGCAGAGAGCATGCCATTACACCAAGAAGGGATCCTTCAAACGACGACATAACATATACACGAAATTACTACCGTAACAAAGTACTTCCATTATTAAAAAATAAGAATCAGAATCTGCATCGGACCATCCAACATTTAAGTCGCTCACTGCAGGAAGATGAAAAATTTCTGGGACATGAAGCTGAACAGATGGCAGAAGAGATGGTTATATTTGATGAACAGAAAATCGCAGTGCATTTTAACACTCAGACCTTTCTTTCTTATCCGCAATCTTTACAAAGGCGAGTCTTTCATCTAATATTGAACTATCTATACAGTAATCTGCCGGAAAAAATGTCATATGTACATGAAGAACAGTTTTTTAAAATGCTTAATGCGAGTCATGGCAATATGCGGATTGATTTCCCCAATCGTTTGAAACTGGAAAGATCCTATCAAAGTACGTCCTTTTACTTCGAGAACGAACAGACCCAATCTTTCTCCTATCATATGCTGGTCGAACTTCCCGGTGAAACGGTGCTGCCCGACGGGGGTGTTATGTCGGCGGAAATGACCGGCATTCCTCGCATGAAAGATGGAATGGTTTATGTATGTGATAAGGAAGCAGTCGCCCTGCCTTTACATATCAGGACACGAAAGCCGGGGGATCGCCTGCGGTGGAAAGGTCTGAACGGTAGCAAAAAGGTCAAAGATATTTTTATTGATGCAAAAATTCCATTAAATGAAAGGGATACATGGCCGGTTATAACTGATAATAATGATACCGTCCTGTGGCTTGCCGGTTTAAAAAAAGGAACACCTTTGACGCAAACCGACAGCGGAATGTACATTCAATTAAGTTTTAAGCCCAGTAACGCATAAAATAGGAGGAGCAGCATGCACAACGATATTGAAAAGATATTGATCACGAAAGAGGAAATCGCCGCAAAGTGCGCGGAAATTGGTGAACAGCTGACAAAGGAATACGATGGAAAATTCCCTCTGGCCATCGGTGTTCTGAAGGGAGCTATGCCATTCATGTCTGACATATTGCGCCATATTCATACATATCTGGAAATGGATTTTATGGATGTCTCCAGCTACGGCGGCAAAATGCGTTCATCTGGTGAAGTGAAGATTGAAAAGGATTTGGATACAAAGGTTGAAGGCCGTGACTTATTAATTATCGAGGATATCATTGACAGTGGTTTAACACTCAGTTATCTGGTTGATTTATTCAAGTACCGCAGGGCAAATTCCATTAAAATCGTAACACTGCTTGATAAACCATCCGGACGCACGTCACATATCAAAGCGGATACTGTTGGATTTGAAGTGCCGAATGAATTTGTTGTCGGTTATGGTCTTGATTATGAGGAACGGTACCGAAACCTGCCATATATCGGTGTGCTGAAACCGGAGATATATGGCGGAGAAGAATCGTGACCTGTCAGTTAATGAACTTATTATTTTAGTGATAAAATATCAGAACTCACGGTAAACTGATTAAAGAAATTGTAAGCACAATTAGTTGTATCGCTACTTTTTTATATGGTAGTATTGTTTGTAGTTTTCCCGCTTGGAGGAGGTAAGGAATGAACCGGATATTTAGAAATGTTATATTCTACCTGCTTATATTCCTGGTCGTCATAGGCGTCATAGGAGTATTTAATGGCCAAAATGATCAAAGAGAACAATATAATTATCAGGAATTCATGAGTGCATTAGAAGAAGGACAAATTGCGGAAATGACCATGCAGCCGGCTAACGGTATCGTGCGTATTACCGGTGAAATGGGAGAAGGCGAACAATTTGTCGCCCAAGTTCCGGATACGAATACTGTTGTTTCAAATATAACACAGCAGGCTCGTGAACAAAGCCAGCTCAGTGTAGCAGAAGAGGAACAACCAAGCGGCTGGGTAACCTTTCTGACAACAATTATTCCATTTCTTATATTAGGACTGTTTTTCTTCTTTATTCTTAGTCAGGCTCAAGGCGGCGGTGGCGGCCGTGTCATGAACTTCGGCAAAAGTAAAGCTAAAATGGTCAGTGATGATAAGAAAAAAGTTCGTTTCAAGGATGTTGCCGGGGCGGATGAAGAAAAGCAGGAACTCGTCGAAGTTGTTGACTTTCTAAAGGATCCCCGCAAGTTCTCGTCAGTCGGTGCAAAAATCCCTAAAGGGGTGCTGCTCGTAGGCCCGCCGGGGACAGGTAAAACATTGCTTGCCCGTGCTGTAGCAGGAGAAGCAGGCACACCGTTCTTCTCCATTAGTGGCTCGGACTTCGTGGAAATGTTCGTAGGTGTTGGTGCATCACGTGTACGTGACTTATTTGAAAATGCCAAGAAAAACTCACCGTGCATCATCTTTATCGATGAAATCGATGCTGTCGGCCGACAGCGTGGCGCAGGGCTTGGCGGCGGCCATGATGAGCGTGAGCAAACCTTGAACCAACTGCTCGTTGAAATGGATGGGTTTGGTATCAATGAAGGCATTATCATTATAGCCGCAACAAACCGTCCGGATATTCTTGACCCGGCACTTCTGCGTCCGGGACGTTTTGACCGACAGATCACGGTTAACCGTCCGGATGTCAAAGGCCGTGAAGAAGTATTGAAAGTGCACGCACGGAATAAACCATTTGATGATACGATCGATCTCAATACGATTGCGAGACGCACACCGGGATTTTCGGGTGCCGATCTGGAGAACCTGCTGAATGAAGCGGCGCTTGTTGCTGCGCGCTTCGATAAAGATAAGATCGGCATGGAAGATGTGGATGAAGCCATTGATCGGGTTATTGTCGGCCCTGCCAAGAAGAGTAAGGTTATTTCCAAGAAGGAACGCGACATTGTTGCCCACCATGAAAGTGGGCATACAATCATCGGTCTTGTGCTGGAGAATGCGGATGAAGTGCACAAAGTGACGATTGTGCCGCGCGGTCAGGCAGGCGGTTATGCTATCCAGTTGCCAAAAGAAGACCGGGCCTTCATTACCAAACCAGAGCTATTTGATAAGATTACCGGATTACTGGGCGGCCGGGTTGCTGAGGAAGTGATGTTCGGCGAAGTGAGTACAGGCGCACATAATGACTTTCAGCAGGCAACCAATATTGTACGCAAGATGATTACGGAATATGGTATGAGTGATAAAATTGGTCCGCTGCAGTTTACAAGCGGCGGCGGAGAAGTATTCCTTGGCCGTGACATCCAAAACGATCAAAATTACAGTGATACGATTGCATATGAGATCGACAAAGAAATGCAAAACTTTATCAATTACTGCTATGACCGTGCCAAGAGGATTCTTACCGAGAACAAAGATAAGCTTGAATTGATGGCTCAAACATTGCTTGATGTTGAAACGCTGGACAGAAAACAGCTCAAGACATTGTTTGAAGAGGGCTTTCTCCCTGAACCTGATAAGAGTGAAGGAAATTCCACTTCAGAGAGCGATGACAATAATGATGATGTGAAAGTGAATATTCAGTCCAAAGATGGCGACGAACCTGAGCCGAAAACGTATGAAGAAGCCAAAAGCCGGGCTGAAAAAGAGCATGAAGAGAAAAGGAAAGAACAAAACGAAGAACAAAGTGACGATCACGATTCATCCTCTGACTCGGAAGATAAAAAAGAATAAGACAGAATTTGTTAGCCTCTCATGAAAGTGAGAGGCTGATTTTTTCTCTTAGACTGTTTTAACCCACATATGACGGGCAACAACATGCCAAACTACGACAGATAACTGTCCATAAAAGCCCGATTCGGCTCAACTAACATTCAGCAGAGAAAAGCACTCTGCTGAATGAAGTTTCGCTTTATGATATAGTAAAAGGATAGAAAAGGTATACAGGAAGGTTTGGTAATCAATGCTTTTTGTGCTCGATGCAGGTAATACAAACACGGTTATGGGTGTTTTTAGGGACGATACATTAATCCATGAATGGCGCATTAAAACGGATCGTCATAAAACGGAGGATGAATACGCAGTTCTTGTTAAATCATTACTGGAACATGAAAATCTCTCCTTCACTGATGTCACCGGGGTGATTATTTCGTCTGTTGTACCGCCGATCATGTTTTCGCTGGAAAAAATGTGCACCAAATATTTTCACCTTGAACCCCTCGTGATCGGTAAGGAGTCAGTGCATTCATATTTAAAAATGGCGTATCCAAATCCAAAAGAAATCGGGGCTGATCGTATTGTGAACGCAGTCGGTGCCATCGATGAATATGGAGCCCCGCTGATTATTATTGATTTTGGAACGGCAACGACCTTTTGTTATATTAATCATGAAAAAGCTTACCACGGCGGATTGATTGCACCGGGGATTCTGATATCCATGGAGGCACTTAACAGTAAAGCGTCAAAGTTGCCGAAAATTGAATTGCAAGCACCGGAAAATGTGATCGGCCGTACAACGGAAGATGCGATGCAATCCGGAGTGTTTTATGGCTACGTTGCACAGGTTGACGGGATTGTGTACCGGGTGAAGCAGGAAATGGGAACAGAACCGACCGTTATTGCTACCGGGGGACTTGCATCTTTGTTTACAGAAGCCTCTGAAGCGATTGATTATGCCGATAAATATTTGACGTTAAAAGGGCTTTATCTGATTTACAAGCAAAATACGCAAGCGGCAGATTTTTAACTGAGAATTTAAAGGAGATGTCCATATCACATGAAAGATTATATTTTAAAAGCGACGGCATATGACGGGAAAGTCCGCGCATACGCCATCAGTTCGACAAATACGGTTGAAGAAGCAAGAAGGCGCCAGGATACGTGGGCAACTGCTTCAGCCGCTCTGGGCCGGACAATTACCGTCAGTGCAATGATGGGAGCGATGCTGAAAGGTGATGATTCGCTTACGGTAAAGTTTGAAGGAACCGGTCCGATTGGTGCAATCATTGCTGACAGTGATGCAACGGGGGATGTACGTGGTTACGTGTCAAATCCGCATGTCGATTTTGATTTGAATGAACAAGGCAAGTTGGATGTGGCACAAGCGGTTGGTACAGAAGGGAATCTCAGTGTCGTTAAAGATTTGGGTTTAAAGGAACACTTTACAGGTCAGGTTCCGATTGTATCCGGCGAGATTGGCGACGATTTTACCTACTACTTCGCCAATTCTGAACAGGTGCCTTCTGCTGTCGGGGCCGGGGTGTTAGTTAATCCTGATCACAGCATATCGGCATCTGGCGGCTTTATCGTCCAAGTGATGCCTGGTGCTGATGAAGAGGTGATCGCCCGTCTGGAGGAACAAATCCAGAACTTTCCGGCCATTTCGTCCTTGATTAGGGAAGGTAATTCGCCGGAACAAATTCTTGAAAGGCTTTTTGGAAATGAAGAAATAACGATTCATGGACGACTGCCTGTCCGTTTTCAATGTAAGTGTTCCAAAGAACGCGTTGAACAGGCAGTTATGGGTCTCGGCAGTGAAGAAATTCAGAGCATGATAGATGAGGACCACGGGGCAGAAGCAACATGCCATTTCTGTAATGAAGTCTACCGTTTGTCTGAACAGGAGCTGGAAGAACTGAAAGAGCGTATTTAAAGTGGTTGTTCAAAAAGTCCATGTTATACTCCTTTTTGACACGCTTTTAAACTATCCCTTTATTAAACGACTGAAGCGGAAAGGAGCAGCCGATGAATAGGAAACTTCTCTGGGGTATTATTACGGTGTTGCTTGTAACAAACATTGCGACCCTCATGTTGTGGAATCAGGATGAAACGATACCGATTGATCATCATAACAATCAAATCAATCAGAGAGAACCGGTTGCTTCTGCAGGTGATGAAACAATTTCGTTTGATGAATGGATGCTTACATTACGTGAAGAGCACGGGAAAGAGCAGCTGAAGATCATGATGAACCGGCAGGTGGTGCAGCAGCTGGCTGAAGAACACAATGTTACCGTTGATGATAAAGTCATTACCCGGGAAATAGCACAGCTAACGACAATGCAGGGTGTTATGACCGAGGAAGAAACAAATAATAAAGAAGAGCGATGGCGGCATGATATTAAACATCGCTATCAATTGGAAGCCCTCTTGACGGCTGATAGAGATATACCTGACCAAAAAGTCAAAACGTATTATGAAGATTATAAGGAGCAATATAATTTTAAAGCCTCAACTCAAGTTTCCCATATTGTAATACCGGATATGAATACCGCGGACAGAGTGATAAGCGAACTTGAGAACGGCGCATCATTCGATTTACTCGCACAAGAATATTCAATAGATGAAGAAACGAAGAATAATGGCGGATACTTGGGTTTTTTGGTCAATACCAGCCAATTTTGGCCTGACGGTTATCTTGATAAAGTTAAGAATATGGAAGAACGCACATTCAGTGAACCCTTTGAGACACAAAACGGGGTGGCAATTATCTATCTTCATCGCAAGCTTCCTTCCATTACATTTGATTATGATGAGATAAAACCGTATGTGGAGCGGGAATTGGCATTGAATCAAATGGACCAGTCTTTGTCAGCTGAATCATTATGGGATGAATTGAAAACAGACTGGATTTACAGTGAGTAACATTTCAATTTAAAATGATTGACATTTTTTCAATTTAAACGTACATTAAATATAAATCCTATAAAAATACTTGGAATTGGGAGGAGTTAAGATGAGAGTTGCTGATAATATAACTGGCCTGATTGGGGAAACACCGGTTGTAAAGTTAAACCGTTCAGTTGAAAAGGATAGTGCCGATGTTTATTTGAAACTAGAATTCATGAACCCTGGCAGTTCCGTAAAAGACCGGATTGCATTGTCGATGATTGAAGCTGCTGAAAAAGAAGGCGAACTAAATGAGGGTGACACGATTATTGAACCAACCAGCGGCAACACCGGTATTGGTCTGGCCATGGTTGCTGCTGCAAAAGGATATAAGGCAATCCTGGTTATGCCTGATACGATGAGTAAGGAACGCCGTAATTTATTGCGCGCATACGGTGCTGAATTGGTGCTGACCCCTGGGGCGGATGCTATGAAAGGCGCGATTAAGAAAGCTGAGGAACTGCAGCAAGAGCATGGCTATTTTATGCCACAGCAGTTTAACAATGAAGCCAACACGGAAGTGCATGCCCGTACAACTGGTCAGGAAATTGTCAAGCAGATGGACGACGGGCTTGATGCGTTTGTTTCCGGTATTGGAACCGGCGGAACGATCACTGGCGCTGGCAAAGTTCTGAAAGATCATTTTAAAGACGTCAAACTGTATGCTGTTGAACCGGATGATTCTGCTGTCCTTTCCGGAGATTCACCGGGGCCACATAAAATTCAGGGGCTTGGCGCAGGATTTGTGCCTAAGATCCTGGATACGGAACTTTATGATGATACCATCCGTATTTCGAACGATGAAGCTTTCCAAACATCCCGGGAGGTTGCCAGACAGGAAGGTATCCTGGGCGGTATTTCGGCCGGGGCAGCCGTAGCCGCGGCGAAGAAGGTTGCGGAACAATTGGGCAAAGGTAAAAAAGTACTTGCGGTCATCCCGGACAATGGTGAGCGCTACCTCTCCACACCGCTCTACCAATATGACGAAGAATAATTGCTTGAATCAAGGATTGGCACCGGATACTCTGGTGCTAGTCCTTTTTTTAATGGTGTGATACGATATGAATAATGCTTGAGATGAGACTTTCATTACAGATTTGAAAGAAGGTACAGTATGAGATTAACAACTGATTCTAGGACGTTTCAATTGGATGAACGAACTCATGTTATGGGAATACTGAACGTCACACCTGATTCATTTTCGGATGGCGGTAGTTATACCACAGTTGAACGCGCGGTTAATCAGGCTATCTTAATGGAGGAACAGGGCGCCGACATGATTGATATAGGTGGTGAATCCACCCGGCCGGACCATGAGCCCGTTTCGCAGGATGAGGAAATCGCGCGAGTTTTGCCGGTGATCCGGGCAGTAAAGGAAAACATAACGATCCCGATTTCTGTCGACACGTATAAAGCTGAAACGGCAAGGCAGGCTGTTAAAGCGGGTGCTGAGATTATCAATGATGTCTGGGGTTCAAAGCGAGAACCTGACATAGCAGGTGTTGCTGCTGATTATAACGTTCCGATTATCCTGATGCATAATCGAACTAATAGAAATTATAGCTCATTAATCCCTGATATGAAACAGGATTTGCATGAAAGCATCGATATTGCGCTTAATGCAGGTGTCTTGCCGGATAATATCGTGCTCGATCCCGGGGTCGGGTTCGCCAAAACGTCGGCTGACAATCTGACGGTGATTAACCAGCTGGAGAAATTTCATGATTTGGGATACCCTATACTGCTCGGGGCATCACGGAAATCTTTTATCGGCAAAATTCTGGATGTACCGGCTGCAGAGCGTGATAATGGAACGGGTGCCACAACGTGTCTGGGAATCACGAAGGGTGTTCAGGTCGTTCGGGTTCATAATGTGAAATTACATGCCGAATTGGCAAAAATGATGGATACAATGCTCGGTAAGCGAGGAGTTGAGAACCTTGGATAAAATATTGCTTAATCAAATGGAATTCTACGGATATCATGGCTTATTTCCGGAAGAAAACACACTTGGACAGCGGTTTTATGTCGATGTCGAACTGATGCTTGATTTAAAAACATCAAGCCGTTCGGATGATATGAATGATTCCATTGATTATGGCGAGATTTATAACGTCGTCAAAAATATTATGGAAGGTAAGCCAAAAAAGCTGGTGGAGGCAATCGCCGAAGACATTGCGGATGAATTGTTCCGCTCTTTTAATTTGCTTGAGTCGTGTAAGCTAAAAGTCATCAAACCCGACCCGCCGATACCAGGTCATTATCAGTCAGTTGCCGTACAAATTTTCCGGGAGCGTAACGCATGAAGAATATTTATCTGGCCTTAGGGTCCAATATCGAACCGCGGGAGAAATACCTTACTAGAGCACTGGAAGCATTGAACGCTCATCGGCAGATTACCATTATTAAAAAGTCATCTATATATCAGACAGACCCCGTCGGTTATACAGATCAAGCTGAGTTTTTAAATATGGTAATTGAATTGGATACTTCCCTTTTGCCGATGGAATTGTTGGATGTTTGTCAGGCAATTGAAAAGCAATTGGGCAGAAGAAGAGAAATCCGCTTTGGCCCGCGTACAATCGACCTTGACATTTTAATGTATAATCAGGAAAATAGAGAAACAGAACGATTAATCCTTCCGCATCCACGTATGCTTGAGCGGGCATTTGTGCTAATTCCGCTCGGTGAAATTGCTCCGGAACTGACGATCACGGCAGTAGGTCACAAGCGTGCAGCGGATTATATAAAAGCACTTCCTGAAAGCGACATAAAGGATGTACGACAATGGACAGAGAGAGATTAGGAAGAAGAATAAAAGCATTCCGCAAATTAAAGGGGTATACGCAGGCAGGTCTGGCAAAGCAATTAAATATGCCTATTATTAATCTTGGTGATGTCGAACGGGGGAGCCAGCAAGCTTCAGATGAATTGCTGCAGCAAATAGCTGACCAATTACGTGTATCAAGAGGTGAATTGCAGGGTAAAAAGCCTCCGAACAAGAAGGAGGAATAGCCAAAGCCTCAAATCCGGCGTAAAATCAGCGATACGGAAACCCGCGAAAATCTCGTTGACATACTTTATTCATTTGCAGAAGAACCGGAAGCTAAAAGCAAGTCCTCCTGATTTATAAATCTTGGCGTATGCCATGGAAATCGAGATACTTATTACTGAAAGCCAGGTTCCTTCAAAAACATGGAGCCGGTCGTATAAAATGGAGTGATAAATGTGACAGAGGAATTAAATGATCATATGCGGGCAAGGCGCGAAAAACTTGAATTTTATCATGAAAAAGGCGTCCACCCGTTCGGCGGGAAATTTAACCGGACTCATTATGCGGCTGATTTGGCCAGCATATATGATCAGTTTTCCAAGGAAGAATTGGAAGAAAAGGACGATGAAGTGACAATTGCCGGCCGGATTATGACAAAGCGCGGCAAAGGAAAGGCAGGATTTGCCCACGTTCAGGACCTGAGCGGCCAAATCCAAATTTATGTGCGGAAAGATATGATTGGTGAAGATGCCTATGAGGTTTTTCAGTCGGCCGATATGGGAGACATCGTTGGCGTAACGGGGCTTATGTTCAGGACAAAAGTGGGGGAACTGTCAGTGAAAGCTGTGAAGTTCACCTTGCTAACCAAGTCATTGCGGCCACTGCCCGAAAAATATCACGGGCTGAAAGATATTGAGCAGCGCTATCGTCAACGTTATCTGGATTTAATCACCAATCCAGACAGTAAAGAAACATTCATTCTGCGAAGTAAAATCATTCAGTCAATGCGGCGTTACCTTGATGGACAAGGTTTTCTGGAAGTAGAAACGCCTATGATGCATGGTATTCCTGGAGGGGCAGCAGCACGTCCATTTGAAACATACCATAATGCTCTGGAAATTCCATTATATATGCGAATAGCAATTGAATTGCATTTGAAACGACTGATCGTCGGCGGTATGGAGAAAGTGTATGAAATCGGGCGTGTTTTCCGGAATGAAGGTGTGTCCACCCGGCACAATCCTGAGTTTACCATGATGGAACTGTATGAAGCCTATGCTGATTTCCATGACGTCATGACACTTACCGAGAATCTTATTTCTCATATTGCCAATGAAGTGCTTGGCACTATGACGATACATTATGATGACGAGGAAATAAATCTGGAGCCGGAATGGCGGCGGATGCATATTGTTGATGCTGTCAAAGAGTATACCGGTGTTGACTTCTGGCCTAAGATGAGTAACGAACAAGCACTTAAGCTAGCTAAAGAAAACGGCATTGCGGTTGACGAAAGTATGACGTATGGTCACATTCTTAATGAATTTTTCGAGCAAAAGGTTGAAGAATCCCTTGTTCAGCCGACGTTCATTTACGGTCATCCGGTGGAAATTTCGCCACTGGCCAAGCGAAATGACAAGGACGCCAGGTTCACTGATCGATTCGAATTGTTCGTAGTCGGCCGTGAGCATGCGAACGCTTTTAGTGAATTAAATGATCCAATCGATCAGCGTGAACGTTTTGAAGTTCAAGTAAAAGAACGGAATGCCGGAAATGATGAGGCACACTTAATGGATGAAGACTTTCTGGAAGCATTGGAATACGGCATGCCGCCAACGGGTGGACTTGGAATTGGAATAGACCGGCTGGTAATGCTGTTAACTAACTCCCCGTCCATCCGGGATGTGCTACTGTTTCCGCAAATGCGCAATAAATAATTCCATATAAAGGGATTATTTGCGGGCAAGTGCTGATTACCTGCATATAATCAATGTTGCCGCTGTGTACTACAGGCCCCCGCGTGCGCTTTGGTTTAAATCAAAGCGCACGCGGGGATCGATTTAACTGAAGAGTGGAAAGTAATAGGGTCATTTTAATTTGGATGAAATACCCAGTTATTTTTTGTTTAATTTGCTATTGATCCAGGGAATAAAACATGATACATTATTAATCGTTGCAAAAACAGACGCAACATCAAATACATCTAAACAAGAAAAAATAAAAAAAGCTGTTGACTTTAACTCTATTAGATGGTATATTAATTAAGTCGCTGTCGAAAGGCGGCAACGCAAAATTTGCTCCTTG